>CAWDEH010000008.1:0-561956 GCA_963801295.1 uncultured Chitinophagaceae bacterium
TGATGGTGGAGGCATTCACAAAAATGACCCTGGCAAAATACTCTTCTGTTTTCATGGTTTCCGAATCGAGTATCCGGACACCCTTTGCCCTTTTTCTGTCCTTATCATACAGTATTTCCGTCACAATTGAGAAAGGACGGATGGTCAGGTTACCTGTTTTCATTGCTGCAGGCAAAGTGGCGGAGTTGCTGCTGAAGTACCCCGAAAAAACGCAACCTTGTTCACACCTGTTCCTGAACTGGCAGGGCCCTTCCCGTCCACTTTCCCTGTATGGTTGGCTGTTCTGCCAACGATCAGCCTTCTCTCATCCTTATAAATGGCTTTTATTCTTTTGGCAATTTCTTTTTCCATGCAATTGAGCTCCATGGCCGGCAGAAAATGGCTGTCCGGAAGCTGCGGAAGATTTTCTGCAGAACCACTGATGCCCACAAAGGGCTCCACGTATTCATACCAGGGCTGGATATCTTTATAGCGGATGGGCCAGTCAATACCGACACCCTCTTTTCGGTTGGCTTCAAAAATCAGATCGCTCCAGCGGTAACACTGCCTTCCCCAGATCAATGATCGTCCACCAACCTGGTAACCGCGCATCCACAACCAGGGCTTTACCGGGATATAGGGATGCTCCAGGTCATTGACAAAAAAATGTTTGGACACTTCATTAAAAGCATAAATCTTCGACTGAACCGGATAGTTTTTCCGGTCTTCCACGGTAATGGACCCGCGATGTTTCAGTTCCCATGGATCCTTTGTGGAATCCGTATAATCTTTGATATGCTCTACATTCCGGCCCCGCTCAAGTACCAGTGTTTTAAGCCCTTTTTCGCAAAATTCTTTTGCTGCCCACCCGCCGCTGATGCCGGAACCAACAACAATGACATCATAGCTGTTTTTTTCCGCCGCCTTATTATTAATATGTAAGGTATCGCCAGGCATATCGTGATCAATTTTACGTTTAAAATCTTAAAACTGAATTGGTGCTTCCACAGATCAGCATCTCCATGCTTATTAGTAACCAGGATTCTGGGCAAGGTTCTTATTTACATCACGTTCATTTTGCGGAATGGGAAACAACTTGTGATTGTCGTCCAGGTTAAATCCCTGGGCAGCTTTGATCTGCTGGAATTTCTTTAACCGGATCAGATCCCAGCGCCTGTGTCCTTCCAGACACAATTCCCAAAGTCTTTCATTAACCAATGCATCCACGAAATCGGCGGCCGTTGGGGTATTGGAGAAATCAAGCAGCTTGGTTCCGAGTCCGGCCCTCGTCCTGACAGCATTAATTCCGCTGAATTTATTGATATCAGCAGGATTAATATTATTCATGGCTTCTGATTGCATCAGTAAAATATCCGCATAGCGAATGACAATAAAGTTGGTCCGTCCGAATCCACCGGGGGCTACACCGGGATCATGATACTTGGAAATATAGGTGATTCCATCAACCACCGTACCCGCATCCACCGCTTTTCGCTTGTCCAAAGCATCAAATGAGTTGTAAAAAGAAGCGAGCGGAAGAAAGGATGCATAACCGCCATAGGCTTCGGGATCGAACATGAGGTTCGTGATATTATTATTATTGGGGGGATCTCCGAATTCGATGGAAAAAATACATTCCGGACCGTTTTTTTTCGAGACATCAAAAATATCCGCGTAGTTCGGAACTAAAGTCAATACGTCCGAATGGCCTGCCGAGTACTGAATAATCTTATTACATTCATCCAGCGCCGATTGATTGTCCGTTGAAACGGCAAAGCCCGTGCTGGCTCTTTGCAGGTACACCCTGGCCAGCATCCCGGATGCCGCTTCTGAAGAAACACGCCCGATCTCATTTCCGGGGATCTGATCAGCAGGCAAACAGTTGGCTTCGGCAAACTGAAGGTCGCTGATCACCTGGTTATAGACGGAATCGGAGGACGTACGGGAGGGAAAAAGATCCTGATCCCCGCCATTATGCAGTACCAGCGGCACATCACCATAGGATCTGACCAGATCAAAATAGGCCATCCCCCGGAGAAAATGCGCATTTCCCAGGATATTATTCTTTTTAGCGTCGTCCATATCGATGGCCGGGACATAGGTGATCACGTCATTGGCGTTCTTGATCAGGGTATAAATGTTCGACCACCACGCATATAGCTGCCCGTTAGTGGCCGTATAGGTGCCTGTGTAAAGCTGCACACGATCGGAAGAAGCATTATTCGGCTGAAAAATATCGGCCGAAAGATCTGCAATCAGATAAATGGTTCTTTGATAATAATCCTGGTACTGCAGCTGGGAAAAAACGCCATTTAACGCGGCTTCCGCATCAGCTTCCGTTTTATAGAAATTATCGGGGGATAAGCTGCTGTGCATCTTTTCCGTAAGCATCTTTTTACAGGAAGTAAAAGAGGCCAGAGAAAGAATGACCGTGAGTATAATAATATATCTTTTCATCTTATTAAAATTTATGCAGGATATTTTTATTTGTTAAAAGCCAAATTTTACGCCCAACAGAAAAGTTCTGTAATTCGGAAAGGCATTGTAATCCGTACCCAGGCTGAGCGCATCGGTAGCATCCGTAAACGAGTTCACCTCAGGATCATAGCCGCTGTATTTCGTAAACGTCAGCAGGTTTTGGGCCGTTACATAAACATTGGCCGACTTGAATACGCCGGTTAATTTTGGCAGCGGAAGATCATAAGACAAAGTAACAGTCTTCAGCCTGAGGAAACTCCCGCTTTCAAGCACATCGCTGGTAAAGCCGGTGGCATTCCGGAGAATACTGCTTACTCTTGGCAAAGTATTGCTCGTTCCCGGGCCATGCCAGCTCTCGGTGGCCACATAAGCGAGTTTATTAAAATCGGGCGTGCCATTCTGGATTTCATACAGGTTCTCATTCAGGATTTTATTCCCGTAAACGCCCTGGAAAAAGATATTTAAATTAAAGCGGCCTACGGTAATATTATTGATGATGCCGTAAATAAACTTAGGAAGCGCCTGACCCAGTATCATCCGGTCATCCCCACTCAATACGCTGTCACCATTCAGGTCTTTATAAATCGGATCACCCGGGTTAACCGCCTGTTTTGTACCGCTTTTAATAATCTGATCCTCGGATTGCCAGATGCCGTCAAACACATACCCGTAAAAGGATCCGATGGGTTTTCCGGGTACCAGAATCGCCGAAGAAGGGGCGCCGCCGTTAAATACGGATCCGCTCATCTGTCCGACATAAATCTGTTTATTGCTACCCAGATCCAATACTTTATTGGCATTCGTTGAAAAGTTAACCGTGGTCGTCCACTTTACTTTCTTTTGATCAATATTCAGTGAGGTGGCAGAAAATTCAAACCCTTTGTTCGATACCGCCCCGGCATTCTGGAGGATGCTGCTGTAACCGGACGTGATGGGAATATTCACCAGCAAAAGCAGATTGGACGTTTTCTTGTAATAGAAATCCGTAGTGATATACAACCGGTTATTCCACAATCCCAGGTCCAGTCCCAGATCGGACGAAGCCGTGGATTCCCATTTTAATGAAGGGTTGGCGATATTGGCGGAAGAAACACCAACCACCAGCGAAGGCGTAGCGCCCAGGGAGTATTGATTGGAAACATACTGGCTCAGTGAATTGTAAGAGCCAATTTCCTGATTACCCGTTATGCCATAACTCATCCTTAATTTGAGGTCGCTGATAGCATTTATATTCTTAATAAAATCTTCCTGGGACAAATGCCAGGCAAATGCGCCGGAAGGAAAGTACCCCCACTTATCATTGACTCCAAAACGGGAGGAACCATCCGCACGCATGGTAAAAGTAAACAGGTATTTGTCCATCAACCGGTAGTTGGCCCTGCCGAAATAAGAAACCAGTGCATTTTCTCCATAATAGGAAGAGGGGGTGGAGGGAATACCGATGCCGAAATTATAGGGCCCCAGGCTATTGGTGGACAGATTGGTGATACCGGCTAAAGACGTCTTTGTATACCAGTTTTGAAGCGTAAAGCCGCCCGTCAGATTGATCGCATGGATCTTATTAAATACCTTATCATAGGTCAGCGTATTCTCATTAAGCCAGTTGTAATTTCTTCCGGAAGACTGGGAAGCCCGTCCAATACCCGATGATGCAAAAATATCGGTCGGCACAAACGCTTCTTCTCCGCTGCTTATATAATTAGCGCCAAAGCTGGTTCTGAATTTTAATCCCTTCAGAATCTCAAATTCTCCGAACGCATTGACAAATACATTCAGATTATAAAATCCATCCTTTGCTTCATTTACATAAGCCAACGGATTGCCAATCGGCTGGCCAACGCCCGCAGGCCCGTTCACATAGGTATAAGCACCCGTGCTGTCCTTTACCGGGAGCATGGGGTTAAACCGGACTGCATCCCACAAAACACTGGGTTGATCAGCTCCTCCCGATGTGTTGACCGTCGTCATATTCTGATAACTATACCCGATCTGGGAAGAGACGCCTATCTTCAATCTGGAACTGACATTCTGATCCAGGTTGAACCGGACAATTCCCCGCTTATAATCAGATCCCGTGATAATGCCCTTCTGATCAAAAAAATTAAAACTCAGATAATGTTTCGAATCCGCATTACCTCCGTTAAAAGCAACGGAGTAATTCGATATGCTGGCTTTCCTGAAGATGGCATCCTGCCAGTCAGTACCCTTTCCCAGGGAATTGATCTGGGTTTGCGTAAAGGGAAGGGGATTGGAGGTATTATTTATGCTATTGTTTTCCTCCTGCACCGTATTTGAAAAGCTGGCATATTGTTTCGCATCCATCATCTTGTATTCCTTTCCAATTTGCTGCAGCCCCATATACCCGTCAATGGTCACTTTCGGCGCATTGAGCCGTCCTCTTTTTGTTGTAATGATGATCACGCCGTTTGCCCCGCGGCTCCCGTAAATGGCCGTTGCAGAAGCATCTTTCAATACATCTATGGATAAAATATCGCTGGGATTAAGATCTCCCCCATTGCCGCCGGCATAGCCATCTACGACAAATAGCGGGCTGCTGCTCGAACTGATGGAATTGGTGCCCCGGATCCTCACCGAAAAGACCGCGCCGGGCTGGGATTGATTTTGCGTAATCTGCACGCCACTCACCCTTCCTTCCAACAGCTGCTCGGTTCCAATAACAGGCGTTTTTTCCTGTTCGTTCATAGCGACAGACGCAACAGAACCTGTGATATCCTTTTTTCTCGAAGTACCATATCCGACAACGACAAAATCAGACAAAGCAGCATTTGCAGGACTTAACCTGATCAGCAACTCGCTCCCTTCATGGGCAGTCAGTTCCCGGGTTTCCATTCCAACATAGGAAGATATCAGGATCGTCTTTTTCCCTGAAGGAACGTCTATGGAAAAATATCCATCCGCATCCGTCACCGCGAATTTTTTGGATCCTTTTATCTGTATTGTGGCCCCGGCCAGCGGCTCTCCATTTTCATTAACCACCCTTCCCTTAATATCAACAGGTGGTAAGGGGCTTTCTTCGGGCCGAAGCGTTTCTGCAACAGTAAGCTTCTTCTTTATAACAATCGTCTTCCCGTCTATGCTATAATAAAAAGGCTGATTTCGCAGGCATTTATCCAGCACTTCTGCAATCGTAGCGTTCTTTACGGCAATCGTAACGCGGTCGAAGTTCTTAAACAGCGCTTCGCTGTATACAATGGAAATACCCGCCTGGCGGGATGCCTCCTTGAATACCTTTTGTACCGGAACATTCTTTAATGAAAAGCTGATGGTTTGCGCATCCGAGCGGGCGGCAACCTGAAGGCAGGTACTGATTAAGATGATAGCGGTTATCTTCATGATCCGCAGGGTTTTGGTAAATCCCGCATAATGCGGGATGCAAAGAACTCCGGAAGTAAAACCGGGGCCACGCAATCTAAAATACATAACTTTGTAATGTTTGGGTTAATGAATAAACAGTCCGAACGATTGTATTAAAAAGTTAGCTCAACGCTTTGCCGGAGGTGGTCTCAACACTTCCGGTTTTTCGTTTAAGTTAACCAGGATCCGAATCCGGGAAACCTTCATGATCTCAACTAAGGATCCACATGCAGCTTATCGCCTTCCATCCGGAAGGCAACGCCGTTTTCCTCGAACATCTTCAGCACACCCGATAAGGGTAAGCTTTTGCTAATGCGGCCACCAAAAGTGTACGGGTGAGGTTCGCTGTCAAAAACAACATCCACATCATACCAGCGACTGATCTGGCGCATGATGGAAGTAAGATCCAGATTATCAAAATCAAAAAATCCTGTCTTCCATGCCATTACCTTTTCAAGATCCGGTTTTGAAAAAGAATAGCCTTCGGTGGTAAGAACAGCCTGCTGGCCCGGGGCGACCAATACCGATCTGCCTTGCTTAGTTAGCTTCACCGAGCCTTCCAACAACGTTGTTTTAACAGGGCCTTCTTCCCGATAAGCATTCACATTAAAATGTGTACCGAGTACTTCTATTTCTTCTCCATCATCCATCGAAACCTTAAAAGGTATTCTTTCTCCGGTGCTGGCTGAAAGGGAAGGAGCTACTTCAAAATAAACTTCCCCGCTGATCTCCACTTTTCTTTGACTTCCACCGAAAGCAGTGGGATACCGGATCTCGGAGGCTGAATTCAACCACACCTTCGTGCCATCCGGTAAAGTCAGTTCATACTGGCCACCCCTCGGCGTACTCATCGTATTATATAATCCTTCACGACCATATCCGCTCATGCCGTTGTACGCCAATCGGCCATCTGCCAGTTTCACCACCTTAACATTACCCTGTATGGCCAGCTCACCATTTGCAGCGCTGTCCAGCAAAATTTTCGTACCATTCGCAAGGGTAAGTACAGCCTTATTACGACCAGGTTCCGGATCAATCTCATGCTGTCCCGGCTGCCTGCTGATATAGGTCATTTCTTCGCGCTGCCCTCTGGAAAAAAAGAGATAAGCGCCGCCGGCCAGGCAGATGCCGATCAGGATCGCCGCTACCCGGATCAGCCGGTAAAACGAGCCCATTTTGCGCAGAGGCGCAGCTTCCTTTAACCTGTTTCGACGAAATTCCAGGAACATTTCCTCATCCGTTGCGCTGAAGCGGCGGCGTTCTGCAAAATCGGTTGCGCCCCTATCCAGTGTCTCATACCATTGCTCCAGTTCCACGCGTTCCGCATCGGTTAAACAATTGCTTTCATGTTGATTCAGTAAATAAAGCAGCCGCTGTTTCTCCATAGAATAAATATGATCCGGAGTTTATTGCATCACTATGCACACATCCATGATCGGTAAGTAACCTGAGAGCCCCTGTTCCATTATTCGCCTGCGCGTTTTTTTTTTGCTTTTTTGATCCCGGAGACAAGGAGACTAAACCAGACAGGTCATATACTAATTTTCGGTAGATTTGTCAATCAATTCTTTTTCATTAAAGATTTACAACACAATAGCGACCTTTCACTCATCATGCTGTGGCAACAGGGTGATGACATAGCATTCGAAATGCTATATAAAAGATACGTGATTGAACTGATGACCCTGATTGCAGGAAAGACGGGTTCCGAAGAAACGGCCAGGGAACTTACGCAGGATGTCTTCCTCGCCGTGTACCAGCAAAAGATGGATCTGCACCTGATCGGGCATTTTAACGCCTGGCTTTTTACCATCGCAAAAAATAAAATATTCAATTATTACCGGCATGAACTGGTGAAGCGGAAATACCATAACCAGCTATTGTTAAGTGAAAGCGGTACAATGGCGGATGAAGGAAATCGTATACTGGAAAACAAAGAACAATTGCAAATCATCCAAAGGCAGATTGAGAAACTACCGCCAAAATGCCGGGAAGTATTCAAACTCAGTCGCCAGGAAAACCTGACTTATAAAAGCATTGCACAACGCCTTAATATTTCTGAGCACACCGTTGATCAGCACATCCGTAAAGCGCTCGGAATCCTTCGTTCTACCCTGGAAAGGCAGCACCGGATATCTCAATAATGAACTGATTGCGCTTCCCCGGAAGAGGTCGCAGACCATTGAAAAGCTTCAGCAAAGCCGGCAGAAAGCAGGCTGACCCGCTATTTAACGATCACCTCTCCCAGTTTATACCATCCGGGCTCCTTTTCCCTTTCTTTTTTGACTGGCGAGGTCAACGGGTTTATTGTGAAATCCGCAGTCGTCCCTCAGGCTAATCAACAGATCGTATTTCCCTTCTTTCAGATCCTTATTTATTCCCAGCGGGTACTGCTTCGGCAATAATATCGCCGGGCAGCCAGGTCCGGTTATCCGAACCGGATAATTCCTGAACGAATTCTCCGTCTTTATTTTTAGCCGTCAGTTTAGCCAAAAGTTTAAAATGATGATAGGCCGGCGCAACACCGTGATTTTCCCAGGTCATCCGAAGATAATTACTTCCTGTCTGCCTGCGGAGCGTATCCGGCAGCATGGCAAATTTTGGAAAATACCAATATCCGCTGAGGTTGGCAAGCCGTACGGCCAGGTTGTAATTATCTTTCAGCCACTCCCGTGGATAATAATGAAAGCCAATGATGCTGGCATGGGTTTCATGAATGGCTTTTTCAAAACCGGAGCCATCTCCCCACATACCATTGGAAAGGGCATCTCCGTAGTGATCCGATTCAAGTACTACAGGCAGTTTCCTGTAGGTCGCATTATAGAGTTCCGGTGTGCGGATGCAGGACGGGCCAAAGCCGAGTTTTTTATACCATTCAACATTTCCGCTGTCGTCCCGGAAACCGATGCCCCTGGCCAGGCAGTACCTGAATATTTCATAATCCGCTCCATCATCTGTGTTCCGCTGACCAATGGCATCGTCGCTAAGAATCAGCACGGATTTTTTATAATACTTTTTATAGAGATCAATGTGCTTTTTTACAGCGCTGGCGGGAATATCCTGCCATCCTGAATAGGCCGTATGACCCTCACCCCAGTCGCCCAGACTTCCGATATCAATATATTCCACCCATGGCTTTCCATCGTAGCGGGCTGCAAAGGCTTCGTGGAAATTTCCGAGTTTTTGGAGAAAAACAGGATCGCCATAATCTGGCGCCCATGCCTGAATATTCAACTCGGGATGTTGAATGAATTTTCCTTTTGCCCCCGCCTTTCTAACCCATTCAGGCGTGGCATAAACGATTTCGGTTTCTTTGCACGTAATGCGAAACGAAATGGTATGGCCCCAATTTACCCAGCGGTTAATAATTGAATCAATCAGCAGCCAGTTATATTTCCCTTCCTCAGGCTCGAGATAGCTCCAGGCCAGGCGGAGATAAATATCATTAAGCCCTGGAAAATCGGGCAGCGAATCATGCGGGTCCATCCGGTTTCCATAATTGGTGATCCCGTTATCGTAGTAATGGATGCACCATCCTTTATGCGGATTGTTACATACTCTTGCAGAGTCCCAGTACCGTTCAAGATTAAAAAACACCCGGTTTTTATAAGTTCCTCTTCCCGCTTCCGGGTCTGTACCCAGGGCCTGGCAAAAAGTCGACCTGCTTATAAAGCATAGTACCAGGATAAACAGACTTTCAAATGTCTTCATGATTGAATGCAGTTAGCCCAATGACAGATGCCAATAAAAATAAGCTTTATGGCCTGGATGAAGCGAAATAATCAGTTATTCCCTCCACAGTTCCTTTCCCATAAGACTGATAGTCCGCGATGGTCAGATAGGATCCGCCATTAATATTAGACTGAGGTATTTCAAAGGTTCCCGAAGTCACATGAAATTCATTGAGCAGGCAATCGTTCGCTGAACCGGAGAAGGTCATTGGTATTAATACAACCGGCCAGTATTTATTCAATTGCTCCGGGAGATCAGTCAGCGTCCCGTCCGGAACATGCAGGATATTCATTGTTCCCTGCTGACCCTGGCTATGGACATCCAGCCCGAGATCAATCTTTTTTCCTTCCTTTATCCAGTTCCTTATCCATTTTTTAACACAGGCAACTTCCGGTTCAGTGGGTGCATGAGCGGCATCCGTAAAATCATCATCCCATTCCTGGTTCAGATCTTCATAATCGGCGTTCAGTCTGGTCATGCCGTGATAAATGCCATCGGGATTCATCATGGGTACGATCTTATAAATTGTTTTTTTTCTGGCCCTGACCGCTTCAGGTTGATCAGAAAGTAAAAAATTCACCATCCCTTCTGCGAAAAAACCTCCGATATATTCACCTGCATGCTGAAGGGTAGTGATGAAAACTACTTTTTTCTCCGTATCCGGAACATCCGGATCTGTTATGGTCAGGAGCCTGATGCTCCTGGATTGTTCAGATACTCCTAATACTTCAACATTCAGGTAGGGCGACTTTCCCGGTAAAGAACGAATAAATTCCATTTCCCTGCTATAAGGGTAGGGATGTGCATAGGCAACCCATACGGAATCACTGGTATAATTGTTCCTGAATGTAAACGTATGAAGGGAATCGTTATACCGGACGTCGCTAATTCTTTGCCAATGTATTTTGTCGTAGGAATATACAGGCTGTGTTCCTTCCGTGTAAATCAGGTGAGGGTTGCCGCGGTAAATACCGATGAGGCGGTTTAGTTTAACCGTAACGGTCTTGTTTAATACATGATCCATCCTGAAATAAAACCAGTAATACTGATCGTCCGGGCTGCTCTTATGCTTCCAGTGTAAGGTGTTGCCGGTCAAAAAATTTGCTGACGATTCGATCAGTGTATCAATACTTCCGCAGTCAAAATCGGAGCTTACGATGATCGGTTGTTCAGCATTGCCCGGCCCGGCTTTTTGCATTGATTTGCAGCCTGGCGATGCAACAAGTCAGCAGCAGGAATGCAAATGGCCGACATGTATCTTTAATTGATTTCACAGAACTCAATTTATTTTGGAATCTTTCGTGTTAAGCCTGGATTAACATCCATGGGCAATTCCTGTTACAGACGTTTAGTTCATATAGCGGGCTTTTATCTTGTAATCTGATCCCGGCTTAACCGGCAGCATGGCATATTCAAAGCCCTTGACGGATCTGATGATATACGATTGTTCGTCTCCGTTCACTGTTATCTTATTTATTCTCTTCCCGTTAAAATAGTAGGGAATCATGCAGGTTAGCTTATTGCTATCCTTTAATGTAGATTTTATTTTAAACGATAAGACATCTCCTGCCCAATTCACACGGGCAAAACCGGCTTCTTCTCTCGCATTGAGAAAGCCCAGGAGTCTTTGTTCTGTCCAGACCGGGAATTCCCCGGTCATTCGCATAATCCAGCATTTTCATCAGCGGAATTTTGGAAAAAAAGTATTCAGCATTATGCGCTTTAACGCATATAAAAGAATACACTTCATTGTTCAGGCTCCTGTCCATCAACCCCTGGAAACAATTAAAAAATCCGTCCTGATCTTTATGCTCCATGTACTGCTGATCATATACACTGTTCAGTTGCTGATACACATTGATCACGCTGCCCCGGATGTCGGCAAATCTCATAACCAGGCCACTCCCCGTATAATTGCCCTGGTCTGTGCCCATGGCGCCAAGGAAATGGCCCTGATTGGAAAAATTATCATAACGCGCATAATTGCAGTCCAGCCGGACGCCGTTTTGTTCTTCGATCCTTGCCTGAGCCGCAAAGTTTTTAGTTCCGTCCGCATCTTTCCCCGTCCACACGAACCAATGATTAACCACGGTATTCATCCCGGGAACCCCATAACTTTTATTCAGCCTTCCCAGCAATTCTTTATAAACACTGTCCATGGTATTCCAGTCGGGGTTAACAGCCTGCCTGGTATCATTCGGATGTCCGGATATTTCAAAGCCCTTATTCCGCCACTCAGTAATCCATTTCTCCGAAATCAGATCTGTTTCCTTAACATAAAGGGTCATTTTCGCTCCTTTGGAAGCAACATCCGCAAACTGGGGCTGAAACTCCGCTTCTTTAGAATCTTCTCCATCATTATTTAATGTCACCAGGCATTTTAGCGAATCCGGAAAATACCAGAATCGTGGAAGCGGCTTTGAATAACTATTCATTTTTTCAATGCCATGAGATAATAACCGCATTTGTTCATCTGCCTGATTGAGCACGTTCTTCGTTGTATCCACCCAGCCATTGGTAAACATATCCATGGCGCGGATACCGGTTATGCCATCCATTTCCTGCCCCGCGTTCCGGTAATTCCCCTGTCTTGTATATACAATGCTCTGGGGCAGATTATAAACAAAAGCCATCGCATGACCTTTCCCATAATCATTTATTACAACCGCCGGTTGCCCGGTTGCCGTCATTCCGTCCTTATATAAATCGGCTATTTTTATTCCGCCCTTTAAATCATACAGATCCGCTTCTCCATGAAGCTGTAAGGATTCAGACGTAATGCCTTTACCGATACCTTCATTTGTGTTGATGGCAATATATCCTTCCGTCTCCGTGCCGCCCCTGTCAGCTATCCCAAAAATATCACTCAGCTTTTTGTCGGGTCTGAAAGCAATTAAACTTCCTCCTTCTTTTACGTAGCTGGCAAGCATTTCCATTTGCGGATTTGTTACGGCGGTTTCCGCCAGAATAACAACATCAAACTTCTTCAGATAACTCAATTTGGTTTTATCCGTCAGCGAATCCATCCGGAATTCATTAAAGCCTTCTGTTTTTAATATTTCTCCGGTAAAGGATCCGAAATTCCGGTCAGTGGCTAACACAAGGATAGGATAATGTGCATTGTCTGCTGCATAATCGGTTTTAGTAATAAACAAACCGATCAGCAATAACAGCGGCGCAAAATGTTTGATCCTGTATTTCATTTTTTATTTATTACAAAATAGAATGATTGTTGAATTTCCGTGTCAAGAAGTTTCCGGGGCAAACGACTTAGATTAACAAGGGATAGCAGCCGCTGACTTACTTACCCACCAGGGTAAAAACACAGTAAGCTGGAATCAATTTCGAAAAAGAATGACCTTTTACCGGCAGATCGGGTCCCTGCGAAAAATGATGTTGCTCATCCGAATAGAAATATTTCAGTGGGGATGCCGCAGAAAGGCCCCTCAGCGCAACGTCCATGGTTTGGGCTTTATCGCTGTCGTTCTTTCCGGTGATAATCAAGGTCCCGTCAAGGGGATTAACGAATGCAGATACGGTCATTTTTGGCAGCTTCGTTGAAATATCAATTCTTTGATAACCCGGTTTGACAAAACGATACAGCTGTTTAAATACATAGAAATGAGCCCTGGGCGTATATACATCCGGACGCGTCGTATCATTTATTCCGAAAATCCCCCACATGCTCCAGGTAAGGGTCCTGTTGGGATGATGGTAGCGGCTGTCATATCCCTCCCAAATCTGCACGCCGTTGACACCGGCATTCAGGTGCTGCAGAATAAACCGATAAGCAGGACCCGCATAGTCGGCAAACGAATAGCTTTTGTTGTATAAGCCGCCGTCGCAGCCATTGCAAACAGCATTGGCTTCCGTCATGATCACTTCGCGATCGGGATAGGCCGATTTCTTTACCAGATCGATCAGGCCCCGGCTGGTGGATGTTGAGTTCCCATAAGAATGACCACCGATGCGCAAGACTTTCGACATGGTCACGGGATTGGATAAAATCACCCGGGCATTTTCGGGCCACCGGCCGCAGTCATCCGGACCGATTACCGTTACCGAATTCAGATGATCATTGGTCAGGTGGGTGGCCACAGCGCTGTAGATGGCGTCGAATTCCGGCGCCGTCGTCAGCACCCCTTCGTTGCCATCGCAGGACGTTTCATTGATCGGGGAGATCATGATGAAACGGATGGCCGGTTTCCGGCGGTTGATCCCGTAGTTCACCATCGATGAGATCATTTCGGCATATTCCGCCTCCATGCCCGGAATCAGTTTCGTACCCCCCATCCAGGCCGGGGTTGCGCCATCGGGACTCAGGGTAATATCGGTAATTCCCTTACTATTTAAATATTGAATGGTATTCCAGACGCAGGTAAATCGCGGGGCGCTATAGACCGAATCGTAGTAGGTCCAGTTGTAAACATCGGGGTCATCGTTGTCATTAACATGTTCCCAGTCGCAATCGTCATACATGAGCCGGAAACTTGTGCATCCCATGCCGGTCACCAGGCTGTCGATCACTTTTTTAACCGCATCCGGATTCACATTCCACGACTGGGGATTGATATTCACCCCAAGGCCATGAATGATCTGATATTTTTTATCGCCATTCACCGTGGTATTCTGCGCAGACGCTGCATTTAATAATGTCAGGATGAAAATACCGGAAAAAAACAAGGCTTTACACATAACAATAAGTTTAAAATAAAAAACGCCGCTTCTGATGATCTCCGTTTTCGAACTCGGCAGGGAAGCGGCATTTAACCATAGACAATTGCTTACGGTAAATTTACCGATCAATATGAAAATCCATATACCCGATATTGTCTGATGGTTATCTTATTTTGTATTCTGAAATTATATTACCTGAATGCCGGCGCCGTTAAGCAAAAAAAAAGCCCCGTCTGAAAAGACGAGGCTTCAATAAATATGGCAGCTACCTACTCTCCCGCATTGTGGTGCAGTACCATCGGCCATAAGGGGCTTAACTTCTCTGTTCGGTATGGGAAGAGGTGAACACCCTCGGAAAAACCACCATAAGAAATTAATAAGCTGAGAGCTATAAGCTATAAGCTGCTTTAATAAATTGACATATTGGACAGTTGTAATACGAACTTATCATTTGCATTTAAATAATCATATTCGGAAAGTTGTAAAAGTAAATAAAAAAAAATTAAAGCATACGGGCAATTAGTACTACTCGGCTTTACTGTTACCAGTTTTACACCTGTAGCCTATCAACGTCATAGTCTTTGACGACCCTTAAAAGAAAACTCATCTTGTGGAAGGTTTCACGCTTAGATGCTTTCAGCGTTTATCCTGTCCGTACATAGCTACTCAGCACTGCACCTGGCGGCACAACTGATACACCAGCGGTACGTACGACCCGGTCCTCTCGTACTAAGGTCATGTCCACTCAATTTACTTACGCCCATCACAGATAGGGACCGAACTGTCTTGCGACGTTCTGAACCCAGTTCACGTGCCACTTTAATCGGCGAACAGCCGAACCCTTGGGACCTTCTCCAGCCCCAGGATGTGACGAACCGACATCGAGGTGCCAAACCTCCCCGTCGATATGAGCTCTTGGGGGAGATCAGCCTGTTATCCCCGGAGTACCTTTTATCCTTTGAGCGACGGCCCTTCCATACAGAACCGCCGGATCACTTTAGCCGGCTTTCGCTCCTGCTCGGCTTGTATGCCTCACAGTCAAGCACCCTTATACTAATGCGCTCTTCGTACGATTACCAACCGTACTGAGGGTACCTTTGCAAGCCTCCGTTACACTTTAGGAGGCGACCACCCCAGTCAAACTACCCACCATGCACTGTTTCCCGCAAGGGATTAGATTCTAAATCAAAGAAGGTTGGTATTTCAACGACCGCTCCACCCCACCTGGCGGCAAGGCTTCGTAGCGTCCCAACTATTCTACACATCCGTAATTCAAAATCAATGCAAAGTTGTAGTGAAGGTTCACGGGGTCTTTCCGTCCCGTGACGGGTAACCGGCATCTTCACCGATACTACAATTTCACCGGGCTCGTGGAGGAGACAGTGTTCAACTCATTAGACCATTCGTGCAGGTCGGAACTTACCCGACAAGGAATTTCGCTACCTTAGGACCGTTATAGTTACGGCCGCCGTTTACTGGGGCTTCAGTCAGAAGCTTTGGCTTGCGCCGAACATCCTTCCTTAACCTTCCAGCACCGGGCAGGTATCAGGCTCTATACGTCATCTTTCGATTTTGCAGGGCCCTGTGTTTTTGTTAAACAGTTGGTTGAACCATTTTACTGAGACCCACCGAAGTGGGTATGCTTTATCCCGAAGTTACAGCATCAATTTGCCTAGTTCCTTCTCCACGGCTCACCCGAGCGCCTTAGAATATTCATCTCGTCTACCTGTGTCGGTTTGCGGTACTGGCTGCTTTAACCTAACCTTAGAGGTTTTTCTTGGAGGCTATTAGCACTCTCAATCAGGCCGAAGCCCTCATATACTTTCGTATTTCGTCAATCTCTACGGATTTGCCTGTAAAACCTATAACTACATACTTAAACGTGGAATTCCGTTTCCCTCGTGAGTCGTTCACTTCCGCGTCACCCCATCGAAATTAAAGCAGGTACTGGAATATTAACCAGTTTTCCATCAGCTACCCCTTTCGGGTTTGACTAAGGACCAGACTAACCCTGATCCGATTAACGTTGATCAGGAACCCTTAGACTTACGGCGATAGAGTTTTTCACTCTATTTATCGTTACTTATGCCTACATTTTCGTTTCTGAACGCTCCAGCATGCGTCGCCGCACACCTTCACTGCAGATCAGAATGCTCCCCTACCGATCATCCACGTAGTGGCGATCTTAGAACTTCGGTTCGTAGTTTGATGCCCGATTATTTTCCGTGCCTGAACCTCTCGACCAGTGAGCTGTTACGCACTCTTTAAATGAATGGCTGCTTCCAAGCCAACATCCTGGCTGTTATAGAATTCAAACTTCGTTTGATCAACTTAACTACGTATTAGGGACCTTAGTTGCTAATCTGGGTTATTTCCCTCTCGGCCACGGATCTTAGCGCCCGCAGCCTCACTGCCGCAGATATTTATTAGCATTCGGAGTTTGTCAGGGTTTGGTAGGCGGTGAAGCCCCCTAGCCCAATCAGTAGCTCTACCTCTAATAAACTTCTATATGCGACGCTGTTCCTAAAAACATTTCGGGGAGAACGAGCTATCTCTCAGTTTGATTGGCCTTTCACCCCTATCCACAGGTCATCCCATAGCTTTTCAACGCTAATGGGTTCGGTCCTCCAGTGTGTGTTACCGCACCTTCAACCTGCCCATGGATAGATCACAAAGTTTCGCGTCTGCCCCCACTGACTAAGCGCCCTATTTGGACTCGCTTTCGCTACGGCTCCGTTACTAAAGAACTTAACCTCGCCAGTGAGGAGCAACTCGTAGGCTCATTATGCAAAAGGCACGCCGTCATCCGTATATTGCTATAGGACTCCGACCGCTTGTAGGCGTACGGTTTCAGGTACTATTTCACTCCCTTATTTAGGGTGCTTTTCACCTTTCCCTTACGGTACTGGTTCACTATCGGTCTCTGAGGAGTATTTAGCCTTACCGGATGGTGCCGGCAGATTCAGGCAGGATTTCTCCGGTCCCGCCTTACTCAGGATACCGCTCGTCCCTGTCAATTTGTGCTTACGGGGCTATCACCCGCTATGGCTCAACTTTCCAGAAGATTCAGCTTGATGACAGTTTCTAAATGCGGTCCTACAACCCCCAAGCAGCACGCTGCCTGGGTTTGGGCTATTTCCTTTTCGCTCGCCACTACTCAGGGAATCACGTTTGTTTTCTTTTCCTCCTGGTACTTAGATGTTTCAGTTCCCAGGGTTGGCTTCCGCCTTCGCGGATAATACACCTTCAGTGTACTGGGTTGTCCCATTCGGAAATCTGCGGATATAATGCTTGTGTGCAGCTCCCCGCAGCTTATCGCAGCTTACCACGTCCTTCATCGCCTCTCAGAGCCAAGGCATCCACCATACGCCCTTAATTGCTTTAAAAAAATTAAAAATAATATGACAACAGACTGATGACATCTGTGTCATCGATAAAAATAATACTCGGTATTACAACTTTTTCCCAATATGTCAAAGAACTTAATCAAGCTAAAGCTCAAGGCTTAAAGCCTAAAGCCAAATGCTTAAGATAGATGATGTTATGATTACGAATCATCAGACCTATAGAAATTTATAGTCAAACATCAGTATGTAAAAGAACTTTTCAACTCAAACTTTAAGCTTTAATCCTTGAGCTTTAAGCTTGTTGTGGAGGATATCGGAGTCGAACCGATGACCCCCTGCGTGCAAGGCAGGTGCTCTAGCCAGCTGAGCTAATCCCCCTTCGACCGCTGAAGCTATAACGCAGAAGGCTTAAGCTAAACCATCTTATCAGATACTCTATTCGGGCGTTCAGCTTTCAGCTTTAAGCTTCGAGCTTGATCGGTAGACCCGAGCAGATTTGAACTGCTGACCCCTACATTATCAGTGTAGTGCTCTAACCAGGCTGAGCTACGGATCTGCTGTAGCCCCTTATTATCGGGTTACTATAAAGAACTAAAAAAATTAAAAGCAGGAAGCAACAGCATAAGATCTATCATTGAATCTATTCGCCCGGAGACAAAAGATAAGCTCTAAAAAGGAGGTATTCCAGCCGCACCTTCCGATACGGCTACCTTGTTACGACTTAGCCCCAGTCACCAGTTTTACCCTAGGCGGCTCCTTGCGGTTACCGACTTTAGGTACACCCGGCTTCCATGGCTTGACGGGCGGTGTGTGCAAGGTCCGGGAACGTATTCACCGTATCATTGCTGATATACGATTACTAGCGATTCCAGCTTCATGCAGTCGAGTTGCAGACTGCAATCTGAACTGAGAGGAGGTTTTTGGGATTAGCTTCATATCGCTGTGTTGCAGCCCTTTGTCCTCCCCATTGTAGCACGTGTGTAGCCCTGGGCATAAAGGCCATGATGACTTGACATCATCCCCTCCTTCCTCACGTCTTACGACGGCAGTTTCACTAGAGTTCCCAGCATTACCTGATGGCAACTAGTGATGGGGGTTGCGCTCGTTGCGGGACTTAACCCAACACCTCACGGCACGAGCTGACGACAGCCATGCAGCACCTTACAAACTGTGTATTGCTACAAAATGAGCTTTCACCCACGGTCAGACTGCATTCTAGCCCAGGTAAGGTTCCTCGCGTATCATCGAATTAAACCACATGCTCCACCGCTTGTGCGGACCCCCGCCAATTCCTTTGAGTTTCAACCTTGCGGTCGTACTTCCCAGGTGGGATACTTAATGCTTTCGCTCAGACACCAACAGTGTATCGCTGATGTCGAGTAATCCATCGTTTAGGGCGTGGACTACCAGGGTATCTAATCCTGTTTGATCCCCACGCTTTCGTGCCTCAGCGTCAATAATCGTGTAGCGAGCTGCCTTCGCAATTGGTGTTCTATGTCATATCTAAGCATTTCACCGCTACATGACATATTCCGCTCACCTCCACTATATTCAAGACAGATAGTATCAACGGCAGTTTCCGAGTTAAGCTCGGAGATTTCACCACTGACTTACCTGCCCACCTACGCACCCTTTAAACCCAGTGAATCCGGATAACGCTTGCACCCTCCGTATTACCGCGGCTGCTGGCACGGAGTTAGCCGGTGCTTATTCATCTGGTACCGTCAACCACCAATAGAAATCGTGGGTTTCTTCCCAAATAAAAGAAGTTTACAATCCAGAGGACCTTCATCCTCCACGCGGCATGGCTGGTTCAGACTTGCGTCCATTGACCAATATTCCTTACTGCTGCCTCCCGTAGGAGTCGGGCCCGTGTCTCAGTGCCCGTGTGACTGGTCGTGCTCTCACACCAGTTACTGATCGTAGGCTTGGTGGGCCGTTACCCCGCCAACTACCTAATCAGACGCACGCCCATCTTTAAGCGCCGGAGCTATAATTATAAAGTGATGCCACTTCATAATGTTACGGGGTATTAATCCGGGTTTCCCCGGGCTATTCCCCACTTAAAGGAAGGTTGCGTACGTGTTCCGCACCCGTTTGCCGGTCGCCGCCCATGTATTGCTACACTGCGCTGCCCCACGACTTGCATGTATTAAGCCTGCCGCTAGCGTTCATCCTGAGCCAGGATCAAACTCTCCATTGTAAATGAGTTTTGACCATGACTTTAATCTCTTTCGGAAATTAACGTCTTGTTCGAATGTTTTTGCTAATAAACCTTACTCTGATCTGGTTTTAAAAAACCAGAAAAAAGTTGCTGTTGCTTCCATACTTTCAAAGAACTTCCGGCGTTACTGCCGCCCCGTTTTTTTGAGCGGGGATGCAAAGGTAAGTGCCTTTATCTATTCGACCAATTATTTCTCAGAATTAACCAGGAGAAAATATTTGATGACCAGAATGTTTTTAAGAACTGTTTGTTTTTAAACGGACGGCAAATGTACAACCTAAATCCTTCCCGTTAAAACTTTTCTGCCTAATTACTTATTCACACCGTCATTCTCCTTCACTTCATCCGTGTCATTCTTTCAAAAAGCGGCCGCAAAGATAAGTGCGCAGACAGTTCATTCCAAATAAATTTTAAACAAGGATATATGTTAATGTGGATGTGAAAATTTCAAATTCGTCTGAAATGCTGAATGGTCAGCTGGCTGTTAATGAGAAGATTTTATCACTTTCGCTTCAATTTTTTTATTGCATTTGCCGATCACTCCGAATATTTACCAGATTCCCACTTTTTCTCACATCCACATTAATCACATTTCCCCGGATACCGCACCTTCTCCAAAAACAATCCCTTTGCCGGTACATTAAAATTCACTTTCGACGGTCTTTTCCGTTCAAATTTCTTCGAACTCCTCCAGCGATAGACTACCCCTGCCCACTAGCAGCATGGTGCCTGTTAGCCCCCGCACCATGCCCCGCAGAAACCGGTTTGCCCGGATCCGGTAGACCATGCAATCCCCCTCCTTTTCCCAATGACTTTCCATAACCGTACAACGGAAGTGCTTTACCTGGGTATTGCGTTTGCAGAAAACTCGTAAAATCCGTCATTTCCTTTATCCGCCCGGCCACCTGCCTGCAACAGCTCCCAGTCCACCGGATAAGGATAAAATAGGCCCGGTCCTGCAAAAAAGGATCTTTCTTCCCATATATATAATACCGGTATTCCCGGCTTTCCGCATCAAAACGGCAATGGGCCTCCGCCGGCATACCGCGGTAATGGACCGAATGCTGATATCCCCGGGCAGGATGGCATTCAGCCGATAAACCATCTCCGGACTAACCGTTTCTTCAAAATCAAAATGAAAATAATTCTGCCGGGCATGAACCCCGGTATCCGTACGGGAAGCGCCCGTCATCATGACCGGCTGCCGGAAAAAAATCACAAATGCTTTTTCTATTTCTTCCTGAATGGAATTGGCATTGGCCTGAACCTGAAATCCGCTGTAGGCAGTGCCCTTTATAGGAAAGTTCGAGGAAATAGCGCGACATGCCATAAAGATAAGGGCTGTCTCTTTTACCCCCGCTTATGCACGAGGGTTCTGAATTTTTTCAGATAGGTTTTATCGAGGAGTAAATCCGCCAGCTCCGGAAAATGATCCCGATCCGCAACATGGCCGTGCGCGGCATGTAAGAATAAGTACTTCGCCTTGTCCGAAACAAACAATTCAGCCAGCTGCCGGATCTGCACGACCGAAAAGCATTTCATGGCGAATGCTCCGGAGGATACCGATATCTTTTCCTCTTCCGTATTACGGACCAGAATGGCCGACCTCAGCGCTGTCACATCTGCTTCCGTTGCCTGCTGTGTGCAGCCGGCAACGGGTTTCAGGGCCGTTTCCGCTATATCCGCTTTTACTGTTTCCGGTTCCTTTTTCAGGCTGCCGCTTCCCGCGTTTTTCACCAGTTCTTTTTCAGCCGGGACATGAATTTCTTTTTCCGGCCTGTCCTGCTTTTTCAGGGCAGTATCATTCTTCAATAACCGTCTCGCCGTCACCATGGGATCTTCATAACGCTTTTTTGCAACCGGCTCCGGATTTTCGAAATATACGAAAAGCGTGACCGTATCTTTTTCCCCTTCGGGAGAAATGTCCTGAAAAACCAGTTTCCGGGAGATCTTCAGTGATACTTCCCTTAACTTTTTAACTTCGGATTTCGGAGCGACCGTTTTGACAATCCCTTTTGATTTTAAAGTATCCGGAACCGGAGTTTTGTCGTTTTTTACCATCCGGCGTATCGAGGCAGTGCTGAGTCTTCTTACCGGTTTTTCCAGCCGGCACTGCCGATGGCGCTGTACCTGTCCCCGGCTGATCCGGCTATCCTCTGGTACTGTATCTTTCGAAAGATTATTCCAGGTGAAAGTCGTATACATCACGGAGGTATCATTCACCACGGCGGCCATGAGGCTGGAAAATCCGTCCTCCCGTTTGATTCCCTGATCGAGCAGGCGGCTGCTATCCACTTCTTTTAAAGGCCTGATGGTTTCTTTGGATTGCCAGTTATACAATACCCAGGATCTATCGGCTCCCCTGCAGCTGAAGTCCCAGATCCTTTTTACGCATATTGACCGGAAAAACCTGGTCGGAACCGGGTTATGCGGAAACCGGATCGCCACCTGGTAAATACTGTCTCTTCAACTGCGAAATCAGGAGATGCCCGTGAACGGTGGATTGCATCAGGTTATCCCCAATCCGGGCCGTAAATGGCTGTTTATTTTCCGCATCAATTAAAATCAGGTAACCCGCCTGCTGCCCGCGGGCAACTCCGGCCGTACACGCCAGGATCAGGGCTAATGAAACCGTTCATCCCAAAGAGACGAAGCTTTTGCATTTTTTTATATTTCTTGCTTGTTCATATCGCTAGCTTTGCCCACTTTAAAAAAACGTATTCGAATGAAACGATTTCTGTTGTTCTGTTTCTCCCTGTTTTTGATCTGCGCGCTGGCTGCCCAGCGAAAGAACATCAGATCCAACAAAGATTCCGCACTTGCCATTTACCGGGCCACCGCTCCCACATATCAACGATCTGGTCGATACCAAACTGGATGTAAGGTTCGACTATTCCAGAAGTCTACCTCTATGGAAAAGCCTGGATAACCCTGAAACCCCATTTCTACCCGACAGATTCCCTTTCCCTCGATGCAAAAGGAATGGAAATCCACGAGGTCTCCCTGATGAAAGGCAAATCCCGTTCCCCGCTAAAATATAACTATGATGGTTCCACGCTGAACATTCACCTGGATAGAACGTACCGTCAGCAAAGAAAATTACACCGTTTACATAGATTATACCTCCAAACCCAATGAGTTAAAGGCACAAGGCAGCGCAGCCATAACGGATGCCAAAGGTTTATATTTCATCAACCCGCTGGGTAAAGACAAAGATAAACCCACCCAGATCTGGACCCAGGGCGAAACCGAATCCAATTCCGCCTGGTTCCCCACCATCGATAAACCCGATCAGAAATGTACGGAAGAAATCAGCATGACCGTTCCTGCCAAATATGTAACCCTTTCCAACGGTAAACTGATTTCCAGGAAGAAAAATGCAGATGGTACCCGTACCGACACCTGGAAAATGGACCTTCCCCACGCGCCTTACCTGTTTTTTATGGGCGTGGGCGATTATGCCGTCATTAAAGATTCTTATAAGGGCAAAGAAGTGAGTTATTATGTGGAGAAGGAGTATGCACCGGTCGCCCGCAGGATTTTCGGGCTCACCCCGGAAATGATCGCTTTTTATTCCCGGGTGCTGGGCGTGGAATTTCCCTGGGTAAAATATTCCCAGATGACCGCCCGCGATTACGTAAGCGGCGCCATGGAAAATACAACCGCCACCCTGCATACCGATGCCCTGCAGCAGGATGCACGGCAGCTAACGGATGGCAATAAATACGAAGAATATATAGCCCATGAATTGTTTCACCAGTGGTTCGGCGACCTGGTCACCACTGAAAGCTGGAGCAACCTCACCCTAAATGAATCTTTCGCCAATTTCAGCGAAACCCTCTGGGCTGAATACAAACACGGTAAGGATGCCGGCGATGCCACCAATTACCATGACATGGAAAAATACCTGGCCGATCCTTCAAATCCTTCAAAGGACCTGGTGCGTTTTCATTACCCCGACCGGGAAGACATGTTCGATATGGTTACCTATTCCAAAGGAGGCCGCATTCTGAATATGCTGAGGAATTATGTCGGCGACAGCGCTTTTTTCAAATCCCTAAATCTCTACCTTAACCAGCATAAATTCAGAAATGCGGAAGCGCAGAACCTGCGGCTGGCATTTGAAGAGGTTACCGGCCAGGATCTGAACTGGTACTGGAACCAGTGGTATTATGGCAGCGGACATCCCAAACTGGATATCCATTATGCTTATGATGATGCAAAGAAAACGGCCATGGTAACGGTAGACCAGACCCAGAACACCGGCAAGATTTTCCGCATTCCGCTGGCCATCGATGTGTATGAAGGACCTTCGAAACAACGGTATAAACTGTGGCTGGAAAACCTGAACGATACGTTTTTATTTCCCATATCATAACCGCCCCGACCTGATCAATGTGGATGGCGACAAGATTGTATTGTGTGAAAAGAAAGATGACAAAACCCTGGCAAATTTTATTTTCCAGTACAAACACGCCGGGCTCTACCTGGACCGCCGGGAAGCCATTGACTTTTGCTCGGAACATCAGGACGATCCGGCCGCGCTGGACCTGTTAAAGCTGGCCATGAGAGACCGCTATTTCGACTTCAGGAAATACGCCATGGATGCGCTGGACATGGCCAAGCCGGCCGTCAAAACAGCCGTAGCAGCCAATCCTGGAAGACCTGGCGCACCATGATCCTTACCGCACCGTTCAGGCAACAGCCATCGAACTCCTCGGTGAATACAAAAATCCGGATTACAAATCCTTTTTTATTGAGAAAAGCTTCCGACTCCTCCTATTCCGTTGCCGGCAACGCCCTCAGGGCGCTCGGAGAACTGGACTCAGATGAAGCTTTCAAACTCGCAGATGCGTTTTCCAAACATCCCGCCAAAGGAGAATTGCTCAATGCCATGGTCGATATTTTTATAAAGCAGGGAGATACCAGCAAATTTGACCTGATGATCGAAGGATTTGATAAAATGCCCATGGGTGATGAAAAAGTTGAGAATCTGCCCCGTTTCGCCATGAGCCTGCTGAAGATCCATAACGACGACCAGGTAAAAAAGGCGTTGATGCAATTATACGGTTTCAAAAAACCATCCCCTCCTCCCAGCGAAAAGAAATCTCCACCCTCATCAACAACAATATCTTGAACCCCATCGCCAACCGGAAAGAAGCCATGGGGTTGAAGGCTCAGGCGGATTATATCAGGGGGAAGATTGGGGAGGAATGAGTTTGAGTTGAGGTAGATGACGGATTAACAGTATGACTGACTTAAATGCGTATCACAATGATCTTCAAATTCGAATGCACGATTATTCGACACATGAAAAGTGCCTGGTCAACCGTTCAACCGTCATCCGTCAACCTTCTTACCAGCTCCCCCCGGCACCACCCCCGCCCCCGCTTCCGCCACCGAATCCGCCAAAGCCACCACCTCCGCCGCCTGCCGAATCCGCCGCCGCCCCTCCGGACCAGCCGCCGCCTCTTCCGGCAGAACCGAGCATGGATCCGAGGATGAAGGGAAGTACACCGGAACGGCTCATCAGGCCGCCTCCGCCGCCGCCTCCGCCACCGCGGCTTGCCAGTACAACGATGATGATAATAAAGAGGATAATGCCCAATACACTTCCTCCGCCGTTACCCTTTTCTTGCGCTGATTATAGCCTTCAGGGGCTTTGTATTCGCCGTGCGAAGCCTTTATGATGGCATCTGCCGCCAGATCAAATCCGCGATAGTAATTATTTGCGCGAAAATTGGGAACGATCTCGTTATCGATAATCTGTTTGGCGGTGATATCGGGCACCGCACCTTCCATGCCATATCCGGTAGCAATATAGACTTTATGATCCTGGATCGCCGCCAGGATCAGCAATCCGTTATTGGTTTTTTTATTTCCGATTTTCCAGTCGCGTAAAATTTTCAGTGCATAATCCTCGATCTCGTAATCCCCGGTGGTTTGAACGGTAACAACCGCTATCTGAATGGAAGTGGTATCGTCGTAAGCAACCAGTTTGCTCTCCAGATCCGAGATCTGATCAGCCGTGAGCACATGGGCAAAATCATTTACCAGCCTGGGCGGATTCGGCGCCGCAGGAATATTTTGTCCTGCAGAAACCAGGCACGATAAAACCAGAAATGCAAATAATAATTTCTTCATGAAACGAACTGGCTGTTTACCTGCCAAAAACAATATCGTCCGGCAGTTCATTCACATCTGTTTTCCGGTCGTAGGGAAAATGAAATTTTAATGCGGCCCCGATATCCAGGATCATTTTTACAATCGCATCTGCATATCCGACCCGCTGAAACTGGGAGATAATTTTATTCACTGTCTGATTCCAGAATTCTTCGCCCACTTTTTCATGAATGCCTTTATCTCCCAAAATGGCCAGCTGCCGGTCTTTAACCGCAACATATACCAGCACGGCATTCCTGGCTTCCGTATGCTCCATTTTCAAAATCCAGAAGATTTCGGCAGCCCGGTCAAGCGGATCCACAAAACGGCAATGGCTTTCCATATATACCCTTACTTCGCCGCTGGTCTGCTGTTCCGCTTCCCGGATAGCTGCGACAATCTGATTTTTTTCAGCAGGGGAAAAAAAATCTTTTTTCGAAAAGAAAGGAATTTTCAAACCGTATGAATATTAATGGTTCTCAGAATTTAACATCGGGTGCTTTATCGGATCCGGGTTCTGACTGGAAATATCCTTTGGCATTAAAGCCAAACATGCCGGCAAATAAATTATTCGGGAAACGCCGGGCCGTCTGGTTATAATCCTGAACCGCGCCATTGAAATCGTTCCGGGATACTTTGATCCGGTTTTCTGTTCCTTCCAGTTGCGCCTGCAAGTCCCGGAAATTCTGGGTTGCCTGCAGAGTAGGATAGGCTTCTGCAACGGCCAGCAATCTGCCCAACGCACCGGTTACACCGGCCTGCGCCTGCTGAAACTGGGCTATTTTTTCGGGAGAAAGATCGTTGGCGTTGATCTGTACCTGTGTGGCTTTGGCCCGCGCTTCGATCACATGTGTTAAAGTGGTTTGTTCAAAATTAGCAGCGCCTTTTACGGTATTGACCAGATTCGGGATCAGGTCGGAACGTCTCTGGTAATCACTTTGCACATTGCCCCATTTACCCTTTACATTTTCATCTTTACTAACCAGGCCGTTGTATCCGCTGCAGGCACAACCGCCCAAAATAAGGATCACCGCCAGTATAACAATGAGCGATAGATTACGCGTACTCATAAGTTGAAAGGTTTTTGTTAGAGGTTAAATGTAACAATTTCCGGAGAAAGAAGTTCTCCGGCAGAAAGGTTATTTACGGTTCTTACGCCGGATGATTGATGGCAGCAATGCCGGGAAGTTCTTTTCCTTCAAAATATTCCAGCATGGCGCCGCCGCCCGTGGAAACATAACTGACTTTATCTGCCAAACCAAACATATTGACGGCCGCAACGGAATCACCTCCGCCAACCAGCGAAAAAGCGCCGTTTTTTGTGGCATCTGCAACGGCAGTGGCAATCGCTTTGGTTCCATGCCGGAAGTTTTCCATTTCAAAAACGCCCATGGGCCCGTTCCAGAGAATGGTTTTGGATTTCCGGATCACATTGCAGAATTGTTCAACAGGCGTTCGGACCGATATCCAGTCCCATCCAGCCATCGGGTATATGATTACTCGGTGAAGCGGAGGTTTCCGCATGCGCATCGAATTTATCGGCAATGATGGAATCGGAGGGCAGATGAATGCAAACGCCTTTGGCTTCGGCTTTTGTCAGCAGATCGAGCGCGGTCTGCAGCCGGTCATTCTCGCAAAGTGAATTTCCGATTTTACCGCCCTCGGCTTTCAGAAAAGTATAGGCCATGCCGCCGCCGATAATAATGTCGGTTGCTTTCTCCAGCAGGTTTTCCATGATGAGGATCTTATCCGAAACCTTGGCGCCGCCGATGATGGCGACAAAGGGTTTTCGTGCCTCATGCAATACTTTTTCCGCACTTTTCACTTCCGATTCCATCAGCAGTCCGAACATTTTTTTATCCTTCGGAAAAAATTTGCGATCACTGCCGTGGATGCATGAGCGCGGTGGGCGGTTCCAAATGCATCATTCACATATACATCGCCCAGCTTTGCCAGTTTTTTGGCAAAATCTTCATCCCCTTTTTCTTCTTCTTTATAAAAACGGAGGTTTTCCAGCAGCAGCACTTCTCCCGGTTTCAGCATACCCGCAGTAAGCGTTGCCTGTTCGCCGATGCAGTCATCGGCAAACAATACCGGCACTTTGCCGCCCAGCAGTTCTGACAAATGTTTGACCAGGTGTTTGAGGGAATATTTATCTGCCGGGCCATCTTTTGGCCGGCCCAGGTGCGACATCAGGATAACGCTGCCGCCATCTTTCAGGATTTTCTGAATGGTTGGCACTGCGGCGCGCATGCGCGTATCGTCGGTGATTTCCAGTTTATCATTGAGCGGCACATTGAAATCCACCCGGACCAGTGCTTTTTGTCCTTTAAAATTATAATCGGAAAAAGTTGACATACCGGAATATTTTTAGGAATGGGTATAAAAAATGATGCCGGAGAATTTCCGGCATCAGGGGATATGAAAAATTATTTGCTGATCAGTCTGGCAAAATAATGCACGGTGCGCACCAGCTGGCTCACATAACTCATTTCATTATCGTACCAGCTTACGGTTTTTACCAGTTGCTTGTCGCCGACGGTAATTACTTTGGTCTGCGTGGCATCAAACAGAGATCCGAAATGCATGCCGATGATATCGCTGCTCACAATTTCATCTTCGGTATAGCCAAAGCTTTCATTGCCTGCCGCTTTCATGGCTGCATTCATTTCTTCCACGGTTACTTTCTTTGTCAGAATGCTGGTCAGTTCGGTGAGTGAACCGGTGAGCACCGGAACGCGCTGTGCATTTCCGTCGAGTTTACCTTTCAGACCCGGCAGAACCAGGCCAATGGCTTTTGCTGCGCCGGTGCTGTTGGGAACAATATTCTGCGCGGCGGCCCTTGCACTGCGAAGATCACCTTTGGGATGCGGCGCATCCTGCGTATTCTGATCATTCGTATAAGCATGAACGGTAGTCATGAAACCGATTTCAATACCAAACTTTTCATCCAGCGTATCGGCCATGGGCGCCAGGCAGTTGGTGGTACAGGAAGCACAGCTGATCACGGTTTCCTTACCATCCAGGATATTATGGTTTACATTGAATACAATGGTTTTCAGATCGCCGGTGGCGGGCGCGGAGATCACACGCGTTTTGCGCCGGCTTTCAGATGCGCTTCCGCTTTTTCCTTATCGGTAAAAAAACCGGTGCATTCCAGTACCACATCCACATCATGTTGTTTCCAGGGAATTTCAGCCGGATTTTTATGTGCATATATTTTTATTTCATCGCCATTTACGAGAATGGAATTTTCGGTTGATTTCACATCTTCATCAAAACGGCCCTGTGCACTGTCGTATTTCAGCAGATGCGCCAGCACTTTGGGACTGGTAAGGTCATTGATGGCCACGACATCAATACCTTCCATATTATAGATCTGGCGATAAACCAAACGTCCGATCCTTCCGAAACCATTGATCGCAACTTTTACTGTGCTCATAGCTTGATAGTTTTTAAAATTTAGGATGCAAAGTTACGAAACAAAAACATTTGGGAAGTTATCCCCGCAGGCTATATCTTTGCAGGCCCTAAACGGCCCCACAAGCCGTAGGGGCTACAGTGCAACAAGCCGCGTTGGTCAAGGGGTTAAGACGCATCCCTTTCACGGATGAATCACGGGTTCGATTCCCGTACGCGGTACACTTTCGAGGCAAAGATTTTTTCAAAGCCTTTTTGCAAATCTGTTATTTCAGGGCTTAACAATTCGAATATTGCATGCGTTGACATATATTTCTTACCTCATCAATTTTTAGAATCATAATTCTCCGTTGTCTTCGGAAAAATTGTTGCCAAGAATATTCAGTCCCTCCGATCGATATTTGCTTACCTGCTCATCCGCACTGATTAAAGTATATCCATTCCGGATTGCCTGCCAGATGAGCATCCGGTCAAACGGATCTTTATGATGGAAGCTTTCAATTGATGGTAGGAGCTGCTGTCCCATTCAGACAGCTCAATGATTTCGAATCCAATGCTTGTACAAATCACGGGTATATCTTCCGGCCGAATCCGGCAATATTCATTTTTCCGAGTGACGATTTCACTGAAACCTCCCAGAGACTAATCGCGCTGACAAAAATCTCCTGTTCCGCATCGCTGATCAATCCCTTATCTTTTTTGATATTTTTTTTGAATCAGCAATTGCCCAAATCAAATAATGAGTATCCAGTAAATAACTCATAGATTCAGAAATTCTTCTGTTGTTAACTTAAAATCTTTGGAAAATACCACCTTACCCTTTCCATCCAAAATACCTATTTTCCTTTTCTCTTTCTTTCCCATATTTTTAGGAACCAGCCTGGCAACCACCACTTTGCTTTTACCATAAGCAATACCTATCTCCTCGCCTGACTGAACCCTTTTCAGAACTTCCGAAAACTGCGTTTTAAGTTCTCCTACACTCATTACCTTCATTTGTTTCATGTTATCAAATATAGATTTTCTTGTCAACTTGTCAAGATGATCATATATTTCTGATGGCCAATCTATTAATCCCTTCCAATCCTTTCCTCTTCATCCGGACATCATGCCGCGGATCACTCAGTATCCGGATCTTATGATCAACTCCCTTCACCTCAGGACGGACGGTTTTTTGCCTGAACAGCAAAGCCATACACAGCACTGCCATCATGCCGGCGCCTAACGAAAGGAAGGAGGGTACGGGAAAAAGGAAAATCATTTTTATAATTCCAATACTGTAAAGCATCAGCATGACAACGGTAAGAAGCCTGATGAGGTTGATTTTTTTTAATGCAGGCGCGGTTATCAGTACCACCAGGAATGCGATACTGAAGAGGATGAGTATAATTTTCATACGGTGGATTGATGTGAGGAATGGGACCACACTTAGTAACCACAGAACAGGAAAATGTAATCTTCAAACCGAACACCCGAATGTATCAATTCCGTACAGCTCAGGCTTTTCGGACCTCGTAACTAACTGAATATCATAGCAATATCAATTTGGCATCTTCTTCGCATCATCAGATCAAATTTTGTACTTCCCCGTAGTTATATCTCAGCACGCAAGCTGGCAAACAAAAATTATAAACACACTTCCATGATTAGGAACTATTTCATTACCGCCTGGCGTAATCTGATGAAAAATAAGGTCTTTTCCTTTATCAATATCCTCGGACTGACCATTGGCATTACCGTTTGCATGATGATTTTCCTGTACATCATGAATGAGTTCAGCGTCGATCGTTTTCATGCAAAGGGTAAAGATATTTACAGGGTGATGCGTGGGGTGGGAGAAGATGGTAAAGAAAGAAGTGTATCCTATCTGTCAGGGCTCTATGCGCCGGCGTTATTAAACGATTTCAGGGGCGAAATAAAAGAAGCCGTACGGGTAAATCCAAGGGACGGACTGGTTACCATCGGAACCAGATCATTCCACGAAAAGAAAATCTATGGTACCGACCCTGGTTTCTTCAGCTTGTTTTCTTTCCCTCTGATCAGGGGTAATGCGGCAGATGTTTTGAAAGATCCGTCCAGCGTGGTGCTTACAGAAACGACGGCCAATAAATATTTCGGAAGCATCAGTAATGCCATGGGGAAAGTCATTGAACTGGACAAAACCCTTCAGTTAAAAGTAACCGGTATTGCAAAAGACATAGGCTCGGCTTCCCATCTCGATTTTGATTTGATTGTTCCGCTTTCCAACTATAAGGATGAAGGTATTATGAAGGTATGGATCTACAACGGACTATACACCTACGTATTACTGGATCCGAAGGTCAGCAGGAAGCAGGTGGAAAGCCGGTTACCGCGCTTTATCGATAAATATATGGGAGCCGATATGAAGAAATATGGATTTCAATTTACGCTTTTTCTGACTCCGCTAAAAGATGTCTATTTCGAAAACGTGGATTTTGACAATGCCCGGCATGGAGATAAAACGGTCGTATACATCTTTCTTTCCATTGCCGTCCTGATCCTCGTTATTGCCTGTATCAACTTTATGAACCTTTCCACCATACGGGCGGCCGAGCGTTCAAAAGAAGTCGGCCTGCGTAAAGTATTGGGCGCCCTGCGAAACAACCTGGTATGGCAGTTCATCGGGGAATCTGTTTTATTAACTGCTATTTCCTGCGTCCTTTCCGTTGGCCTGTTATGGCTGGCCATGCCCTGGTACAACCAGCTGCTCGGTTACTCATTAACCGTATCCTGGAATACCTGGCCCGTTTATTTATTCCTGACAGGCATTATGATCACTGCCGGATTTTTGGCAGGAAGTTATCCTGCATTTTTTCTTTCCGCCTTTTCACCGATACAGGCATTGAAAGGAAAACTGCGGCTGGGTAAAGGCGGCTCGGCATTCAGACAGATCCTGGTGGTAATCCAATTCAGCATATCCGTATTCCTGATCATCGGAACGATCATTATTACAAGGCAAATGGATTACCTGAAAAATAAGCAACTCGGCTATCATCAGGAGCAAACGGTCATCGTGCCGATCGACAATAATGATATTTATAACAACCGGAATCTTTTTAAAACCAGCCTGCAGCAGGAAAAGAATATTGAATCCGTATCATTGATGTCGGGTGAACCGGGCGGTTTTTTTGACGTACATATGTTCGACGTGGAGGGCCATAATGAAAAATGGCAGTCCAGAACGGAGTTTGCCGATTTCGAATATGTAAAAACGCTGGGATTAAAAATCACTGCCGGCAGGGATTTTTCCCCGCAATATCCAACGGATACGGCCAATGCCGTTTTAATCAACCGGACAGCAGCCGGAAGACTGGGCTGGACGCCCGACCAGGCTATTGGTAAGTGGATTCAAAATACGGTGCGGGATGGCGCAAAGCGCCACATCATCGGCGTTGTGGAAGATTTTAATTTTCTTTCCTTAAAAGAAAACATGGATGCCCTGGTAATTGCACCCAATGAGGACCGCCGGGTGGCGCTCGTCAAATTAAAACCCGGAAGCCTGCAGGCAGGACTGGCCACCATAAAAAAAGAATACAGTAAAGCGGCCCCTGCCTATCCCCTGGAATATCGTTTCCTGGACCAGCAGTTTGACAGGCTATATAAGAACAACCTGCAACAGCAAACCATCTTGAGCGTGTTTGCCGGATTGGCTATTTTCGTAGCCTGTCTGGGCTTGTTCGGTTTAGCCTCGTTCACCGCAACAAAACGATTCAGGGAAATCGGCGTAAGAAAGGTGCTCGGCTCTTCGGTGCAGAGCATTGTAATCCTGCTATCAAAAGACCTGCTGAAACCTGTACTGATAGCCGCCTGCCTTGCTATACCTATGGGTAATTATGCCATGAATAAATGGCTGCAGAACTTTGCTTATAAAACCACCATACAGTGGTGGATCTATTTGCTGGCAGCTTTAATAACGATCGGCATTGCATTACTTACGGTCAGTATTAAAGCATTAAAAGCAGCCATGGCAAATCCGGTGGAAAGCCTTAGAACAGAGTAGAAAACGTTCAGACAATTTATACAGCCCTTCTCTAAAAACGCTTCGTATTATCTTCCTTCTGTAGTCGCGGACTATTTTATTTGACATTGTTTTTAACAGGAAAGCAGTAAAAAACCACAATCGCCAAACTCATTATAACAATATAGCTGATCATACCCGTATGCATAACCTTCGGGCCATATCCTTTTTCCACTACAGCTTCCCATATTCCGGGTACATTCTTAAAGCCAAAAACCCATTGTCCAAAATTCCACGCTGCGTGGAGTCCGACCGGCAATGCAATGCCTCTTGTTCTGAGCGCCGCTACGCCGAAGAGTATAGCTCCTACTCCGGATCCCAGGAAGGCCTGCATCCAGCTCATGCCTCCCGCCACATGTTCAAGTGAAAAAATGATCGCAACGATCAGCTGGGCTGTCCAGGGTCCGAGAACATAGTTTAGTCCACGTAGCGGATAAGCGCGAAAAGCCAGTTCTTCCCGCGAGGCAACCAGGAAATAAAGCAGAAAGGCAGACAGGATATAAGGAAAACTAAATTCCGGATAGAGCACCAATTTTAAATGACCGAACAGCATCACCCCGGCTACCTGTAAAAAAGCTAAAATTAACCCGATCAGAAAACCAGTTGCCACCCGGAAAATGCTTTGGCTGCCAGGTATCAAACCCACATCGCCCAAACTAAGTCCTTCCCAACGCAGAAACAGGAGCGTTAGACCAAAGGTTAAAATAGTCGCAACAATGATGGTTAGATGGTCGGCCCATGCTTTCGGAAATCCTTGGGTAAGCCGTGACACGGTTGCCAGAAGGATGGCTGAGCCAAGGCAAAACAACAATACACGAACGAAGGTTGAGAGCCATCCGGCTGATTTTCGTTGTTGAATCATCAGAAAATATTTGGGCACTTAGGATAAGATGGCAAATCCGGTAGAGGTCTGAGAACAGAATAAAAAACCTTCAGACAATTTATACCAGCCTGCTCTAAAAATCCTTCATATTATCATTCGGCTGCCGGTCTATCAACTTTGCATAAGGATCAATTCCTGCGCTGACCGGCTTTCCCTGAACGATCATGCTGATGATATGCCCGCCCCTGGTAAGCTTATATTTCCTGAGATATAATTCATTGGTCTCCGATCTTCCCTCTTTATTTTTGCTGCTGGCGGCAAATACCCCGATATCTATATAGTCATTCATGTCTTTGGCCGGAACATCATTCCCTTTGTCATCTATCCAAACCTTTCCGGCATCCACATGCAACGTTACTTTATACTCATTCTTCTTCCCGGTTGGCGCTGCGCTGACTTCAGTTATCTTGTTTTCATATAAGGTGATCCGCTGCCAGGTATCCGTTAAATAGTATTGCAGGGAATCCGGTACATGCTTTTGAAGAAAGCGATACAGGTCATTCGCTCCGGCAAATGGCGGGGAGCTTTTAAAGGCATAGGCTGCCTTGAATTCCCGCAGCGCAGCATTTAAACTGTCTTCCCCGATCAGATCCCTTAATCCATACAATGCAACGCTTGCCTTCCCGCTCCATTCAAACCATTTATCGGCCCGGATGAGCGGATGCTCTTTGTTCTCCATCCGCCGCCGGATGAATAAGTAAAACCATAACTGATCCTGCAAAATGCCCTTGATGTTTTCTTTGCCGTATTTCTTTTCCGCCATTACCAGGGCGCTGTAGTTTGCAAGCCCTTCCGGAATAACCAGCGAGCCGGTTGTATTGTTGGGCGCTACCTGGAAACGCCACCATTGCTGGGCGAGCGCGCGTACGGTATTGAAATAACAATAATCAAATTGATTCGGATCATTAAAATCAGCGTTCCATGCATTGTATTCGGAATAGGTATCCAGGGTGGTCATGGACGCATCCCTTGGCCCGTAAATGGACGTTTCAGCCAGTCTTATATTTTTAAATGGATACGGGCCGTATACGGAGCTGAAATAACGCAGGCCATCCTTATAAGCAGCGACAAACCGATTGATATTGGCAGCATGATCAGGATGATAATAGATGCTGATCCCTATATTATGATCCAGTCTGCAAACTATCATTCATTTCCTTATATTTCGCCGAGAGGATACCGATGGGCGCATATAAGCCGGGCTGGTCCTGAACAAAATGAAAATATTTCCGCCCGTTTTCCTGCCATTGGCCTGTCAGTTCGCCAGGCGCAACAACCGTCTGATCCGCTGAAGTGCTTACCGTCAAATCAAAACTCAGCAGATCAGAAGCTTTACCTGCTTTTAATGTGCTGACGCCTTCAGGATCATCGGATGCGATATCCTTTTCTTCTTTTGGGGGAAGATTATTTTTTTTACGCACATAAGGACTGTTGATTTCGTCATCGTCATCATAGCCCAGCCCGGGCAGGCCGCCCGTAAAAAAGGTTCCGTTGTGGAGCAAATTGGCTGCATACAGCCCGTTTTCAAAGCCCTTATGAACGATGGAGGAGTTGATCTCCAGAATAGCCGAGTCTCCCGGCGCAAGGGGGTTCAGCAACTGATACAGGCGAAATTCAGCGGTATCCTGTTTCGGTCTGAACCAATTGAACATACCTCGCGGATATAATAGCGGATAGGTAAATGGTACGGGCTTCCCTCCTATTTTTATGGCATAGCCGGTGAGTTCTTCCGCATCGAGCAGCATCTTTGCAATGGGATTGGTGGTTTTATTTACAATCGTGACAAAGGCTTTCACAAATTCCTGTTGTTTGTCAGGATACAGATCAGCATACATTTTAACGCGGGTTATCTTGGGCAGCGGAAGGCTTTGATATTTTTTTAATGTCTTCTCATACAGAATGGCCCGGTCATCGCGCTCTGTCTTCAGTCAGAAAATCATTCACATAACTTACATTATAATAAATATAAGCCATAACGGGCAAAAAGATCAGCAATAATGACGCAGGTAAAAATCCGGGTTTTCTTATCAAACCGTTCTCGCCAGCAACTGCAGTCTTTCCTTAAAGGATGAAGTAACTCCCCGGTAATAAAACAAGGCTGATACAATAACCAGCAGGCCGCCAAAAAGCAACCAGTACAGGTTAAACCAGCTGACCGGCCCGGTCATGTGACCCATCCCATCCATATCCGAAATCCCGAATCCCGGAACAGAACCGTACAACAGCAAATTGTAATTGAAAATACCGGTTATCCGTAAAAAGAACACGACAACCCAAAAGCTAATCCCTACCGCATGCGCAACAAATTTATTATTGATCACCACATGCACCATATAGGAAAACAAAACCATTTCCAGTAAAGCTGGCAAAATGACAATAAACAGATACGTAAAATAAACGGGGAAATTAAAATGATAAAAACCTTTTGCGGTCTGAACGGCCAAGGCAACGATTACCGGTAAAAATGCCAACCCGGCTCCCAGTATCAGCAGTGAAATCAACTTCGAACCATTCAGCACCCAATTGGGCGGCGGCAACGAATCGTTGATAAATGCGTATCGCGTCACCCTGTCCCGGTGAAGTGTTTCACCGGTATAAAAAATAATGATGAAAAAGATAAAGAACGGAAACACTTCGTTGAAAATATTAAATAAGATGACCGTACGCGGAAAATCCGGCACGCCAAAATCCCTTTGGCCCATCCAAAAAACAAATCCCAGGAAAACCATACCACAGGAAATGATGATCCAGAAATAATTATCCCGGAAAATATTCCGCAATTCCAGTTTGACAAGGTTTACCAGCGTGCTCCGGTTATAGGAACCGGTAAAAACAGCTTTTCCTTTTTGGATAACGCGCCGGCTGACATGGGAATCCACATCATCTATGGCGGCTTTATCCCTTCTGCCGCTAAAGAATTTTTCGAAATTGAACCTCAGATACGTATACATCAGAATAATCAATCCAACGCCAGACCAGATGATGCGGTTCAGCAAAAAAGTGCCTTCGATCGGTAGTACGGTCGTATTCTTCTGTACAGAATTGGCCGCATTGGACATATACCGGATGCCGTTAAGCCCGAAAGGGTCTGCCAGGTTAATCACCGTGGCATTATTGGTATTGTTAAAGAAAAAAATGGAGATAAAGTAACCTAAAAATAAAAGAATGCCTCCACTGTATATCACTTTCACATTGCGTGTGATGGCTACCAGTCCGAAGAAGAGGGACGAAGTAAAGAAAAGATTCGGAAGAGCGATCGTAAGAAAAGGATGCAGGTAATAAATCAGGTTATTGGGCCCGTATTCTTTGGAGTCTTTCCAACCCATGGCCGGTCCAAGTTTGCTTCCGATATAAATCCCAATGATCGTTGCGCTGGCAATAAAAAGCATGCATATAAAAGACCCCAGAAAGCGCCCCCAGAAATAACCGGCCCTGGTAATTGGATAGGTGAGATAGTAGTCCTTGGTATTGTATTCAATATCGCGGTACAAGGCCGAACCCATGATCGAGGAACTGACCAGCATCATCATCATGCTGATACCCGCGCACCACATGGCGATGAGGAAAGGACTGTTGATATGTTCTTTCTCCCCGACAGGCAACGACCCCGTAGCAAAACTTCCAATGGTAAAAATTAGGGCGGCAGCAAAATACAGATACATGGCCGGCCTCCTGATCCGGTTTTGGATCTCGAACAAAATAATCTTCCGGAACATATTCTTGAAATTTAAAGAAGGTTAAATGCTGTGAACATCCATACGGGTGGCGATATTGCTGAAATAAACATCCTCAAGGTTGGGTGAGGCAGGTTCAAATCCATTGGCAGGTTCTGTTTCCTGTAACACCCTGATATGCAGTTTACCCGATTTCAGCTGGGTTGATATAACGTTAAATTCCTGCTGGTAACGGGGCAATTCATCCTTACCGATCGCTTTGCTGAATATTTTATGGTCCATTTCCCTCACCGCCTTTTCCGGTTCGCCGGCATACAATACCTCACCCTGGCAAATGATGGCAAAATTTGAGCAGAGTGTGCTGACATCTTCAACAATATGCGTCGACAAAATGACAATGGTATTTTCTCCCAACTGACTCAGCAGGTTATAAAAGCGGTTTCTTTCCGCAGGATCCAAACCGGCCGTCGGCTCATCAACAATAATGAGTTTGGGATCGCCGATCAGCGCCTGGGCAATGCCGAAGCGCTGTTTCATTCCACCTGAATACGTTCCAAGATGCTTCTTCCGGTCTTTGGACAGATTTACATTTTCGAGTAAAGCGCCTACTAACTCCCTGCGTTCACCTGCGTGATCAATTCCTTTTAACCTGGCAATATGATCCAGCATCCGCTCTGCCGATATTTTTGGATAAACTCCAAACTCCTGCGGCAGGTAACCCAGCAGTTGCCGGACAGCAGTCTTGTTTTTTAATACATCGAGATCATCCAGAAAAACGCTTCCCTGATCCGCCTGCTGCAGCGTGGCGATCGTCCGCATGAGCGACGACTTACCCGCGCCATTCGGCCCTAAAAGACCGAACATGCCATTGTTCAGCGTAAGCGTAACATCCTTCAGGGCATGCACCTTGTTGGCGTATGTTTTTGACAGGGAATTTATCGCAAGTCTCATTTCTGATAGGGTTTTGAATTGTTTAATAAATTTTGCGCCTTACCGCTAATGACAAGCCGCGCGCTGTCGCCCAGCCTGTATTTCAGCACATCGATCATCGAGTTGTCCAGCTCTAATCTGCTATTGTGCTCAATATCCAGTGCCGCCTCCTGAAACCGGTTGCCGGGTTGAATAACCAGGTTCGAACCGCTGGCTTCACTTTTTCCAACAACTGCATGAAGAGAACGGATCCGATCATTTGCCAGCACGACCGAACTGCCGTAATCAAGGCTGATCTGCAAACTGTCCTGTGTAAAGCCATCCATCATAACCCGGCGCATATTCCAATCCGCCCTGTAAATGGTATCGGTAACCCACCGGTCGTTTGCCCGGTAAGAAGCTCCCGTATTCAGTTCAACCAGCTTCGGACAGGAGACCATCAGTATGTATGGGTTTTGATTTCCCCGATAGTTATCGTCGAAAACGACATCAATCCGCAGGCGCTTGCCTTCCTGTTTCACTTTTACATAATCCAATGCGTATTGATCAACCCGGACGCTAAAGGGTCCCTGAATCAGTTTTACATTGGCTACCGTAGCGGAGTTGAGATCCAGCGCATCGAAATCTTTGAAATCCATGACTGCATAGTTCTGATAAGGATCTTTATACCGGCCCGACCGGAATTCAGCCTTTAATAACAGATCGTAGACCAGCAGCGACAACAGGGTCAAAAGCAGCGCCAGGCATACGAATTTATTACTTGTTCTCATCTGCTGATTTGGGTTTTAATTCGTAATTATTGACTTTAAACTGTTCGTACCATTGGGCAATTTCCTCCTGGCTGATACCCAGCAAATAAATATTCGTAAAAAAAACGGGGAGATCCTGCTGGATAAAACGTTCTTTCCGGTAAGCTTTTACTTTATCATAACCATCCGGTGCAACAAAAGAGCCCAGTCCCCGCTTATTATATATCACACCCAGGTTTTCCAAAAACTCATAGGATCGCATCACGGTATTTAAATTTACCTGCAGTTCAATCGCCAGGTCACGCACCGAAGGGATCTTCTGTTCCGCCGGCCACTTACCCAGCAGGATATTTTTGCTTACGTAAGCGGCAATTTGCAGGTATATGGCCTCGTTATCTCTGAATTCCATTTTTAAATTTCTTAATTAAACCTGCTTTTCCTTTAAACGCCAATAGGCGGCGATCCAAAAAATCACAGCCAGAACCGTAACCAGCCATATCATATAGGGCTCCTGCAGATTTTCGGCCAGTCTGACTTCCTGGCCATTGCCCGAAAACCTGACATTACCAAAAGGCGGAGTTGATTCGACCGCCCTTCCCAGCAGCGCGCCGAGTATTATTTTATTGATGATGACCAGTAAAGCCAGCGAGATAAAAAAAACAAATGCTGTCTTAATGAAATGCAGCCGCTCAAAAAAAACGGCTCCGTAAAGGGCGACCGAATGTAAAAATGCATATATCAGGCATATCTCAAAGGTCCGTTTCTCGAAAATGTTCAATACGCCGTAAGAATGACCGTCGACGTGTTTGATATTAACGACAAATAGTGCGGACAGATAAAAAGATGCTGTATAAACGACCAGGAATATCAGCAGGGAGTACAGCCATGCCACCAAATATTTTTCGAAATGTGATGCCGGCAAAGTAAGCCAGGCAATCGCTTTTTTCCGGTCACCCAGATCCGTCAATACAGTACTGGTAAAAATCGTACCCGATAAAAGGAGCACGATCATATAAAGCGCGGACTGAACATTCTTATCCAGGCGGGCTTCTACCATATATACCAGAAAGCAACCTCCCAGCACCAATACGCCAATGAGCACGGCCAGCGACATCAGGTAGCTTTTATAATGTTCTGCTGTATGTTTTAAGAACAGCCTGCAAAAGCGGTTCAAATTGAAATTATAATTCATTTACGGGGCTTTTAAAATTTTCAGGATGGCTTCGCTGCCATTGATGATCGCGTTAAAAAGTAATTCCATATCCACCTTGCTGAATTCACCGGTTGTATTCCGCAGGATCGCGCTTTTACCCTGAATGTTTTCTTCCTCATACAGAACCGGTAAGCCAACAGTATCCGGATAGATTCCAAAACTTAACTTTTCCGCGATCTCATCCATGGATCTGTTGACGACAATCTCCCTTTCATGCAGAACGAGCAGCGTATCGATTAAACTATTGAGATCCCTGACCTGATGCGTTGAAATCACAATACACCTGCTTTCTGTTTGTACCGAGGCGATTAGTTTGCGAAACTGCACTTTAGAGGGAATATCCAACCCATTGGTAGGTTCATCCATGATCAGCAGACTGGTATTGCTGGCAAGGCCGAAAGCGATCATCGCTTTTTTTTGCTGCCCGTAGGATTGCCTGCTCATCTGCCCGTCCGGATCAACATCGAGCGCTTTTAAGTAATCGTAAAAACTATCCTGATTAAAATTGGGATAAAAGCCCGCCGTGTTGCCAAGAAACTGAACCGGCGTAAGCGATGGCACAAACAGATCCTCAGCAATGAAAAAAATATCTTCCAGCATCCGGACCGGACGCCTCGAAACATCAAGATCATTAAACAAACAATCTCCCTTTGAAGGAAATGCAAGGCCGATCATATTTTTCAGAAGTGTCGACTTCCCCGCCCCGTTTTTTCCCAATAAACCGTAGATATGTCCATCGTCCAGCGCCAGGTTGAGATCCTCAAATAACAGGGGCTTTCGGGGATAAGCAAAGCTTAAACTATTGATCTTCAGCATACTTAGATAGTGTAATAGTATAATATGACACTATAAATATAAATGATATTCTGATATTACCAAATCCTTATTTGCAACATGCACGGCAATTGCCAGTCAGATCTAAAACAAACGCATGCTGAAAATCTATTTTAAAATCGCCTGGCGCAATCTGGTCAAAGGAAAAGTTCACTCTTTGATTAATATCTCCGGACTTTCCATCGGCATGGCGGTCGCCCTGGTGATCGCCCTTTGGATCAGCGACGAATTATCCTTTGATAAATATCATCAGCACTACAACCGGATCGCCCAGGTCATGCAGCATCAGGATTTCAGTGGAAATATACATACTGACAAAGCCATACCTTATCCGTTGCGCGCGAAACTGCAGAACAGTTACGGGAATAATTTTGAATCCCTGGTGCTGTCCTCCTGGACGAATCCGCATACGCTTTCTTATAAAGAAAAAGTATTATCCGGTACCGGCAATTTTATGGAGCCAGGGGCAGCTGAAATGCTGACTTTAAAAATGCTTGGCGGTTCCCGTACAGGCCTGAAAGACCCTCAATCCATTTTACTTTCCCATGCCTTAGCCCTATCCATGTTTAATCAGGCGGACGCCGTGGGAAAGATCATAAAACTCGATTCCGTAAATTTAAAAGTGACCGGGGTATATGAAGATTTGCCCTATAACAGCAGCTTCCGGAATGTAACTTTTATCGCTCCCTGGAGCCTGTATGCAAATGATCCCGAAGTAAAGCAATCTGAGGACGACTGGAACCAAAACGCCTATCAGCTTTTTGCCATGATCAGTGGCCATGCGAATATGGCGCAGGTTTCCGCCAGGATTAAAGATGCCAAATTAAGCAGCATGGGCAAAGACGGGGCGGATCTGAAACCCGAAATTTTCCTGCATCCGATGAGCCGATGGCATTTGTATGAATCTTTTGAAAACGGCATAAATACCGGAGGCAGCGTGCTGTATGTATGGCTGTTCGGAATCATCGGTGCATTTGTTTTGCTGCTGGCCTGTATTAATTTTATGAATCTGAGTACGGCCCGCTCTGAAAAAAGGGCCAGGGAAACAGGGGTCCGTAAAGTACTGGGCTCTTCCCGAAAACAATTGATTAAACAATTTTTTAGCGAATCGCTTTTAATTGCCTTCTTCTCTTTTGCGCTGTCACTGCTTCTGGTGATGCTTACCCTTCCCTTCTTCAATACCGTTGCCGATAAAAAAATGACCATTTTATGGAGCAGTCCTTTCTTCTGGCTGTACAGTCTGCTGTTCATTCTGATGACCGGCCTGATCGCAGGAAGCTATCCGGCGCTTTACCTGTCCTCTTTTCGTCCGGTAAAAGTGTTGAAAGGAAGTCTTCATGCCGGCCGCCTGGCCAGCATTCCCCGCAAAGTATTGGTCGTGCTGCAATTTTCTGTTTCCGTCATATTGATCATCGGAACGATCGTCGTGTACCGCCAGGTTCAGTATGCCAAAAACCGCCCCATCGGTTATAACCGTAACGGCCTGCTGCTCATCAGGCCCAATTCAACTGAATTTCACGATCATTTCACTGCATTGCGAAATGATTTATTACAAACCGGTTTGATCGGAGATGTGGCGGAGTCCGGGAATACAATAACCAGGGGAGGCAGAACAGAAGGCGGCTTTGACTGGAAGGGAAAGAATCCAACCCTGCGGGATGAATTTGCCAGCTTTGCTGTAACATACGACTACGGGAAAGTTATCGGATGGCAAATCAGTGCAGGCCGGGATTTTTCGCCTTCGTTTTCCACCGATGCGTCCGGTTTAATCCTGAATGAAGCAGCGGTAGCCTATATGGGGCTAAAAAACCCGGTAGGTGAAATCGTTACCCGGGGAGAAAAGAAATACACCGTTATTGGCGTATCCCGGAACATGATCATCAACTCTCCCTACGAACCGGTAAAACCAACCCTGTTTTATATTACACCTGAAGCAGGATTGCTCAATATCCGGATCAGCCCACAGGCCAGTGCGCAGGAAGCCCTGGGTAAAATCGAATTCATCTTAAAGAAATATTCCCCCTCCAGCCCCTTCATTTATCAATTTGCGGATGAACAATATGCCGCCAAATTCAGCAACGAAGAACGGATTGGCGCCCTGGCGGGATTATTTGCAGGACTCGCCATTTTTATCAGTTGCCTTGGCCTTTTCGGGCTGGCTTCCTTTATGGCTGAGCAACGATTTAAAGAAATAGGGGTTCGAAAAATTCTGGGAGCCTCTGTATTGAATTTATGGGGCCTGTTATCAAAAGATTTTACCGTGCTGGTGTTGATCTCCTTATTTATTGCAACGCCCGTGGGCGGGTATTTTATGAAACAATGGTTGCAGCATTATCCCTATCACCCGGAAGTTCCCTGGTGGATATTCGTCCATGACCGGCCTTGGCGCCATGCTGATTACCTTACTCACGATAAGCTATCAATCCATCAAAGCAGCACGAATGAATCCGGTGAAAAGCCTGAGAACAGAATGAGAATCTAAAAACTTTCCCTACCCGTCATTTCCCGGAACACTGATATCCTGGTTATCCTTTTCCTGTTTTTTAAAGTTCAGCCGGCCGAACTTCCAGGTAAAATTGATCCCAAATGACCGGAAGGGAATTTTCCGTTCGGAATTGATCGTAAATTCCGGACCAAAGAGTGCGGTTTTTTCATCAACATATTTGTTGAAAGGATTGGTGGCGGTCAGCTGTAAAGAGCGGTTGCAATATGCGAAAAGCCTAACTTTAATAAATCACCCCTGAAACAATTCACAACATGACAAAAGACGGCCCCATCATAATTGTAGAAGATGATCCTGACGACCGGGATCTGCTCAATCAGATTTTTATAAGTATCGGACTGCGCAATAAAATTGTATTTTTTGAAAATGGCGACCTGGCATTTGATTATTTAAATAATATAAATAACAAGCCCTTTATCATCATATCGGATGTCAACCTGCCAAGGATGAATGGCTTTGAATTAAAGAAACTAATCCGTACAAACGAACTGCTGAGTTTAAAGTGCATTCCCTTTTTATTTCTTACAACCGGAACAAACGGAAACGATGTAATTGATGCTTATGTCATGTCGGTGCAGGGCTTCTTTCAGAAACCAAATACAATTTCCGAACTGGAAGCTTTGATAAGGACGATCGTACAATACTGGCAAAAATGTATCGCTCCAAGTGAATTCATTAAATAACCAGCATTCCAGCCTGCAACTCACCATTTTTATATAAAAAATCACCCCAAAGACGCTAATCTTCAGTTTTTCCACAGAATTTGATCCTTCCTTTGTCAAAAGAAGACCATGAAAATTCTGATAATCGAAGATCAGCCGGAGCTGGTAAAGAACATGGTTCAATACCTGAGCACAGAAAGCTATTTGTGCGAGGTGGCGCCGGATATTAAAACGGCCCGGAGTAAAATAGAATCATTCGACTACGATTGTATTTTACTGGACATCAGCTTACCGGACGGAAATGGCCTTACTTTATTGAATGAACTGAAAAATGAGGACAAGACGGATGGCGTGATTATCATTTCAGCAAAAAACTCCATACCGGACCGGATCGAAGGACTCAATCTCGGGGCCGACGACTACCTGGTGAAGCCTTTTCATCTCTCCGAATTAAATGCAAGGATATCCGCAGTGATCAGAAGGAGACGATTCGGAGGTCTGAAATTCATGACCCTGAATGAAATGTCACTGGACCTTTCGGGAAAAGTGGTTTATATCAACGACAAAAAACTCGACCTGACGCGAAAGGAATATGATCTGCTGCTGTTTTTTGTATCCAATAAAAATAAGGTGGTTTCCAGGAACTCGATTGCCGAGCATCTGTCTCCAAATGATGTGGATGTTTTTGACAACCTGGACTTCATCTACACCCATATTAAGAACCTCAAAAAGAAAATTACCATAGCCGGGGGAAAAGATTATATCAGATCTATTTACGGTATGGGCTATAAATTCGAAGTCTGATTATGAAATTACTGGCCAGGACGCTAAAATCTTATCTCGTTTATTCGTTTACCCTACTCCTGGTAACAGTACCGCTATATTACTTTCTTGTAAAGCGGGTGCTAATCCATTCCGTGGATAAATCCTTAAGAGCCCAGCTGCGGGCCATCCGTTCTAATCTGAACGGAAGCGTATCCACGGCCGATCTCCAGGTCTGGTCAAAGCTGGACAAAGACATCCACCTGGAGAAAGCCGGCAATTACTTTAAAGACAGCATCTATACGGCATATATCAGAACGCATGCCCACGATGAAGACCCCTACCGGCAGATCATGGCCTCCCTGGAAATAAACGGCCAATACTATAAACTCACCATCAGCACTTCCATGGTAGAGAACGAAGACCTGCTGGGAACCATTGTGCTTGTAGAAGCATTGCTGTTGATCGGGCTCATGGGCGGCATGCTATGGATAAACAGCAGCGTATCAAAAAAACTTTGGGCTCCTTTTTATGAAACTTTGTCCAAGATCAGGAAATATGAATTCAACAAACACGCCGCCATCCGGTTAAAAGAAACCAATACTTCGGAATTTACAGATCTGAACAAAAGCCTGGAAAACCTGCTGAACAAAAACTATAAGAGCTACCTGGAACAAAAGGAATTTACCGAAAACGCTTCCCATGAAATGCAAACCCCCCTGGCTATTTTTCAAAGTCAGCTGGAAGTGCTCATGCAGACTTCTCCGCTCACGGAGGAACAGGCCGATTTGATCAACTCGCTGGAGATGAATAATAAGCGGATGGTGAGACTGAACAGATCCTTACTGCTCCTTACGAAAATTGAAAATGAGGAATACCAGCCGACGGAGTCGGTGAACATCACAGAATTGGTAAAGAAATTACTCGAATCCTATCAATATTATATTCAGGAAAAAGATTTGACTTTAACAGAAACCTACGAAAACGATATTATTTTCCGGGCAAATAAAACGCTGATCGAAATACTCATCAGCAATATCATTTCGAATGCGGTTAAACACAATGTTCCCGGCGGAGCATTAATCATACAAACTACCGGCGCAGCACTTACAATAAAAAATACAGGGGATCCGCAAAGCCTTGAGCCGGAAAGGATTTACCAGCGCTTTTATAAGAAAGGCGGTGAAATGGAAGGAATCGGACTGGGGCTTGCCATTGTACAAAGAATCTGTAACATCGGCCGTTTTTCGATCCGGTATCAGTATGCCGGCAACCTGCATGAATTTAAGATCGACTTTTCAGGCGCCCGCAAAATAAACTGATTTATGAAAACAATATGCGCATTAGGCCTGCTGTTGTTCAGCCTCGCTTCCAAAGGGCAGGAACGAACACTCGATTATTTCATATCCCATGCAAAATCAAGCAGCCCGCTGCTTGCCGATTATCGCAACCAGATACAGGCAGGAAAAATTGACAGCCAGCTGATCAGCGCATCCTATAGACCGCAGGTCAATGGCATCAGCAACGATTACTATGCGCCCAATGCCGCAGGCTTCGGTTATGATAATGTCATAACCAATGGAGGACAGATCTCGGCCCAGGTTCAGGCCACCAAAAGTCTCGTTTCCAAAGGAAATTTAAACGCCCAATACCGGGCCGTGAGCCTGCAGAACGAAAGCCTGGGTAATAACAGCGCCCTGGTGGAAAAAGACCTGAAAAAAACGATCACAACGCAATACATCACCGTTTACGGAGACCTGGTTACGCTGAATTTCAACCGGGAAGTCTTAACGCTTTTTGAAAAAGAAGAAAAGATCCTGAAAAAAATGACGCAGGCCAATATCTATAAGCAAACGGATTACCTGACCTTTTATGTTTCCCTGCAGCAGCAGCAACTCAGCGTGCGCCAATCGGAAATCCAATATAGGAATGATTGTGCCACCCTGAATTATCTGTCCGGGCATCGTAGATACCAGTTCGTTTATTCTTGCCGCCCCTTCCCTTCAACTGGCAGCATTGCCCGATATCTATCAATCGCCGTTTTACCGCCAGTACACGCTGGACAGCCTCAAGCTGCTGAATGATAAAAAGACCATTGACTACACTTATAAGCCAAAAGTGAATGTGTATGCAGACGCCGGATATAATTCATCGCTGATGTACGACTTCTATAAAAACTTTGGAGCAGGGCTCGGGCTCACTCTTTCAGTTCCCATCTACGATGGAAAACAACGGACAATGAAATATCAGAAAATCTCGCTGGCTGAAAGAACCCGGCAGCATTACCGCGGTTTTTTCCTGCATCAGTACAGCCAGCAGATCGCGCAACTCATGCAGCAGCTGAACGCCACGGAATCGCTGATCCATGATATCAAAGGACAGATCAAATATTCCGGCACCCTGATGGATGTCAATCAAAAACTGCTGGAAACAGGGGAAGTACGCATCACCGATCTGATCCTCGCCATCAACAATTTCCTGACTGCCCGCAACCTGCTGAATCAAAATTACCATCAGCCGGATGCAGATCATAAACCAGATAAATTATTGGCAAGCCTTATGAAATCAAATATTATTTTACTGGGCATTTGGCCTATTTATTTTTTTTGTTGCCTGCCGATCAGGAGCTCCTGCCAAGAAGAGGCGGCCGTTGCGGTTACACCGGTTACGGTTGCGCCGGTAACCCGGGGGACCATCTCCGATTCCATCGAACTGAATGCGAGTTCCACCTATCTGCAGAACAGTTATATCAAATCAATTGCCACCGGATATATAAAATCCGTACATATAAAACCGGGGGATTATGTGGAGAACGGGCAGGTGCTCTTCACCATCGAAACCAAGGAATCAGCCGCGATCGGAAAAACCATCAGCAGACTGGATTCATCCTTTAAATTCTCCGGACTGATATCCGTTAAGAGCCAAGGGGCATGGATATATTACCCAGCTCAATCACCAGACAGGCGATTATGTACAGGATGGCGAACAACTGGCCGTGATCAGCGACCGGAACAGTTTTGTTTTTCTGCTGAACATGCCCTACGAATACCGGAACATTGTGCTGAACAACAAATCGGTTTTACTTAACTCTGCCGGATGGAACACGACTGACCGGGACCGATCGGAACCGTTTTCCCAACTGTCGATTCGCTGACGCAAACGCAGACCGTTGTGATCAGGGTCAATTCCGCAACGCCCATTCCCCAAAACCTGATCGCCCGGGTGCATATCCTGAAGGAAATAAAAAAACAAGCGCAAACCGTTCCCCGGTCCGCCGTGTTGTCAGACGATGCACAGACGCAATTTCTGGGTGATGAAACTGATTGATTCCACTACCGCAGTAAAAGTTCCGGTGAAAAAAGGATATGGAATTTCCCGACAAAATAGAAATCACCGATCCCGTATTTCAGCGACACGGACCGGATCCTGGTTTCGGGAAATTATGGTTTGCCGGATACGGCCAAAGTAGTGATAGAGAAATAATACCATGAAAAATTATTTTGCTTTCATATAAGAATCCGATCACTGCCTGCCTCTTCATCATCTTGCTGGGCGGGCTTATTCGTATATCGGCCAGTTGAAGACCTCCCTGTTTCCCGAAATCACTTTTCCGAAAATAAAAATCATCGCCGATGCCGGTCTCCAGCCCGTGGATAAAATGATGGTGACGGTTACCAAACCACTGGAAAATGCCATCAAACAGGTGCCCGATCTGCTGACCATCCGCAGCACCACCAGCCGGGGCAGTTGTGAGATATCGGCCTTTATGGACTGGAATACCAATATCGATCTGGCCCAGCAACGAATCGAATCCAAAATAACCGAGATCACCAATATCGCTTCCGCCGGGCGTTCAGATCACGCGTGGAAAAAATGAATCCCTCCATTCTGCAGGTGATGGGTTATTCGCTGGAAACGAATACTCACACGTGCTCCGATCGACATGAAAATGCTGGCGTTGTTTACCATCAAGCCATTTCTTATCCCAGGTGCCCGGCGTATCGGAAGTGCGGATACCGGAGGAAAACAAAAGGAATACTGGATCCGGCTGAATGTGTCAAAAATGGGCACGCTGGGTATTACGCCGGATATCGTCACCACCGCCCTGGCCCAGACCAATTTTATAAAGTCCAATGGTTATCTGTCCGATTACCATCTGCTTATATCTCACGGTAACGGATGCCACGGTGCATACTCTCGATCAGATTGCAATCCGTCGTGATCAGCAACAATGGCAAAAGAATTATCCGGTTGAAAGATTTTGCCGAAATTGCCGTGAAAGAGGCCATCGAATACACCAAAATCAATGCCAATGGCAGGGAAAGTATTCTGGTTGCGATCATCAAACAACCCAATGCCAACCTGATCGATCTGTCGGAGCAGATGGAAAGCAAAGTGGCTGAACTGCAAAAAATTCTTCCCGCAGGGATTACATTAAAACCCTATTATGTGCAGGCTGATTTTGTAAATGATGCGGTGAAAAGTGTAACGGAAAGTGTTATGGATCGGATTGCTGCTGGCCATTTTTGTTTCCATTCTTTTTCTCCGGTCGATAAAAGCCAGTGCAACGATTCTGTTCACGATTCCCGTTACGATTTGCCTTACGCTGATCTGTGTTTATGCATATCGGCTATACGTTAAATATCATGACGCTGGGCGCCATTGCCGCATCCATCGGTCTGATCATCGATGATGCGATCGTGGTGGTGGAGCAGATCCAGCGAACGCATGAAGAACATCCGGATGAATCTTCCGGCACGCTGGTTCAAAAAGCGATCCGATATTTATTTCCGGCAATGGTCGGTTCTTCCATCAGCACGATCGTTATTTTCATTCCTTTTGAATGGATGAGCGGAGTTGCGGGCAGCTTATTTCAAAGTGCTGACCAATACCATGATCATTACACTGGTCTGTTCTTTTTTCGTTACCTGGATCGGGTTGCCGGTCATTTATCTATTGCTGTCACGAAAAAGAAGAAAAATTCACAAAGAAAAAACGCAGGCCGGTACATGTAAAAAACCAGAAATGGATTGCCGTATTGATCCACAGACCCTGGATAGCTTTTATCCTGATTGCCGGCATGATCACTTACCGATTGTACTTGATGCTGCCCAAACTGCAAACCGGATTTCTTCCGGAAATGGATGAAGGAAGTATTGTGCTGGATTATGCCTCGCCGCCGGGAACTTCGCTGGAAGAAACGGACCGGATGCTGCGGCAGGCGGAGAAACTGATTGTTCAAGTTCCCGAAGTGTCCGGATATTCCAGAAGAACCGGAACACAGATGGGATTTTTTATTACGGAACCCAATACCGGCGATTATCTGATCCAGCTAAAAAAAGACCGCAACCGGTCAACGGAAGAAGTGATTGCCGATATCCGTAAACAGATCGAATCCACCCAGCCGGCTCTGCGGATTGATTTTGGTCAGGTGATCGGCGATATGCTCGGTGACCTGATGACTTCGGTGCAGCCCATTGCCATAAAAATTTTTGGCAACGATGCCGACAACACTTAAAAACCTTTCTGCACAGGTTGCAGATGTAATCAGCAAAGTACCGGGCACAGCCGATGTATTTGACGGCGTCGTCATTGCCGGACCTTCCGTAAATGTCATACCCGAATTATGACAAATTCGCACAATATTGGCATTACGCCGGCTTCCCTTCAATACCAGATGCAGACCAACCAGGAAGGAAATATTGTCGGAACCATCCTGGAAAAAGAACAAACGCCATCCATCCGGATCATCGATTCCGGATACAGAAATCATTCGGTCGACCAAGCTGAGCCGTTTGCAGATTTTTTTACCGTCCGGCAAATTAAAACCCATCGGCGAACTGGCGACGATCCAGGTAAATGAAGGCGATGCAGAAATGAAAAGAGAAAATCTGCAGGCCATGGGTGAAGTCACGGCGCGACTGGAAAACCGCGATCTGGGCAGTACGATGACTGAGATATCAAACAAAAAGTTGGCTGCGGAATATCGCCTGCCCCAGGGATACCATATTGAATATGGCGGCGCTTATGCTGAACAGCAGCAATCATTCAAAGAATTATTGTTTATCCTGATCGCTTCCAGCCTGCTGGTATTTGCCGTTATTCTTTTTCTATTCAAAGATTTCCGGGTTGCCTTGCTGATCATTCTGCTGGCCGTGCTGGGAATTTCCGGCAGTTACCTGGCCTTATATCTAACCAATACGCCCTTAAATGTGGGCAGTTATACCGGGCTGATCATGATCGTCGGCATCATTGGTGAAAACGCCATTTTTACTTTTCTGCAATTCCGGGATTCACTGAAAGAAAGATACGGTAGATGATTCCGTCGTATATGCCATTTCCACCCGACTGAGGCCCAAACTGATGACCGCCATCGGCGCCATCATTGCCTTGATGCCGCTGGCCCTGGGCATCGGAACCGGCGCGCAATTGCATCAGCCACTGGCCATTGCCGTGATCGGCGGGTTTATTTTTGCGCTTGCCGATTTTGCTGATCATTCTGCCGTCCATGCTGCGCCTGATTTATAAAGACACAGCGGTCAACTACAGAATTTCAACAGATTTAGGTTTTACATTTCAGCAAAATCTGCAAAATGAATACATGAAATCAGCTCTTCATTATGCTGTCCTTTTCTTTACTGGCAATTATTCCAGGTTTGCACAAAATTCCAGCGGTTACAAAATCTCCAAAACTTTTAAAATAGCCAGCGGCGGCGGCTGGGATTATATCGCCGTCAATGATCACAGATTATATGTTTCCCATGCCACCCAGGTAAATATACTGGATGAATCAGACCGGCGATTCACTGGGATATATTCCCGGTACCACCGGCGTACACGGGATTGCCTTTTATCCCGGCCTTGGAAAAGGATATATCAGTTGTGGAAGATTAAATACTATCACTGTATTTGATCTGAAAACAAATGCCGTTTTAAAACAAATACCGGTGGGTCAAAATCCGGATGCGATTATGTATGATCCTTATTCTAAAAAAATCATCACCTGCAATGGCCGCAGCAATGATCTGAGTATGGTAGATCCCGAACCAGGAAACAGTGATCATGACCATTGCCCTTTCCGGAAAACCTGAAACCGCTGTCAGCGATGAGACAGGAAAATATATGTAAATATAGAAGATAAGAATTCAATCAGCGCAGTGGATATCACCAGCGGGAAAGTACTGGATACCTGGACCCTTGCTCCGGCTGAAGGTCCGACCGGCCTGGCCATCGATCTCAAAACAAAAAGACTATTTGCCGGCTGTGAAAAAGATGCTGGTGGTCGTAAATGCCACAATGGCGAGGTTACCGCAAGACTTCCGATCGGCGAAGGCTGTGATGGCGTGGCTTTTGATCCGGCCATCAGATATGTTTTTGCCTCCTGTGGAGAAGGCAACCTGTACATTGCTGCAGAAGACAATAACAGGGCGATTGCAAAATCATCGGTTCAGTGGCTTCGAAAAGATCCGCCAGAACCATCACCATCGATAAAGAGAATCACGAGGTCTTCCTTCCTGCGGCGGATCTTGGAAAGGGTGAACCCGGAAAGCGTCCACCCATTATTCCCGGAAGTTTCCAGGTACTGGTATTTGCGAAATAGTCAACGCGAATTATTCATGCTTTACAAAATTCCCGTTCTGATCAAAAATGATATCCTTCCCATGTACTTCCACTTCATAGGATAACTTACCCTGCGCATCCGTTACTTTTCCGGCTTCAGTAATTTTGGCGCCGTTATAATGCTGATGCACGTAATCAATAACTGATTTGGGCAGTTCCGTAACCGGAATAGCTTTTACGATCTCAATAAATTCTCCCGCGGGCGTAAACTGAACGGAATTATCCTCTCCGGATTTCCCTCCCCAGTTGGCTTCATAATTGCCATTTTCTTTTTCCCAGCCCACCTTTTTAGCCTGCGGATATTTCTTTTGAAGCGCCGATTTAACCACCGCCGGAACGTCATTGGTTTTCAGATCCTGCGCGCTGCCGGCAAACACGAATAAAAAAGAAGCAATCGCTAATAAAGAAACTTTTTTCATAAAAGATTATTTAGTGAATGCCGAAACTACATTCCGAATCTGAAGAAATCCTGTGTGAAAACAAGGGCGTTCAGGGCAAACGAAGAGAAAGCGCCAAGCCGGCTGCCCCATTGCTATAAAAAGGAATGATGAGGGCGTTCCGGCTGCCGTGATGAACGAATAAGCGTTTTATTTTCGGGTACAACCAATAACTTAAATCCGTACTGGCGATTCCAATACCGGCCCCGCCAAACAGATCTCCCAGGTAATGTTTATCATTGTACATTCTCAGATATCCGGTCACAGCCGCCATTACATATCCCCCGATACCATACCAGGCGGAAACATCCTTATACTCCAGCCTGAGAAATTCAGCATTGGCAAAGGCTTCGGCAGTGTGCCCCGAGGGAAAAGAAAGATAGTCTGAACCATCCGGGCGCTGCTGATGGGTAATTTCTTTCAGTCCGAAGACCGTTGCATTCAAAAAGATATTGGACATTAAGAATAAAGCGCTTCTGTCAATCAGATTATGCGCACCCCGGATACCCGCTGCATTCAGCGCATAAACAGCTACGGCCGGCCCAAACTGTAAATAATTATCGATATTCACCCGGTGGTGCGGATGGTCATCCCAGATCTCCTCCTGCGTCTGCTCGTCGATATCCTGCAGCAGATCCGTTTTCAGTGATACAAATCCATAAGCGATCATCGTCGCCGGAAGAACGAAAGACCTTACCGGAAATGGTTTTCTGAAGGCAGCCGTATCCAACGGCTGACATCCGGCAAACAGGGGAATGAAAAGAACAACAATTAATAAACGGGGTTTACAAATGATCATAGCGGCATCAGACCACAATCTTAACCGGCAATTCTGTGGAAAAACTGAAGTTATTCTGAAGACCAGGCGAAAGGGCCACAGAAAAAGGGGCCAGGATAAAAATCCAGCCCCGGGTTTCAAATTCATTATCCTATGAAAAACCATTCAATATATTGCCAATGTTGTGCCAGGGCATACCACCTTAGTTGAGGCCGCGGGAAGAGGCAGGGGCTCCACAGGGCGTGGATTTTTTGTGAAACTTATTTCCTGCTGAAGGACTATCACAATAAATTGACTTATTTATAGTTCCGGGTAAAGATTTTTGCCGGCAGGAAATTCTCCGGATCGCTTAAAAATCAAAGAACCAAAAAAATGGAAAGAAAAACAGAAGTATTTGGGTTTAATCTCCTGTTAACGATGGCCTGCCTTATTACCGGCTTACTGGCAGGAGCCGCCGTAGACCGTTATGTGGTGCAGGTTCCGGCATGGAGGCATTTAGGTGTATCAACCTGGGCAACCTATACCATGTATGCACAATTTGGCAATGGCCTTTACCTCTACCCCTTTCAGGTGCTTGGCAGTTTTATATTGTTGTTTACCGCTTCGGCGATTGTTTTAATGCACAGGGAAAGATTCAAAAGTATCGCACTGGCTGTACACCTTGCGACAGTTTTTACTACAATCGGGCTAATATTCACCTTTTTTACCTTCCCTGTCATGCTAAGTGTTCAATCCATGGGAAATGATCCGGTGAGACTTCAGCAGGCATTCGACAAATTTCATTTCTGGGGATTGCTGCGGGGCATTTCCCAGCTCATATCCTTTTTCTTCTGTGTTTGGGTTTTCACACGCAATTTTAAGTTAGACATCGTCTGACTGCTATATTAGAGGCATTAATTGATGAATCTGGCATTTGCCTTGCGGGATAGAGACAGGGATATCGTTTGCATTCAACAACCGCAAAATGAATAAGATCCGCTTTTTTATTTTGTTTCTGCTGCTTGCATCCGTCGCTCACGGGCAGGTTATTGGTCATGTGGATAAGAAGACGAAGGAGTTTTATTCCGTTTCCAATCTGAAAACAGCGTATAGGGTATTTGGATATCAGTATGCCAATAATACGACTCAGAAAATGATCTGTTTCTCTTCGCATGTCACCGATGTGCAGGATAATTATAACAGGTGCCCGCTGGGATCCTATTTTGATACCGGCAAGATGAAAGTGGGCGACAAAATTACTTACCTCGGCAGATCCGGCAGTTTCGGTAAAATGAGCTTCAATACAGGGAGCGGAAAGAAAACGATTTTCTATCTGCCGAAATCCAGTTTCACCATTAAGTAATGGAGTTCATTCCGGTCAGCCGGCAAAACAACCTGCAGGTCGGCCAGAGCGCCCTGTTAAGTCAATCTTCGGCTCTTCCCTGCTAATCCAATTATTCTTAGATGGAATTACCGCGATTTAGTATTTTAGGCTGATAAAGTTCATCGCCTTAAATCCTTAACTTCAAATTATACAGTAGTCATTTATGCAACCCATTGAACAGGAGGCCATCCATTTAATTGGCCTTTCGCTGAAACACCAAACCACGAATGCCAACGGACAATCCGCAACAGACTGCGGAAATCTATGGCAGGAATTTGAAAAAGGTAATTATGCCGCCCTAATTCCGGATAAATTAAATCAAGATGTACTGGCCGTATACCACAACTATGAAGGAGATCATACCCATCCCTATTCCTATTTCATTGGTTGCAAAGTAAAGCCCGGCACTGCGGCACCCGCAGGCCTGAACAGTTTAGTCATTCCCAAAGGCGCTTATCAGCGAATTACAGCCAAAGGGAAAATGCCGGATTGTGTAGCCGATGCCTGGCGGCAAATATGGAAATCATCTCGGCCGAGGGCATACCGCCCCGACTTCGAAGTATATGATCATCGCAGCAGGGACTGGGAAAATGCGGAAGTTGAAATTTTCCTGTCTGTTAACCGGTAGGTAATTATTCGCAACATCCGGGTGCGCAGCAGGCTTCCTTTCTTTTTCCGCATAAACCGTTATACTATAAATACCCGTACCGGAACTTTTGAATTCCCGGATCTCGTCTTCAGATAAATAGTTGCTTAAAATATCATCGGGAACAATGATTGGTTTTTCTTTTTGTACGACCACATTCTTAAATCCATTCATTTTAATTAGCTCCAGATAGGCTTGTTTCTGAATCGCTCCGGCCACACAACCTGCATACATTTCGGCCGCTTCCCGAATTTTTTGCGGCAATGAGCCAACCAGCACGATATCTGAAATACTGAAATGTCCGCCAGGTTTTAAAACCCTCCGTATTTCTTTGAATACCCCGTCTTTATTGGGTACAAGATTCAAAACACAATTGCTGACAATCACATCGGCAACATCCGCAGTACAGCGGCATTTTTTCTATATCCCCTTTTCTGAATTCCACATTATGAAATCCAAGTTTTTCTGCATTCGCTCTTGCCTTGTCAATCATGGCATCCGTAAAATCAATGCCAATCACTTTACCTGTTTCTCCGGTTTCAGACCGGGCAATAAAAGCATCATTCCCGGCGCCCGATCCCAGATCAATGACCACATCGCCTTTCTTTATCTGCGCATACTGAGTGGGAAGACCACAGCCCAGCCCCAGGTCCGCATCAGGATTATATCCCTTCAGATTGGTGTAATCATCGCTCATGATATTATAGACTTCGGTGGTACAGCATCCCGAACCGCAACAGGACGATTCATTGGTATCCTTATCCTGCAGAGCGATCTCACTATATTTCTGCCGAACCATTTCCTTAATTTGTTCCTGTGTTTCCATGATTTATATATTGAATGGTGAATTGTTCCTGCTTTACGTCCAAAAGCTGATCGCGCTGGATTCCTTAACAAAATCCCGGACAGCCTTTTCAATTTCATCTCTTACTTCCCGGGTATGTTGCAAAATTTCCTCCTCGGATCCTTTAAAGGAAGACGGATCTTTAAAGGACCAGGCAAACCTTTTTACAGCGCCCGGGAATACGGGACATTTTTCTGCGCTGGCCCCGTCGCATACGGTAATCACCGCATCATAATGCGTTCCTTTTTGAAAAAGATCAAATACCCCCTGCGTTCCTTTCCTGCTCAGGTCTATCCCCGCTTCCTGCATCACTTTCACCACATTCGGATTCATTTTACCGGGCTCAAGTCCCGCGCTCTCCGCTATATATTTATCCTGTCCATACTTATTCAGGAAAGCTTCCGCCATCTGGCTGCGGGCGGAATTATGAATACAAACAAATAAGACCCTGTGCTGAATATGCGGCATCGCGATTCAATTGATCGGTTTAATGCAATATGGCTATTAACCAGTTCAAAAAAATAGTCAGCAGCATTTACTGCTGTTGTCGTAGCTGACAAAGAATGAATCCAGCGCCGTCTTAAATTGTTTCCAGACTTTTGGATCAATGCAATAACAAACACTCGTCCCCTCAATCGTGCCCTGGATCAATCCTGCATTCTTCAATTCCTTTCAGATGCTGTGAAATCGTTGGCTGCGCCAGGCCCAGTTCCCCAACCAGATCACCGCAAATACAGGCATCACTTTTTATAATATGCTGCAGAATGGCGACCCTGGCCGGATGGCCGAGTGCTTTAAACATCGTCGCCAGCTTGTTCTGCTTCTCTGAAAATATTTCCGCTTTTGTAAGTCCCATAATTTGTATAACGCAATATTACGATGAAAGGATATTACTTTCAAATTTATTTTTAAAAGAAAAAGATGGCACCGGTCAGCCCACCCAAACTTTTGGCGTCACAGTCATGCGGCTTCAGTCACGAGACCGGATAAAATCAAGCGGAAAGCGGTCCTTCGAGTAAAAATGGGTGTTGATAAAAATTTGGCTGAATGCAGAAATTGAAATAACTTGATTAAGAGGTAAGGTCGGATGCCGGCATTTCCTGTGGTGTTTTCAGCTTCCCGGCTGATCGTTGCTTGTCTCCCATGCCGGTTTCCGGCGATTTCCCATTTCCCAGGTCTGCTTTAGTCTTCTCTTAGTCTGGTTATGGTCTAAGACCATGATAAGGCAGAGATAACCCAGAGATAAGCCAGTGATAAGCCAGTGATAACCCTGATCTTAAAGTAGCAGGCTTATCTATCCCTTTATTTTGGATTAATTCTATTATATTCTTAAATTTGACCATACTCAATCTAATCTGATGGCAATACAGGAGGGATACTCGGGCTTTACGGGCAGTATGGGCGTTATTTCCGCATACAGGATGCGGGGATATGATAAGATCATTATGCGCGGCAAAGGAGGCGCTTCAAAAAGAAAGATCAAAACCTCGCCCGATTTTGAAACCACACGTAACCTGAATAGCGAGTGGAAGGCGGTAACCCGGGCATCGGCGGAAATCCGGATCGGGTCTCTATTCCCTCAAACCACTGGCCGATTACAACACTTCAGGGCCGGTCAATGCGATCGTGAAAAAAATTCAGACCGCCGATACGGATCGTCCGAAGGGAAAAAGATCCATCCTTTTTTCCCGTCAGCCGGATTTCCTCAGCAGTTTCCAGTTCAACCGGAAAACCCTTTTTGATTCCGTGATCCGTCAGCCGCTTTCCGTAACCATCGACCCGTCCGTTGTCATGGTCGAGGCTGTTATTCCGGCGCTGACACCCGGAATCAATTTCTTCCCCAATCCACGCTATGCTTATTGCCAGCTTGTGCTGGCGCTTACATCCGTCAGCGATTACAGCTTCGATGAAACATCCGACAAATTTAATGCCGTTTGTCCCGAAATGCCGGATTACGAGGCAATATTTACAGCCTGGGTTCCGGTGAATATGCCACAGCCTTCCGCCACTTACCGGCTCGAGCCCATCACTACTCTATTCCCTGGTTCCCGGTATGATCCGGGTGTTCGGCGCAGGCATCCAGTATGGCATGCCGGCTGCCGATGGCTCCATTCAGCCCGTACCGTATTCCGGATCTGCAAGGATATTAAAGAGCGTGTGAACCCAAAAGCTAAGGCCAGGCTTTCACCGCTTTTGCTTTAACCATTGAGGGGTGCTTATCTCCCTTAAGTTAGCGATGAATGGGCCCGGCCCTAATACTCAAATATAACGACCAGCTAACAATTTATCATTTAATAAATTTTTTCACAAACTCATCACTGAATCTTCTCGATTCTCAGATTATCGAAGGCAATATCGATGGCGGAAGTGGCGGCCGTTCCATTATTTACCAGCATGATACTCAATGATCCGTTTCCGGTTCCGACGAGTTTCGCCAGGTTAATGGCCGGGCTGCCCGTTCCATCCACTCCGTTCGCCTTGGTTTTAAATTGCGTCAGGGGAATGGTCACGGTTATCCATCCATTGGTGGTTACCGGCGCTCCGCCATTCGTGGTCCAGGGTTCAAACCGGGCCAGGTAAGTCCAGTCATAATCCTTCACGATATAAAAGGAACCGGCGCTCCAGGGCTGTTTCAGGCTCATCTCAAATTTCAGGGCATAGCTGGCCAGCGGATCTCCTAAATGATCGGTTGGTATCCAGGTCACGCCGTTGGTATTGATGGAGCGTGTCCCGTCATACCAGGCAAAATCTCCGGCGCCCACGCCACCGGGAACCGCGATATGCGCGTAAGAACCCATATTGCCGGGGAAAAGACCTGCATCGCTGGTTATTTCATAAGCCCCCCAGCTATAGTTGCCGTCATCAAAAGTGGTTAGCATGCCGGTGGTCAGGTCATTAAATAACAGAATGGAAGTTCCCGTTCCGTAAGTACCCACCAGCTGGATCGGACCGCCGGTTGTAATGCCGGGAGGAACCGTCAATGTGATTTGCGTAATTCCGGAAACCGTTGGATTGTCCACTTCAATGCCCCCGGGAAAAATCACTTTCGAAATCCCGTAGAAATTATTCCCGTTGATGATCAGGGTGGATCCGGCCATGGCCATTTCATTCGACAAAGATGTGACGGATGGAACCGGCGCCGTGATGCCGAAGCTGTAGTTAGCAGAACCGTTTGGCGTGATCACTTCCACCGTATTGAGTTTCCCGTCCGGAATACTGTCCCAGGCAATGGCGGGAATGGTGACGACTAAATTGTTGTCTGAAAATAATGCGGAGTTGACGGCCGCAGGAAAGCCGTTGAACAATACGCGGGAAGCGCCTTTAAGATTTGCTCCCTGCACGACTACGATCTGTCCGGGAATGGCGGCTGTCAGCACACTGTCGTCCGGAGCCGGACTAATGGCCCGTATCCTTTCAATGCTGGGTTTTTTACCGCTGTTCTCCTTTTTACAGGCATACTGTATCAGCAGGCCGGTGACGGCCAGCAGCACAATGAAATATTTTTGAATTCGATATGGTAACATGTTGATGAATTTAAATTTTCTGGTTTGGTTTATTGAGGCAGTTTGCTGAAATCAAAGGGTACCGGCGCAGCGCTGAGGCCTGGCGCGGATATCAGTTCGGATTCCGGCAAGGGCAGGTAAACGGATTGCGCCGTCAGCGGATAATATTCCGGAGTATTGACCACGGTCCAGCTGCGGGGATTTGATCCGGCATCGTAGGTGATCGTGTAATTCCCCTTGTCCTGCGCAGCCGTGTAAGCAATCGCTTTATCCGGATTGAAATAATACAAGCGCATGATCTCATACCAGGCTCCTCCTTCCAGTGCGGTTTCCACTCTTTTTTCCTGGAAAATATCATCGAAGGTTATAGAGGTTGCATCATCCAGGCCGGCTCTTTCCCGAACGGCATTGAAATATTTCAGCGCTTCCGGATCTGAAGTGGAGGTATTATTTCCCATGATGGCTTCAGCATAAATCAAATAGACTTCCGCCAGCCTCAGCATATAGCTGTTGATATAAGATGCCATGAATCCGCCTTTGTTTCCATTATCGGCGGGTGAACCGATAATATATTTCTTGATATTGGCGATGCTTGTGGTCGTAACATTTATTCCGCCGTCTTTCTGATCCAGTTCCGGATAATAGTCGCCGTTGAACATCAGCGTCGCTTTTCTCCGTATGGAATCTTTCGGATGATCAATATAATATTTTACGAGATCGGCAGAACCTCCCTGCGCGGCGCCCCAGCCATCGCCGGTTTGGGTAACTTTCGGATCGAATGCCAGGTATGCCTGGAAAGAATTATTGATGCCCCAGGGAACGCTTGCCGGCATCCATTGCAGTGCAAAAAGACTCTCTGCATTGTTATTCGAACTGTTATTGTTTGCGCTGGTAAATAACTGATTGTAATCCGCGTCCAGGTGGTACACCCCGCTATTGATCACATCGGCTGCGTAATATTTCGCACTGTCGAGGTCAGATTGTGTGCGGGAACCTTCAGCCTGGTTCAGGCCGGAACGGGTCAGGTACATTTTTGCCAGCATACCCTCCGCAGAGTATTTTGTTAGCCGGCCCTGCTGATAAGGCGTAGCCGGCAGCTTATCCGCAGCAAACCGCAGGTCCATGATGATGAACTGCCAGACGCTTTCAATGGTATTGCGCGGGTTGTCGTTACTGAGCTGGCCAACATTATCATAAATGATTGGAACCGCGCCCCAGTTACTGACCAGGTAATAATAACCCATCGCCCGCATAAAATGGCATTCGGCCAGTCCCATATTTTTTATTTTTTCCGAAGCCGTGCTGCCGGTGGCGCTTTGAATATTCTGCATGGTGAGATTACTCTGGGCAACAATCTTGTAAAAGGATTTGTAGCCCGGCAGCAAAGTGCCCCCGTCGGTGGCGGATGGCGCGAACTGGATATACGCGGTTCTGTCGTTCGAATTTAAATTCCCTCCCCTTGCTTCGCCAAAAGCCAGGAGCGCTTTATCGTTGTAATCGAACCACACGATATTGTACAGCGGCGAAGTGCCCGCCAGTATTTCATCATCGGTCTTATAAAAATTTCCGGAAGTCACCTGATCGATCGGCGGCCGGTTCAGAAAATCCTTTTTGCAGCTTTGCGAAAAAACAAGGATGGCGAAAATGATTGAATATTTTATGACTGTTCTCATAAAAAATAATTTAGTTAGATTAAAAATCGGCGACCACATTAAAAGAATACATCCGGGCATTGGGATAACGGCCCGTATCGATTCCGGCCATGATGGTTCCCGCGTAATTGATCAGTCCGACCTCGGGATCATATCCTTTGTAATGGGTAAGGGTGAAAACGTTCTGCACATTCACCGCAACCCGCAATCCCTTCATGGCAATTTTGGAGACAATCGAATTGGGCAGATTATAACCCAGTGAAATATTCTTCATCCGTATATAAGAACCGTCTTCAATATTCCACTGACTGATCCGGTTATTGCCGTTGGGATCACCGGGCGCAATGCGCGGAATCTGATGTCCCGGATTGGTGAGCGTAACCGTGGAGGCGTCCGCCAGCGCATAACTGCTCGGCCTTGCAAAATTGGTTACGGATGCGAGGTAGTTGCCATAGGTGCCGGAGCCCAGTTCGTTCTGGTAACGCGCATAGTTCAGCACGTCATTCCCGATGGATCCGATGATGAAAATATTCACATCGAATCTTTTATAGGAGAAACTGTTGTTGAAGCCGAAAGTATATTTAGGCCAGGGATTACCGATAATCTGCCGGTCGTTGTGATCGATGATATTATCCGTTTTACCATCCGGGCCGCTGATGTCTTTGAATTTAATATCGCCGGGCCAGGATCCCTGGGGGCTTACCGTTACCACGCCGTTGGAGGTCTGTGCCGCATGATCGGTGATATCCTGGTTATTCTGGAAAAGGCCTTCCGCAATGTATCCGGTAATCATGCTGGCAGGCTGTCCCACTTTGGAAACAAATTCCGCCTGCCCGGCATTAAAAGCATAGTTGATCGGCGTGATCAGTTTGGTTATTTTATTCCGGTCGAGCGAAAAATTCACACTCGTCTTCCAGGTGAAATCTTTTTTCGCAATGTTTACCGTATTCACGGTGATGCCAAATCCTTTGTTCTGCATGGAGCCGACATTGGTCGTCGGCCAGGAAATATAACCCGGGGAGTAAGCGATATCGCCTCCATTATAAAAAGCATACGGATTGGTGGTCAGCAGCTTGTCGATATTTTTCTGATAAATGTCCGCCACGATCTGCAGGCGGTTATTGAACATGCTCAGGTCAAAACCAACATTAAAGGTTTTATCAACTTCCCACTGCATATCCAGGTTGGCGAAATTTTGCGACAGGAAACCAGTTCCCCATGCCGTTGGCACCGTTTGTAATTTGGAATAATATCCCTGGGCATTTGCATTGCCGGATATTCCATATTCCACTCTTAATTTGAGCTCATTCATCGCCGTTAAAGTTTTCATGAAATTCTCCTGTGAAATTCTCCAGGCCCCTGATATGGAAGGGAAACCGCCCCAGCGTTTATTCGGGCCAAAAGCGGAAGAACCATCATACCGGTAAGTGCCCTGCAGAAAATACCGGTCGTTATAAGAATAGTTCAGCCTGCCGAAATAAGATTCTTTTGCCCCGTCTGATTTAGTACTGTTATTCAGAATATTCGAGATACTGCTCGCATCGCCGCCGGACAATTCCTGGTTATCGTAAACTACGTACCCTATCCGGGTGCCGGTCAACCCTTCATTCTGCCAGGCTTGCGACTCATGGGCAATCATTGCCGTGATGCCGTGCTTTCCGATTTTTGTGTCGTACTGCAACCGCGTATTAAAATTCCACCAGTAATTATTATTGGCTGTTCTGGTGGAACTGGCGTTGGAACTGGGAACAATATATCCGTTGAAATTATATCCCGGGTGAAAGAGATAACTGTTATAATACTGGAAACTCCCGTTCACTTCGTTGTGAAATACCAGTCCTTTAATGAAAGTGATATCGGCATTTACCCCGCCGATGAAGGCTGTCGATTTATTATAGTCATTATTAATATTGGCAAGCGCAATCGGATTGGAAAACTGGAACTGGGTATTCGCCGGTCCGCCCCAGCTGCCATCAGGATTAGTGACCGGCACGGATGGATTTTGCGCAATGGCCAGCTGGATAATGCCGGCGTTGGTCGTATTCACTTTTTCCTGTGTCTGATTCACACTTAAACTGGTTCCGATCTTCAGCCAGCTGCGCGCCTGATTGTCCAGGTTCAGCCGGAGAGAACCTCTGGAGAATCCGGAGCCCGGCGCAATTCCCTGCTGATTAAAATATTCGCCGGAAAAGAAAAAAGTAGTTTTACCGGTTCCACCACTGAGGGACATCTGGTGTTTCTGCAGCCAGGTTCTGTTGAATAATGCATCCTGCCAGTTGGTTCCGGGGCCGAGTACGGAAGGGTCGGCAAAGGATGGATCCGTAGCCGTTCCGCCTGCCTTCTGCACTTCGTTCCGGTAAGCGGCATATTGCGGCAGGTTCATGACCGGAATATAAGCCGGCTTGTCCTGCATCGTCCATAAGGTGCTGACATTGATTTTGGTTTCTCCCGCTCTTCCTCTTTTGGTCGTAATCATAATGACCCCATTGGCGCCGGCAGACCCGAAGATGGCGGTGGCGGAAGGGCCCTGCAGAATATTCATCGTTTCAATATCATCGGGATTAATACCCGATAGTAAATTCGCGAAGCCGGTCGGATGATTGTAGGGATCATCGGCGGGATTTTCCGGCTTGAACTGCACTCCGTCGATTACGTACAATGGCTGGGTTGAACCGGTTAATGAACTCAATCCCCGGATCACGACGGAAGGGGCGGCGCCGGGCTGGCCGCTGGGCGAAGAAACATATACGTTGGCGGCACGGCCCTGCAATGCCTGATCAAATGAGGTGTTCACCGTTTTTGAAATGTCGTCTGCCGTTACGGTAACCTGGGAACTGCTCACGTCGGTTTTCTTCATGGTGCCATATCCGACAACGACCACGTCCTGCAGGTTGCTGTAATCTTCGCTGAGGGATACATTCAGGTTCTGCGTGCTGTTGCCGATCCGGATTTCCTGTTGCGAAAATCCGACCGACGAAATCAGCAGCGTTTCGCCGCTGGCGGCCAGGATGGAGAATGCGCCCTGCTGATCTGTTGTAACGGTATTTTGTGTTCCTTTTACTGTAACGGAAGCGCCGGAAATCGATTCGCCGTTCTTCGAAACGATTTTGCCGGTTATGTTGCGGGCAGCCGCATTTGAATTTTGTGCAACTCCGTTATTGCTGATCAAAAATCCAAAAAGGAGTGCGCCCAGATAAACAGTCAGCTTCCTGATGGTTTTGGCTCTTTTCATATACAAACAATTAGTGGTTTAAAGAATGTGTTGGTGGATGCAGGTTTTATTTCAGTTTCATTATTTTCGGATCGCCGTTGTACTGAACCGTTCGCGCGGGCGCTTTTTCAAAATCCAGTGCTGCCGGTTTATCTTTTGTAATCAGCATGATCCGGAAAGTTCTTGATTTCAGCATGCCCGGAAAGGATCCTTCCCTTTTTCCGATGGTCAGTGTTTTTGCGGATTCATCATAACGGATCGGGATATGCGCAAAAGCTCCTTTTTCATAATTATAATTGCCGTTTTCATCCTCATATAAAGTGAAGGATGCATCGCGGCCTGCGTAAACAAACAGGCTGATGGGATCGGCCGGTTTTTCTGCCGTGTACTGCAGTTCGGGTCCGAAGGGAATGATGGAACCTTCTTTCACGTAGACGGGCATTCGCCCGTAAGGCGCATCGGCAGCGATGCTTTGTCCGCCGTTAACATAACGGCCCGAATAAAATTCATACCAGCCCTGACCGGAAGGAAGATAGACCTCCCGGCTGCGGGCATTGAAAGTATATACCGGATTGATGAGTAAAGAGGGACCCAGCATATACTGGTCGCTGATCTGCGCCGCCACGGAATCTTTTTCAAAATCCATTACGAGGCCCCGCATGATGGTATAATCATCATGATAGGTCATGCCGTTCAGCGTGTAGAGATAGGGCATCAGCCGATAGCGCAGCTTGTCGTACCAGAGCATGCTCTGGTAGGCCGGATGATTCTCCGGCGCCACATTATAGATTTCGCGGAAAGGAAATTGTCCGTGTACCCTGAACAGGGGACAGAAGGCGCCAAACTGATACCAGCGGGTCATTTGTTCGCGCCATTCTTCCAGGTCTTTTCCCTGTGCATGTTCGTAACGGTGCTCAACGGCAAAGCCTCCGATGTCCATGGTCCAGAAGGGAATTCCCGAGAGCGAAAAATTAATGCCTGCCGTGATCTGGCTCTTCATATCCGACCAGCGCGCGGCGATATCGCCACTCCATACGGCAGCGCCATAATGCTGTGAACCGGCGAATGCCGAACGCGTTAATATAAATACTCTTTTATCCGGATCTGCGGCCCGTTGCCCTTCATAAATCCCTTTCGTATTTTCCAGCGGATAAGCATTCAGGTAAGCCGCTGCGGGGCCGAGGGCTGTCGGGGTCATTTGCTCTTTCCTTCTCTCCGGACTGGCATTGCCGAGTATATCCGGTTCACTGGCATCCATCCAGAACGCATCCACTCCTTTTTTGTATAATTTTTCGTTGATCAGATCCCAGAATCCTTTGCGTGCATCTTTGTTGAATGCATCGTAAAAAGTGGAGACATATCCCTTCCAGTCCTGCTGACGGTCGGCCACATTGCGTTTATACAGCCAGCCCTTATCGTCGAACATTTTATACGCCGGTATGCCTTCATAAAATTTAGGCCATACGGATATCATAAAATGACAATGATCGCGATGTATCTGACTGATCATGCTATCCGGCGTCGGAAATGTGGCCGGATCAAATTCCTGGCTGCCCCATTCATTGATCTTCCAGTAGCTCCAGTCCAGCACGATATTATCCAGCGGGATTTTCCGCTTCCGGAATTCCGTTACCGTATTGAGCAATTCCGTTTCAGTCTTATATCTTTCCCTGCTTTGCCATAAGCCCAGGGCCCAGCGGGGAATCATGGTCGCTTTGCCGGTGAGCAGGCGATAGCCTTTAATGATGGCATCCATGCTGTTGCCGTAGACGAGGTAATAATCGAGTTGTTTACCCGCTTCGGAAGAAAAGGTATAGCGTGTCCTTCAGCTCCGGCGGCGCTGGATTCAGCCATTTGGCCGACAAATAGGATTCATCCCCATCGGGTTTCCATTCAATGCGGAGCGTATATTGCTGATCCTTTTCCATTGAAAGATCGAGCACGGCATCCGCAGGATTCCAGGCCTGGCGCCAGCGATCCAGCAATTCCTTTCCGTTGAACCATACTTTTATATAGCCGCCATAAATAAATTTAAACTGGTGAATGCCGGTAAATGAGGAAGCGATGGAGCCCTCCAGGATATAGGTTCCTTTTGCCGGATTAAATCCCTTTGGAAAGAATTGCTTCGAATCATTCAGGTAAGCGAGATCAACCGATGATTCGGGTCTGCTGAGCAGGAGTTTTTCCTGGTCCCTGCAGCATGTTCATAAAGGATCCGGTCAGAAATCCTTCTACGCCGTCTTTTGAAAAAAGTTTTAACCGGGAAAGCGGCAGGAAGGGGCGGGTATCTCCCATGCGGGTGAGGGAATAATTGTCCAGCAGGATCCCGTAGTGCTGATTGGATACCAGGAAGGGAACGGCCACTTCACTGTTGTTCTGAAACAGATTCACCTGGCGGTGATTGTGATCTAAAATTCCATCCTGGTGCTGGCCCAGTCCGTAAAAAGCCTCGCCGGGCTGCGTATTAAATGTCTGGCGGATATGATAAAAAAGTTCGCCGTCAAAAACAGCCGGTTCAAAAAGGCGTCCTTCCTGCGCTTTTTCGCTGACCAGCGGATTTCCGCGGAAATCCGTAAAGGAGACGGCCCCGGTTTCGGTTGAAATAGCTGGCAATAACAGAATCCGTTTTCAGAACAAACTGTTTCTCTCCTTCTTCCACAGACCATTTCGGGACCGGCAGACCGGCATAGCTGGTCATCAGGCTTTTGGACTCCGGGAGATCCTTTACGGGACTGGCGGTTACCCGGATAATGCCCGCTGATATTACCTGTAATCTGACGGCTTTCGTGTTGCCTGACCGGCCGGAATCAGGATATATAATAATGCCGTCAGCCAGTTTGAGAAACCGGACGGGCGGACTTGAAAAAGAAATAAAATGCCCCCCTCCGGTGAGCAGCAAAATAAAAAATAACCGGGCAGCACTCCAGTTTTGGCAAAGCAATCTCCATCATGATTTCACAACTTTAGTCTGGTATGGTTAACCGGCATAAAAGTAGCGGAGCCAGCAGCATCTGAGGGGTATGCTTTGTTTCTGATTAGGTAGTAAAATGTTAACCCCGGGGCTTAAACCGCACCGGATTCCTTTTTCCTGGCTGCTATATAAGCAGAGGGCAGCATGTTAAAGGCCGCTTTAAAATATTTGGTGAAGTATTTCGGATTATTAAAGCCGACTTCCCAGGCAATTTCGGCCACGGTAAGCTGGCTTTTTTCCATTAACCGGGCGGCGTGGTCAAGGCGGATGGAACGGATAAATTCAATGGGCGTTTTCCCGGTCAGGGAAAGCATTTTTTTATACAGCGATATCCGGCTCATAAATAAAGCATGGCTGAGGTCTTCCACGGAGAATGCCGGATCGGACAGATTTTTTTCAACCATCTCCAGGGCGCGCTGCACGAATCGTTCATCATTGGATTCGATGGCCGCCGCCGTCGGAATGGCCTCCACTTTGCGGCCAAATGTTTTTTTCAGGGAGACCTGCCCGGCAAGGATATTCTTTATCCTGGAAACCATCACTTCAAAACTGAACGGCTTGGTAATATAATCCGAAGCGCCGGTTTCCAGGCCCCGCAGTTGTTCTTCCTCACCGGTCAGGGCCGTGAGCAGGATCACGGGTATCTGCTCCGTGCGCGCATCTGCTTTTATTTTACGGCACAGATCGATTCCGTTCATCACCGGCATGCTGATATCGGTTACCACCAGGTCGGGTTGCAAGGCAAGCGCTTTCTGCCAGCCCTCCTTACCATGGGCGGCTTCCACGATCTGAAATTCTTCCCGGAGGTTCTCTTTAAGGTAGAAACGGAAATCTTCATTGTCTTCCACGAGTAAAATAAGCGGCAGCTTTTCTCCTTTGGTATGCTTCCTGTTTTTTGCCTGCGCATCCGTTGCAGCCACCGGAGGGGTTTCCCGCGTTATCTGTAAAGGTTCCGTCAGTCAGAATGGTTTCATATTCGCTGAACGGGAGTTGTACGATAAAGCAGCTTCCTTTTTCCGGTTCGCTCTCCACCCGGATGCTGCCGTTATGGAGTTTGACAAATTCTTTGGTGATGGATAATCCGATACCGCTTCCCTGGTTTACGAGGGAGCCCGGCACTTCCTGCCGGAAAAAGCGTTCAAAGATCTTCTCCTGTTTTTCAGCGGGGATCCCGATACCGGAATCCTTCACCCGGATATCGAGCAGCATTTCCTTTTCTTTTCTTACCGCCGCCAGTTCCACGCCAACCATTCCGTTTTCAAGCGTAAACTTGAAGGCGTTGGAAAGCAGGTTGAATAATATCCGTTCAATTTTGTCCTGGTCGAAAGAAGTATACAGCTGATCGATATTCGTTTGAAAAGCGAACTGGATATTCTTCTGCTCGGCCAGATCGGTGAAATGAATGAGAAATTTCCCGTACAAAGCGTACGATATCCCCTTTGGCCGGATTGAGTTTCAGTTCCTGCGCTTCCATTTTCCGGAAATCCATCAGTTGGTTCACCAGGTTCAGCAAACGCCGGGCATTCCGGTGAATCAGGTTAAACTGTTTTTTCTGCGCAGCATCCCCCGTGTCGCGGATGATCTTATCCAGCGGCGTAAGAATTAAGGCAAGCGGTGTTCTGAATTCATGACTGACATTGGTGAAGAATTTTATCTTCATCATATCCAGCTCATGCATTCTCTGCGCTTCCTTTCTTTCGTTCTCCAGCGCAAAGCGCATACCTGCCCGCTGAATGATCATGCGTCTGCGACAGGATCAGTATGCCGGTGAGCAGGATCAGGTAGCCGCAGTAGGCCCAGGGCGTTTTCCAGAAAGGCGGCAGGATGATAATGCGAAGTGATTTTGCCGATTCATTCCAGACGCCGTCTTCGTTGGAAGCCTTCACTTTAAAAGTATATGTTCCCGGATCCAGGTTGGTATAGGTGGCCTTGCGCGCTTTGCCATCCGCCACCAGCCAGTCCTTGTCAAACCCTTCGAGTTTGTAAGCATACCGGTATTTGGCCGTATTGCTGAAACTCAGTGAAGCGAATTCTATGGAGAATACATTTTGATTATATTTTAATGCAACCTCATCCGTTTCGGAAATGGCTTTGTCCAGGATCTTTTTTCCATTTACTTTTTCTCCGGTATGAATGGATTTATTAAAGATCTGGAAATCGGTTAACACAATGGATGTGTGGTTGATACCGGATTGAATACTGGCGGGATTAAAAATATTCATTCCGTTCGCGCCGCCGACAACCAGTTCGCCGGCGCTTGTTTTCAAGGCCGCATTTTCATTGAATTCGCGGCCCTGCAGCCCGTCCGTTTCATCGTAATTCCGGCAACGGATCTGAAATCCTTTTGCCTGGCTACCCTGAACGGAAATACGGGAGATGCCATTGGGCGTGGTAACCCATAAATGATTTTCATTGTCTTCCACAATCGTCAGGATGGCATTGTCCGGCAATCCGTCTTCCATCCGGAATGACTGAAAACGCTGGTTTTCCGGATTGAATACATTTAATCCTTCCCGCGTGCCAATCCACATATTGCCCTGATGATCTTTTAAAATGGCAATGATATTGTTATTGCTTAATTTATTTTCCGTTGAATAATGAATGATCTGCTGGTTGTTCTGTATTACGTCGATCCCGAAAGAAGTTCCGATCCACAGATTATGCTGACCATCTTCCGTAAGCGCCGCGATATAATCCGAACGGATGGAATTCGGGTCTATGGATTTGTGATGGATGAAAACATTTTTACTCCGGTCAAATTTATCCAGCCCCCCGCCGAGGGTGCCCACCCAGAGATCCTTTTTTGAATCCTCATAAATTTCCCAGACCTTATTGTCCGCCAGGCTGCCGGCAACCGCATCATGGTGTTTATAATGCGTAAAATGCTTTCCGTCGTAGCTGTCCAGTCCGCCGAAATACGTGCCGATCCATAATATATTTTTGTGATCCAGCCACATGCTCACCACTACATTATTATTCAGGCTGTTCGGATTGGCGGGATCGTGCAGAAACTGCCGGTAGCTGTTTTGCTTCCGGTCGAAATAAATCAGGCCGCCGCCGTTGGTGCCGATCCAGAGATTTCCCTTTTCATCTTCCACAAAACGGTTCACATCGTCGTACGGTAAACTGTTTGCGATGGACGGCTGATGGCGGTACCAGGGAAACCGGGTCATTCCTTCGTGATAATAACTGACGCCTCCTTTATACGTGCCGACCCAGATGCCGCCCAGGCCATCCTTGTATAAAGTGGTAATGCAATTCTGGGAGAGACTTTTATTATCATCGGGTGCATTGGTGATGAACCGGACGGAACTTTCTGCTTTATTAAAAACATTCACTCCGCCATGATCCGTGCCAATCCAGATCCTTCCCTTATCATCTTCCACCATTCCATTAACAAGGTTATTATTCAGTCCGCCGGACATATTTGTTTTTGACAAATGCTTCAGCTCATTCTTCTCCGGCCGATAATAATAAACCCCGTCTAAGTTTCCGACGGAATAAAACCAGAGATCATCCTGGCTATCGGTAAAAAGATGGTAAGGAATGGAACGGCCCTCATTTTCATTCTTTAATATCGCAGATCTGAAAACGACACGATAATTCCGGTTATCCAGTTTTTCAATTAACCCGTTTTGATGAACCAGCCAGATGAAGCCCTTTGAATCTTCCCGGATATCGGCTATCTGGCCACCGGCGATGGATTGCGGATCTCCGGCAACGGGATGGAGAAACACCGTTTTTTTACCAGCGGCGAAATGATAGATGCCGGAACCGGAATAGAGGACCCAGAAACCACTTCTCGTTTGAATCACATCAGAAAAACCATTTACCGGAAGGGAAAGCGATTTTAAATAGCTGACGGGATTACGATTAAACTTTTCTGTATCCGGATCATAGATATTAAAACCTTCGCGTGTCTGGATCCACAATTTCTTAAAGGGATCTTCACAGATGCGTGAAATATAATTGTCGTTGAGCGAATTGGTATCGGACAGGTTATGCCGGAAGATTTTAAACTGATAGCCATCGTACCGGTTGAGGCCGGACATGGTGCCGAGCCACATGAAGCCCCGGGTATCTTTATAAATGGCATTCACCTGGTTGTTCGACAGCCCCTGGGTGAAATCGATATGAGCGAATTGAAAACCCGATTGGGCATTTCCGCTTTTAAAGGACAGGCAAATCAGGACAAGCAGCAACCGAAAGCCGTTGGCAGTTAGCGGCAGATTCATAAGCGATTATTTGACAAGCATTAACTTGCAACTCCAGTGGTCGAAAGTTAGGAAATTATTCATTCCCCGAACTGGCATAGTTTTTTCATAACCAAGGCAAATCGGCTAACAAATGAAGCATCTTTTTTCGTTTTTTGTTCTTTCCATCTGTCTTTCAATCAGTTCCTGCCATACCAATTCGATTATCGGGCGCAGCCAGCTGGACCTGGTGCCGGAAAGCGAGGTTCAGGCCATGGCGCTGACGCAATACAAGGAGTTTTTAAGCAGCAATAAAGTTGTTCCTTCGGGAAATCAGAACCAGGAAATGGTTAAACGGGTTGGCAACCGCATTGCGGCGGCCATCACGAAATATTATCAGGAGCACGGCGCAGGAAGTGAACTGGAAGGATATAAATGGGAATTCAACCTGGTGGACAGCAAGGAAGTGAATGCCTGGTGCATGCCGGGCGGTAAAGTAGTCGTTTATACCGGATTGCTTCCCGTAACACAGAATGAAACCGCGCTGGCTATTGTGCTGGGGCATGAGATCACGCATGCCGTTGCGGGACATGGCCGGGAAAGAATGAGTCAGCAGCTGCTGGCGGAAGGCGTACAGACCGCCGGTAATGTGGCGCTGGGAACCAATGCGAAGGCGGTGAATATTTTTAACCAGGTGTATGCGCCGACTGCCCAGATTGGCGTATTGCTGCCCTTCTCCCGGAGGCAGGAAACAGAGGCCGATCACTTCGGTCTGATTTTCGCCGCCATGGCGGGTTATGATCCGCAGGAAGCGATTCCTTTCTGGACGCGCATGGCCGCATTGGGTGGCGAGAAACCGCCGGTTCTTTTAAGCGACCATCCGGCCGATCAGGACAGGATTGAAAAATTAAAAGCGCTGATGCCGGAAGCGATGAAATATTATAAGGGGGCGAAACAATAGGGGGATATTGCGGTTTCATCCGAAAGGTTTAATTTGAGAGCGGCCTGCATTCAATAACCTAAAAAATAATCAGATGAAAACCCGTCGCGACTTTTTGCAAAAGATGACCGTTTCGGCATTGGGACTTTCCCTGCTGCCCCGGATTGCTCCGGCCAATATTCCCTTTTTATCTGAGCCGGCTTATGATGGCCCTATATTGCGTGTAGCCATTATGGGCCTGGGTGGTTATGGAACGCGGGTGGCGGAAGCGATGCAAACCTGCAAGAAAGCAAAATTAGTGGCGTGTGATCAGCGGCACGCCGTCGAAGATAAAAGCCTGGCAATCGAAATATAATATTCCGGAAAAGAACTGTTACAATTACGAGAACTACGACAATATCAAAAACAATCCGGATATTGATGCGGTATATGTGATCACGCCCAATGCGCTGCATCACGACGCGGTGATCCGCGTAGCGAAAGCCGGCAAGCAGGTGATCAGCGAAAAACCCATGGCCCTCAATGCGAAGGAGGGGCAGGAAATGGTGGATGCCTGCAAAAAAGCGAATGTTCATTTACTCGTCGGATACCGGATGCACTTTGAACCGCATACACTGGAAATTATCCGTATGCGGAACGCGGGAGATTTCGGAAAGATCATGTTCTTCCAGGGATTGAGCGGGTTTACCATCGGCGATCCCACCCAATGGCGGCTGAATAAAAAACTCGCCGGCGGCGGTTCGATGATGGATATCGGCATTTACTCCATCAATGGCGCCCGGTATATGATCGGGGAAGAACCGGTATGGGTTACTGCGGAGGAAACAAAAACAGATCCTGTAAAATTCAAAGAAGGCGTTGATGAAACCATACAATTCCAGCTCGGCTTTCCCGGCGGCGCGGTAGCATCCTGCCTGTCCAGCTATAATATCAATTGGCTGGATCGTTTTTTCCTAAGCGGCAAAAGCGGGTTCGCGGAACTGGACCCGGCAACGGGATATGGTCCGATTCAGGGTCGCACGAACCGCGGCGAGATCAATCAGCCGGTTGTGACGCATCAGACGGTGCAAATGGATGCGATGTCGGATATTATCTTTAATAATACGCAGCCGGTTGTGGCGGTGGATGGGAATGAGGCGGTAAAGGATTTGAAGATTATTGATGCGATTTATGAGGCGGTGAGGACGGGGAAGAAGGTGGGGTTGTAGGGATCTCTTTAGCTCTTTCCTTGGTACCGGCAATAATTTCCTGAAGTCTGATATTGGCCATTTTCCTTTTAAATCGAATTATTCAGAGCATTTTGCAATATTTTACTAGTAAAATGAGGCATTGGGATATATTTTACTATTAATCTATTAATAAAATACGAGTAGAGTAACGGCGGAGCAGATATTTACGTTTTATGAGAGCCCCACTCCGGAGCAGATGTGGTGGCACACTCCCTGAATGACAAACGCGATGAGCTGATGAAGCTGATCGCGAAACCCCTGGCAAAAAAGATTGAAGCGCTCAAGAAAAATGGGACGATTATAACGTATCAGTTTAAGTAAATCCGGTTTCTCCATCCTTCATTCTGAAATTTTGTGAAGGATGTTACCTTCGGACTAATAGATAAATGCTGCAACTCTGAGCCTTTTATCCACCGCAACTCCTAACAAGTTTGTCAGAGTATTTTTTATATTATTTATCATCAGGCACGTTATAATAACTTCCACCTTGTCCTTAAAAATAATTTTAAAATACCTGTATTCTCCAAAAGAATATACACCGGTGCCTCCTCCATATGAGGCAAAATGCTGAACTGTATATATGTCGTCGAAAGAATATTTTAATTCTCGCAATGGTGAATTATATTTCAATTCTCTTGCTTCTTTATCAATAACTAAGATAGCACTTCTGTTTTCTAGTAAATATTGGATGTGTACTAATATGGTGGGCAAAATATCAAATAGAATAATGAAAAGCAGGATATAGGTATAAAACGACGGCGGAAATTCAAATCCAAAGAAATAAAAATAAATTCCAAATAGAATCCCGTTCTTTATAATTAACGGTAATATCAATAATAATTGCTGCTTTAATGTAATTTTAAATTTCATGGGCAATAGTATCGAATAAATTTATTAATATGGTGACCACCCTGATCTCAATGCATTTTCATAGCTCGCAGCTCCACTTGTCAACGTGTTAAATGATGGCTTTGCTACCTTATCATAGAATTCTTCACCTGCGGCGAATAACGCGCCAACAAAAATTCCCAGCAGCGTTCCCAAAGGGCCGCCTTCTGATCCTGCGATTGCACCATATATTATCGGCGTAGCTACTGAGATTGCAGTCCCTGTAAGTCGATATGATAATCTCGCCCCACTAATTTCATTTTGAGAGTGCTGATTAATATTAATCCCTGTTTCCAGGCCGGTGCCGATATAGCCTGCGTACCCCAAAGATTTAGTAAGGTTTTCATATGCCCCAGCGGTAGTGAGTATTGTAATAAGCCCATTCTTCGTTTTTATTGTTAACTGACCAGCAGAAATGGCATTTCTTACGAACGGCACTCCTTGCGCATATTCAAAAGCAAATCCCAAATACTCACTCTCACTTAGTACGTTTTTAATTTTTTCGAGTTGTTGCTCACTAATCTTTCTCCCTCCGCCTGCATTCGAACTTTTATCGTCACCCACTGTCTCATTGTCGGCAGCTTCAGTCTGAGTTTCAGACTCGTCGTTATTTTCAATTCCCGGACCACCTGAGCCAACTCCAAAATTTTGTGTCGCCCCATGTCCTTTTTCTGCATTTGGCTTCGCTGGCTCATTTTCGCGTCAAAAAGTCTAAACAGGAAATTGCTGACGCCCTTCACGGAAATTGGCGCGACGATCTCCTGTTCGAATTGCAATCCTGTCTTCTTTTTTACGATGCTTACAGAAAAGAAATTGTCACTTGTGACCGGAAAATAGAAGCCTTATTACATCAATTCATGCCCCAGCCGGATCCGCTCGCGTTAATGAACGAATCGTTAGATAAACCGGTTCGTAAAAAGCAAAATAAGAAATCCCCAAACTTTAATGTCCGCAATTTAGCCTTTGCTCACCTGAAAACAGATCTTTTCCAAATTCCTGGCGGCAGCCACTCTACAATTCTTTGCCTGCATTGCAATATGGGAAATGACATCAAGCGATTTTCCACCGCGAAACAATTTGCCTGCTGGCTTCGACTCGTTCCCAACAATAAATTGAGTGGTGGCCGCCTTATCAGCAGTAGAACCCCAAAAGGAAAAAATGTCATAGCTATAGCATTCCGACAGGCCGCCAACAGCATCGGAAATCAAATCGAGCATCCCCTCGCTCCATTCTTCAAGAGGATCGCTTACAGAAAAGGGCGAAATGCCGCCATCACCGCCACCGCCAGAAAGCTCGCTATTATTATCTGGAATATGATCACCAAGAATCAGCCGTATCTCCAACAAGATCCCATAATCCTACTTGAGAAAAGAAAAGATTCGCAAGTAAAAAATATAAAGAAAAGACTCTTTAGGCTCAATCTCACAGACAGCGAAATGATATCTATATTTAGAAAGACTTCACTTCCTGCAACTTAGCAATTGATTGTACAGAAAAATCACTTACACTAATAATTTGACAAATACTTCTCTCTGTCAAAATCTTCTAGTTCATTGATATAAAGCTGAGCAAATTGATTATTGGCATTTGAGTATTTAATTTTAAACTCAGTTAATTTATGATGATACGTCGCCGAATCGTTCAATAATCCCAATAAAATTAATTGCTCCCTGTCTCTGAGAATATTATCTTCGGTAAATAATTTTGTGCTGTCAATTAGCCTAAGAGCGGCTTTATAATAAAAGGTTTCCGAATCTTTCAAATTTAGATCCTCATATAAATAACCTTTATATAGATTTGCTCGAAATTGATTGCTTTTAAAATCTAAAATGCTGTCGCACACATTTATTGCCATCTTATATTCCCCAAGTCTTCTCAACACTGCATATTTATTATAATAGAAATTAATATCCCTTTTGATCAAAATTGCACTATCTAATAAGACCAAAGCCTTATTTAATGAATCTTTATTAAATAAATTTCGGGAATAAACATTTAACGCGTTATTATTTAGTAATACGGCGCGCTGGTTTTTGTTTTGTACATCTTCTGATTGACTACAATTGCAGAATAAATATAATAGCAAAAAATTTAATGTTTTAAATTTCTTCATTTTACGGTAAATGATATTTTTAAAATTGAATTATTATCTGTATGGATCATAACTCCTCCGTCTCCCTTGAGAATATAATTCAAATTAACTCTCAAGTCATAGGATTGACCGCGTTGCACCAAAAACGACGTCATGCCAATTTCTTTCAATATATTAGGATTATGATATGCAGGACTTCTCGGCTCGTTTAAGGTATTTTCCGAAATTAATTTGCCTTTTCGATACAACGTCGCGGATCCATAGAAGTCCATGTCTAAATCATAAGTCTTCGAATAACTATTAACAGCTTCTGCCGTTAAAATTAACATTAAGGCAGAATTACCTTTCATATCTATTATTTCCGGTCTGATAACGCCAAATATGCTATAAGAAGTTGCCGTCGGCAAAATGTTGCCTTCATCTGGTTTATCACTATTAATAATTACTCCTGGAAAAACTCCCTTTGCACCTATTGTTTGATAATTTTGATAATCATCCACATTTTCATCAATGCTATTTTTGTCTCCAATGAACTTATTGTTTTCAATGCTACCCCAATAATGCAATATTGAATTTAACTCAAACTGTCTTGCATAATCCTGAGCAGACCCTCTGTCTTTTTTTTCACTCTCCTTTTCCTTTCTTCCGTGTTCCAATCCTTAAGACTTTCATGGGTATCCATCCATCCCGGGTCAATAAATCTAATAGGATTGTTATTTACATAAGTATAAGGCGACCATCTTCTTGATTTATCTGCAAGCGGATCTGGTCGCAGCCATCTACCAATCTGCGGATCATACATCCTCGCGTCGTAATCATAATCTTCTAATCCCGTTCCGTCTGAGAATTCTTTATTTTGCAACTCTTTTCCGTTGTACTTATACTTATTTTCAGCATAGTAAGGTTTCAGTGCCTTTGAGCTTATCCCCGCCATGGTCAACCCGAATGGATAATAATGCGTTTCTTCCAGCATTGGTCCGGTGTAATGCTTCACTGCAAGATTGTCAAAGAACACGTCCCAGTTCGGGGTTTCATTGCTTACCCAAATATACAAATATCCGCTCTTGGTAATCGGAATCCCGGTATATCCGAGGCTGTTTAATGTGCTGGCTGCGCCTACTGTAATGGCTCCGCTCTGCGGGTAGCTGTTCACGTATTTGAGTTGCTCATCCAGCAGGATCCAGTTCAGGTAAGCTTTGGGTTTACCGACAGGCAGCGTGTCTTTGCCCGGCAGAAAACTATTCAATGCTGCGTAAATAGGACTGGCGCCGGTATTGTTCAGGTCTGCGATTGAGCCCTTACCGCCCGATGTCATGTTGACCACACCCGTGGCCAGCGATGCCAGTACATCCGTCAGGGAAGTGTTCGGGGTTCCGGTGCTGCCGCTATTATAGTACTCCTGAACGCCCAGGTCGATCTTATCCCCGCTCATAACTTTAAGCAGCAGTGAAGGACCCATCTTATGACCACCCACATTTCCGTTTACCTTAAAGACCGTATCATTGGGATTGGTAAAGGTCACATCGTTGGGATATCCGGACGCTGTGGATCGGGCGACTGCTGTCGTGGTGAGGTTGTTAAAAAGCTGGGCTTCGGTCGTCCGATACGCAGCTTCCCCGGAAGCAAGATATTTGGCCGTGTCTTTTTCCTGACTAAGCACTACCCGCGTATTGCCCAGATGATCTTTTTCGAAAAAGTCGTATTCAAATCCGTAGGCTGAACTGCCGGTCGTGTATTTGTGATATGCCAGTCTTGCCCTGGCTTCCTCGTGGGGTACGAACTGCAGGGTATCGGCTACGCCTCCTGCCGCAGGCGAAGTGGCTGGTACGAAAATCCGCCTATATAAGTGGTGATCGTTGTTTTAGCAGGAGAGATTGTACTGTCTACAGTAGTTTTGTAAAGCTTGGTGCCGGCTGCATCATAAGTATAGGTTATCGTTCCTTTGGAGGGTAATGGTTACCTGCGGCAGGTTCAGATAATTGTAAATAATCCCGCTGATGGCTTTGTTATTGTCAAGGGAGGAGATTTCCATTGCCGTCATAGCTGTAGTCTGTCAGTAGATCCGTTTCCTGCCATCATGAAATCTTCCAGTTTTGTCGTGGGATCGCTTACTGCATCGGTGAGCTTTTGCGAGCTTATTGGAATTCGCCTGGTAGATATACCCAAGCTGGTCGATCAGAGATGAACCGCCCACTTTATATCCCATCTGGTTCATAGAGCTTGATATTCCCGTTTCCGTCATAAGTCAGGTTGCTGACGCTGAAATCCAGCCCGGCCGATTTATTGAAGCCCGATCCTGCATCCTGGTTGAAATCAGCGCCAGTAAGCCGGTTCACATTGTCGTAAGTGAAATCATATTTTCTACCCACGCCGTCCCCTGCTGTTTTCCAGACCGTGCCCGCAATATTTCCGTTGTACTGAAGGTTTGGATAGCTGGTGTTGGACGCTGCCGATGCGGCTTTGTCGTATCCCAACTCCATACCGAAATAATTTCCCGTCGAGCCTGCAATAAAATTCTTATTAATGGAAGTCAGCCAGCCCCGGATATTATAGTCATAGACCAGCTGTGCAACCAGTTGCTGCCCAGGTGTTTGGACAGGAGCTGGCCGAGCTCGTTGTAGTGGTTGGTGCTGATCAGTTGATCGGAAGTGGCGTTGTCTATATTCTTATAAATCGTCAGCAATCTTCCTGCCGGCATCATAATTCATTTTGGTCAGCAGGGAATGACTCTGCGGGCGTTGATTGCCGCTTTCTGGTGGCGGACAAGATTAGCGATAATTTTTCCGGTAAAATCATACTGGCTCGTCACCGTATCTTTTGCGCCGGTCTGATTGATGCTTTGAGTTTGAATGACCCGGCCACGATCATCATAAAAAGATACGGAGGCCAGGTACTGGCTTGTCGTACCAATCACTTTTGTCCGGGACCCGGTAACCATTCCGCGGGTAATGGGATACTGGGTAATGGATTGAGCGTAAACAGGCGATGTATTATACGCCGTATTGAAATATGTCCCATTGGAAGTATATGTTGTAATCAGACCGCTATTCAGCCCCTGACCGGATGCCCATCCGTAATCATCATAATAGGTTTGGGTAAGTATTTCATAACTGCCGGCCGTATTGGGATAAATGATACTGCTGTCAGCAAGATTCTGGTGATAAGACCGGTTGTTGGCATCGGTTAAAAGGCCGGTGCGCCAGGGCCTGTTCAGACTGTCGTATTCGCTCACCAGCCATTTGCCCGCCGTCCTGCAGGTTTGCATCCTGGGTCATCACCAGCCGGTCACGGGCATCGTATACCATCCAGGTTTCGCCGGCTCCGGGTACTTTTTTAATGATCATCCGCTTGCGCTGATCATATTCGTAACGGAAGCAAAGTTCATCACTGATGCCGGATGATATCGTCCAGCTGCCGTTAATCAGTTCCACGGCTCCCGGTTGTATAACAAATCTCAGGTTGTCCATGTCATCATACACGTAATAGGTGCAGAGCCATCCCGTATGTGCGGTTCCCGGTGAACTGTTCAGCTGAACCTTCTTTAAAACAACGCGGCCGTTTTTATCTTTATATTCAACCACCTGGTGATCTTGTTCATCAGCAGTGATATTCTTCAGCAATTGCCCGCCCGCATAAATAGCGGTGGAGCTGGTTGTGGGTATGCTCCCCGCAGCCGCCGCAGTGGTCCAGATATGAACGCTGTCACTGGTCGTATTGATGAGATACCGGCTACTCACGCCCCTTGAAGATCCCACCCAGTTCAGGCCGGGAGCGTATGCAGTCGACACGCGGTTCAAGGGAGAAGTCTCATAATTCTGCTGGCTGTAATAATACTGCTCACCGGAAAACCGGGTATTGTTATACGCGTTGGCGTCAACCAGCGCTGTCGTTTTATAATTGCCGTCGGCTGTCGTAGCCGGATAAGGCAGGTATTTCACAGGCTCCCGTCCGTACTCGTCGTACACATTCAGGCTCACCAGGTCTTTTTGCAAAGGGCTCTGCATCATGCCTACGGTTTGCAGCGGTCTGCCGAGGCCGTCAAAATATTCGGTGTTCTGGGAAACATCCGTGCGGCTGCTAAGTCCGGCAGCCGTAGCGCCGTCCATTACGCCTGCTTCAGAATATCCCGCGTACGGATATAGTTTAAATCCGGTGTGCCGGAAACGGTCGCTACCTGGCAGGCATTGGAAAATCCAATTTCGGTTCCACAAGTCACCATTCTCTTAAACCATGTATTCTGCGTGAGACTGCCGGGCGTATATTCAGGTGAAGAAGCGCCGGTTATTGCCGTGTAGTTCGTGCCATCCGTGCATTCATCCACTGATAAGAAAAGCTCCCGCTGCAGGCTCCCCCGCTGGCAGGCATCGCACTCGTTATGGCACCGGGACTGCTGCCGGAATTAATCGGAATATAAGCCGGCGTTATAACGCCCGGCAGCACCTGCGGGTTAACCGTAACCAGTGCAGGATTGCTGTAGGCTATTGCACCGTTACTGCTGACGATTGCCCGGAACTGAGTTGTCGCTATTAAAGCCGGTGGCGTATACGTGTGCCGGTCTGTCCGCCAATGGCTGACCAGCTGCTGCCGTCCGGCGACTGCTGCCACTGATAGCTGTAACTGTTTGTACCACCGGATACGCCGCTGAGGGTAAGCGCTCCCGGAACCGCTCAAAATCTATGGTCTGACTGGCGGGACCCGCACTCCCTCCCACCACCTGCGGATATACCACAACAGATGCCGTATTGGAATATCCTGTCGATCCTGAATTTACCTCTCTCACTTTTCGCTGGTAATAAGTTGTCTGGGTAAGTGGTGAGCCGGGACTAAGGTTCTGGCCCGTAGCTCCGCTGATGTCTGTCCAGCTGCTTGCATCGGGGGAGCTTTGCCATTGGTAGGTATACGATGGTGAACAATATCCTCCGGATGGTAAGCCACAGCTGATCGTTTGCGCTCGCGTTATAGTTGATATTCTGGGAAGTGTTGCTGATGCTTCCTGCAACCAGGGGAGCCGTGATCGTAACGTTCAGGACAGGATTGTAGGTTGGGCTTGTTGTATTCAGTGTGACCGTGCCACTGGTTACTCCGCTATGCCAGGTTACATGTATCTGCGGAAGCGGCGTGCCGCTGCTCGATCCGGAAATGGTCCCATTGGTAACACTCCAGCTCATGTGTGTCCCGCTTGTCCAGGCGCCGGAAACGGTGTAATTATATTGCGTCCCCGGAACTACGCAGGTTGCTCCCGTGACGTTCATTTGCGCCAGCGCAGCGTGGGAAAACCATTACAAACAAGAAATAGTAAAAGTAATTTTGTTTGTAATCTCATACTGCCGTTCAAATGATTGCACATGCAAAAAGATTTAGGGTTGAACCTTTAAGGGAACATAAGCCAGTGGCATTTGCGGATACACATTCACCGTTGCGATACCGGAATAACCAATCGCGCCCGACAGGGTTTCGGTAACTCTTCTGCGGAAATAACAGGTTTGTGTCAGTGGCGCCGTAAATGAAAGATGCTGTGCGCTGGAACCGGAGCCTTCCACATCCGTCCATTTTAACCTGTCGAGAGATTGCAGCCATTGATAATGGTAGCCGGGAGAGCAGGATCCTCCGGTGTCCACCGAACAATAAATGGTAGCCGGCACAGAGTCGTATCCGATCGACTGGGTTTCGCTGGCTGAATCAATAGAACCCGGCCTTAAAGGAGAAGTCATGCTGACGTTCAGGGTCCTGTTTCCAACAGAAGAGGTCAGGACGACCGAGCCCGCCGACGAATCCTTCCAGATCACCAGCACCGCGGCCAGCGGCGCATCCATTGCCGTGCAATTATGGGTAGCTACGGAGTCTGCGATCACACCCCCGTTAATACATACTTTCATCGTAGCAGCAGAATCCCAGGAACCGCTGATGCGGTATTGGTAAATGACGCCGGGAATGACGCAGGTGGGGCCGGCAATAACAGGCTGACATATTGCAGTAACCGAAAATTGCAGACAGGTTAACAATACCAAAATGTTCTTCACTTTTTTTTCCATATGAAAATGCTTTGATTCAATTTGAACACAGATCAGGGAAGCACCTGATGTATGTAATGATAGTCCACTGTCTTAATGATATTCTTGTCCTGATCTTTTATAAACTGCAACCTTTGATAGCTATCATACTGGTAGTAGGTAATCCGGTTACTCACGTCGCACTGACTGGTCATGCCGGTCATCGGGCTATAGGTATAGGTGGTCATCTGGGCTGTGGCCGGATATAATCTCAGTTCATCAATGTAAGCCGTGCCGGCAGTAGCACCGATGGTAAGACTCGTGCCGGAAACAGTTATTGTATGTTCATAATAGGTCCAGCTATCTATATTTTTACCCGTTTTATATGTGCCTGAGCCTCCGGTAATGGTATAGGGACCGTTTTTACTCCAGTAGGAAACGATATAAACGCCGGCGTTTGTCAACCCGGTTTTACTGATCGCGCCGTTATGCATATTATACACCATACCTCCCGTGGGAGCGGTAAGGTCCGCAATCGGAGAACCGGAAAAAGTCCAGCTCCCTTTCCCGTCCGCCTCAAAAGATGTATACGCTGCATCGGCAATTGCAGAAGCCGTCACCTTTGCAATGGGCAGATGGTCGCCATAATCCCAGATAATCGATACGGGGGATGCATTGCGGGGCCTGTATTCCCGGATATTGGCGGAATTGTCATACGCGTTCAGCGTTACCAGAGGACTGTAGCGGCTATCGTACTGAAGCTGACCGGTTGCAATATGAGCCGGCGTGAAATCGGAAACCGGAGCAGCTATTTCCAGCATGCGGGTATTGTCCGGTTTGAAAATACCGGCGGATAGCTGTTTGTATAGTGTGATTTGCGCGTCCTTTACACCGAAGACGCCGTGGCCCGTCCTTACGGAATCCCATTTTTCAACCGGCAGGGCCTGCATATTATGCGCCAGCATGCTGTCCAATACGGCATTGCCGGTATATGTATTTCCAGTCGGAATATAATCTGCGGGATATTTTTTTGTTGTAAATAGTGTGTCGCCACGACTGTCAACAGTTGTTGTTCTGCTTACCTGCTGGTGCTTTAAATTATCATACTTGTAAGTAATAACCTGCTGAGTGAATTTGGCAGGATCATCCTGATCATACTCTGTGATGGTTTCACCGGTAGGATAGTTATCGTCTGAGGTGATGCTGTAATTAGCATACATCCAGTCATTCGTAATCTGATTGGTCATATATCCCCCGGGACCTTCCTCAACGATAACAGCTTTTCCAACCAGAGCAGCGGGCCCAAATATCGTTTGGGGAAAGCCCGCATAAACAGTTGCTTCTTTGTGCAATGGCTGATAGATCTGAGAGCCGTTGTTCCGGTAAACGGTTTTACCCTGAAGTTGCCCGCGCACATAAAAATAGCTGGTCATAACCGGCCTTACACCGCTGGCGGTGGTTAATACATCCGGGTAATCGGTAAATTCATAGACTGTTTTTCCATTATTGTTAACCTGATCACCCTCATATTCTGTAACGATGGGATATACCACGGGCGTCGCATCGTAAGGCACGATGTCGATGGTCGGATTTGATAAATAAGTCCTTACCCGTTTTGTCGCATTGATAGCGCTTCCCCCAGAAAGAGGAATCCAGTACCGGTACGTTTGCTGGGTATTAAAATAATAATTGTTTAATATAAAATTGGCCCTCGCCGCATCATATTGATATGTCTTAACAATAGGGACTGGGTTCGTTCCATCATAACTGCTAACGGAATGAATGCGCAGGCCGCCGGCAAGCTTTACACTACCCGACCCATCTGTATACCGGTTAGTCTCATATTTAAAATCTGTAAACCCTCCTGTGGGATAATAAATACTTGTAAGTAAAGAGGCCTGATTATAATTTGAATCCGGTTCGCGGCCGTTGGTTACCGAGCTACCGATCCAAACAGGATTGCTTTCACCTTGATTATAGCCTGAAATAAAATCGACTTGTTGGCGGGGAATTAGATAGTTATTGGATTTGCCATTATAATAACCCCAGTAATCCTTTTGCCTGGAATTGGTATTGGGCAGCATCGAGAATTATAGTTAAAACGGTAACGTTCAATGACGGCGCCGGTATTATCTTTCGTTTGCAGAGAATCAAACCGTAATCGAAGCGTACTGGCATCAGTACCCTGCTCAAAATAACTTTGGTAAGGCTGAAAAGTTTTTAAAAGCTGGAACTGCTGTGTCTTAAAATCATAGCCATAAATCTTTATACCGGCCAGACTTTTCAAACCACTGATATCCTGCCTGTCGCCGGACGAAAGATCAAACAACACTTTGCCGTTTTTATAGTCTATTTCCTGTATTACTTTTTCCGTCGTTGTCGAATAGACATTCCCGGTCGTGATGGATGCATTGGAATTTGCAGAATAGTACCAACTGGGGTAATTATCCGTATTTGTGCCAGTTATTACATGATCGTCCACGACCCAGGTATCCTGTAGATCATGATAAGTAATTCCGGTTTGTGAAGTATATACAAACGAAACGGTGTCCCTTTTATCTGCGGAAATGATTTTATCCAGCATCCAGGCGGTACGGACGGTTGAGAGTACGCCGTTGGTTGAGGTCTGCGTGGTCTCAACGTTATTGCCGTACAGGTAAGTATCGCCCGTTTCATCTGTAATAGTAAAAGAAAGGTTGGTTCCGGTTACGGCATATTTTATGGAAACGGGTGCGTATGGAATGAGCGCCGGTTGATAACTATTGGTTCTGTCGAAGAAAAATTTACCGCTCCTGCCCGGAAAATTATAGGAAAATACATCCGGCTCTGCATCCATATTATTGTTGCTGAGCGTAGTTAAATAGATCTGTCCGTCTTCCGTAGTCGGATCAATGGCCGTCGTAAGTCTCATGCCGCCGGATAAAAACCCTGAATTCTCATCTTCTCTTCCGCCCATCATCCGTCGTGTGATCTCTCCACCCGCGCTAAGCGCCCATCCAAGGCCTACCCAACTGGCGGCGTCCGTAATTTTATTGCCCGATGCATGATAATCTATCGAGACCGGGACTTTGATACTACCCGCTTCGATCTGATAAACCGGAATGGAGATCTGCGGAAGGCCGGAAAAATAAGATATCGGGTAATCACCGAACTTACCCAGGGAAGCCGTGTTGGGTGCATTGGGAAAGGCCTGCGGGGTAAAAACAGGATTACTTTCGGACTGAGCATTTGCGCCGGCGAAAAATAATAAGGAAAGCGCAGTAGCGAGAATGCCTCTATCCGTCCACTGGCGTTTTCTATGGAGATTATGTTCACTTAACATGCACCTGTTATTTTGATCGTTAAAAATTATATCCAACGCGAAATATTATCGGCGTTCGCCGCGGAACCTGCGAATAGCTCAGGAAATCCCAAAGCAACTGCACCTTCGTCTTCTTGAAAAATTTGCTGTTCAGCGAAACGATCTTGGACAGGCCCACCAGACCGGACCTTGTCCAGTCAGTCACCGAACTGATCTGGCTAAAAGAGGTAAATGCCTGCTGATAGTTCAGTTCATATCCGCCGGACAGATAATAGGTTTTTCGTAGTTGAAAATCCAGGAAGGACCTGATGGATGCTCCCTGGCTGCTGAGCTTCACATGGCTGATATTCTGGCCCCAGCCAATTTTGTAACTCCCTCCAATCCCAAAATCAAGTTTGTTTGAGGCCAGGTAAGCCACGGAGAGCCCAATGTCCGTTGTTGTTGGCCAGAAATAGCTTGCCCGGGTGGTTTGTAAATCCGTGCCCAGCTGCAGGCGTTTGAAGAAAAGACCGCGTCTTTTGCTGATTGGGTTTAAAATCCGGCATATCCATATCCCCGCTGCCGCTGCCCAGGGAAGAGAGCTTATCCTTGAACTGGTCCAGCTGCTGATGGGCGGATTCCAGGTTGGATTGCAGCGCCGCCATGCCGGAAGAGCCGCCGGCGCCAACCTGTCCCTGGATTAACTGCTGTACCTGGCTGCGGGTTTGTAAACCTTCAAGACCGGCCGCCGTTCCGTAATCGGGGAGATCCCAAAAAGACCCGCAAGTGCCCATACTGCTTCATGAAAGAAGTAAAAGCAGGGATTTTGTTTAAAACAACCAGCGCCTTTTGCAACATCTTATCCGGGTCGAATTCAGCATTTCGCTTATATCGTCGTAACTGCTCGGAATAATAAAACGCTTCGCGGTTATAATCATCCAGGTATTTTTTCAGTCCCGCGTCATTCGCATACCGCAGCAATTGCTGCTTCATCATTTCCTTTCGTTCGGCGATATAGGTTTTTGCCTGATCCGTCACGCGGAGCTTTCCCTGCAATTCATTAAATTGCCCTACGGACTGCGTCAGCTTATTCTGAGAAGCGGCAGAAAGATTTAAGCCGGACTGGTTTTGCTGCAGAAAAGCAAGGCTGCCTTTCAGGGAATCGACATAGGGCATATATTCTCCGGAGAGGGAACCCTTTGCAGAAGTATCAACCTTTTTCATCTGCTCCTGCAATGCGTTGTATTTGCCGGAAGACGCTGAGAATCTTGCTGCCGCTGCCGAATCTTTCCGGCTTAATGCGCGACGGAATTTTTCTTCCTTTCTCTGCAGCCGCTGCAGATATTTTTCCGTCTGCCGGTCAAGGGAGGAATTTAATGCAGCCGATTTTTTTTGAAGCTGATCAAATAAACGGTTCGGAAAAGAAACAACCTGATCTGTTTTAGAGCGGATAGAATCCGCCTGCTGCGCATGAATACATGTACTGAAGAAAAGAAATATTCCAACTAAAAGTTGGATTTTCATGGCAGGCAATGTTTAGGGGTAAAAAACAAATACGAACCAAATGAAAATCTTTTTTATTATTCAAACCAAATCTTTTTTTAAAAATTAAATAAAAACGCTTCGAAAATAAATGTAAACCATTAGGCGAATCTAAAAATTCAGTAAAAGTACTGACGCCAGATCGCCTCAGACAAATTACAAATTTGATCAATAAACCCCGCATAAAAAACCCATCTCCATACGCAGAGACGGGTTCTTTTATTAAAAACCAAAGCACGGATCAATAAGGCATAATCACCGTATAAGTTCCTCCATTCACTCCCGTCCAGACCAGTTTCAGGTAATAGGTTCCGGTACCGGGACAACCGGTGGGATTGCCATCGGCATCCAGACCGTAAGTAATGACAGATGTACCGAGACTATTCTTTATTATATTTTGTCCGGCGGTTAATCTGAAATCACAATCCTGCCGGAATATTTTGGGTTCGGAGATCAGGCTTTTAAATGCATCTCCAAAACGATTGAGTGCCCCAGACGGCGATATTATCATCCGTTCCGTCGGAATGGGTGCCGGTGGTTGTTAACACAATGCCGTTGTCGTAAGTAAATACTCTTTGCTTTGAAATCTGCCAGGTTCTTTGTTTCCCGTTATTAAAAGTGATGGTGATGCCATCACTTTTAACGGTATGGGTAATGGTGCCGAGTGAAGAAAGATTGACCAGCAAACCACCGCTCACGTTGGTAAATGTTTTGGACCCGTCGATAATAATGGTTTTCTGATCCCGCATCCGCGTAATCTTTAATTGCTGTATCGTGATGGTTGCGGTAGCGCCGGCATCCTTCCAGTGCTTACCCAGCGGCAAAGTAATTACTACTGTTCCCGTGCGTGTCCGGTTGCCCCTGCAATTGGCGCCATCGTAAACAATGGTAATGATCCGCTGCGCATTGCTGGTATCATAAGTAACCGTTGCATCACAAATCAATCCGGGAACAGACCATCGTCCGTGACCCAGGGGTTCCGTCGCAACACCGTTCACCGCCGTGGTTCCCGAAAGCGAGACCGCACTATTATCCGCACCGGAGAAATCGGCTCCGGATTCAGTGCGGTGCTGACATCATTTGTAATGGCGTCCGATTCATCTGAGACCTGCGCCTGATCATCGCCGGCAGTGGAAACATTTTCATTTGAATTAGCAGACTGGGTGGAAGAACTATCCTTTTTGCAGGAATAAAGACCTAACGCGACGGCAATACAAATTACCATCGCCATCCGGGTGGCAAGACTTGCTTTCATAATACAAATATTTTTATATCAGATCGCTTTTGTTAAAAAAGGTTTAACGGAAGGGGGAAGTAAATTTTTTGTTACCTGTGGGGGATCGTTGATGGTTGATAGTGGATGGTTGATGGACGAGCCCGTAAAGCAAACTGCAACATTTGACGGATACACGGGTTGCCTGATATTTCGCGATCGTCCATCAACCATCCACCATCAACCGTCAACTACACCGTTTTGGCGGAAAGCAAAATCGAAATCTTATTATGCAGATCTTCCGGCCGGAAGGGTTTCGGAACAAATTCCATAAATCCTTTGCGCAGGAGGTCTGCGCGCATATTATCATAAACGGCGGCAGTAAAGGCGATGGCCGGAACAGCAGGATTAATTTTTTTGATTTCGCCCAGGGCGGTAATGCCATCCATTTCCGGCATTTCCAGATCAATCAGCATCAGGTCAAACTGATGTTGCTGAGAAAAGATCAACGGCTTGTTTTCCATTATAGGCTTCCTTCACTTCAATGCCCCATTTCATCAGAAACCGACGGGCAATGGACATATTGATGGCATTGTCTTCAGCCACCATCACTTTAACACCGGGGAACGATGCACAAATGTTTACCTTGTCTTCATTAATATATTGTTTCCTGTTTTCATTGATGTCAGTTTAAGCGTAAAATGAAAAGTAGATCCCCTGCCCTCTTCACTTTCCAGTTGCAATTCGCCATGAAAAAGATTTACCAGCTTTTTGGTAATCGCCAGTCCAAGACCCGTACCGCCGTATTTGCGTGTGGTATTGACATCGGCCTGTGTGAAACTTTCAAATATTTCCTGTTGCTTGTTGGCAGGAATCCCGATGCCCGTATCCTTCACCATAAACTGGATGGTCGCTTTCTGACTTGTTGAAAATATTTTTTTCGCCACACAGTGATCTCTCCATAAGTGTGTGAATTTAATGGCATTGGCAAGCAGGTTACTGAATACCTGGTTCAATCGCGTTTCATCCGTCATGACTTCAATATCCAGGCTGTCATCAATTCCATTTTAAATCCAATGTTCTTTGCATGCGCCTGCGCTGCAAACTGAAGATTGATTTTCTCCAGGAATTTTTTCAGATCCACGGGTGTCCTGCCCAGCTGCAATTTGCCTACTTCAATTTTATTGAAATCCAGGATCTCGTTGATCAGCATCATCATGTGTTCTGAAGAATACTTCAGGATATCCAGATGCGATTTCTGATCGGGAAGATAATCTTCCTGCAACAGCAGGTTGGAAGTACCGATGATCCCATTCAGCGGTGTGCGCAACTCATGGCTCATATTGGAAAGAAACCGGGACTTCGCCTGGGAAGCCACTTCCGCTTTCTGTTTGGCCTTCATCAGTTCAAACTGCGCCGTTTTGATTTCCGAAAGATCCAGGATACTGATCTTCAGAAATCGCCGGTTATTATCCAGAAAGGGTACAATATTGACAAATGCAAAAAAAGCTTTTTCACTGGAAGTCAGTGCGAGTTCCCCCTGCCAGTCCTTGGCCAGATTACGTGGCCAGGTTCATTTCGATGCTCTTAAACAGTTTAATATGTTCACTGGTAAACCAGTCTTCTATGGCTGTTCCTTCAATTTCTTTTTTATTTCGTATATGCAGCAGTTCACAGGCCCGGTTATTACATCCGATGATCTTGCGGTATTCCGCATCCATGATCAGTACCCCATCCAGTGAGGTATTATAAATGGTATCGACAAAATGTTTTTCCTTCAGGATCGCTTCCTCATGATCCCGGTTCACCCGGAAAATAAAATAAGAGAAGAAAGTAGTCAGCGTAAGCGAAATCGCCAGGTTGAACTGTATACAGCCGGGCAAACATACCGCGCAATACGTACCTGGTAATAATTTTCAAAAGGACTCACATTCAAACAAACCAGCACGGAAACAATGGTGATCAGGTAAACAAATTTCAGTTCGGTAAAATTTCTTTTCACATCGATCACCAGCGTCATCACCAGGAAGTATGGAAAATACAGCAGGTATTCTCCCGCACGCAATCCTTCCATATAATTCATCACAATCAGGTAAAGATTGAGGTTGACGATCGGCAATAATGCGCGCCAGTTCAAACCGTTTTTTCGCATTGAGATGAAAAGCCAGGATAAAAATATAACCTGCTGAAAGATTGATCAGCGCACTGATATAGAGACTCAGGGTAAAATAACTGACAACGGACAGCATGTTACCGCAAAGCGTCAGAAAAATGAACTGGTTAAAGCGGATGATCTTCTTCCGTTGGGAAGAGGTATTGGATTCGTCCAATCCGGAATAGACAATATCCTGATAGACAGACCATAATACTGGCGAGATTCGGGATTTCAGGGAGGGAATCAGAGTAATTAATTTGAATATTAAAACGCGGGGAGCATAATAATTATTATTTAAAGCGTTAATATAAATGAATCCAACGTCATGAATAACCTGACTGCTATTAATTCCTTCATTTTCAACACTGAAATCGATACCAATTACCTCCATAGCCTGTATGGGGATGATTATGTTTACCTCCAGGAAATATTTAACGGTTTTGAACGATTATCAGTCGCTGGCGGACAATATTGAATACAGTTATTCTTCCGGCAACCTGACAACGCTGAGAGCTGCGGTTCACAAAATAAAACCTGTTTTTGGATTTGTAGGCCTGACTGCCGTGCAGCAGGAATGCCAGCAATTTGAAAATCTTTGCGGCACGTCGCCTCACCGGAACATGCTGGCCCGCGATTTCGAAGCATTGAAAAACAAAATTTTTCAAAGCAAACAAGTAATAGAAGAAGAAAAGAAAAAATTGGAAATTTTTAATAGTCAATTGTTCATGAGTCTCAGCTGTATTATTGTAGAAGATTTGCAGGTAGCTGCAAATTATCTGACCAATTGTTGTGAAAAAAGCGGCCAGGTTGAAGTGAAAGGTCATTTCAGCAATGTGCCGGATGCGCTTTCTTTTCTGAACAGCAATACGGTGGACCTGATTTTCCTGGATGTGGAAATGCCCGGTGCCAACGGGTTTGAATTGCTGGACCAGATTGCCTTTTCGCCCAAAGTGATCCTGACCACATCCAAATCGGAATATGCTTACAATGCATTCCAGTATAATGTTTCGGATTATCTGATGAAACCTTTTACCTACCAGCGTTTCATGGAAGCGCTTCAGAAAATCCAGCCTTCCAAAGAAACCATTTCCACCAACAGCGCTACTGATCATATTTATATTAAAACAGACGGCAAACTGATCCGGCTGAACAATGAATCCATACTGTATATTGAAAGCATGGGCGACTATGTAAAATTTGTTACCATCGATAACAAAAAATACATTACCCACAATACCATCAAAAACCTGGAAGAGAAAGTAAGCAAGCAACATTTCCTGAAAGTTCACCGATCCTATATCGTCAACCTCCACAAAATAGACGATATGCGGGAAAATCTGCTCTTCATCAAAGGAAATGAAATTCCCGTAAGCAAGGCCAATAAGGCCGATGTCTTCCGCAGACTGAATATCGTTTAATACAGCATTTAGCGGCTTTTTACCGGCTTTTCAGCGGATTCCTCCTGTCTGAGCCCTCTTTAGGGGTATTCCCTTAGCCCTGTAATGCAGTCAGGACAGGGGTTTTTGCCATCCGGGCTGTTCGCTTTCCCGCTTATCGGAGATTTTGTCTCGAAAATCGAAGGTTTCTCCTGCTCTGTCGAATAAGTTATTAAAGCCCTTCAATCCGGTGCATCTTTGTATTGTTGAAGCGACAGAGATCCTAAAAAAAACCAAACGAAATTCAAGATATTGAACCTATGAAAACTGAATCCGATACCTTGAAAAAATTGTTGACGAACCCCTAAACCCCAAACCCTTATCCTTTAGAAAACGACCAAAATCCAGTAACCGAAAACCAAATCTGAAATCTGTACCTTTTCTTGACGGAAAACTAAATTTTGATGACCCTGATTAGCAGATTTGACAGCCACTCTAAAGTGGCTGTTTTTTTATTTGTCTACTTCCACCATGCACAGGACCATTCGTTGCTGTTGTCCGTCGGCCGTAAAATGAATATTTCCTTTTGAATTCGCGCTTACCTGCACGCCCTGCGTTCCTGACCGTGGCAGAGCCGACTTCAGTCTGGCGGCATAATCTGTTCCCGGATTCTGGCTGATCTGCTGATTGATATCGTACCAGTTCAGACTGTCTTTGCTCACCACGATCGCCATCATGTCTTTTGTTCCGATACTGTCGGGTGTCATACTTTTATCTTTCGGAAACAACCGGTAACCGGCAATACCGCAAAAGGGAGAATATTTGGTTTTTGACGGATCGTCGGTTCGCGGATAGGGAAATAAGGTATAACTGCTGCCGTCGGTTTCTTTACCGAAAACATAGATATAACATTCTGAAATATTCCTGACCTCCATCTTGAATTTCGTGCCCGGCTTTACCGGCGCTACGGTTTCAAATACATTTCCGGATGCTTGTTTCAGCGGAATATAATCACCGGCAACCGTTTTCTTCCCGTCGAAGTTCACCTGTACGAGTCCGACTTCACATTCAAAGGGTTTATTGGCGGCAGCGCCAACCGCCTGCATGGGTTCGAGTCCGTAAGCTTCCCGGACAAAATATTTAAAATGTTTATAGCGCACCCAGGCAAATCCGTTATTTCCCCATTGCGGCCCCCAGCTGTTCATGATGAGAAAGGCGCCTCCGTATTTGGCGTCATCATAGCCGACAACGCATTGTGCATGTCCGCCAAAACCCATCATACTGGCATCATCCTGCGTCGGGTTCCACACATCCTGTCCCATCATCGGCTGCATATAACTGCCGCCCACCATCATCCCGATCACGACCGGTGCGCCCTGGGACAGATTTTCTTTGATGGCCCGCAGATCGATCTGGTCCGTTCCTTCACCCACCGTAAGCCGGTTGGCGCCGCGCATCCTGAACTGCTGCGCTTCGCTCAGCAATTGCTGATCGGGCTGGCGTGAACAATCCTGATCGCTGTATGGAAATGCCTCATAGGGAACCGAACCCTTCTGGGTCATGAAATCCATGGCGCGGTTAATATAGGAGCCGTCGCAACCATCCAGGCCGATCTGGTTATATAAAAAAGCGGGACTGAATTTCAGGGCATCCGGGGCTTTGCCGGTGCGGGCGGATTCCAGAATGGTGCGCGCGCCATAAGCACTGCTCCAGGCAACGCAACTTCCCTGTTTTCCCTGATCTCCTACCGGCGGCGCATATTTCTGCAGGTTAGCGGATTCAGGCAGGGGATTTTTACTGTCATCATCCGAAAGGGATTCATATACTTTGGCTTTGTCAAATACCCGGGGATCCAGAATACCACCCGTTGCCAGTTGCTGAGCAGTCTGCTGTACGATAGCAGAATTACAACCGCCCCTGCCAAATAAAAAATAAGCGCCGACACCCACAACCAGCAGCAAAAGCAGGCTTTTCGGGCCCCGGACAAGGGAAAGTAAAAGGGGAAGCAGACTGAACAGACCTCCTCCGCCGCCGCCACCTGATCTGCCGCTACCGCCTTCAAATCCACCACCACTATCGTCAACCTGTTCCGGGTCATCTGTCATGCGAATCGGCATAATCAAAATTTTTAGGGTTAATAGATAAGCGCATCTTCTGCTGCGGGAGATTAAATCCTTTCCCGGGCGTTCGGGAACGCCATTTGAAAATAAAGAAAGCAGGGATCATTAAAAAATCTAAATCAGCTCCTGCTGATTGCGGAGCAGGTCTTCAAATTCATCCCGTTTGCGGATCAGGTGCGACTGACCATCCATCATCATCACTTCCGCCGGTTTCAGCCGGGAATTAAAATTGGAGGACATTTCGAAGCCATAGGCGCCGGCATTCCGGAAAACCAGGTAGTCGCCTTCCCGCACTTCGTTCAGCGGGCGGTCCCAGGCAAAAGTGTCGGTTTCACAAATATTTCCGACCACAGAATAATTTTTAACCGGCCCCTGCGGGTTGCTGATATTTTCTATCGGATGATAGGCATCATAGAACATGGGGCGGATGAGGTGATTGAACCCACTGTCCACGCTGACGAAAGTCGCCGCGCTGGTTTCCTTGATCACATTCACGCGGGTAATGAAATATCCGGCTTCGCTAACCATAAATTTTCCGGGTTCAAACCAGACCTGCAGGGGTTTGCCGTTTTGATACGGATGTTTTGCAAATGCGGCGGCTATTTTCTCCGCCAGCAGGGAAATATCGGTCTCTTTATCTCCCGGCCGGCTGATCACTTTAAATCCACCCCCCAGGTCAATGAACTGAAGTTCCGGGAAATGATGGGTGAGGTCGAATAATATTTCAATGCCCCTGATAAATACATCCACATCCTGGATCTCGCTGCCGGTGTGAATGTGCAGATCCCTGATGAGCATATTGTGCTTTCTGACCACTTCCAGCATCTGATCGATCTGGTCTACCGGAATACCAAATTTGCTTTTATCGTGACCGGTTGAAATTTTGAGATTGCCGCCGGCGAGAATATTCGGGCGCAGGCGGATGCCCACGGGATAATCATGCCCGAATGCCTTACCGAATTTATCGAGGTTGGAAAGGCTGTCGATATTGATGATCACCCCCAGCTCTTTCGCTTCTGCAATTTCGCTGAACGCGATGCCGTTGGAAGTGTACAGGATACGGGAGGGAGGAAATCCGGCATGCAGGGCCAGTTTCACTTCATTGATGGAGCTGCAGTCCACATTGGCCCCGATATCCCGGATATAGCGCAGGATATTGATATTGGTAAGCGCCTTGCATGCATAAAAAAAAACGGTATCGGAATTCCGGAATGCCGCCTTCAGCCGCCCGAACTGATCCTTTATTTTTTCAGCATGATAAACATATAACGGCGTTTCATATTGCTGTGCGAGTTGAATCAGTGTTTCAGACGGAAGGGAATTCATCATGAACGCGAATATACTTCATAGAATTTATTCGCCTGCTGTTCCGGGCTCATCCGGGAAAGGATTTTCTTCTTCTTCCGAATTGCTTTTATCCAGCAGTTCACCTTCTTCGCTTACTACCAGCGCCGGATTGATTTCGGGAGCCGGCGTATAATTGGCGAGTGATGGCTCCAGCAGACTTTCTCCCAATATCTCTTTCAGTTTGGGAAGATCGGAAGGCTGGTTAATGCCGAAATAATCCATAAAGGTTCTGGAGGTTGTATAGACGAGGGGTTTCCCGGGCATATTCTCATTGCGTCCGGTAATGATGATCAGTTCTTTCTCCAGTAATTTCTGAATGGAATAATCGCTGCTTACCCCGCGGATGGATTCTATTTCGCCCTTGGTGATGGGTTGCTTATAAGCAATGATGGCCAGGGTTTCCAATGCGGCGGTTGAAAGCCGTTTGAGGAATTTTTCGCCGTTGAGCTGCGCAATGGTCTTATGAAATTCTTTTTTGGATAAAAACTGCCATCCGCCACCGCTTTCGCGGACCTCAAAAGGATAAAAATCCGCGTTGTATTTGGAAACAATTCCTTCCATGCCGGTCTGAATCTGCTCCAGCGTGAGCTTATCTTCCATGAATCCAAAAGCGTTATTCAGCAATTCCGTCATTTCCATGGCTGTGAGCGGTTTATCGCTGGCAAAAATAAGTGCTTCGATATGCGGGATGAGACTGGAGATTTCCATGGGTCAAATTTATACAATTACCTATTTCCACATTTCCACATTCTTTACCCATTTCTCCCGTTCGTATTAACCCTGCAGCGCTGCTGCGCCGCTGACAATTTCCGTAAGTTCCGTGGTGATGGCGGCCTGACGGGCGCGGTTATACGAAATCCGGAGTGTACGCAGGATTTCGTTGGCATTTTCGGTTGCTTTATCCATTGCGGTCATGCGGGCGCCATGCTCGGAAGCGTTGGCATCCAGCACGGCTTTAAACAGCTGGGTATTGAGAATTTTCGGCATCAGTTCGCTGATGAGTTCCTCTTTGGAGGGTTCAAAAATAAAATCATTGGTTTTGGTCCCGGGGGCATTTTCCATTTTTGGAATGGGCAGAAAAGGTTCCACAACAAAACGCTGGGTGCTGGCATTTTTAAATTCACTGTAAATAATATCCACGGCATCGAATGCCCGGTTCTCAAATGCCTTTACGGCAGCCTGGGCGCAGGCCTGCACATTTTCAAAGCGGAGTTGCTGAAATATATCCCTGAATTCTCCGTTAACGGAATAATTGTTCTTTAAAAAATGCTCGTATCCTTTTTTGCCAATGCTCCAGATCATGACATTGCCTTTGGCCGCCTGCGCCGGATATTTTTCCTGCATGGTTGCCTTAGCCAGTTTAATCAGGTTTGAATTATAGGCTCCGCAGGAGGACCGGTCGCTGGTGATCAGGATCAGCAGTGCTTTTTCAACGGGCCGGGCAGTGGAAAGGGCTGAACTGCCGGCTCCGTCGGAATCGCTGACGATATTGCTCAGCACCTGCTGCAGTTTTTTGGAATAAGGACGCATTTGCTGAATGGCTTCCTGGGCTTTCCGCAGTTTGGTGGCGCTGATCATTTTCATTGCCTTGGTGATCTGCTGGGTGCTTTGGATGGATTTGATCCGGTTACGAACTTCCTTGAGTTGTCCTGCCATTTTAGGTGATTTTAAACCGGCCGCAAAGGTAGCATAAGCCCCTCAAAATGCAAGGAGACTGTGGAAAAATAGGCCTTCCCGCCGACTAAGGAGCGGGCGGGAAGGAAAAAATAGTACTTTCGCTCCCCTGAATTCATTATGCCAAAAACAACGAAGAAAGACCGGCCTGTTATCCTGATCACCAACGACGACGGAGTGATGGCGCCCGGAATCCTGAACCTGGTAGAAGCTGTGAAAGACCTCGGGAAAGTAGTGGTGGTTGCCCCGGATAAGCCGCAATCCGGCATGGGACATGCCATTACCATTGGCCTGCCCCTGCGCCTGCACCCGGTGGACCTGTTTGAGGGGGTGGAAGCCTGGCAGTGCTCCGGCACGCCCGTGGATTGCGTGAAACTGGCCGTGGATAAGGTTCTTCGCCGCAAACCGGATATCTGCCTCAGCGGCATTAACCACGGGGCCAACCATTCCATCAACGTCATCTATTCCGGGACGATGTCCGCCGCAGTGGAAGCAGCCATTGAAAGCATTCCTTCCGCCGGATTTTCGCTGCTGGATCATAGCGTGGAGGCCGATTTTACCGGCGCCCGGAAATATGCCCGGATCATCGTGCAGCAGATGCTCAAAACGAAGCTGGACAAACATACCGTACTGAATGTAAATATTCCGGCAGTACCGGCCGAACTCATCAAAGGAATTAAGATTTGTAAACAGGCTTATGCCAAGTATGAAGAGGATTTTGTGGAAAGAAATGATCCGAATGGAAAAAAATACTTCTGGCTTACCGGCGAATTCGTGAATTTTGATAAGGGGAAGGATGCGGATGTGTGGGCGCTGGAGCATAATTTCGTGAGTGTGGTACCGGTACAGTTTGACCTGACCAATTATGCGCTGAAAGCGAAACTCGAAAAATCCTGGAAATTTTGATATTAAAAAAAGACAACCTGAAGCTGGGCATCGTGCTGGGCATTCTGGCGCCTTTGCTGGCCATGCTGATTTATTATTTCTGGAATTTCGCCAGGTCGTTCAGCATCGGGGACTATCTCTTCCTGCTGAAAACAAACAAACCCCTGCTTACCGCCATCAGCAGTATTTCCCTGCTGGCCAACGCCATCATATTTACTTTTTATATCAATACCCACCGTGATCAGACGGCAAAAGGTATTTTTGTGTCTACCCTCCTGTACGGCATATTCATTCTGGTTTTTAAACTGGTCAGTTGATGCTTCATATGATTCTTCCATCTCATTCATACTTCCATGATAAAATTTACGTCCGGTATACAGAAACTCCGTAAATTTTTTCATGATCCAATCCATCCGATCTTTGTAAAAGACAATTATAACGGATGAAATATTACCTCATTGCCGGAGAAGCATCCGGAGACCTGCACGGCAGCAACCTGGTCCAGGAAATAAAAAGGAAAGACCCCGCTGCCCAAATCAGGGGATGGGGTGGCGACCTGATGCAGGCAGCCGGCGCCGTGATTGTAAAGCATTACCGCGACCTCGCCTTTATGGGATTTACGGAAGTGATCCGGAACCTGCCCACCATTTTCCGGAATATCCGTTTTTGCAAGGCAGACATCACGCAATTTCAGCCGGATGCGCTGATCTTTATTGATTACCCGGGTTTCAATCTCCGGATTTCGGGATGGGCCAAACAATCCGGATATAAAACCATCTATTATATTTCACCGCAGGTATGGGCCTGGAAGGAAAGCCGGGTAAAAACCATTCGCTCCGGCATTGACAAAATGCTGGTGATCCTACCCTTCGAAAAGGAATTTTATCATAAATGGAATTATGAAGTGGACTATGTGGGTCATCCGCTGGTGGAAGTGATCGCAGCGTTCAGGAATTCCCCCGCTTCCCGGTCCTTCCCGGATATTATTTATTCTGCGAAGCATAAAGCATCCGCCGACCGGCCACTGATTGCCTTATTGCCCGGCAGCCGGAAACAGGAGATCCTGAAAAAACTTCCGGTGATGCTGGAGGCAAGCCGGGCTTTCCCGGATTACCAGTTTGTGGTTGCCGAAGCGCCCGGCCAGGAAGATTCTTTTTATGACGAAATTTTAAAGAAATATCCGGAAGCGGGCCGTGCCCGCAATCAGACCTATGCTTTATTAAATCATGCGCAGGCAGCCTGCGTAACTTCCGGAACCGCCACCCTGGAAACCGCCCTGTTCGGCGTGCCCGAAGTGATCTGTTATAAAGGCAGCGCGATTTCTTACCAGATCGCCAAAAAGCTGATCAAAGTAAAATATATTTCCCTGGTGAACCTGATCATGGACAAGCCCGTGGTAAAGGAGTTGATCCAGGATGAAATGACAGCGACAAATATTGTTATCGAACTAAAAAAATTATTGCATGATCCGGAAACCAGTCAGCGTATCCGGCAAGATTATGCTGACCTGAAAGACTTATTGAGCCAGGGTGGGAATGCATCGGAAAAAGCGGCGGAGATCATTATTGCGTATTTGAAGGATTCCGAACCGGCGCGTTAGGCCATATTCTGCCAAACTCCAGGGGCTCAAAACCTCCGTCCGCCTGTACAACATTTGCCATGGCGGTGTAAATTTCCTGGTCAGTGTTTTTTAAAGAAAAGCCGGTAGAGGATAACGAGCATCCCGATGATAAACATGAAAAGGGAAATCCGGTTGATCCCGTGCATGGCGCGGATATATCCATTGGTCGGCGCATCCGGATCCTTCTTTTTAATATAAAGATATTCAGCTATTTGCCTGAGCATTCCCATATCAGAAGATATTGTCAAAGATATTTAACAATGGCCTATTCCGGATTGTTCGGAATGTATATATTTGCAGCTCATTTTGGGGGATTAGCTCATCTGGTAGAGCGCAAGCATGGCATGTTTGAGGTGACCGGTTCGATCCCGGTATCCTCCACCTGCCCATGATAGGGACAAGAAGGAAAGATGGTTGACCAATGGATAGATACAGTTGGATCGGCACACCTGACGGGGCAAATTTCATTTTGCTTTATCATCAAGAAACCAACTAAGGTTGCCGACACGAGGTATCGCAGGATTTTCTGACGTTTATATCAGTCCCATCGAATCCGATTGACTATTAATCCATTCAAACCTTCTCCTCCCACCCCGTTTCCTTCAGCGCGGGATCATTTTCTTTCTTCAGAAAATCCGCATCGGATAAAGATTCCGGTTTCCAATGCAGCAGGGCTTCGTCGGGAACGACTTCCACCGGTGTTTTATAGGAAACCGAAGTTTCGTTATATGCCGGATTGGATTGCAGGTTATAGCAGGAAATAACGGACCAGCGCGGATAATCGGATAAATTGGCTTCTGAACGATGAAAGAGGTTGGGATGAAAAAACAGGGCGTCTCCCGGCTGAAGTTCAACGTAAATCAGCTCCATGGTCTTCAGTGCATTTTCCACCATTACCATATCGGCTCCTACCTGTTCTCCCGCAAATCCATGGTTCACCCTCCCCATTTTATGCGAACCTTTGATTACCTGCAGGCAGCCATTGGCCTTGTTGGCAACTGTTAAAGCCAGCATGACACTGATCAGTTCGTCTGGAAACATAAACTGATTTTTATACCAGTAACCATAGTCCTGATGCCATTCCCATGCACCGCCCACTTTTGGCTGCTTTTGCATCAGCTTGGAATGAAAATGACAGACTGGCGCGTTTCCGCCCAGCAGGTGCGCTACCGCACCGATCATTTTTTCACTCCGCGTCAGATATCCGAAAACATCATTTCCCGGAGTGAACCACAAAGACAATTTTGTTTTCTTGCCGGTCTGGTCGTTCAGATCCATCGCATGATTCGCCATGGCCCGATCATCCAGTGCAGTCTGATATAATGTGTCCGTTTCTGCTTTACTGCAAAAATTTTTAACAATCAGGTATCCATCCCGCTGATAAGCAGCAAGCTGGCCGGCATTTAACTGTAAATCTGACATAAGGGAGTCGTTTGAATTAAAAAATGCGCTGTATATAATCACTAATTTAGCGAAATACGGGCAAATAATTCTTTAAAAGAATGTGGGATGAAGCAGGCCTGGTAAAGAGCGCAAGAACCGGGTTTTATCCATTGCAGATTGAGGTTAGTTTTGTGTTATAAAAATGCAGGAAATGGAAACACAACAGGAAATCAATTATAACCGGATTGCGGAAGCGATCGATTTTTACAGGCTGAATTTTAAAAAGCAGCCTGATCTGGAAGAAGTTGCAGAACATATACATGTCAGTCCCTTTCATTTTCAGAGAATGTTTAAGGAATGGGCGGGTGTTACGCCAAAACAATTTCTGCAATACCTGAGTCTGGAACATGCCAAGGGCCTGTTAAAAGAATCCCGGGCAAGTTTATTCGACGCTGCTTTTGAAACCGGACTTTCCGGTACCGGCCGTCTCCATGATCTTTTTATAAAAGTGGAGGGTATGACGCCGGGCGAATATAAAAACGGCGGAGCACAACTCCATATCCATTACAGCTTTGCGGAAAGCCCTTTCGGCACCCTCATCGTTGCCTCAACACCCAAGGGGATCTGTCATATGGCGTTTGCCGACCAGGGACCCGAAACAGCGTTAGCGGCATTGAAAAAAAGTTTCCCCAGTGCAGGCTATCAGCAGCTGACGGATCAGATTCAGCAGAATGCCCTTTTTATTTTTAATCAGGACTGGAGCAGGCTGGGGGAAATAAAACTTCATCTGAAAGGCACTCCGTTCCAGCTTAAGGTTTGGGAAACCCTGCTGAAAATTCCCATGGGCGAAGTATCCACTTATACCGGCGTGGCAGAGAAACTGAATAATCCAAAAGCTTCCCGCGCCGTAGGTTCCGCGGTTGCCGGCAACCCGGTTGCTTTTTTAATTCCCTGCCACCGCGTAATCAAAGCCACCGGTGAATTCGGCGAGTATCACTGGGGAAGCACACGCAAGACCGCCATGATCGGATGGGAAGCCGCAAAAGCGCATGCAATAATGAATCCCTGACAGCGCATTGAATCAACAGGAAATTATATCACGGATCAAATCCGGCAGGATCAAACTGGCCGGTTATAAAAAAGCCCGGATTTATGGAACACTCCATTGCCGATCGGGGAAGAGAATGAAAGCGGGGAACCGGGTATTTTTCAGCAGTGAGGAGGAAGCAATAGCCAGCGGTTACCGCCCCTGCGGACATTGCCTGCCGGAAAAATACAAACGATGGAAGGCAAAAACCGGTTTGCTGAACGCCGCACCATTAAACAGCGACAATAAACAGAAGTATCATGAAAAATATGATTGAACGACTGGAGGGAATAAACTGGGAGCAGGTTGCAGAGGGGATGCATAACCGGGGTTATGCGCAAATCAAAAATATGTTGACAAAAAAGGAATGTGATGAACTCATCCAATCCTATTCCGCGCCAGGCGCTTACCGGAAAACCATTTCGATGGAGCGCTACCGCTTCGGACTCGGGGAATACAAATACTTTCAGTATCCGCTGCCCGGTCTGATTACGGAAATCAGGGAAACCGTATACAGCCACATTGCGCCCATTGCCAACCAGTGGATGCAGGTATTGAATACGGGTGAATCTTTCCCCGCCACGCATCCGGCATTAAGAAAACTTTGTGCAGATCATGGCCAGACCTTGCCTACCGTACTGATCTTAAAATATGGTCAGGATGGATTCAATACCCTTCACCAGGATTTATACGGGGAAATTTATTTCCCGATGCAGCTGGTTTTGTTTCTGAATGAGCCGGATGAAGATTATACCGGCGGGGAATTCGTACTGACAGAACAAATTCCCAGGGCGCAATCCAGGGCCAGTGTGATCAGACCCCGGCGCGGCGATATGCTGTTATTTACCACTAATTTCCGTCCGGTCAAAGGGAAGAAGGGATATCACAGGGTCAATATGAAGCATGGGGTGAGTCCGTTGCACAGCGGACATCGTCATACCTTAGGAATTATTTTTCATGATGCACTGAATTAGAGAAAATAAAACTGCGGATCGCCCTATTTAAAATTTATTCCGGCATTGCATCCAATCATATAAATTGTAAATCATTAAATGGCATTGCGCAGAAGGGGCGGATCAATTCCCGTTTAGAACTTTCTTTTGCAGTTGCACCGAACCGGATAGCATGAAGAATGTTGAAAACATATTAGAAAAGGACGGACAGGCAATTTTTATCCGCAGTTTTTTTCTCCGCCGGAAAGCGATCATTATTTCGAAACCCTGATGAAGGAAATCGAGTGGAAGCAGGAGCCCATATTTATTTTCGGAAAAAGCGTTATGCAGCCTCGCCTAACGGCGTGGTACGGCGATCCGGATAAATCTTACCAATACTCCGGCATAACCATGCATCCGAAGAACTGGACGAACGCATTGCTGGAAATAAAACAAAAGATAGAAACGCTGTCGCCGGTTGCATTTAACAGCGCCCTGCTGAACCAATACCGTCATGAGAAAGACAGTGTTGGCTGGCACCGCGACAATGAAAAAAGCCTGGGCATAAATCCGGTGATCGGTTCTGTGAGTTTCGGCGCCCCGCGTAAATTCCTGTTCCGGTATTATGCTGACAAAAGCATGCAGCATTCCCTTGAATTAACCCATGGCAGCTTCCTGCTAATGCAGGGAAAAACACAACATTACTGGGAACACGGTATTCCGAAACAAACCGCAGCCACCGGTCCGAGGATCAATATCACATTTCGGAAAATTTATGATGGGATCTAGAAAGAAGGGCATGGGTTACAATGATCAACCAGAAGAAGTAATTTCTTTTTTAAAAAGAGCAGTCTAAAGAAGATTTTTCTCTAAAAATGCTTTTAACTGGACCGGGGCCAAATCCCTCGCAATAATTTTTCCATTTGCATCCAGCAGGAAGTTCGTAGGGAACTCTGCAATTCCCAATTTATCTGTTTCTTTCCCCCCGGCATCCCGGAATTGCTTCCAGGGGAGGCGGTATTTTTGTATGACTGTTTTCCAATTAGCCAGCTGTTTTTCATCATCTGTCGATACTCCCTGAATATCGAAGCCCTTTTTATGGTAAGCCGTAAAAAGTTCTTTCAGAGCCTCAAACTGGGATATACAGGGACCGCAATGACTAAACCAGAAATCGATCAGAATATATTTATCAGATTTATCAATAACCGGAACGCTCATTGGTTCACTTCTGGGAGATAAAACCGATAAGCCGGAAAAGGATTTACCTATAGCAGTAGCCCTCGCCCCGTTTAATTTCTCAGCCAGTACTTTCCCGGTGAAGCTGGATTTTATGCCATCCGAAAAATGTAGATAAACTGAGTCCAGCATAGGCTCATACCTGCTTTGAAAATATTTGATCAGTTCCCACAAAGCCACATAGGAGCCCGGATGGCTTATTGTATACCTAAGCAGTCCTGTATTTTTCTCCCGCTGCAGGGTTTGATATTTATTTTCATAACTGACCCTGAAACTATCCGGCATGGAATCACCATATTTGGTCCTTAAACGATCCTGGTTTTCGGATGCCTGATCCATGGCATAATTTACAGGAGCGAGAATCTGTTCATTATAATCCTTCGATTCCTGCCTGCTGAAATTGACCAGCAAGGGCGATTCCCGGAGGGAATCCACATTGCAACGGATTGTTTGAAACCCGGGATCAATGAGAAAAAAATCTGATAAATAGACAAGCTCACCTCTTTTGTCAAGAAGAATCCGGTAAGCCAAAGGATATAAAACAAACCCCTTAATAAGAAACTTACCTTTTTCAACAGCTGCTTTCAGGGGGGTTTTCCGGAATGGGTAATAAGCCGGGCTGCCAATCAGCGCCAGCTCAACCGTTCCCGAATCAGTATTGATGGTTCCCTCAAGCGTAAATGGCAGACTTTTCGTTTGTGCTAAAGCAGCGCGCATCCACAACGAAAGGGAGAAAAGAAGGAAAAGATGCTTTAGCATTGGCTGAATTAAAAGACACAACTAACGGATATCCCGCAACCCCACCATCTCATGTTTTTCCTGATCCCAGATCTTCAACCGCAGGCAGGCAAAAATAGCTCTGGGACTTAGCGAGGTCCTTTTGCAATTCTGCAATTCCTTAAAATCTCTCATCACTTCCGGTAAACGGTAGAACGGGATCTTGGAATTGAGGTGATGAATATGATGGTAACCGATATTGCCGGTAAGCCAGGCCATGACGGGATTCATCATCATATAACTGGAAGATTCCAGGGCTGCTTTTTCGTAAGCCCATTCATTATTCTCTGCAAACGTGACGCCGGGAAAATTATGCTGGGCATAAAACAGATAAGCCCCCAGTCCGAAGGCAATAATAAACGGCAGAAAGAACAGGCAAAACCAGATCTGCCAGCCAAAGAAAATAAAGATGAGCACGGAGGCCGTTACATGCAGGATCAGGGCAATCAGGGAATCATAATGTTTCCGCGGGTTACTGACAAAGGAGGCAATGCACATACCGACAATAAACATGGAGAAATAGCCCAGCCCGATGGTCAGCGGATGACGAATGGTGAGGTAAGTGAACTTTTCACGGAATGGCATCTCCTGGAATTTCTTTCTCGTGGCAATGGGATAGGATCCGATGCTGGCGCTGAATAATTTCGAATTGTGTTTATGGTGATGGTCGTGCGAACGTTTCCAGATACTGGTTGGCGAAAGAATAAAAAATCCAAAAGTCGTCATGATAAAATTCGCCATTTTGGAATTGATCAGTATGGAATGGTGCTGATGATCGTGATAGATGATGAACATTCTGACCAGCAGCAAACCGGCCATAATGCTGAATAATATTTTTACGGCCAGGTAAGGAATAAAAACGGTTCCCGCAAAGGCAAGTGCGAGAAAAAAGATGGTGGATAAGGTGCACCACCAGCTTTTGCTTCTGATTTCTTTCGCGTAGGGCCTTGTGGCCAAAATAAGTTCTTTACCGTGCAGCATTATTCTACGATTAATGGGTTTTACGGGTGTGCTTCCACCTCCTGTGTGTCCAAAGCCAGGTCTCGGGCTGGTTCCTGATATCCGCCTCGAGTTTTCTTGTGTGCAACTCAGTAATTTCTCCTGGCCGGGCTTCGACCGAAGGTAGTTCAATTCTTTCGGCCCGCAGGTGATAATACCCCCTTTTAACTCTTTTGATGGACACGTAAACTACCGGATAACGAATCTTTAACGCAATCTTCTCAATCCCGAGGAATACGGGTGTATCCTGATTCAGGAAGTTCATCCAGTAAGCACGGTCCGGCTGCGGCGACTGATCCGCAATAAATGCCGTTGCACTCAGTACTTTCCGGTTGTTCAGCATTTCCCGGAGTGTGTCTTTCATCGGGATCAGTTTTGTTCCAAAACGCGTGCGCATTTTAATGATCAGCCCGTTAAAATATTTATTGCTCAGGGGATGATAAATCACGTATAACTGATGCTGACAACAAATGCTGAAAGTGTTTCCTGCCCATTCCCAATTTCCCAGATGTCCCATCACCACCATGATACTTTGATGCTCCGCGGCCAGCTGATCAAAAAGCTGCTGTGCGCTTTCTTCCAGCCAGCAATGTTTCAGCATGGTTTCCCGGGATATGCTGAGTGTTTTAAAAGTCTCCAGGAACAGATCGCAGAAATAACGGTAAAACCGGTGACTTATGATCTGAATTTCTTTTTCTGATTTTTCCGGGAAGGAATTTCTGAGGTTTTGCAAAACCACTTCTTTCCGGTAGCCCAGCACATAATACAGTATATAATAGACGATATTGGATAATCCGTACAGGAGCGGAAATGGAAGTACAGACAGCAGGTAAATAAATGGAAGGGTCAGGTAGTAGAGGATGGCAGACAATGGCTGGCGTTCAATTCAGTCAAAGATAAGGGTAATTAGATCCCGGAAACCTCCGCGAAGCGTAAAAAAGCCTGTCCTTTCAAAACAATAAATCCGGTTGGATTCCGTTATCTTTTGTTATTATTTTTGCTGATGAAACTGAAACCCGGCCTTGTTTTACTGATTTCCCTTACCGTACTGATTATTCCCTCCTGCAACAAAAAAAACCCATTAATAACAGATACTCCGGCGGATTACTATCCGCTGCAGATCGGTAAATATATCATCTACCGGATGGATTCCCTGAAATATACCAATGTGGGAAGCGAGGAAACCATTACCAGTTATCTCGCAAAAGAAGTGGTGGAAGACAGCATAACGGATAATCTCGGACGTCCCAGCTACCGGGTCACCCGGTACCTGAGCGATACCACCGGAACGCAGGAATGGGTGCCCTCCATCGCCTTCCTGGTCACCCCCACTTTCAATGCGGTTGAAGTAGTGGAAAATAACCTGCGCTTCATCAAACTCGTTACGCCGGTACAGGATTATATTACCTGGAAAGGCAACGCTTATATAGATACCAAATCGGACATTTCACCGGTTCCCTATATGGATGACTGGAACTATACATACGCCAATACCGGCCAGCCCTATGATGTTTTGGGTGGAACGATTCCCGAATCGGTTGTGGTGAATGAGATTGACGAAACCACGGGTAATATGAATACTTATAGCCAGACCACTTTCAGTATGGAAGTATATGGCAAGGGGATCGGCCTGATCTACAAAAGATTCCTGCACAGCGAATACCAGTCACCCAATGCCAGCTATCCCGCCGGAGCAACCATCGGTTACGGACTCACTTTCAATATGGTGAGCCACAATTAACCGGATCTTTTAAAAACGGCGGCAAAAAGCGAATCCGCATTTTCCGAATATCCCGTGATCATATTTTGTCTCAGCAACTGAAGTGCTCCTTCCTTTTCCATGAAATAAACGACTTCCTCATTTTCCGCTGCAAAAACTGAACAGGTAATATAAACCAGCACCCCGCCCGGCTTTAGACAGCGGATGATATTTGAAAGAATAAGCTTTTGCTTTCCGGAATAAGGGCCAACCAATTCCGGATTAAAAAAGTATAAGGATTCCGGCGTCCGGCTCCAGGTTCCGCTTCCCGTGCAGGGCAGATCTGCCACAATCAGGTCGTAAGTCTGTTTCGGAAGATCCGCGACCCGGGTAAGATCCTTTTCAAAAGCCTGATACCGGATAATTCCGGCATCGGCGAACCGCTTCCGCAGGTTCTCCAGAATTGATTTACGGATATCCGATACCGTTAGATCCAGCGTGGGATACAGATCGGCGAGCAGGATGGATTTCCCCCCGCTGGCGGCACAACAATCCCAGGCCCGCATGATCTTTTCCGGATCCATATCCGGCAATTTCAGAAAGCTCCCTGTTTTCTGGGAGCTCAGATCCTGAACAACCGCTTCCCGGTTGAGATCGAGCACTCCATCCAGGCGGGTTCCATTGGCAAAGGAACAGGCTTTAAAAAGGAGATGATCATCCGGTTCAGTTTCTTTGAAATAAATCTTTTTTTCCCGGAGTTTTGCCGGCACAATTTCTTCCTTTCCTCTTCGGATCCTGATGAATAATTCCGGCTTTTTTAAGAAGGACAAACAAAAGGCAGCATGATCCATCCCTGTGCCGAGCATACTTTTAAACGGAAAAATCTGATCAGCGGAAAAATCCGGAAAGTTCATTCGCAGCAGCTCTATTTTCTCCTCAAGTGATTTCGAAATCGCTGCGTTCCATTCCGGCTTCAGATATTCCAATGCTCCGCCTGGCGAGTCATTGCACAGAAATAAGCCAATCAGGATCCGTTCTGCTGCCGCAACATTATTCAGTGCATGACCCAGCCGGTAAAAGCAGTAAACCATTTCGCTAACCAGTTTCCTGTCCGTCGAACCCATTTGTGGATTCGCCCGGAAGAAATCTTTTAACCAGATGTGCAGGGGTTTCTCTCCGGAATATGCGTCAGCGATCCGGACGGCATAGCGGAGCAGATTGTCAAATTTCATGGGTGTAAATTACACCCTATCTCTCTTTGTGTGGAAATATATTGAATGCCCGGACATTACTTCATTCAGCCCGCAAACTTTTCGGAAGAGAAGAGAAGTTCGGGATCAGATCCGTTTCCATATGTCATTAGTGACTCACTAAAATGCCCTCCAGTTCTTCCAGGCTTTTCCCCTTGGTTTCCTTAACCCGGATCTTAATAAAAATAAAACCGAGCACGCAGATACCGGAATACAACCAGAACGGGCCGTAGGTTCCCAGTTTTTCCGCCAGCACCGGGAAAGTAAATACCAGGATGAAATAAGCGCCCCAGAGGGATACAATGGCAACCGAAGATGCCAGGCCCCGTATTTTGTTCGGGAATATTTCGGAGATCAGCACCCAGGTAACCGGCGCAAGGGATACGGAATACGTTGCAATCGCAGACAGCACCACCAGCGAAACCCAGGGACCAGGAACATGGTTCATCAGCAAAACAGCCAGTAAGATATACCAGACCGCCAGCCCTGCCGAACCAAAAAGCATCAACGGCCTTCTTCCCATTCTGTCGACCTGCCACATGGCCACGATGGTAAAAACCAGGTTGACCAGACCGATGGCAACGGTTTCAAATAACTGTTCGTTGAGCGAGGCGCCCAGCGATTCAAATATGGTGGAAGTATAATTGAATACAACGTTGATCCCGCAAAACTGCTGGAAAACAGCCAGGCCGATCCCGATCAAAACAGCCGGCCGTACATTCCTGGAAAAAACCGCTTTGTAGCTGTTCCTCACAATCGTTTTTGAAAACGAGGCGCTGATCTCCTCCGCGCTTTCCACTGCATATTTTTCGTTGCCAATCTTATTCAATACCGCTGCCGCTTTTTCGGTTTTACCGGCTTTGATCAGCCACCTCGGGCTTTCCGGTAGCCAGATCAGTCCGGTTAAAAACAAGCCGGAAGGCACAATACCCAATCCGAACATCCAGCGCCACGCATCGGCCCCTTTATCAGCCAACGTATAATTGATCAGGTTGGTGATGAGGATTCCGGATACGATCGTTAACTGGTTAATGGCTACATTCCGCCCGCGTGTTTTTGCCGGAGAGATTTCTGCAATATAAAGCGGGCTCAGCATCGAAGCCATTCCAACGCCAATGCCGGCGCAGAAACGCATGCAAACAAAAAAAACAAATCCCGGGGCCAGCGACATGCCGAGGGAAGAAAGGGCGAAGATCAGCGCAGCGGTGATCAATCCGGGCTTTCGCCCAAAACGGTCGGCCAGGGATCCCGCAATTAAACAGCCAACGATACAGCCCAACGCCAGGGATCCGGTGAGAAAGCCAACCCACCATACATTCAGTTCAAATACATTTTTAAGAAAGGGAAGCGCTCCCGCAATAACGGCAAAGTCAAAACCAAAGAGATATCCCCCCAGCGCGGATATAAAAGATATTCCCAGGATATAGCGCTGATTAAAGCCCGTTGATTGCTGCGTCATTCAATACCGGTTTGATTCCTTAAAAGTTGTACAGGATGCCCGGCCAAATGATTTATTTTTAAAAAGTCGATCATGCGAATCTGCATATTGGCCCCCGGGTGACACAAATCAATTTTCAGCACCTCATTCAAGTAATATTCAGCGGTCGCTAAATCCCCAAGACCCAGATGACCCAAACCGATCATATATAAACAATGCAGCCGGTTTTTAAGATCCGGGGCCTGTTCAAAAACCAACAGATCGGGTAAGGAAACGGCAAAATAATCTATCTGGATATGATCATTGAGATGCTGATCCCCAAACCGGATAAACCGGTTAAAGATAGCATAAGCCTTTTCTTTTTGCTGCAGCTTTATCCAGGCAAGACCCTGATAAAATATTTTGTCGGGCTGCGGATCATTATAAAAAACCGATTGCACGGGTTCATCATTCCCGACAGTCGCCCTTTCAAAACAGGCGATGGCTTTTTGCTTTAGCCCCAACCCTTCAAAGGCACAGCCCTGCAAATAATGAATATCATTCTCTTTTGTTCCATATAATTTACCCTCGCCCAGATTATGGGGGTATTGTTCTGTGCTCTTCAACAGCTCAAGCGCCCGGTTGTAGTCAGCAACCCGGATTGCTTTCTTAGCCAGTTCAATATGGGCCGTCAGGAATTGCCCGACCACTTTTCCTTCCCCTCCTTCCCAGGGGTGGAACTGCCGGCGTCCAATGAGATCCTTCGCTTTTTCATATTCTCCGCTGCAATTCAATAAAGCAATTTTCTCCAGGTATAAATCATCCCGGTCGTTTACCAGTCCGTCATATTTTTTCAGTAAAGCCAGGCGCTCCTTCACCGGGCGATTGATCTTTTTGTACAATTGATCCAGCTCCATCAGCACCCGCGCGTCTGATACATCGAGCTCAAATGCTTTCTGAAGGGCAGTAACTGCTTTTCCAATATCCCCCATCTTATTATGATAGGCCAGGGCCAGATTCCGGAACACGGTCGGAAATGAATCATCCAGTCCGGCAGACCGCTCCCAATTTTCGATCGCCTCCGGGTATTGCCGTTTGTCGTACCAGAAATTACCGAGGTAGTACGGAGCCCTGGCATCTGAAGGACGGCTACGCCATAGCCATTTCCAAAACCGCCACATCTTCTATCCGGTGCGGAAAACAATAATCCGGCTTCATGGCGGCAGCCTGCTCAAAAAATGTTTTGGCCTGATCGTTCCAGTTTAATTGAACAGAGAAATATCCCAGGTAATAATATACCATTGGATATACATCTTTTTTGCCGGCGGTATACAGGCCCAACAACTGAATCGCTTCTTCATACAATCCGGCCTGTGCATAATCCAGCGCATATTCAATATAATTGTGTACATAGCCGCGCATCAGTTCGCTCAGCGCACCCAGATGCTTTTTGGCTTCTGCCGGATCTTCCTTTTCTAAAATTAAGCATTGTTCAAAACGGCAGCCGTAGTTGAAGGGATCGATGGCAATGGATTCCGAAATGAATTCCAGTGCTTCCGAAACCCGTCCGCATTTCCGCAATAAAACCGATTTCAGATGTCTTACAGAATGGCTGTGCCAGTTTTTTACCAGCGACTGATCTGTAAATTCCAATGCTTCTGCAAAGTTCTTTTCCCCAGTGGCAATCCGCGCCAGCGCAAAAAAACCGGCATGCTGCCATGCATCGTTCCAGACCGATTTATAAAACGCATCATAAGCTTCTCTGTTCTTCCCCTGCATTTTTAATGCCCACCCAAGATTATACCAGGGCTCCCCTTCATAGGGATTGGGGTTACGCTCTGTCAGCCGGAGGACGGCTTTCCTGAAATACCCTTCAGCCTTATCAGGCTTACCGCGACGCAGATACCAAAGCCCCAGGGCATTATTATTCCGGACATCGTATTCATCCCGACGAAGTGCTTCTTCATAGTAATCAATCGCGGAATAAGTGGCATGGCGATATTGTTCAATATGCAGTCCGTTCAGATAAAGCAATTCCGTCCCGGCAATATCCTTCGGCGCTTTTGCGGGCGTTGCAGGACAAGGAATTTCCCGAGGCTCTACTGTTTCCGGCTGATATTCCACCATCAGTCTGCCCTTATCATCTCTCACCACGATCTTTAATGCCGGGTTTCCTGTTGGCTCATAATTTATTTCACGCTCAAAAACCTTCCGGGGAGAGAGGGTTGCAAAATCCTCATACAAGAGATCCTGACCGTTGTAAAGTGAAATTTTTGCTTTCTCATAAACGGATGTCGCATAAACTTTGATCAGGATCTTTCCCTGATCTGTTTCCAGATTGACCATGGCATCCCGGGTGCCATTCTTCACCAGGCCCAGTTTACTATACGGCATTAAATATTGCGTAAAGGTTTTTTCTTCCTGTGGCTGAATCCAGGAAAAATCGGGCTGGTTATCCGTGAAAATGCCCGCCATCAGTTCGATATAAGGCCCGTCCTCATCCGTGAGGTTGCGATCCCAGGCCTTTCCAAAATCACCATTGCCCCAGGTCCATTGTTTTTTTCCCGGGGAGAGATGACGATCGGCTACATGCAATACGCCGGCATGGGTATCATGCTCGTACCCCCCGATAAAATTATACTTTGAACTGATGGCCATATAAGAAGTTGGAACCGGAATATTTTTATATCCGGAGATATCGGTTCCGGGAGCATAATCCACTTTATAGTAGGTACCCGTTGCGATGGGGAAGCTGGATACATCTTTCCTGCCATGATCAAATACGGCGTGCACATCGGGGGGGAAAACGGACTGATAAAAATCATTTACTTTGACCGCTATATTCGCCCACCAGAGAAAGGACTGAGGAAAGGGCGTCCGGTTATACATCCTGCCCTTTATTTCCAGATAAGCTTTGCCGGGGTACAGCGTAAACCCCGCCATTCCTTTTGTTCTGAACATCAGCTCCACTTCATTTACCCAAATGGTTTTGCTGCCATCGGCATGCTCCTCCATGCTATAATCGACCGGATCAAAAGTTGAAGGACGATGATGCTGGGGCCAGTTGAATTCAATTCCTCCGGAAATCCAGGGGCCTGCTAATCCAACCAGCGCCGGTTTAATCACCTCGTTATAATAAATAAAATGCCGCTGCTGCACTTTATCCCAGGCCATCTGTACCCTGCCGCCCAGTTGCGGCAGTATCATTATTTTTAAATATTCGTTTTCCAGGAAAACTGCCTGGTATTTCTGATCCGTTTTTTCATCATAGATCTTTTCGATCACCGGATGCGGATAAACCACCCCGCTGCTTCCCTGGTAAACTCTTTTCTCCAGGAACATCGGATTCTTTTCTGGCTTACCTGCTCCATAGGTGGGGATACTGATCTCCTCTGTCCATACTTTAACTTCGTCCATCTCAATAAATTTTTCCCTGGCCGGTAAAATGCAGCTGTTTATTTAAACAGATCATTGATTGTTTTGACGTCCACGAACAATCGGGGAGCGAACTGGTTGCCCGCCATGTATTTTTCCAGGCTGTATAATAATTGTCTTGCCTCGGGTCTTTTTTCCTTATCCGTCAGGAGATCGATGCCCGAAACCAGCAACTTTCCCTTTCCGGTGTTGCATTCGAAAATCAAACCCAGCGGCCTTGCGGTAAACCAGTCGTCAATGACCCGGACGATCGGTTGCAAACCGGCAGCGACATCATCGAGGCGGATCGCATCCGCATGACTGATTGCATCCCACCATTGCCAGTTGCTGAAATACTGGGTCGGAAATTCCTTTAGTGCAGGATGCTGCGGATCACACAAAATGCCCAGTGAATGCGGTAACTGCCCTTTGGTCCATGAAGTATTCCAGAATATGCTGGAGAACCCGATGCCGGCATCGCCTCCCTTTTCCGGTTTCAGCATTCCTTTTTTGATGGTCAGCAGTACTTTCCCGCCCTTATTTAAAATATCCTGCGCCTGTGCATCCAGCTGCTGCGTTACATAAATTGCAGGATCGGTGGGCGGCAGTGTTTCGGGATAAATAAATATATCCCAGGAATTTTCATATGATCCAACAGCGACTGTCAGAATAAATCTTCCGGCTTGTTTTACCGTGGCAAGCGACTGATTTATTTCTCCCAGCTTAAATCCATTGCCTACGGGTATATCGGTCCGTGTCAATTCCCCCTGGAATAAAACGGCACCCGCAACATTTTTAATTGTCCATACCGGTATGATATCACGCAGAGGAGCTTCCCCGAAATGGGCAATCTCCACCGGCGCCTTCAGGATTTCATTGTTATTATAAATCATCTTCGGCAACCGCACCAGGGGAACGGTTGAATTGCAAAAGCGACTGTACTCTTTTGCGGTAACATAGCCCTTGTCTTCCCAGAACGGATTCAGCACGCCGACCAATGCGGTTCCCTGGCCGGGAAAATCGTGCAGATCCAGCAATTGAAAACCACCAAACCGGCGCGTTCGCAAAGCTGCTTCAATATCCGCTTTGTAACAAAGCACCTGCAATTTTCCGGAGGCCAGCAAAAAACTATCGGCCAGATGAGCCATGCCATGCTCCTGCAGCTTATCCCGGAAGATCTCGAAATTTTTAGGTTTTAAGATGCCATCGTATTCGGGAATTTCCTTGAAGTCCGGATATACGCACCACTGGCCGATTTCATGACTTACCGTAGGGATGCTATGCGATGGAAGCAAACTGTCCCAGTCATAATCTGCGCGCGGAGCTTCCCGGTTGATAATACTTTTCAATCCTTCTCCCCAATGCTGGATCCTGGGCTCCGGAGTAGAATTATAATCGTTTTCCGGAACCGAGGGCCAGCCCGAAGCGGTTGTATACAATCTGCGGTTATCCTTTGCTTTCCAGTATTTCACAAAGGCCGTGAGGTATTCCTTTAAATGTTTCCCGCCGGGTTCATTCCCATAAGGCATCATGCAGAAAGACGGATGATTACCAAAATGGCTGACGATGCGGTTACTTTCATCATAGAGAAACTGGTCTATCGGCTTATGATCGCCGACCGTTGCCCAGGCAGAGCATTCGATCGACAAATAAAATCCCGAAAGATCGGCCGCCTGAAAGGCGGCCTCCGGCGGGCACCAGGAATGAAAACGCATGTGGTTTAAACCATAGGACCTGCAGATCCTGAATATACGCATCCAGGCTGCTGTATCAGTTGGGGGAAATCCTGTTTTGGGGAAGATCGCACACTCCAGGGTGCCTCTTAAAAATATGGGCCTTTCATTGATGGTCAGTTGCTCGCCATGGGCGGCGAATGTGCGAATGCCAAATTCAATTTTCCGGGTATCTTTTTCCTTCCCGCCGGATACGGAAATGTTCAATGCGTAGAGGTTCGGATGAAATTCATCCCATAACAGCGGATGATCGCCCATCGGGTAATCAATCACCAGGCTTGTTGTGTCCTTTCCCACGGATACACTTTTATTCATTGCCGGAGGAATATGCGCAGTGGATGGAAGGTTTACACCGGATACGGATAAACGCAGCAGTCCTTTGGCCTCCCGGCCGGAATGATTACTCAATTTTATTTTTACATGAACAACTTTTTTATCCGGATCAGGAAATAGCCGGATATCCGCAAAATGAATCTCCGGTTTTTTGATCAGCATCATTTTACCGATCATACCGTTCCAGTTGGTCTGCGTATTATCTGTAACGCTGTGGGCATCGGCGCCGGGATCGATATCTTTTATCCGGTTATCAATGCGAAAAGTGATGGTATGTTCACCGGGGGTTAAATGGTCCAGTTCGAAGACATCCGGAGCGGAAAGCGCATTTTGCATTCCTGCTTTGCGGTCATCGATCCACAAGGTTGTTTCCCAGTGGGAGCGTTCGAGGAACAGTTCAACCGCATGATCCTTCCATGAAGCGGGAATTTTTATTTTCTTCTGATACCAGGCGACTCCAACATAATGTTTCACCGGTTGCAGCCAGAAGGATATCTTCACATTCCCCGGCTGACGGTATTTTGCATAGGCCGTATCCGTGTACCAGGCATTGTTCCACATGCCGCCGGTCCATTTGGTATTCACCGTTACATCATCTCCTTTCCCATTCGTTGTCATGGAACCCGGAAGATTCACTTTATCTTTGAGGGTGGTTTGCCAGTATTGCTCATTCACTCCATTGTCCAGTGAATCGATCTGAAAAAGCCATTCTCCGGACAGATCGATCCCGTCTCCGGCATTCATTTTGGGCTGTGCCGAAATTCCCAATACAACCATTTGCAAAACGAAGCAAAGCGCAAGTTTTATCCTATCGCAGTTTTTCATACAGATCTGCTTGATATTTTTCTGAATATGATTCCGGTCAAAGCCGGAATTGAAATTAACCCGGGACTTAGTAACCCGCATTTTGGGTTAAATTTTTATTTTGATCGATCGCAGCCTGCGGTATGGGGAACAGATAATTCTTCCCCGCATCGAATTTATGATCGCCTCCCGGAACATTTATCGGCGCGTAACTTAATACAGCACCGTTCGCTTTGATACTGATGCCGTGTATTTGCCGGTTCAGGTTGATATCTGCAATATGCCAGCGGATCAGATCCCAGTAACGCTTCCCTTCAAATGCCAGCTCAACCCTGCGTTCCCTCCGGATGGCCGTACGCATCGCATCCTGACTCAGGCCCGTCGTGAGATCCGGCAAGGCTGCTCTTTCCCTGATCGTATTCATGGCGGTATAAACGCTGCCGTCGGGACCAACTGCCTCATTTTGCGCTTCGGCATAGTTCAGCAATACTTCCGCATAACGGAAATAATAATAGTTCTGGCCGCTGCTGCCACTGTTCCAGTTATCAGCGCCGAGGGTGATCTGATCATTTAAGCCCTTCCGCAGATAATAGCCTGTTTGGGTAGCATCGTTATGATCTGAAAGATCAATTTCGTTGGGACTACCTATTCCCTGCCGGGTGAAAATGGTATCATCATACCAAAAGGATCCGTCGTACACGATGGATTCATAGAAACGTTTTTCGCGATGAACATACGGGTGCTGCGCATCATATCCCGAGGTGGGATCTGTTATCGGTAACCCATTATCCATTGCGTAATCGTCCACCAGGTCCTGGGTAGGATTCACACCGCCCCAGGCCGTCTCTACCCCTCCCGCCGTAAAAGTGGGCCCGTCGTATGAATCGCAACGGCCTCCAAATACCCGGGGCACATACTCCCTGAAAAAGATTCCTTCATTATTTACATTATTGCCCGGCATGAATAAATTTCCGAAATCCGGGAACAGCGAATAAACGCCCAGATCCATCACCTGCTGATTGCTGGCAGCCGAGGCGGCCCATTGATGATCAAATAATTCAACCCATCCTTTCAGCGTAAGGGCGGCGCCTTTGGTGGCCCTCCCGGACTCATCTGCCGTTACCGGTAAATCATCAGCAATTGCTGCAAGTTCCGTGGTGATGAAAGTATAGGTTTCGTCAAAAGTGCTTCTTGCTTTAAAAATGCTGTCTCCCTGCACGGATACATCCAACGGTTCAGTGATCACCGGAACGCCCCCATAAGTCATCCAAAGACTCTGGTAGAAATAAGCCCGCAGGAACCGGGCTTCCGCCACTCTCTTCTTTTTATAATCCTCATCCAATGCGGAGGCAGAAACATTTTTTATGAAAACATTGCAAGCCCTGATATCGGAATACAGGGTAGTCCAGGTATAAGGCAACTGATCGAAATTCAAAGTTGCCGGCGTGTAGTTCGACTGTTGCGCTTCTGTTCTGGAAACGACCCAGCCAAATCCGCAAATCGAATTATCAGACCAGTTATCGAAGGGATCGTACTGGTTATTGCCATCTGGCAGATAACCATAAACGGAATTCAGGAAAACGTCTGCGGTTGATGTGCTGGACCAGACGGATGCGTCCGTCAGCCGGTCGTGCGGCGTTACATCCAGCTGTTCGTCCAGCGATTTTTTACAGGAATGGGTTCCAGCCGTGACGAGTAATATCAGTATATAAAGAGCGGTCTTTCTAATATTTTGCTGATTCATTTTTGTTGTTTTAAATCAGTTTAAAAATTTACATTCAGGCCAACAGACACTACTTTCTGCTGCGGATAATATTGTCCGCTGCTGCTGCTGATTTCCGGATCAAAGTTTTTAATATGGCTCCAGGTGAGCAGATTCTGCCCCGATACATAGCATCGTATGCTTTGCAATCCGATATGCCGCATCACTCCGGCCGGCAGGGTATAGCCCAGTTCGCCGGTTTTAAGTCTTAAGTAGGCGCCATTCCGGATCCAGAAGGAAGAACCCTGCGTATTATTGCTGGTCGGCTGCGTGGTAATCCTCGGATATTTTGCATTCAGGTTCGCCGGACTCCAATAGTCGAGTGCATCCAGCGTGGCGGAGGAAGAATTATCAAAAGGATACACGCCATCATAAAAATCGCGGTTACCTGCTCCCTGGAATAACAGGGTCAGGTCAAAGCCCTTATAGGATACGCTGGGCGCAATTCCGTAAATGATTTCAGGTATGTTATTACGTCCGATAACCGTTGCATCATCGGGTGTGATCTGACCGTCCGGCTTTCCGTTCGGTCCGGACAGATCGGCATATTTAATATCTCCCGGATGCACGGTTCCAAAGGGTTGTGTGGGTTCTCCCGATTTTAATGTGCCATCGGGATTAAAATCCTGCGCTGTATAAAAGCCGGTTGCCTGATACCCGAACTGGGTACCCAGGGGTCTTCCGGTTTTCCTCCGGTTGGGATTATTATAAGTAGCCGGCGTTTCAAATATCTGCAGGTACTTATTCCGGGCAAAAGTATAGTTCACATTCAGGCTGGCCGTTAAATCCTTTGAAAACCGGTGAAATGTGCCCAGCGTTACTTCAAATCCCTGGTTACTCATTGCGCCTGAATTTACCTGCGACAATCCCACGCCATATTCTGCCGGTACGGTAACGGTTGGGGCAAACAGCATGTCCGTTCTCTTTTCATAGAAATAATCCAGCTCAGCGGTCAGGAGGCCGTTCCATAAATTTGTTTCCAGGCCAATGTCCGTTTTCTTTGCACGTTCCCAGGTAATATTCGAATTGGCCTGTGAGCTTTCCACCAGTCCCTGGGTAGCGGTATAATTCAGAATAGATGCATTGCTGGCCAGATTATAGGAACTTAAATATTGAAAAGGAGATCCTGCCAGCGCACCCGATTCTCCGTAAGAACCTCTTATTTTAAGATTGTTTATCCAGCTGAAATTGTCTTTTATGAATTTCTCTTCAGAAATACGCCAGCCTGCTGAGAAGGAAGGAAAGAAACCAAAGCGGTGACCGGGAGCAAAATAATAGTTGCCATCATAACGGCCGGAAGCTTCCAGCAGATATTTACCTGCATAACCATAAGTAACCCGGTAAACGGCGGATTTTTGTTTTGCTTCCGATGAATAACCGTAGTTGGTGATATCGGTCGAATTCGCGCTTCCGTCATTCAGTTCCGGAACATTGATATTATAATTTACACGGCCTGCACCAAAGACAGAAGTTTTCAAATTCCGCACTTCCAGTACCACGAGGGCGGATACATCGCTTTTTCCAAAGCTATTGTGATAATTTATATAGCCCTGGTAAGTAAAAGCCTGTGTCTGATCGTATTCCTCGACATACTGTGGTTTTGCAGGACCATCGTTCCCGGCCAGCGGGTAAGTATTGCTTGCAGAATCATAAGTATAAAAATTAATTGGCGTAAGCCAGGTTCTGTTGAAAGTTATAATCGGCAGGGTAGGATCTGTCGGATCCTGTGCGTTTACCGGATTATAATCATAGGCCACCAATCCTTTTATGCTAAGCCCTTTGATGAAGGGTAGTTGTTGTTCTATGGAAATCTGATTTAAGAGCGTATAACCTGTGGATTGTGTGGTTCCGCTTCCGAAAATATTTCCCGCGGCAGACCGGCCGATATAACTTCCCGGAAGTCCATTGCTGTAAGTCAGCGGTGCGTTCGGCGGCGTCCGGAATGCCTGGTAAAATATGCTGGATGCGGAAACGCCCGGAAAATGGCGGTCTTCCACCCGGCCGTTAATGGAAACGCTGACTTTGGTCGTACTGGTCGCATCCGCATCCAGGTTGGCCGTCAGATTATACCGGTTGAAATGGGTGGGTCCCCATAATCCCTTCTGGGATAAATAACCAACACCCGTGTAGTATCTTACTTTATCTCCTCCGCCGGAAAGCTGGAGATTATTGCTCGTCATTAAAGTATTGTCATTCGTCAGTTCTCCCAGCACATTATGATCAGGATATAAATCAGGTGAACTGTGATCCCGGTATTTTTGCAAAGCGTAATCTGAATAGGCATGCGGGGCGCCTTCGTTATCATCTGCGGCATTGAACAGCGTTGCATACTGATAGGCATTCACAAATTTTGTCAGTACCGTCGGATTTTGCCATCCCGCATACCCGTTATAACTCAGGGAAGGGGCGCCCGTTTTACCTTTTTTTGTGGTGATCAGAATAACTCCGTTTGCACCCCCCATACCATAAGGGGCAACCGCCGCAGCGTCTTTTAAGATACTTACGGACGCAATACTGTTTGGGTCCAGCTGCGTAAAATTCCTGGGCACTCCGTCTACAATCACAAGCGGTTGTGTATTACCCGTTGTGCTGATGCCCCGGATTAAAATATTGGATCCGTCATAACCGGGTTCTCCGCTGCCTTGCATAAAAATAATACCGGCCGCGCGGCCACCCAGGCTATTGCTCAGGTTCGCAACAGGTTGCGCGGCAATATCATCCCCCTTGATATTGGCGATCGATGCCGTTACGGAAGATTTCTTCTGGGTGCCATAGGCAACTACTACCACATCGTCCAGGTGACCGGAACCTGAGAGAAGTTTAATCGCAAAACGGGTTCCCGATCCAACCGTTATTTCCTGCGATTGAAAGCCGACATAGCTGATCACCAGGATGGATTTTCTGGTGGCGACATCGATGGCAAATGCGCCCCGCTCGTCGGTGGTTACACCTGTCGTGTTTCCTTTCAGCGTAACACTCACCCCGGCTAAAGGAGCATCTTTGTCATCTGTGACAACACCGGTTACGCGTACATGATCCTGGGCATAGGCCATGGCATTAAACAATAAAATGAAAAGGAGAGCAGTGATTTTGGGCAGACACTTCTTCATAATGGCAGTTTTGGAATTTTCTGTTTAAAAGCAATCTTTTACCCTCGGCGGCATAACAGGCAGCAAAAGTTTTTATCGTAACCCCAAAGCTATTGACGATCCCATCCGCAGAAATGGACAATGTTTTGGATATGATGGATTATCTTACTATTGGTTTACGCGGCATTCTATCTATTTCCTTCGTAATATTATATATGCAAATTGCTTCCAATAGAAAAAAAGACGGCTTTGAAGGACAGAAAGCTGTTGTGATCCCCCGGCAGATCCTGGCGAAGCAATGCGCTAAAAACAGTATCATCTCCGCCCTGTATATTACGGATATCGGCTTTTACCCAAAAGCCAGGTTTCATTACCGGGAACGGCTATCGGGCGCTGATCAGCATATCCTGATATCCTGTATTGAAGGAAGAGGGCAACTGAAAATAAAGAAAAAGCATTACAGCATTGAGCCCGGTGATTTTTTTATCATCCCGGCGCATACCGGGCATACCTATATTGCCGATGAGGATGATCCATGGACTATCTACTGGATCCATTTTAAAGGAGTCAATTCCGGGCCCATTGTGGACCTGATCATGAAGCAATTCCAGAACACACACAAAGGATTTCTTCAATATAATGAAGAACGCATTCATTTATTTACGCAGATATATGCCCACCTGGAACGTGGCTACAGCAACGACAATCTGTTATATGCCAACATGTGCCTGTGGCAATACCTCAACTCTTTTAGTTTCAGCGACAAATTCAACAACAACAGCCAGTCTGAAACATTCAACGCCATTGAATGCTCCATAGAATATATGCGGAATCATATTGAAGAAATGCTTACGCTGCAGGACGTGGCCAAGGCGGTAAATCTCTCCTCTTCTCATTTTTCATTCCTGTTTAAAAAAGAAACCGGCTTCCCGCCGATGGAATATTTCAATCACCTCAAAATCCAGAAAGCCTGCCAGTTCCTTTTATTCACGAAACTCCGGATCAAAGAAATTTCGTATAAGCTGGGTATGGAAGATCCGTATTATTTCTCCCGATTATTCACCAAGATCATGGGACTTTCTCCGATTGAGTACCGGGAAAAAAAGGTACATTGATTTATCGGTCTCTTACATCCCATAAAAAAAGTAATTGAGAATAAAAATTATTGGCATTATGATGAGAAACATTTCTAAATTAACCTGCGTTTTTTCATTTGTTACTGTAGCATGTGTTGCACAAGCCCAATCAAATTATACCTCCGGACTTTGGTATAAAGAGCCTGCCAACTCAACAATTAAAGACAATCCAAACGGCTGGATAAATAACCCGGAATGGCTGAAAGCATTGCCTGTTGGAAACGGATTTATAGGAGCCATGATATTTGGCGATGTTAATAAAGAAAGAATTCAACTGAACGAAAAATCCTTGTGGAGCGGAAGCCCAGCCGATAACGATAATCCGGATGCCGCGAAATCTCTTGCTGAAATACGTTCCTTACTTTTTGCGGGTAAATACAAAGAAGCAACAGCGCTTACCGATAAAACACAGGTGTGCAAAGGCGTTGGCACAGGCAATGGCAATGGCGCCAATGCGCCTTATGGTTGCTTTCAGACCTTAGGCGATTTGTGGCTTGATTTCAATAAAAGCGCTTCTTATAAAAATTATTATCGCGAACTTGATTTAATGCACGGTATTGCGCTTACAAAATATGAGCAGGATGGCGTTGTTTATACAAGAGAAGTTTTTGCAAGCTATCCGGACAGAGCATTGATCATTCATCTGACTGCAGACAAACCAAATGCCCTTTCCTTTTTATTATCTATTGACCGCCCCGAAAAATTCAAAACAATCGCTGAGGATAATAAGCTCGTAATGCGTGGTGCATTAACCAACGGCAAAGGCGGCGATGGCATGAAATATAAAGCTTATGCAATTCCGATAGTCAGTGGCGGCTCCCTAAAAACAGACGGCAATAAATTAAGAATATCCAACGCCGACTCCGTAACCATCATTGTTACCGCAGCAACGAACTACCGCCTGCATTATCCCGATTATATCAATAATAATTATGAAGCAGCATTAAATTCAATTACCAAAAAAGCAACCACAAAAAACTATGTCACGCTTCGCACGACTCATGTAAAAGATTTTTCTTCTTATATGATGAAATCCACATTACAATTAGGCGACAGCAAAGACAGCGATATACCCACCGATGAATTATTAGCAAGAAACATAACTTCAAAGGATGAGCCCGCTCTTTATGCATTGTATTATCAATACGGGAGATATTTATTGTTATCCTCTTCCCGCAAGGGCTCGCTGCCAGCCAATTTGCAGGGCATCTGGGCAAACGAAATTCAATCACCCTGGAACGGCGACTATCATACCGATATTAATGTGCAGATGAATTACTGGCCATCGGAAGTTACCAATCTTTCCGAATGTCATTTGCAGTTAACAAACTTCATTCAATCCTTAATAAAACCCGGCGAAAGAACATCAAAAATTCAACACAATATGAAGGGCTGGTGCATTCATCCTATTACCAACGTCTGGGGTTATACAGCGCCGGGTGAAGACGCAAGCTGGGGTATGCATGTTGGCGGCACGGCCTGGATATGCCAGGATTTATGGACGCATTATGCTTTTACGAATGATACCAATTATTTGCGCAGCGTTTGGCCGGCATTAAAAGGCGCCTGTATTTTCTATTTTGACTGGCTGGTAAAAAATCCGGCAACCGGCAAATTAGTTTCGGGCCCGGCCGCATCGCCCGAGAATACTTTTATTGCGCCCGATGGCTCGCAGGCGCAAATCAGTATGGGTCCGTCGCACGACCAGGAAGTGATTTACGATTTATTCACCAATACCTTACAGGCGGCAAAAATTTTAAATACCAAGGAAGATGATTTTAAAAGGATTTTACAGGAAAAAATTTCGCAACTGGCGACACCGGCGATAGGAAAAGACGGAAGGCTGATGGAATGGGCGCAGGAGTTTAAGGAAACGGATCCCCATCATCGGCATGTATCGCATTTATTTGCGCTTTATCCGGGCAATGAGATATCCATGAATAAAACACCTGAACTGGCGGCTGCGGCACGCAGGTCGCTCGAAGTAAGAGGTGATGGCGGCACAGGCTGGTCGCTGGCCTGGAAGATTGCTTTTTGGGCAAGATTGCACGAAGGTGACAGTGCGTTAAAACTGTTAAATAATTTGCTGCATCCGCCGCTTCATACTGATGCTTCTTACAATGACGGCGGCGGCAGTTATTATAATTTGTTTGATGCCTGCCCGCCTTTCCAGATTGATGGCAACTTCGGCGCCACAGCCGGCATAGCCGAAATGCTGTTGCAAAGCCATGAAGGCTTTATTGAACTATTACCTGCTCTGCCCCATACATGGAAAGATGGCGAAGTAAAAGGGCTTATGGCAAGAGGCGGTTTTGAGGTAAATATAAAATGGAAAGACGGGAAACTAATTGCTGCTTCGCTGCTTTCTAAAAATGGCGGTGATTGCGTGGTAAAATATGCTGATAAAAAAATCAACCTACAAACAAAACCTTTACAGCATTATGATTTGATGAATACTTTATTGGAAAAATAAGTTAAACCATAGAACGAGTAATCACTAAATAGGGATATCCTAATCAAAAATCAAAGCTCCAGCAACGCCTTCACCGGATCCTTTCCAAACAAGCAACTGATCGGGATTTTCCAGCAGTTCTTTTACGCGTACCAGGAAGCTACAGATTCCCGGCCGTCAATGATGCGGTGATCATAGCTGACCGCCAGGTACATCATGGGGCGGATCACGATCTGGCCGTTTACGACCACGGCTCTTTCTTCTATTTTGTGCATGCCCAGGATGGCAGACTGGGGAATATTGATGATGGGGGTGGACATCAGGGAGCCAAATACACCACCATTGGTGATGGTGAAGGTTCCGCCCTGCATTTCTTCCATGCTCAGTTTATTGTCTCGCGCTTTGCCGGCCAGTTCCACCACTTTCTTTTCAATCTCCGCCATGCTCAGGCTTTCGGCATTCCGGATCACCGGCACCACCAGTCCTTTCGGTGCGGAAACGGCGATGGAAATATCGCAGTAGTCATGATAGATGAGTTCGTCGCCGTCGATATAGGCATTCACAGCCGGCCATTCCTGCAGGGCAAAACAAACAGGCTTTGGTAAAAAAGCTCATGAAGCCCAGGTTCACGCCGTGCTTCTCTTTGAATTTATCTTTGTATTTGCTGCGCAGGGCCATGATCTGGCTCATATCCACTTCATTAAAAGTGGTGAGCATGGCCGTGGTATTTTTTGCTTCCACCAGCCGGCGGGAAACAGTTTTCCGCAGGTTGCTCATTTTTTCCCTGCTCTCTTCGCGGCCGAACAATGCTTTGCCGGGTACACGGCCGGGATTGTTCAGTGCTTCCAGCACATCGTGTTTAACAATTTTTCCGTTCGCGCCGGAAGGGGTGATGGAACTTTTGTCAACTTTTTTATCGGCAATGATCGCAGCGGCAACGGGAGTGCTTTTACATCTGTCGCAGTATGTCCTGCCGGTTCCTGCGACTCACCGGACTGTTTGCAGTGATCAGTTCGGGCGCAGCTTCTGTTTTTGAAGCAGCGGGAGTTCCGTTGGAGTCGGCGCTGGTTTTCTGCAGCCGCTTTTTCCGGCTTCGCAGCAGATTCATCGATCTGCGCCAGCACATCGCCGATTTTCAGGGTATCTCCTTCTTTACCAACGGTTTTCAGCACGCCTGCTTTTTCAGCATTCACTTCAAAAGTTGCTTTTTCACTTTCCAGTTCGGCAATCACTTCGTCCCGGTCAACATATTCCCCATCGTTTTTAATCCATTTCACAGCGTGACTTCACTGATGGATTCGCCAACGGTCGGAACTTTAATATCAATCATCTGCTATTGAATTTACGTGCACGAAGATAATTTATTTAGCATGTAAGCGCATGAATTTCGATTGATCAGATGCTGAAAGCTGTTTCAATGATTTCGGCCTGTTCCTGCGCATGCACTTTGGCATATCCTGTGGCAGTGGAAGCGCCCGGCTGACGGCTGATAACTCCATAATTAATATTCTTCAGGTTCATTTGCAGGAAGGAAGCGGCGCCCATATTCAGAGGTTCTTCCTGTACCCAGAACCAGGTGGCCTTATTATATTTTTTATACAATTCTTCCAGTTGGTTGATGGGCAGCGGATACAATTGTTCCAGCCGGATGATGGCAATATCTTTCCTGTTTTCTTTTTCCTGTCTTTCCGCAAGATCAAAATAGATTTTACCGGTGCAGAACAACACTTTTTTCACCTGTGGCGGCATCACCGGCAAAGTGATCGTCAATCACTTCCTGAAATCTGCCGCTGGTAAATTCAGATATTGCTGAATAAGTGCCCGGATACGCAGATTGGCTTTGGGAGAAAAATTGATCAGTGGTTTCCGGAATGGCCAGGCCAGTTGCCTGCGCATGGCATGAAAAAATTGGCGGAAGTGGTAATATTGGTAATCACCATATTCAGTTCCGCACACATTTGCAGAAATCGTTCCATCCTGGCACTGCTGTGTTCGGGACCCTGTCCTTCATAGCCATGAGGCAACAACAGCACCATGCCGTTCATCCGTTGCCATTTTTGTTCGCCGGCAGCAATGAACTGGTCGATCATGGTCTGGGCGCCATTGCAGAAATCGCCAAATTGTGCTTCCCAAAAAACCAGGGCATTTGGATTGGCCAGCGCATACCCATATTCAAATCCCAGCACGCCATATTCACTGAGCAGGGAATTATAGATCCTGAATTTCCCTTTGGCATCCGGGAATCCGGCTGAGCCGGTTATAGGCTTCGTCTGTTTTTTCATCCCGCAGTACGGCATGACGGTGAGAGAATGTTCCCCGGCGCACATCCTGTCCGCTCATCCGCACATCTTTTCCATCCAGCAAAAGACTTCCATAGGCCAGCAATTCACCGGTGGCCCAGTCGAGCTTTTCTTCTTCGTTAAATAATTTTATTTTATCCTGTAGGAGTTTTTCTATTTTCTTAAGTGGCTTAAACGTTTCCGGCCATTTCATCATGGCATCAAATATCTTTTTCAAATCTGCTTCCGAGATAGCTGTATACCGGCGACTTGTCAAAATCTTCGGCAGTTGCTTTGCGCAGGCTTTTCCACCACAATTCCGGTTGCTGGTATTTATAGGGAAGCGGATTTTGTTTTACTTCATCCAGTCTTTCCTGCAGATCGTTCCAGAATTTCTTCTCCATTTCCTTGGCCAGGTCCTTTGCATCGGCTTCCCCATTCTCCATCAGGAACTGTGTATACACTTCGCGGGGATTGGGATGTTTATCGATCAGCGCATACAAGTGGGCTGCGTGAATTTCGGATCGTCGCCTTCATTATGTCCATGCCGGCGATAACAAACCATGTCGATAAAAATATCCGAATTAAATTCCTGGCGGTAGCGGGTGGCGATTTCCGCGCATTTCACCACGGCTTCCGGATCATCTCCATTTACATGCAACACCGGCGCCTGCACGGCCGCTGCCAGCGAAGTACAATAATCGGAACTTCGGGCATCATCAAAATCGGTGGTGAATCCGATCTGGTTATTGATCACAAAATGAATGGTGCCCCCGGTATAATATCCTTTCAGGTCGCTCATCTGCAACACTTCGTACACAATTCCCTGTCCGGCAACAGAAGCATCCCATGAATCAGTATCGGTAATATTTTATCATAATCACTTTTGTACATCACATCTGCTTTGGCTCTGGCAAAACCAACCACCACCGGATCCACCGCTTCCAGATGCGAAGGATTGGGCATGAGTTTCACATGAACGGTCTTATTATTCGGCGTGTGCAATTCACTGCCAAAACCCAGATGATATTTTACATCCCCGCTGCCCATGGTCTGATCAAGTTTTGCCGTTCCTTCAAATTCACTGAAAATCTGTTCATAGGTTTTGCCCAGGATATTGGCCAGAATATTCAGCCTGCCCCGGTGCGCCATGCCAATCACCACTTCCTGCACATCATGATCCGCCGCAGTATTGATGATGGCATCAAGGCCGGGAATGGTGGTTTCGCCGCCTTCCAGTGAAAATCTTTTCTGCCCGATATATTTGGTATGAAGGAATTTTTCAAACATTACGCCTTCGTTCAGTTTTTCCAGGATGCGTTTTTTTTTTTCAAGGGGAAGCGGGTCAAGGAATTTTTTCTCCATTTCATTGGTCAGCCAGTCGATCTTTTTCTGATCACTGATGTATTTGAATTCGATGCCCACATGATAGGCATAGCATTTCTGGAGATGGCTGAGAATATTGCGCAGGGTGGTGGTTCCCAGGCCGATCAGGTTGCCGGCAAAGAAATTCTTATCCAGGTCTTCTTCCGTAAAACCAAAAAAGCCGATGTCCAGATTGGCGCCCCGGTCTTTTCGTGGGCGGATGGGATTGGTTTTGGCCACCAGGTGGCCTTTGTTCCGGTAGCCGAGGATCAGGCGGTAAGCGCCCAGTTCTTTTTTCCAGTCCACTCCGTCGGCGGTTTTCAGGGCAGTTTCTCCGGACGAGGCTGCGGACGGACCTGGGAACCTCCGTTTCTGGCATTGGATAATGGCAAAATCAAAGCCTTCAAAAAATTTTTTGAACTCAGGGTCAACACTTTGCGGGTCTTTTACAAAATCCTGGTACAAACTTTCGATAAAGGCAGGAGAGGAATTGGTAATATATTGAAGTCTTTCATCGTAATATTTGGGTTGGGTTATCAGATTTTAGTTCCAAGAGGTATAATTTCAATCGGATATAAAGCTATTGAAAGGAATAATGCAAGTTCATACCTGCAGCCAATTATTAAAATTTATCGGAATAAACCTGATAAAACATACTTAAAATCCCTAGACAAATATCGGCAAAAGAAACTTCCTGATTAATTTTCAATATTTCCCTGATTTTCCTACCTTTGCCCTCCAAAATTTCGAATTCATGGCGAATCATCAGGCAACGAAAAAGGATGTACGGGCAGCAACAAAACGCAGGGACAGGAACCGTTATTATGGCAAAACAACCCGTAATGCCATCCGCGATCTGAAAGTGATCAAGGAACAGAAAGAAGCCGGTGCAAAATTGCCGGAAATCGCCTCCCTGGTAGACCGCCTGGCCAAAAAAGGCGTCATTCACAAAAACAAAGCTTCGAACTTAAAGAGCAAACTGGCCCGCAGGGTGAACCAGATGACTGCCGTTGCTAAATAATTCCGTCAGTTATAATTTTTTTTGAAAAGGCATCCGGAGCGGATGCTTTTTTATTTAATGGTTCTTTCAAAACGGGCGACCTCTCTTTTGTTTAATCATGAATGACCCCGGTACGGCCCCTTTTTACTTAAATCATTATCGTAATAAAACAAAGGTCCCCTTGGAAAACATTTTCCCGTTCAGGCTTTCTCCACTGATCAGATAAATATACACGCCCTCTTCCGACGGTAATCCACCGTAAAAGCCATCCCATCCCCTACTGATATCTGCCGTAGAGAATATTTTATTTCCCCACCGATCGAAAATGGAAAATTCGTGAAGAGTCATCGTTGTATTCTGCGGAATGCGGAACAAGTCATTTTTCCCGTCATGGTTTGGCGTGAACGCATTGGGCATGTTCAGTTTGAAAAAAATCTTTACGGAAATACTTTTGCCTGCGATACAACCTTTGTCCGACACGGCAGTCAGTTGAAATACGGTGTTCGATTCCAGCGGAATGCTCAGCGGATCAGGCGTAAAAGGATCAGCCAGTTTACCAGCCGGCGACCATTGATAAGATTGAATGTCCGCGCCCAGCAGTGCATGTAACTGAATTTGCTGACCCGGCTGAATCAGCGTGTCGGTATTGGAAAACGTGATTGCCGGGGAAGGGTATAACGAAATATGCTCAATATTGGATTGCGCGGGTATGCCGGCCGCACAGGCGGCATTTTTTGCCAGCATGAGACAGGATACCTGATCTCCTTCTTTCAAATCATGCACCGTAAAAACCGGACCCGGTTCACCCACCCCGATACCGTTCATCTGCCACTGATATAATGGATCCGGTCCCGCATCTTTTGGGACGGCAGCGAAGGTTATGGAATCTTCCGGACAGATCTTTTGTTCCCCTCCGCTGATGATAACGGATGGCGCCGGGAATGTATTAACCTTCATCCGGATCGCGTTCGATACCGCGTTTGCCGAGGCCAGGCATCCCTGGTCCGGATCGGCCCGGAGAATACAGCTGACTTCGTCCTGATCTGCCAGTTGATTGCTGGTAAATGAATTGCTATTATTTCCCGATGCCGAGCCGTTGACAAGCCATTGGTATTCCGGCACGCCGCCACCATTGCTGGCCGTGGCCGTGAAAGTTGCCGTGCTGCCGGAACAGATATCTGCGGCGGTTGCAGCGATGCTGATGGCGGGTGTTACCGGTGGGTTAACGATAATGGTTATGGGATTACTGTTCACTGCCGATTGATCCGGACAAGTGGTATAGGGAGCATATTGCAAACGGCAAATCACCTGGTCATTATTCTTCAGGGAATTGGTTGGATATGCCGTACCGGTTGCTCCCGTTGCAATCCCGTTTATCATCCACTGGTAGGTATCGTCAGGAGAACCGTTTGTTACTGTTGTACTGAACGTTACCGGTGTTCCGGCGCAGATGGATTTTGCATCGGCGGAAATATTTACCGAGGGAATTGCGTTGGCCGCAAACACCATCCGGATCCTGTGATAAAGCTGGTCGTTAAAATAAAGATTACCGGCGGCATCCATTACCGCTGAAGCCAGATCGGCAAGGGTTTCTGTGGTTGCTTCCACACAATCCGGGCCATGACCCAAATAAGAATTTCCGGCCAGCGTGGTAAGAATACCGGAAGTCAGGTTCAGCAGCCGCACCTTCAGATCGGCCTGATCCACAATGATCAGGTTGCCATTATTACTCATGGATACGCCGACCGGATTTTTTAAACTGGTGGAAGAAGCCTGTCCGCCATCGGGAGAAGGAAAAGTATTCTTCCCATCCCCCGCAATGGTACTGATGATACCGGTCACCTTATCTATCTTACGGATCCTTTGATTCATACAATCGGCCACGTACAGGTTTCCGCCGCCATCCACGGCAACGTCCATCGGAACAAAAAAGCTCGCACTGAGCGCGGGTCCCCCATCTCCTGCAAATGTAAACTGACCATTCCCGGCGACCGTGGTAATAATACCGGAGCCAATATCAATCCGGCTGATGATATTGGTTGTATAACTGGCAAAGGGGCCCGGATGCTGGGCGACAAAAAGATTCCCGGCAGCGTCCAGGGCAATACCGCCAGGAAGCAGGCCGGAATTTTTTGCCAGTCCCCCGTTTACGTAATTCTCCGTTCCATCTCCGGCAATCGTATTTATGATCCCTGTAGTAAGATCTATCCTCCGTACGCGAAGATTCCAGTAATCAGAAAAATATAGGTAATTGCGGGTGTTATCAAAACAAAGACGCATGGGCTCATTCATCGATGCATTCAAAGCCGGGCCCCCATCGCCGGAAAATCCGGTGTTGCCATTTCCTGCTATCGTGCTGATAAGCCCGGTTGCTTTGCTGATTTTGCGGATGCGTTGATTTTTATAATCCGCGAAATAAATGTTCCCGACCGCGTCCAGGCACAGGCCCAGGGGCGTGTTCAATTGCGCATTGAGCGCGGGTCCACCATCACCGGTAAACCCTGCTGTTCCCGTGCCTGCGATCGTGGTAATGACCTGGGCATAGGTGGTTGCTGGCTGGCAAATAGCGCAGGCCAGGCTCAGAAAAATGGCAGGGAGACTTATCTTGAAGATTGTCAATGGGTTACTTCGATCTTTCAGTATCGCCGGGTTATTTTAACTAAACGCATTTTTGCGCCCCTGATTATGTCTGAACCTGATTTTTTGTCTTTTCAGACCGACGCCGAAATTGCAACTCCGCTCTTGTTATGCGGATGATTATCAGATTATTTGGCGTCAATGCATACAACCAATATAGATTTCCGACTTAATTTTAAAGACCTTTCTTTCGGTCTGTTGTATGATCCTTAATGCGCTGTCGGCGCTTTTTTTAGTTTCATAAATGCCGGTAACCAATGCGATTGTTTTTTCCCCTGCCCGGCCTTGATAAAACCCCAGATATTCCAGACTTAGATTTTCAGACGGGTAGCGCCTGGGGTAATAGTCGCCTGCATAAATTTCATCGTCATCATTGTCAGGCAATGCAATCAAATTTTTGGTCTTATTGTAAAACCGGCCCATGGTGTCGATCGGAATTTTGAATTGCCGGTTCAGTTTAAACATTTTTTTGTGAAGAAAATTATAGTCAAGGCTTGTATCGGCAACCACAACATAGTAAGTGGCCATATCCTGGCCGGCCGAATCGGAAGGATTACTATGATCATCCTGGCTTTGGGTTTGAACAATGGCTGTTGTATTGCTTTTGACTGGTGGGGCTTCAAGAGCGCTTCTCCTGATCGGCGTCGCGCCCCAGGCGGTCAATATAATAAATGCCAGTATTATCAGGATTCGGGAGTTCATAGGTTTGCATAAGCCATTGAATATTGCTAATGGCCTGACTAATGTAATGAAATTTCCGCCAAAATGCAATCCGGATTGCAGCATTTTAACTCCTATAAAACTGACCGGATTAATCCGCCATCTGCCCGGATTGCTGCCCCATTCGTTGCAGAAGCAAGGGGACTGGAAAAATAAACAACCGTATCCGCAATTTCCTCAACGGAGGCAAACCGTTGAAGAAGAGAAGTGGGCCGCATATTTTTAAAGAAGTCCTTTTCAACTTCGCTGACAGGTTTATTGCCTGCTTTTGAGAGGTCCTCAAGAAAGCCACCGACGCCTTTCGATTTTGTCGGGCCCGGTAAAACAGTATTGACGGTTACGTCAGAACCCTTTGTCAACTCGGCCAGTCCCCGGCTAATTGCAAGTTGCGCAGTCTTAGTCATTCCATAATGGATCATTTCTTCCGGAATAAACACGGCAGATTCACTGGAAATAAAAATGATCCTTCCCCAGTTCTTTTGTAACATGGTTGGAAAAAAGCGCCGTGATAAGCGGATGCCGCTCATAACATTCACCTCGAAAAACCGGAACCAGTCTTCATCCGCAATATCTGTGAAAGCTTTCGGTTCAAATATGCCTGCATTATTGATCAGGATATCAATGTCAGGTAATTCCGCTATTAACCTATTGACCTCATCAACTTTTGAGAAGTCTGCAAATACGCCGGAGACCTTTGGATTATCAGCAAATGACCTTAATTCGCTTACCGCTTTATCGACGCCTTCCTTTGTTCTGCCGTTGATAATAACGCGGGCGCCTTCGGATAAAAACCTTTTTGCGATGGCGAATCCAATTCCGGCCGTTGAACCACTGATAAAAACAATCTTGTCTTTAAGCTTCAAATCCATTGGGTTACATTTTACCCAAAGTTAGAAATTTTCAGGGGTGACGCTAACACTTCAAAGCCGACTGATTTTCAATTCAAAATATCTGGCCGCCTCATGAGGATTATACCGGTAGGCAGGAATTTCAATAAAACCGCTGTCCACATAAAGCTTTATTGCTGATTTCATAAAGTCTGCCGTGTCCAGTTTGACGATATCATAATTCAGTTTCTTTGCGACTTCAATGCATGCTGTAATGAGCAGCTTTCCAATTCCCAGGCCCCTGCTTTCGGACTTCACAAACATTCGTTTTAGTTCGCATTCCTTATCGGCATATTTTCTTATCCCCGCAACGCCGACGGCATGGTCATTGATACGGGCGAGCACCAGTCCGCCATCAGGATCACCATACATCTCCGGTAAGTTGTCCAATTCCTTATCAATTTGCTGAAAGGCCAAATCAAACGCAAGCCATTCTGTATATTCAAGAATGAGCTCTTTGGCGGCTAAAAAATCAGCGGAAGTATGCGCAGTTTTTATTTCGATTTGATTTTCCACGGAATGTATTAATTCGTCGTTTTATCAAGATGCTTTGACACCGGAGGAGATTGTTTCAGCCATCCATCATCCTGCAGCCAGTCTGCCAATCGCTGCGGCCAGCTTTTCAGCGTTACATATTCCGAACGTTTTCCCATATTGAAGGCATGGGTTCCGTTCTGATACAAGTGCATTTCCACGGGCACTTTTGCCTTCCTGTGCAATAAGAGCAATCGTACGATCGATTCGGAGCAGCAGGGATCTTCGTTGGCAGCCAGCAGAAAAGTGGGGGGCGCATCCGCGGATACGGAATCAGGAACCGCTAACGGACCCGGGTAAATCAGGATCTGAAAAGCAGGGCGCGCCGAAAGTCCGTCAATTCGATCGGCATTGTTGGAATGGCTTTCGTTGAAATGATAAGACAGCCAGCCGGACACTTCGCCACCTGCAGAGAATCCCATAACGCCCAGCCGGGCGGTGTCAATATGATAGGTTCCGGCAAGGCTTTTCGCCAGCCTCATGGCGCGGAATATATCCTGCTTTGGATTTTCCATGCTGTATGGCGAATGCTCTTCCCGGAACAACCGGTACTTTAACACAAAAGCGGTAACCCCAAGGCCGTTCAGATACTCAGCGGCGTCTTTACCCTCCGCATTATATACGAGATTGGTAAAACCTCCTCCGGGACAGATGATCACCGCTGCTCCGTTTGCTTTTTCTTTTGCTGGCAAAAATACTGTCAGCGTCGGATTGTTGATATCTCTCACCCACCAGTCTTTGGCCTGCTCGGGCTGGTTTTTCAGATTCTCAAATCCCGGCGCCCCGTTTTTCCATAAGGGAATGACGGCGCCGTCCTGGGCCTGCAATCCGGCGCATGACATGACAATGCAGGCCAGTAAAAACAGCGACAGACGCAGTAAGCAAGTTTGTTTCATGAAGCAATTGTTTAAAGTATCATAATTCCCTCCCTCAGCTTAAGTGCTACCTGCGGCAATGAAATGCTGACAGGCACGTACTTTATTTAACATCCTTCTCTGCATTTGTTCCTCTCACCTGTGACAATATCTTTTTTATTAAGACAATCTGCCCTAAATGATAGTGTGTATGTTCTATAATACCGTGAACATTCCGGTAATAGTTTCCATACTTTTCATCTGTAAAGATTTCGTCCAGCTTAATTTCCGGCAACTGCTCAATCAGGATGGCAAAGCTTTCGGCATCCGTCCAGATTTTATCCAATAATTTTTCCCAGGCTTCGGGAGATTGGATGGGTTGATGATCAAAACTATATTTATCCTTTGCGTCAAGCGGTTCTCCGTTCAGTACCTTCAAGACTGCGCCCACATAATAATTCGTATGATAAACGAGGTCCGCAATCGTATTCAGAGAATAAACTTTGGTTGTGGCTTGTTGCCAGTTTACATCGGCCAGGGTATCTTTCAGGTTTACCGATGTCCAGTTTCCGCCAAAATGAACTTCTCTGAAATGTTTTGCGATTTGTTGTGTAAGATTCATGACCCGGCGTTATGATAGTGCTTGCCGCAAATGGCTTTCAGCCTGGCAATGCGGGTGATTTTAGGTTAGCAAACCATATTCAAACTGCGCAATCTGCACGATGAAAATTCTCGAATTCGTTAAGGGCCCTCATTGATTCTTTCTGTACTATTTTAGAATTATTTTGCAATTGATGTGAAATGATTCGCCTTTTCCAGAGAAGATTATAGAATGCAACCGCTTCACGGATGTATCGATTTCTGTTCTTATTGATCTTTGCAATAATTTTTTCTGTCTCATTGAAAACATCGTTATCCAGTTTTATGGATATGTTTTTCATTTTAGTGGGATTAAACGGGAATATAGATTGATGCCTGATAATCCGCCAAATTTATCTATCAGGGTTTTATGTAGCTGCTCAACCTCCGCGCTGGAAATCATTTGGCAAGTTTCTGAAGCAGTTGTTCATCTTCGTAAAGAATCTTTCGCATAGAAGTCGGATTAAAAAGAGCTGAATTTCCGGTTTGGATGCCTTTCAGAAACGAAAGAAGCTCCTCAAGTGATTTGTCGGATAATCGATCCAGCACCTGATTGATTTCATATTTTATTTCTTCTTTGGACATGTAGCGGAACTATTTATTAAAGTTATGAAATTCCATCCGGGAGAACCACCAAACTACCTGGAAATTTCCAGTAGCCCGACCTCTGCACCACCCCGCCAGAAGAGCACGTAAGAAAGTTCCCGAATCTCACGCGTCCCGCCCATGGCACTGCTTGTATTTTTTTCCGCTGCCGCAGGGACAGGGATCGTTTCGGCCAACTTTGGGACCCACCTTGATGGGTTCCTGTTTTACCGGTTCGGAGGGCTCGTAATAGTCGCGGCCTTCGTCCGTGAGAACACCGGCGGCAGATGGGGTGCCCACCATTTCATCCTTTCGCATTTTCATCCGGCTCATGTCCGTTTTCTGTTCGCGCCCTTCTTTGATGGGCGCATTGCTGTTCGATCGGAATGGCGCAATGGCAAAGAAAACTCACAATATCCTTGTTCATGGTAGCTGTCCATCTGCCGGAACAGATCGAAGGCTTCCATTTTATAAATGACCAGCGGATCTTTTTGTTCGAGATAGGCTGTCTGAACACTTTGCTTCAGATCATCCATCGCCCGCAGGTGTTCTTTCCAGGCATCGTCGATGATGGCCAGTGTGATCTGTCTTTCCACAGCGTTCATCAGTTCACGGCCCTGGGTATCCAGTGTTTTCTGCAGGTTGGCGAGTACATTGATCACTTTCTTCCCATCGGAAAAAGGAACGACTACATTTTCGATATGCCTGCCCTGGGTAAGTAGAATATTTTTAAATACCGGCACCGCATTGTTCTGCACTTCCTCCATTTTCCTTTCATAGTTCAGGGTGCCTTCCTTATACAATTTCTCTGTCAGGTCCGCTTCATTATCTTTCTGAAATTCTTCTTCTGTAATGGTCGTGTCAACACCGAAATTCACGATCACAGCCAGCTTGAATCCTTCAAAATCTTCCTCTTCCTTAAAGGAATTCACCAGGCCTTCGGCTACCACAATAAAAAGCATTGTCCAGATCCAGTGCCAGCCGTTCGCCAAACAAGGCATGGTTACGTTTTTTATAAACCACATTACGTTGTTTGTTCATCACATCATCATATTCCAGCAGACGTTTCCGGATACCAAAGTTATTTTCTTCCACTTTTTTCTGCGCACGTTCGATGCTCTTGGTCACCATGCTGTGCTGGATCACTTCGCCTTCCTTATAACCCATCTTATCCATCAGTGGGCAATACGTTCGCTGCCGAACATGCGCATCAGGTCATCTTCCAGTGCAGAATAAAACTGGGAAGTGCCGGGATCTCCCTGGCGACCGGCACGACCGCGCAACTGCCTGTCCACACGACGGCTTTCATGCCGTTCCGTACCGATGATGGCCAGACCGCCGGCTTCTTTCACACCGGGCCCGAGTTTGATATCCGTACCACGACCGGCCATGTTGGTGGCGATGGTAACGGCGCCGGTCAAACCGGCTTCGGCAACCACCTGTGCTTCCCGCGCATGTTGTTTTGCATTCAATACATTGTGCGGAATCTTTTTTACCTGCAGCATTTTGCTCAGCAGTTCACTCACTTCCACCGAAGTGGTACCCACCAGGGAAGGACGGCCTTCCAGTGCGCAGTCTTTCAATTTCATCAATGACCGCTTTATATTTTTCGCGTTTTGTTTTATACACCAGGTCCTGGTGAATCCTTACGGATCACCGGCACATTGGTCGGGATGGTCACCACATCCAGTTTATAGATATCCCAGAATTCAGCTGCTTCTGTTTCCGCAGTACCGGTCATACCCGCCAGCTTATGGTACATCCGGAAATAATTCTGCAGGGTAACCGTGGCATAGGTTTGCGTGGCGGCTTCGATCTTCACATTTTCTTTTGCTTCAATGGCCTGGTGCAATCCATCGCTGTAGCGCGGCCATCGAGGATACGGCCGGTTTGTTCATCCACGATCTTTACCTGTCCGTCCATCACCACATATTCCACATCTTTATCAAACAGGGTATAGGCTTTAAGCAATTGCTGAACGGTATGGATGCGGTCGGCTTTAATGGCATAATCATTCAGCAGTGCTTCTTTCTGCTGAAATTTTTCTTCAGCACTCAGATCACTTTTTTCTATATCTGCCAGTTTGATTCCGATATCCGGCAATGACAAAGAAATTCAGGATCTTCTCCTTCGCCGGTGATGGTCTGAATGCCTTTATCGGTAAGGTCAACCGAGTTGTTTTTTTCATCAATACTGAAAATACAGTTCCTGCATCCACTTTCGGCATTTCCTTGCTGCTGATCGGCGAGATAATAATTTTCTGTTTTCTGCAGTTTCACCCTAATGCCGGGTTCACTCAGGAATTTGATCAGGGCACTGGTTTTCGGAAGACCGCGGTGCGCGCGCATCAGGGCCAGTCCGCCGTCTTTCGGATCATCATTTCCTTCTGCAAATTTTTTTTTTGCTTCGTTCAGAAATTGATTGGTCACTTTTTTCTGCGCTTCCACCAATCGTTCCACACGGCTTTTCAGAATATGATATTGCTGGTCGTCGCCTTTAGGAACCGGTCCGGAAATGATCAGCGGTGTACGGGCATCATCGATCAATACACAATCCACTTCATCCACCATGGCAAAATGATGTTTGCGCTGCACCATTTCATCGGGTGAATGCACCATATTATCACGGAGATAATCAAAACCAAATTCATTATTGGTACCATAGGTGATATCCGCCAGATAGGCTTTGCGGCGGGCTTCGCTGTTGGGTTCATGTTTATCGATACAATCCACCGAAATCCCAGCCATTCGAAAATGGGGCCGTTCCATTCGGAGTCACGACGGGCCAGGTAATCATTCACGGTAACAATATGAACACCTTCGCCTGCGAGTGCATTGAGATAGGCGGAAGTGTAGAAACCAGGGTCTTACCTTCACCGGTTGCCATTTCAGCAATTTTACCCTGGTGCAGTACGGCACCACCGATCAGCTGTACATCGTAATGCACCATATTCCAGGTGATTTCTCCACCGGCTGCCGTCCAGCTATTACTGAAGATGGATTTATCCCCTTCTATCCGCACATAATCTTTTTCCACACTCAGGTCACGGTCGTGTCAGTGGCAGTTGAGATCAACTGACTATTTTCCTTGAACCGCCTGGCGGTTTCTTTTACTACGGCAAATGCTTCGGGAAGCAGGATATCCAGTATTTCCTCGATATGATCATCCCGTTTTCTTTTTCAGCGCGTCAATTTCAGTATAGAGCGCGTCTTTCCCGCCGATATCACTGAAAGGCAGGTTCTTCTGCCTGATTGTTCAGTTCGGCAATGGATTTGTCGATTTCGCCAGATGGTCTTTGATCCTCTGTTTGAATTCGTCTGGTTTTGGCCCTTAGCTCGTCGTTGGAAAGGGCGGCATAAGCGGCCACATATTCATTGATCTGCTCGACCCGGGGCATGATCTTTTTAATATCTTTTTCTGACTTATTTCCACCAAATAATTTCGAAAGAAAACCTGGCATAATGAACAGAATTGAGTTTAAACTGGATTAACCTTGTCAAATATGGTGCTATCCGTTTTCCGGGGTCAAATTGACAGTTTGCAAAGGTACGGAATGTGGAGGAAGAGTTGGCGGTTGACGGAGAGGGTTGACGGTGACGGATGACGGTGACGGACTTCAGGGCTAATATGCTGAAGGATGTTTTGGCAGGTGATTAGGGGAGAATATTTAAAAAAATTTGGGCTTTTATGGATTGTGTATAGATTGTCAAATATTTTAGTATTTTCGCTAAAACCATTAGTGATGTCAGTTGCCGCTCAAAATCTGAAATACCTGCGGAAGCTCAGGGGATGGACGCAGGAAGAATTTGCGAATAAACTGAAAATCAAAAGATCTTTGCTGGGGGCCTATGAAGAAGAACGGGCGGAACCGCGGCTGGAAGTATTGGAAATGGTAAGTGATATGTTCAGATTGTCGCTGGATGAACTCCTCCGGAAAAAATATGCAGGATACCAAGGGCGGAAATTATCTCGCCAAACGCAGGGCACAGAAAATGGCAGTCTGCCCAACCAGATTCAACTGGTGCCTGTCAAAGCTGCGGCAGGTTACCTGGCAGGATATGGAGATCCTGAATTCCTGGATGAGCTCAATACTTTTACCCTGCCCATGCTGGCTCCCGGAAATTACCGGGCTTTTGAAATTGTGGGCGATTCCATGCTGCCGACCCCGAGCGGTTCCGTCATTGTTGCGGAAAAAATCGACGATCTGGAAAATGTAAAAAGCAATTTGACCTATATTGTTGTTTCCCGCAATGAAGGAATCGTGTATAAAAGGGTAATGAAAAACAACAAACTGAAAAATAAACTCACGCTGATCAGCGACAATACCGTTTTCCAGCCTTATTCCGTGAATGTGGAAGACGTAATTGAAATCTGGAAAGCCGAAATGGTGCTCAGCAAAGCCAATACTGAACAGCGCTGGGATGTAAATCAGCTGGCCAGTCTGGTGAGCAATCTGCAGGATCAGGTGAGTACGCTGAAGAGGAAGATGAACTGAGGGCGCCGCCCGGGTTTTCCGGTTATATTGTAATTTTGGTTTATGGCATATCGTTTGGACCGGAATGCATTCAAGGGGCATAGCGCCGATGACGCGGCAGACTATACCGCCTTTTACAAAAAGATGAAATGGCTGGAAAGATTAAAAGTTTCTTCCTATCTGAACAGCGTTGCCTTTCAGTATCCGCCAGATGCTCCTCCCCGAATGGATAAATCAAAGTTTAAAGCAAGGGCCAGATAACCCATGGATAATATTTTCCATCCCGATTTCCGGGATTTTATGAATGCCCTGAATGATCAGCAGGTAAAGTATTTATTGGTTGGAGGTTATGCGGTCATCCTTCACGGATATGCCCGTACAACCGGCGATCTGGATTTATGGGTTGAACAGACTTCTTTAAATTATCATCATCTCCGGAATGCATTTGATCAGTTTGGCATGTCGGTTTTTGACATGACCGAAGAAAATTTCCTTTCCCACCCGGAATGGGATGTGTTTACTTTTGGAGAACCGCCTGTTGCCATCGATCTGATGACAAAAGTAAAGGGCCTGGAATTCGAATCCTGCTATCGGCAATCCGTTTTATTTGAAGAAGGGGAATTTAAGGTCAGAACCCTCGATATCAACAGCCTGATCCTTTCAAAAAAAGTTGCGGCGCGCGCTAAAGACCTCAATGATCTGGAGAACCTTCAATAAATATACCGGGTCCGTTTTAAAAAATGAATCCTGCCGTTCCTGAATTTCCCTGCAAAGCAGTTCTGCTTCAATATGGATCATTGAATTCAGCTGGAAACCTATTGCAGCTGCAGCACGGCATCGTTTACAATGGCAAAAACCTGTTCTTCTTTTTCCGGAGCGATGAGTGCAACCCCGGTAAAGCGGCTGAAAGCCGGCAATACCGCATATTCTTTTCCAAAATAGAAACAGGGGAAACAAAGCGACTGCTTACCCAAACCCTGAATACGGATTCCCGGATGGATATGCCCGGAGAAAAAATAAGGGGATGAATGACCTTCATTTTCCTTAAAGGCGGGGGCCCGGTTTTCCATATCACTGATATCATGCACAAAATGGAACCGGTTCATGGAAAGGGTGGAGCGACTCAATTGAATGCCTGCTTTTTCATACCAGTCTTCTTTCAGAATATCATGGTTTCCCCGGATCAGCCGGATTTCCAAACCGGAAAGATCCGTCCGCCATTTTAAAAAGAGTTCGAGCTCCCTGTTCGCATGACTGTGAAACATATCGCCGACAATGATCAGCTGCCTCGGCTGGAAATGCTGAATCTGAACAACCAGCCGCTGAAGATCCTCTTTATAAACGGATTGCGGAACGGCAATCCCTGATTTCCGGAAATGACCTGTTTTTCCGAAATGCAGATCGGAAACGATCAGGGCCTTTTCTTCCTCCCAATACATCGTTCTGTCGCCCGTAAGCCAGAATTGCTGATTGAAAATTTTATGCGGAAAGGGGGAGTGCATGGGATGAGGTGTAAAGATATCGTTTTGTGGTTGACGGTGAACGGTTGACGGATTTGTCAACCGTCAACCCTTATTTAATTGCTCCTGCATCCTCCTTACCCTGTCTTCCAGTTTTTCGGAAGAAAGATCTTCGCGCATGCTGTCCACTTTCAGGGGAAAACAGAATGGCGTGAGTTCTTCGGGAAAGGTAATGACGATTTTGCTTTTGCTGATGCGTTCGAGCATGTTGCGCAGTCTGACTTCTTCCATCTGCTGTTCCATCACTTCGTGATAAGCCTGGCGCAGCAGCAAATTGTGCGGATCATATTCACTGAAGACATTAAACAGCAAGCCGGCGGAGGATTGCAGGTGCCTGGGTTTTTTATATTCTCCGGGATAACCCTGGAAGATCAGTCCGCCGATCACGGCGATATCGCGGAATTTACGCCGGGCCATTTCGGCGCTGTTTACGCTGCGCTGAATATCCAGGCTGAGTTCTTCTGCGGAAAACAATTCATGGACATTGGTATCGTCGATGGGAATGGGCTGATCACTCAACAGTTCAAATCCATAATCATTCATGGCAAAGGAAAACGTGATGGGCGTAATGCGGCTGAGGCGGTAAGCCAGTAATGCCGCCATGGCTTCATGCACCAGCCTGCCTTCAAAAGGATAGACAAACAAATGAAATCCGTCGGACGTTTCAATCTGCTCAATCAGCAGTTCATCATCTTTGGGGATATGGGAAAGTTTTTGCTGTAATACAAACAAGGGTTTCAGGGCGCGCAATTCAATATCGGGAACACGCTTTCCTCCCGCGACTTCCCAGGCTTCATTGAATTTTTTGCGCAGCATCTGACCCAGGTTGGCGGAAAGCGGCATACGGCCTCCATTCCAACTGGGCACAATGGCTTTTTTGGCATTTGATTTTTTCACAATGGCCGTCATCTCTTTGATCATCATGAACTCCAGGTTACGGCCCGCCAGTGTAAATACATCTCCCGGATTCAACCGGGAAATAAAATATTCTTCAATCACGCCTAGATATCCGCCGCTGAGAAATTTCACTTTCAGCATGGCATCGCTTACAATCGTTCCGATATGCAGACGATGCCGCATCGCCATCCGCCTGCCATTGATCTTGTACAATCCATCCATCACTTCCACTTTCCTGAATTCATCATATTGCTGTAAGGCTTCGCCGCCTTCGGTAATGAAATGCAGAATTTGTTCCCATTCTTCCCGGCTAATATCCTGAAAGCAATGGGTTGAAGAAATTTCTTTAAAAATCGAATCGGGATAAAAGCCTTCCCCGATGGCGAGTGTTCCCAGGATACTGAATGAGTACATCGAAACACAGCATCATGGGTTCCCGGCTTTCAATAAAATTCAGTTTCATCGCAGATTTCAGCGCAGCCGCTTCCACCAGTTCGAGGGAATGGGTGGGCAGAAAATAGATTTTACTCGTCTCACCCGGCTGGTGACCACTCCGGCCTGCCCGCTGTAAAAAACGTGCAACACCTTTCGGCGAGCCTACCTGGATCACGGTTTCAACGGGCCTGAAATCCACGCCCAGATCCAGGCTTGCCGTACAAACCACCGCTTTCAGCTTACCGCTGTGCAGGGCTTCTTCCACCCATAAACGCAGATCCCGGTCAACGGAACCATGATGCAGGGCAATGGCTCCGGCCAGTTCCGGCGCCACATTCAGGATCTCCTGGTACCAGCGTTCACTCATTCCGCGGGTATTAATGAAAATGAGGGTGGTGCTGCTTTTTTCAATGATGGGAATCACTTTATGCACAAGCCTGATTCCCAGATGCCCGGCCCAGGGATATTTTTCTATTTCATCCGGAATCACGGATTCAATTTCAATCCGTTTATCGATGGTTGCTTTTATGATCACCGGAGGATGATGAATTTTAGCCAGCAGCGGGAACAGCAAAACTTCTTTCGCCTGATCCAGGTTTCCGATGGTTGCAGAAATGCCCCATACAGAAAATGGAAATGTTTTATTTACTGCTTTTGCTGATCCGGCACTGTTTCCCTTTTTAGGTTCCGCAACTTTATTTGTTTCGGGCTCCGCCAAGTTATTCGATTCGGATCCGTCGTTTTCCGCTTCCGGAAAAGGCTGATGGTATATTTCAATCAGCCCGGCAATCCGCGAAATCGCCAGCTCTACCTGTACGCCGCGTTTTGATCCCAGCAGTTCATGCCATTCATCCACCGCGAGTATTTTCAGCTCTTTAAAAATTTCCGGGTATCGCTTTTGGGCCAGCAGTAAATGCAGGCTCTCCGGCGTAATGATCAGCACTTCCGGCATATGCCTTTTCTGCTTTTCCCTTTCGCTGATTTCCGTGTCGCCATTGCGGATACCGATCTGCCATTGCATTCCAAGGTCCGTCGATCACTTCCGTCATGGCCCTTGCAATATCTTTCGCCAATGCGCGCAGGGGTGTTATCCATAATAAGCGCAGCGTATTGCCGGAAAGCGTTTGATAATTCTCCGGATTTTTGTTGATGAAATCAATAACGGATCCCAGAAAAACGGCAAAGGTTTTTCCACAACCCGTTGGCGCATTCACCAGGCCGGAATGGCCTTCGGCAATATGCATCCAGGTTTCCTCCTGAAAAGCAAAAGGAGCAAGTCCTTTGGATTCGAGCCAGGCAAGGATCACCTGATATCCTTTGGTCTGTTGTAAATTCATGAATAAGGTTCCGGCCTTACAAAGTTTTTAAATACTCAATGATCGCTTTTCTTTCTTTGCTGCTGAGTTTATCGCCGAAAGTATGTCCGTAATTTCCATAACCCGGAAGCGTGGTATTGTAAGCCGTGGTTCCTTCGGGTGCATCGTGCGCCTGATATTTCCAACCCGGACTTTCATAATTATATTGCGGGTTGTCGAAATCGCGCGACCAGTATTTTGGTCTTTCCTTACTGTTCAGCAGGGTTTCCAGGTCGGGCACGGATCCGTTGTGCAGATAGGGCGCGGTGATCCAGACCCCGTCCAGCGGAGGTGCAATATAACCGTCAAAAGGTTCCAGCCTTGCCGGATGATCTCCCTGCGCAAACCAGGAATTATTGAACCAGTCGATGAACTGATAACTCTGGTAATTGCTTTTGAATAACATGGAGTCGGTGCCGATAACCGATTCCGGGATCAACAGATTCGGATATTTTCCTCCGGGGCCATAACTGCCATGGCATTTGGAACAGTTCTGAACAAACAGGATGCCGCCCTGTTTTACAAGAGACTGATTCAGCGGTTTCGGATAAACCGGCGCCCGTAGCGACTGGATATAAGCCAGCACGTCATTAAAATGGCTGTCCACTTCCCGGGATTCCGCCGTATCATTCACCGTAAACAAATTGGAAGCCATCAGGAACCTGCCAAAATCACCCCTTCCGAATCCATTATAAAACATGGCATTCTTCTTCCACAATAGCCACCAGGCCGGCACATCGGTGGGGATCACTTCATCCGGAACCGGTATTAAGGATTCATCACTCCATTTAAATGTTTTCGGATCCCGGTGACTTGCCAGCAACGCAGCCAGCCTGTCCGCGATATTCACACCCCGCACCTGCGTATTTAATTTTCCCCCAACCGCTTTCACCACCCGCAGAAAAGGCTCGGCCGCTTCATATTTATGCGGATCCGTATTCTTCAGCATCATTTCCGCCATCGCCGCATTCTTAGGATCCAGTTTTTCACTTTTCCTGAAATCAGCCGAACTGTTCCCCAGGCCCATGATGAGCTTGCCGTCAAAAACCTGCGCATGGCATTGCAGACAGTTCGGCGCAATCACCGTTTCACCATTCGCAGCTTTCACTGCCGTATAATCGTAAGGGATATCCTGGTTCGCTCCGGTTCGTTTCAGATAATTCGCGGATCCTTTCCCAAACGCCATGCGGAAATAAGTTAACGGAATGCCGCTTTTCAGGTAGTCGCCCGTAGTCAAATAAGTAAATCCGGTTTCCGGATCGCCTGTTCTCTGTACGGAAGGGGGAATGGGCACCGGATCGGTTCCGGATTCCGTATGCATGATGGAAGAAAAAGCCAGGCCGGACACCGCAAAACCCATTATCACAAAATGTTTCTTCATGATCAACTTTCAAATTAGGGCAAAAAGCGGTAAGTAAAAATTAAAATACACCTGAATGCCGGGTTAAAACACTTTCCCAAATTTCCAATTTAACAATACGTTGCATTATCCTGATGCCAGAAAGGTATTGGACATTTTATTTTTCAAAATAGGATTTTTGATGCGCAGGCTCTCTATTTACGTAGAACTGAAAAATTAGTAAATTCGTACTATAAGGACTACTTCCATGGCTAGTAAGGAACAATATTACTTTTTGGATGAAATTGGGCTTCTTGGGAGCCAGGATAGAACAGAGGCGCAAGTCAGAAGAGACGGGAAAAGGATGGATGATTATATTAAAGGCCTGAAAGCTGGTAAGACAAAGTTAAAGGCCAGCAGGGCCGTTAAACGGCGATCGAAATCCAAATAAGGAGTTAGGTTAACTCTTTTTCCCGCAGGCAACCCACACTTCGCCCTTATATTTCACACAGATCCGGGAGGAACCGATAATACCCCGGGGAGTAAAACTTAAGAGGTTCATACCTGTAAGGTTGCTGCTTAATATACTGCAACTACATTACCATTGACCTTCTTAATGAAGTAAAGCTTTTTGTTTTCCAGATAATCGAGGGTGGGGTTTTGACTATTCAGAAAAACCGGCTGAATATCAAAGTCATTAAATACTTTAAATTTTCTCTCGCCGATACTTCCATTGAGCTTTCCCTGATTCGCGACCAATAGCTGTCCGAAATGCAAAATGGTTTCATATCCGCGGTAAACCATATCGGAGGGACGGGAATAAAACCGGTTTTTAAAATATTGCTGAATAAAGGATACCAGGCTGTCGTTCGGGTTACTGTAGAATGGCGTAGTATAATAGATTTCCAGATCCGAATATTCCGGCGCGCTGAAATCAATTTCGTCCCAGGTCGGCATACCGAAGACTTTCATCGGATAGGTTTTGCAAAGCGCTGCAAGCTGGGTACAAACCTGCCGGCCATAATTCTGATCCAGGCTTCCGACCAGGATAATATTTTTTGTATTGCTGTCCAGGTAGGGCAGAATTTGCGCCGGGTCTGCCGGATTATCCAGGCTGATATCTTTCATCTGCAGTGGCACCGACCGGGTATTCTTTTCAATGTCCCCGAAATCTTTTTTGATGCGGTCTTCCTGTCCGCCGCTCTTTTTCAGATAAAGAATATTGGAAGTGGCCCAGTTTCGCTGAATAAATTTATACAGTGCCTCAAAGTGTGACTTTAAAGTGGAATTCAGGATCACGAACTGGGAATTATTGGTAATGCCTCCGTCGTTCGGAAAGTTTACATTGATAAAGGGAATATCCTTAACCCTTGCTTCGCGGGAAAGTAAACGCAATTCAGCGAGGTCTACATAACCGATGATCATTTGTGTGGAATCAAATACCGGTTCATCCAATACCTGTCGGAGGGTTTTGGCAGTGGATCGGGTATCGTAGACTGTTATATCCAGCGGAATCCCGGATTTCACCAGGGAATCCATGGCCAGATGCAATCCTTCATAAAATTCCAGGCCGGGATTTAAATACTTTGGAAAATTCTGATCAAACCGATAATTGCCGCCGGCATCAAAAGCTGAATCCAGATACAGGGGCAGAAAAACGGCTACGTGATAACGGGTCGTGGTATCCTGTTGGGCAAAAGTTTTTGTTGCTCCGGTTAAAAAGAACATCAGACTGAACAGGATGCATCCGGTATATTTTTTACTTTTTGCCTTCATAATATTTTGTTCCCGTTCAGTACCTGAACGATTTACTCCCATTCGATGGTTGCCGGTGGCTTACTGCTGATATCGTACACTACCCGGTTGATCCCTTTCACCTGATTGATAATATCGTTTGAAACCTGCGCCAGGAAATCATACGGGAGATGCGCCCAGTCTGCCGTCATGCCATCAACCGATGTAACCGCCCGAAGAGCAACCGTAAATTCATACGTACGTTCATCACCCATTACACCTACACTTTTTACGGGGAGCAGGATCGCACCAGCCTGCCAGACGCTATTGTATAATTTATGTTCTTTTAATGCTTTGGTATAAAGATGATCTGCCTGCTGTAATAAATCCACTTTTTCCGGATTCACTTCTCCGAGAATACGTATGGCCAGTCCGGGCCCCGGAAACGGATGACGGTTTAGCAGATCGTCCGGAATTCCCAGCTCCTTTCCCACCTTCCTCACTTCATCCTTAAATAAAAAACGGAGCGGTTCTATCAGGCCGAGCTTCATTTTTTTAGGCAGGCCGCCCACGTTGTGATGTGATTTAATGGTCATGGAAGGACCATGTACGGAAATACTTTCAATCACATCAGGATAAATGGTACCCTGACCCAGCAAATCAATGTCGTCGAGTTGCTCAGCCTCCTTAAGAAAGATTTTGATAAATAATTTCCCGATGGCCTTACGTTTCTCCTCCGGATCCGTTTTGCCTTTTAGTTTTTTATAGAAGATTTTTCTGGCGTCCACACCCTTCACATTCAGCCCAATGCGTTTGTATACATCCAGCACTTCCTGGAACTCATCTTTCCGGAGTACACCGTTATCCACAAATATCCCGGACAACCTTTTCCCAATGGCTTTATGAATCAGGGTAGCGGCGACGGTGGAATCCACCCCACCACTTAAAGCCATGATCACTTTCTTTTTCCCGATTTGACTTTTCAGTTTTTCAACACTGTCGTTGATGAAATGAGCCGGCGTCCAGTCCTGCGCGCAACCACAGATTTCCGTCAGAAAATTCCGGATGATTTTTTTGCCTTCAATGGTATGATAAACTTCCGGATGGAACTGTAGACAATATAAGGGAAATCCCTCCCCATTATTTTTGAATGCTGCGTAGGGAATGGATTCTGTGGCAGCCAGCACATCAAAACCGGCAGGAAGTTCCAGAATGGTATCGGCATGGCTCATCCATACCTGACTCAGCGGACTCACATCCTTCAGCAGCACATCCTCCTTTACCTTTTTCAACAGGGCCCGGCCATATTCCCGTTTATTGCTGTTGGCCACCTTCCCGCCAAATTCCAGGGCCGTAAGCTGTGCGCCATAACAAATGCCCAGTATGGGCAGGGAGGCATGATAGGATTTTACATCCACCAGGGGCGCGTCCTTGTCATTTACTGAAAAAGGAGAGCCGGAAAGAATGATGCCCTTAATGCCGGGATCTGCTTTTATTTTCTGATGAAAGGGAATGATCTCGCAATACACATTCGCTTCGCGAACGGAGCGGGCAATCAATTGGGTATATTGGGAACCGAAATCGAGAATGAGTATCTTTTCAGTCATGGAGTTGCGAAGATAAAGAAAGGTTTTGGCGTTTAATCCTCCCGGCCGGCCGGATTTAACGGTTTCAGGTTTTCCGGTAACCTCTACCAGGATACTGGCGTCCAAGCCTTTAATTGATTTTTAATAATCGGAATAAAAAGCCAACTTTTGCATATCTAAAAGACAACCAATGAAAAAAATACTTCTGCTGACTGCTGTAGCCATCAGCCTTGTTTCCTGCGGCCGTTTTATGGGAAAACGGATACGGGGGAACGGGGTCATCAAAACGGAGGACAGAACGGTTTCTTCCTTCAAAAAGGTAGAAGCCAGCGGAGCCATTAAGCTGATGGTTTCTCAGGGCGATTTTAAACCTGTAAGGCTGGAAGGCGACGAAAATATCCTGCCATATGTTGAGATTAAACAGGATGGCGATCAGATAGAAATCAGAACCCGGCCGGGATACAATATCAGCCCGACCAATGATCTGATCGTGTATGTAACCGCCCCGGTTTACAGCAGTATTGAAGTGTCCGGAGCCAGTGATATCAAGGGACAAAACAAAATTTCCAATCCGGAAAACCTCAAACTGGAAGCCAGCGGGGCCGGAGATATTGAAATGGATGTGGATGCTCCTGAAATAAGTGCTCAAATTACAGGTAGCGGGTCCATCCGGCTGAAAGGCCAGACAAAAGACCTGGATATAGACCTGAGCGGTGCAGGTCATGCCTATTGCTTTGACCTGTTGTCGGAAAATACCAAAGTGGATATTTCAGGCGCCGGCAGTGCAGAAATTTATGCCAGCGTAAAACTGGACGCCCAGGTCAGCGGCGTGGGGAATGTTACCTACAAAGGAAATGCCGCTAGTGTAACCCAGCATGTTTCCGGTGCAGGCAGCGTGAGTAAGTCAGAGTGATCAGAGGTCGACATACCTCACCTTAATCCATATATCGCGGTTCCTTCCTTTATCGTCGGTGCAGGAAATTTTGACCGGACCCTCATCGGGAATAAAGAACTGGCGGGACCTGATACCGGCAGATTTATAGAACCGGTTGTTGATATACCAGTATATCCTGCTGACATCGTTCCCCGTATTGCAAAGCAGCAGCAGGGGTTCCGGATCTTTTTTACTGATCAGGTATTCCGTTCCTGCGGCCGGTGAAGTGATGACCGGACCAGCTTCCCTGAAAATTTTTTCGCAGGCAGGATTGTGGGGAGGGATTTTCTGATAAGCAATATGCTGTTCATCATAATAACGCTGCATTTCCGGCGGGATGATCGGGTATAATTTCTTTTTATATCCGTTCGGGGGCGCACAGTCACGGCAGTAGGATATTTTTTCATCTGCCGATACCAGCACTTCCCTTACGTGTTCACATCTTTTGGCAGATGAGACGCCCGGTATATAAAATCCACTGATCAGATTATCGCAATATTTCCCGGGAAGAAGTCCGGTCTGCGCACAAACCAATCGCTCGTCGCAGTCTGCCGGCTTAACAAACCATGGCTCATCCGCATCATAGTCTATACTGTTAAAGATTTTAAACAGCAGTGGCGTGGCTGTATTGGCGCCGCTCAATTCAGGAATGCCCTGAGCAGAAAAATTCCCGCACCAGATTCCAACCGTAAAGCGCCGGTTAAATCCCATGCTCCAGGCGTCCCGCCTTCCATAGGAGGTGCCGGTTTTCCAGGCTATTTTCGGAAGGTGGACAGTACTCTGCCAGTTCAGGGGAAAATCGGGCCGGTTAAGGTTACTTAAAATATCATTGATCATAAAAGTAGCCGCCGGACTGAGGATGCGCCTGCCGCTGGTATCCGATGCCGTTCCGGCATAAACCGGTGGATAATAAACACCCTGACTGGCAAAAATGCTGTAAAGGCCGGTAAGTTCTTCCAGCGTGGCCCCGCATCCGCCGAGGATCATGGATAATCCTAGTTTCCGCTGGTCCTTTTTGATCTGTTCAAACCTGCACAAGGCCAGGCTTTGGACGAGATTGTCTTTCCCCAGCATCTCCAGGCTTCTCACGGCGGGAATATTGAGGGATTGCTCCAGCGCATATTCCATACTGACATACCCGTTGAATTTCTTATTAAAATTCTCGGGAGCATAACCCTGGTAATTCACTTCCACGTCGTTGATGATCTGTTTGGGCGTAAGCAGGCCTTTGTCAATACAGAGCCCGTATAAAACCGGCTTCAAAGTGCTACCGGGCTGGCGGATCGCTGCGGCTCCGTTTACCTGCCCACCGTCGACCGTATCCCGGAAATCAGCTGACGCAATATAGGCAACCACCTCGTGTGTATGATTGTCGATCACTACAACGGCGGCATTGCGGATATTTTCCAGGGTCAGGGAACGTGAATAATCCGCGACGAGCTTTTCGAGTTTCATCTGCATATTCATCCGGATATGCGTTGAAATAATATTTCCTCCCCGTTTTTTCAATTTCAGGCTCAGTTGCGGAACAGCAGCCGGCGCAGGATTTCTCCGCGCATCTAAGGGTTCTTTCAGCGCATCCTCAATTTCTTTTGAAGAAAATACCTTCTGCCGGGCAAACTTTTGCAGCCAGTGATTCCGGGCAACAACAATCCGGTCATTGTTTTTACCGATCCGTAAAAAGGAAGGCCGGTTGGGAATGATTGAAAGTGTGGTGATCTCTGCCAGCGAAAGATGATCCGGATTCTTTTTAAAATAAAACAGGGCAGCCGCTTTCACCCCCTGAATATTTCCTCCGTAAGGAACAAGATTTAAATACAATTGCAGGATTTCATCTTTTTTATATTTAAGCTCCAGTTGTTCTGCGCGAAAGATTTCCCTTAGTTTATTCCAGTACGTACGCGGTTTTGGCTCCAGCGCCCGCGCCACCTGCATCGTAATAGTGGAAGCACCGGAGCGGATCTTTCCATGCAGGAGATTATCAAAAAAGGACTTGAGCATGGCAACGGGATTCACGCCCGGATGCGCATAAAAATATTTATCCTCCTTGGCCAGAATGGTCTTTTTTAACAGTGGCGAAATTTCGGAAATTGAAATCTTCATCCGCCATTGCTGATCCGGGGTCAGAAAAGTGTGAATCACTTCGCCCTGATCATCCAGTATCACCGTGGAATATTCAATCCGGTCAGGCAAAGGAAATAAGAGGCTGAGCAGACTGAAAAGCAGGATAAAAGACAATCCGGCTACCAGGATTCCCGATAATAATCGAATGAGAAAGCGGCGCATACGTTAATTCTAATTCACTAATTCCCTGGCGTTTTCCATTGCGGCTGCCGTCGGCTTTTCGCCGGAAAGCATTTTTGCAATGACCAGGATCCGTGCTTCGTTATCGAGGAGCCGGATCTTTGTCAGCATTTTTCCATCGCGGATTTCCTTATATACATAAAAATGGGCATTCCCCTTCCCTGCAATCTGAGGTTGATGGGTAATACAGATCACCTGTCTTTTCCGTGAAAGCTCTTTCAGAATAATACCAACCTGTTTTGCGGCTTCGCCTGAAATGCCCGAATCAATTTCATCAAATAATAAAGTGGGCATATCCATCGATTGGGCAACCAGTGATTTGATACATAGCATGAGCCTGCTGAGTTCACCACCGGAAGCCACTTTCTTCAATGGTTCAAACCGGTCGCTTTTATTGGCGTCAAATAAGAATTCCACTTCATCTTTTCCGGAATCATTCAATGTGGTTTCCTGCATAACTTTACTTTCGGACCGGGCATTGGGCATGCCTACTTTTTTCAGCAGCGCATTTACTTTTTCTTCCAGTCCTTCGATCTGTGCTTCTGCGGCCTGCGGATAAACCGGTACGCAAGATCGTCAGCCATTTTCACCTGGACTTCCACATGCTTTTTCCTTCGCATGGATTTCTTCAGCGATATTCAGGGTTTCCTGCAGTTTATTTTCGAGTTCCTGCCGGAGGCTGATCAGTTCGGCCGTAGTGCGGAACATTATGTTTTTTAAACAGTTTGTATCCGCTATGTATCCTTTCATTTAATTTTTCGATCTGTTCCGGATCGTATTGAATTTCTTCATTAACGGATTCAATTTCCCCGGCTATATCCTGCACTTCAATATGCAATGACTGCAGTCGCTGGAGCAATTCCGGAAATTTCGAATGATAATTGACGAAAGGTTCCAGCTGCTGACTGAATCGTCCGGACCTGCTGCACCAGCGGCTGTTCCGACAATTGCAGGCGTAATGGATATTGGTGAGCGCCGATTTAATAGCTTCCGAATGGCCTAGTAATTTTAAATCTGCTTCCGCTTTTTCAAATTCGTTTTCCTGCAGTCCGGCTTCCTGCAGTTCTGCAAATAAAAACTTATGATAATCATTTTCCTTATCTGCCTGTGCCTGTCTTGGTTTTAACCCTTCCAGATCTTTTTGCAGCACACTGCAGCTGCCGGTAGCATTGCCGGTAATCTCTGAGTAAAGGGGTTTGCGCTGCCAGGGCATCCAGCACCGACAACTGAAAACCGGATTCCGCCAGCAGCATCATATCGAACTGCTGATGCAGGTCCACCAGTTGCAGGCTCAGTTTGCGCAATTGATCCAGGTTCACAGGAGTATCATTGATGAAGGCCCGGGACTTGCCACTGGCGCTGATTTCCCGGCGAAGGATGAGTTCCTGTTCCGCATCGAGACTCATTCTCCGTGAGGAATTGTTCGATTTCTTTCCTGCTTTCCACATCGAAAGCCGGCTTCCACAATGCTTTCTTATCGCGGTGCATTAAGCACAGCGGTGTCTGCCCGTTCCCCGAGAACGAGGGAAAGCGCGCCGGCCATGATGGATTTACCCGCGCCTGTTTCTCCGGTAATTACCTGGAGGCCGTAAGAAAAATCAATGGAGATCTCTTCCATGATCGCATAATTCTGTATGTGTAAGATGCCGCAGCATAAAAAAGTTTTTCTGTATTCAATTAAATATAGGCAATATTTTCATCCGTTACGACAACGCTCGATGGCGGCTTTGGCTTTCTGATCCAGTGCATTTTTATAGTCATGCCCTTTCATGTCCAGCACTTTCCGAAAAAGGGAATGGCAGTTTTTTTATCTCCTCTTTCTTCATAAATATATCCCATTTGCAAAGCCGCCCGGGCTGCATAATATTCTTTCCGTTCCGGCGCCCAGTTTGATGGTTGTCAGATAGGCTTCAATGGCTTCATCTTTCCGGTTTAGGTGCATCATAAAGTCTCCCCAGCCGGTACACAAATTCCAATTGATCGGCTGCCTCCTTAAATGAGGAGGAGGATTTCCCGTTAAGCAACTGCAGCGCTTCATGAAAATAACCGCCATCGTCAAGCAGCCGGGCTTTCAAAAGCAGTTCATTTGGCCATCTGCCACCCTGGGCGTCTTTCATGGCCTGTTTATCGGCCTCTGTTTCCGTGTTGCCCGATACTGTAATAACCGGGACCGGGCATCCGCCGCCTTATCTGTTTGACCCTGTAAATAATAAACCCAGCTGAGCTTCTGCAAAGCTTCCTTCACATAAAATTTCCCTTTGAACCGGCTGATAAAACGTTCCAGGTATACGGCCGCTTCCCCATCGAGCTGATCGGCTTTTGCATAGCCCAGTTGCAATATCCCAGACCGGCATATCCAGGTAGTCCGTACCGGGATTCCTGTTCTGAATAATCTGTTCGGCGGAAGCGGCCATCTGATTATTCAAAGAAAGATTGGCGGCGAGAAAAGTGAACAGATGATTATTCTTCGTATCGAGCCGATGCTGCGCGATATATTGAAAGACCTCTTCCTGCTGATGCTGGATATGGAATTTCAGGTAGAGAAAATAAAAAACAGCTTCTTCATGAAAAAGTTTTGCAAAGGGATCCGTGCTGTTCAGCATTTCTTCCAGGTTATGCATGCCATCGTCGATGGTTCCCTGAATGCCAAGCAGGTTCCCCAGCCACTGGTATCCTGGTGGAATTGTTCCTGCGGCCACCTGCATGGCGCCCTGCAGCATCAGGGAAGGCTCGAAATCCGGCAAAATGCCCAGGTTTTCTTTTCCGGCCAGAAATGATCTCCGGAAAGACCAGGCCGCATCCCAGCGATCTCCGAATTTGATATCAATGGCAGCCCATTGAAAATAAATGACGGAACGGGTAAATAGACGCAAAGGGAGAGTTGGCATCCCCTTTTTTCATCAGGGTTAGACGCTGTTCCAGACCAGGGTTTTCTGCGCTGGTATTCCTGCGGATCTTCATTAAAAAAAAGGGTGAAAAAATCAATATAGTTCTCGAGAAAATAAGGAATGAGGTTACCGGGATCTGCTTTTTTTTCCGATTCGATCATTGCTTTCCCGGTAACCAGTTTCAGTTGAATGATTTCCTGCATATGCTTTTCGGCAATCGGGATTAAAATCAAAATGGGATTGAGCGTGAGCCAAGGCGCGAGGCCCGTCAGCAGGATAAAGACAAAAAAAAGGGAATGAATAAAACGCGACTGAACCGAACGGATCATGACGCAAGATAATGGACTCATGTGTCCGGTGAAAGGTTATTTCACATCCACGCCGTCATTCAGATCATTATCACCAGGATGCGTCCACAGTTTTCGCAAACAATAATTTTTTTACGCTGGCGGATTTCACTTTGACGCTGGGGTGGAATGGCATTGAAACAACCGCCACAGGCATCCCGGACAACCGGTACCACGGCCAGGCCGTTGCGGTAATTCTCCGGATGCGGTCGTAAGAATGCAATAACCGGGGTTCTATTTTTTCGCGGGCTTCAGCAGAAAGTTTTGCAAAATGGCGTTCTTCTTTTTCAGTAGCGGCAATGATTTTATCGAGTTCTTCTTTTTTATTTTTCAATACGGATTCCTTGCTGGCAATTCCTTTTTTCGCTTTATCCAGCAAGAATCACTTTTTCCGCCACTTCTTCTTGCGCGTCCTTGATATGTTTTTCAGAAAGCTTTACTTCCAGCTGCTGCATTTCAATTTCCTTATTGATGGCTTCAAATTCGCGGCTGTTCTTTACATTCTCACGTTTGCTTTTCGTATTTCTTAATCAGTTCTTCCGAATCCTTCATCAGCCTGTTTCTTCTGGCTGATGAATTCCTGGATCCCGTTGATTTCTTCCTCCATACGGGTCTGCCTTGCATTCAGTCCCTGAATCTCATCTTCCAGATCACTCACTTCCATCGGAAGTTCACCTTTCAATACTTTATATTCGTCTAATTTGGATTCGATCTTTTGAAGGCTGATCAGAGAGGCTAATTTTTCTTCTACAGAAAATTCTTTGACGTTGGCCATAGTTTAGATATAATAATGGACCGGGATTTGTAACTGTCCCGATTTAAGGACGGCAAAGTTAGGAAATTTTTCGAGGATAACATCAAACAGCAGGTCCGTTGTGAATTGCTCGCTCTCATAGTGCCCGATATCGGCAATCACCAGCTTTCCTTCCGCTTCAAAAAACTCGTGGTACTTGATGTCGGCAGTGATAAAAAAGTCGGCCTTGGCTGATAATGCATTGGAAATCAAAAAACTACCAGCCCCGCCGCAAAGCGCTACCCGGTGAACGAGCCTCCCGGTCAGCGCCGTATGCCGGATCAGGGGTATCCGGAACTGCCGTTGCAGCAGCTGCAGGAATAGTTCTTCCCCCATCGGCTCCGGCAGTTCGCCGATCAGTCCGGAACCGGCGATTCCTTCCAGACCTTTTCCGCTTTTAGGGAGAAGAAACCGGAGATTTTCCAGACCCAGCTTTCCGGCGATTGCGGAGTTTACGCCAGGCAATATATTATCCAGGTTAGTATGGATGGCGTAAACCGAAATTTCATTCCTGATGGCCGCGATGATCGCCCGTCCCGTTCCGGATTCATTGCTGATCTGCTTTATTCCCCGGAAAATGAGTGGATGATGGGAAACCACGAGATTACATCCTCTTTTCCCGGCTTCCTCAATCACCTCCTCCGTGGCATCCAGACTGATCATTACTCCCCGGCAATTCGTTTCTGCTGATCCCAGCAATAAACCGCAGTTGTCATAATCCTCCTGAAAGCGCAGCGGCGCGAGGGATTCGAGGAAGCGAGTAATGTCGGAGATTTTCATGTGCTATTCAATAATCTTCTCAACCCTCGTCAATTTCCCCATCTCATTAAATCCTTCCAGTACTACGCGGATCTTATGGGTAACATCATTATTGTAAAAAATGAAGCTGAGTTTTGCATTTCCCTTTTCCGTTAATACATAAGGATTCCAGTAAAGCGTGGTCCGGATGTCCTGGGTCTGGTCGTCCGGATTGCGGAGATAATCGGGTGAATAAAACTGGCGCACCGGAGAATAACCTATGATCCGGGCCTGGTCCAACCCCTTGATCATCGGGTCGGGTTTTTTTTCACTGCCCTTTCTGGTGTATACTGCAATGGTTCCGCCAGCTCCTCCGCCAAATCCAACACCAGAACCGGGCCTGAATACTTTTACCATCGCAATATCCGAGACGGGTGTGTTTTGAAGCTGACTGGCATCCACCTGCATCTCGTTTAAGTAAAGGGAAGGCTGCGACCCCCTCCATTGCAGGGAGGGCGGTTGTCCGCCGGTGATCTGCAAGCCAGCCACCTTCCCCTGCAGATAGCTAAAGATATCCAGGTAACCGTTGGAAGACGGATCGCTGAGCAGATTGAATACATTCGCGTCTCCCCCGCTGAAGAGTCCGGAGGCGTAGGTTTCATCGAGTTTTTCATTTTCCGATTTGGCCCTTCCCCTCACCGTTACCGTTTCCAGGGTCTTTACTCTCTTACTTTCCTCCACCCGGAGGGCTGCGGCCCGCTCAAAAACCTGAAGATTTTTACGCATCAGGGCAGAATCCTCCGGCGACCAGGGAGGCAGGGTCAGGGCAACGGGGCGGATTTGTCGCACCCCTTTATACAAACCGGTATTAAAAATCACAGCTGCTTCACTGGAAAGTTTGCGATTCACATTAAACTGGTAAAAAGCCCGGGCCGTATCATAAAAGATCATGCCGGAAACGCCGAATTTCCCCTTTGTGATTTTCGGAATATTCAGCATCTGCGTACTGGAATCCTTATTCTGAAGAATCATATTGAGGTTCTCATTCGGCGCAATCCGGTTCACATCAACGCCCAGTACTTCTGCGTTTAAAGAAAGATAATCCTGGAGCGGATATTTGATGACCGGTGTTTTGCCGAACCTCAGCTGGTCCCAGTGGAATCTCCGCCACCCATGCGTAAGCATCACCAGGTCGAGCTGCGCTGCGAGGGTATCGGATTGATCTTTAAAATAATAATAAGGATCCTTTACATATCCATGAATATCGCCGGTAAGTAAAAGCCGGGTAATGATATTATCTCCTTCGTTCTTAACGCCGTCTACTTCTGCATCGGTTACAGCCAGCGACATATTCGTTTTGAGGGTATCGGGAACCTCAATTTCCAGCTCATTGCGGCCTCTTTTTAAAACACTTCCGGACCTGATATTGATTTTTGGATTGAAGCGATAATTATCATTATTCACAAAAACAACGCGTTCCGCCATGGGCATTTCATTGATATCAAAAACCGTAATGGTCAGGATGCCGGTTGGAAGCTGGGAGGTGGGAATATTTCCGCCACTCATAAAATTTTCTTTCAGATTCACGATGGCTTTATAGACCATCTGCTGATTCATGTGCGCCATGACAACCAGTTTTTCAAACGCGGTATTGTCCGGCTGACGGGCTACTGAAAAAACCAGTTTCTGATGGCTGTTCATTACCCGTAAAACAACGCCGGATGATTTCACTGCAGGCAAATCCGTTCGGTGTTCCAGCCCCTTTTCGTCTTTCCAGGTAGCGTAGAAAACATCTGATTTCTCAGGAGTGATCATGAACTTTCCCATGCCATCGTGCGAACTCGAAAACTCCAGCAGGTTCTTCCCCGCTGCATCATGTAAAATGCCTTTTATTTTTATCGGCGCCCCATAGGCGTCATTGGCCTTAAAGGCAATATTATTTTCAATGCCGGAAACCATATCTCCCCCCTCAGGAAAAAAATGCAGGCTGACTTCCGAAACAATGGCTCCTGCGGAATCCTTTGGAATTCCCGCAATCCGAAGATCTTTTTCAAAAACAAAACTGGTGTCGAAATTCAGCATCCAGGTGGTATAAGCCCGCACATGCAACCGGGATCCCCTGAAATTTTCCGGAATATCAAAACTTCCCGAAGAAGTGGATTCAACCAACGGCGAGGTTTTGCGCTGAATCAGCTTCCCAGCGGCATCATATATTTCTGCATAAAAACTTTTGCTGTAGGGAGAAGGATCAAATCCTGTAAACACATAGGCTTTGTACCAGATGGTTTCTCCGGGATTATACACCTGCTTGTCGAACTGGAGATAGGTTTTTTCCTGCGGAAATTTTTCCGCATACAACTGCATCATGGAATCAATCTTCTGGGCAGAAGCCAGGAAGGGAATAAAAAAGATAACAAAGAGCCAGAGAGAAAGCGATTTCCGGTTCATATGGTAAAAAATTAGGGCAAATCTCCGTTATCTTGCCAAAGAAATAAAACTGAATTTCAATTTTAACGATAATAGTCATTCGATGTTAAAAATATCCACGGGTAAAGAAAGATATGCGGCCTACAGGGAACACATGGCCAGACTGGCAGATATCCGCCATTCCCTTGCCCTCATGCAATGGGATCAGGAAACCTATATGCCCGTTAAAGGAGCCGGTTTCCGCGCCCGTCAGATTGCCACACTTTCCGAACTGGCGCACGAAATGGCCACGGCTGGGAAACTCGAAGAACTTTTGAATTCTTTGAAGAATGAGCCGGATCTGAATGAATCCGAAAGGAAAAATATTTCACTGACTGCAACTGACTTTGAAAAACAAAAAAAATACAGCAGTGCATTCGTTCGGAAAATGAGTGAAACCGTATCCAAAAGTTTTAATGCCTGGATCGCGGCTAAAAACGAAAACCGGTTTTCACTGTTTGAAAAAGAACTGGATGAACTCATTCAGCTGAAAAAAGAAGAAACCCATATACTCGGATTTTCCGGTCATCCCTACGACGCCCTGCTGGATGAATTTGAAAAAGGCTGTACGGTGAATTTACTGGATAAAATATTTACTGATCTCCGGCCATTATTAAAAGAAATCACCGACCGGATAAAACAACAAAAACAGGTAGACGATTCTTTTCTCCTGAAACACTACGACAAACAAAAACAATGGAATTTCGGCATGCAGATCATCCGGGATCTGGGATTTGATTTCGATGCCGGACGCCAGGATCTTTCCGCTCATCCCTTCACAACAAGCTTTAATAAAAACGATGTGCGGATAACAACCCGTATCAGTGAAAATGATTTTAACAACATGACCTGGAGTTGTATTCATGAAACAGGGCATGCTTTATATGAGCAGGGGTTACCGGAATCCGCATACGGATTGCCATCGGGAGAATATGCGTCACTGGGCATTCATGAGTCGCAATCCCGTTTATGGGAAAATCATGTGGGCAGAAGTCCGGAATTCTGGAAATATCATTACCCCAGGCTCCAGGATTTATTTCCGGAGGCCCTGGGCAATATTTCAACGGAACAATTTTATGCCGGAATCAATATCGTGAAACCGTCGCTGATCCGCACGGAGGCAGATGAAGTAACTTATCATTTCCATGTGATGATCCGTTACGAGATCGAAAAAAAACTGATTGCCGGCGAATTGAATACAAAAGATATTCCGGCCTGCTGGAATGAGCAATATCAGGAATACCTGGGCGTTCAGGTTCCCGGCGACCGGGAAGGATGCCTGCAGGATGTGCACTGGAGTCACGGCAGCTTCGGATATTTCCCGACATACAGTCTGGGAAGTTTTTATGCCGCCCAGTTCTTTCGGCAGGCGCAAAAAGACCTGCCGGGGCTGACCCGCGAAACAGAACAGGGAAGGACGGCTGAACTGCTGGACTGGCTGAGGCAACGGGTACATGCCCACGGCCGTACTTATACCAGTGAGGAGTTATGTGAAAAAGCCACAGGAGAGACCCTGAAAGTGCAGTATTTTCTGGATTATTTACTTGATAAATACCAGAAAATTTACCAATTTTAATAGCCTGTCCCATGCCTCTTATGAAAAAACCCATATTCCGACTCCTGATCTCCTGTTCCCTCCTGGCGGGTCTGATCTCCTGTAAAAAATTCATTGAGCAGCAGAAATTAAATGCGATGGAAGACCTCGTAACCAAAGGCACCTGGCGGGTGAGCCGGTATATTGACCATCAAACCGATATAACAAATAGCTTTTCAGGCTATTCATTCCAGTTTAAGACAAATGGAACGGTTGATGGCGTTGACGCCGGACAAACAACAACCGGTACCTGGGTCGGGGATGTGAATGCCAGAACCATTCAATCCGAATTCCCTACAGCCGCCGATCCCCTGAAAAAACTGAACTATACCTGGAAGGTTACGGATAGTTATGCGGATTCCGTTTCTGCCCGGACCCTGGTCGACAGTGTTTACAACTACCTCGAGCTGCACAAAAATTAAGTCCGCCCCTCTCTATTCAAATCCTGTGTTTTAATGCCCTGGCCGATCCCGGCAAATCCTGAAAGGATGTATTTTCAGTATCCCGATGGATAAAAAAACAATTTTGAGCCGGCTTCCACGTTATAAAGCAACGTAGAAAAGATATTCCCGCATCAATATATCTTCTGCCAATCCGTACACCCTGTAAAATTTTTTTGAAACCAGCACCTTAACGCTGGTTTAAAGATTAATGCAATCCCTTTGAAAGCAAATGAAGTAATTCATCCTTAAATCGCTATCCGTTGAACAGAATTCTACTGTTAATACCCTTTTTACTGCTATCTGTATGCTCCGTTTTTTCACAGGCGCCTGCTGCAGCAAAAATAAATGCAAATCCTATTGCGGGTTGTGCTCCTTTGGGTGTGTCTTTTAGTTATAGTTCTTCCGGAGGGGCTGCTACTTCCTGGAACTGGAATTTCGGTGGCGTATCTCCGGCGGTAAGCCAGGCCACCGGAAATACACCCAGCGCGGCGGTAATTTATACTCAGCCCGGCACTTACACAGTTACGCTTACAATAAGTAACGCAAGCGGAACCAGCACGGCCAGCGCAGTTCAGATCACCGTATTTCCTGCGCCGGTAGCTGATTTTAATGTAAGCAAAACAACCGGCTGTTTCCCGACCAATATCGGTTTTACAGACAATTCAAATGGAGGAGGCGGTGGCGCTTCGGTCGTATCATGGCTTTGGGATTTTGGAGACGGCGTTCTGGATTCAATACCCAATCCCAGCCACACTTATACCCGGGGCGGAAACTTTCTGGTCGCCCTGTATGTAAAGAACAGTTATGGTTGCCGGGGAACCGCATCTATTAAATCAGTGTCCGGCGCAATCCAGCTATCAAATGGTGTAATACCGAATTTCAGCACGGCTTTGCAAAATAGTTGTCAGATACCGATTGATGCAACATTTACCAATCAGACTACCGGACCCGCTAACCTGAGTTATGTCTGGGATTTTGGAGACGGCTCGGCGACTTCTATCGCTACATCGCCCGTTCACAGCTATACAACCGCCGGAGATTATAAGGTAAAACTGGTAGCAACCAGTACCCAGGGATGTGGAGACACGCTCTACAATACAGTGAAAGTTACTTCCAGCACGAATGTATCATCTTTCGATGCGCCAACGGCTGTCTGTATCAATACCCCCGTGAGTTTTCCCAATACTTCGTCTCCTTATCCGAACGCTTCTTCCTGGGATTACGGTGATGGATCTCCGGTCGATGTGACACGGGACGGGGCACATACTTACACGGTTGCAGGAACCTATCCGGTTACCCTCACCAATACCTTTTCAAATTGCAGCGGTCCCGTTACGCATAATATTCAGGTAGTTACCCAGCCAACACCCGCTTTTACAGGTACCAATCTGAACGGCTGTAAACCACCGCTTACGGTTAATTTCACCGATCAGTCAGTCGGAGGCACTTCCTGGTTATGGGATTTTGGTGACGGAACAACTTCCACAGCACAAAACCCACAGCATACTTTTACCAGCTATAATAGTTACAATGTAACGTTGACCACCTCCAGTGCCGGAGGATGTTCCGGCACCCTTACTAAAACAGCTTTTGTAAATATTACCAAACCCATTGTATCCATCCCAACCCTGCCGGGTTATGGCTGCGCTCCCTTTACCTTTAATCCCACTATTTCGGTTACGGCCGTGGATGGCATTGCCAGTTATCTCTGGGATTTTGGTAACGGCAACACCTCTACCAGCGCTTCCCCGCCCGCCCAGATTTATGGTGTTGGAAATTATAACGTGTCCCTGACCATCACGACCAATGGCGGATGTACTGCACCCGCTACCGGTATTGTGAAAGTTGGCACGACTCAACCCGTTCCGGACTTCACAGCGTCAACGACGTCCATTTGTATAAAAAATGATGTGCAATTCACCGATCATTCTACCGGCGGAGCCAATCAGTGGCTTTGGGACTTTGGCGACGGAAGCACTTCCGGTCTCCAGAACCCCGCTCATTCCTATCAGAAGCCGGGAACCTATATCGTTAAACTGATCGCCTATAACGACGGATGTTTCCTGCCAGCGCCAAAAACGCTGAGTATCACAGTCAATCCTCCGCTGGCTGATTTCAGTTATACTTTTAATTGTGCTTCAAAAAGCACCCTTACGTTCAAGGATGCATCCATCGGGGCAACGACCTGGGACTGGGATTTTGGCGATTTGTCGCCCCATTACACCGGAGGTCCAACGCCTCCTGCACACGCTTACACGGCTCCGGTGCCGACCGACTTTACCGTTACGCTGACGGTAACGAACGGAGCTTGTTCCGATGTTATTTCCAAAAAGATCACGGTGAACCAGTCCAGCACACTGACAGTTTCAGCCAATCCGGTTTGTAACAGCACAACCGTTGTTTTCACTGCCCATGTTCCCTCCTACGTAGTCAGTTATGTGTACGATTTCGGAGACGGAATGCAAACGGGTGCTATGACCGGTTCTGTCAGCCATGTTTATCCTAAACCGGGTAATTATAATGTAATACTCACTACCACTGATAATAACGGATGTACTGACCCGGTTGCCCCGCTTGTCATGAAAATCAGCGGACCGACCGTTAAATTCACTTCGTCCGCTCAACAATTTTGCGGAACTGTTGCCTCGCCAACATTTCCGGTGCAATTCACCGATCAGTCAACTCCTTCAGCGGGATCAGCGATCGCCAAATGGGAATGGGATTTTGGGGATGGCCAGACATCCACTACACAAAGTCCATCCCATACCTATGTAAATGAAGGAATCTTTACAGTGAAATTAAGAGTTACCGATGTGCTGGGTTGTGTGGATAGCCTGGTGATGCCATCCTATATTATTTTCTCAAAACCGGTGGCAAAATTTACCACCGTTGACGTTAATTTCTGTCCATCCTCACAAATCAAATTTACCAACGCATCCAGCGGCGCATTCAATCCGGTTTATACCTGGGATTTCGGAGATGGTTCCGTATTTACCGGACAGAATCCACCTTCCCATAATTATCCGGCCGACGGAAACTATACGGTTAAACTGAGCATGACGGATGCTTATGGTTGCCCGTCTGTTTTTGATAATGCGGCTGCCCCCATTCATATAGATCATCCGGTGGCCAGTTTTACCGTGGATAATACCTTCTCTTCCTGTCCGCCACTTACAGCACATTTTACTTTTACCGGTAATTATGCAAAAACATATATATGGAGTTTTGGAGATGGCGTCACTTCCAATCTTGTAAACACTTCTCACTTATATTCTTTCCCCGGCGATTACACCCCGACCCTTACCATCATCAGTCCGGGCGGTTGCTCTGATCAGTTTACCGGCCCGAACATCCACATTGAGGGACCGGTCGGATTGTTCGATTATTCACCACTCGGCGCATGTAATGATATCAATGTAAACTTTAAGGTCACCACGGCCAATGTGGTTGAATTTACCTGGATCTATGGCGACGGCACCGTACCGGATGTAACCACAACGCCAACCAGCGCACATGAATATAAGGTTCCTGGGGTTTATATACCGGTCGTTACCCTGGAAGATGCAACGGGATGTAAGGTTGCATATCCCGGATCTAAAAAGATCGTCGTAGACGGCATTACCAAAACCGCATTCACTGCCGATAAAACCGTGCTGTGCGATAACGGAACGATCAATTTCAAGGACGCTTCGGTGCTGGGTTTTGGGACCGTTATCAATACTTATGTATGGGATTTCGGTGACTTAACGCCCCCGGTTGCCGGAATGAATCCGACGATTTCCCATCTATATACGACGGTAGGGACTTATCAGGTTAAGCTTACCATCACCACTGTGAATGGCTGCGCTGACCAGTTTACGATGCCCGTTGAAGTAGTAGCTTCTCCGCAGATTAATATCGGTGGAATGACGCCGCAATGCGAGCCGGCAACCCTGAATTTCACGGGTATTGAACTGACGCCTGATCCGTTTGGTCCGCTTACCTGGGCCTGGGATTTCGGAAACGGACAAACTTCTAATGTTCAGAATCCCCCTGCCGTATTGTATCCGAAAGCCGGATCCTACGATGTGAGCCTGGTGGCAACGAATACGAAGGGATGTTCCACTACCTATCCTGCTCCGCCCCCGGCTGCCCCGCAACCGCTCCTGATATATAAAATACCGGCGGTAGACGCAGGCAAGGATATGACCGTATGTCTTGGCGGCCCTGACTTTCAGTTGAACGCAACCGGCGATATCGGCAACTCCTATACCTGGGAAACTCCGGTAACCGGAACCCTCAGCTGTTTAGCCTGCGCCGATCCAATGGCCAATTCGCCTGCCAGCACTTACTTTGTTGTAACCGGCCTCAGTCCGTTCAGTTGTAAAGCCAATGATACCGTCAACATTACCGTGAATACACCGGTAACCGTTAACGTTAGCGGACCGGACTCAGTCTGTCTCGGGCAAAGCGCCCAACTGGTTGCCAGTGGCGCGGCCATTTATGAATGGACTCCTGCCGACGGACTCAGCGACCCAACCATTGCAAATCCGGTATCCACGCCTACCAGCACCATGTTGGGAACTGACCTTCAGAAAGTATTCCCTTATCAGGTTACCGGTTGGGATAATATAAAATGCTTCCAGGATACAAAGACCATCAATATCACGGCATTTAATTATCCGACTATCGATGTAGGACCGGATGTGACCATTCCTGTCGGATCTTCCTATCAGATCAACGGAACCGGTTCCGCCGATATCGTTTCACTTACCTGGACGCCAAACAACGGCTTAAGCTGCAGCAATTGTCTTAGTCCACTGGCGAATCCGATTAAAACAACGAATTATGTACTCCGGGCTGAGAATGATGGTACCTGCGTTTCATCAGACAGTATCAGGATCACGGTGATTTGCAACAACGGAAACTTTTTCATTCCGAATACCTTCTCGCCGAACGGAGACGGATCGAACGACCGGTTCATCGTAAGAGGAAAAGGGTTGAATATAATCCCTTCCATTACCGTCTTCAACCGCTGGGGGCAGGTGGTTTTTGAAAAGAGAAATTTTGCACCGAACGACGAAGCGAGCGGATGGGACGGAACCTTTAACGGCAAACCGGCGCCAGCGGACGTTTATATTTACACGATACAAATTCTTTGCGATAATGCAACCCTGATCCCTTATCATGGAAATGTTACGCTGATCAGATAGAAATCCTATAGAAAATGAGAAACCCGAAACCCTTTCAGAAAATATGCTTAACCGGACTGATCTGCATCAGCAGTCTGGCCACCGCATTTTCCCAAGACCTGCACTTCTCGCAATTCTTCGAAGCGCCCTTATTAAGGAACCCTTCTCTCGCCGGCATTTTTACAGGCGACTACCGGATCCAGGGCGTTTACCGTGATCAATGGAACAGTTTTACCAATGGATACCGCACCGGGTCATTCAATGGGGAATACAAAATGCCGGTAGGAAAAAGCAATGATTTTTTAACGGTTGGTATGCAGATATTATACGATAAAGCCGGAAGCGCCGGCCTCACTTCAACGCAGGTGTTCCCTGCTTTGAATTATCACAAATCATTGTCGGATCAAAGAACCATGTACCTGTCGCTCGGATTCATGGGCGGTTACGCAGAAAAAAGAATTGACCAGTCCAAAATCACAACCAACAGCCAGTACGACGGAACGGCTTACAATCCATCCATCCCGAACGGCGAGGCTTTCACAAATCCCGACGTACAATACTGGGATGGAAGCGTGGGCATGAGTTTCAACAGCAGTTTTGGGGAAAGCCAGCAGCACAGCATGTTCTTTGGCGTAGCATATCATCACCTCAACCGGCCGAAAAATAATTTTTATCAGAATGCCAGCATTGAACTCGAGCCGAAATATGTTGTATCGGGCGGCGCCAAATTTTATCTTGACGAACGTTCTGAATTTACCCTGCAGGCCGATTACAGCAGCCAGGGAAATGCAAAAGAAGCCATTGGCGGCGTGATGTACGGATATAAGCTGGGGGATTTTACAGACGACCCGAAATACCTGTTAGGTGTAGGCGCTTTCCTGCGCTGGAAAGATGCATTTATTCCGGTAATAAAACTGGAAATGCTTCCCCTGTCTATTGCCATAAGTTACGACGTAAACATCTCCACGCTGAATACCGTGAGCACGGGGCATGGTGGATTTGAGTTGTCTATTTCTTATATCGGATTTCTGGACCGTGAAAATTCAGCGAAGAATAAAACGCTTTGTCCCCGTTTTTAGCTGAACATTTCTTTCACTTTATCGAAGAAACTTTTTTCACTTTTATCCGGCTTGGGCTGAAAATTGGGAGATATACTGAATTTCTCCAGCACGGCTTTTTCCTCATCGGATACCTGCTGTGGCGTCCATACATTTACGTGGATCAACTGATCGCCCTTTTCGTATGAATTAACGGAAGGAAATCCCTTGCCCTTTAAACGGAAGATCTTCCCGCTTTGTGTTCCCGGCGGAATGCGGATCTTAGCCTTCCCGTCGATGGTTGGCACTTCCAGTTGCATTCCGAAAACAGCATCAGTGAACGAGATATATAATTCGTAGGCAACATTCAGTCCGTCGCGATGCAAATCTGCATGTGCCTCTTCTTCAATCAATATGATCAGGTCTCCGGCCTGTCCGCCTCTTTCTCCTGCATTTCCCTTACCTCCTACACTCAGCTGCATACCTTCCTGTACACCAGCCGGAATATCAATATTGACCACTTCTTCTCCATATACCCTGCCTTCGCCTTTACAGGCAGTACATTTCGCTGTAATAACAGTTCCTTCCCCGTTACAGGCAGGACAGGTGGTAACGGTTTGCATCTGCCCCAGAAAAGTATTGCTTACCCGGCGAACCTGTCCGCTGCCGCCGCAGGTTGTACAATTCTGAACGCTTCCCTTATCCTTTGCGCCACTGCCGTGACAGGTATTACACGAAACATATTTTTTAACCTTTATGTTCTTATTAACCCCCTTGGCTATTTCCTCGTAACTGAGTTTTATTTTGATTCGCAGGTTGCTGCCGCGAATCCCCTGGCTTCTGGAATGTCCGCCGCCTCTTCGCCCGCCAAAAAAACTCCCAAAAAGATCATCTCCGAATACATCCCCAAACTGGTTGAAGATATCTTCCATGTTCATTCCGCCGCCACTGAATCCACCGCGGCCGTTATTGCTTACTCCTGCATGGCCAAACCGGTCATATTTTGCGCGCTTGTCGCTGTCGCTTAGTATTTCGTAAGCTTCTGCAGCTTCTTTGAATTTTTCTTCTGCAGCCTTATCCCCCGGATTGCGGTCGGGATGAAATTTCATCGCGACTTTACGGTAGCTCTTTTTTATCTCATCGCCAGATGCGGTTCTGGAAATTTCCAATATCTCGTAATAATCCCTTTTCATTAATTTCTGTTCATTTACCAAATTCAAATCATTTTCCGACGATCACTTTCGCGAACCGGATGATTTTATCATTCAAATAATATCCCCTGATCACTTCGTCCAGCACTTTACCTTTCAGATCGGGAGACGGAGCCGGGATTTCACTGATCGCTTCATGTTTCTCCACGTCGAATTCTGTATGAATACTTTCCATCGGACGCAGGCCCCTGCTTTGAAGCACAGAGCGTAATTTGTTAAATACCAATAGCACACCTTCCCGCACTTCATCAATATTCCGGCTTTGCTGAAGCTGTTTTTCTGCCCGGTCGCAATCATCCAGCACATCCAGGAGCGAAACAATCACTTCTTTTCCGGCTGTTTGAATCAATTCGATCCTTTCCTTTGCATTCCTGCGCTTAAAATTGTCAAATTCTGCAAATAAACGCAGGTATTTATCTTTTTGTTCCTGGATTTCAGTCCTGAGCTTCTTCCAGCTCATCCTCTGTTTCCAGTCTCTCTCCGTGTAAACGGGTCGTTCCGGCAACATTTTCATCCGTATTGATATCAACAGTTGATTCTCTTTCACTTAGAGCATCGGCATCTTCCCGGTCTGTAAATTTTTCATGGTTCTTTTGCATATTGTAGAAATTGTGGCAAAGTTAAGGTTGTCAATTACTCTGCCAAGTGCTGTTTTTGAGACAAAATGTCTTTCCCCGGTTCCGTTTACAGCCTGCTATTCTGTTACATTTGCGCCATGCATGCGGTTATATTAAAAAGAAGGATCGGCAACCGGGTCGAAAATGGTCATCCCTGGATTTTTGCCAACGAAATTGACCAGACGGATGAAGCGATTCAGCCAGGGGATATCGTTTCCGTTTTCACGCCGGAGAAGAAATTTGTGGGTAAAGGATATTTCAACCCGCGCTCCCAGATAACCGTCAGACTCTTAACCCGTAATGAAAAAGAAGAAATTGATGATCAGTTTTTCTATCATCGGATTGAAGCCGCCTGGACTTACCGCAAAAAGATCGGTTATACTGAAAACTGCCGGCTGGTATACGGTGAAGCAGACGCACTTCCTGCCCTCATCATCGACAAATTCAACGACCATTTTGTGTTGCAGACCCTTGCGCTCGGCATGGACCGGTGGAAATCCGCCATTGTGAATGCGCTGACCGCTCTCTTTCAAACCCATAAAATCTATGAAAGAAATGATGTGCCGGTCCGGGAGTTGGAAGGGCTGGCTCAGCAAAAAGGCTTTTTATCCGCTCCCTTCGATACCAATATTCTGATCCGGGAAAATGGTTTGAAGTTCGGGGTTGATCTGGAGAACGGTCAGAAGACCGGTTATTTTCTTGACCAGCAGGATAACCGCCGGGCCATCCGGCATATCGTGAAAGATGCCGAAGTACTGGGTGCATTCTGCTACACGGGAACTTTTGAGATTCATGCAGCGCACTATGGTGCGAAGTCGGTGCTGGGGCTGGACATTTCAGAAAATGCCATCCTTCAGGCGAAACGGAATGCCGAATTGAACGGCCTGTCCCATAAAATGGAATTTCAGGCGGTAAATGCATTTGATGTATTGAAGCAATGGAGCCGGGAAACAAAAAAATATGATGTTGTTATGCTGGATCCGCCGGCATTCACAAAAAGCCGGAACAATATCCACAAAGCGCTCTCGGGGTATAAGGAAATCAATTTAAGGGGAATGAAACTATTACGCAACGGGGGCTTTCTGGTAACCTCCTCCTGTACCGGCCTGGTATCTCCCGAACAATTCCTGGAAATGATCCGTTCCGCCGCAAAAGATGCCGGGAAAAAATTAAGACAGGTGGTCTTCAATTCGCAATCTCCCGATCATCCCATTATCCGGGAATTGGAGAATACCGGATTATTTGAAGTTTTTGATTGTAGGAAGTAAGCGGGTAATTATTTATTCACCTGAAACTTTCCCGATTCTACAATTTTCCCGCTCGGGTCTTTGAGCTGGAAGATATAAATACCGCGGAAAAAATCAGTCAGGCTGACCGTGGTTTTCTGCTCGGTGGCAGAAAATTCATATACTTTTTTGCCGAGAAAGTTAAAGACCTGTATCGAGTAACTTTTATCGTAATTCTTCAGGAGATCAAAAACAATATATGAGGTGGCCGGGTTGGGATAAAAACGCACCGTTGCCTCCTCGGGTTCGGGGAAACCAGGAACGCGGCTCTGGCTTTTAACCTGCGTGGCCGAACAACAAACCAGTAAGATTACTAAGTAGAAAATCCTCATAGTTACCGGATAAAATAACCCGACCTACAATATACCTTATTTTCTCAAAATTACAAAACTCCGGTCATATCTGCAGCTCCGCTTATTTCAGCCCACTTTCCACATCTTCAATTTTTACGCCAATGACCCGTTCAATTTCAATTTTGGCCAGGTTCAGGTCTTTTTGCAGGGTAAGGCTTTTGACCTGTTCGGTAATATAATTTTTCTGGGCCATTTCCAGGTCATCCAGTTTAATCAGGTTTTCCGCGAAATCACTTTCGGCCCTTTTTAATGAGGAATATTCTCCCTGGGTGAGCTTACCCTGGAATTCCACCAGTTGCTTTGCAAGGAGATAATTCTCATACCTGGTAAGTACATCCGCCTTGATTTCCCGGAATTTATCGTTTTTCATCGCTTCCGCGATGATAATAATTTTCCTCTGGCTATTTTAGTGGAATTCTTTGTTCTGGTGAAAATATCAAAAGGAACATTCAACGAGAAATTATACTTGGGATAAAGCACCGGGTAAGTAACGTTATTAACCGTTGCTGCATTTTTATTGATCGTAAACTCATTGATATTCCCCTGGGCGCTTAACAATCCCAGGTAGGCTGATTTAGCAATTTTAATCTGATATCCGGCGGCGCGGGAAGCGTGATCGGCCATTTCATATTGCGGGTTCTGAATGGCCAGTTGAACGAGTTGTTCCCGGATACCCGTTGTAAAACTCCGGCTGCTGTCCGTCCGGTAAAGCGGACCCGCCGGCTGGGCAAAACTGCATTTCGCAAAGAATACTAAAAGCGATTAAGAAATATTTCATACAATCAATTTTGAAAAGTTGTTTTAATGGGATGAGGCTTGTATCAAAATCAGCCAGTTTAATAAAAATAACCAAAATGGCATAAAAGAACAGGATGACCGGACATTGGGTAATAGCCATTTGGGCATATTGCGCCACAATCAGGGTAAACATCATGATCAGCAGGGCAATGTAATAGTTCCTGATCTCCGGATCCTTCACACGGAAAAAATAGTAAAACCCATAGCGCATCAGCATAAAATAAAATATCAGCAGCAGAGCCAGTCCAACGGCTCCCTGTTCCGCCAGCGTTTTCATATACCCGCTGTCCGGCTGAAGGAATTCAAGATAATGTCCTTCGATTGTATTTGGGTCCTTCAAATCCGCAGGTATAAATACCGCCGCCGATCGGATGATCCTGAATATAGGGCTGCACCTGGTGACGGTTATAATCCCGCAGGGCGGCGGATTCATCCTTTGTTCCTTCGAAAGGTTGACCGGATCCGGTTGGTGATGGGATTCTGGTAAGGCAATACAAACAAAAAAGCAAATACGTGATTGAAAAGCCCAGGAAATGGATGGTCCTCCGTTCATTCAGCGTGGAAAGGCAATACAGGGCAATGCCGACAATGATCATCATCGTTGCCGTACGGGTACCGGAATAACTGTATGCGAGCAGATTGGTATGGCGGCAACAGCCAGCCAGATCTTTTCCTTTCGTTTATCCGTCCGGATAAACAGGATAACGCATATCATGGAAATAGCGGCAAAAAGAATTCCGGATGTTGCCGGATCGGAAAACACAGAAAACTTCCGGAGCAGGCCCCCCTGCAGCAAAAGCGCCAGTCCGCTTCCGGTTCCTATAGCCCTTAATTCAAATCCCGCATATCCGAACCATTGTTGTTTACAGGCATACAAGCGCCAGCAGGGTGCTGAGCCCAATCATAAACCGCACAAAATAAATGATGCGCGCCCGGGTATCCAGCAGGCAATAACAAATATAAAAGAAAACCAGATAACTGACTTGTTTCCTGAAAAAACTGAGCCATCCCAGCGGACCCAGCATTGCCGGATTAAAAAGTTCAATGAGGTAATAGGCAAAAAGGGCGATCAGACCGATGCTGATCGGGTTCGACCAGAACCGGTGATCAATATTTTTTTTCAGGCGGTACTTTGAAATAACGCTGATCAATTCGAAGTATAACAGCACATCCACAAAGACGCCGGAGGCAAGCGGAAGGTTAACGAGCCGGTCGATGGTTGTGGTAATAGAAGCAAAGGCAATGAGAAAGTAAAATCCAAAATAAGGATATTTCAAAATAAGGATCAGATCAGTATGAATCCAAAGGAAACCACCACGGCCGGGCCGATCCGGTAATCTACCAATACGGTAAAGTACAGCATGATCAAACCCAGTACGGACAGGAAAAGCCATCCGAACACGGTGTTTAATTTCTTTTCCAGAAAATGATATTGCAACCATTCCCTGCGAACGTTTGCTTTATGTACAGGTCATTCGCCATCTTTTCAGAAATACAGAAATTTTATAAAAATAAACAGGAAAAATACAATCAGCACCAGCGTGATGATTACCTCAAAAAATATGGAATTATCATCTCTTTTCTTATTCATATATCCAGCCTTTTGATATTGTTTTTCCAAATGATAAAATGCGTTTCCCAGTTCTCCGATGGAGTTTTCCCAGGTATGGGTAAGGGCAAAATTCCGGCGTCTTTTCATTTCAGCGGGCGAAGTCCAGCGCGGATCTTCCAGGATTTTGCGGACATTCAGCACATATTCTTCTTTGGTCGAGCACAGGAAAGTATATTCGCGGAACATCTCCATCGCTTCGGTAGCAGTCGCCAGCACCGGTTTACCGGCTGCCAGGTATTCATCAATTTTTCTCGGATAGTTACCGATGGTCAGCGGATTCAGCGGCCTGCGGATTCAGACAAATGGTAAAATGCTGAACATAGGAAGCTATCTTCGCGACGGTTTTTTACCGCCCAGAAAAAAAACATTCTTCAGATCTTTCAGCTTTCCCTTGTCGAGACCTGTATCAGAGGGTCCAACCAGCACAATGCTGTAGTCCGGAAAAGATCAATGCCAGATGCATCAGTATTTCTTCATCCAGCCGAAGACTGGTGATTGCTCCGCAATATCCCAGAACAGGGCCTGGAATGTCCTTTCATATCAGCGGGAACCGGAAGGTCTTCCGCGGATAAATTCATCCAGGTTACAACCCTGTCCGATATCTGCACTATTGGGATTCCACTGGCTCGCATAGATAGCCAGATACGCGGAATTGGCCACGATGAGATCGGCTTTTTCGATCATTTCCTTTTCACATCGCGGGCCAAACTTTTCAAAAAAAGGCTGGATGGTCAGAAAATCGCGGATATAAAAAATATACTCCCTTACCGGCAGCAGGGCTTTCAGATAGAGTCCCCGGTAAAAATCATTGTCATTCAATAAGATACTGTTGTGAAAACCCGAGGGATCGGATGGCTTCCTTTATTTCAGCTGCCAGCCGTTTATTATTGATCCGGTTAAAAAAATCAAAGAGCTTATAATTCGGCGACCAGTCCGCCGGATTCGAGAACTGATTTCGGACGAAGCAGCCAGAAATTATCCTGAATCTTCTCCAAGTATTTTCCCTTGTTCCCATTGAGTCCCGCTTTGCGTCCGGCTGAACCTGTTTCTTACAGTGTCGTATTTCTGTCAGTTGCCCGGTCTATGAACAAAACCCGGTTATAACGGGCAAGCTCATACGCCATATCCTTGAAATTAAACGCGATATCCGTATTCCAGGACTGGAAACTAAACATGATGATATCCCTGTTTTTTATAAAGCGGTATTCCATGTATGAGATAATCAGGATCAAAGATCCAGGTTCTGCTCATCAACATTATTCAAAACGGCGCCGATAAATTTATCTTTATGCTCCCTGATAAAACCGAGGGATTCCCGGTCGGTTTCTCCCAGGGTGTTCTGCGCCGAGCAAACCAAAACAATTCCATCCGCATATTCACTGAGTTCTTTGCTGTCGGCATGATGGTTCAGAGCTGAACCTTCGATCAGAATAAAATCATACAGATGTCGTTAGCTTATCCAGGTTATTCAGCAAATTGACCTCCGGTAGAATTTCAGAAGGGGTATAATTTCCTTCGTCACAGCCAATGATATCCACCTGGCTGAACACGGGTCGGCGTTGTGATGTCCCAGTATCTTTTTCCATCTCCTGCTGACCCGTCATACTGAAAGTTTCCAGTGCTGGTTTCGCGGAAAAATCCCGGGTCAGGGAATTATTGGAAAAATTGGCATCGATCAGTAAAATCTTTTTTCTGCTCATGCTGAACGTATGCGCCAGCGGATTCAACAATGGTTGTTTTCCCTTCCTGTGCTTTGGTGCTTGTAAAAAGAATAGCTTTTTTTCCGCTTTTTTCAATTTCATACCGAAGTTTCCGTAGATTTTCAATAAACGGGATTGAATCCTGTTCCCGGTCGCTCCGGTTTTAAAATCAAAATAATCACCCAGTGGTTTTTTCTCCAGGTCGATCTTTCCAACGTAGACAACACGGTTCAGCTGGGTTTCTTTTTGAAAAATGGTCGGTGTGCGCAGGGAAGAATCCAGCAACTCCAGGATGATGATAATCAGGATGGACAGGAAGAACATGGACAAACCCGCAATGGTAATGATCAACAGCTCCCTTGGCTGGTTTTGGTTTGATGGGCGGCTGACCCAGCAGGATCTGTTTGAAATTAAAATCCGGCGAAACGTCAATATCCTGGGAAGCAAAAATACTGCTGTTGTATTTTTCCAGATCCTTTTGGGCGATCGACAGGTCGTTCTGATAAGCATTGGCAATCACTTCCTGACCCCCGCCTGAAAAAGCAATCTTCCGGAATTGTTCCACCCGTGCCTTTATACAATTCAATATTTTCAGTTGTGGATGCAATGGCGGACTGCAGGTCCAGCTTTTCCTTGACTCAGTTCCTGTTTTAGCTCGGCTGCTCTTAAAACCTGGATTGATTCCAGCGCTGTTAGGATTGGCCCGGCTGAGCTGGTTAATTTTATTGATATTGTCATCAATCTGCCGCTGGATGGTTGCGATCCACCCCTCCTTTCTGCGCCAGTTTGGCGGCCAGATCTTCATTTGTTTTTCGCAGCACCAGAATTTCGTCTGCATGGTTGCTTCCGGTTGAACCCGGAACAGCAGAGCGGCATTGCTATTCAGTCCTGCAGCTGGTTCTCAACACTGAGCAGTCTTTGTTTATAATCATTCAGGTCTGCCTGCTGGGCGGTGAGGGTGGAAGTAAGTTCCTGCAGACCGCTCATGGCGGCGGTAGCCGCATCCCCGGGATTGGGTGTTCCGATTTTATCCCGGAAGTGCTGCAGCCGGGTGCGGAGGGTATCCACTTCCCTTCGCTTACTTTCCCGAAGGCTATCGAGTTTAAACATGGATTCTTTCGTATTGATGGAAGTAAGGGAGTTAAAAAACTCTTTAAATTTTACACCGATCTTATTGGAAACATAAGCGGAAAGTTCCGGATTTTCCGAACTGAAAGACACATTGATATAATCCGTTTTGGGAACCCTTTCCACCGTGAGCTTTTTCAAAATGCTGGCTTCATCATAATCATACAAATCCAGCAGGTCCCAAACCATTTTATCCTGCGGATCATAGGTGGTCAGCAGTTTGAGGGTAGCTCAGTTTCTCCTGCAAAATAAGTTTTGCCCTGGAAATATCTGCTTTCCGGAAAGATGCAGTCCCGCTTTTTGTTTATCAGCAAGTGTACGAAAAGGATGATCTGAATCCAGATCATGCAGCAGCAGGTCGTAAGAAACCATCGCCAGAACAATCGGCGATTTAAAAGTTTCAATTACGTTATTTATCCGGAAATCAATCTGATTAACATCGAATATTTCGTTTAACTGCAGACTTACTTTCTGCGTTTGGGAAAATCCGGTTGAATACTGGGCGGTGGATACATATTGCCGCGGCATGAGAAGTCTGAAGATAAATCCCCCGAGTAAGGCCAAGTACGAGACAGAACATAATGGTCCATTTTCTTCTGATCAGTACTTTTAAGAGATAAATAATATCCATGGGTAAGATTTTTTTACGATTTCTTTCATTTTTAAAAAGCATTACCAACACCGCGGTCATTCGGAGGATATTTCATTTTTAGGCAGGGATGAAAAAGGATTATTAGGAGATCCGGGAACAAGTGCCGCAAACGATATAAGAAGAAAAACGCGCACCTGATCTCCGGGTATACCATTTGAGTATTCATTCGGTAAGCATTACCCAAACGGCTCAAAAATAATAATAAATTCCAGAAAGTAAAATTTATTAGAAGCCCGGGGTAACCCCGCCAATGGGTCTTTTTAAAGAATTACCGCTTTTATGGGCGCCCCTTGGATTGAATCTTTTAAATTAGCGGCTTAGCCAAATGCAGGACAATGTGGAAATTTTTATTCTGGTTTAGCTTTTTTATTGTGTTTTACAGTTATATCGGTTATGGATTACTCATTTATTTCCTTGTTAGAATGAAACGGGTATTCTCCAAAAAGCATGCGCCACGGATTTATGCCTGATTTCGAACCGGAGGTTTCCCTGATTATTTCCGCGTACAATGAAGAGGATTTTATTGAAAAAAAAATCCAGAACAGTCTCGAACTGGATTATCCGGCAGAAAAACTCAATCATTCTATGATCACGGATGGTTCAAATGATAAAACAGCGGATATCATCCGGAACTACCCGCAGATTCAATTACTGCACCAATCTGAACGAAAGGGCAAAGGTTGCCGCCATGAACAGGGCCATGAAGCATGTCCAGTACGCCCTATGTGATCTTCAGCGATGCCAATACACTGCTCAATCAGGCCTGCGTAAAGGAAATCATGAAACATTACGCAGATCCGAAAGTGGGTGGTGTTGCCGGAGAGAAAAAAGTCCTTTCCGGCAATCAGGACAAGGCGGCCGGAGCAGGCGAAGGACTATACTGGAAATATGAATCCCTGCTTAAAAAACTGGATTCGGAATTTTATACAGTTGTGGGTGCGGCCGGAGAGCTGTTTTCGGTAAAAACAGCACTATTTCATGAAGCGGCCGAAAACACCATCATCGAGGATTTTGTGCAATCTCTTCAAATTTGCAAAGAAGGATATGTTAATCAGCTATGAACCAAAGGCTTATGCAACAGAAACTGCTTCAGCTTCCATGCAGGAGGAACAAAAGCGAAAAATACGGATCTCAGCAGGCGCTTTTCAGGCCATGGTTATTTTAAAAGGATCTTCAACGTGTTTAGATACCCTTTACTGGCCTTTCAATTCATATCCCACCGCGTACTCCGGTGGACCCTGTGCCCGTTATGCCTGGTTATATTACTTATCAGCAGCCTGGGAATAGTTTATGAAGGAGGCGGGTGGTTTTATCGGATTTCATTGTTATCGCAGGTGCTATTTTATATCATGGCATGGATAGGCTGGCTTTTTGCAAACCATAACCGTGCAGATTAAGGGTTTTTACATTCCCTATTATTTCTTATTTATGAATTTATCTGTTTTTCTGGGCTTTTACAGGTTTATCCGGAAGCGGCAGAGCGCCATTTGGGAAAAGGCAGTGCGGCATTCCGGTAACGATGGGTAAATTTCGCATCAATGCTTTCGGGATGAAATTCTGAATATTAAATGCATTTAAAAAAAAGGTTCCAATATTTGGATCTTAGGAAAAAATACTTACTTTTATCGTAGAATTCCTAAACATCCGGTTCAATTCCTCTGAAACGCCTCAGTTTCAAATCCCAGAATGATAAGGCTCAGTAAAAGGCTCTTATCCTTGAAATCCCCAGTTCAGATTCACTACTTAATAAACGATTGCCTAGTCCATATCTCAGGTTTAGTCCTGTTGATGCCAATACCTCATGTTTAGTCCCGATACCAAAAATTCCAACCTACTGAGGAACAGAGTCTAAATAAAAAAATGACTTCTGCCCAATGAAAAAGCAAATTTTAGCAGTAGATGACAGTAAGGCAATCAGGTTTTTGCTTCAAACAGTACTTGGAAAATCTTATCAGGTGATTACAGTGCCCGATGGTTGTTCCGCAATGCACTGGCTTTCCAAAAGAAATTTTCCTCATTTGATTATTGCTGATCCGCAATTGCCTGATCTGGAAAACTGGGAATTGATCCAGCAACTGGCATCCAGTGGAATTTATAAGAATATTCCGGTGATGGTATTATCCGGATTGGGCAAGGAAGAAACAGAAGAAAATTGTGCAGCGTATAATGTTCACAATTATTTTCTAAACCGTTTAACCCGGTTGACCTGGTGAACGCGGTGCAACAATTGATAGAAAACAAATCGTTCGATACCTATTACCCAATGAAAGCAGTTTAATCATTGCTGTCGTATTCATGAAAATTAAACCAGACCCTACTTATGGATTTTACATTTTTACCCAAAACCTCAACTTATCAGCAAAAAGCTTTTGTCCGGTACAGCATCCGGTCAAAAGAAGTTGCAGCTGCTCCGGGTTACATCAGCAGCGGATTTTATTATATTGGCAAGAATCCTGCCAATATTGAAAGACTTGTTAAACTATACAAGCGCGGTTATGCTTCTGACAAAATTGAAAATGCAAAAGCAGAACTTAAACGTTCCATAGCCCAGGAAAAAAATATCATTCCGGAAGTAATTTTCTGCGAATCCAGTTTTGATTTTGCAGCCGTAAAAAATTTCGTTCATTTTCTGAACAGCAGTAAAGCCGCTTTGCACCATCCCTTTCATCATGGATTCCACCAATCTCTGTGATATGGAACTGGAGCTTTATAAAAAACATATGCTGGCGGATGAAATCATGCAGATTGATGCTGCCGCAGGAAAACATGCTCATCAGCAAAGTGCGTTTCCTGAATAAGGTAAAAGCCAAAGCAGTGGAAATGAAAAGCAGGCTGAAAGAGGAAGAAGGCGCTTTATTCCGCCAGCCAATATCCATTCCATTTTAAAGCGGAGTTTTGACATTCTGGTTTCGCTGACCGCTTTACTGGTATTAAGTCCGTTGTTTCTGCTGATTGCCCTGGCTATCCGGCTCGAATCCAAGGGACCTATTTTTTATATTTCCAAAAGAGCCGGAAGGGGTTATAGGATTTTTAAATTTTACAAGTTCAGAACCATGTTTGCCGGCGCCGACAAGCAAATAAAGGAATTTTCTCACCTGAATCAATATGCGGCGAAACCGGCAGTCGAAGGATCCCTGCATTCTTTAAAATCAACAATGATCCCGCGGATTACCCGGGTAGGTGATTTTCTGCGGAATACCAGCCTGGATGAACTGCCCCAGTTGCTGAATGTTTTGCTGGGTGATATGTCGCTCGTCGGCAACCGTCCGCTGCCTCTATACGAAGCGGCTACCCTGACCACCGACCAGTGTGCCCAGCGTTTCCTGGCGCCTGCCGGCATGACCGGTCTCTGGCAGATTCAAGAAAAGAGGTAAGGAAGAGATGTCGGTGGAAGAAAGGATCAATCTGGACATTGATTATGCCAACAAGTACTAATTTCATGTACGATCTGTGGATCATGGCCAATACTCCTTCTGCACTGATCCAGAAATCCAGTGTTTAAGGTTTCCGGGTTCATCATTACGCAGTATCTTTCGGGGAATGAATGCATTCCGGATTGCAAATGAACCATTGGTTTCCATTATCACGCTGAATTACAATCAGGCAGCGGTCACCCGCGAATTCCTGGAATCCAGCAAAAAGCTGCATTACCGGAATTACGAGATCCTGGTTTGCGATATGGCATCCTCCATTTCGCCCGAAACTGTTTTCAACGCTAAAGACTATCCGAATACCCGGTTATTGTTGAGTGACAAAAACCTGGGATTTGCCGGCGGCAATAACTGGGGAATGCGGCAGGCAAAAGGCGAATTTATTTTCATGGTCAATAACGATACCGAATTAACTCCCGGATCTGATTCAATTGCTGCTGGAACCTTTTTTCCGGAATCCTGCCATTGGTGCGGTTTGCCCCAAGATCAAATATTTCGACCACCCCGGGATCATTCAATATGCAGGCTTTAAGCCCATGAATCATGTACACGGGGAGAACATCAACAATTGGTGAATCGCGAACCAGATCTGGGCCAGTTATAATGTTTCAGGGGCCACCGCCGCGGCCCATGGCTGCGCCATGATGGTTAAAAGAGAAGTGATCGAAAAAACAGGCATGTTCCCGGAAAAATTTTTTCTTTATTATGAAGAATGGGACTGGTCGGTGCGCATCCGGAAAGCGGGTTATACTAATCTGGTATCAGGCTGCTGCCGTAATTTATCACAAGGAATCCATGAGTGTGGGGAAGGAAAATCCGTTGAAAGCTTATTACCACACCCGAAACCGGATTTTATATATGCGACGTAACAGCAGTCCGCTGCAGCTTGCTGTATTTTTACCTGTTCTTCACATTTTTCAGCCTGCCCAAGGCAATTACGCGCTATCTGCTGAAAGGTCAGTTTATCCAGATCAAATGGTTTCTTAAGAGGTGTTGGATATAATTTGGTGCATTCGAGCTCGAATCATGACAACTAACGTTGACTGGTCATTTCTCCTTCCGCCTCCGTAAAGTTTTCGGCGTATGCAAAAATTCTGTACGTTTTTTTTTCATTTGTGTAATGGCCCGAACCATGGCGAGCATCAGAACCGGAACCTGGCTCAGGGCACGCAGCGTTTTCATGCTATAAAACCCCGGGAATGGAAATACAAAGGGTGAGCAGATAAATTCCCATCAGCAGGATCCAGACCTGCCAGTCCGGAAAAAGCAGATGAGCCCCGAACAGCCCCTGTACAATCAGCATGAAAGTAAAAAAACAAAAAACCAGCATGGTCAGAATGCGCGGAAGCAACAGGTTTTGGAAAAATTTATTGAAATATAAAAAGGTTTTGGGTGCATCTTTCATATCTCGCATGAAAAAATCTTTTTGCGTGATTCACCTGCGCTTCCAGCCAGCGTACTCGTTGTTTTTCAAACACACCGGCATTGGCCACTTTTTCATCATAAACCAGCGCATCATCTATAAATTCCATTTTTATTTTCCGTCGCATCAGTTGCATGTCGATTTCCCGGTCTTCTCCCGGATTATTCAGGATCTCTTCTGATGAAAAAATATCGCGTGATCAGCGCAGTAATCAAAGGCCATTCCCGATCCGATTGGCGCAGCAGACAAACCCAGCACGGCCGGGCCCCTGCGGAAAAGATTGATATTGATTTCTTCACTCATGGCATCCAGCCAGGCGATAGAGGTATTTTTATTTTTTGCCGTGCGGTGACATTGCACGGCTGTGAATCCCTGCTGAAATGCAGCGTTCACTTTTTCCAGGCAACCGGGGCCCATGATATTATCTGCATCCAGGATCATGACAATTTCCGTATCCAGGCCGCGCATCGTTTCCAGTGCGGCATGCAGGGAGCGGGATTTCATATTCAGATCCACTTCCAGCACATTTACCGGTATTTGCCGGAGCGAGGCGACGGTTTCCGGTTTCAGTTTATCGGCAATAACGGTGATGGTAAATCTGTCCTTCGGATAATCGTGTTCAGCCGAACGATATGCGGTATCCAAGATAATCAGGTCTTCCTTAAAGCAGGGAATCAGAACCGAAATCTTTTTTTTCTCCGGATGAACGGAGAATTTTTTACCCCTGATCAGTCGCCCGCAAAGTGCAATAATAAAAAGATACAGGGCATTGGCAGCGAGATAAATAAAAACGGCCGCACTCAAGTAATATAATATCGTATGCAGCGTATTCATCAGGTTTTGAAAGGTTTATAAAATGATTTTGTTGCCAGGGCCAGCATGGGTTTATCCGCTTCCGAATCTCCATAAGCATATATTTCATCAAAATCCGCCAGGTTCCATCTTTCCAGTATCCGCCGCACTTTTTCCTCACCCTGACAATTCTTCCCTTCTATCCGGCCGGTAATCATTCCGTTTTTTATTTCAAGCGAGGTAGCAACCAGTTCCAGCGGCAGGGAGTCGCTCCATTTCCTGATCCAGTTGGCCGCCGAAGCCGAAACAATCACAATTTCCGTATCGCCTGCTTTCAATTTGCTGATTTCCCGCAATGCCTCCGGACGGATCAGACTGGGTTAGCCGGGTTGCTGCAAACGCATCACAATTTTCCTGAAAAATTTCTTTCTTCATCCCACCAAAAAAGTATTTCAGCAATTTTTGTTTGGCTGTATCATTCGGGATAAACCCAAGTTTATACCCCAGTAACCAGGGTAAATTCAAAAAAAATCCGGTATAAAAAGAGAGATTCCCTTTCTGAAATTTAATGATCTCCGATCAAAGTATCTTTCGTATGTGATGGTCCCATCAAAATCAAAAAAAGCAATCCTTTTGAAATCACTCACAAATTCATTTTTTTAAACTGAAATTCAGGAATCATCTTAATGATAAACATGATGTACTTCCAAACCATTTTACATATACGGTATTCCTCTTCTTAAGATACGCAGAATAGATAATTTCTGCTACTTCGAAGGTGTGGAAGTGATCAATGGAGGCAAAGACTGATTGGCTGTCATTTTCGTATATACAAATCCCGGCTGTACGGTCATACATGAACTTTTTCCCGGTAAAACATATTCCGGAGGCCCGACAGATAAGTAGTAAATGCCGCTTTGGCGCTGGCATAAATCAGTTTGCTGGCGCGGCCGCGGTCCCCGGCCACCGAACTGATCCCGATAATCGTTCCATTTTGCCTGGAGATATATTTTTTAGCCACCACATTGAGTATGGAGACTGCGCCGGTATAATTGGTATTAATCATCCGTTCTGTCAACAGTCCAGTCGTTGAAAGCCAGCGTCTTCTTCGTCAAGAATACCAAAAACACAAACAGTAACATCCGGTACCGGGGACAGGGAATTAAAAAATGCAGCATGCTCTCCATATTTCAATGCATCAAATGCATAAGCATTGCACTTTAACCCCATAGCGGATGGCAATATCTGACGCAAGCCGGGTCCAAGCAGCTGCGGACTGCGCGCCGCCAGCTGCACATCAAATTTTTCGGAAGCAAATTTTTTCGCAATTGCAATTCCGATATCTGAAGTGGCTCCAAGAATAAGAACAGTTGCCATGAAAATCAGTTAGATGTTAAAAATAATCTGTCGGACTGAAGGGAATGAATTTTTCCATCCGGGATTATACTTCCTGACAATATCCTTAAATTTTTCAAGCCCGGGATAACCGCATTGCAGAATTCCGGTTTCATGCGGGCATCTTTGGACATATACAATCTTCCGCCATAGCGAAGTACGATCTGATCCAGTTCATCCAGAAAATCCAGCAGGCCGGGTTTAACCGGAAAATCGAGCGCCAGGGTATATCCTTCCTTCGGAAAGGAAATAATACTTTCCTGTTTGCCAAAAACCTTCAACACCGCCAGAAATGATCCCAGTCCCTTATCACTGATCCGGTTCAGAATTTCAATCAAACCCTGTTTTGCATCCAGCGGAAGCACAAACTGATATTGAACAAATCCGTTTTTACCATATCCCCGGTTCCAATGCAGAATGGCATCCAGCGGATAAAAAAAAGATTCATAGGTAAATCAGCTTATTGATTTCCTTTTTAAAATTTTTGGTATAATAAAGAAAATTAAATGCTTTCACTGTAAATGCATTCAAAACCCAGGATGGCAGGTTAAACGGAAAATTAATCTGCTTTTTTTTCGGCAACCTGCAGTGGATCCTGCTTTTGTTCTCGGTTCAGATCAGCTCATGCAGGCGTGTTCTCCGAGCATCAGGATACTGCGCCCGAAATTGGCTCCTTTTTTCAGACAATCGATCCAGGCAACAGAATAAGTATAATTGATGGTATTGTTCGAACAAGTCGAATCAATTCTTCCAGATTTTCGGCCTTGACTTGTTTTTGCCGTATAAAAGAGGTTTCAATTTTCTTCAGCCTGAATTTTACCCGGGTAATAATGCCGGTCAATCCCATACCCCCACAGGTTGCCTCAAACAGATCTGTATTTTATCCGGGGAACAGCTGATGGTTTCTCCTGAAGCCAGCACCAATGTCCATTTCCAGGATATGATTGGAAAAGGATCCGTCAATATGATGATTTTTTCCATGCACGTCACTGGCAACGGCCCCGCCGACCGTAATAAATTTTGTGCCTGGTGTAACCGGCAGAAACCAGCCTTTGGGAACAATAACTTCCAGAATCTGATCCAGCGTGAGTCCGCTCTGGCATTCAAAAATTCCGTTCGCTGTATCAAACGAAAGTATCTTATCGAATTTCAAGGTGGAAATGGTTCGTCTGGCCAGGGAGGCATCTCCATAACAACGGCCATTGCCCCTGGGAATAAAACGCTTGCTCATTCGCAGCAGTTCATTCAGCTGATCCGGAAAAGAAAAAGATTTCCTCATTACTTTCCATCACCGGGATAATTGCCCCAGTTTGCAATTTGTTTCTTCATTTTTAAAAATTATTATGTCCCTTAAATATAAAATCACAAAAAAACTGATAATCCATAAAACAAGCGTAACCTGTATGAAAAGGTCTTTATACAGGATCTCTGTGGGTGAGCCGGATTTTTTCAGCACAAAAGTGATCTGCAGGTATCGCATCAGACCGGCAATAACAAAAAGACTTGTATAATACAGACGATGGGTACCCAGCCGGATAATGGTCAGCGTCGAAACCGTATAGTTGATATAAGCCACAATGATGATGGCGCTGAATAATCCCAGCATCGTATTCAGAAAGTCCAGATTATAGCCGCTCATGGATTTTCGCATGTCCGTACCCGTTGTCGCTTTCAGCAGAAGATCATCCCTTCGTTTGGCGATGGCCATAAAAAGGGACAACAGGAAAGTCATGATGATCAGCCATTCAGAAGTATCTACCCTGGGATATGATTGCCCCGCCCTTCACCCGCAGCACAAAGCCGGTGGCCAGGATCAGGATATCCAGGATGGCAATATTTTTAAGCCCGAAGGAATAAGCCAGGTTCATAAAAAAATAGATGCCCAGAATAAAAAGGAATTGAAAACTCGGATCGGCCAGATATACGCCAGGACAGTACCCAGCAGCAGCAACCCAATGCAGATGACGATGGCAACGGATTTTTTTACTTTACCCGAAGCCAGGGGTCTGTTTGATTTTACCGGATGTTTCCGGTCTTCTTCTATATCCCGGTAATCATTGATGATATAGATACTGCTCGCAAAACAGCAAAAAGCAAAAAAATCCGGTCAGCATTTGCTGCCAGCCGGGAAGGAGCTAAAAAACTGACCTGCAAAAAAAGAGGGAACAAATAAAAAAAGATTTTTTGCCCAGTCTTTGGGCCTGAGTAGCTTAATGTAATATTTCATCAGGCGAAACTATGTCCCGACAATATACAACCATAATCCGTTTAATGCAAGGCATGAAAACGTCATCTCAACCGGAATTGAACTAAATTTGTTACTACCCTCATGAACAGGATTTCCCCGGAGATATTAGATAGCCCGATCGAGTACCTGAAGGGAGTAGGTCCTCACCGGGCAGAAATGCTCCGCAAAGAACTTCGGATCGACAGCTTCCGGGATCTGCTGGAATTCTATCCCTATCGGCATATCGACAAATCGCGGATCAATACCATCCGCGAAATAACATTCCAGCACAGAATTTATACAGGTTGCCGGCATTCTGGGAAGCCTGAAATTACTGGGAACAGGCAGACGCAAAAAGACTGGTTGCGAATTTAAAAGATGCAACCGGAACCCTTCAGCTCGTTTGGTTTCAGAGTATTCACTGGATACAGAAATCCCTGAATCCGGGTTTCCGATACCTCGTTTATGGCAGGGTGAGCTTTTTTAATGGAGAAATGCAGATCACCCATCCGGAAATAGAAGTCTTCGGTGACCGAAAAGCCGGCAGAGGGCTTTACGTCTCCAGCCCGTTTATCCCAGCACTGAAAAACTAAAAGCCAGGGGGCTGGGTGGCCGGCAGATGGCCAAATTCACCCAACAATTGTTTTCCCAGCTAAAAGAAAAGGATATACCCGAATTTTTGCCCCGGCAACTACTGGAATCACTGCAGCTAATGCCCCGTTTTCAGGCTTATCAAGCACATCCATTTCCCCGTCAAACCCAACGGCTTACCGGAAATGGCCTGAACCGGTTAAAATTTGATGAATTATTTCTGAACCAGGTAAGAACGGGCATGATCAAAAGTCGCAACGCCAAAAACATTCCCACGGGGTATTGTTTAAACAGGTTGGTCCGCTGTTCAATGATTTTTATTCAAAAGCCCTTCCCTTTGAACTCACCGGCGCCCAAAAAAGGGTAATAAAAGAGATCCGGAAGGACACAGCCACCGGGCATCAGATGAACCGGCTTTTACAGGGAGATGTGGGCAGCGGCAAAACCATGGTTGCCCTGCTGACCATGCTGCTGGCAGCCGACAACGGATTTCAAAGTTGCCTGCTGGCCCCGACAGAAATCCTCAGCAAACAGCATGCGGACCATTTCGGAGAACTGCTGAAGGATCTCCCGCTATCAGTCAGCCCTGTTAACCGGCACCGTTAAATCAGCAGCCAGGAGAAAAATTCTCGAAGAACTGGCCGAAGGGTCTCTGAATATACTGATCGGAACCCATGCCATCCTGGAAGATCCGGTTCAGTTTCAGAAATCTGGGACTGGCCATCATAGATGAACAACACCGGTTTGGCGTGGCGCAAAGGGCCAGAATCTGGAAAAAAGCCGTGATTCCGCCCCATGTACTGGTGATGACCGCTACGCCCATTCCCCGTACCCTGGCGATGACCGCATACAACGATCTGGATTATAGTGTAATTGATGAGTTGCCGCCCGGAAGGCAACCCGTCAGAACAGTGAAGCGTTATGAATATGACAGGCCTAAAGTGATGGATTTCATTAAAGGATGAAATTAAAAAAGGCAGGCAGGCCTATATTATTTTCCCCCTGATTGAAGAATCCGAAAAACTCGATTATGAAAACCTGATGAAGGGCTATGAAAATGTAAAAGCCTATTTTCCCGAACCGGCGTATTATATTAGTATGGTGCATGGCAGGCAAAAGACAGAGGTCAGGGAAACCAATATGAAAAGATTTGTTACCGGCGACACACAGATTATGGTGGCCACCACCGTTATTGAAGTAGGCGTGAATGTTCCCAATGCACCGTGATGGTGATTGAAAGTGCAGAAAAATTCGGTCTTTCCCAACTTCATCAGTTGCGCGGAAGGGTGGGCAGGGGAAGCTGATCAGAGCTATTGCATCTATTAGTCGGAAACAAACTGGGAGGGAGCCCGGGAACGGTTACAGATTATGTGCCGAAACCTCCGACGGATTCCGGATTGCGGAAAAAGATATGGAGCTTCGGGGTCCGGGCGATATTGCCGGAACCCGGCAAAGCGGAATACTGGATTTTAAACTGGCGGATATTGTGCGGGACAGAGAGATACTGCAAATGGCCGTACGGTCTGCGGAAAAAATTTTAGCAGAAGATCCGGAACTGGATATTGCCGGAACAATCCGGCCTTCGTGACCAGCTGATGCAGGAAAGAGGAAAAACAGCCTGGAGCAGGATCTCTTAAATGATTTGATCAAAACAAAACGGATTGAAAAAACAGCTCTTCATCTTTTTCATTTTGTCCGTGGCTTTGCAGCTGCAGACCCGGGCCCAGATGAATCCGGGCAACCTGGAATTTATTGAAAATAAAGGCCAGTGGGATACGGCCATGAATTTCCGGGCAGATATGCCCAACGGCAATTTCTTTTTACAGAAACATGGTTTTTCCGTTCTGCTGCAAAATGCCGATGACATGGATGCGCTTCGACTTTCCATGCACGGCCACTGCTTCCCGTACAAGCCAATAGCTCAGCTTCGTATCCTTCAACAGGGACAATTCCGATCAAATGATGCATGCCACCGTTAATAAAAAAACGGGCGAGGCTAACAATCGGACATAGCTCCTTCGACAGACGAGAACTGACCATGCATTCCCATCTTTACCAGGTGGAATTTGTGAACAGTCTGGAAGGGGTGGAAATTACAGGGGATAAACCGTTGGATACTTATAATAATTATTTTATCGGAAATGATCGCATCCAAATGGACTTCCAATTGCAAAATTTATCAGGCCGTAATCTATCAAAAATATTTATCCGGAATATCGATTTACGCTATTATACTGAAAACGAGCAGTCTGAAATATGATCTGGTTGTTCATCCCGGTGGCAATCCCGACGATATCATGCTGAAATATAAGGGCGCGGACAAACTCATCGGTAAAAAGCCGATCAGCTCACTGTACACACATCGGTCGGTGATGTAAAAGAAATCATTCCGCACACCTATCAGTTTTCAAAAGATGGCAATAAGGATCTGGAATGCAGATATGAGGCGGGGCCTGACAATACCGTTCGTTTCAGGTTGGCAGATTATTCAAAATCTGCAACCATAGTAATTGATCCCACACTGGTATTTTCCAGTTTTACCGGAAGCCATTCGGACAACTGGGGTTATACGGCTACTTATGATGAAAGCCGGGAATTTTTATTCAGGAAGCATCATACTCAATTCCATCCGCAATGATGCAGGCAATGGTTTTCTCGCCAGTCCGGGTGCATATCAGTCCAAATTTCAAGGGAGGTGATAATACCGATGGAATTTATCAATATGATATCACCATCATGAAATTCAGCAGCAACGGCGTGAACCGCCTGTATGCCACTTATATTGGCGGGAAGGGGAATGAACAGCCGCATAGCCTGATCGTGGACAAGGCAGGAAACCTGGTGATTGCCGGAAGAACCAGTTCTCCTGATTATCCAAGTGTCAGACAGCCACGGGAAAGGATGTGCTAAAAGGCGGCTATGATATTATCCTGACCAAACTAAATGCAACCGGAACAGCGCTGATCGGTTCGCGGATGATCGGCGGCAGTTCAAACGACGGGGTAAATATTGCTCCGAAATATTCCAACAATATTGTTCCGATGGGACAGAACTCCCTGCGGTTAAATTATGGAGATGATGGCCGCAGTGAAGTGATCCTGGATAATGCAGGAAATGTCTACCTGGCATCCTGTACCACTTCCACAGATTTTCCGGTAACGGCCAATGCATTTCAGAAAACAAATGCGGTAAACAGGATGGTGTTTTTATTAAAACAAATCCCGATCTGGGAACCATACTCGCCAGCTACTTATCTGGGAGGCAACAGTGATGATGCGGCTTTTGCCCTTGCACTGAATCCAGTACAACAATGACATTTATATAGCCGGAGGCACATCCAGCACCAATTTACAGGGCACAGGAAACGGAACCGTGGTATCTGCAACCAATAAGGGAGGCATTGACGGATTTCTATCCATCGTCAGCAATGATGGAGGAACGCTGGAAGACCTCCTATTTCGGAACCAGCGGCACCGAGGTCCTGTACGGCGTACAGTTCGACAACCTGGGTTATCCCATATATCATGGGAACCACCACCGGCGCCTGGCCTGTGATCAATGCGGCATTCAGTCAGCCCAACGGCAAACAATTTATCGCCAAACTGAAACCCGATATTTCAGCTTATATCTATTCCACCGTTTTCGGAAAAGGGGCTGCCTATCCCGGATATTTCACCCACGGCTTTTCTGGTTGATCGTTGTCAGAATGTATATGTAGCCGGATGGGGCGGAGGAATTGAAACGGAAGGAGGCGGATCGGCTGTTTATCATAATTCCGGAACAACCGGGCTTACGGTTACAAGCGATGCGATCAAGAAAACAACCGACGGGGATGATTTTTATTTTTTCGTCATGAAAAAAGATGCAGCCAGCCAGTTGTATGGAAGTTTTTTCGGACAGGACGGGGGTCGTGGGAGATCATGTGGACGGAGGAACCAGCCGTTTCGACAAACAGGGCATTATTTATGAAGCCATCTGTGCGAATTGTTATGGAATGGGAAATTTCCCGACAACACCGGGCGTATGGGCTACCCAGGAACGGAACCGGTGCAGATCGGATGCAATCTGGCTGCCGTGAAGATCGCTTTCAATTTTGCCGGTGTTGCCGCAGATCCCACGATCGCTGATCAATGGCCGCTATGACAGTTCCGGATGTGTTCCGCTGGATGTATTGTTTATAGATACCGTTCACAATGCAAAAAAATATATCTGGAGTTTCGGCGATGGAACTCCGGATACAACCACCACTGCATTTCAGGTGTTTCATACCTATACCAGTCAATCGGAAATTACCGGGTCCGGCTGATTGCCATCGATTCCACCACCTGTAATATCAGTGACACGGCCTATCTGAATATCCGGGTCCGGACAGACAAGGCCATACCTGGATTTTGATATCACCAAACTCCCGCCCTGCCAGTCGCTCAATTACCAGTTTGTACAATAAATCCACTCCTCCTGCCGGAAAACCTTTCTGCCCCGGTCATTTCACCTGGAATTTCGGAGACGGCAGCAGCGCGCCCGGCACCAGTCCCATTCACGCATTCTTATGCGGCTGCCGGAACTTATCTGGTACAGTCTGATATTGACGGATACCAATTATTGTAATTCGCCCGACAGCGCTGACCAAAACCTTGCGCGTATCTCCCGTGGTAAAAGCACAGTTTGAAGTGCCGGACGGATGTGCGCCCTATACTGCGGTTTTCAATAATACCAGCCTCGCCGGACAACAATTTTTCTGGAATTTTGGAGACGGAACCACATCCACTGATATGAATCCTGTGCATCTGTATACCGATCACCGGCACTTATACCATTTCATTGCTGGCGATTGATTCGAATACCTGTAATATCAGTGGATTCCACTACCCGTACCATCCAGGTACATCCCAAACCCACAGCTGATTTCACCACCCGCCCGTTCCGGCGGAATATAATACCCCGACTGTTTTTTCCAATAATTCCACGGGGCCACGCCATTATATCTGGTTGTTTGGAGACGGCGATTCCACAGTAAAAAATACGGCGGATACCGTGATTCACCAGTACCAGCAAACCGGCACGTTTCAATGCCTGCCTGATTGCCATCAATCAATACGGATGTTCCGATACCAGTCTGCCATCCGGTGGAAGCCCTGATCAATCCCTTGCTGGATGTTCCCAATGCATTTACGCCCGGAAGGTTTGGTCAGAACAGTATCATCAGGGTAAAAGGATTTGGAATTGCGGAGATGGACTGGAAGATTTATAACCGGTGGGGGCAGATCGTTTTCCAATCCAATAATCCGGATTATGGATGGGATGGCACATTTAAAGGAACTCCCCAGCCATTGGATGTATATGCATATACGCTGGAAGCCACATTTCTTTGACGGCACAAAAACAAGGAGGAAAGGAGACATTACCCTGATCCGTTAAAACGCATTAACGGTTCCGTGATTCGATAGCATGAGAAAGGATTGAATTATTTTTAACAAATCCCATTTGATCTGAACCTGCATTTGATTTGCGTAAATTTTAAAATAAAAATATTGTTCAAGTTACGGATTTTTCTTGCATTTGCTGTTTTACTGCTCTGGCCTGGGACAATGCTTTGCCCAGACCGAATCCACCAACCTGGAATTCATTGAAAATAAGGGCCAGTGGGATTCCCGGGTAATACTAAAAGCGCAGATATCGGCAACGGAAGTTTATTTTTGGACAAAAAGGGATTTAAGGTCGTGCTTCATAATCCACAGGAACTGGCCCGTTACAGTGAATCCCATTCCTACCAGCGCATCCGGACGATATCAGCGTAAGGGAAGACTCCGGCTGCCCGGCGAATTGATAACGGCCGGCCCGAAAGCACTTCGCTCCCATGCCTATGCAGTGAACTTCCTGCATATGAATGAGGCTACCGAAATCATTCCCGACAAACCCCTGGATACATACAATAATTATTTTATCGGAAATGATTCCACCAAATGGGCCAGGAATTGCCGCATATTCCAGGGTGTTACCTATAAAAATATTTATCCGGGTATAGACCTTCGGTATTATACCGCCAACGGAAAACTGAAATACGATATCATCGTTCATCCGGGCGCCGATCCGCGGAAATATTGCATTGCAATATGAAGGCGTTGACGGACTAACGGTGAAGAATAACCGCTTAACTATAAAAACATCCGTAGGAGAAGTGAAAGAAATGGAACCCTATTCTTACCAGTCCGGCGATCAGGGCAGGGAAGAGGTCATCCTGCAGATACCGTGTTTCCAAAGACCGGGTGGTCCGGTTCGACGTAAAGCATTATAACAACAACCGTGTACTGGTGATTGATCCGACACTTGTGTTTTCCACTTTTTCCGGAAGCAGGGCAACCAACTGGGGTTTTACGGCAACTCCGGGTCCTGACGGAACTTTCTTTGCCGGGGGCATTGTATTCGGCGACGGGTTTCCGGTGTCAACCGGTGCATTTCGATAATAATTTCCGGGGCGGCAAATATGATGTAGGCATCATCGCTACAGCAGCAACGGCCGGAACCGTTTATACGCACTTATATCGGGGGAAATGCAGGAGGAATGTCCGCACAGCATGATCTCAGACGCTCAGGGAAACCTGGTGGTTATGGGCAGAACTTATTCCACGGATTTTCCTTTTCAGAACTACTTTCGGCACACCCGGAGGATGTGAAATGTTCGTGGTTAAACTGAATGCGGCCGGCAACAATCTGATTGGTTCAGCCAGAATCGGCGGCAGCAAATATGATTGCGTAAATGTGGAAGATCAGCTAAACGGAGAAGCTGCCGGAAGAAGCCATGTCGCTGATCAAAAATTATGGAGATGATTCCCGGAGTGAAGTGATCCTGGATGCTGCCAATAATATTTACGTGGCGGCCAGCACCCGTTCTGATAAGGATTTTCCGATTACGCCGGGTGTTTTTCAACCAAATTATGGCGGAGGAGATCAGGACGGCGTGATGGTAAAATTATCTCCCGACTGCAAGAATCTGATCTTTGCCAGTTATCTGGGCGGCTCAAGGGAAGATGCCTGTTTTGTTTTAAAAATCAATCCGGTAAACGGAGATATTTATGTGGCGGGCGCTACTGCCAGCACGCAGATTTTCCGGGAAATAAAACAGGTGTCATTCAGCCGGCTTATGCCGGCGGCGTCTGCGACGGATATATTTCCATCATCAGCAATGACGGATCAACACGCTGCAGAAAACAACTTTTCTGGGAACCACCGGATTTGATGCCATATACGGGATCGAATTTGACAAGAAGGGATTTCCCTATGTAATGGGTTCCACAACCGGCAACTGGGCAACCACACCCAATGTAGGCTTTATCAATCCGGGCGCCAAACAGTTTGTCGCAAAACTAAAGCCCGATCTTTCCGAATATGTATATTCCACCACTTTTGGAAAAGCCGGCCCCAATCCGAATATTTCTCCCGTTGCTTTTCTGGTTGACCGCTGCGAGAATGTATATGTTTCCGGATGGGGCGGATGGCTTTTTGCCAGCAGCGATCCCTATGGCTTACGGAACCGCCGGCATGCCGGTTTCTCCAATGCCATAAAAAAAATAACTGAGGACAGGGATTTTTATTTTATCGTTATCCAGAAAAATGCTTCGGCCTTGTTATATGCCACTTTTTTCGGGCAGAATGACGGGCCGCAAAGTGTCAGTGAACATGTGGACGGCGGAACGAGCCGGTACGATCAGAATGGGATCATTTACCAGGCCATCTGCGCCAATTGCGGAGCTCACAGCCTCACGCCTTTCCCCACAACGCCCGGCGTATGGTCGCCACGAAATGGAACCGGTGGAGCGGGATGTAATATGGCAGCCATAAAAATTGCTTTTAATTTTGCCGGCGTGGCTGCAGATCCGCGATCTCTCATCAATGGTCGTTATGATAGTTCCGGATGTGTGCCCCTGGACGTACTGTTTGTGGATACACTCCATAATGCCAAACAATATATCTGGAATTTTGGTGACGGAACACCGGATAGCAGCTACCACGGCCTATCAGGTTAATCATACTTATACCACAACCGGCACATTCCGTGTGCGGCTGATTGCCATCGATTCCAACACCTGCAATGTGAGCGATACCGCTTATCTGAATATCCGGGTACGAACCGATAAAGCAATCCTGGATTTTAATATCACCAAACTGCCCCCCTGCGAGTCGCTCAATTATCAGTTCGACAATACTTCCACTGCCCCGCCGGGCAAACCTTTCGGGCCGGATGACTTTACCTGGGATTTCGGGGACGGCGTCCGGGTTCCCGGCTGCCAGGCAGCTGTGACACATGCTTATGCAGCTCCGGGCACTTATCTGGTCAGGCTGGTTTTACTGGATACGAGTTATTGTAATTACCCGGACAGCCTGACCAAAAATCTGCGGGTTTCACCCCTGGTGAAAGCCCAGTTTGAAGTGCCGGACGGATGCGCGCCCTATACGAGCTTATTTCAATAATACCACCCTGGCCGGGCAGCAGTTTTTTTGGGATTTCGGGGACGGAACCACTTCTACCGAGGTAAATCCGACCCATATATATGCCGATACCGGAACTTATACCATTTCCTTGCTGGCCATTGACAACGGAACCTGTAATATCCGGGATTCCACCACCCGAACCATTCAGGTACATGACAAGACCGACAGCCGGCTTTCAGCACCCGGCCGGTTCCTCCGGAATATAATGTTCCGACCGTATTTCATGAACAATTCGACGGGGCAACTCATTACACCTGTTATTTTGGAGATGGAGATTCCACAGATAAAGCAAACGCCGATACCGTTATGCATCAGTACCACTGAAACCGGCACTTATAATGCCTGCCTGGTGGCATACAACCAGTTTGAATGCGCAGATACGGTCTGTCAGGATGTGGATGTGCTGATCAATCCCCTGCTGGACGTTCCAAATGCCTTTACACCGGGCCGTTTCGGAGCAAAACAGCATCATCATGGTAAAGGGATTTGGCATCGAAAGCATGGACTGGAAGATCTATAACCGGTGGGGGCAGGTCGTATTTCAGTCAAATACGCCGTATTAGGGCTGGGATGGCACCTGGAATGGCGTTCCCCAGCCCATGGACGTGTATACTTATACCCTTGAAGCGACCTTTGATGATGGAACAAAAACAACCCAGAAGGGGAGATATTACGTTAATCAGGTAAGATGTATCTTTATCAGCGCTATTCGAGAAATTCTGTCCCGATGATACGGATCCGGAAATTATTACTGTTTTCAATATTTCAGGTTGTTTCTGGGTTATCCGCTTGAGAGCCCAGGATCTTCATTTTTCCCAATGGTTTAATTCCCCCCTGACCACCAATCCGGCCAATACCGGTTTTATTCCGGATGCGGATTACCGCCTGGGGGCGAATTACCGCAATCAATGGTCTTCCGTTATGTCCCAGCCATATAAAACCATGAGTATCTGGGGAGATGCCCAGGTATTGCAGGAATCAGATCCAGTCCGGCTGGCTTGGGTCTGGGCGGGGCCATCTTGCATGACGTGGCCGGTGCCGGCAGTCTGACCACCACCCAAATGTATGCTTCGGTCGCCTATCATCAGATGCTGGGATATTCCAGTTTGCTTTCCATCGGATTCAATACCGGATGGGTGAACAAGCGCATTAATAATTCCAACCTGAAATTTCCGGATCAGTTTGACGGAAAGTTCTTCGATGCCAAAATGCCCACTTCTGTAGTTATCGACAAGCCCAATGTCAATTATTTTGATATGCAGGTTGGTATGAACTATGCTTATTTCCCCAATAAAAATACATATATCAATGTCGGTTTTTCCGTGCAGCATATCAATCAGCGCCAGGGAGACTTTTTTCAGTACCGAGCCCGTAGGATATGATAACCGCATCAAACCCCGATTTATCGGATTCATCAATTCGCAGTTTCAAAACAAGTGATCTGGTCATCATCAATCCGATGGCCTACTATACCAGTCAGGCAGGTGCATCATGAAGCGGTGGGCGGACTGAATGTTCAGTATAATCTATCAGGAGACGGAGATCAGCAGGTGATCGGTGGATTATACTACCGGCGTAAGCGAAGCCGTCATCCCCATGATCGGTTTTGTTTATAAAAATATCCGGCTGATGTTCACTTATGATATCACCACTTCTTCCCTTAAACAATACAATAACGGAAACGGCGCCTGGGAATTTGCTGTTATCCGGCCGGGCGATTATTCAGAATACAACGGGAACCGCCATCAGTCTCTATGTCCGACGTTCAGAAACTAACGTCTGAACGCATCGGCTATATCATTATTAAAGTTTTATGAATGAAAAGATTAGGACTTATACTGATAATTACGCTTGGGTTTGATGCAGGTGGCATCTGCACAGCAAATGGATTCACCAAAGGGATTTGATAAATCGAAATTATTTTTCGGTGGAAATTTGGGACTGAACTTTGGCACGTATACCATTATCAATGTTTCCCCGCAGGTTGGATATCATTTCACGGATCAGTTTGCGGCAGGGTCGGTGTGAATTATATCTTATTACGGTTATAATGATGATTATAATCAGTTGAAATATTCCCAGAGTTACGCGGGTATGAATGTATTTGGCAGGTTTTATCCGATTCAGCAGTTTTTTATTCAGGCCCAACCGGAACTGAATTATATATGGGGAAAGGTCAAATATTACGGCAGCGACCAATTCCGTATCACAAAATACCCACCCAGTTTGTTCCTTCTCTTTTACTGGGCGGGGGCGCCGCCATACCCGCCGGACGCGGGCGCAATCACGATCAGCGTAATGTACGATGTAATTCAGAATATCTATTCGCCTTATTATCACCAGGCTGTTTACGGTTTGGATACAATATGGGTTTTTAACTGATCTTGTTGAAAAGCTCTACCGGCGAGTTACAAAAATAAATCCTTTCCGCCGGATTCCTCCAGCAGGAATCCTTCTTTTTTCATGAGGCTAATATGTTTTTGCAGATGGTTATAAAAACCGTCTGAGTTGAGGATATAGATTTTTTTATCGTGAATCTTCAGCTGGTTCCAGGTAAGAATTTCAAATAATTCATCCATGGTTCCAAAACCACCGGGCAGCACAATCACGGCATCACAGCGTTCATACATCATTTTCTTACGGGTATGCATATCCGGAACAACGGCCAGTTCGGTAAGACCCTTATGCTGCATGTTCCGCATTCGATCAGTAATTCGGAATGATGCCCATGATCTGGCCTTCATGCTCCAGTACCGAATCTGCCAGAACGCCCATCAGCCCTTTATGACCGCCGCCATAAACCAGTTTAACTTTCAGCATGCACAGCAATTTGCCCAGTTCTTTTACATGTTCTGCATAATACCGGATTTTTCCCACTGTGAGACCCACAAAAAACCGCTACCGATTCAATATTCATAAGATGTTGTTCCTTTCAGAAAACTAAAATTGAAATTTTAATATTGTATTTCCTAATTTTCAATCACTAATTTAGCATCCAGGCATGTCTCCAGCACTATTATTTACCTTCGTAGTTGCTTATTTTGTTCTGCTGCTTGTTGTGGCCTGGCGCACTTCGAGGGGATCAGACAATGAATCATTTTTTATCGGCAACCGGAATTCCAACTGGATGCTGGTGGCATTTGGAATGATCGGCACTTCTCTGTCCGGCGTCACATTTGTGAGTGTGCCGGGTGCTGTTGCCACGCGAATCCTTTTCCTATTTTCAGATCACCCTGGGTTATTTTATTGGTTATATCCTGATCGCTTATGTATTGCTGCCGCTATATTACCGGCTTCAGCTCACCTCCATTTATAATTATCTGAATGAAAGGCTGGGCATGAGTTCCTATAAAACCGGGGCTGCTTTTTTTATTCTGTCCCGGGTACTGGGCGCCACGGCCCGTTTATACCTGGTTGTGAATATTCTACAGGACGCCATTCTTTCCGGCTTTCATGTTCCTTTCTGGCTCACTACCCTGATCATTCTGCTGATGATCCTGTTGTATACTTATGAAGGTGGCGTAAAAACCATTGTGTGGACGGACACCCTGCAAACCACCTGTATGCTGGGCGGCATGGTGATTTGTGTGATCTATATTTTGCATCACCTGAACCTGAATCTTTCCGGAGCGATGCAGGCCATGCAGGCAAAGGGATATTCCAAAATTTTTTTTACGGATCCGGACAGCAAATTATTTTTCCTGAAACAAATCCTGGCCGGGATGTTTATCACGCTTACGATGACCGGCATGGATCAGGAGATGATGCAGAAAAGTATTTCCGTAAGAACCCTGAAAGATTCGCAGAAAAATATGGTGGTGCTGGGATTCATCATGCTGTTCGTTATTTTTCTTTTTCTTTTTCTCGGCGGACTGCTGCATCTGTTTGCATCGGCTGAAAACCTGAACCTGACTGGTGATAAACTTTTCCCGGAACTGGCCCTGCACCATATGCCGACATATCATTTCCATCATATTCATCATTGCCCTGATCTCCGCTTTATTCCCGAGTTCGGATGGCGCAATCACCGCCCTCACGGCATCTTTCTGTATTGATATCCTGGGCATCAACCGGAATCAAACCCTGCCTGAAGCCCGCAGAAAAAAAATCCGTCAGCGGGTTCACCTGGTATTTATTTTCGTGTTTCTGGTTTTTGTGATCGTATATAAATGGATCTCGAGCGACAGCATGATCGGCATCATCCTGAAAGTGGCCGCTTATACTTATGGGCCGTTGCTCGGTCTATTTTCATTTTCCATCCTGACCAAGCCGACAGTCTGCGGGACCGAATGGGTTCCCGTGGTCTGTATACTCTCGCCCATCCTTTGTTTCTTCCTGGAAAAATACCAGGAATACCTGTTTGGCGGAAATTTTCACATCGGCCTGGAACTGCTGCTGATCAACGGCATGGTGACTTTTATCGGGTTATTTCTTACTAGCAGGCCGAATGGCTAAACGGTTAACGCTGACGATGTAACGGCCAGACATACCAGTCCGATTACAGTGACTTGTCATGTTTTATCCATAATCGGATCTTGACTCCTGGCAATCGATAGGTCTCGAGAATCACAAGAATCGTTGACGCGTTAGTGCGTCAGGCGTTAAGCGTTCACCGTTTCCCAACCTTTCCTACATTTGCAACATGGATCTGATCAACCCAAAGGCACAGATATATGCCGAACATTTTCTCCAGCAGGAAGATGCCCTGCTGAATCGAGATTGAAGCAGGAAACCCAGGGTCATCCGGAAGCCCATATGCTCAGCGGTGCCCTGCAGGGAAAATTCCTGGAAATGATCAGTCTGATTAATCCGACCTATATTCTGGAAATTGGTACTTTCTTGGGTTACAGTGCTTTATGCCTGGAAAAAGGGCTGAAACCCGGCGGCGAATTGCATACCCTGGAGCTCCGGGAAGAAACGGCCGCCATTGCAAGGGAAAACTTTAAGAAATCTAAAACAGCGAATAAAATAATTTTGCACACCGGAAACGCGTTAGAGGTGCTCGCAAACCTGGATAAACCCTGGGATCTGGTTTTTATTGATGCCGATAAAACAGGATATGCAGATTATTACCGGCTCCTGCTTCCAAAACTAAATCCGGCTGTCTGATCATGGCAGACAATGTTTTGTTTCATGGCCAGGTGCTGGAAGAAAAGTTAAAAGGGAAAAATGCAAAAGCCATCCAGGCATTTCAATGAAATGGTGCTGGCAGACGAAAAGGTGGAAAAAATGATGCTGACACTGAGGGATGGCGTTTATCTGATCCGAAAAAAATAAGACGGCTGGTTTAGATGCAGTTTCTTTCATAACAAGGAGAAAACTAACGGATGAAATTAAAGAATGGATATTCGGAATATTGCTGCTGGGGCCACTGATTCTGTGCGCAAAACACTGAACAAATTCTCAAATACATCAATACCTATAAATATCTGGCGATTGCAGAAATGCAGCGTTCCGGCATTCCCGCTTCCATTATTCTGGCCCAGGGTATACATGAAACACAGGCCGGAACCAGCGAACTGGTGCTCAGCTTCCAATAACCATTTTGGAATAAAATGTAAAAGCAACTGGACGGGACCAGACGGTCTACCATGATGATGATGCCCGGGGAGAATGTTTCCGCAGTTATGCCACCGCAGCAGATTCCTACCGGGATCATTCGGATTATCCTGACGAGCAGCCCCCGTTATGCCTTTCTTTTCAAACTAAATCCCGAAGATTATGAATCCTGGGCCTATGGTTTAAAAAAAGCCGGATATGCCACCAATATCAAATATCCGCAAATCCTGATCAAACTGATTCAGGATTATGATCTGGAAAAATACAGCCTGATTGCCATGGGTAAACTGCCCCCTGAAGAACCGATTGCCAGCAAATCCGGGAGCCGGCGGGAACCGACCGGGATACGCTGCGAGGGTTTTACCGACAGCGCCAATGCAAATCGCCGCTGCAACAATCACCGATTATCCTGATGGATTTTTCACATCAATTCGGCAAAAGTGATTTATCGTAAAAGCGGGCATTTCCCTTCTTTCCCTTTCCAATCAATACGAAGTTCCGCTGGCGCGCCTGCTGGAATTCAATGATATGAACCAGGAAGATGTACTGAGCGTAAGATCAGCTGATTTTTCTCAGAGGAAAAGAAAGATCGGCATGAAGCCCGTTCATATTGTGCAATCCGGCGAGAATCCTATATTCTATATGTCAGTCGGAAGGTATACGTTATGAAAGCATACTGGAGTTCAACCGGATGAAACCGGGAGAAGAACCGGCGCCGGGTGAAAAGATTTACCTCAGACCATTGCCGGAAACCAGCCGGCCCTGAGAAACCCGGGCAGTATAAGAAAACAGTGCATCCCTTCTTCCTAAAACCGATACATGACCACCATTCGAATACATGACAAAGACTTCAAATCCTATATTTCCGAAGAAGATATCCGGAAGAAAGTTGCCGAACTGGCCGGATCGCTGAACAGGGATTACCAGGACAAAAATCCGATTTTCATTGCAATCCTGAATGGTTCTTTCATATTTGCTGCAGATCTTTTCAAAGACTGACCATTGATGCAGAAATTTCTTTTATCAAACTGGCTTCCTATAAAGGAATGAAATCCTCCGGACAGGTGATCACGTTCCATCGGCCTGGATACGGAATTGTTCGACCGCCACGTGGTGATTATTGAAGATATCGTGGATACCGGAAAAACCCTGCACGAATTTCTGCCGCAGTTGCAGCACCAGCAACCGCTTCCCTGAAAATCGTGGCCCTTCTGCACAAACCGGAGGCAACGGTTTATCCGATGAAAGTGGATTATACCGGTTTCGAAATTCCCGATAAATTTGTGGTGGGATATGGATTGGACTATAATGGCCTGGGCAGAAATAATGCCGCCATTTATCAGCTTTTTGAATAAAAATCGTTTGTAAGCATATCTTTTACCTGAAATCCAAACCATTCTGATTGAAAACCCTGCTGCATCATATGTATTTTCATTTGCTTTCCTGCCTTTCAGGAAGGGCCCAGTATTATTTACGGGGAGAGATCAGGGATGAACAGAAAAATCCGATCAGCAATGTTAAAGATCAGGCTGCATTCCAGCGGATATCTGTATTATTCCGGCAATATGGGTGGATTTGGGATCACCATTCCGCAAGAAACAGATTCGCTGACCATTATCGGCAGACGGATATTATTCTGCCATACCGTTGCCGTGAATGCCAGACAAATATCAAACCATCACTGATGAAGCCGCGTTTTGCCCCCCCTCCGAAACCGCAAACCGGTTGATGTCGCTGACCAAAAATCTTTCACCGGAAGAGCTGAACCGCTGGACGGTTGGTGCGGAAACTTATAGTTCACTGGTGGAAAATCCATTTATCCCGGCAGAAAAATATCCGGAAACCGGATTTGCAATAAATATCAATAAAGCTTCTTACAGCAATATCCGCCGGTTTATAAATATGGATAATTCCGTTCCGCCGGATGCCATCCGCCTGGAAGAAATGATGAATTATTTTCAATATCCATTATCAGCCAGCCCGGCCGATGACAGCTGTTTTTAATTATCAGTCGGTTATTTCTTCCTGTCCCTGGAATGCAGCAACACGAATTGCTTTTTCTTCAGATATTTGTGCAAAAAAAGCGAATATGGACAGCATTCCTGCCGGCCAATCTGGTATTCCTGATCGATGTATCCGGATCCATGGATCTGCCGAACCGCTTGCCCTTGCTGAAATCTGCTTTCAGTCTGATGGTAAATAACCTGCGTGACAGATGGATACCGTTTCCATTGTGGTATATGGAGGCGTGAATGGCGTATGGCTTAACCCCAACCATCCGGAGCAGAAAAGAAAAAAATTCTTGAATCCATTGCCCAGCTGGAAGCCGGCGGCGCAACACCGGGAGAAGGCGGCATCCGCGCAGCTTACCGGCTGGCTAAAAGTCAGTTTATCAAGGGCGGCACGAACCGGGTGATCCTGGCGACAGATGGTGATTTTAATGTGGGTCAGCAATCGGAAGAGGAACTGAACCAGCTGATCAACAGTTACCGTTCTTCCGAAATTTATCTGACCTGCCTGGGAGTGGGCATGGGAAATTATAAAGATTCAAAACTGGAAGTGCTTGCCAACCGGGGAAAGGGAAATTTTGCTTACCTGGACAATGAAAAAGAAGCGGAGAAAGTATTGATGGAAGAATTTGCACAAACTATTTATGCTGTTGCCAAAGACGCCTATATCGATATCCGTTTTGATCCGGCTCTCGTGAAGAGCTACCGTCTGATCGGTTTTGATAACAAACTGAATGCATTATCCGATACCAGCAATATTATTCAGGGCGGAGAAATCGGATCCGGGCATACCCTGATGGCGCTGATAGAAATTGAGCCGGCCCGCATAGGTCCGGACTCGGTGGTTGATGCTGCGTCTTTTGCGCAGGTAGCATTACATTTTGAACTACCGGCCGATACTATTCCGCATGTAGAGGAATATAAGGTTCCCAATCATTTCTTCCGTTTTGAAGAATTACCAAAATCTTATCGTTTTGCTACAACCGTCGCATTATTTGGAAGTCTCCTGAAGAAATCCCGCTTCACTGAAAAAATATCCTGGGACGATCTGCTTAAAATGTCCGAAGCCAGCTATGACCCGAATGATGTATCCCAGCAGGAATACCTGATCATGCTTGCTCAGGCAAAAAAAATCTATCATCGGAACAGAAAATCAAGAAAATAACAGATCCGTTTTTAGTCCCATATTTTAATTGCGGTATAGCTTTTGAGTGAGAAGCTGTGCGCTTCCCGTAAATTGAACCCGGACGGGGATATGCTGTCAACTTCAGTTCAGATAATTAAAAATGGCAAATTTTATTCGCGGTAAGGTTCTCATTACCCTTATTGTGATTTTATTTAGTACGCCCTCCTTCTCTCAAAATACAACGGGGGGGCAGGTTGTTCCGGTGGTTGTACACATCATCAGTCAGAATCCTGGCGCCGTCTCCGACCAGCAGATCATTGACGCCATTGCTAATCTTAACGACGCCTTTGCACATACGGGACCCTATGCCGGTTCACCGGGTGTTAATACCGGAATTAGCTTTTGTCTGGCAAAAGTCGATCCGGAAGGAGGCAATTCCACCGGCATTACCAGAACCCAATCAGCCCTGGGTGATTTTGACAGCGATATTGAAAATGAAAAATTAAAAAGTTTAAACTTCTGGAACAATAAGGAATATTGCAATATCTGGTATGTGGAAGGCGTGAAAAATGAATACCTGACGAATTTTTCATGCGGAACATGGTCGAGGCGCAACGATATCGGTTATTCCGCTTATAATGAACCTGTAGATTCCCTGGACGGTATCGTTAGCGCTGAGTTCGGTCCGGAACTGGCCCGGCTCATGGGAGCTTACCTGGGTTTGAAAAATACGTTTGTCCGGGGCAGCTGCGCCAATAACAATTGCGATACAGACGGCGATGGCGTTTGTGATACGCCGCCAGCGTCGGCGCCAGGCGCAGCCTGCGCTACAGTTCAAAACTCCTGCAGCAGCGATACCCTGAGCGGTTTTAAAACCGATATGCCCGATCTGAATTCCAATTTCATGAGTTTGGCCGGCGCCTGTACCAATTCATTTACTGCAGGCCAGGCAGCCAAAATGCGCAGTAACCTGAACGGCAGCCGAAGCAGTTTGCTGAATCAGAATAAATGCAATGCGCCATGTGCTGAAAATATTGTTGCAGGATTTACAAGAGATAACTGGTCTCCCAAAGCAGGCGACCTGATTCATTTTACCAGCACCTCTACCGGCGGAACACACTACCAATGGACCGTAAATGGAACAGCGGCCGGCACGAACAGCCCTGCTTATTCAATCACATTTCCAGATGCCGGCAAATACAAAATCACTTTAAAAGTTTACAACGCAAATGCCAGTTGTTTCGCCAGCTACACAGATTTTATTATTGTAAACTGTGGAGTCATGGCAAGATTTACCCCTGACGTACGGCAGATTGCCTCCAAAGAATCCATCATACTGGATAGTATCTTATTCAGCAACAGATCGGTGAATGGAATATCCTGGCAATGGTGGATGAGTAATGACGCCGGAATGAATCCGGAAATAGTGAGTACCGATAAGGATTTTAACGGTCCCTATAAAACACCCGGTAATTATTCCGTATGGCTGGTTGCGGAAAACGGCGCATGCAGCGATACAACGAAAAAATTTACCTTCCCCGTATTTGATCCCACCGTTGACGGATCGGTCAATTTATATGATGTTCAGTGTTATCATCAGACGAAGATTATCGCAAAAATATCTGTGTGTAATAACGGATACGCGCCCGTTCCGGCCGGCACACCGGTTACATTTTATAATGCGGACCCGGTCACCGGGGAAGCCAGAAAATTATCGCCCGTCTTTTACACTCCGGATCCTGTTGCAGGCAGGTGTTGCAGTGCATTTACAACCGTCATTGATGTCGATACAGCCGGACTGAATCAATTATATGCCGTGTTTAATGATAATGGCAGTACCAGTCCGTTAAAACTGCCCAACGCAACCCTTCCGGAATTGAATTATATCAATAATACCAGCTCCAAAACCAATTTTCAATTTCACGTAACTGCGATTCCTCCCGATGCGACCCTGCAGCCGGGCGATACGCTGCAGTTGAGTGGACAGGCAGAACCCGGCATCGTTTCTTCTTATGTATGGAGTACAGCGGAGGATTTAAATTGTACGGACTGCGCCAACCCTTATTTTATTGCAGAAAATAAGGTTTATAATAGCACGAAACAAGTGATTGCAACCAGCTCTTATGGTTGTGTGGATACCGGGGTGGCTATATTGCATATACCTCCCGCAGATGACTTTCAAGTCAAAATCGACAAGCTGGATTGTGCGGGCGCTGACAGTCTGCATGCCGCATTTACCATTTGCAATAATTTTAAGCGGGGAAATGTGCCGGCGGGATTAAAAGTATCTTTTTATGATGCTGATCCAACGGAAGCCAATGCAAATCTTCTGGGTCCTGTATTTTCGACTGATGCGGCGACCCCGGATAAATGTGCATCCTATGCCGGATTTTTTAAACGTTCGGCCACCGGACAGGTTTTTGCCATCGTCAATGAGAACAGACAGATCGGTACGGCAATTACCACACCGTTACACCAGGAAGCCTTGTACAAAAATAATAAGGATACGCTTTCACTGATCCCCTTCGAAGTAACTGTCTACCCTGCCGATACCAGCATATCCCGCCTATCGGGTGTACAGTTCAATCCGCAAACCACTGGCGGAGAGGCGAGTACTTACAAGTGGGAGCCTGTTGATTATTTATCCTGTACTGATTGTTCCAGTCCGGTTGCTACTCCGGATAGAAGTATCGAATACCACCTGACCGTTCAGAATGAATATGCCTGTGCAGCTACCGGAACTTCCTATTTAAAAATATTTTCCGGAGGGCTTGTTAATATCCCTAACGGTTTTACGCCTAATAATGACGGCCGCAATGATGTGTTTTATATTCTCGGCGGAAAGGACGTTAAATTGATCAAAGACCTTTCTATCTTTAACCGCTGGGGGCAGAAAATATTTCAGGCTGCCGACGTATTGCCCAATGATCCCCGGTTTGGGTGGAACGGTTTGTTAAACGGCAAACCAGCAGGTACCGGCACTTATGTATACTTTGTCATCATCGCTTTTGAAGACGGCAGCACACATACATATAAGGGAACCATTACCCTGATCCGGTAATGCCCGACAAAATATTCCCGGTAAGAACCCTATAGTACAGGATAGTTGTCTTATTTTATAGCCTTATTTTCCAATCTCATTTGCCTGGCTGACCTTTTCCGATGATTTCATTGCTAAAAATCACTTTTTAAGTAATATTAATAATTTGCTATGTACCTAACGCTGCGCCATTTGAAGATAATCTCTGCACTTTTTGCTTTTATCGTGTTTGCAAGTGCCTGTAACAATGACAAAGAATCCAATTCCGCCGCCCAGTCAGATCCTAAAATTGCGGCACTCAAACTACCCGCTGGCTTTCATGCCGAACATTTGTACAGCCCCGGAATCCATGATCAGGGTTCCTGGGTGGCAATGACTTTTGACAACAAGGGCAGGATGATCGCCTCCGATCAGTTCGGGAATTTATACCGCCTGACCATCCCACCCATTGGTGCGGATACGAACCTGTCAAAAATCAAAATAGAAGCGATAGAACTCCATATTCCCGGCGATACTTCCAAAGCCGCCAGGAGAATCGGATACGCCCATGGCATACTGTATGCATTTAACAGTCTGTATGTTATGGTCAATGATGAAGGCGATACGGCCAACTCAAGGCCCAGCGGCTTCTATCGTCTGGAGGACACAAACCAGGATGATCAGTTTGATAAAATCACTTTGCTGAAAAGACTGGAAGGTTTTGGAGAACATGGCCCCCATAGCATTATTCTTGCGCCCGACGGGAAGTCGTTATATATTATTGCAGGAAACTTTACGAAGATCCCGAAAATGGATAATTACAGCAATCCTCCGGTCTGGCAGATTGATAATCTGCTGCCGCTGATCAGGGATCCAAACGGGCATGACAATACAGTGAATACACATGGAGGATGGATCGCCCACACGGATTCAACCGGCACAAACTATAATCTGATCAGTTCAGGTTTTCGCAATCCGTTCGACCTTGCCTTTAACGATGAAGGCGACATGTTTGCCTTCGATTCGGATATGGAATGGGATTTTGGCCTTCCCTGGTACCGTCCTATCCGTATTTGCTTTGTTCCCGGCGGGGCTGAATTCGGCTGGCGCCCGGGCACGGATAAATGGTCACCCTCTTACCCCGATAATCTACCACCCCTGGTAAATATCGGACAAGGCTCACCAACCGCCGTTTTTAGCGGACAGCATGCCCGGTTCCCGGAAAAGTATCGCAAATCCATATTTGCTTTCGACTGGAGTTTTGGAATCATCTACTCATTCCAGCCTCAACCGGAAGGCGCTTCCTATAAAGCCAAGGCTGAAGAATTCATATCCGGTTCGCCATTGCCTTTAACCGATGGCATGATCGGACCTGATGGCGCCATGTATTTTCTTACCGGTGGCCGCAGACTGGAATCAGATCTCTATCGCGTTTATTATGGCGATAATACACAGAACACCGAAAATCTGCCGGTTGCTGAACTCAGCGATGCCCAGCAGATTCGCCGGAAACTGGAAACTTATCAGGGAGCCCCAACAGCTGGCGCCGTTGATTTTGCATGGCCTTATCTGAAAAATGAAGACCGGTTTATCCGCTATGCGGCCCGGATCGCCGTCGAACACCAGCCCGTAGCCGGCTGGCAGGAAAAAGCATTGCAGGAAAAAGATCCGGTAACACTTACCCAGGCTGCCCTTGCGCTGGCGAGGCAGGGCAATGCGACGGAGAAAGATAAATTGCTTAAAGCACTGACCGGAATAAATTATACGCAGCTATCCGAATCCCAGCAGGTAGATCTTTTGCGGGCTTTTGAACTGACACTCGCGCGGATGGGATTGCCTTCAGCGCCGGTGAAGGCGCAGGTGATCTCTTACCTGGACCCGCAATATCCTGCAAAAACCAATGAATTAAACCGGTCGCTGAGTAAGCTGCTGGTATATCTGGATGCACCGGATGCGGTTCAAAAAACGATGGCCTTACTGGCTACGGCAAAAGATGATCCCGGATATCAGAAAACGTTCACCCAGTCATCCGATCTCATTCTGCGGAATCCGCAATACGGCCTGGATATCGCCGGCATGCTGGCCAACGTGCCTCCGGCGCAACAAACATATTATGCTACGGTGCTGAGTGAAGCTAAATCCGGATGGACCCCGGCATTGCAGGACAGCTATTTCCGCTGGTTCTACAAGGCATTCGGTTATAAAGGAGGGCATAGTTTCATTGGATTTATTGATCTGGCCCGCAAGAATGCACTGAAACATGTTCCTGCCAACCGGCTTGCGTATTTTAATACGATCTCCGGGGATTCATTGGTTGGCCGCGTAGAAATGGGAGTTACAAAGGATGTCATGCAGCCGAAGGGGCCGGGGAAGGATTGGGAAGTGGATACAGCACTCGCTGTGCTGAAAGATGGTTTGAACGGCCGGGACTTTGAGCGGGGTAGGGCGATGTTTACCGCTTCATTGTGCAGCAGTTGCCACAATATGCACGGGGAAGGCGGGGTGGTGGGTCCGGATCTGACCCAGGTGGGAACCCGTTTCTCCTACAAGGATATGCTGGAGGCAATCATTGAGCCCAGTAAAACGATTTCGGATCAATATGCCGCTACCGTTTTCTATTTGAAAGACGGAACTTCGGTCGTCGGCCGGCTGATGAACCAGGATGCCGATAAATATTATATTTCCCAGAATCCGTTTGCCCCGCAAACCCTCCGGGAAATTCTGAAAACGGATGTGGCCAGAACCAGGCTTTCGGAAACATCTGTCATGCTGCCGGGTCTGATCAACCGGCTGAATCCCGAAGAGCTAAAAGATTTACTGGCATATCTCAAATCCGGAGGCAATCCAAAGGATACGATTTTCTTATCTAAAAAGCCTTAAAGGGAAAATGCCTTTGCAAAGAATTACAGACTGGAGCGGTAAAATATCCAACACCGCACAACTCGGAGGTATTGAAACCTCGGTACTGGATAATGGCCTGGGGCGTGGAACCCGGATCGCATGGATAAATACCGGTACAGGTTTTCGTTACAAAATCGTTATCGACCGTGCGATGGACATCGCCGATGCATTTTTCAATCAGTATAGCCTGAGCTGGCTGAACCATTCCGGCGTCACGGCTCCCCAACCTTTTTCAAACAGGGGAACCGACTGGCTCCGGACCTTTGGCGGCGGGTTACTTACAACCTGCGGACTGACCCATACGGGCGGTCCGGAAAAAGACGAATATGGCGAGCGTGGTCTTCACGGGGAAGTGAGTAATATTCCTGCTGAAATTGAATCGATCATTCAACCCGACCCCGCAGCCGGGAAATTGGAAATGAGTATTACCGGCATCATTAAACAAACACCGGTATTTGGTCCCGCGCTGGAATTGAGACGGACCATATCCGGGAGGATCGGACAGGCGTCGGTTTTTATTCATGATGAAGTAATCAACCGCGGCAATCGTCCTGCACCCCACATGATCCTGTATCATTGTAATTTCGGGTGGCCGCTGGCAGACGAAGGCACGGATATCCTTTGGCGCGGCGACTGGAAGCCGCGCTTTGATGATGGCGACAACAAGATCTTTCGTGAAGGAAATAATTTCCGGAAATGCCCGGCTCCTATGGAATCGCATTCCGGAACGGGCGAGGAAGTCGCGATTATTAATTGCAGTGCGGATGCGTCCGGTCAATCTGTTTGCGGATTATTTAACGCGCAGATCGGAATAGCCGTTGCACTGAAATTTCAGAAAAACCAATTACCCTGGCTCAGCAACTGGCAGCATTGGGGCAAGGGAGAGTATGTTACGGGGCTGGAGCCCGGCACAAACCCCCCGGTCGGTCAGGCGAAGGCGAGGGAACAGCAGACGCTACTGTTTATCGATCCGGGAGGGCGCAGAAATTACGATTTGGAAATTGAAGTCTTATTTCAGGAGGAAGCGATCAATACATTTTTAAGCAAGGCGGCTGACCTGTAAAAAGAACTTAAACCGAATTATTTTTATTATCTGACGAAAGCTTATTAAAAAACAATTTTTAATCAGAACCAATGGAAAAAATGAAATGGGCTGAGAAAGCGCTGGAACAGGGAAACGGAATTTTACGGCTTGCGCCCAACTGGGTGCCGCGGTCTTTTTGTGTGCCCGGAAGAAGGATCAAACTTCACCCGGATGATTATTATGTATTGGGCGGACAGCGGGGTGGAATTGATGAACGCTGGTTTTCCTCCACTACCCCTGCTAAGAATGGCCCGCTGACGGGTGAAAACGAAGGCCTGAGCGCCGTTGTATTTAAGGACGGGAACAAAGAAGAACAGATCCTCCTGAGAGATGCGGTCAGTGAGCTCAAAGGAGAATTGATCGGAAATCGTTTATGGAAACAATACGGAGCCTGGCCGATGTATTCCAAATTTTTCGACAATATGGGCCCTCTGCCGCATCATGTTCATCACAATGATGAGAAGGCCGCGCTGATTGGTCAGCTCGGAAAACCGGAAGCCTATTATTTTCCGCCGCAGTTAAATAACCATGGCGGCGATTTCCCATACACATTCATGGGTATTTCTCCGGGAACCACGCGGGCGCAAATCAAAGAATGCCTGATGAATTTCACGAAGGGAGATAACAAGATCACGAATTATTCGCAGGCATTCCGGCTGGAGCCTGGCACCGGATGGGACGTACCACCCGGCTTACTGCATGCTCCGGGCAGTCTGTGTACCTATGAGCCGCAAAAAGCATCGGATGTTTTCGCCATGTATCAGTCACTCGTAAACGAAGCCATCATTCCGGAAGAGTTGTTATGGAATGGCACGCCCAAAGAAAGTATCGGCGATTTTGAACAACTGCTGGACGTGATCGATTGGGAGCTCAACCTGGATACGCATTTGCATCAAAACCGTTACATGCATCCCAGGGCGGTAAAATCTCCGGAAGAAATGAAGACTGCAGGATACAGCGAAAACTGGATCTGTTACAAATCGACAGCATTCAGTGCAAAAGAGCTGACGGTTTATCCCGGAAAAACCGTAACCATAAAAGACAGTGCGGCTTATGGCATGATCCTGATGCAGGGTCATGGACAGAATGGGTTCATGGGATGTGGACACGCCTGCCCTGATCCGTTACGGACAACTGACCAACGACGAATTCTTCATCAGCGAAAAAGCGGCGCAGGAAGGAGTGAAGATCACGAATGCCTCAACCACTGATCCGCTCGTGATGCTGAAACATTTTGGTCCGGAAAATCCGGATTTGGTATTATCTTAATCAACAAATAACTTAACGATATGCAAGCAAATAATTATCCGAAGCTCCATAATGCCACCTGGCCGGGCGTTGTTGGAAAAGGAGCCGGTTCAGAACCCTGCATTTCCCTTGAAACCCTGTTGTCGCTTACCGCCGGGGCCGAGGTTGACGGGATCAAATTTGATGGTATTGATATTGGACTCTTTGAACCACATTTCAATCTGGATGAAACGGATGACGGAATTAAAAAGCTGGCTGATAAAGTATCAGCGCTGAACCTGAATATCGGCAGCATCGTTGCGCCGATCTGGCCTCCTGCAGGAGGTTCTGCCATGGGCACAAAAGAAGCACGCGCCCAATTTGTAAACCAGGTTAAGAAAAGCTGCCGCTTTGCAAAGAAATTGCGCGAACTGGGTGTTCGTCCTGACGGCGTCGTTCGCATTGATTCGGCTACGAACCCTGAAACATGGGCCGCTGATCCGGTGAATAATACGAAACTGATTGCTTCAACTTTCCGCGAAGCCTGCGATGTAGCCGCAGACTACGGAGAGAAACTGGCGGCAGAAGGCGAGATCTGCTGGGGCGGAATGCACAGCTGGAAAACCATGATCGAAACACTGGAAGCGGTTGACCGGCCAAACATCGGCTTTCAGGCAGATATGGCTCATACCTTATTGTATTTGCTCGGTTATAATCGTCCGGAGGACAGGATTCTGCCAGCTGATTTTGACTGGAGCGATCAGAAAGCATTGTCAGAAGGATTAAAGACCCTGACAAAAGCCCTTCGTCCCTGGACCATCGATTTTCACGTTGCCCAGAACGATGGCACGGTTCACGGAACGGGATCACACGATAAAACGGGCCGCCATTGCCTGGCTACAGATCCGAACGGGAAGCTCGATATCGCCCGGGACGCCGGCTATTGGCTTCGGGACGAAGATGGGAAGCTCACAAAAGCGTTTAGGCATATCTGTTGGGATGGATGCATGTTTCCGAATGCGGTGATGGAACAGCAAAAAACATGGAATGATATATTGGCGGCTATGATAAAAGTCCGAAACTTACACGGCTGGTATGAAGCGGAATGAAACGCTTATTCAGCCAGGAATAATGCGGCGTATGAAAAGATTTCCGGAACTAAGTAAATCTATTAAAGCAGTCTTGAAATGAAAAACAGGAAAGAACTCAGAATAGGATTGATCGGTTGTGGTTTTATGGGCAGAACACATACCAACGGCTATAAGCGTGTCGGCGATTTTTTTCCGGCGCTGACCTGGTCACCGGTATTGAAAGCCGTTTGCGCCCGTAACGCAGAAAAAGTAAAAGCATTTGCAGATCAATGGGGTTATGAATCAACAGAAACAGACTGGAAGACCTTAATCGGCCGCAGCGATATTGATGCGGTGGATATTTGTACCCCCAATGATTTTCATGCGGAGATCGCTATTGCGGCAGCGGCGGCGGGCAAAATGATCCTTTGCGAAAAGCCCATTGCACGCAATCTCCCGGAATCCCAGCGCATGGTGGATGCCATAGAAAAAGCCGGCGTTAAAAATACCGTATGGTATAACTACCGCAGGTTGCCCGCCGTTACCCTGGCCAAACAGATCGTGGATTCCGGCAAACTGGGAAGGATTTTTCATTACCGGGCTAATTTTTTGCAGGACTGGACCATCAATGCCAACCTTCCGCAGGGTGGAGAAGGACTTTGGCGCATGGATGCAGCGGTTGCCGGATCAGGTGTACTGGGCGACCTGCTTTCTCATTGCATTGATACTGCCATGTGGTTGAACGGCGGCATTAAAGATGTGTCTGCTATGACGGAAACCTTTATCAAAGAGCGCGTTCACCAGCTTACCGGGAAGCTCCAGAAAGTAAGCATTGACGATGCGTGTGCGTTTCTTTGTCGTTTTAACAACGGATCACTGGGAGTGTTTGAGTCCACCCGTTATGCGCGGGGACATAAAGCCCTCTATACATTTGAAATTAACGGCGCCAATGCGTCCATCCGCTGGGATCTGCATGACCTGAACCGGCTGGAATATTTCGATAATGCGGATGAATCAAAGCTTAAAGGCTGGCGTTCGATTCATGTTACCGACGGGGATCATCCTTACATGGATAAATGGTGGGTGCCGGGACTGGGTATCGGTTACGAGCATTCATTCGTACACCAGGTGGCCGATTTTCTTAAAAGCCTTGAAACCGGAGAACCCTGTTCCCCTACATTCACAGAAGCGCATGAAACGCAGAAGGTCTGCCAGGCGGTACTTGACTCAGCGGCTTCCGGAACCTGGAAAAATACAGATATTAAGGATTAAGGGAATTCCATATTACATTAAAGACATCAGTGGCCTGTATGGCGTCTGTTCCCGGATCAGCATCTGAAATCAGAATCGGGTAGAAATCCGGCGATGCAGCCAGACTTCCATGCGACCCCTTGACCAGGCCTGCATCCAGCGGAATTACATCCATCACATAGCGAAAGCCTGCTTTCTTGCGAAGCAGTTTGTAGGCAGCCCGAAGCTTCGAAGTCATAAACATTTCCACGGGATCATAGCCGGGCTTTTTATGGATGTCGACCACGCGCGCATAGTCAGGAGCCTTTGCGTCATCCAGCCAGAAATAATAAGTGAACCAGCTTTGCGCATCGGCCATCAAAACAAGATCGCCGGATCTTTCATGACCGATATGATAATTCGCCTGTTCCTTTTTATCCAGGATCAATTGAATTCCGGGAACGCCTGCCAGCAGTTCCTTTACTTTTTCTGTAACGGACGGATCATTCAGGTATACATGTGCGATCTGGTGATCCGCAACCACAAATGCCCTGGAAGCGCCGGCATCCAATAGCTCCAAGCCCCGCTCTATGCGGATCTGCAGTAAACCATGTTCTCTGAATAAACGATTCAGGTGAATGGGGTTGTTTACCGGGCCAATTCCATATTCAGAAAGGATAATAATATTTGCATGCTTATTTTCATAAAAACGAACCAGACCCTCTACCACCTGGTCAATTTCCCGCAACTCATTCGAAATTTTTGAAATATCCGGACCGGATCTCTGCAAACAATAATCCAGGTGGGGCAGATAGATCAGGGTAAGTGTGGGATTGTGCCTTGTATCGGTGAGCATAGATGCATCAGCGATCCACCGGGTAGATTTGATATTTGCTCCCGGACCCCAGAATTGAAATAAAGGAAATTGCCCCAGCTTTTCCTGCAAATAATCGCGCAAATCCGCGGGATGGGAATAGCAATCAGGGATCTTGCGGCCATCCGCCAGATAATCGGGCCGGGGTGTTACCGCAAAATCAGCAGATGAATACATATTATACCACCAGAACATTTTGGAGCAGGTAAAACCGGCATCCAGGCCTTTTGCTTTCTCCCATATTTTTTCTTCTTCAACGAGTTTATTGGATTGCTTCCAGAATTTGATCTCACAATCCACCCGGTCGTACCAACCGTTTCCCACGATGCCATGTGCGGAAGGCCATTTCCCGGTGAGATAAGTTGATTGTACCGCAGTGGTTACGGCAGGCAGCATGGGTTTTATGGTAAGTTTCTTTTTCCGTTCGATATACTTTTTCAGAAAAGGCGTGTATTCGCCGATTAAGGAGGATGACAACCCAACCACATCTATAACGACCGTTTTTCGCATGTTTATTATTTAATTTCCCCGTTCTGCAATATTTCCGTCACCCACTGAAGTTCCCGGATAATAGAGTCCTGCAATGGCAGTTTCAGGAGAGGCGGCAGCACTTCCCAGGTATAGGTCTCTACTTCCAGATGCTGGGTAACCGGGTTTTTTTTCTGTATCTCCAGCACTTCCCGTATATTTTGCTGGGTCGATTGCAATACCCCGAATTCCTGCGAAAAAACCGGCACATGAAAATGGGCGCGCCATTCTGTGACACCGGGATGTTCATAGTCCGCCAGGGCCTCCATAAGATCAGGATAACGCAAAAGGCTGCCGTCTTCCTTTCTGGCTACCACCTGGTGAAGGTATACCGGTTCATTGTAACCCGAAAAAGCTTCCTTTATGGCGGTTCTGTTAAACCCCGGACCTATACCTGCTTTCAGGGCCGCACTGATTTGTATTTTACCAATTCGAATACCTTTTTCCTTTAACTGTGCAATGACCCTCTCCTGGGGCTCAAAACCGATTGCAAAATGGCAGACATCATAACATAGTCGTATATGCGCTTTAATCAGCGCGACTACTTCGGAAGCAGGAACGTTCAATTTTTCCGGAAGCATTGAAATGCCCGAAGGCAGGAGCTCATTTTCAAACCAGTCGATGAATTCCGCTCCGGTTTCCATCAGCCCGTCCGGTTCCGGCTCAATATCCAGGTGTAGGCATTTACCGGAAGTTTTTTGCATGCGGATCAATTCGGCGGCAATCCGTAGTATGTTGCCGGTCGCCTTTTTACGGGCGGCATTCAAACTGTCAGCCGACTGAAACCAATGGCGGTAAGACAAGGGAGAGGTGGAAACACCGCCATCCAGATGTTCCGGAAGCAGTTCTTCCAATATTCTAAAAAGCCTGATCGTGTACGCTACCCGGTCTTCGGTGGTCCAGTCCGGTGTGTGCACCTGATCCTTTACCCGGACATGATGAAATCCCCCATAAGGGAAGCCATTCATGGTAAATACATACGCATCGTTTGCTTTTAACCAATCCTTAAAGAAGGCGAGCGGTTCCGCCTGTATCAGCTCCAGGCTGGCTTCATTGGATAATCTCAACCCGATGCCCATTGGCTTATCCGGAGAGAGTTCTCTTTTAACCGCCGGGAAATATTTCTTTAAAGCTTCAAAATGATCAGGCCAGTTTTCACCGGCGTGTATATTGCTGCAGTAAGTTAAATGACCCGCGTTAGTGAGCATGGGCGATAAAAATTATAATTTAAACCGTTTCCCGGATATGATACCGGCTCAATTCCTTTCCTGCCTGAATGAGCAGATCCGTATTGATTTCATACACTTCTTTACCTGCGCCTATTTCTGTCAGCAGCATAATGGTTAATCTTCCGCCCAGATGTTCCTGGAATTCTTTCAGGCCCAACAGCACGGGACTGTTCAGATCATGGATCTGCATGAGCGGATGGGTAATTTCAAAACCAAGTTTTATCAGGACACGCAGAATCCGGTCTGCCTGCGCAGGAAATAAGAAACCAGCCAGCGAAGAATAAACCGAATCCAGGGCAATTCCCATGGCAACGGCTTCGCCATGTAATACTTCAAAATGAGTCATCTGTTCAAGCTTATGAGCGCTCCAATGACCAAAATCCAGCGGCCGGGAAGAACCTTTTTCAAAAGGATCCAGGCCACCGATATGCTGCAAATGCAAATCCGCGCAACGCCGGATCAGGTAATTCATCGGATCCCGTTCCCGGGTCACCAGGGCTTCTGCATGGGATTCGATCCAGTTAAAAAAAACAGCATCTTTGATCAGCGCGACTTTAATGGCTTCTGCGATTCCTGAGCGCCAGTTCCGCTGATCCAGTGTAGTTAAAAAGCGATCATCATTAAACACCGCTGCCGGCGGGGCGAATGTTCCCAGAAAGTTCTTCTTGCCGAAGTGATTGACGCCATTTTTTACACCAATCCCGGAATCGTTTTGCGACAAAACCGTTGTGGGGATCCGTATCAGGTTGATGCCCCTGTGGGAAACGGCTGCTGCATAACCAGCCAGATCAAGTACTGATCCGCCACCAATCGCAACGATATAGGAATGCCGGTCAATCCCGCGCAGATGAATGGCTTCGGTTATCCGTTCAAGATACGATGCGTCATTTTTTGCGATTTCGCCTCCGGGAATCATTAACAATTCCTTTACCGGCTGTACCTTGGGGTATTGGTTGAAATATCCGCTAATATCATGCTGCAGGCGGGGATGTTTCTCAGCCACCCCCTGATCCATTACAAAAAGTATTTTCTGAACCGTTTCGGGAACCAGCCTCTCTTTTAAAAATGAATAAAGAACGCCATTGTCCTCATCGAAAATACCGCTGGTGAAATAAACCCTGTATTCAAACCGCACGCTAAATGACTGAGCCAGGTAATCCATACTATCAAATGCACATTATGAAATGACAAAATTAACCAAGATCCTCAGGTTACAGCAAACAATCGGGATAGCCATAAGGAAACCGGCAATAATAAAATAATAAATAAGTGCCATGATGAAGGATCCGAAAGCCGCCGCCAGCGAGGCATCCATCACAATTAACGCGATAACACCGGCCTTCACTGCCTTCCCGATATTTTTTCCGGATGCATTGCGGATAGCTGCAAGCAAAGGTCTGAAGATCATCCAGAGAAAAACCATCAAAAAAATAACCGTAAAAGAAAGGGTTTGTTTGGTAAAAGCAAAATATATAATGCAACCGGTTACGAGGGAATAAAGAAGGGACGCCACATATAGCAGCGGCCGGCCGCCTCCATGCACTTCTCCCCTGCTGATCATGGTTATCGAAGCAATATAAATAACCGGTATGATTGCAAGGAACCACCATGAAATCAGGGATGCGGTCAGTATGCTGACGCCCAATAACAGGTTGAGGCCCCTGCATAATCCCATGTTCAATGGCCCCAGAAATGCCTGATGCTTCCCCCATTTATCATAGATCAGCGCAGCTAATGTAATGAGACACGCAAATATACCGGATACAGAACTCACCAGAAAAGCGCTTGTAAAGCCAATCACAAATAAAATGGTTCCGAGAACGGTAGCCTGCTGCCGGGTAACCAGGCCTGAAGGAATGGGACGTTCAGGTCTTTCGACGGCATCCAGCGTTGCGTCAAATACATCGTTAAATACAATGCCTCCGCCATATAATCCGATCGTGCTGGTGCAGATCAGTGCGACCGGGAGCAAAAAGTCAGCGGTCGCAGCCTGTTTTGTAAAAAAGCCTGAAATGGTTATTCCGGCAAGTACATCGGCCACGGATGTGACGATATTGGCAGGCCTCATTAACCTGAGATAGGCCGTTATCTTTTTCAAAAAGCCAAGTTTAGCTGATGATAAGGGATGATTTATCTATCCGGGGTTGCTGACCGCCGCGAAGTATGGTATTGCCTTCAAACTTTTGACTTTGGTCTATTGCCTGATTGGATATAAAATCCGCTTCCCGGATCTGTCCGCTTTGACCGAAAGCAGAAATCGCATTGAGATAAGTAACCATGCGAATATCCTCATCCGGGATCCCGCGTAATTTCATCAGGGCTGCCGTTTTCGGAACAGCCAGCGGGTCACTGATCCCCCAGTCGGCCGCCGAATTAACCATAATGCGTTCCGTGCCGTAATGTTTAACAATATCAACCATTCTTTCATTTCCCATTTTGGTAAACGGATAGATCGTGAATGCCGCCCAGAATCCCCGGTCCAGCACTTCCTTCACCGTTTCTTCATTATTATGGTCTACAATTACCATGTAAGGATCCAGTCCCTGTTCAATCGCAATATCCATACTGCGCTGCGTTCCTCTTTTTTTATCCCGGTGAGGCGTATGAATCTGCACGGGCAAGCCAGCCCGGCTGGCGAGCTCCAATTGCAACCGGTAATATTTTTCTTCCGCCGCCGTCTGATCGTCAAATCCGATTTCCCCAACCCCTACCACACCTTCCTTATAAATAAAGAGCGGCAGTAAATCCATCACCTGTTCGGCAAGCGCTTCGTTATTGGCCTCCCTGGAATTTAACCCGATGGTACAATAATGACTGATGCCAAATTGGGAAGAACGAAAGCGCTCCCAGCCAATCAGGCTGGAATAATAATCCCGGAAGCTGTCCGCACCGGTTCTGGGTTGTCCCAACCAGAAGGCAGGCTCAATCAATGCCACGATACCGGCATCTGCCATAGCCTGGTAATCGTCGGTCGTACGGGAGGTCATATGCACATGCGGATCAAAAAAGGACATGCCTTTGATCACACCCAAATCGACAGTTGTTTTTTCGCCTGCATGAATATCTCTTTCTTCTCCTGAATCGTGGCAGCACATATTTTATGATTTGTAGTTTTTGATAAAATTTATGACCCCAGGTTATGCCAGTTGATCCTTCTCTCCGCAATTTCCTTTTTTATATCTCCTCCTTCTTCCCATAAAAGTCTGGCTGGCTCATATTCGCTCTGCGAGCAGGCAAGCACGGCAGCCTTCTTTTCCTTTTCGCTTCCATTATTCCAAAGCCTCTGTAAATCAGAAAAATTGGCATCATTAATATATCTTCCTGTCAGCCTCCAGAGTTGCGGGTTAACGGTCCGGCCCGCAGCCCAGCGTTCATGGGCGTAATCAAACAGGATATGGGCAAGCTCCCCGTTGGCCCGCTGATCTATTCCGATGATCCGGTCAACATTCTTTTCCGTAAAAAATGCTTTCAGAACCATCTGGTTAAAATTAGCTTCATCCAGAAAATGGAAGGGGTAAGCATTTTCATACATAATGGCCTCCAGCACGGTTCCGATATTACTGCGTATGCCCTCGGCGCAACGCATCTTCCAATCCTGTGGATAGGCCAGTATAGGAAGAGCGCTGTACAACGCCACCAGTTCATTCATGGAAGCTCCTGAAAAAAGGCTTCCTGTTTTTGCAAGGTAGGACTTCTTATCGGATGGGTCTACCTGCATGATCAGCCACACCCGGCTTAATCTGTCAATTGGCCAGTCGCGCGTATAAATTTCACCAGGCTCCATTCCGATAACCGTTTGGGCCGGCGTATTGGTCTCCGCTTTTTTACTTCCGGTTTTTTTTGAAATGAGCGCGAAAGCCTCCTGGAGTGCGGAAGCATTTTTTTCTTTACGAACCTGGTCTGCTTTATCCGTCAGCCAATTCCAACTTTCTTCATTCAGGTTTTGCCTGATCACGGATTCTATATAAGTTATCTGCTTATTCATTCATTCACGCTTTATTCAGGATGCAGCAAAGTAATTGATGGCCAGCGCCCCGCTCACAATCAGTAATCCAAAAAACTCCCTTGTTTTTTCAATATAAGGTTTGGTTGCCTGCATTGTTTCCACAATACTGGGTCTTTTATATTTGAAGATCCAGTCTCTTACTCCATCCCGGCTAAAAAAGAGAAGGATTGCATAGATCAGATAAAAGCCAATGGCAAATAAATAAATCCACGGATAATACTTTTTAAATATAGCCAGTCCGCAGCATATGGCAGCTACCAGATAGATAGACACCCACAACCACGCATCCGGATCATTGAGGTTCACGTAGGCAAATAAAATAAAAGATACCAAAAACAGACAATTCAGGATAGTCAGTAGCATGGAGATGGAAGATTAAAATGCCAATTTAAAGTTTTTACCGCAAAGTATAAACCTTCTTTGGCAGCCATGTACATATCCGTTTTCCGCTCCAGCTGTTTACCGAAGCATAATCCACCATGTGAATGAAGCCCTTATCTGTACGTATGCGGAACTGCATCTTTGTATTGGGCAACCTGGGTGATTCGGGAATAGCATCCACATATCCGCCTTTTGATGGGATCATTACAGGTTTGTTAAAATTCGAGTCGATATTTTCATCTCTGGATAAAACAACGGGACCCCTTACAAGCGCCTGATAATGATCGCCCATTCGGTTACTGCCGTGTGGCGCGTCCATTAACCTGCAACGCATATCCAATATTAACTCGATGCGGTCGCCGGCAGACCAGGTGCGCGTAATTTCTTTGTAAGCGCCCGGTGTAACTGTTTGTTTTACACCATTTACTTTTAAAGTAGTTTCTTTACTCCATGACGGGATACGCAGCCTGATGCTGAACTTTTCAGCCGATTGAGGGTCGACCCTTATTTTGACAGCACCTGACAGGGGGAAATCAGTTGCAATATCCAATAACAGCTGTTGACTAGCAGGCGTAGTTGCGGTTGCCGTTCCTGCGTTGTACAGGTTGATGACCGGGCCTTCCTTAGCATTCATTACCGCCACAAAGGGGATATAAGCCAGACCCATCGGGCCATTCAGATTGCAGCAAGTCACGTCCACCCCATTGACCATGCCTCCCCAGCCATGGGTATTCGTTTTGACTCCGTTTAACAGATTGACATAGCTGAATCCGTCCCCCATTGGTTTCATAGCGCCTGTGAGGCCATTGTAGATATATTTTTCAATCTCATCAACGGTGGAAGGATCCCCGGTTAAACGTAATATCTGACTGCACAATTTCATCCAGGTAACCCCGGCGCAGGTTTCCATCATCCTTTTCATATCCGGATTGGTTTGTTCGAGGGCTGTGTTGTCCCACGCCTCACCCATGACGGCTGGATGATAAGGCTGATCGCCGCCGCCATTCCCAATGATCGTGATCTCCTTTGTGCTGATATTATGATACAGGTTCATGATCGCCTGCTTCCAGTGTTCATTACCCGTAGCCCTGTAGAATTCCACCAGCCCTTCAAAAAGAGACATCATTTCATAGGCTTTCGGATAGGGGCCACCGATCTGCTCAGGATCTTTATTGTCAAATGCATCTTCGATGATGGGATATCCTTTGGATCCACCCTCTTTTACAATGTAGTTCTGCAAAATCGAGATAACGTTTATATCCGGTTATCCGGTAAAGCCGCATGATGGGCTCCAGTATGGTACCCGACTCGATATGGTTTGAACTCCAGCCCTGATCCAATATGCTCACTTTGGGGGAAGGCCCGATCTGCGCAATCGTGCAATCGGCTTCATCGATCATTGCCCGCAGTACTTCAGTATCCCTGGTGACCTGTGTATAATATCCTTCCAGCCCTAATAACACATATTTTCTTTCCCACAAATCTCCGCCCGGCCCATCAGGCTGTATGGAAACATCGGAGCAACTGATGCTGCCATTGGCCCGCCTGGCGCTCAGCAAATCCTTTACCGTGGCATGGAGCATTTCTTTTAATTCCGGATCCTGTGTATACCGGTAAAACATGCATCCTGAGCGGACCGCCTTCCCCCACATTTCGCCCTGCGCAAAAAATGATCTTCCACTTTTGAATGTCTGGATGAATCCGGAATAAGGAACGACTCCTTTATTCCAGTGTTCCATTGAATTCCGGATGTCATTTTCCAGAAAACCCTTCAGATGGATGGCATTGGGTGATAGTGGCGTGAATACGTCCTCGACCTGCGCAGGCCCGTTAAAACAAAACGCAACAACCAGCAATGCGGTCAGTTGCGTTTTTTTAAACCCGAAGATAATCATCTGCGGAAAGTTTGATTGTATACAGCACAACAAAAAAGCTGACTGACAGCCAGGCAGTACAATATTATTTTAATTCCTTAAGCCTGAGATTCCTGAACTCCACTTTCATTATATGACCGGCATGCATTTGCAGGCCCAGCAATCCTGAAAATTTACGGTTTGCAGTATCATCATCCGTTACATCACACATTAAAACACCATTAATATAATGTTGCAGGTGATTACCCTTTATAACCAGGTGGATCTCGTTCCAACCATCCTTAATGAGTGCTTTTAACGAATCGGAATTGCCCAGGGATCCGGTTACCACTGAAGCAGACCATTCGTTATTTTTGGCCAGCGACTGTATAGATCCTGTAACAGCCGGCAGTGTGACCTTCTGCCCGCGATAGGCAACAATACAACGCTCCCGCTCTTCATAGTTTTGCCCGGTGTATTGGTTTTTTCCGTCTATATCTGCCTGATAACCTTTCAAACCATAGGGAACGCCCGCTACTTCCTCACTCCGGTACTGAATTCCGGTATTCCCTCCTGAAGAAACCCGGTATTCCGTTTTCAGTTCAAAATCAGACGGCGTTCCGCCCCGCCATATCAGAAATGAATTACTTTTCAGTGGCGTGGATGATGGGGTTATTTCGCCCACAACAATTCCATTTTCTACCCTCCAGCAAGCAGCATCCCCTTCCCAGCCATGAAGGGTTTTACCATCGAATAATTTTACAAATCCTTCCTTGTCAGCCGGAACTGAAATTTTGCCTTCCTGTGTAGACCTGGATGAACTGCAACCGCTGCAGCCACACAGCAGGAGCAGGCCAAAAAACGGAAGCAGGTACACGGATGATTTGAATCTTTTGTACATAATTGTAAATGATTGGTTAAACAATGGAATACGGTGTGGTCCCGGCAACTGATTTTACAATTGATTTGCCGGCATGGATATACTTATTTGGTTTTCCCTTTAAATGCTTTATTCTCCTTATCAGCACCTGCCATCAGGTACGCCATCAGGTCCCTGAGCTCGTCCGCATTCAGCCTGTTGATCAGTCCCGGAAGCATGATTGAAACATCTGATGTTTTAGTCGAAGCTACATCCTTCTTTGGAATTTCCCGGAGCGTTTGCGGCGCAAACGGGTTCTGTGAAACATAATATTTCTCTTTGTCTTCCCGGATCAGCCTTGCAATGACCGAACTGCCATCCTTCAGATGGAAATTTGTGGCCGCATACTGATCCGATATTTCTTTGCTGGGTTCAATAATGGATTCCAGAATATCTTTGGATGAAAACCGGGTTCCCAATTGAGTGAGATCAGGACCTACAGATCCGCCCTCTCCGCGCATGCTGTGGCAGGAACTGCAGAGTGACGCGGCAAACATCGCCTTGCCCTGATCGAAATCTCTGCCCGTTAATGAATCCTGCACTACCGGAAGGGCTTCTGCCATCGTCCATTTTCTTCCCGGGCCTTTTGGCCTTACTTCGTTACCGGCCAGCCTCTTTCCGGCGCCGCTGAGTAAAGCGCCTCCCGAAATACTATCATATTTTGCAAATTGTTCTTTCGGAACATTTGCCAGGGCCATCTTCCGGGCTTCATTTATATAACCAATATAACTATTGCCTCCCTTGCGACCCAGGAAAGTATAAAAGAATTTAAAATACTTATCCCTCAGTGCAGGCGTCCAGCCTTTCCTTGCTTCACTCAGTACGGTTGCAAGATAAATTTGCTGAGCCGGCGGGGCATTCGCTATCATATCGGCAATAGCCAGCCCGTACTGTGGATTGCGGAGAATCAGGTCTGACGACTGGGTAGCCGCATTTTGTTCCGAATCATCATCTTTCGCACTATCCATCAAGGCAAGTGTTTTACCAACTGCCTGAGGATCTCCTGCAAACACCAGAATATTGCTGAGCTGTCTGTTCAATACATTATTCGTGGCGGGATACATGGGTTCAAGCCAGGAAATTACGCGGGCTGTTTGAGCCGCATCCGGCAACCCCATCCGTGAAATGGTCAGTTCAACCGCCCTCAAAAGATCCGTTTGCCGGGCAGCAGCCAATTCCTTCAGATTTACTGACATCAGCGCGTTCAGCATCCGGCTTTTCAGGTTTTGATTGCCGTTCCTTGCCAATGCAATCATCGCCTGCGTTAAGATCACCGGGTCTTTTTCAGCAATTGCCTTTTCCTGCCATTGGCTTACCGGCTGATGCTCCACTGCAATACGCGCCGCGTAACGGATAAACCGGTCGCTGTCTTTTAAATGAGGCCACGCTATATTGACGGCTGTCGGATCCGGCTTCTCCTGAAATCCTTCCAGTTGCCTTCTGATGTTACGGGCCTGCATTACACCGCCGGAGTCGCTTGCCGCCAGCGGATCACTCTTCAGATTATTATCGCCATAATAAACGCGGTAAAGATCTGATTCAATTTTACGTCCGCCGGTAAGAAAGTAAAGTGCGCCATCGGGCCCAATAGCCCCATCGGTTAAAGGCAGCGGCGATCCTGAAATAAATTCTTCCGCTTTCGCTTTATAAGAAGACCCGGAAGCCTGCAGCTGAATATGATAAATAATACCATAGCTCCAGTCGAACGTGAACAAACCCCTGCGATATTTTTCCGGGAACCGGGCGCTATTGCCACTCATGACGTTGGTAGGAGATCCCGGACCGATATTTAAAATGGAAGGTAAATTATCGGGATATGCAGGCGGCCACTTGCCATCGTTCTCCCTATATCCAAAATCACTGCCACTGGTTACCTGGCAGATCCGGGTAGGCCTGTACCACGGCAGTCCCATATCCCATTCCATATCCGAATCAAAAGTAAAAAGCTCGCCGTCTTCATTAAAAGCGATGTCGAATGGATTCCGGAACCCGGCGCTGAACAATTCCCAGTTTGTTCCGGCAGAATCAGTCTTTGCAATCCAGCCACCCGGCGGCTGACGATCATTACCAAACCCATTCGGATCCAATAATAACGGAAATAAATTATCGTTCTTCCAGGTATTGGGTAACCGGTAATTGTTCATGGAAGGAATATTGGTGAAATTCCCTGCTACAACATAAAGCGATTTTTTATCAGGCGACAATACGACATTGTGCGGCCCATGCTCTCCTTCGCCTTCCAATCGTTTGAGCAATGTGATTTTATCAAACTCATCGTCGCCATTGGTATCCTGAAGGCGATAAAGTCCGCTGGGCCTGCTGATATTGTCCTTGCTTTCTCCCTCATCATTCACGGTTACATAAAGACTATTAAAGGCATATAACAACCCGTGCGCCAGGCCTATTTTTATCTTTGCCTTCGATGTATCACCGGGCATATTGATCTCGAGCTTCTCGACTTTTATTTTTGTTTTGGTAGTGTCTGAACCAATTGGGGGAATTGTGATACGGTACAGATAACCGTATTGATCAGATGCGATCATCCTGCCCTTATCGTCGAAAGTCATCGCAACCCAGGAACCCTGATCATTTGCCGAAGAACTGTACAGGTGCTCCGCATGAAAACCCGCCGGCAATAATAATTTCGAAATTTTAGGGTCGGCTTTGTTTTTGTCTGAACCCAACTGGCTGCAGGAGGTTCCCAAAAGAATAAGAGCAAAACACAGTGTCGGTAATTTTAACGGATTCTTTTTGTACATGATCATATTTGGTAAAGTAAGTTATGGCGCATCATTAAAAAAAACGAATAAACCGTCTTTCCCCGCAACAATAATATCCTTCCTTCCGGTGTTATGCAAATCTGCGATGGAAAAAAAGAGTCCGGTTCCTTTCCCTACTCCAAACGGGCCATAACTAATAATGTTTTTTGTAAAGGATTCGCCATTCCATTTAAAATAGCAGAGTTCGATCGGGTCATTACTGCCCGGGTCTCTCCCGTTATGCGCGCGGTAACGCTTTCCGGTAACTAATTCCATCTGCCCATCGTTATCGATGTCTGTCCATTCCATCGTATGATATTGGGAATGGAATGGATCAATGGAATGTTTAATAAATTTAATTGTCTTCCCATCCCGCTTTTGTTCATACCAGTCCAGGCCATAAGAATGACCGTGGCCTGCAATCAGATCGTTTAATCCGTCGTGGTTAACATCCTGCACAATAATCGGAACACTTGCGTCTTCACCCAAATTAAAATCAGGATGAAGTTTCCAGGGTTTATGTTCTCTGTCTTCAGGAGCCTCCAGCCAGCCGTCTGAAATAATAAAGTCCCCGCGCCCGTCTCCGTTAATATCTCCGAATCCCAATCCATGTCCGTGCTTTTCTGCGACCACGGTTTTTGAGAATTTACCGGTGGATTTATTGTTTTTATCCCTGATCAGCGTATAGTAAGCCAGCGGCTGACCGGGCGTATTGGGCACGATTTCCTCAAAGCCATCCCCGTTCACATCCCAGGCACGGATAGTTTCTATATTTCCGGTAACCGCAATATCATGTAATGGCCATTCCTGATCATTCCCCGGATTTTCACGCCAGCGCAATGTTTTACCAAACCACCCGCCTGTTATAAAGTCCGTTTTTCCATCTCCGTTCACATCCATTGGGATGGTCGAGAAATCGTCAAAATATTCACTGATCCTATCAATCTGACCTATTAAGTGCCGGTTGAGGAACTGCGGCCCTTCATACCAGTAGCTTCCTGAAACGATGTCCGGAATATGATCTCCATTCACATCAAATACCCCTACGGATTCAGCGCTTTCGGCAGCTATCATCTGCTTCCTGAATTTAAGCTGGGAAAAACACGACAGAGAAATAAATGAAGTGAAGCAAAGCCATAAGAAAAATAAAACAGATTTACTCATCAGGTTTTTTTATTTAAACCGGGATGATTAAAATTCACTTTTAATCATCCCGGTATATTTTCATCATTGCCAGCGCGCTAAATCTCAGGTGCGGAACCGCTGCTAATTATATCCCGGCAGCTGCACTAACTTGTCATTCTTGTTCATCTCAGACCGGGTGATCGGGAAGAAATATGCCTTATCATCCCACTTCCCGGTCATAATCAGCACAGGTGTAACAACAGGGATCGTGGCCGTGGTATGATCCGGATTCAGCTTATATACAATTTGCACACCGTGAACATCATGATAAGCATCGGGCCCGATCATCCACCGGCGAACATCGAAAAAGCGTTGATCTTCGTATACCATTTCGATGCGCCTTTCATTGCGGTATTCGGTCTTCAGGGCCGCTCCCGTTACCGTAATGTCCGGCATAAACGCTCTTTTTCTGATCATATTTAAATAGGTAAGCGCTTCTGCGTCCTGACCCAGTTCAATACAAGCTTCGGCATAATTTAGCAATACTTCTCCATATCTGATGTACCGGTAGGTTAAATCCTGGTTGGAAGACTGGAAATCTACTGTTTTATTCAAAAATTTAAGCATCGTCGTACCACACTCATTACCATTCCAGGAATTGGCAATGCTATTCCGCGTGTCCAGTCCGTATACCACATACATTTGATTGGTGGTACTGTTCCACTTTTCCCAGGAGCCAAATTGCCCCACGCCGATGGGATCGTATATCACCAGATCCGGAGGGCGTTGCCTGTACGCATTTCCCTCAAAAAGCACAGAGGCATAAAAACGGGGATCCCGGTCTTTATAAGGTTCTGCATCTTCAGCGGATATGCTTCGGCTGAATGCGGTTCCGTCAGCCATTCTGTAGGCATCCACCAGTTCACTGATAGCGCCTACGCCGGCGTTACCATACCAGCCATTGGGCGCGAGAACCCACCCATAATATCCCTGGCCTGTTGAAGCCGAACTGTATTTTACAAAAATGTCTTCTACGCTTTTAGTAGATGTAAAAAGGTCTCCGTAATTCAGCGTAGCCTCTCCAGCGGAAGCCGGATCAGGCTTATATAAACTGTAAATACCCATGTCGATCACGGCTTTGGCCGCATCTTTTGCAGCCTGCCAGCGCGCCACCGGATCGCCGTCCGTATAGCCTAATAATTCGGGATGTGAATATCCGGAGGTCAGACTGCTATTTTTCGCGGGATTGTGCAAATCACTTGCGGCGTAAAGCAGTACCCTCGATTTTAATGCCAGACTTGCGCCTTTGGTTGCCCGGCCATCATTGGCTCCGCTTTGAACTACCGGCAAAAGGGCTGCCGCAGAATCCAAATCACCCACAATGAATTTGATACAATCTGCATAAGAACTGGACGCTATTTTAAAAGAATCACTTAATCCGTAAACATTGGTAATGATCGGCACGCCGCCGTAGTAACTGGTGAGTCTGAAATAAAAATAAGCTCTGAGAAAATGAATTTCACCGACCATTCTGTCCTTTAGCGTTACGCCGTCAATCGGCGTCGCATCAAATGAAGACTTGGCAATATTTTCCAGGGCCACATTGCAATCCCTGATGGCTTTATAATTGCCGCTCCAGCCGCCCCATTCCCCATCATCGGGGGTAATCAGCATATCATTTATATTAAATCCTGATTGATCCCGGCTTCTGGCTTCGTCAACATTTCCGGCATCCATTGCGGGGCCCGAAGGAATCTGATTATAAATGCCATTAATGAAAGTGGCCGCCAGCGCCGGGTCACCCCACTCATCCGTGGTTGAAAATTCCGTCAGTGATTGTTTATTCAGGAAATTTTTATTGCACGATGCGATCGCAAAGGCAATGAAACATATCAAACAAATATTTACTAATTTTTTCATTTCATTAAATTTTAAAAAGTTACCGTCAAACCGAATGAAAGGTTTTTGTTCAGCGGATATACTTCACTGTTCACCCAGATAGAATTAGGATCGGAATTGGGCGCTTCCGGATCAAAATCCTTAAAGGAAGTCAGCGTCAGCAGATTTAAACCGCTGGCATATACCCTTAAACCGTCTATTCCTATCTTTTTAATCATTTTTGCCGGCAAACTGTATCCGATCTGAAGGTTCTTGAGCCTTATATAATCACTGCTGCGAACCCAGTAAGTATTGTTCGGCCATCCGTCCGTCATCCAATATTGCGCGCTGCGGTTCCAGGCCCTTGGTTTTTTTGCATCCATGTTGTCGGGAGTCCAGCGCCCGGTAACATTCTCCATCCGGAAGTTGCCTGCCTCGCCGGAGAATTCCGTATAAGCTCTTTCAGCTCCTGCAGCGCCCTGTACCAGTAAAGAGAGATCAAAATTCTTATACCCTAAATTCAGGCTCGCTCCGGCAGTAAAGGTTGGGATATCGGTTTTGTAATCCCTGACCTGATCCAGCCCGTTAATTACACCATCGCCGTTTACATCTTCAAATACTACATCCCCTGGCTGCGCCCCATCCCAGTGCGGATATTTGTCTACTGCTGCCTGATCCCTGAATATGCCGATGGCATGATAATACAGCATTGAATTCATCGGGTGACCGGTAGATTGCTGGTATGCAGGAATACCAGGTGTTTCATCCCAGAATAAGATCTTGTTTTTTGCATAAGAACCATTGAACGAGATTCCATAAGTGAAATCGCCTATATGGTTATTATATCCGACCACAAATTCAAAACCCTGGTTTGCCGTTTTGGCAAAATTCTGCTGAGGCAGGGACAACCCGGTTGAGCCCGGCACAGATGCATTCTTCCACCATAATATATTAGAACGTTTGTTATAAAAGTAGTCTGCGGATAAAGAAATCTTTCCGTCAAACATTTGTGCGTCGAAACCAATATTGGTTTGATCCGCCACTTCCCAGGTAATATTCGGATTGGGTGTGCGAATCTGATTGGTTGTATTGACTACCGTGTTTTGATTAAACGTGTAGGTGCCGTTATAGCTGTAATTGGCGGCATATTGATAAGGGGCAATACGATCATTACCCGTCCGTCCCCAGGATCCCCGTATTTTTAGTTCATTGACGATGGGTATATTATTTTTCCAGAAATTTTCCTGTGATACCCTCCAGCCTAATGAAACTCCCGGGAAGAAACCATACTGGGAGCCTTCCGGAAATATGAAGGATCCATCTTCTCTAAAGACAAATTCAGCCAGGTATTTACCTTCATAATCATAGTTCAGACGACCAAAATAACTTAACCGGGAAGAATGGGTGGCTGCCCCTCCATTATCCTTTAGTAAATTACCTCCTGCAAACATCTGATCAATTGCTGTGGAAGTAAAGTATCTCCGGTATGCGTTAAACATCGATGAGTCGCCGGAAGTCCGCTCTGTACCCAGCAACACCTTTATATTATGTTTATCTGCTATACTGGTCTGATAATTGATCAGGCCTTTAACGGTTGTACTGCTTCCGTCAAGCATACCCTGCCACAACCTCGCATCCGTAACGCCCCTCATTCCTTTTACAAGAACCGGAACCTGGTTAGCGTCGCGGGTTAATCCATCCCAGGTATAAACATACCAGGGTTTCTCAAATTGTTTATGATTCAGGATATTCTTATCAAAGCTGACGTTTCCGCTCAATGACAAGCCCTTTACCCAGGGAATGTTGATGTCTAATTTCAGATTGCTCTGCAAAATATATGTTTTGTCCAGCTGGTATCCGGTAGCGTCTGTTGTAGTAACAACAGGATTCTGTCCGTATTCAACATCCGGCCCGGGCAGGCCGTTAGGCCAGTAGGCGGGCAAATAAGGATATTGCCTGTTCAGCGCCCACCAGGTATTTAAAGCGCCACCACCACTTCCTGCACCGTTTGCACCGGGATAGTGGTTGTCCTGTTCGCGTCCCGACAGATCCGCGCTCAAATGAATATTGTCACTGATCTTGGCGTCGAGGTTACTTTGAAAATTACCCTGCTTGTAAAAAGTAGCGCTATTGTAAAAGATACCATCTTCGTAATTGGTGCCGCCCGATACAAAGTATTTGATGCGGTCATTTCCGCCACTTAAGGTAACACTCGCATACTGCTGCAGGGACCAGGGTTTAATCGTTGCTTTAAACCAATCCGTGTTGGGGTGGCCCCAGGGATCAGAGCCGTCTTTATATTTTTGAATATCATCCGGAGTATATTTTGCTGGCTGTCCGAGATTTAATTTAATCTCATTGATCATCTGCGCATAATTAGCCGCGTCTGCCATTTTGGGCAATACCGTAGGCTGGTTCCATCCCTGCGTGAGATTAACCTGTACCTGCGGCTTACCTGATCTTCCCCGTTTTGTTGTAACGAGGATAACGCCGTTTGCTGCCTGGGAGCCATAAATTGCAGCAGATGCATCTTTCAAAACAGTAATGGATTCAATGGTTGCCGGGTCTATCCGGTTCAGATCGCGGTTTGGAATACCATCCACCACAACAAGCGGAGAATTGTCGCCCAGCGTATTTACGCCCCTGATTCTTAATAATGAGGCATCATTACCAGGCTCTCCCGTTCTGGTAACGACAACTAGTCCGGGCAGGCGCCCTACCAGTGAATTTGAAACATTCGGGGCGACGGATTTCTTTAATTCATCCCCGCTTACAGCCACCACAGCACCTGTGAGCGTCGTTTTCTTTTGTGTTCCGTAACCGACTACCACAACGTCATTCAGGGTTGAAGAGGTAGCAACCATCTGAATATGGGCGGCGCTTTTTTCATTATTTACAACAACCTGGTTTTCTTCATAACCAACAAAAGAAAAAACCAGTGTTGCACCCTCGTTAATCCGGATTGAAAATTTACCGGCAGCATCCGTAATCGTTCCGGCGGAACTGCCTTTTACATTTACAGATACACCCGGCAAGGGAACATTATTTTCGGCCGAAACATTTCCGGTAACATTTATCATCTGCTGGGCAAATGAAAACAAGGAGCAACAGAGAAGGAAAGTAAATATCAATGCCCTCTTTTTCTGTTGTAAAAAAGGCGTTGGCTTTTTCAACATGGCAATCAATTTTTGGTTAAATAAATTTGAAACTTAATTACGGAAACCTTACTGGGTTTTGAAATACGAAGACAATTTAGGGCTGAATATTTACCTCACTGTCCTGTCCTGTCCTGTTATCAGCGGTTTTATGAGCAATTATTTATGCCCGCAGAGAGAAACGCAAGCATGGTTGCTATTCGCAATTGTCGGGCCTGCGTAAAAATCCGGCAGCATAGTACAGGACGGTTGGGGATAACATTTGGTTGACCTTGCAAAACCGGTCAGTGCTTGAAAACAAATAATGCATTATCTTATCAGGTGAAGCATTATTTGTTTTATGACGTGCCCAAAAGAATCATTGAACGGGATGATTTTTAACGGGTCATAAAGAGTTCCTTAACTTAAGATAAAAGGGAACAGCCACATGCGCCTGCACTTTATTTAAGATAAGCTCGGCTGCATGTTTTCCCATAAATATAAAGTCGGTTGAAACGGTGGTTATTCCATTGAGGATAATCTTTTTCAATGGCGTATCATTATAAGAAATAACGCCGACATCTTTTCCAACCTCTTTTTTGCAGTCTATGATTTTCTCAATTAATGTTACCAGGTCGTCTTCCATCAGGCTTAAATAGACCGTGCCGTCCTCAATCGCTTCTTCGCGTATGTCGGGAATGATGGCGTGCTCAAATGCATGATCAATACAAAAATTATAGAACCCCTTCAGTATTTCTTTGGGGTGATAGGTATAGGACGGGAATATTATTTTTATGGTATGGTACTTTTGAAGCTGCAATAAAGCGCTTTTCAGGGCATTGTAAATGTCCTGTTCAAAGTCTTCAAAAACGGAGCTGCATTTGTCTTCCATAGACCGGATGGCCTTATCCATCAGGATGAGTTTATCGGGCGGTATCAGATTCAGTACACTGGTAAAAGCGCCTGTATCCTGGGTCAGGTGCGGGATGATCACATAGTGCGAATAAATGTCAATACTTTTCTGGATGAGCTCCTTGAATAAGTTAAAGTCGTTATTGTAAATATAGAAATCAATGGCAGCAGTAGAACCCAGCGTGCTGACAAAAGAATCGTAAATGATCTTTTTATGCGTGCTCAGTTTGTTAAATAGCAAAAAGATCTTATAAAAATGAAGGGAATCTGCATTCTTAATGAAGTAACCTTTACCGGCAATGGAATCCAGTATTCCGATTTTTTTCAGGTGCCGGTAACCTTTCTCAACGGTATCTCTCGAAACATCCAGCTCATTGCTGAATTCATTTATAGAAGGCAGGATATCATTGTCCTGTAATTTACCATTCGTTATTGCCTTTATTATTGAATTCGCGATCTGCAAATATTTTGGCGTAACAGATAAAATGTCGATATCCGTGAACTTAAAAAAATAATCCATAGGGAATGAGTTGAAAAAGATCCCGAATTAAACTATTCTGACAAATATAATGTTTTAACGAAAACATTAGGTACCTATTACAGTACAGGGCAGGATAGATCATCGCAGCTACAGGCTTAAATTTATAGGATATTATTCCTTTGCTCCCGAAGCATCATTTCAATACTTTTGTGGTCGCCAATAATTCAATGGAAGCCTAAAATCAACACCCGCCATGAAATTTCAGTATAACCCTAAATACCCTGCCGTCGAAGATCTAAGAAAGAAAGCAAAGGCGCGAATTCCGCGATTCGCATTTGAGTATCTGGATGGCGGCTGTAATGAGGAAATAAATCTGCGAAAAAACACTTCAGAAATCCGTGAATTGGAACTCCTGCCCCAATATCTGATAAAGCATGAAGGATCAGATATGAAAACGGAGTTGTTTGGCCATACTTATGATGCGCCATTCGGAATTGCCCCGGTTGGCCTGCAGGGTCTGATCTGGCCCAATGCTCCTGAAATACTGGCAAAAGCGGCTTTTGAACATAATATTCCATTCACCTTAAGCACGGTAAGTACCAGTACAATTGAAAGAATCAGTGAGATTACGGAAGGAAGAGCATGGTTTCAATTGTACCATCCTGCAGAAAATTCGCTGAGGGATCAGATCATCAAGCGGGCATCTGCACATTGTCCGGTACTGGTCATTCTGAGCGACGTGCCTGCCTTCGGATATCGCCCCAAAGAAATAAGAAATGGTTTGGCCATGCCCCCCAGGATGACAGCCAGCAACATAATCCAGATAATGGGTAAACCCAACTGGGCATTCAGAACGCTTGTCCATGGGCAGCCTTCATTCCAGGTATTAAAGCCCTATATGCCAAAAGGCATGAATATGCATCATCTGGGGTTGTTCATGAATAAAACTTTTAATGGCAGGCTGAATGAAGAAAAAGTATCGGCTATCCGGGATATGTGGAAGGGGAAACTTGTTTTGAAAGGAATTGTGAGTGAGATGGATACAGAAAAGGCCATTAAATTGGGAATAGATGGCATCATTGTCTCCAATCACGGCGGCCGGCAGCTGGATGCGGGCCAGTCATCGATACATTCTCTTAAAAGAATCGTTGACAAATACGGAGATAAAATAAAGATCATGATGGATAGCGGTTTGGTTTCCGGTCCTGATATAGCCAGGACCCTTGCCGCCGGCGCACAGTTTACTTTTTTAGGGAGAACCTTTATGTATGGCGTGGCTGCACTGGGAAACGAGGGAGCCAATCATACCATCGCTATTTTAAAGACCCAGCTACAGCAGGTTATGGAGCAAATTTGTTGCGAGAAAGTCTCAGACTTTCCGAACCACCTGGTATAATGCATTAAAGAACCGGTAGCTTATTTTAACGCAGGTTTTTTCTTCTGAAAACTATAGATCAGGTAAACCAGGGCCGGAAGAATAAACAGGCTTCCAATCAGCAGGGCGAGCGCCAGGGCTGTTATGGCTTTATCATCTCCCCTGTGTTCAAGCAGAGAAAGGTAGCCTCCGCCCTTCATTAAAATAATCCGGGGATAGTGATAGTAAGTGGTGGCCAGCAGGATCATCGCAACCTGAAATCCGGCCAGGGCCCGGATGATGATGATTTTCCCTTTTGAAATCAGCCACCACTGTACGATCAGTGAAACCAGCGCGGCAACAATGCTGATGATGCCGACCGGGTTTCCAAAAAGCCATTTACCAAGCGGAATATTGTTCAGACTTGCGGCAACAAATACCAGCGATCCGGCCAATGCCGCAGCAATATTCATAGACCTGGCCTTAATGATGTACCGGTTTCTACCCGCCTCCGTTCTGGCTTCACCGATGATGAATATCGCCGCAAGGTATCCGCAGATGCTAACAGTAAAAAGTCCCACGGAGACCGCAAAGAAATTCAGCCAGGAAAAGATAAAAGCATTGGCGAAACCGGTCGCATCCGGATCGATGCTTCCATCCACGGCGCTGCCGGCAATAATTCCGAGGAACAGCGGTGTGATAAAACTCGAGTAGCGGAAGATCTTATTATAGACTTTCTGCATTTCATCCTGCACAGCATCATAATGACGGAATGCAAAGGCTGTTCCGCGGGCGATAATTCCCAGCAACATAATGGCCAGGGGAATGTGCAGATAAGTGGACACTGTGGAATAGATTTCCGGGAAGCCCGTAAATAAGATCACGATCACAATGATGAGCCACATATGGTTGGCTTCCCAAACAGGGCCGATGGCGCGATAAAGCGTATTACTGGTTTTATCCTTATTCCGGTCTGAAGTAAAGAGTTCAATGATACCGGCGCCGAAATCCGCACCGCCTAACAAGAGGTAGAGCAGCAAGGCGGTCCATAAATAAATGATCACTACATAAAGCATATCGGTTCATTCAGCATTCAAAAATCCTTCTGCTTCCAGTCATGGCTATTCCGGCACATCATACAACACCGGAACCATTTTAATTTGCCTGTAAAGCATAAAACACACGATCAGGGCCAGCGAAAAATATACTGCGGTAAACAGGTAAAAAGAATAAATAATGCCCGGCATGGGCGTAACGGCATCGGCCGTCCGCATAAATCCATAAATGATCCAGGGCTGCCGGCCCACTTCGGTAACCGTCCATCCCGCTTCCACCGCAATAAATCCAATAGGTGTTGCCAGGGCAAATAGCTTTAATAACCAGGATTTTTCCTGCCAGCTTCGTTTTTTCCATAACCCGAAAAAATACAGGATGCTGATGGCGAACATCAGCATCCCCAGCGCCACCATCACCTGAAATGCGAGATGCGTGATCAATACCGGGGGATGATCCTGTACCGGAATCTGATCAAGTCCTTTCACTTCAGTACTGGTATTTCCCGAGATCATAAAGCTGAGCATGCCGGGAATCTCGATTCCGTACTGAACGGTTTTATTTTTTTCATCCGGGATGCCGCCGATCAGCAGGGGTGAATGTGTCTGCGTTTGAAAGACCGCTTCCATAGCCGCCAGCTTCGCCGGTTGCCGTTTTGCCACGTCTTTTGCCGAATGATCCCCGCTAAGCGGTTGAAGTATTGCTGCAGCACAGGCAAAAACAGCGGCAATCCGGAATGCCTTCGTATGAAATTCAATATTCTTTTTACGTACGATCATGTAGGCATGTACACCCGCAACGGCAAAACCCGTGGCAGCGAAAGCAGCAATGCACATGTGCAGGGCCTGGGAAAACCAGGCATCATTGAACATGGCTTTGATGGGATCAATATTGAAATATTTTCCTCCGGTATATTCAAAGCCGGCAGGGCTATTCATCCAGGCATTCGCAGCCACTACAAGTATGCCGGAAACCAGTCCGCTGATGCCCACCACCAGTCCCGTGAACCAGTGAAACCATTTATTAAACCGGTCCCAGCCATACAGAAAAAATCCAAGGGCAATGGCTTCGATAAAAAAAGCCGTCCCTTCCAGTGAAAACGGCAGTCCGAAAATAGGTCCCGCATGCTTCATAAAAGTCGGCCACAGTAAACCCAGCTCAAAAGAAAGTACGGTTCCGGAAACAGCGCCGGTAGCAAAAAAGATAGCCACCCCCCGGCTCCACGCTTTCGTTACATTCCGGTAAACGACCTTCCCCGACTTCAGATAATAATAATGCGCCACGGCCATAAAAAAAGGCATGACCATCCCGATACAGGAGAACACAATATGAAATGCCAGCGAAAGCGCCATTTGGGAGCGGGCGGCGATGAAGTCATTCATGGGGCAAAGGTATTGGTTGTGTGGGAGAGGAAGGCATTGTCGTAGATGGTAGATGGTAGATGGTGGATGGTAGAACCTGCGGGATCGGGCATTCCGTGTTTCTTCCTCTTACAGAAACATAGTTGTCTGATCTTTCCGGCTCGTCCATCCACCATCAACCATCCACCATCAACCCTTTCAAACTTCCACCTGCTCCATCTTCGGCGCCAGGAAATGCATAACTACCCAGGCAACCAGATAAAGTACGGAACAAATGAGAAAAATAATATTGTACCCTGTGCCCAGTTTGCCCAGTAGCTTAAAATGATCGAGGATAATGCCTACCAGTAAAGGAAAGAGTACGCCGCCAATGGAACCTGCCATTCCACCAATACCTACAACGGAACTCACAGCTCTTTTAGGGAACATATCGGAAACGGTGGTAAATATATTCGCGCTCCAGGCCTGATGGGCGGCGGTTGCCAGGCTGATCAGCCATACCGCAGGCCAGATACTGGTGGTATATCGTACAAAGAATACCGGCACGACACAAAAAGCAAATACCAGCATGGCTGTTTTCCTTGCCTTGTAAACGGGCATGCCTCTTTTGATCAGCCAGCCGGAAAAATACCCTCCCAGAATACTCCCGAAACTCGCGATCACATAAACCGTTGATACATGAATGGCCGAGGTCTGCAGGTTGAGGTGATAGGTGTTATTAAAATACGATGGCACCCAGAAAAGATAAAACCACCAGACCGGATCCGTAAGGAATTTCCCAAAAATAAAAGCCCAGGTCTGGCGTACGCTCATCAGTCTTTTCCAGCTTACCTTAGCCTGGGGCTGAAGTTCTATCTCCGGCGCATCGCTGTGTATATATACAAATTCCGCTTTGGATAATCTCTTTTGTTTCGCCGGAATATCAAACAGCCACCACCAGAAAATCAACCAGATGAAACCCATGGCGCCCGTCCAGACAAATGCCTCTTTCCAGCCGTAGGCAGAAAAAATCCATGCAATAACCGGTGGGCCTATGAACGCAGCAATATTGGAGCCACTGTTAAAAATACCGGTGGCGAACGCCCTTTCCTTTTTCGGGAACCATTCTGCCACTGCTTTAATGGCCGCCGGGAAATTTCCACCTTCTCCCAATCCCAATGCGGTTCTTGCCAAACCAAAACTGAAAGTTCCCCTGGCCAGCGCATGCAGCATGGCGGCCACACTCCAGATGATAATGGAAATAGTATACCCGAGCTTCGTGCCGATTCGGTCAATCAGCCGTCCGAAGCCCAGCAGGCTCACCGCATAAGCAGCGGTGAATGCCATCACGATATCGCTGTAATCTTTTTCAGACCAATGAAAATCTTTGGCCAGGTTATCTTTCAGTAATCCGATCACCTGCCGGTCGAGATAGTTGATGGTTGTCGCAAAAAATAATAGAGTCACAATTACCCACCGGTACTTTCCAATTGGCTGTTGCATCGTTAGAAGGGGAGTTTAATATCAGGAATGCCTGATCGTGTTTATTTGTTTTAAAAGCGCTATCGTTAGTGATGTTAAATCTGCGAATTCTCTTTTTTCAATAACCGATTTCGTCAGCAGTTTACTGCCCATGCCGACAGCTGAAACGCCCGCATTGAACCAGGCAGCAAGATTATCCGTTTGGGGTTCCACTCCTCCGGTTGGCATAAACAAAAGATCAGGGAAAAGTTCCTTTACCGATAATACGAATTCAGGTCCCAGCAGGTTACCCGGAAACAATTTTACGAGGCGGATATCCGACTGGCTTGCTTTTATCAATTCAGTAGGCGTCATACAACCGGGAATCCAGAGAACCTCGTGCTTACGTGATACCGTAAGCACTTCTTTTACAAAGCCCGGGCTGATGAGAAAATCCGCGCCGGCATCCAATGCGCGCTCCGCCGTATCCCCATCGGTTACGGTGCCAAGACCCAGTATCATTCCTTTACAATCTTTTTTGATGGCCCCTTTCAGCTTCTTCAGATTTTCCAATGCCGCCTTTCCGCGGTTGGTATATTCAATTACCCGGATACCGGCATCGTATAAGGATTTCATGATCTGGATACTCACTTCAGCCTCCGGATGAAAATACAAAGGCAACACGCCCTGATGAATAATTGCGTTTAAGACTTCTTCTTTTTTATACATATTGCCTGGCTCTCGCCTGAATGGTTTCTAAATCCTGACGGGTAGCATCTCCTCTTTCCATGAATTTTCCAAAAGCTGCGGATGCCGCAAACTGAATAGTCTGTTCCTCCGGCCAGTGGTTGTATAATCCATAAATCAATCCCGCCATAAAACAATCCCCTGATCCCACTTTATCTACGATGGACGCTGCACTAAAAAGGGAAGAATGCAGAAAGCGGTGATCTTCCGAATACAGTGTTGCGTAGTATTCAATTCCGCGCTCATTCATGTCGAACCGGAACGTATTGGCAACCGTTTTACAACGGGAAAACTTTTTAAGGATCAGCAGGGAGCTTTGTCTGGCATGTTCAAGATAAGAATCCCGTTTCCCCGGTTCGAGCCGGTTCTCATGCAGTGGTATGCCCAGCAGGTATTGGGCCGACCAGATATTGCCCATGATCACATCGCAATACTGGCACAACCCGGACATCACATCGTGCGGATTCCGGCCATTCCAGAGCTTTGGGCGGTAATTCAGATCAATGGAAATGCTGATATTTTTTTTTGATGCAGCTTCCAGTCCTTCCAGGCATACATCCGCTACATTTTCATTCAGCGCAGGATTAATTGCACTGAAATGAAACCAGGAAACGTCTTTCAATATCAGATCCCAGTTCAGCATACCCCTTTTCAATGCCGAAAATGACGAATGCGTCCGGTCGTAAATCACGCCGGCGTTTTTTACATCCGAACCCTGTGCAAGAAAATAAGATCCGATGCGTTCACCTGAATACTGAATAGTATCCGTTAAGATATTTCTTTCGCCGATCGCGTTTACAATATCAGCAGCCAGATAATTATCGGGCAAGGCGCTGCAGTAAGCGGCCGGTAATTTCCATTTACCCAGGGCGGTTGCCACATTGAGCTCCGCACCACCCAGGTAAACAGGTAGGCTATGGGTTTTCAGCCACCCACCCTGCGGAGCCGGCGAAAACCTGAGCAACAATTCTCCGAAACATAAGATTCTTCCCATGACATTATTTTAATTCAGCAACCGGCGCCGGATCCATATCGGCAAAGGTCATATTTTCTCCGGCCATTCCCCAGATAAATGCATAGTTCGACGTGCCGCTTCCGCAATGGATAGACCATGGCGGCGAAATCACTGCCTGGTGATTGCTCATCACCAGGTGCCGGGTCTGCTGCGGTTCACCCATGAAATGGAATACCCGCTGCGTTTCCGGGAGATCAAAATAAAAATAGGCTTCCATCCGCCGGGTATGGGTATGGGGAGGAACAGAATTCCAAACACTGCCATTCGATAAAACGGTTAATCCCATCACCAGCTGGCAACTCTGAATCCCTTCTGTATGTATATATTTATAAATGGTCCGCTGATTGGATGTTTCCACCGCCCCCACACTCACGGGAGATGCCTCTTCCTTTTTCATCAGACGATTGGGATAAGTTGCATGTGCCGGAGCCGATAGAAAATAAAATACTGCCGGATCCGTGGCCGAATTGCTGGAAAACTGAATTTTCTTTGTTCCCCTGCCCAAATATAAGCAGCTGAGTTTATCCAGTTCATATTTTCCGCTTTCCGTTTCCAGCAATCCTTTCCCGCCAACATTAATAATCCCGATTTCCCTTCTTTCCAGGAAATAGGCCGCACGTAATTCCGGATCCGCATCCAGCAAAAGATTTTTCTTCGCCGGACTTGCTCCGCCCACAATCATCCGGTCATAATGGGAATAAACGGTGTTGATCTCATCTTTCCTGATAATCTCTTCACACAAAAAATTCTTCCTCAACTCTTCTGTCTGCATACCCGCGGTTTCTTTCGGACTCACCTGAAAACGTATCTCCATGATGCTGATTTATTTTAATCTGTACGCTGTCACCTTCCCATCCAACCACCGTCTACGGTAAGAATGGTTCCGTGTATATAGTCTGAGGCGGATGAAGATAAAAAAACAGTGGCTCCTTTCAAATCCTCCGGTTCACCCCAACGCTGCGCGGGAATCCGATCGAGAATGGCTTTGTTCCTCAGTTCATCCTTTCTCAGCGCTTCGGTATTGGTGGTGGCAATATATCCGGGGGCAATGCCATTTACACAAACTCCTTTGGACGCCCACTCATTGGCCATGGCTTTTACCAGACTGGCGAGGGCTCCCTTACTGGCTGCATAGCCTGGTACATTAACCCCTCCCTGAAAACTCAGCAGCGAACAGGTGAAAATTATTTTACCGCTCTGCTGTTCCAGCATCCGCTTTCCGAATTCGCGTGCGAGGATGAACGGCGCATCGAGGTTGATAGCCATCACTTCATCCCAGTATTCGTCCGGATGTTCCGCTACCGGTTTGCGGAGAATGGTTCCCGCATTGTTGACCAGGATATCGATCCGCGCATTTTCTTTCTTTACCTTATCAATAAACAGGTACAGACTATCCCGGCTGGAGAAATCAGCCTGATAAGCTTTGAATCTTTTCCCGGTTGCCTGCACCGCTTTTTCCACTTCACTTTCCTTCAGGGCGAGCGAGGTGGAAACACCGATGATATCAGCGCCGGCTTCGGCAAGCCCGATGGCCATTGCCTTTCCAATTCCTTTATTGCAACCGGTTACCAGCGCCCATTTTCCGCTGAGATCGAATAATTTATTTCCCATCACACACCCCAGTTAAAATAGTTCTTCGCATTATAATAGCATATATCCCTAATCATTTTCCCGGCCCATGAGATATCATTGGGCAATTCGCCTTTTTCAATTTCGGTTCCGATCAGATCACAAAGGATTCTCCGGAAATATTCATGCCGCGGATAGGAAAGAAAACTCCTGGAATCCGTGATCATGCCCACAAACCGGCTCAGTAACCCCATATTGGATAATACATCCAACTGCCGGGTCATGCCGTCTTTCTGATCGAGAAACCACCAGGCCGAGCCCCACTGGATCTTGCCGGCAACCGATCCGTCGTTGTAATTTCCGGTCATGGTGGCAATCATCTCGTTGTCTGACGGATTCAGATTATATAAAATGGTTTTCGCCAGCCGGTTGTTTTTATCCAGTCTGTTCAGGAATAAATACAATTCCTTTCCCTGGGGAAAATCACCAATGGAATCGAGTCCCGTATCCGCTCCGAGCGTTTCCAGCAAACGGCTATTGGTATTGCGCAGGGCGCCAAGGTGAAATTGCTGAACCCATTTCTTTTCATGATCCCATTCCGCAAGTTGAATCAGCACGGCTGTTTTAAATTTTCTGATTGCCTGCAGATCAGGTTGCTGCCCTTTACGAACCTGATCAAAAATACGGGTGACTTCTGCTCCGGTAAAATCTTCTGCTACCAAATGCTCAAGCCCATGATCAGACAGAACACAACCTGAAGCGTGAAAAAAATCATGACGGTTCTTTAATGCATCCAGGAAATGCTGATAAGTCTGAATTGAAATCCCGGACACTTTTTCCAGTTTTTCCAGGTACGCATTAAAAGCGGGACGATCAATGGCAATGGCATTATCCGGGCGGAAGGCCGGCAATACCCTGATCTCAAACCCTTCCTTTTTCAGGCGCAGATGATGTTCCAGCGAATCAACGGGATCATCGGTTGTACAAACAATTTCAACCTGCATCGATTTCAACAGGTTCCGGACGCTGTATTCTTTTGTATTCAACTTTTGATTGCAATCCGCATAGATTTCCTTTGCCGTATCCGGACCCAGTATTTTATCAACCTGAAAATAACGTTTCAGTTCCAGGTGGGTCCAGTGATAGAGCGGATTACGCCAGGTATACGGAACGGTTGCGGCCCATTGCTGAAATTTCTCCCAATCGCTTTTTTTACCGGTAATAAATTGTTCATCTATTCCGTTTGCCCGCATGGCGCGCCACTTATAATGATCTCCGTTCAGCCAGATCTCCGTCAGGTTTTCAAATTGATGATCTTCCGCAATCTGCTGCGAAGGCAGATGACAGTGATAATCAATGATGGGCATCGGAGCAGCAAATTCATGGTAGAGACGGTCGGCCGTTTTTGTATTCAGTAAAAAATCTTCACCCAGAAACTGTTTCATGCAATGAATTAAGTTTATAAGGATACCCCTCTTTTCCAGGGAATAAAATCGTGCTGGTTCAGTAAAACTGCTTTCGGAATGATCTCGCCGCTGGCTGCGCGGAAACAATAATCCAAAATTTCTTCGCCCATTTCTTCTATCGTCTTTTCTCCTGCTATAACGGGCCCTGTATCAATATCAATAATATCTCCCATTCTTTTGGCCAGCGGCGTATTGGTGGCAATTTTGATGGTTGGCGCAGCGGGGTTGCCGGTCGGCGTTCCAAGACCCGTAGTAAATAATATCAGGGTTGCACCGGAAGCAGCCTGCCCCGTAGTGGCTTCCACATCGTTACCCGGCGTACATACCAGGCTGAGGCCGGCCCTCGTTGCGGGTTCCGTATAATCCAGCACATCCACGACCGGAGAACTGCCTCCCTTTTTGGCAGCGCCGGCGGATTTCATCGCATCGGTAATCAAACCATCGCGTATATTTCCCGGTGAAGGATTCATATCAAAGCCGGAGCCAACCCGGTTTGCAGCGGCCTCGTAGTCCTTCATTAACCTGATAAATTTTTCTGCCACAGGTTCACTCACCGCACGATCGATCAGTTCCTGTTCAACGCCGTTGAGTTCGGGAAATTCAGCCAGCAAAACTTTTCCGCCTAAAGCAACGAGCAGATCTGCACAATAGCCCACCGCTGGATTCGCGCTGATGCCGCTGAATCCGTCGCTTCCGCCGCATTTAACGCCGATGCAGAGTTTATCCGGCGACGCCGGCTTTCTTTCGTATTCATTAATGCGGATCAGCCCTTCAAAGGTTTTCCGGATGGCTTCTGCAATCAGCTGCTCCTCGCTCTGCGACCGTTGCTGTTCGAAAATATAAAAAGGTTTATCGAAAGCAGGATTGGCCGATTTGATGTCCTGCATCAGATCACTGGTTTGCAGGTGCTGACAACCCAGGCTTAATAAGGTAATTCCTCCCACATTGGGATGATTGGCGTAGGCCGCCAGCAATTTCCCGAGTACGACCGAATCCTGCCGGATGCCTCCGCAACCACCATCGTGATTCAGAAAACGGATGCCGTCAACGTTTTTAAAAACGGAGGACCGCTGACTGCCGGAAGGAGCTAAGGAAATATCCGGAAGAGTCAGGTCCTTTCCTTCCTGATGCGCACGGATCAGGTCGCGGGTATAGCTTTTATATTTCGCCGTAACGGAATAGCCGAGTTCATCCTGCAGCACTTCCCGGATCACATCCATGTTCCGGTTCTCACAAAAAACTGTCGGGATGAACAGCCAGTAATTTGCTGTGCCCACCCGGCCGTCGCTGCGGTGATAGCCCATAAAATGCCGGTTCCTGAATTTTGAAACATCTGGCGGCGTCCATTGAAATTCCCGGGCCCGGTAGGCGTAAGGCGTAGAGGCGTGTATGACATTGGCGGTTGTTAAGCGGCTGCCGGCTGCCACATCCATCCGGGTTTTTCCCACGAGCACCCCATACATGATGATCTCACTGCCGGAATTTTCATCCTTCATAAAAAATTTATGTTTGGCAGGAATATTCTCTTTTAACGCATAGCCGTTTCCGTTATACTGCACGATGGATCCGGCAGTCAGGTTTTGCAGGGCAACCAGCACGGTATCTGCAGGATGTATTTTCAGCACGCTGTTCATGATTTCACTACTTGTAATTTAGAAGCAACCGCTCACCGGGAGGCACAAAGTTAACAATATGACCGATGCTGTTATCCCTTAAATGTAAGAATGCCAGTCAGATTATGAACAAACCAACCGGCATACCGTCCATTTTATTTACGCAAACGTTACCGTTCATCGCGCAATCGTTCTCTTTTTCTTCCGACCGGCACGTTTATCTGCAAAAAAAATCCGGAATACATTTATAAATGAATGCTAAATTGCCCTGAACCTGAATGATGCGCTTATGATTCATTGCAAACAGCTCCTGCTCTTTTTCCTGTTTGGGATGCAATTCGCATCGGCCCAGTCTATAGGCAATATTGTCCTGGACCAGGAAGGATTCTATCCGGAAGCAGCTAAAATAGCGATCGTCATTGGAAAGGAAACAGATGCCCCATTTTATCTGATCCGGGAAAATCAGGGGGATACCGTTTACCGGGGAACTTTATCGGCGCAACGAAAATCTTCCAATTCTTCGCTTTACACCCGGATTGCCGATTTCAGCAAATTCAAACAAACGGGCAGTTTCCGTATATCCGTTCCGGGTTGCGCTCCCTCCGATATTTTCCGGATTGCCAAAGCGGTACACCGGATGGCCGCAGTTGCTTCCTTAAAAGGATTTTATTATTTAAGGGCTTCCATGCCCCTGGAAAAGCAATATGCCGGGAAATGGGCCCGTCCCGAAGGGCATCCGGATACGATGGTATTCATTCACCCTTCTGCTGCGTCCCCCGGCAGAAATGCAGGCGCCGTGATTTCCACGCCGGGGGGCTGGTACGATGCCGGTGACTATAATAAATATATCGTGAATTCTGGCATCACGATGGGCACGCTGCTCTCTGCCTATGAAGATTTCAAACCTTATTTTGATACCCTCCGCACAAATATTCCATCCATTGGAAAACAAATTCCGGATCTGCTGAATGAGATAATATATAATCTGCGCTGGATGCTCAGCATGCAGGACCCGGACGACGGCGGCGTGTATCATAAATGCACGAATGCCGATTTCGATGCGATGATCATGCCGGAGGCTGCCCACAAACCAAGGTATGTGGTTCAAAAAGGAACAGCCGCCACGCTGGATTTTGCTGCGGTAACCGCTCAGGCAGCCCGCGTACTCGCAGCTTACAAAAAGGCGCTGCCCGGACTAAGCGATAGTTGTCTGCAGGCTGCTGAAAAGGCCTGGGCCTGGGCATTACAGCATCCGGATCAGGCGTATGACCAGAATGCCCTGAACAAAATATACGAGCCCAAAATCACAACCGGTGCTTATGGCGACCGGAAGTTTTCCGACGAATGGTTCTGGGCTGCTGCAGAATTACTGATCACAACTTCCGGCAATGCGTATCAAAAAGTGATTACAGCGCATCAGGATGAAAACTTTTCCCTGCCGACCTGGTCGCAAACCGGCATGCTGGGCTACTACAGCCTGCTCCGGTTTAAAAAGAAAACGCTTCCCGCCGGCTTAAAAGATTCCCTGCAGACCCGCCTCCTCAGGATGGCTGATGAACTGCTAACGGCCGGTAAAAGCAATGCCTTTCTAACAGTCATGGGCAGCCGCCCCCGGGATTTTGTATGGGGAAGCAACGCCAACGCGGCCAATGAAGGCATATTGCTCATCAATGCTTATTTACTAACACACGACCGTAAATACCTTCAGGGAGCGGTTGGCAACCTCGAATATATCTGCGGCAGAAATGCGACCGGCTATTGTTTTATTACCGGCATCGGAACCCGTTCACCCATGCATCCCCACCATCGGCCTTCCGTTGCCGACGGCATTACCGATCCGGTACCCGGCCTGCTGGCCGGCGGCCCGAATCCCGGCGAGCAGGACCATTGTCATTATGAATTTCATGAACCGGAAACCGCATACCTCGACTCGGATTGCGCCTATGCATCCAATGAAATCGCAATTAACTGGAATGCGCCGCTGGTTTATTTGGCGAATGCGGTGGAGGCGGAGGAGAGATGACGGTTGACGGTTGACGGTTGACGGTTGATGGAAGAGCGGGATTGATTGAAAATCGTTTTTAATGGAAAATATCAGGATTGCTACGGCGCAGTTTGAGAACAGGAGTGCGGATAAGGCGTATAATCTGGGTGTGATTGAGCGCATTTCGAAACAGGCAGCGCGGCGGGTGCGCAGGCTATTGCGTTTCATGAATGCTCGGTTACGGGATATACGTTTGCCATGCATTTATCGAAAGAGCAGATGCTGGAGCTGGCTGAATATATTCCGGAGGGGGAAAGTATTGTCAGGCTGCGGGAGATTGCCGGAAGAAATAATATTGCTGTGCTGGCCGGGCTTTTTGAAAAAGATAAGGAAGGAAATTTATATAAGGCTTATGTGTGTGTGGATAAAGACGGATTGAAAGCGAAATTCAGAAAACTGCATCCGTTTGTAAATGCCCATATACTTCCGGGCAACCAGTATTGCGTATTCGACCTGTATGGCTGGAAATGCGGAATATTGATTTGCTACGATAATAATATCATAGAGAATGTGCGCGCAACAAAACTGCTCGGAGCGGATATTCTTTTCATGCCGCATGTTACCATGTGTACGCCCTCTACGCGGCCGGGCGCCGGCTTTGTTGATCCGGCGCTTTGGGCGAACCGTGAAAAAGATCCAACTTCCCTGCGAATGGAATTTGATGGATTGAAAGGAAGAAAATGGCTGATGAAATGGCTTCCCGCCAGGGCATACGATAATGCGCTCTATGTGATTTTCTCAAATCCCATTGGCATGGACGATGATCAGCTCAAAAACGGATGCTCCATGATCCTGGATCCGTTTGGTGATATTATTGCCGAATGCAGGGAACTGGGAGATGATTTTACGATGGCTACCCTGACGCCTGAAAAACTGAAAGATGCGGGCGGGTACCGCTATTTGAAAGCCCGCCGCCCGGAATTGTATAAAGATATTATCGGCCAGCCTCATGTATCCGAGCAGAAAGTGGTGTGGTTAAGCGCTGTGAAAAAATAATCCGCATTTCATAAAACAACCTATTATGGACAAGAACCGCAGAGCGTTTTTGAAACTTACGGGCCTGCTGGGAACGGGCTTCGCCGGAGGGGCATTGCAGGGATTTACCACCGTAAATACGGTGGAAAAGGATCATCCCCTGTTAAAGCGAAAGCAATCCTTCGGCAAGCAGTTTAATATGTGCGGGTATGCCGCGCCCAGACTGGATACCGTAAGAATCGGCTATGTAGGATTGGGAAACAGGGGAAGCGCTGCGGTGCCGCGCATGATTCATATTGACGGGATTTCCATCAATGCCCTCTGTGACATCCGGCAGCAGCAGGCGGAGGCTGCGAAAGAGCTGCTGAAAGAAACCCCGTTTCAGCCCGCGCTCTATTACGGAAAAGAAGATGCCTGGAAGAAATTGTGCGAGCGGGATGATATTGACCTGGTCTATATTGCCACCCCCTGGGATCTGCATGCGCCCATTGCTACTTACGCCATGAATCACGGGAAACATGTAGCGGTGGAAGTGCCCGCTGCCAATACGCTGGATGAATGCTGGGAAATGGTGGAAGCCTCCGAGCGCAACAAACGGCATTGCGTTATCCTGGAGAATTGCTGCTACGATTTTTTTGAACTGCTCACCCTGAATATGGCGCGTCAGGGATTTTTCGGGGAGATCGTGCATGGCGCCGGCGCTTATCTGCATTATACAGCTCCAAGCTTTTTCGATAAGAAAGCCCGCTACAATCTCTGGAGGCTCCGGGAAAATGCGCACCGCAACGGAAACCTCTATCCCACCCACGGGCTGGGACCGGTATGCCAGATCATGAACATCAACCGCGGCGATAAAATGGATTATCTCGTTTCCATGAGCAGCAATGATTTCACGATGCATGAGCTGGCGAAGGAAGCTGCCGCAAAGGATAAGGATTTCCTGCCCTTTGTGAACAGTCCGTTTATCGGCAATATGAACACTTCTACCATCCGAACGCACCTGGGCAGGACCATCCTGCTGCAGCACGACGTCAGTACGCCCCGGCCCTATTCCCGCATTCACCAGATCAGCGGCACGAAGGCCATTGCAGTGAAGTACCCGGAACCGGGCCGGATAGCCATCGGAGACAAAGACTGGGCAGGCGAAGCAGAGATGAAACAGTATGAAGAAAAATATACTTTGCCGGTTGTTCTCCGGCTGGGTGAAATGGCCAAACAGGTCGGAGGCCACGGTGGCATGGACTTCCTGATGGACTGGCGCTTGATCGATTGTCTGCGGAACGGTCTTCCCATGGATCACGATGTGTACGATGCGGCGGCCTGGAGCGCCATCGCCCCGTTAAGCGAATGGTCCGTTGCACATCGTTCCAACAGCATAGAAGTTCCGGACTTCACGAGGGGGGCCTGGGAAAAAAACAGCCCGGTGAATATTTCCATCGAACATGGCAACCTGACAACGGTTAAATAAATAATCTCTTCAGCTTCAGTCCATGTGAAATACGTTTTCGAGCGGATGGGTAACCGGTGAAAGATCTTCATTGGTCTCCATAATATCCGCCATGAATTTCCACCATCGTTTAATGATTTCGTTGCCGGCCAGGTCCTGTGAGGAACGCTTACCGGAATTTGACTGAACCGCAAAGAGCGTATTCGTTTCATTATCGAGATAAATGCTGTAATCACTTATTCCGGCTTCCTTTAATAAAGCCTTTAATTCCGGCCAGATGGCGTCGTGGCGGCTCTTGTATTCCTCTTTGTAACCGGGCCTGAGTTTCATTTTGAAAGCAATCTGCTGCATCCTGGAATGTTTGAATGGATTATTTCATTAACCGGGGCAATGTTCAATAACCCCGGGACTTATTTTTAAATATACTTAAAGTTCAGGATCAAATGCTCCCGGTTTCCCGCCGTTTAAAACAGCAGCTTGGCGGGCAGCAAACAAATCCGGAAATTACATCCGCAATCCACCGGTTTATGATCTTCAGCAGAAATCAATTCTTCCTATTACTATTTGCCATTTCCATTTTGCCTTTTTTCGCTTACAAACTCATCTGGCTGGCCACCACAACGAAAACAAACGGGATCGTATATTTTATCGGCCATGGAAATCTCGGATCGGTACTGGGAATTTCCACCTATCCGGTGATCCGGTATGAAGCAGGTAAGGATACCATTGAATTTAAGGGGAATTTGAACCTGGAGGTTCAACCCGGCGAAACCGTTTCTGTTCGTTATCAAAAGAATGACCCGGCCGATGCAAAAATAAATACGGCCATTTGCATCTGGGGAGATACGCTGGCCTATTCCATTTTTCCTTTTATTGTTTTACTGATTATCTTTTTTATCCCCGAGCGGTTTGATCCCATTGTGCCCAAAAGGTCGAAGATCCTGCTGGGAAAAAAGCCATTGATCAAAATTATCCCCGAAACATCCAAATACGATTAGCTATGCGCATCAACAGGTTCTTCTTATTGCTGCTCTTTGCCGGCACGATAACCCGGGTAGCCGGCCAGGGCCTTAAAATAAAGTATAACGACCCACACATACATTACGCCGGCAGGATTGCATTCAGCGATAGTTCTGCCCGGCTTTCCTGGACCGCGACCTCGCTTAAAATCAATTTTTCCGGCACCGGCGTAAAAGCCCTTCTAATGGATGAGCGGGGCGATAATTATTATAATGTAATTGTGGACGGAAAAGTGACCAGCATTCTTCACCCGGATAGTACGAAACGGCTTTATGCCCTGGCCGCTGATTTGCCGGACGGAAAACATACCCTCGAATTATTCAAACGGACGGAATGGGCCATGGGCAATACGGAATTTTATTATTTCTTACTGGATAAACAGGCAGCCGAGTTGCCGCCGCCGGAAACCCGGAAAAGGAAAATGGAAGTGTTCGGCAATTCCATTACCTGTGGATATGCAGTGGAGGATAGTACCGGGCAGGACCGGGGAACGGCTCCTTATGAAAACGGGTATATCAGCTATGCCGCCATTTTAGCACGACATTACGATGCCGAATATTATTGCACCAGCAAAAGCGGGATCGGAATAACCATCAGCTGGTTTCCGCTGATCATGCCGGAAATGTACAACCGGCTCGATGCGAATGATCCGGACAGCCGGTGGAACTTTTCAGCGTTCACCCCCGACCTGGTACTGATCAATTTATTTCAGAACGATGCGTGGCTGACCAAGGCGCCCGACAATGAACAATTCAAAGCGCGGTTCGGCGCAAACGCTCCTTCATCCGAAACCATCATAAAAGCCTATCGCAATTTTGTTAAATCCGTCCGCAAAAAATATCCCAAAGCACAGATCCTTTGCATTCTCGGCAGCATGGACGCCACCCGGGAAGGCTCGCCCTGGCCCGGTTATATTGAGAAAGCCGTGGCGGAATTAAAAGACAAAAAGATCTATACGCATTTCATTCCGTATAAGAACACGCCGGGACATCCCAATGCAAAAGAACAGCAGGCGATGGCGGACGATCTCATTCCTTATATTGATGCACATATCAGGTGGTGAGTTGCGCCAGATACCGGCCGAGCTTCTCCAGATTCTGTTTCAACCCTTCATCTGCTTTGAAAGTTTTGACGGTCCGGATGAATTCTTCCGCGCTTTCAAAAAGCATATGCCATGTGATGAACGTTTGTTCGCCCTGCTCTTCGAAGCTGATGGTGGCGGTGAATCTGGGAGCCGAAACGTGTTCATAAACGATCTTTTTGTGCCGGATAATTTCCCTGAATATGCTTTTGTTTTTATAATCCGTGCCATCGGGTCCATGCATGATCAGGTCCCATTCCCCGCCGGGCGTAAAATCCATGCGATTAATGGTATTGGTGAACCCGTCGGGGCCCCACCAGTTTACGATATGCTCCGCCTGGGTCCACACTTCCCAAACGAGCGCCACCGGGGCGTTTAAGGTTCGGGACAAAAGGAGTTCCCTGTCATGGGTACTATTTTTTGCGTTTTCCATATTTTTCTTTTTTTAATTTTTTCAAATAGGTTTCCAACCCGTCCAGCTTGCTTTCCCAGTGCTGCCGGTACTGATCCACCCACCGGGAGACTTCGCTGAGCCGGTTCAATTGTGCTTCACAAAACCGGTCACGGCCCTGCTGTTTCACCACGATCAGGCCGCAATCCGTTAAAATTTTTACATGCAGCGATACCGCCTGGCGGCTCATGTCGAACTTTTCGGCAATGGCATTGATATTATTATTTGACTGCGAAGCAATCATTTGGATGATGGCCCTGCGGGTGGGGTCGGCGATGGCCTGGTATACGTCTCGTCTGGCTGTCATATTATGCAAGTGATTGCTTGCAAATATATAGGCAAGTAACCACTTGCGCAAATATTTTATGAAAACACATAAATTCCAGGTCAATGGATGAAGTAAGAAACAGGACACGAACATCATCATAACTTTTAAGATCTTCCGCATTCCCGCGTTCAAAATATATGTGGAAATTTATTGCCGCAGAAGTGTTCTTAATAAAGCTACTGATTTCATTAATCTGCTGCTTTCAAGCGTGTCTAAAACCTCGCAGTGGCGCCGGATAAAGCACATTAGCGTCAAGAATTACATTAAACCTGGCTGAATGAATCATCAATAGCCCAGATCGAGGTCTTGAGCTTGTTCAGCAATGAAATCTAATTCATTGCTTCTGGTTTGCTTAATTTTTTTATCGTAATTGACAAGGTCTTTAAGCTGGATTCGACGGTGGCTCCCAACTTTTTTAAATGGAATCTCTCCTTGTTCTAAGAGTTTCACTAAATGGGGCCTTGAAACATTTAGCATATCTGCCGCCTGTTGCGTACTAATCTCCGCTTCAGAAGGAATTAAGGTAATCGATTTACCCATCGCCATATTGTCCAGTATTTCAAATAATAATAACATCGCCTTTTTGGGTACTTTAAAAAAATTGCGATTTTCTTTTATTTTAATATTGACATAGCCTGATCTTTTGCGAATAATAGTTTTAGATCTGTTAATTTCAGGCATAGATGATTTCGCAAGTTGCTGGTCTTCTCTTGATGTTTTTTCAATTACTTCCATAGGTGCTATTTAGTATACGTATGCAAAAATACGTAAACGAAATAAACGAAACAAGCGGGATGTTACCATTTGGACAGGAATCTTTAATCAGGCTAAGATTTGAAAACCATTTTTAGCAATAAGAGATTGAATATCAGTCGATATGACAAATATCGGGAGTGCGAATATAAAAAAGGCCCGGCTTGCGCCAGGGCTCTTTGAAACAGCTTTCGCTGTCATGATCCGCTGGTATTATATGCAGATAACAGTTGGTGGGACCAGTCTGCCCGGCGAAATAAAGACGGATGTGGAGGTGGCAATTGCAGAATCCGGAAAGGGCTGGGTAACCCCTCACGAAGAAATACAAAAGCGGTATAAGCAATTTGACAGGAGCATTGCTCTGACCCTCAAAGCAAAAAGCATTCAGCCTAAAACAAGCGGCAAAGGCTGAGACACCCGCTCCCGTATTTTCGCGGATAAATTTTCACGGTGCATGGGATGAGCAATATTAATCAACGCTTTTGCGCGTTCCGTCAAAGTTTTGCCATGCAAATAGGCAATCCCGTATTCTGTAACAACATAGTGCACATGCGCCCGGGTAGTCACTACGCCGGCCCCGGGTTTCAGCATCGAAACAATTTTGCTTTCGCCTTTACTGGTTGTGGAAGGCAGGGCAATGATGGGTTTTCCACCTGCTGATAATGAAGCGCCGCGCATAAAATCCATTTGTCCCCCTACGCCTGAATACATTTTTGGGCCGATGGAATCGGCGCAAATCTGCCCCGTAATGTCCACTTCCAGCGCGCTGTTGATCGCGGTCACTTTGGGATTCTGCCGGATAACATGGGTGTCATTCACGTAACCAATATCCAGCATTTCAATGAGGGGATTATCATGTACAAACTGATACAGGCGTTTTGTTCCCAGCATAAAACTGGAAACGATTTTATATTGACGCTTTTTCTTCAGTTCACCGGTAATTACACCTGACTGGATCAGATCAATGATCCCATCGGAGAACATTTCTGTATGGATCCCGAGTTTTTTATGTCCGCCGAGCATGCTGAGAACGGCGTTGGGAATCTTGCCGATACCCATTTGCAAAGTGGCGCCATCCTCAATCAGGGAAGCCACGTGCCGGGCAATGGAGCAGGTCAATGCATCCGCTTCCTCTGTTTTTATTTCAGGGATTTCGTCATCCACTTCCACCAGCGTATTGATTTTGCTTATATGGATAAAGCCGCCGCCATGCGTTCTGGGCATATTGGGATTGACCTGGGCAATGATACAGCCTGCCGTTTCCAAAACCGCCGGCGCAATATCCACCGATACACCCAGGGAGCAAAACCCGTGTTCATCAGGAGGAGATACCTGAATCAGTGCAAAATCAATTTTTATTTCTCCGCTTCTGAACAGGGCCGGGATCTCACTTAAGAATACCGGGATATAATCGGCTCTTCCTTCCTGGACGGCTTTGCGAAGATTTGCCCCTATAAAAAAGCATTTTACCCGGAATACATCTTCCATCCCTCTTGCTGCATAAGGGGCTTCCCCCTCCGTGTGCATTTGATAAATGCTAACGTTTTTCAATTCACCGGCTCTCGCAGCCAATGCCTTAATCAGCTGCTGCGGAGCCGCTGCGGCAGTTTGGATGAACAAATTGCTTCCGGAACTGATCTGCCGGACAGCCTGTACTGAAGTTAAATACATCGGGATATGGATTTAAAACGGGACTATTAAACATTGTGGGCTATAAATACCGGTATGGAGCTTTTTCTGATGATCTGGTCTACAAAACTCGGCTTGAACAACATGGAAGTACCCGACCTGGAAAAGGAGCCGGCGACCAGCAGGGTATTCTTTTTATTCTGCAGCCACTTACTGAAAGACTGGCCTGCGTCAAAATGCAATTTGGTAATATTTCCCGCATCATAATGAGCATTCGAATACTCTTTCAGCAGGTCCATATCCGGAATATCGTCTGTTTCATCGTCTTTTACATAAACGAATTCAACGGGCAATTCGTCAAATTGGGAAAAGAGATGACTGAACTGTTTCAGGGCAAATGCGCTTTCTTTTTTGCCATCATAGGCCACCACGATACGTTCAACAGATGAAAAACTTTCCGGAATGATCATTACCGGGCATTCCGCTATGCGCAAGGCTTCTTCCATAAATGAATTGGGCTGATCTTCGAGTATTTCCTTGCAAAACAATTGTTCGCTGATCAGCGCCAGATCAGCAAAACGGGTTTCTTTAATAAACTGGCCCTGATCCCAGCCGTCCTCATACTCTTCGATCTTGTGCCGGATGCCATAGGATTCACATCCATGAATAAATCTTTCCCTGCTTTTGATAAGGGATTGCCTTTCTTCTTCCACCAGGCGGACATAAGGGGCGGCAAAATCACTATAAACCGGAGAGCTCAGTTGCCGGATGGCTACTCCGGTAAAAAACATTCCTTTCAGGGTTACAGGCTCATTGACCTGCAGCGATTTGATGAATTTAAATGCGCCTTCAGGAAAATGATCTCCATCGCAGGCAAAAAGTATTTTTTTCATAAAAATTTATTTAAAATGATTAACAGGTAATTTATTCATTGCTCAAAATAACTTTCAGGCTTTTTTCTCTTGCTGCATTTCCGAAAGTTTCGTAGGCCTCCATAATATTGCTTAGCTTAAAATGATGGGTAATCAGTTTTTCCGGTTCGAGCTTTCCGGAGTTTACGGTTTTTAGCAACATGGGCGTTGTGACCGTATCTACCAGTCTTGTGGTGATGGTAATATTCTGCGCCCATAATTTTTCCAGGTGAAGCTCCACGGATTTACCGTGCACGCCAACATTGGCAATATGCCCGCCGGGTGCAATAATGGATTGGCAGAGCTCAAAAGTTGCCGGCACGCCAACCGCTTCCACGGCAACATCTACGCCCTTGTTTCCGGTAAGCGCGAATATGGCTTTGATCGCATCATCTTTTTGGCTGTTAATTACATGTGTCGCACCAAATTTTCCGGCTACTGCGAGCCGGTTATCATCCACGTCAACCATAATGATGAGCGCGGGGGTATAGAACTGCGCGGTTAACAATACCGCAAGACCGATCGGGCCGGAGCCCACAATCGCAACCGTATCCCCTGGTTTTACCTGGCCGTTCAGCACGCCGCATTCAAAGCCGGTTGGCAGAATATCACTTAACATCACAATGGCATCGTCATTTGAACCTGCAGGGATATGATAAAGACTATTATCGGCAAAGGGTATTCTGACATATTCGGCCTGTGTTCCGTCAATGAGATGACCCAATATCCATCCGCCGTTCACGCAATGGGAATACATGCCTTTTTTACAATACTCACATTTCCCGCAGGAGCTGATGCAGGAAATCAGCACCCGGTCGCCCTTTTTAAAACCGCTTACCGCATTTCCGACTTCTTCTATAACCCCTATTCCTTCATGCCCAAGTATTCTGCCTTCGGTCACTTCCGGCACATCTCCTTTGAGAATATGCAGATCGGTACCGCAAATGGTTGTTTTCACCATCTTCACAAGAGCGTCTGTGGGCGCCTGTAAAATCGGCCGGGCTACTTCATCCCAGGATTTTTTGCCCGGGCCGTGATATACGAGTGCTTTCATGTGGTAAAAGTAGCTCAGGTATAATCCGGAAATCGTAAGATGGGTCAGCTGCTCTTATGATTTTAATCAGGGAGAGCAGGAGCAGTCATTTATCAATTAAGAAGAAAAAGATGGAATTAGTCAGCCTGAAATGAGCCAATCGCGCCCATATCGGCATCCGCAAAGGAATGATCTACAAAAGTATAGGTTCCTTTTTCCGGGATAACAAATTCCACGATGGCCCCGCTTGCAGGACCCAGGAAAGCCGATTGCATACCGACCAGCTGATTCTTTGGGTTCCCATCCAGCCATACCTTATCCAGGATGGTTCCGATCACATGAAAATTAGTGGCATTGTTGGGTCCATCGTTCATGATGTATAAGCGAATCCTTTCGCCTGCCTTCACTTTCAATGGATGCACGACATACTGCGCTACTTTCCCATTAAAAGTTACAAAACTGGGTTGCTTTAATTTCGCCTTGGCTGTATCGGGAACATAATAATCGCCCTTTTTCGACAGATAGTATTCATTTTGAATAATGGCGAACTCCCTGTCGGGCTTTCCCGGAAATCCTTCTTTCGGTTCAACAATAACCATTCCGATCATTCCGTAGATCATGTGCATGAGCACCATGGGTGTTCCGCAGTGATACATGAATACGCCGGGATAATTTGCCGTCCAGGTGAAGGTGATCGTCTCGCCGGGCTGAATACTCCGGTATTTATCTTCGGGGTTCACCATCGCCGCATGGAAATCAATGGAATGCTGCATCGGCGCCATATTCATATACATGCCCATATTGCGCATCGTATCGTTGGAGCGGTCGGTCATGGAAAACCTCACGGTCTGGCCTACGCGAACTTTCAATACGGGGCCCGGAACTGCATCTCCGAACATCCAGGCCGTGAAACTTACGTCATTGGAAATTTTAAACATCCGGTGGTGCACATCCATTTTAACGTCAATGGTATCTCCCGCCTGTGTTTTAGGCACTTCAGGCGCATAAGCCAAAGGCCCGCTGATGGCGGTATCCTTATTTGGCTGATTGCTTACGACCGCTTTTGGGGAACCGAGAACCAGTGTTTCTTTTGAATTGCTATTTGTTCCGCAGGAGCAAAATACTGCGCCAAGTGCGCACGCAAGGAGAAGATATTTCATTTGTGAAAGATTAACGGGTGGTGAGGTTTACTCCTTTAAAGGTAAGGAATACCAACCGGAAGCGTTTAGATGGCCTTACTATACAACGGGTTTTCGGCGGCGGCTTTATTTTTTAGTAAGTGCAGATCAAACGCGCGGCAGATATTCCGGATGAAATTTCTTCCTTCCGGAGTGACGGTGATTTGATTTTTATCAAAGTCCACGAGTCCGTCTGCTTTCAGTTTGGTCAGTTCGGGAAAGCTGTATGTTTCCAGCATCTGCCGGTATGCCGGCACAAAAAATGTTTTGTCCCCGCAACTGATATCGTGAATATAACGGCGAAAGATTTCATCTTCTCCGCTGAGAAAATAACCCTTTTCGATCGCTGTTTCGCCGCTGTTAATATGCCGGTAATAATCGTGGAGGGATTTACTATTTTGCGCAAAAGCTGTTCCGGCATCGCTGATGGCAGAAACGCCAAGCCCGAGTAATAGCTTTGTATGCTGTACCGTGTAACCCATAAAATTGCGATGCAGGTTTCCCTGCTGCCGGGCAATATATAATTCGTCTTCCGGCAGTGCAAAATGGTCCATTCCGATATCTGCATAGCCATGATCTGAAAATAATTCCTTCCCCGTTTGGTAAAGTTTCATTTTCTCCTCCGCGGAAGGAAGATCCTGCTCGTCAAACAATCTTTGTCCGCGGCTTGTCCAGGGCACATGTGCATAGCTGTAGTAGGCTATCCGGTCAGGCTTTAAAGAGATGCACTGCAGAATGCTGCGCTCAATTGTTTCGGGGGTTTGAAAGGGAAGACCGTAAATAAGATCAAAATTGACAGATTGATAGCCAATATCCCGGGCCATCTGGTTGCCTTTTGCACGTTTTCAAATGGCTGGATCCGGTTGATGGCTTTTTGCACCTTTGGATCATTGTCCTGCACGCCATAACTGATCCGCCGGAAACCTATCTCAAATAATATCTCCAAATGCTCTTTCGTTGTATTATTGGGGTGGCCTTCCAGGCTGAAATTGGAATCGGGGTGAACCAGAGAACCTTTTAGGATACCCTTCACCAAGCCACTTAGCCTGACTGGCGAAAAAAAAGTAGGTGTCCCGCCACCCAGATGAATTTCCCGGATCACGGGCACTTCATTCATCAGCGCCCGGTACATTTGCCATTCTTTTAGTATGACGGATATATATTCTTCTTCTACGTTATGATTGGTTGTTATTTTCTTATTGCATCCGCAGTAGGTGCAGAGGGATTCGCAAAAAGGAAGATGCAGATACAGGCTGATGCCTTCCGTCGAATTGGATTTATGAAACTGCTTTATAAAAGCATCCTTCCATTTTTCAGCATCCATTCCGTTTTTCCAGTGGGGAACGGCAGGATAACTGGTATATCTTGGAACCGGGATATTGTACTTATTGAGTAAAGCCGCATTTGGCATCTGCATATTTTGATACAAAACTATACAGGCTGCTGGAGAAAAAAATATGATACAAATCAGGGTGGCCTCATGACTTGACGTCAGTGCCTGCGGGGAGTCCCGGGCCTGCTAAATTACCATAGCGGAACTGACGGATGAGGAATAGCAGCAATCCCGCAAACATCATCAGTGACGCGACGAGTAAATAAATGCCAGCGTTTCCCCAGCCATGTCCGGACAGGGCAAAAAGTCCCTGCAACAGTAAAAACACTTCGTTAGCCAGCACACCGGCAATAAAAAGAAGGAGCGCCGTTCTCCCAAAAGCGTATAGCTTTTCTGACAGGAAAAACCCAATGAGGAAAAAACTGACGAAACCAAGGAATACCAGGTGCAGGTATCCGATAATAACCGGTCGTATTCCAAAGGCAAACCTGCCCAATGCCGGTACAACAGAGAGTCCCTGCAGCAGGATCTTAATAGAAAAAGCAAACAGTGAAAGCATCCAGCATACACTGGTATAACGGGGCAGGGCCGCAAGCAGGTCCTTTCTGATATGCATTATTAATTGAAGCAGCATCGCAGCGCCGATCCATTGCGCCAGCCCGGCGAGTCCGCCCAGCAGAAAAACCCATACAGGCGGACTGGTCCAGAGTAAGGATAAACAATAAGCCGGAATACAGGCCGTGAACAGGATCTTAAAGATCAGGATCCCCTTTTTCTCATCAAAGGGAATTTTTCTTGTATGGAGCGTATGGAAAAAAATAGCGAGTACTCCAAAACTAAACCAGCCGTTATATTGAAAATGGAGGAACAGGTAAATAGCATTATGATATAGATTATTATCAAAAATCCTGTGCGATAAGATATATCCCAGCAGGAAAGGACCGATGGAGGATAAGACATAGAAAAATAGCGCGGCTGAGGCAAAGTATTTTACCGGCAACGACAAACGGCTCCGCTTCAGGTCCCTTTTAAACTGCCAGGCAAACCAATAGGAGAATATAATGGACAGGACGGAAAAGCTGATGGATATGGCGGCATATCCCTGGAAGATAAAACTGATCAGCATACCAAAATTAGCGATCTGGCCAAGGTTGAACTGATGCCGGTAAGTGTTTCCTATTACACCATGTTCCTCAGAGAGTATAAAAACAAACGCTGTGAAAATAGCCATGGATACCCATCCCGCAAAGGCGAAATGCGAATGGGCATTCAGTAAATATTTGTAATTTAATACCGGGAGTGAAAAGCTGATTTTATAGCGAAGCAGGGCTCCTGCCAGGGAAACCAGTACAAAATTCAGGAGACTGAGCATCGCCCAGCGTTTGCATTGTTGAAACCGGTCCGATATCATAGCGTCTTTTTGCAAAAATAAAAACGTGCTGCGGTTAAAATTATGATCAAACCGGCGAAACCTCATATAAATCCATGACTTTAGTCATAAAACCGGGAAAGAGACCTTTCTATCTTGCATTGCATTTATCACTTAAACAATTCGATTTATGAAAAAGATCCTCTTGATTGCCACTCTGGTCGGACTGACTTATGCCTGCTCCAATAACAGCTCTGAAAAGAAAGAAACATCTTCCACCGATCAGGCCAGCAGCGATGATTCCGGTTCATCTCCCGAAGGGGTCGGGAAATTCAAGCATGTTGATCTGGCGGCCAACCCTGGATAAAAAGATGGCTGACGGCGGCAAAACGATTTATGACATGAAATGTGCCGGCTGCCATAAACTAACCGGAGAAAAGCTGGTAGGCCCCGGATGGAAAAACGTTACGGAAAGAAGGAAACCCGAGTGGATCATGAATTTCGTGACCAACACGGAGGAAATGCTCAACAAGGATACCAGCGCCCAGGCCATGCTGGAAATTTGTATGGTAAAAATGCCCAATCAGAATTTATCCGACGAGGATGCCCGCAAAGTGCTTGAATTTATGCGGGAAAACGACGGAGTGAAATAAAAAAACCCATATACAATTATAATTTATGAAATCAGCTAACCAGCTTCTGGTACTGGCTGCAGGGATAACTACGCTCTTATCCTTCAGCGCCTGTAAGCCTAAAAATGCAGCAACAGTCGTAAGTGCGGATGCCGCCGCGAAAGTTTACGTGGCGCCCGGTAAATACGATGAGTTTTACAATTTCGTGTCCGGCGGATTTAACGGCCAGGTAACGGTTTATGGAATACCCTCCGGCAGGGTGCTCAAAATCATTCCCGTATTTTCGGTATTTCCGGAAAACGGCTATGGTTACAGTGAAGAAACCAAGCCCATGCTCAATACCACGCATGGCTTTGTTCCCTGGGACGATCAGCATCATCTGGAACTCTCCCAGACCAATGGGGAAATTGACGGACGCTGGTTGTTTGCCAACGCAAATAACACGCCGCGCGTAGCGCGTATTGATCTCTCCACTTTCAGAACGGAGGAAATCCTGGAACTGCCCAACAGCGGAGGGAATCACTCCTCCCCTTTTATTACGGAGAACACAGAATATGTCGTAGCCGGTACGCGGTTTAGCGAACCGATGGGAGATAACCAGGATGTGCCCATCAGTTCTTATAAGAAAAATTTCCATGGCACCGTAAGCTTTATCAAGGTGGATTCCCTGTCTGGTCACCTGAGCATTGCTTTTCAACTCCTGCTGCCGCCGATAGATTTTGACCTCAGTCATGCGGGGAAAGGCGCTTCACACGACTGGTTTTTCTTCTCCTGTTATAATACCGAGCAGGCCCATAGCCTGCTGGAAGTAAATGCTTCCCAGCGGGATAAGGATTTCATCATGGCCGTGAACTGGAAAAAAGCTGCGGAATATGCGAAGCAGGGAAAAGGAATCATAAAGAAAGTGGTATATGCCCACAATGTATATGATGAAAAAACGCATACAGCAACCAGCACCATTGAAAAAGAAGTGCTGGTGATGGATCCGAAAGAATTAAAGGACGTGGTATATTTCATTCCCTGCCCCAAGTCGCCACACGGATGCGATGTCGATCCCAGCGGTGAATACATCGTGGGTAGTGGTAAACTGGCGGCGCTGATCCCGGTATTCTCCTTCAGCAAAATACAAAAGGCGATTGCAGATAAGAATTACGAAGGCGACTATGAAGGCCTGCCGGTAATCAAATACGAAGCGGCTTTATATGGCGAAGTAAAAAAACCGGGCCTTGGCCCGCTGCATACGGAATTTGATGGCCGCGGCAATGCCTACACTTCGTTCTTTATTTCTTCCGAGGTAGTGAAGTGGAGCCTGAAGGACCTGAAAGTCCTCGACCGGGTTCCGACCTATTATTCAGTAGGTCATTTAAGCATCCCCGGTGGAGATACGCGGAAGCCTTCCAATAAATACCTGATTGCCTACAACAAAATCACAAAAGACCGGTATCTCCCTACCGGGCCTGAACTGGCGCAAAGTGCGCAGCTATATGATATCTCGGGAGATAAGATGCAATTGCTCCTGGATTTCCCCACCATTGGTGAACCGCATTATGCCCAGGCGCTGCCTGCGGACCTGATCCGGCAGAAATCCGTTAAGTTCTTTAAGATAGAAGATAACGCCCATCCCTATGCGGCCAAGGGCGAAAAACAGGCCAAAGTAGTGCGGGAAGGAAATAAGATCCATGTGTATATGACCGCTATCCGTTCTCATTTTGTACCCGATAATATTGAAGGGGTCAGGGTAGGAGACGAAGTTTATTTTCATGTCACCAACCAGGAGCAGGACTGGGATATTCCACATGGTTTTGCCGTGAAGGGAAATAATAATGCGGAAATACTGATCATGCCCGGGGAGACCTGCACCCTGAAGTGGGTTCCGGAAAAACCAGGCGTGTTCCCCATCTATTGCACCGATTTCTGCAGCGCCCTTCACCAGGAAATGCAGGGGTATGTACGGGTATCCCCGGCGGGAAGTAAAGTGCCGCTGGTTTTTGGAACCAATGAAACTTTAGCGGATTCCGCTTTGGCAAAAAAATGATTTTCTTAAAGGGCCGGGGTGATTAGCAGCCCGGCCTTTTCTCCACACAAAATGATTTATGATGAAATCCCGAATGTCCCCTTTCTCGCGACTGATCATTCTTGTCGCTTCCCTTGCCATGATAGCGGTTTTGTATCTGCCCATCTGGCGGATTGAGCTGACGGCGCCCCAGTATCCGGAAGGCCTGGTACTGCAGATCTTTGCAAATAAGATCGGCGGAGCGGTGGATATTGTAAACGGGCTCAATCATTATATCGGAATGGCAACGCTGCATACGCGCGACTTCGTGGAGTTTATTGCACTTCCTTATATCATCGGCGGATTCCTGGCAATCGGATTTCTTGTCGCCCTGTTTAACAGAAGGATCATTTTTTATGGCTGGTATTTTCTTTTTATGCTGATTGCCTTTACCTCCATGATTGATTTTTACCGCTGGGAATATAATTACGGGCATAACCTGGATCCTTATGCGCCGATACAGGTTCCGGGCATGGTTTACCAGCCTCCTTTGATCGGTTACAAGCAACTGCTCAATTTCACTGCTTATTCCATTCCGGATTCCGGCGGCTGGATCTTTATTGGCGTGGGCGTGGTGCTCACCGCGGTATTGGTCATGGAACTGAAGAGAAGCAAAAAATATTCTCTGAAATTTTCTTCCTCCACCCCGTTGGCTTTCCTCCTGGTCGCATCGCTGGCATTTTCCGGATGTAGTTCGGCTCCCGAGCCCATGCATTACGGGCAGGACAACTGCAAATACTGTGAAATGGGTATACAGGATAAGCGGTTTGGCGCAGAGATCCTCACTAAGAAAGGAAAGGCTTTCAAGTTTGATGACATCCACTGTCTTTTGAGTTTTATGAAGTCGCCTGAAATCAATCAGAACGAAATCGCATCCATTTATTTTGTTGATTTTTCCGGAGGCCATCAATTTGTAAAGTCAGGAGATGTTCTTCTTCTGCAGGCCGCGGCATTGCACGGCCCGATGGGTGGGAATATGGCGGCCTTCAGCAATCCGGACAGTGCAAAAAATTATCTTCAGGAATTTCATGGAACACTTATAAAATGGGAAGATCTGTACAAATAGTATTGCTGTTATCGTTGCTTCCGGTCCTTGTATTGGCGAAAACCTGGCGGGTAAGTATGAACGGTCCGCTCCGGTCCATTCAGTTTACGGTCAACCGCGCTTTGCCCGGTGATACCATTCTGGTAGAAAAGGGGATTTACCGGGAAAAGGGTTTAGTGATCGGTAAACCGCTTTACCTGAAGGGAATCGGCATGCCGGTGCTGGACGGGGAACATACAATACGAAATCGTTTCCATAAAATCAGACCGCGTGACCCTGGAAGGATTTGATTTGCGGAATTCCGGTTTTTCCGGATGGAATGATATTGCCGGAATAAAGATCTATGATGCAAAAAATGTGGTGATCCGGTCGAACCGGCTCGAAAATACTTTCTTCGGCATTTATTGCCAAAATGCGGCGCATTGTACAATCATCAATAACACGCTGCATTCGAACGCCGCTGATGAAATCGAATCCGGCAATGGGATTCATTGCTGGAAATGCGACAGCATGCAGATCACCGGCAATACGATTACCAGGCACCGGGACGGAATTTATTTTGAATTTGTCACCCATTCTCTCATTGAGCATAACAACAGTTTCAACAATGTCCGGTATGGGTTGCATTTTATGTTTTCCCATAACGATACCTATAAAAATAATGTGTTCAACAATAACGGTTCCGGTGTTTCCGTGATGTTTTCTCACGGGGTGAATATGCTGGGCAATACCTTCGAGGGAAACCAGGGCGGCTCTGCTTACGGAATCCTGATGAAGGAGATAACGGATAGTCATGCCGAAGCAAACCATTTTTCCAACAATACCTGCGGAATCTATATGGAGGGCACCACCCGGATCATGGTAACCGGAAACACATTCGACGGAAACGGATGGGCAATGAAAATTCAGGCAAGCTGTTCAGACAACACGATAACCAGGAATAATTTCAAAGGCAACACATTTGATGTTGCAACGAACGGATCGCTGGTATTGAGCAGATTCAGCAATAATTACTGGGATAAATATGAAGGATATGATCTGAACCGGGATGGGATCGGAGATATTCCTTACCGGCCGGTGAGTCTGTATTCCATGATTGCTGAGAAAAACCCAACCACGATGATGCTGTTCCGGAGCTTTATTGTTTCCCTGCTGGATAAGGCGGAAAAAATAATACCCAGTATGACACCGGCAGATATGAAAGATGATAGCCCCATGATGAAACCCCTGATTTTATGATCATTGCAACCAACGTAAATAAAAGTTTTGGCCGCCTGAAGGCGCTGGATAATGTCAGCCTCACCTGTAATAAAGGCCAGAGTATTTCCTTAATTGGCCCGAACGGATCGGGTAAAACAACATTCATCAAATGCCTGCTCGGCATGGTGGTGCCGGACAACGGGTTTATTACTTTTAATAATAAAAATATTGCCCACGACTGGGCTTATCGCGCCCATATCGGCTATATGCCACAGACCGGCAGGTTCCCGGATAATATGCGCATCGCCCAGGTCTTCGACATGATGAAGGATATCCGGAAAGATTCTGCAACCGGTCTGGACGAGGATCTGATCACTGCCTTTGGCCTGGATAAAATCCTGGATAAACGGATGCGCACGCTTTCGGGAGGGACCCGCCAGAAGGTGGGCGCCAGTCTTGCCTTCCTGTTTAATCCCGACGTGCTCATCCTGGATGAACCTACCGCCGGGCTCGATCCGGTCTCTTCGGAAATTCTGAAAGAGAAAATCATCTCCCAAAAACAGAAAGGAAAGCTCATACTGATTACTTCTCATATTCTCAGCGATCTGGAAGATATCACGACGGAGATCATCTACCTCCAGGAGGGGAAACTTAAATTTCATAAAAGCCTGCAACAGCTAAAGGAAGATACCGGCGAAGAAAAGTTAACGCGGGCCATAGCGCATGTAATGAAATTAAACCTGCATCCATGAAAAAAATAATCAAATACGTCGTACTGGATATCCTCCGCAACCGGATCGTTCTGGCTTATACCCTATTTCTGCTGGTCATTTCACTCAGCGTTTTCAACCTGGAAGACAATGCGGCCAAGGGTCTGCTGAGCCTGCTCAACATCATACTCATTATTGTTCCGCTGATCAGCATTATTTTCTCCACCATTTACGTGTACAATTCAACAGAGTTTATCGAACTGCTGGTATCACAGCCCATAAAAAGAACCGGCTTACTATTGAGCATTTTTACGGGATTGGCCATCTCACTCCTGCTCGCCTTCCTTGTCGGCGCCGGCCTGCCCATTCTGATATACAGCGCATCAGCCGCTGGTTTCATGATGATTGCCGTCGGGCTTGCCCTGACCCTTGTATTTGTGTCACTGGCCGTACTGGCATCCGTAATTACCAGGGATAAGGCCAAGGGAATTGGCGTTTCGATCCTGCTGTGGTTTTATTTTGCCCTGATCTATGACGGCATCATTTTATTTATTTTGTTCCAGTTCAGCGATTACCCGATGGAAAAAGTGACCATTGGATTCAGTTCATTAAATCCCATTGACCTTGGCCGGATCATGATCTTACTCAAACTGGATATTGCAGCCATGATGGGATATACCGGCGCAGTATTTAAGGATTTTTTCGGTGGCTTCTGGGGTATACTGTATGCTTTGCTGGTTATGCTGCTATGGGTTTTGATCCCGGTCTGGCTGACGGTGAGGAAATTTAACAGGAAAGATTTATAAATGCGTGCTTATGGGCAAACAGATAATAGAATAGTCCGATGCTTTGTTCAGGGATTAATTGTACATTTCAAACAAATAAAGCACGGTGAAGAGATTGTATAATTCGGAAAATTCAGACGAGGGCCAGGTGAGCGCCTTATTCGAATATGCCACAGAAGGCATCATTCTCACCAATGAAAAAGGAGAGATCATCCTGATCAATCCCGCCGCGCTGAAATTATTCAATTATGAAAAAGAGGAGCTGCTCAATATGCCCATCGAAACCCTGATCCCCGGCCGCTTCCATCATGCCCACCTGCAATACCGTGACGCGTTTAACGGGCAACCGGCCAACCGGACCATGGGGCACGGCCGTAACCTGTTCGCCAAAACAAAAGGCGGCAGGGAATTCCCGGTGGAAGTAAGCCTGAGTTATTACCGGCAACAGGATGCGCTTTTTGTCATTGCTTTTATTGTAGATATTACACAACGTAAAGAATCCGAGCAGAGAATGCTGGATCAAAGGGCGCAACTCGAAAAAATAACCGCAGATATGCGGAAATTGAATGGCGAGCTGGAAACGAAAGTGGAACAGCGCACCCGGATCCTGCAGGAGGCCCTGAAAGAGCTGGAAAAGTCCCAAAGGGAAGTAAGCGAAGCACTAAATAAAGAAAAGGAGCTGAATGAAATAAAATCCAGGTTTGTCTCCATGGCATCCCATGAATTCAGGACCCCCTTAAGCACGGTATTATCATCCGCCGCACTGATATCCAGGTATACAAAAGAAGATGAACAGGACAAGCGGGACAAGCACATTAAGCGGATCAAGGACTCGGTCAAACACCTCAACGAGCTGCTGGAAGATTTTCTTTCACTCGGGAAACTGGATGAGGGCCGCATAAAAGCGGAAACCTGTACTTTTAACGTCAAAGAATTTCTCGAAGAGGTTATTGATGAAATGAAATCAATGCTGAAAGAGCGCCAGTCTATAAACCAGCATTACGCAGGCGCAAATGAATTTGTTACAGATAAGCGCCTGCTGAAAAATATTTTGATCAATCTTTTGGGGAATGCCATTAAATTTTCAGCTGAAAGCGCTGTTATTTCCCTGGAAGTCAGGGAGGAGAATGATTATTTAATGCTTTCGGTAAAAGACGAAGGGGTGGGCATATCCGAAGAAGACCAGCAGCATTTGTTCAGCAGCTTCTTCCGCGGGAAAAATGCCGTAAATATTGAAGGGACGGGTTTGGGATTGCATATTGTAAGAAGATATGTGGACCTGCTGAAAGGGTCTATTCAGTTGGAAAGTAAGCTGAATTCCGGCACCACGGTTTCCGTCAGACTACCTTTGTTGTCTGTATAATTTTTTAACTTTTACGTTATGCTCACTATACTGATCATTGATGATCATGATGAAATCAGGGAAAATATAGCCGAAATCTTATCTCTTGCCGGATATCAAACGCTAACGGCGGAAAATGGAAAGAAGGGCGTGGAAACAGCCCTGAAAAAAATTCCGGACCTCATCGTATGTGATATCATGATGCCTGAACTGGATGGTTATGGCGTTCTTCATCTTTTACGAAAAAATCCGGCTACCGAGAACATTCCCTTTATCTTTCTGACAGCCAAAACCGAGCGGACGGATTTCAGAAAGGGTATGGAGATGGGTGCGGATGATTTTATTACCAAGCCGTTTGACGACATAGAACTGCTGAATGCCATCGAGATCCGCCTGAAAAAATATAAAATTCTGCATGAGAAATATGCCGAAGGTGAAAAAGGGGTTAATGAACTAATGGGCAATTTACGCGGATCCGGTCTGATCAATATGCAACTGGATAATTATGAAACCGAACAATTGCCTAAAAAAACGCTTATATATCAGGAAGGGAAGAGATCAAAATATCTGTATTATCTGAAAACAGGCAAGGTCAAGGCTTACCGGCTGCATGAAGATGGCAAGGACTATATCACCAATTTATATGCTGCGGGTGATTTTATGGGATACCTGCCATTACTGGAAGACAGCAACTACAAGGATTCAGCCAGTGTGCTCGAAGATGCTGAAATAGTGCTCATTCCAAAGGAAGATTTTCTTTCGGTGGTCTTCAGGGACGAGCGGATTGCCGCAAAATTTATCAAAATCGTTGCCCAAAACGTACAGGACAAAGAAGACCGCTTGTTGAGCCTGGCGTATAGCTCCCTGCGCAAGCGGGTCGCGCGTGCGCTGATAGATATTTATTCCAAATTCGGTAAAGAGGGTCCTTCCGGTCAGCCCCTGGATATCTCCCGGGATGATATCGCCCATTACGTGGGAACTGCTACCGAATCCCTGATCCGCACCCTGAGCGATTTTAAGTCGGAAAAGTTATTGGAAATCAAAGAAGGTAAAATCCGGATACAGGACATTAATAAATTAAAGAATCTTGCCTACTGATGTTATCCATTAGCCCATCAAAAGAGACAATTCCTTTTCCATCGCTATTGCTCTTGGCAGCAGAATATCGTTTTCGAGATGCAGGTGCTGCCAAAGATCGCGGTCTATTTCACCCAGGAGAGCGTAAACGACTTTATGCGTAGTGCAGGCATTGGCAGGAGGCGTGTAGTTTCCGGTAATCTCCCTGATCCGTCGCAGGTATTCCGTCATCAGGCCATGATTGTGTTTTATCAGCTCTTCCACAGGTTTGCTTAATGTTCTGACCAGAAGACCGGCATATGCCTCCTTATTATTGTAAGCGTATTCCATCTGGCGGATATAGGGAAAAGCAATTTCTTCCTCCTGGCTTAAATGGGGCCAGGTTTCCATTTCCAGTTTCCTGAAAATGTCCATAAGCTCAGTCAGGTAGCTATACTTTCCCTGGTGCCTCGCCACAAATTCCTGAATCCGGATGCGCAATAAAGGCAGCGTTGTTTTCAGGTAGGCATGATGGACATGAATGATATAGTCCATCAGAAAATCAAGATTCCATTCGCTGTACTTCAATGTATAGGCTACAGAACCCTGTTGAATGACCTCCTCCAGTTCCTGCTTAACGGATTGCAGATTCAGATCCCTGGCAACACAAGCCTTTTCCAACGGCAACCTGCCCCCACAGCAAAAATCAATATCGTATTTCCAAAACACAACAGCGGTACGATAATCTTTTGTTACGATATCCGATACAAAATCCGCTTCGCTTATCAGGTTTAATCGCTGTAGCATATTATAGGGGCATTATCTGCCTGGTTTTGATGTAAATTAAGTGCTTATAAAAAGGAATTCCCATGATTTAAATTGTGTGAAAGAATGATCTTTCTCATGCTTTTTCCCGGCGCATCCGGACCTGATTAAAATCATACCGGGCTTCTATTCATGTCAGTTATTTGCCAGGCAATCGCGAATAACTTGAAGTGAAAGACAGATCTTTTTGACCGCGTGAACGTTATAATCACTGCCGTGAAAAAATAAATCGAAATACCAAATCGTCTAAACATATGCTCGGAACACTCACAGATATTCAGATCAATAACCTGTTAACCCGGAATGCCGTTGGCCGGATCGGTTACCACGATGGAGTAAAAACCTATATAACGCCCGTGACCTATGTTTTTGACGGCGTGTATGTTATTGGCCAAACCAATGATGGATTAAAACTGAGTATCATGCGCAAAAATCCATTCGTTTGTTTCGAAGTGGATGCAATGAGTAGCATGTCTAACTGGGAGAGCGTAATTGCCTGGGGTAATTTTGAAGAACTGTATGAAAACGAAGCGCTCCAGGCAAGAAAATATCTGTACAATAGCATCCTCGACCTGTTGACCGCTCCTTCCGTTCATCCGCATGAGCATGAACCAAATCATCTCATAGATGACAGTAACCGCATCAAGCAGGTCATGTACCGGATTAAATTAACGGAAAAAACCGGCCGGTTTGAAAGCAGGTAGCGTTGATTGATTGGCGTTTCTGCCCGACACCGGGGTTTTCCAAAGACTGCAGAATCCGGCATCCCTAAAGGCAGAGGGATATACAGCCTTGAAGAACTTTCCGGAGATTTCAGTATATCATCAGTATACTGATTGGATTTATTCTTCGGCCGCCGAAGCCCAGCAAGCGCCCTAAAGTATCACGATAACCCCGGGCGAAGGAGGCCCTCGGCCCTAAATCTGGATTTTTTAAGGCATGCAGCAACCAAAAAAACCACTCCCTGGCTTCATTAGCGCCTCAACAGCCCGCCGTTTTGTCTGTTCCGGTATCAGATTCCATTCACATTCCTTCCGGTTTTTTATCAAAGTTCTTTTGAGTTTCTTTCGGAATTCTACCAGTTTTCTATTGGGAACCCCAAAAGAACTTCAAAAGAACTGTGGGAGAAATGCAGTAGGAATGTGAAACGAATCTGGAAGAATGTTGATTGAATATCAGTGTGTTATAAAGGAAAAAGGATGTCGGTAGGCGTTTGAATTCCGTTGTGTGTTTTATTCCGTGATTTGAAATGTCAGAATGTCGGTGGCCACCTTCGCCCTGGATTAGCGTAATGTTCCGGAGAGCATGCGGGGCTTCGGCGGCTCGAGGAATAAATCTAATCAGTATACTGATGATATACTGAAATCTCCCTTTCTCCATATCCCATATTTGCAGGGTCAGTCATTCGTTTCCGGCAGCAGCCGGAGAAATGGGGCCCGGCGAGAGAATTCAACCCATCCTCCGGTTGCTGATGCAACGCATAAACGGATGGCTGACGATTTTGAAAACCAATTTATTTAACAATTAAAAAATCCATTACTATGGGAACATTTGAACAAGGGTACATGGGCCCCTTCCGCGGAAAGCTCGGCACGGCGGTCGGCAGCAAGTGGAAAGGCCTTAATGTACTGCGCAGCAGACCACCCCGCAAAAGAACGGGGCCTGCTTCTGAAAGCCAGTTGGAGGTGCAGGCGAAATTTTCACTGATGACAAAATTTCTCCGGCCACTGACGGATCTGTTGAACCAGACTTTTAAAAAGTCTGCCGTAAACATGTCGGGCGCCAACAAAGCCTTTGCTGAAAACAAAAAGGCGGTGACGGGCGCGTATCCGGACTTTACGATAGACTATGCGAAAGTCATTCTGAGCACCGGCAATTTCGACAATGCCGGCGGGCCGGCAGCGAAATCTGCCGAAGCCGGTAAGCTGGTCTTTACCTGGACGGACAACAGCAAGGCCAACCGCAAAACGCTGATCTCCGATCTGGCGTTCGTGGCGGCCTACAGCGAGGAGCTGAACAGCTGGATCTATGAGCCGAAAGCGGCGACGAGAAATGCGGGCACATTCACATTGGATGTTGCTGAGTTCAGCGGCAAACCGGTGCAGACCTATATCGGCTTTATGTCGGCCGACGGTAAGAAGGTATCCACGAGCCTGTTCACAGGCGCCGTGAACGTGTTGTGACGATGAATCCGCTTCCAGGAGCGAGGGAGCGGATCGGGGCCGCTGCAAGGCGGCCCCTTTTTAAATTAAAGTCCCTTTCCTATTCCCTGTATGTTACTATTCTTCTTCAAAAAAACAGATGATTTATAGCAAATGTACTAATATTATTAGCATGTTTCCGAATTCTTCAGTACATTGGTAATCTATCAATTCACATCAAGAGGAAAGTATAAACACCAAATCCCTACCGCACAAACAAATACCCCAGCCGGATTCCAAAATACCGGTTGCGCAGGCTGGCGTCACTGTCATTGGAAAGGTTGTTCAGGGAAAAATTGTAGTTCCCGCTGATCAGCATACCGCTTTTGAATTCGTAACCCGCCAGCAGGTTCAGGCCCACGCCGATCCGTTTGAGGTCATCGTCTTCGCTGTTCCCGAAATGCACGGAGCCGCTTTCTTCATACATGCCGGTTATCTTATATCTTCCGGATAAACCGATGTCAAAAGAAGGTCCTGCGCCAATAAAAAATTTTCCGGCAACCGAATGCGTATTGTAAATAAAATTCAGGGGAAGTTCCAGGTAATTAAACGTTGATTTATCGGTCGTGCTTTCGGACGCATCTTTTAATATTCCTCCCTTCTGTACAAAATTCAGGGAGGGCTGGAAGCTGAAATTTTTATTCAGAACAATAAAAGAAGACAACCCAATGCTGAACCCGGGTTTTACATCTGAAGCAACAGAAACGTCCCCGCTTTTCACTTTATATGAAGCAAAGGACGCTCCGACGGTTGCTCCAAATGTTGTCTGGGCCTGATTGAACTGAACAAAGACCAACAGGCTAATGGATAAAATCACTGCTTTTTTCATGGCTGATAGGTTTAATGGTTAACGATATTCCGGAGTTACCCGGATTCTTACATCTAATGTAGAGGGTTCATCGCGATGCCAGTATGCTCAGTTGACGGTTAGCGCTTATTATTTAATAGTTGTCTGCGGAATCGGATTCAGCCGCGTTAGTTATCCTTAATTCCGAGGAGTACGGCAAATAAAGCTGAAATGGCATTCTGGTATTGACCGGGTATATCATTCCTGATCCAGATAGCCGGTGGTCCTTTCCACACGTTGAATTTTATAATGGCAAAATGCTCTCCCCGGGCATTGGAGATTTTATAATCGCCTCCATTCAGATCGGTGGGTTCAAAAAAGAGGGAATCCGATTCGTTTTTTAAATAGCCCGCGGATATTTTGGGAACCGGATAGGGCGCTCCCCCGGCCAGATTGACTGAATTAACCAGATGGTCAATGGAGAAACGCCATCCTGCCGAATCTGATCCGGTGGTAATCAATCCCTTCAGATCCCGGTAATAGTTTAATGATTCGCCCTCATCCCGATCGTTTTTGCTCAGCATTTTTCCCGCGAGCGTTTGCTTTCTTTCTGTTGAAACAGCATATATCGAAAAGAGCGCACTGATTGTATCTGCTTTGTCCTGCGATCTGAAGTTTATAAGATACTGTCTTTTCAACGGTTTCCACTCTGCTCATATCAAGATCCCGGCCGGAGCTTCCAATAGATTCCTCCAAAACGGCAGGTCCTTTTGTTATCTTCTTCAGCACCGGGTCATTTGTTTTTTCGATATTCAGCGTAGTATAGGGACCAAAGCGGGGCTTCGCCAGACCAAACAGGTTTTTATTTTGCTTTATCCTCCATTTTTCACACTGTTGCAGGGATGAGTCGGATGAAAATGGACTTGCTGTTCTGGCATTGAGCAAAGATTGCAAAAACGGAACAGGGTATAATAGAAAGAAGGGTTGTAATACGCATTTTTTACTGACTGGTATTTTCCATCATAAGTTAAGCTTTCATCTTCGGCCGGAAAGCGCCGGTTTAACTCTTTACTCTGTTTGAATTGGCCATTCGCTCATATTGGTTGATGGCCTGCCAATCATCAGGTTACAAACCGATAGCGCACAAATATTAAACGATTTACCGGACTTATGGTTTCCGGGAAAGAATTGAGCCGGGATTCTTTAAATTTATAAGGTGAACCTTATACCCCTCAAATATCCAGTCCTGATCAGTTTTGCCCTGATCTTCCGGGGGCTACTTTTTGCGCAAAACGATACACTTGAATTTAACCCCGTTACCAATCCGGTTATTCAGCAAATGAACATCTGGAATATCTGTGTTGCCCGGGACGGAAAACTCTGGCTGAGTAACGATAATGGCGTAGCCAGTTTTGACGGGAATGATGTCCGGTTCTACGGTCACGGAGAAGGCGGCAACCCGGTAATGGGCCATAAGATTACTGTAATGAGCGCTTTTGATCATTCGGAAAATATCTATTGCCTCATTGCCGGGGGGTTCTTGTATCATATGAACACGAGAACCGGGAAATTCCTGAACCCTAAAAACAAGATAGATGGGGACCTGGCCATTCATGTCCAGACTGAAGATTCATCCAGGTTTTTTTCCCCGAGGTCTTATACAAGTATCTACACCGATAACGACCAATCACTTTGGTGCGGACGTACCAATATGGGGTTTATTCATTATGAACCTTCCACCCGGACTACAACCGTTTACGATTTAACCAAATTGAATAAGGGAGCAAATACCGTTTTTGCCATTCAGCATGATCTTAAGGACGCCAATCTGTTGTGGCTGGCCACAGACAATGGCATCTGTTCTTTTAATAAAACGACCAGGCAGTTGCAAAGAAAATATTATTGCAAAAAAACAGCCGACTCCTCATCTTCCGACCTGAACATTTCAAATATTATTGTCAATCATTCAGATACCATCTGGTTTGTTGCGCAGCAAAAAGGGGTTGGTTACTATCTTAAAAGTACCGGAGGGTATAGCATAATACCCTATAAAAAACAGTCTTCCCTCAACGAAAGTACAGAGCTGAAGATCATCAATTTCCAGGAAAAGGGAAATAATGAGTTCTACCTGGGTCTTGAAAACGATCAGCCCTGTACATTTAATATCATAACGCGACAATACGCGTTTAAAACAAAGATTCATGGAAATTTTCCCGGATTGAAATTCAGACAGGTAATTGCGGACAGTTCGGGAAACGTCTGGTGTATTTTATTCGGACGACTGTTCGTTGCAATGCCCAATAAAAATAAATTCAGGACGATCATCCTGAAAGATATCAACCAACACAACGAAGCAGTAAATATTTTCAAGACGGTGATATGGGATACTGCGCGGAAATGCTATTATGCTGCATTTGACAACAGCGATGGCCTTTTCGTTTTAGACAGCAACAGGCATTACGTCAGATCCATTGGCATAGAATCGCCTGAAAGCAAATCGGTCAGGGAAACGCATGTCTACGACATTGCTCTGGACAATAAAGGCCGGCTTTGGTCCTGTGGCGATTTCCTGAGTTTGTATAATCCGGCTTCAAAAAGAATGATGATTGCGGGAAGAAAGTATCCGCAGCTTTCCTTTTCCGGTCTCCGTTTTCAGAACCTGGTGGCCAGGGGTGACTATTTATATTTACAGCCCTCCGGCGAAAACAGTCTGGCAATCTACCGGATAAACACAACCAGCCTCCATCGTGATTCCATATCGATTCCCCAGGAAATTATTTCGGCAGATCAGGCGAAAATCACGGCAGAAAAACAGATGGACGTATTGGTTATTGATAAAAAGGGGCGGTACGCCTATATGGGAATACATAAAACCGTGATACAGATCGACCTGCTGACTAAGACCATAAGGAAGCTGGCAAGCATCCGGATAAAACAGTTTGAATTGTTTTATAACATGTTCTGGTACACGCTGGACGACGATGATAATCTCTGGATCAGCGATTTCGAAATCCTCACATCCTATGAGCCCGTGAATTTACAGCCCGTAAAGAGCTACTACAAAGAAGACGGCACTTATCATATCAATCTCTGCAACGCCCGGAACAAAGGGATCTTATGCGTTTTATACTCGCGGGGGGTCATTCTTTACGATTATAGAAGCAGGCGTCAATACCATCTCGGTCTTGTGGACGGTCTTAATACGCTGTATAATTCCGGCATAGCCTGTGCAAATAATACGATCTTCGTCGGCGCCGAGCTTAGTGCGCTGCAATGGCTTCCGCTCAGTTCTGCCATTGATAATAACCGGGAACGGTTCTGCTATATTTCAGGAATAGAGATTTTTGGCAAGCCTTATTATTCAGACAGTTTACCTGAGTATCTGCACACAGTTACGCTGCCCCATGATCAAAACAGCATCGGCCTGACTTTTTCCTGTATTGAGATGCAACAGGCCTCAAGAATTATTTACCGTTACAAGCTGGAAGGGCAGGATGAAACATGGCGATTCCCATCTTATTTAAATAACAGCATATCCTACAATAACCTCCATCCCGGCAATTACACATTTTATGCCACCGTATTAAATTGGGATGATAAATGGAGCAGAAAAAGGGCGGTACTGTCAATCCATATCCTGCCGGCATGGTGGCAGACAGGCTGGTTCAGGATATTGGCCCTCGCCGGAGCCGTCGGCCTTGCGTGGCTGCTCATTATATGGCGGATCAGGGTTGTCCGTAAACAGGAACAAATTAAAAGCCGGTATGAAAAAGATTTGCTGGAACTGGAAGCCCAGGCCCTTCGTGCACAGATGAACCCCCATTTTATTTTTAACTGCATGAATTCCATCAAATCCTTAATACAGCAAAAGGAAAACAGCAAGGCCGTCATTTATCTGACCACTTTTTCCAAACTCATCAGAACGATATTTCAGAATTCCGACAAAAGGGAGGTGACCCTGTTTGACGAAATTGAAACCTGCCGGCTATATACCGAATTAGAGAGTATGCGGTTTGGCAATAAATTCAGTTATTCATTTGATATAGATGAAGCCATTGATTTAAAATCGGTATTTGTTCCTGCACTGATTATTCAGCCATTTATAGAAAATGCGATCTGGCATGGCATCATGCCTAAATCGGAAGGCGGAAGGGTAAATATCACCATCAGGAAGACGGACGATGTCATCTTCTGTACGATTGATGACGATGGGATAGGCCGGGAAATGTCGGCCCAAAATAAATTCAGGGGAGATATATCGTCTCATCAGTCCAGGGGCGTGCATCTTACCCAAAGCCGGATAGATCTGAATAATTTATTAAATCAGCACAGCGCATCGCTTGAGAATAACAGATAAAAGGAATGAGTCGGGCAAGGCTGCGGGGACTACGGTTGTCCTTAAATTCAGAGAGTATTAAGCGATATGCAATTCAGGGAGTGAGGCCGCTTTAACAGATTTAAAATAGTGTCATGGATATTAAAAGAATGATCTGCTGGTTGTCCGTCGCTCAATTCTTTCTGGCCTGTTCAGGCAAGAGCCTGACCTGGCGTCCGCAGGAACTTACGGATACCAGCAGCGTGCTGATTACCTGTGATGCGTCTGGCGGTAACAGGGGACTGTATCATTTTAAAGGAGATGTATTTGTGCATATCGGGGTCATTACCGATTTCAGTACAACGGCCACTACCTGGCAATACGGGAAATTCGTCTGGGGATCGTCACTGGCTGAAGCGAAGGCCCGGCCTGCCGGTGAGAACAAGTGGTCGTTCGAGATCCCCAATATCAGGAAATATTTTGGAGTGCCTGATGATGAGCGGATCTTACAAATAGCCATTCTCTTCAGGTCGGGGAACTGCAGTGACAGCTGCCTGGTGCAAAGGCAGGAAAATGGTATGGATATGTTTGTTCCGGTGTCCGATATCCGCCTGCCTTAAAAGCGGGTTTGACAAAGCTGATATTACGCACAGAAATGGTTAATGAAAGCAGCATGATCAAAGCAATTATTATAGATGATGAACAGCATTGTATTGATGCTCTTCTTGCGGATCTTACCAGGAATTGCGGCAATGTAGAAATTCTGGCGAAATGCACTTCTGCAAAAGAAGCTGTTTTATGTATCAAAAAGCTGAAACCCGGAGCTGATATTTCTCGATGTGGAAATGCCCTGGATGAATGGATTTGAAATGCTGGAAATGCTTGACCATATTGATTTCAGCATCATCTTTACAACAGCCTACGATAAATTTGCGGCAAAAGCCTTCCGGATCAGCGCCGTGGATTATTTACTGAAACCGGTTGATTCCGGCGATTTAAAGGCCGCTGTTCAAAAAGCAGAAGAGAAAATTATTGCCTCCTCCGGTGGCGTTAACATTCAAAATCTCCTGTACAATATCAGGCAGCCTATACAGGAACAGAAGATTGCGTTACCCAACCGCGATGGCTATGAATTTACGCGGGTTAATGTAATCCGGTATTGCACGGCAGAGGGTGCATACAGCAAGATTTATCTGACGGATCAGCGCTCCATGCTGCTTTCGAAAACGCTTGGCGATATTGAAGAAATGTTGCCCCCGGAAATCTTTATCCGCATTCATCATTCAACCATTGTAAATATTAACGCGATTACCCATTACAGCAGGGCCGACGGAGGCTACGTGGTCATGAATACAGGTGAAAAACTGGTTGTTTCAAAAGCCAGGAAGGAGGCGTTGCTGCAGAAACTCGGGTTGAAGAAAGATGGATAATAAATTTAAACCCATCAGAGAATTTTCATCAGCGTGAGCTTTGCCCTCAGTTTCTCCGGCGACTCAAAATGAATGGGGTGAAAGCCCGTTGAGCTTCAAAACCTGCCCGCTGCTTATAAGTTTTTTCTCCAGTTCTGCATAACTGATATTCTGTACCCGTTTATCCTGTTGTGCCGCAAGCGCCGCCGCAATCCCGGTAGATTGCCCCAGCATCATAAATACCGGTTCCATGCGAATGGATCCATACGCCACGTGGGATGCCGACAGGCATACCGGCACCAGCAGGTTTCCGCATTCGCCGACTTTTGGAATGATCGCCAGGTAGGATATAGCGTAAGGTTGTGGTACTCCGATCTGCACGTCGCCTTCATCCTGCACATCGCCCTCCGGTGATACATAACGCTGCACATTATGGCTGTCCATGTTATAGTTGCCCATGGCAATGGATTCAGGAACAGCCTGATCGCCCTTTAGATAGCTTTCACTCATTACAAAATCGCTGACCATCCGCCTGGCTTCCCTGACATATAATTTGTAAGGCATGTTGCCGTTATCTTTAAATTCATCTTTCGGTAATCCCCAGGCGGCATATTTTTCCCGTACAGCAGCCGGCATTCGCGGATCATGCTGCACCGTCCATATTAACCCTTTTGTCCAGTAGGCATGGGCGGCATCCATTTTCCTCCGGAGGGCGTAGGACGCCTCCGGATAGGAATAATTCATCCCGATATAATCCGTGGAAACTCCGCCATCGTTATTGGAGTCCGTTTTTCGATTTGGCAGCGGAGAGAGTTTCCAGAATGTCTGTACATCCTTTTGCGCAGCCCTTACAATCAATTCAAAATCCCTTTCTCTGTAGCCGGCGGGCTTTGTAATCATTATCCTGTTTGCGGGCGCATCGGTAAGGCATACCCTGTAACAATAAGCCTGTATCTTTTTATCAGCTTCGCCGTCTTTGCCGCCTGCACTGTTATGTACGCCCGGCAAAAGCCCGCTGGCAGGATCTCCTTTCTTTGCATAAGGGTCTATGCCCCTTGGCAGGTTATTTTTCGTGGCCATTGCCGCTTCGATACCATTAATGGTTTCGCCGTACTGGCTGTTCGCTTCCCTGCCGGTAGCGTAGGATACCCCCGCTGCGGCCATCAGGTCACCTTCATAGCTGGCATCAATGAATACCTTACCGCTATAGGAGTCGCCGTTTAATAGCGTGATGGACACTATATTTCCGTTTTCTTTTTTAACCCCATGACTACGGTCCAGCCATTGATCGGTTTTCAACGGAACATTATTTTCGCGGATAAGATCGTTGAAGATCTTTTCCGCCACATGTGGCTCAAAAGTCCACATCAGGCTGTCAGTGATCCTGTAAATGGAATTGCCGACTTTTTTATGATAATCAGTAAATGTTTCCACACTCCAGCCTTGTGTATGCTGATAATAACTTTTTACACGGTGAAAAAAATCGAGGGCCAGCCCGCCGATCGTTCTGTAGCGATCCTGGTTGCCGATGTCTGTCCAGCCCAGCCCGCTGGTAGTCAGTCCGCCGATATGTTTTTCAGGACTCAGCAGTATTACGGATGCACCGTTTTGTTTTGCCGCCACAGCGGCCATGACACCTGCGGATGTGGCCCCGTAAATAACCACATCGTAACTTCGCGGAACCGCCTGGGCCTGTAGACCATTATTTATTAAAAGCAATACGAACAGGATAACAGGGATGTTGTTTTTTTTCATTCGTCCCGAATTTAGTCAGCGAGTAATTTTTTTAAATAGGCCGGATAACTTTTACCCTCAATACTTCCGTCTCCTTTTGTAATGCTGTCGCCGAAGCAAACCACGCTTTTATGCGGCAGCTTATTATTGATAATGCTTTCGTACACCGCTATAGCTATCGCCCGGTAGCCATCGGGCGTAGGATGAATGCCATCTGTCATGTTGCTGTTTACCATATTCCTGATATAACTGCTTTGGTCCTCCCCGATGTTGCCGATGGCGTCGAAAATGTGATGAACGTCCAAAAAGCTGACGTTTTTTTCAATGGCTATCCGCTTTATCGCGCTGTTCACCGCCCTCATTCTGCCCGCCGGACCTTCCTTCCCATAAAATGCCTTCGGATGGCGGGTCAGCAGATAGGGTTCGTAAAGCGGAAGGATATTCATGAGCAATATCTTCGATTTTGACTGTAACAGTATATCAATGATCTTTTCGAGATTTTGTTTATACTGTTCCAGCGGCACATACTTCACGCTGTTCATATCGTTGGTCCCTATCATCAATACGGTCAGATCTGGTTTGTGAGAAAGGCAATCTTTATCGATCCGCGCCAACAGATCAATCGTATTGTTTCCTCCAATGCCCGCATTGACAACCAAAGGTTCTGTGTTCTGTGCTTTTATGCCGGATGCGAGGCCTAATGAAAACAGTAAATACAAGCCTATTTTTCCAATGTTCATAATATACCTGTTTACAAACGAGTTTATTTTCCGGATGGCTATTGCGTGCTAACCAGTTGTGATTATTTTCAATATCCGGGGTTTTGACCTTGCTGACCGATGTCCGGATTGTTATTGATCTCATCTGCCGAAATGGGCCACAGCAGCCGGGCATCAATAAAATTTTTTCCAATCGCCGCCAGGGCTTCTTTTACCGTGCCGGTCCTTTTAAGGTCCCACCACCGTTTTCCTTCCAGCAGAAATTCGTACGCACGCTCCTGCAATACGGAATCGCGGAATTCCTGCTGGCTCATGCCAGCCTGGTAATCAACCGGTGAAGCGGTGGCAGGATCATAACCATATCCTCTCCTTTTGATCATGTTGAGTCTTTCCAATGCCATGGGCGTGGGACCGCCGCTCGCCATGCCGGCCGCTTCGGCGTAGATCAGGAATGCTTCCGAAAAACGGAATACGGGTAAGCTGGTGGTGCTGAGTCCCTGTGCATCTGAAATAAATTTTTTGAACAGTACGGGAGTAGCTGAAGGCAGTGATACGGAATCACCGTCGGGACCGATATACTTCGTATACAGGTTAAAGGATTTCCGTAGGTCGTTATCGTTCCATTGGCTTCCAATGAAGGAATTCAGATTCGGCAGCCAGGCATAAAAGCCGGAACTTTTATAATTATAGGGTGGCGTATTGGCCCGGTGCATATAAGTCGCTTCATCCGACTGGCTCGTGGCCGAATAATGAATCGATAAAATATCTTCCGTGTTCGTTTCCGAGGCAAATATTTTATAGAAATCATTTGGCTGCTGCACCGCTACCAGCGAATAGGGTCCATGCTGAATGATATCATCTGCTTCCGTTGCGGCCTTGTCCCATTGTTCCGTGGTCAGGTACACTTCTGCCAGCAGCATCTTTGCCGCCCATACGGAGGCCTTACCGGTAGACGCGCCCACAGAGGGAGGCAATCCCTGTTCCGCCACCAGGGCATCTGCAACAATCAGCTGGTAAACAGAATCCACGGGTTTCCGGGGACTCGCAATGGAATTGATGTCTACGCTTTCCTGTGTTTTGATGGGCAGGGGACCAAACCCCCTGACCAGATCAAAATAAGCCATTGCCCGGAGGAAATGGGCTTCAGCCAAAATGATCTTTTTAGCCCCTTCGTCCATGTTGATGCCTGGCACATTGTCGATCACTGAATTGGCCCGGTTGATCGTTTGGTAAAAAGAACTCCAGATCCTTCCTGCCCTGTCAATATTGGACTGGTCCAGTATCTGGTCGAAAAATGAAATGGGCGCCTGAGATCCCCGTCCGTCATCATAGTCGGTATGGAGCACGAGGAACAACCAGTAATCTATATTATAGTTGGTGGTAAGCGATGAGTAGGCACCCGTGATCGCACCTTGCGCATCGGAGGCATCTTTATAATAGTTTGCCTTTGAAATAAAATCTTTGGGAACTTCTTCCAATACCTTTTTACAGGAAGAGAGCAGCACAGCGCCCAAAAGAAATATGATTATTTTTTTCATGATTTTTTCCTGATTTTAATGTTAGAAACTTAACTGCAAACCTGCTCCAAACACTTTTGCATTGGGGTATCCGTTTTCATCAATTCCGATCTGCAGCCGGTTCTCTATGGTTTGAGAATCATTCCCGGCAGTATTTGATTCGGGATCGAGCCCCGGGTAGTTGGTGAGCGTGAAAAGATTGGTTGCTCTCAAATACACCCGGGCAGTGCTGAACCAGGACAGACCGATGTTCTTCACCGGTATATTATACGCCAGTTCCAGCGACTTCATTCTGATATAGCTTCCGTTTTTAATAAACCTGTCAGACGGGCGCTGGGCGCTATTGCTGCTCACTTTGGGGTATTTTGCATGAGGATCCGGATGATCTGCCGTCCAGTAGTTACCAATCAGGTCTGTAAATTGGTTGGTGCCCCGCTGGAAAGAATTCAGATTGGTATACGCTGTCCTGAAGCAAATGTCATTGCCATAACTTCCCTGCAGGAATGCATTCAGTTCGAAATTTTTATAGGAGAATGTCGAATTAAATCCAAAGGTGAAATCGGGATAGGGGTTTCCCAGTATCACGCGATCTAAAGGATCGATAACCCCGTCTTTATTTATATCCACAAATTTGATATAACCATTTTCATCGAGGCCGTCTTCCAAATATCCATAAAACGCTCCCAGGGGTTCACCTACCCGGGCAATGTTCATTCCCGGAAGACCTGTATTCACACCTGATGCAACGATATCACTTCCGCCCGCAATTTTCAGCACCTTATTTTTATTGGCAGATGCCTGGGCGGTCACATTCCATTTAAAGGCCCTGGTAAAAATGTCTGCACTTACACTGAATTCCAATCCCTGGTTTTGGATTTCACCAATATTCCGGAGAATGGATCCAAATCCCACAGATGGCGGGAGCGGAACCGAAGCCAGCAGGTTTTGTGTGTGCTTGTCATAATAATCGAAAGTAATTCCTACCCGGCTATCAATGATACTGAGATCGAATCCAATGTCAAATTCACTGGTTGTTTCCCATTTTAGCTGGCTGTTGGCAATACCGGTAGGCGCATACCCTACATTTTCCGTGTGGTTGCCATAGATGTATTTAACGGCCGCCAGCCTGTCCAGCGATTGATAAGGCGATAAAGCGGTGTTCCCGGTTACGCCGTAGCTTGTCCTTAATTTCAGATCGTTAATGAAAGATACACTGCTCAGGAAGGGTTCCTTTGACAGCCGCCAGGCCAGGGCGCCTGAAGGAAAAATGCCCCATTTGTTGTCTTCTCCGAACCGGGATGATCCATCGGCCCGGATACTTGCCGTAACATAATATTTATCACGGAAGGAATAATTGGCTCTTCCCAGCCACGAAGCCAGCTTCCATTCGGAAATGCTGGATGAAGGCGGGTAAATCGTTTCTGCCGACCCCAGGTTAAAGTTATTGGTTGCATTGTTGGAGAAGCCGGAAACAGAAATGCCCGAATTCCTTACCACGTAGGTCTGGTAAGTAAATCCGCCAATGATATTCAGCAGCTGGTCATTTCTGAACTTTTTGTTGTAGGTGAGAATGTTTTCATTGAGGAGCGAGTTCCAGTAACCGTTTCCTGTTGAAGCGCCACCTCTGTCATTGGGATATATGAGCGGGGTATAAGCACTGCTAAAGGAGTTTTCGTATTCCAGTCCTATTCTCGTCCTGAACGACAAATCTTTAGTGAATTTGAAGTTTAAAGCGCTGTTGAAGAGAACGGTATTGGCCTGCGTTTGATTTTTATAGGGCTTCTGCCAGGTCATGGGATTCTGCAGGGTTGCGGAAGCAAAAGAATACAGCTGGCCCACCTGGGTCGGTATGCCGTTATTATCATATACCGGTAGTGTGGGAGGGGCCGACAATGCACCGGTCAGCATGGTATTTCCATACACTCCATTATCTACCGGCACCGAGTTCTGCTCGCGGCGGGATAAATTGAGGTTCACTGCCAGATCGAGCCAGTCTTTTATTTCATGATCCAGGTTGAGCCGGAAAGACCCTTTCTGTACGCCGGAATTAATAATTATACCTTCCTGTTTAAAGTAATTTCCCGATAAGGAATAATTGGTTTTCTCAGAACTGCCCGAAAGGGTAAGCGTATGGTTTTGAATGGGCGTAACACGAAAGATAGCATCCTGCCAGTCTGTGCCCGGGCCAGTGATCGTATCCACATCAAAGTAGGGTTGTTGTCCGCCATTTTTCAGCCACTCATTTACCACCGTAGCATATTGTCTGGCGTCCAAAACATGGTACCGTTTGGCAACCTGTTGTGTACCATAGTAGCTATTAACAGTAATAGCGCTTTTTTGCCCACGCCTTCCTCTCTTAGTGGTAATAATAACAACGCCATTCGCGCCTCTCGCACCGTAGATGGCGGTGGCTGAGGCATCTTTCAATATGTCAATGGATTGAATGTCTGAAGGATTCAGGAAATTGATGCCGCCGGTAAGCGGGAAACCATCTACCACGTACAACGGATCATTGCTCCCGATCATGGAATTGCCCCCGCGTATCCTGATCTGTACCCTGGCGCCGGGTTCACCGGAGTTATTGATAACGCTTACGCCGCTGGCGCGACCCTTGAGCGCCTCGCCGATATTGTATACCGGTACTGACTCCAGGTCTTTGTTATTTACCTGCGCCACCGATCCCGTAAGGTCTTTCTTTTTTGTAGATCCATATGCAACCACTACCACTCCGTTCAGGCCTGAGGCCACTTCCTGTAACGTGATGCTGATGCCAGTCTGCCTGCCAGCCTTCACCGTTTTCGTTTGATATCCTATGCTGGACACCTCGAGCACGATATTTCGGTTATCCGGGACTGTGAGTGTAAAGCTGCCATCCGCACCGGTGGTGGTTCCTGTTTTGGTGCCGGGTATGATCACCGACACGTTTGCCAGGGGTTCGCCATCCTGGTTTACTACTTTTCCTTTTATTTCAACAGGCGGCGGCAGCGAAATTTTCCCTGGCACGTCGATGCTGGCAGGCCGGAAAGGATTTTCCCGCCGGATCACGATCGTATTCTTCACGAGCGTGTACGTTAATTGCCTTTCCCGGAGACAGGCCGACAGGGCTTCATCAAGCGTAACCTCTTTAAGGGAAATGTCAATTGTTTCTTCAGGGTTCAGCAGGGTCCTGTCATAAAAAAACAAGTAGCCCGATTGCTGTTCAATATCTTTAAAAATCTCTGCAAGGGTGGCATGTTTTTTAACGATTGTTATCTTTTGGGCATAGCTTTCTGCATTAACCTGGAATGTAAAAAATAACATTAATAAAACTGTCAGTTTCATGATCTTCCACGCTTTTGCTTTTAAAGATCCGGCGCCATTTTTATTTTGGCGCCCTACAGTTAAAATCATAGTTTTGATTGATTTTGGTTAAGAATTTGTTTGACGACAGTTTTTAGCCTTTTAGCCAGCGATGCCGCGAACATTGCTGGTTTTTTTTTGGTAAAATTTTAATTTACCGTGCGTATGCAATCCTAGATATTTGTCACTCCATGGAATTTCGTTTAGCTCATTCGATATAAATTTGATAGTTGATTATTGTACGATGATCTTTTTGCCCGTCACGGTGAACTTAACATTGCTGAGTTCCAGTATTTTTAACACATCTGATAACTGAGCCTCGCGGCTTATCTTACCCTGAAACCGGTGCATGGGTATTTTGCCGGGATACTCAACATCTACATCATACCACCGTCCGATCTCCTCCATGACAGTCGTAATATCGGCGCCATCAAACTGGAACAGGCCATTCTTCCATGCCATTACTTCCTCTATATCGGCATTCGATACGGTTACTCCGGTCTTGTCATTATCCAAGACCCCCTGCTGTCCCGGTTTCAATAAACCTGTGATATCTCCTTTGCTGATCCGCACACTGCCTTCCAGCAAGGTTGTCTTTACCGCCTTCTCTTCGGGATAGGCATTTATATTGAAATGGGTTCCTAACACATTTACCCGGATGCCGCCTGCCATTACAATAAAAGGCTTCTCTTTATTCCTGGTCACTTCAAAATAGGCTTCCCCGGTCAACACTACCTGTCTGTTATCGCCTTCAAAAGCTGAAGGGAAATACAATGAAGACGCCGCATTCAGCCAGACCTTCGTTCCATCCGGCAACAGCAACCGGTATTGGCCGCCACGGGGAGTTGCCAGCGTATTATAAGTGACGGGGATTCCCGCGTGATGGGCGGACCCGGCATTGTATACCAACAGCCCATTTTGTTTGCTTATCCGGGTTGCTCCGGTTTGCATCAGGGCTCCGTTCTTTGCAGTGTCCAGCACAATTGTATTTCCGGCAGATGTTGTAAGAATTGCCTTGTTTCCTCCTGGCATGATAGGATTTTCTTTTTTGACGGCCGCAGCAAGCTTTGCCTTTCCATCCTGTTTTCCCGTCAGCACCCAATAAGCAGCAATTCCCGTCAATAAGACGATCACCGCAGCAGCCGCCCAGGATATTGAAACAGTTTTCCTGCTGGTAATGGGAACAATGTTGCCTTTATCCTTTTGTAAGATACTTTGCAAAATAGCCTTACTTACCGGGGCGCCCATCTGTGCTTCCGCACCGGTGTGTTTAATTACACGATCAATGATTTCCTTAACATCCGATTCGTTCTCTGTCTGCGCCAGCAGGCCCATTAACTCCTCTTCCTCAGCAGTTGTAATATCATTGTGTACATAAGAATTTAACAGGTGCTCCAAACGTGACTCAGGCATGATCTGAATTAAATACAGGTGGGGTAAAATATCCTTCTCCTATAAGAGTCCTTACAGGGTAACAATGGGTGGGTGGCTCCTGAAATTTTTTCTTAAATGTTTCTGAACAGGCAGTAGAGGAGGATAATAAGCCCGGCAAATACGCCCAGGTATAAAGTACAAAAGGCCCTAATATTTTTCATGGCCTGCGTCAGATGAAATTTAACCGTTTCCGGTTGGATTTGAAGCCGGTCAGCCACTTCGCCCCGTTTCAGGCCCTGATCTTTTATTAAGTGATACACCCGCCGCTGCTGGCTGGGCAACCTGTCGATTGCGCTTTGCAATACCTGATCATATTCTTTCGCGATTAGCGGGTCGGCAGTATAGGCGCCGGCCAATGACGAATCTTCGTCTGTGAGTGATGTTGTTTTGTAATTCCCTGCAATCTCCTTCAGCACTTTATAGACATCGTTCCTTGTCATTGCAAAAAGATAAGCCCTGAAATTTTGAATGAGGTCCAGCTTATCCCGTCTTTGCCAAATCTTTAAAAAGACATCCTGAACGATTTCTTCGGCAATGATATTTGACCGGGTAAACTTAAGGGCAATCGTGAAAATCCTGTCCCTGTATAATTCAAACAGCCGGGTAAATGCTAACTCGTCCCCCATAGCTGTTAATCGAAGCAATTCGTTCTCGTTATGTAAGTCCCGCTGTATCAATTAGCAATCGTTAAGGAGCGGGCAAGGTAGGAAATTTAAAAATCTTTCTGTCTAAAAAAATTACAGGTAAAAGCCGGCGCCCGGTTCCACGGGCATATTTTCATGAAAACGATGTTGGTTTCACAACCTTACCGGTGCGCTCAGTTTCTTTTAAGTGTTTATAACGAAAAAGTCAGACGATGATAATATTTTGGCATCCGTTGGCGCGTTAGGGGAAACCCGGGTTGAGGAAAGATGGATAATAAACTTACAGCCATCAGAGAATTTTCATCAGTGTAAGTTTTGCCTTCAGTTTTTCCGGCGACTCAAAATGAATGGCATGAAAGCCCATATCTTCCGCTGTCCTGATATTCTTTACATTGTCATCGATGAAAAGTGAATTTTCCGCCTTCAGACGATAGCGATCCAATATCAACTGAAAAATTGCCTTATCAGGCTTCACCAGCTTTTCGGTTCCGGAAACAACAATTCCGTCAAAAAGATTAAAGAAATCAAACCGCTCCAGGGCAACAGGAAAGGTTTCGGCAGACCAGTTGGTCAATCCATAAACCGGGTATTTTCTTTTCAGCTCATGCAGGATTTCAACCGTCCCCCTGATCTCGCCACTCAGCATCTCTTTCCACCTTCCGTAAAAGGCCCGGATGAGTTCATCATGCTCGGGGAACCGCTTCGCCAGGATTTCCGTTCCCTCCGCCAGCGAACGTCCCCGGTCCTGTTCCAGGTTCCATTCATTGGTGCAGATATTTTCGAGGAACCAGTGCATTTTCTCCGGCTCATCAAAGAGTTCCTGGTATACGTATTTCGGGTCCCAGTCAACGAGCACTCCGCCAAAATCAAAGATGATGGTATCGATTTTCATTGCCGGCGAAATTAATAAGAATCAGCATGCGGGCAGCGATTTGCTAAATCAATTTAAAGCCGATCTTTGATGTAAATACATTTAATCCATCGACCAGTGAACGGATTGACAACCATCCCCAGCGATTTTTCTGTTCAGGAAACCATTGACCGGCTCGCCGCAATGGTTACATCCAAAGGATTAAGCATCTTTGCACGTATCGATCACGCCGCCAATGCAGGACAGGCGGGCCTCAGCCTCCGTCCCACCTACTTAATCATTTTCGGCAACCCCAAAGCCGGAACTCCTTTAATGCAGGACAATCAGGTCTCGGGAATTGACCTGCCGGTGAAAGCACTGGCATGGCAGGACGAAGCGGGAAAAGTCTGGCTGACATACAATGAAGCGTCCTGGCTCGTAAGCCGACATCACCTGACTGAAAAAACGGAAGCTGTAATAAAGAGTATGGAAGAAGGGATGAAGAATATAGGGCTTGCGGCAACAAGGAGGTGATTTTTTTAGTAAGCAGCCAAACGAGTCTACGCACTTGACCATACTGCCAGAAGAAATCTGCTGCGGGATAAAGATCCCGGGAAAGGCAGCAGCAAGGATCCAAATCGGCCAGTTTATCACGGCAGGGCGCATTCGTCACTAAGCCATATAAGGTCAATTCAGCTGAAAGTACTTAAATTTGAGGCGTTACAGCTGGTTTGCATCTTCAAACTAGCGTTATAATGGAAATTACATAGATTTACAGCTAAATTGGTCAGATGGCAATTATTGGCAGAACAAAGGAAATCGGAGAACTACAGCGTATCTTCAATTACAGAAAATCTGCTTTCGTCGCTGTATATGGAAGACGGCGTGTGGGTAAAACCTTCATGATCCGGGAAGCTTTTAGCCAGTCTTTTGATTTTCAATGCGCCGGACTGGCAAACGCAAACCTCTCCACCCAGCTCGCAAACTTTCACATTGCTTTGCTCCGGTGCTACCCGAATATGGTTTCGGCTCCGTCTGCCGGCAACTGGCTCTCAGCATTCGAACAACTCATCGCACAACTCAGCAAAAGTACCAAAAAGCGAAAACTGGTTTTTCTCGATGAGCTGCCCTGGATGGATACAGCTCAATCCGGTTTTATCCCGGCGCTCGAGCACTTCTGGAACAGCTGGGCCAGTGCCCGGAAAGACATCATCCTTATCGCCTGTGGCTCTGCAGCAGGCTGGATGATCAGCAACCTGATCAACAATACGGGCGGCCTGCATAACCGGGTGACACACCGGATCCACCTGCATCCGTTTACGCTACAGGAATGTGAACAGTTTTTTAAATCGAAACAGAGCGTTTATGATCGTTATAATATCATGCTGCTATACATGGTTATGGGTGGAATTCCCTTCTATCTCGAGCAGGTCCGGCCGTCGGACAGCGCCGCCCAGAATATCAACCGCCTTTGTTTTGAGCCTGACGGCATGTTAAGATCAGAATTTGATAATCTTTATCGTTCGCTGTTCAATAAAGCTGAAAAACACATCGCAATCATCGGGCTGCTCAGTAAAAAAGCCAGAGGCATGACACGTAAGGAGATCATCGCAGGAACAAGAATTCCCGACGGCGGGACCTTGACTAAAATACTCGATGAACTGGCTGAAAGTGATTTTATCCGCAAATACGCTACCTATGGAAACAGGGAGAGAAACAGCCTCTACCAGCTAACGGATTGCTACTCCCTGTTTTACCTGAAATGGATACGGAACAGTAGCGATCTGGATGCGAACGTCTGGATCAGCCAGCTGGACAGCCCCAGGCAAAGAGCCTGGGCCGGTTACGCATTCGAGCAAGCCTGCCTGGCGCATGTCCCCCAAATCAAAAAAGCATTGGGAATTACCGGAGTACAAACCAGCACTTCTTCGTGGATCAGTACCGGTTCTGGTACCGGTGCTCAGATCGATTTAGTCATTGACCGCCGCGACCAGGTAATCAATATCTGTGAAATGAAATTTTCGATTAACGATTTCACAATCAACAAAAAATACTCGGAGGAATTGAAAAACAAACTCAGGGTGTTCAGGCGGGAAACAGAAACCCGGAAGGCGCTCTTCCTAACCATTATCACCAGCTTCGGGTTAACAAAAAATGTTTATAGTTCGCTCGCGCAAAACGAGCTGACGATGGACGTGCTATTTGAAGAAGCCTAACCATGATCAACCCCATCAGGATAACACCCCTGTCAAATAGTCTGTGCCGGCCTTTAACCCGCGAGAACAATGGCATACAGCGTGCACACAAAAAAAGCCACGGGATAACCCATGGCTTCGGCGCGTTCTGCGCCACAGCTATTTTATGAAAAATCCTGGTTAGATGAAACTAACGGGACGTTTCCATGAATCGACTGCAGATATCATGAATACCTCCTTTTTTTTGATGAGGAACAAAGTTAACAAGAATTGAATCCGGGCCAATAAATTTCCTTTTATAAATACATTTTGTATTTTGGAACCACTATGGACAATATAGAGATCTACTGTCCCAAATGCCATTGGGAACCCGATGGAAAACCCTATTGGCGATGTACCTGCGGAACACATTGGGATACTTTCTCAACGGGTGGCCGGTGTCCCGGCTGCGGAAGAGTTCATGAAAGAACGCAATGCGCCAATCCTTTCATGGGCGGCTGTCATACCTGGAGCCCTCATCTGGACTGGTATCACGGACTTACCGGTATCATTGATAAATTAAAAGAAGAAATAAAAGAAGGCTGGGCAGTTGAATTTAAATAATTCCTATTTAAAGTTCCTGCCTTCCGGGAAAGATCTTTCCCGGATTGCTTTCACTGCCCTTTGTTTTCATATTCCCTGCCGGAAAAACAGGGGCAGGCCCAGCCGGATGAGCATCTGTAAACAATGAAGGCCCGTTCGGTCCGGGAGAACTGAGATGTCGTAACAATCCGGATACATTGTAGCAATGCGTTACAATTACATGAACCACTTCCCCTTCCCGCTGCAGCCTGCCTTCCACCATCAGCAACCTCGATTGCAGAATTTCCCTGCGATATTTTGCAAAGAGCTTTTCAAAAACAACCAGGTTTGAAAATCCGGTTTCATCTTCTATGGTGATAAAACAAATCCCTCCTGCTGTTCCCGGTCTTTGCCTGACCAGTACCAGTCCTGCGACTTTTACGACCGCGCCATCCTGAGCGGCTCCCAATTCTTTTGTAGTTACAACATGCAGGAGTTGCAGCTTTTCACGAACGAAACTAACGGGATGCGCTTTCAGGGACAGCGCCGTGGAAATATAGTCCTGTATAACGTGTTCACCGGTAGTCATCCCGGGTAGCGAAATCTGCGCCTCCCGGGCGCTTTCGGAAGCCTGCCCTGCGAACAAAGCAACCGGCCTGTCATGCAGCGCCGATACTTCCCAAAGCGCCTGGCGGCGGTCTAATCCCAGTGATCTGAAAGCATCCGCATCCGCCAGTTTTTCCAATGCTGCCTGCGATACGCCTGCATCCCTCAATTGGTGGATGGCCGCATAATTTTTTGCTCGTCCCGATACCAATGCCTGAATTTCTTCTGCGCTGCATTCCTTTCACCTGCCGGAAGCCGAGACGGATAGTATGGTATTTATTTATTTTTTCTTCCAGTATATTATCCCATTGCGAATAATTCACATCTACCGGCTGTACGTTCACATCATTTTTCCTGACGTCGATGATGATCTGTGCGGGTTGATAAAAACCCATCGGCATGCTGTTCAGCAGGGCAGTTGCAAAAACATCCGGATAATAGCATTTTATCCAGGAGGAAACATAAACCAGAAGGGCAAAACTGGCCGCATGGCTTTCGGGAAAACCATAACTGCCAAATCCTTCCAGTTGCCTGAATACCCGTTTCGCAAATTCTTCCGTGTACCCTTTTGCTGTCATTCCATCTATCATCTTCTTTTCAAACTGGCTAACCAGGCCCTTTGCTTTAAAAGTGGCCATGCTGCGGCGCAGGCCATCCGCCTCTGCCGGCGTAAAACCGGCAGCGACAATGGCAATTTCCATCGCCTGTTCCTGAAAGAGCGGGACACCGAGCGTACGACCCAGGATCTCCTCCAGTTCTTTGGAGGGATATTCAACGGTTTCTTCTCCATTGCGGCGGCGCAGATAGGGATGTACCATGTCGCCCTGTATGGGCCCGGGCCGCACGATCGCCACTTCAATCACCAGGTCATAAAAGCATTTGGGTTTCAGGCGCGGCAGCATGGACATCTGCGCCCGGCTTTCAATCTGGAAAACACCAACGGTTTCAGCATGACCGATCATTTCGTAAACCGCAGCATCATCCTGTGGAATATTCGCCAGGGTCAGTTCACGGCCATAATGTTTTTTAACAAGATCAAATGCCTTGCGAATGCAGGTGAGCATGCCCAGCGCCAGTACATCCACCTTAAGAAATCCCAGCGCTTCAATATCATCTTTATTCCATTCTATACAGGTGCGGTCTTCCATGCGCGCATTCAGTACGGGACAGAGATCGGATAACTTATCCTGCGTGATGACAAAACCGCCCGTATGCTGCCCCAACTGGCGCGGGAAGCCGATCATCTGTTCGGTTAGCTCCAGCACCTTCCTGACACCGGGATCATGCGAATGTCAATCTGCTCTGCAAGCGGCTGCTCGTCTTCAGACGATCCTGCTGAATATTCTCCCAAAGCCTCGGAAAGATGATTGATGGTATCGACAGACAACCCCATTGCTTTGCCGACATCCCTGATCGCGCCCTTATGCCGCTGCTGTGTCACCGTTGCGACGATGGCTGCGCGGTCTCTTCCATATTTGTTATAAATATATTGAATGACTTCTTCGCGGCGTTCATGTTCAAAGTCCACGTCAATGTCCGGCGGCTCATCGCGGGCATCCGACATAAAACGGGCAAACAACAATTTAACCCTGGTAGGATCGACTGCGGTAATCGCCAAGACAATAACAAACAACCGAATTGGCCGCAGATCCCCGACCCTGGCATAAGATGTCTTGTTCTCTCGCAAAACGCACCAGGTCATAAACCGTCAGAAAATAGGAGGCGTAATTTTTCCGCTCTATAAATTCCAGTTCATTGCAGATCGTGCTTTTAATATTTTCCGGAACAGAAACTCCGAACTTTTGATGGGCTCCCTGCCATACCAGGAAAATCAGTTCTTCCTGCGGCGTGCGTCCTTCACTGGTGATCTCCTCCGGATAAATATACCGGAGGCTGTCAAGGGAGAACCGGCAGGCTTCGGCGATTTCCTGCGTTTGCCGGATGGCTTCCGGATATTGCCGGAACAACCGCTTCATCTCATCCACCGGCTTAAGATATCTTTCAGCATTCGCGTGAAGCCGGAAGCCGGCAGTATGGATGGTGCATTTCTCCCGCACACAGGTTAGTATATCCTGTAGCTCCCTGCGGCCCGCTTCGTGATAATGCACGTCGTTGGTGGCGGTCATTGGAATATTAAAACGTTTTGACAGCTGTGAAAGGCTATACAGTTTTTTTTGATCATCGCCACCGTAAGAACGATTTGCGGCCAGGTATAATTCTTTGCCAAAAGCTTCATTGTATTCTGCTATCGCAGATTGAAAGGAAGGGTCATAGTCAAATTTTGTATTCAGCTCTTCAGGAGGCACTACCATAAATTTGATCCCCTTAGCATGCCGGTACACATCTTCTTTGTACAGATGGCATTCACCTTTTTCTGCCCGCAGATTGCCCACCGTGAGCAAACCGGAAAGCCGGCTGTAAGCATCCTTATCCGTGGGATAAGCCAGCAGGCCGGGTCCGTCCAAAAGATCCAGGCGGCAGGCAGGTATCAGGCGAATGCCTTTTGCTTTCGCAGCGATGTGCGCGCGCACAATGCCCGCAAAACTGTTGCGGTCTGTGATCGCCATTGCCGGGTAACCATAAGCAGCGGCCTGCTCCACCAGTTCATCCGGATGCGAAGCACCCCGCAGGAAACTAAAATTGGTCGTCACTTGTAATTCCGTATAGCTCATATATTTTTCATCACGCAAAAAATCCATGAATAAACCATTGGCTGGAACCCGGGCCCGCATAATGTCCCGATCTGAATAACCAGTATCGTTGTCCATGCTCGTCTTCCACGATATAATAATCCCGGTGCGCTCCACCGTCCAGCCACCATTCCCGTTCAATGCGCTCCGGGCCATCGGCCTTCTTAATATAATGCCGCACTCCTTTATAAATAAAAAGCATGGGCGGATAATCCGGTATCGGTGCCGTCACTTCAATGGGCTCCGGATTCGCCAGCAGTTGTACTGGTCGCCGTTTGTCAATACGCCAGGCTGTAGTGGGCTTTTCACAGAATGAAGGAGCAGGCTTGAAAGAGCGTTCGGGCCAGTAGTGTTCATCCGGGAAATAACGATGGATGCAATCCCCACCTACTTTAACGGCCACCCGGTCCAGCAGTTCAGTGAGCTCCTGATCGCCCAGGCCGGGTTTGTCAACCCACAATGCTTCCTGCACCGGCGATACGTCTTCAACTTTCGGCGCCTCCAGTATAAAAAGTTCAATACCTAAAGCCGGCTCTATCGACGGTATTTTAAGTTCAAACAGATTAAAAAGATGTCCTGCCTGATGGGATGCACGATTTGTTCCAATGCTTATCTGCTGTTCTTTGCCATCTACCCGATAACATTTCAGGATAGCGACGCGCAGGCCCTTGCTTTCTTTTTCCAGACGCCTGCAAAGCGTTTCTAAAAGCCGTTTGACGGCAATCTCAATACCCGTAGCGGTGCTGATCGGTTCCAGGCAGGGCAACCGTTCCTGATACGGAGCTACAAACTGTAAGGGTATTATCACTTCATCTACCTGCCCGAGCGCCTGACCCAGTCTTAGCAATAAGCCATTACCGAAGCGGCGGCGCAACACGGGGCCGGGCATATTGAAAAGACTGTGGATCTCATGAAATCCAAGTTTGTGCAAACGCACGAGCGTCTCCGGCTCCAGTCGCAATGCGGCGGGTGGTAACAGCATCAGCGCAGCAGCCTGCCGGCCGCTTTCAATGATGGGACTAACCGTGCCGAAGCGGGAAACGGCCCATGCTGTTCCGATGCTGTCAGCCATGGCAGCACGTACGTCATAACCTGCTGCTCTTAATTTTGTAACCATCTCCTTCAGGTACGCTTTCTCTCCGCCCCAAAGTTGCGGACAACCGGAAACATCAAGCAACAGACCATCCGGCAGATCTATAGCAACCACCGGTGTGTAACGAATCGCCCACTTGCCCAGCGCGTTTAATAATTTAGTCTCCCGACCCGGTTGATCATCAAATACCTGCAATCCGGGAATAATGATTTTTGCATCTGCTACCGGCATATTGACTGCAATGCCCTGTATTTCCGCTGCGCTGCTGGCTGCCGTGATCACTTTGCGTCCATGATCTGACCTGGCAAAAACAAAAGGCATATTCCGCAGGGTAGGCTGGCGAAGGGCCAGCCAGTCCGTCAGCAGATGACGAAACCATATCGATACAAAACGTTTAGACATGACTATCCCACTTTTCGCCTTTGCATGGCTGCTAAAGAAACTTTTTCCTCTTCGATCGCAATGAAATGATCCGCCGACCATTCCATCTTCCAGGCGCCGGGATTGCCGTTGCGAACTTTCAGCAGTTCAATATTCCAGCGGGGAAATCCAACGCCCGGCATGCCATCTTCCGAAGAACCGGGTATGGAGGTAATCTTCCAGCGCGCGATGCAGGAAGTTGTATTTAATTTCCGCAGGTCATTGCGCAGTACAAATCCGGTTACGCCACTTTGTTCGCTGGCTAATTGCAATCGCCTGGAGGTAGTAAGACTGACTTCTCCTATTTCCGCAACAACGGCGGAAAGGCCATTGCACTTCAGCGCCTCTTCCGTTACCCAGAGCACTTCTTTTTCCCTTTTGAGATCTATAAAGATGATTTGGTCGGGTTCTATGCCAAATGATTTCAGTGCCGGTGGAAACAGCGTACGTGAAGTGCTGATCCAAAGGCAGGCGCCGCCATGCTGCATGAGCACTTTTAATAGCGCCGTAATAAATCCGCTGCAGGCAGACTGATGTTCCGGTTGTGTACTTAAAAATTCATGTATTGCTCCTGTGGGAAAAACGCCAAAGGGAAATGCAGATTCAACGGGTCCCAGGCCCATTCTTTCGTCTGTGCCGGTGACTGCAGGTTTGAAGCCCTGCCAACGAAGAATATCCTTTTGCAATCCTGAAATAATATCTGCTTTATTTCGTTGGCATAAGATAATGATGATTGCGTTTTATGGCTTAGATCCTTTAGTAAAAATACTAAATATTTTAGTATTATAAGGAGTGATTTTACCTGCTCATCGTTAGTAACTCAAATACGGGATTTTATCGAATTGCCTTGGAGGTATTCAGTTATTACCATTTTGAAGTACCGGTACATAGACGTCCAGCGGTTGTCCCCAACGGTTATAAATGATAAATTAGCAAGTTTCGTCTTATTAATCCTATAATTGTGTTGCGAAGAAAACGAAAGGCGATTAATGAAAAAAGATCGGTTCATAAAAACGGAAATGCCCACCTTTCGGGGGCATTTGTCATGATTTGAATACTCTGAATATTATGCTAATCAAGTAAATATTACAGGCGGGACCAAGATTAGTCAGTCCTCTTTAGAGCACAAAGTTATTAATAATAATTACTAAAACCAGTCGATTGAGAAATTAGATATGAAAAAAGTCCGGTCAAAAATCGGATATAAAATGATATATGACTGATGACCAATACATTGCACGCTATTACGGATTTGATGGCAGAATACTATTGCCGTCCAAAATTAATAGCTTTATTATCATACATTTTGCGTCCGCAGTCAATGTCTGGCGTAAAAGAAATCGCTTTCAGCAGCGGCTTATTATTGATTTTTCAGGAGTGAGATTTCCCTATTCGAATGGCATGCTCGCCATTATAGCGATAGTTAAAAAACTAAGAGCAACAGGGGTGCAAATTAAGATTAGACTTCCCAATGATTCGAACGCTCGGAATCTATTCCAGGTAACTAACTGGGCATATCTCCTTAGCCCGGAGACAGAAAAAGCCAGATATGGTTATGACAGACATTTACGCACTCGGCAATTTACTGACTATCGAGACATTGGTGATATAACAAATGATTTTATGGATGTTGTGTTAAGAAGCATGTCAATTCCTAAGGATATAGTTTCAGCACTAGAATGGTCTATTTACGAGATCTGCGACAATGTGATCAACCATTCTGACTCAAGAATAGGCGGCTTTGTTGAAGCAGTAACATATTCAAAAGAACGTATGATCACTTTCACGGTTGCCGATACCGGGCGGGGAATATTAAACACTTTGCGCGAAGGAATTCCAACGCTTAAAACCGATATCCAGGCCATCGGAGAGGCCATTAAAGCAGGTGTAACCAGAAATAAAGAGGCGGGTCCATTGATATTACAAGTGGGTCTGGAAGATTTTATTGCACCAACGAGCTCAGCAAAGAAATGGAGGGGAGGGGGAATCAGGTATTTCAAGGAACCAGTGTAAGCGGCCAGATCAGAATGAATGAGGCATTCTCGATCGGTAAGGCACTAGAATTCAACGGAATTGAATATGTGCCGCTAAACATTATCGATTTGAAATATGAAATGGAGGAGCAAAATTCTCTAATCATTCGCATGAATCAGGAAACGAAGGGAGTTGGTACCCGCTTAGCAGGCAGGCAGCTCAGAACGAAAACATTCAATTTAATAGAATCAAAACCAGGCTATCCTATTTACGTCGATTGGACGGGAATTCCCGCGATTTCAAGCAGTTTCGCAGATGAATTCATGGGGAAATTATATATCGAACTAGGTCGCGAGAACTTCAGAGGAATTATCAAGAATACAAATATGGAGTTGTTTGTTCAGCAACTATTAGATAAAGCCATTTCTCAACGGCTTTCTCAATGATTACTCTGAATGCGGCAATGAATTTTAAATAAATTGAATGTTTAAAAAAATATTGATATGCCAATGCAAGCGGGAATTCTCAATGGATCTTGGGCAAATAATTGAAAATTTTTGTATTATAGGAAAACAATCGTTCGTCTCAATAGAGCAGGTATTTCAGGATTATTTGAGGGCAGAAGTGAATATCCTTTGAGGAATTATTGAGATTAGAATCTCTGGAAATCTACTATAGCAATTCTAATACGGGGCGTTATAAACTGTCCTTCTGTCTAAGAGCAATCGGAAGACATATTTATTACCGTCTAACGTAATATTTCTTCATTTATCTGTTTAGCTATTTCAAAAAGCGGATCGTCACTATCAATTAAAAGATTAGCATCCATTCTGGTTCCTTCTTGCTCTATTTCTTGAATAATTCCATTAAAATCTTCCGGAAATATTTCGTAATGTGTTATTCTATCGGAGAAAGTTCCATTAAATGGGGTAGTAATGGTTTCCCGCTCTTGAGTAACTAGTCTCGCATTTTGGATAAATTGTGTCAACAAAATCTTTGAATTGTTTATACGACTTAATTCTCATAACCTAATATTTTGGTCAATGCCTGTTATCTCAAGCCCAAAGTTCATAGTCCTAAAGGGTCTTATTCACCTTTTTGCATAATGTCCGTATTGCCTGCTGAAGATCGTTATATAAAGCTTCGTTGACCACATAATTCATTGTCATTCCCTCGTTCATTGCAATTTTATAAGGGCGATCAGGTAAAAACTTCGCTCTTTTTGTACAAATTCGGAACTCCTGTAGGCCTTCGCCCGACAAAGCCCTACAGGGAATATGAGAAAGCCCGAAAATAAAAAAGCCCGCCTTCGCTAAAGCTTCGGCGGGCGATGTCGGGGCGGCAAGATTCGAACTTGCGACCTCCTGGTCCCAAACCAGGCGCGATGACCGGGCTACGCTACGCCCCGAACGCTTTTATCGCGGGGAGCAAAAGTAAGCTTTACCGGTCAATAATCACCGGGAATGATTAAGTTTTTCTACCATCATTCGGACTTTAAACTCTTTACCGGGTTCGTGAGGGCCACTTTCATACACTGCAGTCCGATCAGCAGAAAAGAAGCAGCGCTAACGACGGCTCCCACCATCAGGTAATTCCCTGCAGTTTGCGATATGCGATAGGGATATTGTTCCAGCCACCGGTTGGTCAGAAGATATCCAATGGGCCATGCAATCAAAATAGCTATCCCAATCAGGGCCGCATATTGCCTGATAAACAAAATGACAATGTGCCGGGCTTCGGCGCCCAGCACTTTCCGCATGGCAATTTCTTTCGTGCGGCGCACCAGCGCCAGCGTGAGTACCCCAAAAATGCCAAGCATCACAATCAGGCCCATTAATCCCGTCGCCATCACGGCGGCCTGTTTTAAGTGCAATTCCGAGGCGTACATGGATTGGAATTTTTCATCCATAAAAAAATATTCGAATGGAGAATTGGGGGAAAACTCCTTCCATTTGTTTTTCAGTTGTTCAATATTCCCGCTTTGAGCTCCTTTCAGTTTTACCGTCAGATATCGATAGCTCAGGCCATCCCGTACGTGAACCATGGCCAGGGGACCCACCGCTTCATGCAAAGAAGCATAATTATAATCCCTGATCACGCCAACAACAGTTGCAGCGCCGCCTCCCTGAACCTGCACCTGCTTCCCAATAGCATCCTTCCAGCCAAAGGCCTTCATGGCGGATTCAGAAATCACAAGTTCTCCCGGCGTATATCCGGCCTCATTTTTTTTAAAGAACCTGCCCGCCAGCAGTTTCAATCCAAAAGTAGCAGCATAGTTTTCATCCACCAGGATGGTGGGAACCTGGAGTGCGTGCGCATCTTTGGATCCGATGGGCATCATCTGAACTCCCCCGGGAGGCGTGCGTTCCGGTATCTCGAAGGAGAGAGAGGCATCCTGGACTGCCGGCATTTGTAATAATCCGTTTCTGATGGACAACATTTTTTCAACCCCCACCGAATCCCACCGTTTCGGGAAAGCGGAGATCACCACCAACTGCTCCCGGTTATACCCGAGATCCTTATCAAAGAAATAATTTACCTGGCGGGTAATGGTTGCAGCGAAAATAAATACCAGCATGGCCACTGAAAATTGCAGCACCAACAGGACTTTGCGCATCCAGCCGTCCTTTCCATTCACCTGAACTTTTCCTTTCACAGACGCCACGACTTCTGTGGCGCTGAGTATAAACGCAGGATAAATGCCGGCCAGGCTGCCCACGACAATGACGAGTATACATAAGAATCCGACCTGACGGCCATCAAACTGATAGATGGAAGGAAGCCTGGTCTGCAGCATTTCATTGAATACCGGGCGGAAAAGCATATAAAAGCAAAGTGACAAAACAGCGGCTCCCAACGTAAGTACAATGGATTCCGTGAGATATTGAATGATCAGTTGGATCCGCCTCCCTCCAAACACTTTTCTCAGTCCGATTTCCCGGATCCGGTAAGAAGAAGTGCCGATCATAATATTCACGAAGTTGATCACCGCCATCAGCAGAATGCCCAGCGATACCAGGGACAGTATGACCAGGGTCTTCCCGACAGCGCCGCCGTCTTTGTCGAGATGATACGTACGCAATGGCCTGAACTTCACCTCCAGGTTCTTATTCACGGTTTCAGGCGAACTCAGGGCAAGCAAATGCTTCACCGCTCCGGACAGCTTCGACGGTTCAATGCCGGGTTTTAATTCAATTAAGCCAACCGTAAAAAAGTTTGTCCATAATTCTTCTCCCGTCCCGCCCGGATAATATTGATTGCCTTCAAAGGGAATGAAAACAGTATAGCTACTACTACCCAGAAAATTGCTGATCGAATTGTAGGGAAGGGATTTCAATACCGCGGATACCTTGTAGTCGGTGGTGTTGGGCGTGGAGTTCGTAATGGTGAGGGTTTTATTCATCGCATCGGCCGTTCCGAAAAGTTTTCGGGCAAGCCCTTCTGTAATCACCACAGAGCGGTTGTTCGTGAACGCATGTTTCGGATCTCCATACAGCAAAGGAAATCCGTACATGGAAACCAAAGTGGTATCGCCAATGGCTATATCCTCCCGGAAATGTTTGTCACCTGCCGATACTACGTTGGTGACCGGATTGAACCGGTAATAATTTTTCACCCATTCCGGATATTTTTCTTTCAGCGCCCTGGCTAAGGGCCCTACCGTTGTGATCTCCGGGCCGGTACTCTTTAGCTTCCAGTTGCTCGTGAGCAGGTATTGCCCGCCGATATCGGCCATGCCGCCATTTACTGCTCTTTCATGCAATACATACTGCCCGATCAGCATACAAAAACAAATGCCAATGGCCAGGCAAAATATATTCAATGCGGAGAAAAGTTTGTGCCGGCTGAGCTGCCGCATTGCAATGAGGAGGTAGTTTTTAATCATGGAAGATCATTGATCCGGTATAGTGGATCTCAGTTTACCCTAAAAAAAATGCCATTAATTAATAACCTAGGAATCAAATCTTTATAAATAAGATTTCGGCCGGCCTGTCCGCTTCTGATGCACAGGCTGTCCGCTTTTTAAGCTGCGTTATTCGTAAGATTTATATTTCTCCGCCAGCTTCAAAGGAGCAATATTGCAATAGGCCGTGGTCAATGCATCCCTGAAAAAAGCTTTCGGGGCTTTGGAAAGATGGATCGTGGTCCAGCCCTGCCTGCCCCATCCGCCGGCTACCGGGTGAATTACTTCCGGATCCGCTTTGCAAAAAACAGATTGTTCATGTAATGTAAGTTTCAGGTTAAGGTCTTTCTTTTCTTCCGAGAGCGTACAAAATATTTTCCCTTTCACGCGAAAAGCAAAACGGTCGAAATGGGGCTTCTCATCCGTTGCTTCAAAACTTAAGGCAAACGCCCGGGCTGCTTTTACGGTTACCATGAATAAGCGTTTCACTAAATGTAATCAATCTTCAATTCCCCGAAACGGTCTTCCCGGCCACCGATATACCGGACGATTTTATCGCACTGCGCCTTCGAATGGTCCCGCAGTAATTCGGTTACGATATTCATCGCTTTGCAAAAATGAAAGTAAATTTGTAACAGATATTTTTTAATACATCGCCCGTTCATCATGCGAAATACCACCAAATTAAAACAGATCCTGCTAAAATACGACCTGGCTTTGTCACTGGAAGAGGAAAACCTGCTGAAGCTGACCCTGGTAGATAAATCCACAGGGAAAATGAAGGATTTTGAACATTCATCCTACAGCCATCTCATCGGCAAAGGTTATAGTCATCTGTTGAAAACTTTAAAGACAGATTTGGAAGCACCAGGTAAAAAAAGAAAGTCCGGCATAGGGCTGCCGGAGCTTTGATCTCTTTGTGATCAGTTGCTGCATTGCTGCGGTACGAGAATACCCGATTGAAGGAGCATTTCCAAATTCCCAAATGATCACAACCGGACTGCAATCCCGCCACTCACCCCGATATACATCCCATGAAAATGATCTCTTTTAGTCTGGCTCCATAAATAGTGGCTCACCAGGCCTTTCCCCTTATCATTAGAATAGGTAACAAAATTGAATGAGGGTCCGCCAAACAATTCTATCCGGTCACCGATCTTCAAAGCAGGGAAAAGCCGGAAGGATGATCTGAAATATTCACCTTTTTTAAAATCTGCAAGGGTGAGGGTTGCCGCTTCCGCATTGATCCGGAAATGCTCCGTGTTGAGCAGATGCGCTCCAATACCCGCTTCCAGTCCGTATAAGGATTTACTGTTCTTAAAATGATAACCAAGCCCCAGGATGCCATACAGCACCCGGCCGCCGGAGCGAAAGGTGGCCATTGTGGTAAGTGTTTCATCAATGCTGATACCGATGCTTTGCTCCCCATTTTTGATAATATTTACAATCCCGACCGGAAAATCACTGCTGTCTGCGATATTGATGAATCCGGCGATCTGCATGCCTTTCACTTTATGCGCCTCGTTGATAAATCCGGCAACCTGCATTTGCACGTCGCCGGCCTTATTAAAAAAACCGCCGATCTGTACCCCGCTACCGCTTGCTTTTGAAAGATTACAGAATCCGGCGATCTGCATGCCGTTGAACGAACCGGTAAGGTTCGTTACTCCGGCAACCTGTATTCCGGCAGCCTGGTTTTTGATCTGATTCAGGATGCCGGCGATCTGCACGCCCCGCGCCTGGTTCTGTATATGATTCGAAATACCGGCAACCTGAACGCCTGTTGCATTATTTTTGATGATCCCGGTCAGTCCATACAAGGCAAAGCTGGTTTCATTTGCTGATACGCCGGATATCAGGTGCAGCGAAAAGGAATTGGTATATTCAGGAGCATGTACGCCATTTGTGCTGACCGGGTAGAACAGTCCCACGTGCGCATTCTCGAATTTTGCTTTCTGCGCAAATAAAATAGCTGGAAAACTCAAGACAATCAAAAGAACCGTTAATAAACTCCGTTGCATAATTCTGATTTGGAAATATGACAACCGAAGGCCTGTTAACCCCTATTCGTTCAAAATAAATTAATCCCCGCATGCCATCCGATCCAGCCCCGCGTCTGGCCCCATAATGCAAACCGGGAATAATGATCAGCGGGCACCGGAAACTGATAGTCTTTGATCGCATAATCCTGGTGGGGCATATAAGCCGAAACGGAGGGTCCCGCAAACAGGGTAATCCATTTATTTAAGCGATACCGTACATCCAGGTTTACCCTGATCATATCATTCAGGTCTTTCCAGCTACCGGTATAAACATATTGCCAGAGCGCTTCCGGGCTAACGGAAAACTGATCGGATAACGGTATCTCCCTTCCAAATCCGAATCCAAAATAAAACAGCTTATGATGAATGTCCGGGCGATAACCTGCATTGATTATACTGTACAGTCTTTTATTTCCCGATTTAAACGCGACATTAATGGCTGCCAGTTCACTTGAATAAACAGACAGCTTATGGTAGCTCCCGGAGATATTGATCAGCCCGATTCCATATCCTTCCGAAGTATCGGCGATATTGATCAAGGCCAGCTGAACACCGGAAAGTTTTTTTGTATAATTAAAAACAGAACTGATCTGGATTCCTTTTGCCTCCCTGCGGGTAACATTGTATAACCCGGATAGCTGAACGCCTTCCGTATTTCCGCCAGCCACATTCATGGCGCCGGCAATCTGTAATCCGGATACATTGCTGTTTACCTTATTGTATATTCCACCCAGCTGGACACCGGTCAAAGGGCCATTTACATTATTATTAAATCCCGCAACCTGCAAACCGATAACAGAATCAAGCACTTTATTATGGATGCCGCCAAATTGAACTCCTTTCACTTTTCCGCCAACCACATTAAAAATGCCGGCAATCTGCAGTTTATATACATCCCTTTTTACGATGTTGAAAAGGCCGCCAATTTCCACGCCATTCACGCCGGCGGTATATCCACCCAGTATATTCAGCGAAAATTTATTGATCACCTGGGCGCCCATCAGGCCGTGGGTGCCCAAACCCGGTGTTAAAGAAAACTGAAAGGGTTTGTCGGCGAAGAATTTACTCAGGTTGAGACTTTGCGCCCGCTGCCGGGAAGAAAGAAATACTTTTGCCAGCCAGGTTTTTTCAACCTTGTTATAAACGATCACCGGATCCAGTTCCAGCGGCGTGCTGTTGATGATGATATTTAATTCCTGATCATAGCCGGGCATGATTGTAAAGCCCGTATCCAGATAGGATATTTTGCTAACCCGGATGGTTGCGCTACCCTTCTTGTCTTTCAACGTCAGTTGAAAAAATCCTTCCTCATCTGAAAATGCCGATACAAACTGTTGTGGTTCATAAATTGTGGCATCGCTTATTTTTTCACCCGTTCTGCCGTCCATAATGTATCCACTTACTGTATAGGACTGGACCGAAAAAGCAGTCTGAAGGATTACATAATTTCCGGTTTCTTTATACCGGAGGCGGCCCGAAAACAGCATATCCAATACCTGTTTCACGGTTTTGCTTTTTACAGATAAGCTAACGAGGCTGTCCTCCCGGATCAGGCTGCTGTTATAAGAAAAATAGAAATTTCCCTGTTGGCTGATGGCAGACAATACGGATGAGACAGGTTGATTCTTCACCTCAAGTGAAACCGGCTTATTCAGCAATGACTGGGCTTCTGAACGGACAGCGGTCAAAATAAACAACAGAAAAAAGACTTTCTTTTTGGAAATCCGGGCTTTATTCATTTAGCAGGCCTTACTTATTTTAAAAGTATTTGTCCTCTCTTTCTTTCCACCTGGATGTTAAAGGTTTCCCGGATAACTTTTAATATATCATCCAAAGATTCATCATGAAAGGTAGTGGTCAGCGATAAATTTTCCAGCCTTTCATCGCCAATCACAATATGAACGGCATAGGCATCATTCAATGCATCCACCAGTTTCGACAGCGGTGTGCCATTACAAACAAATTCTTTGGTCCTGTAATAGTTGTATAATTGATCGGTGTGCTTTTCTTTTACAGGCTGCAGTTTATTTTCGTAAACCACCGCCATTTCATTTTGGCCAAGATTAACTTTATATTTCTTTTTAGACACTTCCACCCTTCCGGTTTCAACAATGACTTCCGTTTTATCCGCGGCGTTCTTAACATTGAATGACGTACCCAGCACCTTCACATCCACATCATGAACATGAATAATGAAGGGCCTGAGTTTGTCCGGCGCTACATCGAAAAAAGCTTCCCCTTCCAGTTCAACGGTCCGGTTATTCGCTGAAAACAACTCGCGCCGGGTGAGGGTTGATTGCTTATTTAGGGTGATCACCGTTCCATCCGGCAGCGTATCCGTCATTACCCGGTCATTGGAATGAAGGCTTATCATTTCCCCGGATCCTGCCATCTGATCCCTGTTCAACAAATATAAAACGGCTCCTGCAACAACCAAAACCAGGATACCCGCAATACGCATCCATCCGAAATTCCGGGGCTTCATCCGAATGACCGGCGCCGTGGCCGTTTCCTTTTCATCCCGGAATCGCTTGAATCTGTTCCAGGCTTCGTCTTCAGAAACCGGAGAATCTGCTGCCAGCTTCCGGCTTTGCTCCCAGATATATTGATACTGGTTAAAATATTTCCTGTTGGTTTCACTGGCGGCAATCCAGCGTTCCACCTGAATGCGTTCTTCTGCTGTGGCTTCTCCAATCAGGTATTTTACCAGCAGATCTGCTTTTATATCGTTTGGAGATTCTTTCAATTCAGCAGGTTTAGGAAATATAATATTACCAAAATTAACAGGGGAAGAAAATCAGCCAGTTTTACCCTTAACCGCTTCAGCGCCTTCCCCATCTGATTTTCAACCGTTTTTACGGAGATGTTTAATTGCAATGCAATCTCGTGGTATTTCAGGGACTCAAAACGGCTCAACTGGAAAATAGTCCGGCATTGTTCCGGCAGCGTATTCAGCGCATCCTGAAATTTCTTTTCCAGTTCAGTACCGGCCATCCGCTGAACCGGGTCATCAGCTTCCCCATATTCCTTTTCTCTTTGCATGGTATAACGTTGATGAACAGCTATTACCTTTTGATGCCGGAGATAATTCATACTTTCATTATGAACGGAACGATACAGGTATGCTTTTAACGAAGTATGAATTCCGATCTGATCTTTTTTCTCCCAGAGTTTATAAAAGACTTCCTGCACCATTTCCTCCGCCGCGGCGGCGTTCCGCAGTATTGTACAGGCATAGGCATGCAGGTTTTTAAATTGGGTTTTAAAAACCTGCTCAAATAGCTCCTCATTTTCCTTTGCCAGTATTACGGTGGCATTCCGGTTGCTCCACTCCATGCGACCGCTTTGAAAACAGGGGCTAAAGATAGCTTCTTTTGATTGAGGGTAATTCAATGAAACTCTATCTTGTAGCTGATATTCGGAAGAATGCCCATTTGATATGCCGCTTTCTGCAAACCCGTCCGGCTGTCAAAATAATACCCGTAAAGATTTTCATGATTGGTTATGTTCTGGATTTCCAGACTGAGGGTATGCGTCGACCTTTTCCGGTTTGTTTTGATATACGCACTGCAATCCAGCCGGAAATAAACAGGTCCGCGGCGAGTATAATACTGATCCGGAACTAATTCCTCCCGGCCTGCCATAACCGATGCAGGGATATCAATAACGGAATTGCGTAAACCGCCGCTTGTAATCAGCTTGGCGCTGGCTCCGTAAAGCCGGTGCAGATTTGCTTTTGCCTTCCATTCCTTTCCTCCGATGATATTGAAGGAAAAATTGCGGTTATATCTGGAGTTAAAGTTCTTGCCCGCATAGTTTGTATAGGTAGAATTGAAAACAGATAAGGCCGACATAAAATAGTAATTATTCGAGAATGGCCTTTCCACGCTCAGGTCAATTCCATAATTCTTACCATGCCCTTTGGAAACCAGGGGGCCTGTATGATCCAGGTCATATATATCCGCGATATTGATGGCAGAAAATCCGCCGGGAATCTTTTGTTCCACCGGAATATGATACAGGTATTGATAATACGCTTCCACTTTGGTTCTGATATTGATGAAGCTGAAAAATTTTTCATATCCGAGAACAAAATGGGCTGCTCTCGTCAGATCCAGGTTTTTATTGGGATAAACATGAAGTTGTTCAGATGAAATGTTTTCAAATAAATAAGTGGAGATCTGCTGTGGACGACTGTGAAGTCCAGCAGCGAGACTGAAGGTTTGGCCATGATAACGATAGACTATGGAAGCCCTTGGTTCAATGCTGCTTTTACTGTTCAATGCCAGGTAGGATCCGTGTATACCGGAATTGAGCGTCAGCTTATCTGTAATCCGGCATTTCCATTGAAAAAAAGTCTGATAGAACTGCGTATTCCCATTGCCAAACAATACCTGCTTCCATTCCTTCTCGTGATCATCGTAGCTGATATTGTCGAGATTGTAGGACAATTGCTGTGCAACAAATCCCGTTCTGATGGTATTCCGGCTGTTCAGCTTATTATTATAAAAAGATGAGATCCGGATCGCCCGCTCAGTAAAAGCATCATGTGATACCGGCACCGCCAGGTAATGATCTGCCGGGTTCAGCGAATCCGCGCGGTCTTTCGAACCGTTATAAGATCCCGAAATAACAGTTTTAATATAAGCATCAGAATTTACAAAATACTGATGGGATAACCCGATCACTCCGTAAAGATTGTCCCCCTGATCCGTCAGGTTAGGTTCATCTGCATCCCATTTGCTGCTGTCCTTTTTGGACTCCCTGGAATATTGATTATAACCTCCCAGACCAAAAAGAGAAAAAGAACCAAACCGCCTGCTGTCCCATTTGAATTTGAAAGAAAGATCCTGATAATCCGGGCTCTGTCCCTGCAGGTCAATCACATGTTTCAGCAAGGCGAGCGTGGAATACCGGTAATTGATCAGGTAGGAAGATTTTTTTTGTTTATCCATTGGCCCTTCGGCAGATACTTCCGCCCCCAAAGTTCCGAAGGCCGCCGAATATTCCGTTTGATCTTTGTTACCATCTCTGAAATTCAGATCGAATACGCCGGCCGTGGCATTGCCTGTTTCGGCGGGAAAAGCGCCCGTATAAAAATCGGATTTCCCAATCACGTTACTGCTCAGCATGCTGATGGCGCCACCGGAACCGCCCAGGTTACTGAAATGATTGGGCGTGGGAATTTCAATCCCTTCGAGTTTCCATAATACGCCCTGGGGTGAATTACCCCGAACCACAATGGAATTGTTCATGTCGTCTGCGGCATTTACGCCCGGAAAATTCATTGCCATTCTGGCCGGATCGGAAAAGGCAGCCGGATAACGTTTGGTATCTGCCGATGAAAATGACCGGGCGCTCACAGCGGCAAATTCATTCAGTGGCCTTGTGTTATCCTTTGAAGACCTGATAACGATGCTGTCAAGTTCTTTGAAGTCCTGCGCCAAAGAAATATTCAGCTCCAGTTCCTTTCCGGAAGAAAGCACAATGTCGGACAGTAGCCTTGTTTCATATCCGATGCCGGTATACTGCACCTGGTACCGGCCGACCGGGGCCTGCTTAAACGAATAAAATCCGGTACTGTCTGTTACAGCGTTGCCTGCACCCGGCTGGAACCGGATCGTTATGCCGGCCAATGGTTTTTTGGATTCAGCATCCGTTACGTATCCTTTTATTGTCTGATTGAAATCCTGGGAAAACGCTGAGTTACCCTTCAAAAATAAAATCGACAATAAACAAAGAGAAATGGAATAAGGAATATTGATATGCATAATTTAGAAATATGGATGAACGGATGAGTTTTTATTTCCAATAGCCGTGATAGTCTGACAACCCGGAGTCACTTTACCCCTATTCAATAAAATATTTTTTTTAACTTCCGTTTTGCTCCGGAATTGACCTTTACATTTGCAGCAATCCCTAAACTGTATCATGAAATCGAAGTATATTTTTTCTGCTTTTTTTATGCTTGCTCATCTCGCCGGAATGTCTCAGTCACCCGCAGACGCAAGACAGCAGGGCATTGTAGCCGGGCAGGTCATGGATTCTTTGTCAAAAAACCCGCTGGAGTACGCCACGGTAACCCTCATTCCGGAAGGCAGCAAAAAAGGAAGCAATGGCGCCGTAACCAATTCGCAGGGCCGTTTCAGCATCCATTTAAAGACATCCGGATATTTTAACATTTTGTTTGAATCGCTGGGCTACCGGTCCGATACCCTTAAACATATCTTTCTGGATAAAAAATCTGCCAGCCCGGATTTGGCAAAGATTCTTTTGACGAAAAAGGAAACCAGTCTGCAGACCGTCGTCATAACAGCGCCCACCAACCTCGTGGAGAATAAGATTGACAAAATGGTATTTAATGCGGAAAAAGATCTTACCTCCCAGGGAGGCGTTGCAACCGATATACTTAAGAAAGTGCCGATGGTGAGTGTGGATGTAGACGGGAATGTGGAACTCGCCGGCAGCTCCAGCATCCGGTTTTTAATTAATGGCAAGCCTTCGACCGCCTTTGGAAGTAATATTTCCGATGTACTACAGTCCATTCCGGCGAGCCAGATCAAGAGTATTGAAGTGGTTACGAATCCGGGCGCAAAATATGATGCAGAAGGGCTCGGCGGCATTATCAATATCATTTTGAAACACAGTTCAGTGCGCGGCATCAATGGAAATCTTTCTCTTTCTGCCGGAACCAGAACAGAAAACGGATCTTTCAACGTGAATGCACGGAGAGGCAATTTTGGTATCCACGCATATGCAGGAGGCAATATCCGTCTGGCCTCCGCCACGCCGTCGGGGTCCACAAGAACTTCCCTGGACACCCTGGCGAAGACAACCGTTCTGCTGGACCAGGATCGCAGCAGTCGTTCAGACCGGCATGGCATGCAGGGCGGTATCGGGTTCGACTGGACCCTGAAGAAAAAAAATAATTTCTCCGGTTCGTTCAACTACGGCAGTTACGGATCCACAAGCAATGGAACCGGTAACCAGTCGCAGACCACCAGCAGTTTGCCGGCCGGAACGCTGGTTAACGAATCGCTGATCTCCAATGAAAGCGACCACGAATACTCCTCACACAATATAGATGCGAGTCTTAATTATAAGCGGACTTTCAATAAAAAAGATCAGGAACTGGAAATTGCATTGCGGACCAGCGGCGATAACAGCGATATCGTTTCAGATAACCGGCAATTCGCCCTGCCGAAGGATTCCCTGTTCTACGGACGGAACAATACAAGTGCAGGAAATGAAAGGGAAACAGAATTTCAGGTGGACTACTCCCAGCCATTTAGTGAAAAGATCATGCTGAATGCCGGCGGAAAAATAAATTTCCGGGATATCAGCAATCATTCCGACGTGCTGAGCCTTTATCCGGAAATGAATGACTATTATTATGACAGCAGCCTTTCCAACCAGCTTACCTATCATCAGCAGATATATGCCCTCTATTCGGAAATCAGTCTGCCGGTCTTCTCTTTATTCGATATGAAAATCGGAGCAAGGTATGAACGCACAGAACTCAATCCTCATTTCTCCAATGCACAGACCCAGGTTGCAGAACCAGGATACAATACCTGGGTGCCCTCCGCCTTCTTCTTAAGAAAAATAAACGAAGACCAGTCCCTGAAATTCAGTTACTCCAAAAGAATCCGGAGACCGGATTATTATGATCTGAATCCATTTATCAATACCAGCGATCCAAAAAATATCTCAACAGGGAATCCCTATCTGAAGCCGCAAATCGGCAACCGTTTTGAATTAAGTTATGATTATAATCTGAATACGGTCGGATTCCTGATGGTTTCCGTTTTTTACAGGACTTCCAAGGACGATATTCAGCCATACATCGTTTATTATCCGGAACTGTCCGTCGGGGACACCACTTATACCAGTGTAAATATGAATACGCGTCAGAACATCGGGCTGGAAAAAGATGCCGGTCTGAGCCTGTTCGGGCATATCCATGTAACTCCCCAGTTCGATTGCAGGACCAATGTCTTTCTGTTTCATCGACATACCATCAACGCGCTCGACCAGGGGCTCGATGCAACGAGTTTTAATTACCGGCTGAATATGAACCTCAGTTACCGGTTTGCCAAATCTCTTGCCGGAGAATTTTTCGGAAATTTCAATTCACCCCGTAACGAATTGCAGGGTCGATACCCCTCTTTTACCAGTTATAGCTTCGCCCTGCGTAAACAATTCTGGAATAAAAAAGGAAGTATTGCTCTTACCGCCACCAATCCTTTCAGCAACTACGTAAATGAAAGGACTGAATTATTTGGCGCTGACTTTACGATGAGTTCCATCCGGAAAGTCCCGTATCGATCTTTCGGAATCAATTTCACCTGGAAATTCGGAAAGCTGGATTTTAAGAATTCAAAGGAAGATGGACCAGACGTAAATTCTTCTGCACCAGGAAGCGATAGTTAACCTTACAGGGTCGCCGAATTCCTGGGGAAAATATTCAGCAGGGATAAATTTTCAATATAATAACGGAGCCATTATAGGAATAAATCATTGGCATTAACAGATGGCAGGTATTTTGATGGCATTCATTCAGTATTAACTCATTTTAAAAATTATTTTATGGCCAGATATTCAAAGGGCAGTCAGCAGAAAGTTAAAAGGGCAATGGATGAAATGAAAAAAGGAAAATTAAAGAGCGGCAGAAGCGGTAAAAAAGTAAAATCCCGGAAACAGGCAATTGCCATTGGATTGTCTGAAGCGAGAAAACAGGGAAGCAAAGTTCCAAAGAAAAAACCCGCGGCTAAAAAGAAAGCAGCGCCAAAAAAAAGGGTAGCCTCAAAAAAGAAAGCGGCGCCACGCAAAAAAAGCGCTACACGTAAAAAGGCTGCACCGAAAAAGAGTGCAGCTGCAAAACGAAACACGCCCCGGAAGAAGAAGGCCGCCAAAAAAAGAGGCAGAAAAGCGGGGAAAAGGTCATAGCGAATCCAGATACCGTTAAACCTTTCTTTGAGTATAAAAAACCCGGCAACGTTGGCCGGGCTTTTTTTTTATGCCTTACCAGCCATCTCCGTCGATCAATCAAATCTGCTCCACGCAACCACCCCATTAAATAGGGCGTTTACACTTAAACGATCATTCGTATAACCCCGCACATCATTGGAAAAACTGTTTCAAATAATCAACGGCTGTGCAAACCAGGATCGCCGGTGTCAGAAAATCCTTTATGAACAGTATTACGGCATCTGTTTAAAGATCGCCTACCGGTATATGGACAGCTATGAACAGGCGGTAGAGGTAACCAACGACGGTTTTGTGAAAATCTTCCGGAATTTTGGCCGTTTTGAAATCAGAGATCCGGAAAGAATGGAAATTGTTATGCTGGGCTGGATGCGCCGGATTGTGATCAACGCTGCCATAGATTATAGAAGGAAGGAGAAAAATATACCTGCAACCAGCGAACTGACAGCGGGCGGATCTGACTATAAGGATGATAGCCGGTTGTCGGACAACAGCCTGCTATTCAAAGAGCTAATTTGTATGATCCGGGAATTACCTCCTGTTTACCGTCTGGTCTTTAATCTGCATGTAATAGAAGGATATTCACATCCCGAAATTGCAAAAATGCTGGGCATCATGGTAGGCACTTCAAAATCAAATCTCTTTAAAGCCAAAGCATATCTGCAAAAAAGGCTCGCTTCTGAGAACGCCGCACCGGTCACATGCCTGCTATAAATGAAAAAAGCGCAACCCGGCAAAAATGAAAGCTATCCGTAATACGCTGGTTGTGCTCAGTCCCGGTTTCCCGGAAAATGAGGCCGATACAACCTGCTTGCCTGCGCAACAGGCTTTGATAAATTCACTCAATACAAATTTTAAAGATCTTAACATCATTGTCCTTGCTTTTCAGTACCCATTTATTTTCGCCCCTTACCGCTGGAATGGTAACCGCATTATTCCCTTTAATGGCAGGAACAGGGGAAGACTGTACCGGTTAAGGACATGGTTAAAGGTATGGCAGATGCTGAAAAGATTAAACCGGGAAAATGAGATTATCGGGCTGCTCAGCTTCTGGTGTACAGAATGCGCCTTGCTCGGCGCACGTTTCGGGAAAAAACATGCTATCGGTCATTTCATCTGGATACTGGGCCAGGATGCACTTAAAAAAAATAAATTCGTTGCCTGGATAAAGCCTCCTGCCGAAAGCCTGCTGGCTATGTCTCCATTTCTCGCGGATGAATTTTATAAGAATCACGGGATAAAGCCAACCATTATTATTCCGAACGGGATTGAGGCTTCAGCATTTCCCGCCCGAAGTCCGGAAAAAGATATTGATCTCCTTGGCGTGGGCTCGTTAATTTCCTTAAAACAATTTGACGTCTTTATCCGGGTAATCAAAAGATTGCAGGAATCACTGCCCGGTATCAGCGCAGTAATTTGTGGAAAAGGTCCTCAGGAAGAGGACCTGCGAAAAATGATCCTGGACCTTGATCTCCAAAAGAATGTTTCGCTAATCGGTGAACGGGGACACGAAGAAGTATTGCAATGGATGAGTCGTTGCAAATTACTACTTCATCCTTCTTCCTACGAAGGCTTTAGTACGGTATGCCTTGAAGCTTTATACAGCGGAGCCCATGTAATCAGTTTTTGCGATCCAATGATTGGAGAAATTCCCCATTGGCATATCGTAAAAAATGAAGAAGAAATGACAGCGATGACGCTTAAAATAATGCAGGATCGGTACATGGACTTCAGTTCTGAGCTGATCTATTCCATGAATGACAGCGCGGGGAAACTCATGAAATTATTCTGCAACCGTGAAAGCTGACGGTCGTTGATACTTTAACAGGGAAATGGATTTTTCAAAGATCATTTCCGGTGAATAACGGGTCAGACAATGCGTGTCGCCGTATTTGCATCGCTCCAGCATACAGGCGCCGCACTCCAGATCAGCAGAATCCATAAATCCAGACCGGTCACCCAATGGTCTTGCCTTTTTACTTTGGGTGGATCCGAATAAGGCCAGCGTGGGAATTCCCGAAACCCAGGCCATATGCATGAGGCCTGAGTCTTCCGATAAAACAAAATGCACTTTTTGCATAATGGAAAAAGCCTGTTCGGGTCTGGTTTTGCTGACCAGATTTACGCAATGTCTGCCCAGTTGGGTCTGAATATAAATCGCCTTTGAATGGATGAAATCCGTTCCCAGGATCAGGAACTGGGTGTCTGGAAATAACTTGAGCCATAGCCCGGCAAACTGAACGTATTTATCAATCTCCCAGTTTCGTGTTTCAAAAGCCCCGGCGGGATTCAATATTACCAGTTTATTTTTCTTTTCCCAGCCATTATCCAGTAAAAGCTTTTCGTTATTCCGCGGAATCAATTTAAAGCTGGTTACCGGAACACATTCTCCTAAACCAATAGCTTCAATGGTTTTCCGGGTGCGGTCTCCCGCCGAAATCGGTGATAAACGATCAAACGATGCCCAGGCCCGGGGTAGCAAACATTTCCTGACCATCCTGCTGATGATATTATCCTGAAGATCAATCACCACTTCATACCGTTGCATTAAAAGTCGCGGAATCAATCCGGCTGTGTACAGCATTTGCTTTTTCGTATTTCGTCCACCCCGGATAATATATACTTTGTCGAATAAGATGAGATCTTTGGGAATTACCCCCACCTCCTCGCGCGTAAGCAGATCCAGCTTCGCGTGCGGTGGAAGGCTGTTTCTAAGTTGCTGCAGATAAGGTAATGTAATCACCAGATCCCCCATGGCCTGCAGCCGGATGGCAAGCACCCTTCGCGGAGCATGGGCATTTTTCCATTTGACAGCTGAAATTTCCATAGCGGGTTATTTTTATATCGGAGCGCAGTAATCAGAGCGTCGATACAGGGAATGCGACTGTCGGATAATATTTCGAAATGCGGTTCATTAGTCCGGGCAGATCCCCCTCAACATACTTCAATCTGCCATTCATTGAAATTTTACTGAACCGGGCCATTTCAAATCCCGGCAGATTTGTCTGATTCAGAAGCGCTGCGTCAATCATCCTGATATTCCCCCGGTGGATCACCAGTAACAAATCCTCCGGGTTCAGAGAAAAAAACCGGTCAATCGTGTTTACTCCCTTTTTACCAGCCGCAATCACCAGATCGGCCTGACAGCCTTCAGTAATATTGCCACAGCCAACCAGCCCCCATATTTTTGCAGGAATACAGGTGAGCATATCCAGCAATTCTTTGTCGGGTATCATTTTCCCATTCCTTGCCATCCGAAGCTGCTCCCATAAATTCCAGCTCGCCGTTAACGTTGAATCCGTCCCCAGCATGATATCCATCTGTTTACTCAGCATATTCACCGCCGCGGTTTTATTCAGCAAAAAATAATTGGATGCCGGACACCAGATCAAAGCGCGGAAGGCGGAAGCCTGTTTACGGTCCATGGCAACCCCGTGGATGGCGATCACGTTTCTTTTGAAAATATTCCATCTGATCACGCTGTCTATTTCCCGGCTGGATTCTTTATCCGTTCCTTCTCCCAGATGAATAGCTACCGGGCGGCCGTTAATAAAGGGAGAATTGATTTTTAATTTCCAGTTCTTTTCAAATGCCGGCGAATGAAGGGATCTGGAGCGTTGATGTACCGTTATGAGCGGGTCCTGTATTGCCAGTGGCTTCCCATGATTGACCACCGTTGTTATCCCATTCAGCAGGTTTTTATAAATCCCCCACTGTATCCGGAGCGGCAGGGGTATCCGGAGAACCCGGGCGATCTCCGCTTTATTTACATTGTGAATATCCCTTCCCCATTCCCTGTAATTATTATAAATCCGGTTGCCCAGTTGCGGGAAGAGATTGAAATCAAGATGATCGTGAGAATTGATGAGCCCCGGAAAAGCAATAGCCTGTTTAAATATAAAATATTCCTCCACTTCAGCCGTTAAAGAACCTGCCGGAGCCAATTCCTGTATTTTATCTTTCCGGATCCTGATATCCATTAAACCCTGTGCCCCTGTTATACTTACCTGACTCAGCAGCATTGGCTTTCATTAAAAGGATGCCATAAATGATGGGCGTTCCGTAAAACTTTTCATAAACAGCAAGCGCCTGTTGTTTTTCATAAAATGGCTTTACTGTTTCATCAATCTTCCTTTCTATAAAACGCAAACGAAGTAATCCCAGTTGCCCGGCAGTTTTGCTTATCTTCTCAATGGGATGAATATAATTCCTGATGGCAACCGTGTGATGCTGATAACGGAATGTACGGCGGGCTCCCCGTTCCAGGGCAACGGGATGATAATCTGTTATCAGCAGATGGCCTTCCGGCTTTAACACGCGACTCCATTCTTTCAGCGCCTGCTTAAAGTTCCGGATATGCGCAATGGTTAAAGTGGAAATGACCAGATCGCAGGAATTATCTTCCAAACCCGGCAAATGCTGGTCCTTCAGCAAATAGGTTTCAGCTTCCGGATACTTTTCCCTTAATTTGGTCAGCATTCCGGAAGAAACATCAAAGCCAAGAATCCGCTTTGGGTCTCCTTTTTTCAATTTCTCCCAATGTCTTCCGGTGCCACAGCCAATATCGGCTATAATTTTCGATTGTAACAGCAATCCCCTCCAGCAGGGAAGTGGTCACCTGTTCGTCCATTGCCAGCATGAGGTTGTCCGGCTGGCTGTCGTAAGCCGATGACCATTGATCATAAGCCTCCGCTGGTTCCGTTTCCTTTTTGCTATGGGGGAAGAAAGATTGTTTAAGTCTGCTGAACAGAGGCATCCTTTGAAATAATTAAAACGTTTATTATAATAAGCAGTAATCTAAAAGTAATCATTGTTTTAATTCAATATGGTAAAGGTTCTCCTGTTCAACCCCCGAAGTGCTTCGGCCAAATACCGCATCCCCAATTCCATTCTAAATATTGCAGCCTCCATAGAAAACATTTTTGAATGGGTGATTGTTGATGGCAACCGGGAAACAGACCCTTACGAAAAAATTGCCGGTTACCTCAAAAGCGGGACCATTAAATATATCGGCTTCACGGTTATGCCGGGCCCCCAGTTAAAGCAGGCCATCCCATTCTCAAAAAGAATAAAAAGAGATTTTCCGCATACGACCATGATCTGGGGCGGTTATTTTCCTTCAAACCAATTTCCGGTTGTTATAAAATCGGGTTATGTGGATTTCGTAATTAATGGTCCGGGGGATCATGCTTTCCCAAATCTGATCACTGCCCTGGAAAAAGGGGTATCACCGGCAGGAATAAAAAACCTGATCTATCAGTTCAATGGGCAGCTGATCAAAACAGCCAAGGAAGACCTGATCGAACAGGAAACGCTTGCTCCGCTGCCATACGATAAACTGAATAACTTTTATCCGCTCGGTAAATATCTTGGGAAAACTTATCTGGGTAACAAAACCCTCGCTTATCACTCCAGTATTGGCTGTCCTTTTACCTGTTCGTTTTGCGCGGTTGTTCCAATCTATGAGGCGAGATGGAAGGCCAAATCAGCTAGTTCCGTTTACCGGGATATTAAATATATCAAGACGGTATGGGGAGCCGATTCCATCGAATTTCACGACAATAATTTCTTTGTTTCTGAAAAGCGGACGGTTGAATTTTCAAAACTTATCCGGCCTGAAAATATGGTATGGTGGGGAGAAGGACGCATCGATACCATTGATAAATACAAAGATGCATCCCTGGCTGCGCTTAAGGGAATCCGGATGCAAGATGATCTTTTTTGGCGCAGAAACCGGGAATGATGAAATACTGAAGAAAATGGATAAGGGGGGCACACAGTCTGCCGCACAAATCAGGGCCTTTGCCAAACGGATGTCGGAATTTGATATCATTCCCGAATATTCCTTTGTACTGGGTACGCCGGCAGATCATCCGGATCAGGTAATGAAACAAATTGATCAGGACATCGCCTTCATCAAAGAAATAAAGGAGATCAATCCCAGAACGGAGATCATCATTTACATCTATAGTCCCGTGCCCACCGAGGGCTCCGACCTGTACAAACGCGTTCAGGCCAGCGGATTTCATTTTCCTGAACAGCTGGAAGACTGGATCGGCCCCCAATGGGAGCGGTTCGACCTGCGCAAAAATCCCCTTACGCCCTGGCTTACCACAGAAATGGTTGACAAGATCAGAAATTTCGAAACAGTATTAAACGGCTACTATCCCACCATTTCGGATATCCGGCTAAACAGGTTCAGAAGGAAATTCATTCAGTTCGTTTCCGGCATCCGGTACAAAAGCAGCTTCTATCAATACCCCTACGAAATCAAACTTTTGCACAAACTCTGGAAATACCGGCAACCGGAAATCCAGGGATTTTAAAAACCGGCTATGGCCCTTCCCGACTCCTCCATATTGACCAATATTCACTTTGCGGGAAACGAAAATCCCGGGAATTCCCTGTTTGAAAAAAAATATATTACCATCCGCTGTATGGAAAACAGGTTGTATTCGGATATGGAAGTGATGAATCTTCCCGACATATCACCAGAACACACGCATGCCAGCGAATGGGTGATCCGGAAAAGATCCTGTCTCCGACTGATCCACCACTTAACCGAAAAAAAGAAACGGTTACAGATCCTGGAACCGGGCTGCGGGAATGGCTGGCTTTCTCATTGCCTGGCGGGAATTCCGGAAGCTGAAGTTACCGGGCTCGACATCAATTTTACCGAACTGCAACAAGCGGCCAGGGTATTCAACGAGAATGAGCGCCTCCGGTTTATTTACGGCGATCTCGAATCCGGCGCATTAAATGGCCGGAAATTCGACTGTATTGTCTTTGCCGCCGCCATCCAGTATTTCCGTTCATTAAGAGAAACCATTGGATTCTGCCTGAAATTGCTGAAATCCGGCGGGGAAATTCACTTACTGGACTCTCCGTTTTATGAGGAAGAAGAAATAGAAGCAGCAAAAGAAAGAACCTTCCTGTATTATGACTCCCTGGGTTATCCTGAAATGTGCGATTACTATTTCCACCATCATATCAATGACCTGAAAGGTTTTCGCTATCATATTTTACAAAATCCGAATTCCCTGTTTAATAAGTTTTGGGGGAACCGGGATTGTTTTCATTGGATCTGCATTAAAAAATGAGCATTCCGGATTATGCAATCCATCTACCATACCATCCAACGACACCGGACCCTGTATACCCACAGGATTTCCGTGCTGCCCATTGTTATCCTGATGCCCCACAGCGCCTGTAATTGCAGGTGTGTGATGTGCGATATCTGGAAAGGAAATCATAATGTGAAACAACTCACTAAAAATGACTTAACAGCACTGCTTTATACGCTGAAAAAATTCGAAACCCAACAGGTGGTCATGTCCGGGGGTGAGGCCTTATTAAACCCGGAATTTTTCGCCTTTTGCGGGATACTCAGAAATGAAAACATAAAAATCTCTCTGCTTTCCACCGGTCTGCTGCTGAAGAAAAATGCGGATACCTTACTGAAATGGGTGGATAATATCATTGTTTCGCTGGATGGGAACGAAGAAATACACGATAGGATCCGTAACATTCCCGGCGCTTTCAGACTCATGAAGGAAGGAATCGAACAAATTCATCTCTATAATCCCGGGTATAAAATAACCGGAAGAACGGTCATTCACCGGCAAAACTTCAGATACTGGGAAGCGATCATTCAAAGTGCAATCGATCTCGGCCTGCATCAGATAAGCTTTTTGCCTGCGGATGTCAGCAGTCAGGCTTTTAACAGGGAACAGGTCTGGGATCAGGCAAGGCAACAGGAAATTCTACTGAATGAATCCGAATTGCCGGAATTAAAAGCGATCGTTCAGAAACTTGTCCGGGATCTGGGCCCACTTTTTAAAAATCGATTTATCGCGGAATCGCCGGAAAAAATCCAAAATATATATTCTTATTATGCCGCATTTTATGGAAGAAATCCGTTCCCTTATAAAAAATGCAATGCTCCCTGGGTTTCCACAGTTGTGGAAGCGGACGGAACGGTCAGGCCCTGCTTTTTTCATGAGCCCCTGGGTAATATTCACGAGCATTCATTAGATGAGATTTTAAACAGCCCGGATGCCATCCACTTCAGAAAAAATTTGAATACCAACAGCAATGAAACCTGTAATAAATGTGTTTGCTATCTAAATCTGCCACCCGGTAAAAACCTGGATACCGACTGAATTATTGTTATGACACAAGTTTCCTATTCAAATATCAGTGCTTCATCCATCGCTCCGGCCCTTCCCGCCAGGCGGGCGAAATTCATTTCCCGGGTTATGTTCCTGCTGATCCTGCTCACCGCGCTTCAGATCGTCGTGGGCTTTTTAACATACGAATCCTCCTTAACTTTTGATGAAGCCATGTGGCAATATATTGGCAGGAACTGGTTTCGGCACGGGCTTACTCCTTATTCAGGCGGGGTCGACAACAAATCGCCGCTGATCTTTGCTATTTATGGGATTTCAGATAAATTATTCGGAGTCAACTTCTGGTTTCCCCGCCTGCTGGGAATCTGTTTTCAGTCTGCCGGCTTGTACTATACTTATAAAATAGCCCGCCGGCTAATGTCAGAACGTGCCGGTCTGATAGCGCTTTTCATCTATGGCTTTTCGATATTGTGGCATGCCAGCGGGGGCAAATATGTTTCTTATACTGAATCTTATGCGGTCAGCCTTTACCATCATGGCTGTCTATTTTGCCATTTCCGCAGACCGGAAGAATGCGTGTTTCATCAGCGGAATGCTGGCTGGTTTGGGTTTTATGTTCAGGATTTCCGCGCTGTTCGGATTTCTTGCCCTGCTCACTTACCTGGTTTTAGTAAAAAAGAATAAAGTCCTGCCTTACCTGCTGGGCTTTCTGATGACGGTATTTTTAATCTGCACAATATTCGGATTTGCCGGAATCCGGCTGCACGATCTGTTCACTTTCGCCCTGATGGATAATTTTGGTCCCGGTAGTGTTACCGACCACACACTCATCTGGAAAATAAATAATTTCTTCAACCATTTCTTTTTCTCAGAACTTGTATTATTTTTTCCCGGGACTTATTGGCTATTGCCTTATTAAAACGCGGAATAATATTTTTCTGCTCTGGTTTATTTTCGAATTCACCGGTTTGATGATCCCCGGCATTTTTTCCGTACAACATTTCAAGAGTCTTTTGCCTTCCTTATCCCTAATGAGCGCATTTTCCATAAATGAATTGCTGGAAAATCATTCATTACCGGATAAGGAAGGCAATGATCTTAGTCATAATCTGTTTCTTTCCAAAAATAACGGAACCCTGGTTCGGTTTGAAAAATTTAATGGATCCTCCCGATAAAAACTTAGATCCCGAAAATATTGTCTGGAGCAGCCAGGGTAGCGACTATACCAAAAAATTACTGGGAGGCTGGGTAAAATCGAACAGCCCTGAGAATGAGCAGGTGTATATTGCCGGTTTCTCGGCGATTGCACAAGCCTATACAGAAAGACTTTCACCAGTTATATATTTTAATGCAACGCAAACAGCCCTGGCAAAGGAAATACTCTTCAGAGAACTGGATCTGCACAAGCCCGGCATGATTTGCATACCCGCCTTTCCCAGATTATATCCGGAATGTTAATCCGGATCTCCGCAATTATATTTCGCAGCTCTGCAGCCGGGATTACCAATTTAAAAAATACGTGTATGGTTATAATATTTATATAAAAAATGAATAAAATACTTTTTTCACACGATTATTTTCTGAGGTTCGATCCTAAACAATGGGCTACCGGACAGCCCTATCCTCCGCTCGGCACCTTATATGCTGCCGCTTATCTGAGAGCAGCCGGATATGCTGTCTCTGTATTCGACACCCAGTTTTCCCATAGCCCACTGGAAATCATTCCTTCACTGGAAGCACAGCAACCCGAATACTTTGTGATTTACGACGACGGATTTAACTATTTAACCAAGATGTGCCTGACCAATATGCGGGAAGCCGCATTTCAAATGATTCATCTGGCCAAAAAACGGGGATGCACAGTCATCCTGTCGGGATCTGATTCAACCGATCACTATCAATTATACCTGGATAAAGGAGCAGATTATGTTTTATTGGGAGAGGCGGAAGAAACGCTTCTTGAATTAATTAACAGCATACGAACCGGTGAAGGCTCTTTCTCAAAAATAAAAGGCATCGCGTTTAAACAGGATGCCCGATACATTAAAACCGAACGTCGCCCGGTAATCAAAATGCTGGATACGCTGCCTATGCCTGCCTGGGATCTGATCGATTTAAGTCCTTACCGGAATATGTGGATGAAGCATGCCGGTTATTTTTCGCTAAATATGGCCACCACGCGGGGATGTCCTTTTAAATGCAACTGGTGCGCAAAACCCATTTACGGGAACCGCTATAATGCGAGGTCGCCGGAGAATGTCGTTCAGGAATTAAAGTGGCTCAAAGCGCATTATCCGTTCGATCACATCTGGTTCTGTGACGATATATTCGGTTTAAAGCCGGGATGGATCAATGAATTTGCCGGGCTGACCGAAAAAGAAAACATCCGGTTCAAATTCAAAATACAGGCGAGGGCCGACCTGCTTCTTAGAAGAAAATAACGTCAGCGCCTTAGCCCGCGCCGGATGTGCAAATATCTGGATGGGCGCGGAAAGCGGATCCCAGAAAATACTCGATGCCATGGACAAGGGCATCACGGTTCAGCAGATCGCGGATGCTACCCGGCTGATCAGGAAACATCATATGAATCCCTCTTTCTTTATTCAGTTCGGATATCCGGGAGAAACAAAGGAGGATATCGAAATGACCATCCGGATGATCAATCAGTTATTGCCTTACGAACTGGGCATATCAGTGTCCTATCCTCTGCCGGGTACCATTTTTTACGAAAAGGTAAAGCGCAATCTGCAGCAAAAAACCAACTGGACAGACTCCGATGAAATGGCCCTGATGTTCCGGAATACCTTTCAACCGGCATTTTACAAACAATTACACCGGTATGTTCACAAAAGCTACCGGAAGCATATTGCTTTCCGCAATTTCCGGAATTTCCTGAAACATCCGGCAAGCAGTAAGTTCGCTGAATTGAAAAAAGCCTTATCCGGGCTTTATTATATTCCGGCTGCCTATTTTGATAAGAAAAAATTAAACCGGTTGCAAAAAGAAAACATTTCAGATCCGGTATCATGAATATGAACGAACAATACGCTGCCAAAGCCTTTACCAGGCAGTCGCGGATCTTTGATGAATGTTTTTCAGAAAACATCATCATACAATACAAGCGCAGCCGGGTAAGGGAGCTGGTATCCACCCGGCTTGCGCCCAATAGCCGAATCCTCGAACTAAACAGCGGCACGGGAGAAGACGCAATCTGGTTTGCGGAACAGGGGCATCAGGTGCACGCAACTGATATATCAAGAGGCATGCTAAACGTGCTGAATGAAAAGATAGCACGATGCGGTTTACAAAATAAAATTACCACGGAACTTTGTTCATTTACGAATCTGCAATCCTTAAAAGACAAAGGGCCATACGACCTTATTTTCTCCAATTTTGCCGGACTGAATTGTACCGGTGAAATAAACCTCGTTTTACAGCATTTTGAAGAACTGGCAAATCCTTCCTGCCTTGTCGTTCTTGTCATCATGCCGGGATTTTGTCTATGGGAAACAGCCCTCCTGTTCCGGGGAAAATTCAAGACAGCCTTCAGAAGGCTCTTCAGTAAAAAAGGCGCGAAGGCGCGGGTTGAAGGCGTTCCTTTCACCTGCTGGTACCATCGGCCCTCGACAACCATCAATACATTAAAATCCAGTTTTAAATTGTTGAAACTGGAAGGGCTTTGCAGTCTGGTCCCTCCATCTTATCTGGAACATTTTCCCGAAAAGCATCCGGTCCTGTTCCGGTTTTTAAAAAAGAAGGAAGACCGGTTAAAAAGCAGATGGCCCTGGAAATTTATCGGAGATTACTATATCCTGGTAATGCAGAAAAAGGGCTGAATTATGCAAAATGCTCAGTCCAGATCAGCTTCTGTTTACTAAGTTTATCATGATATAAGCCCAGAATTTCGCGCTGGAAATAAGCCGGATTGGGTTTTGAAAAATGCTTGCCCTGCAAACAGACTCATTCTGGTTCCTTTCACAGACCGCTTCTGCAGCGCTTCCTTTCTTTTCCATCTGTCCGAAGTAACCCGCATAAAATAATTATCCAGCCAGTCGCCCATCCTCCCATTCAACAGATACTCCAGAGTACGCTTGAGCAGATTATTGCCGTTAAAAGCTTCTTCCGGATAAATCTTCTCTTTACGGTTCGGATAAAATTCCGTTGCCCATTCATTCCTGCGGTAAAATCCCCGCAGCGTTTCCGCTCCCTGAACAGGCAGGAGCGTGATCAGTTCAATCGCCGTAAAAATATTCTTCTCCTCAATCTCCAGCGCTTCTATATCGATATAGTAATTCATACAATACCAGTGCTGCCGCCCAAGTAAATAATTGAGCTTTTTAACAAAATGCATCAATGTTCTGGCCACCCACAATCTGTTTGGGCTTGTGATAATAAAATAATCAATATCCGCATCTTCCGCCGCAAAATTTTTAGACAGTGAGCCCGAAATACCAATTGCGCGGACATAAGGGATCTGATACAGAAACCGGGAAATCCCCTTCGCGGTTTGCAATAACGACCGCGCCCTGAGGTTGCCTTTTATTCTCCGGTCAATCAGCGACTCGTTGTTATGCAACGTATAAAAACCCCGCATCAAAAACAGATGTTTAGATTCCTGAAGAGCTGTTAAAGCTTCAGAAAAGGCTTCCATGTCTACGGGCCGTTCGAGAAAAGAATATAATTCCTCTTTTGAAACCGGATAATCAAAGAGATCAAAATATGCCAATACCTTTAATATGCTTAGCCCCAGTTCTGCCGGCATGTAGTTAAATTCACTGTTAAAACGAGCATACAGTCCTCCGGGTTGCGCCGTTCGTAAATGCAAAGCAAATCAAGCGAAGGCAAAAGCATTCAGGCAACCCCTCCTTTTTACAATGCGTTTTAGCTATAGATATGAGGGTAGTTTTTATCAGCAGGGCAACATTACATACTGTTATCGGCGGTGACACCATTCAGATTTTACAAACGGCAAAGCAACTCAGAAACCTGGGTATTTCGGTTGATGTAAAACTTACCCATGAGGAGATCGATTATTCAGTATATGACTTACTGCATTTTTTTAATATCATTCGGCCGGCCGATATCCTATTTCATACCCAAAAAACGGACAAGCCGTTTGTGGTTACCACAATTTTAATTGACTACAGTGCATACGACAAAGCGTACAGAAAAGGAGTGGCGGGATTCTTCCTGCGTTTCCTGTCGAAGGATAATCTTGAATATGTAAAAGCAATCGCCCGTTTTCTGAAAGGGCAGGACAAATTAATGACCCGGTCCTACTTATGGATGGGACAGTACAAATGCATAATAAAGATCCTGAGAAGCGCATCCGTACTCTTTTCCAATTCTCTCATGGAAACCCGTACCATCGGACAAAGATTCGGCTGTAACACAAAATGTATTCCGGTGTCCAATGGCGTAGATCCTGAATTATTTTCATTTAATGAAACCGAGGGCAAAGATGATCTGCTGGTATTGTGCGTTGCCAGGATCGAAGGGATCAAAAACCAGATCAACCTCATCAAAGCGCTTAACAACACAAAGTATACCCTGATCCTGATTGGTTCAGCATCCCCAAATCAGCCAGGCTATTACAAGGCCTGCCGCAGGATCGCAGCGTCTAATATCCGCTTTATGGGACCTCTTGATCAGGCCGCACTGAAATTTTATTATCAGCGGGCAAAAGTACATGTGCTGCCGAGCTGGTTCGAAGCATGCGGGCTGTCTTCAATGGAAGCCGCGGCCATGGGCTGCAATATCGTCATCTCCGCTAATGGGTATACCCGCGAATATTATGAGGATTACGCTTATTATTGCGAACCCGGCTCACCGGCTTCAATCTTAAATGCAATAAATAAAGCGGCAGCTGCAGGGTTTCCGGAAATGCTCCGCGAAAAAATTCTTTCGGAATATACCTGGCCGAAAGCAGCAGAAAGCATTTCCGGCGCCTATCATCATATAATTTATCCACATGAGCATCCGCATTGGAATATTAGGATCAAGGGGTATTCCCAATCATTACGGAGGATTTGAGCAACTCGCAGAACAGCTTTCTTACGGTCTTGGTCGGTAAAGGTCATGAAGTGTTTGTTTATAATTCACACAATCACCCCTATTCGGGAAAAACATGGAATGGCGTTCACATTATTCATTGCTACGATCCGGAATACCTGATGGGCAGCAGCGGTCAGTTTATTTACGATCTGAATTGCATCCTTGATTCCCGTACCAGAAAGTTTGACGTCGTGCTGGTGTTGGGCTATACCAGCAGTTCCGTATGGGGAAGGCTTTTACCCCGGGACAGTGTCATCATATTTAATATGGATGGACTTGGAATGGCAACGAAATAAATATTCAGGAAAACGCCCGCAGGTTCTTACACTATGCAGAAAAACTGGCAGTAAAGTATAGTGATTTTTATATTTCCGATTCTCCCGTCATCCAAACCTATTATCTGAATAAATATAAGCTCCCAACGGAATATATCGCTTACGGAGCAAAATTAACCACAAAAGAAAATATCAATATTCTCCATGCATTCGGTGTAGAGCCTTATCGTTACTTCATATTGATTGCCCGCATGGAACCGGAAAATCAAATAGAGGCCGTTTTGGACGGATATGCGGTGAGCAACACCGACTGTCATTTTCTGGTGGTCGGCAATATGGGAAATGCTTACGGCAAAAGGCTGATTAAAAAATTTCACCACGACAAGCGAATACATTTTACCGGCGCTCTGTTTGATGAAAAAACAACGCACAGCTTACGCCAGTATTCCAAACTCTATTTTCACGGGCACAGCAGTGGCGGAACAAACCCTTCCCTGCTGGAAGCGATGGCCAGCCGTTGCCTGATCGTTGCGCACAATAATCTCTTTAACCGATCGTGCTGGAAGAAGACGCTCTATATTTTTCCACCGGCAGCGATATCAGATTTCTGATAGAACAGTTCAAACCAGGGCCATTAGAGGAGCAAATGGTCAGCCGCAATCTGGAAAAGATCCGGACAAAATATAATTGGGAAAACATCACAGCTCATTACGGGCGATTTATGCTTCAATGCTGCTATCTGCATGTAAATGAAAGCAGGATATCCGACAAACAATATATTTACGAATAAGCTCAGCAAAGTATAACAGTAAAGATCAGTTGGAAATCTTATACAATCTCCCCTTTTGTGTATTAAAAGTAAGCAGATATCCGGCGCCCGCCGGAACGCTTACCGATTTTGCGCCCTCCACCTTCATCGCTTTTTCTGTTCTGATTCTGCAAGGACCGCCGGATAAGGATTTTATTTCCGCACGTGTTAACTGACGATGTTTCCACCACATGGAAATTTCAAAATTCCCCCTGGCTTTTAGTCCGCTAACCGCCCCTTCCCCCCAGGCATCCGGAATAGCCGGTAATAAATTAATTTCATCCACCTGACTTTGCAAAAGCATTTCTGCCATTCCTGAAGTACCGCCAAAATTCCCGTCGATCTGAAAAGGCGGATGCGCATCAAAAAAATTGGGATACGTGCCTCCGCCGCCGGAATAATTAAACCCGGTTTCACCAGTGGCTCTCAACAGATCCCGAAGCAATACATAGGCATGATTTCCATCCAGGAGTCTCGCCCAGAAATTAATTTTCCATGCCTTGCTCCAGCCGGTTCCTTCATCTCCCCGGATCTCCAATGCCCTTTTTGCCGCTTTGGCCAGTTCAGGTGTTGTTAAGGGGTCAATTTCATTGCCCGGATATAATCCGAATAAATGGGACACGTGCCGGTGATGTACTTCCACATCCTCATAATCCTTGCTCCATTCCTGCAGGTTTCCTTTCTTCCCGATATGCATAGGAAATAGCTTACGCTCCTTTTTTATAAGAAGTTCCCTGAAGTCAGCATCAACGCCCAGTTCTTTGGATGCCTGAATAAGATTGTTAAACAGATCCCGGATAATCGAAATATCCATGGTGGTGGCGACCGATACGTCAGAAACCTTATTTTCCCCATAGCTAAAAACGTTTTCGGGCGACACAGAGGGAGCTGTGACCAGCCATCCGTCTTTGTCTTCAACAAGCCAGTCAAGGCAAAAAACGGCAGCCCCTTTCATCAGCGGATAAGCCATTGACTTCAAAAATCTTTTATCGCGGGTGAACCGGTAATGCTCCCACAAATGCCGGCATAGCCAGTTCCCTCCCTCCATCCAGTTAGCCCATCTCGGATCTCCGCTTCCAAGGCCTACGGGATTGGAAGCGGCCCAGATATCCGAATTGTGATGGGCAACCCATCCGTTCATATTATAGAACTGTTTGGCAGTAACCCTGCCGGTAATGGAAAGCTCCCGGATCAGATCGAATAGAGGTTCGTGCATCTCCGTCAGGTTGGTAACCTCCGCCGGCCAGTAATTCATTTCAGTATTGATATTAATCGTAAAGTTCGAACTCCATGGCGGCCTGAGTTCTTTATTCCAGATCCCTTGTAAATTGGCAGGCGTTCCGCCGGGCCGTGAACAGGAAATAAGCAGGTACCTGCCAAACTGGAAATACAGGGTTTCGATTCCGGGATCATAGTTTCCCGCAGAATATTTTTTTAACCGTTCATCTGTTGGAAGAGATGTAAATTTTCCTTCTGTAGAATCTTTTAAGACGAAAGAAACGCGGTTGAAATATTGATGGTAATCCTGCAGATGACGGTCAAGGAGCTCCTGAAAAGTTTTTTGTTCAGCTTTCCGGAGATCGGCATCGGAAAGGGCTTTTTCATCTTTGCCGTCTTTTAGCGGGCATTTATCAAACCCGTTAAAACTGGTCGCTGCCGTTATGAGCAGCAGCACTTCAGAAGCATTGCGCACATGCAATCCGGAATCATCTGCACTACTGACTCCATCTTTCAATATTGCTTTGAGACGGAGCTGAAAGCGCATCCCGTTGCATCCCCCAGCGTCATCCCATATAACAGGTTCTTTGCTGCTGTTATGGTAATTCGGATCCACATGCGCCGGGGCTCTTCCGCTCATAACCAGTTCATCCTTACCAACCGGTTCATTTTGAAAATGCAAGAGGCTCTTTGATGTAAGATCAAAATCCAGCCGATGCCGTCCCGAAGAGATTAACCTGATAACCATTACCCTGTCAGGCGCCGAAATGAATATTTCCCGTTGGTAATCGGTTCCATCAATTGTAAACCACGTGGTAGCCACCGCATTGGCGATATTCAAATCATGGTAATAACTGGTGACCAGGGTATCCTGAAAATGCTGCCGGATAACCAAATCTCCCAGCGGCATATAGGATTCTGTAAAAACGCCCTGCATTTTTTTTGTTAACGCAATCGCTTTTTCATAATCCTGATCTTTCATCAGCGCCTTCCTGATCAATGGGAGATAAGCGGGGGCTTCGGGGTTAATATTGATTTTAACAGGGCCACCGGACCAGAGGGTGCCTTCATTTAACTGAAACAATGCTTCCTGAATACCGCCAAAATCCATTACGCCTATGCGCCCATTACCCAGCGGCAGGGCTTCCGTCCACACAGCCGCAGGCTTATCATACCAAAGCTTAAGCGAAGTTTGCGCATCCACCTTCCAAATACATAAACAGACGCAAAAAATACCCGATATTCTTTTGTACACTTTCACAGGTTTTAAAGAAAAATTTTTTATTCAATAGCTTTTAAATACTATTTGCCCATTTCGATCATTGGCTTGATCGCTCCGTTTGCAGGGTCCAGCCAACTGCTGAATACATCTTTTACCTGGTCAAAAGACACCCGGTGACTGATATAGGGATCGGGATTGATTCTCCGGTCCCGCATAGCAGTAATTACCTGGTCGAAATCATTCCGGGTGGCATTCCTGCTCCCTAGCAACGCCGCTTCCCGTTTGTGAAATTCAGGGTGCGAAATACAGATATCCTCTTTTTGTAATCCAATGAGGATATACCTTCCGCCATGGGCGAGATAGTCAATTCCTTTTGTAATCGCTTTTTTATTGCCGGTTGCGTCAATCACAACAGAGGGCATATCTCCATTGGTGATTTCCTGTAATTGAAAGAATGCTTCAGATGTTCCCGCCAGTACGGTATGGGAAATATTTATTTTGTCTTTGCAAAAGCGCAGTCGGTTTTTATTCACATCCATGGCGATCACCCTGGCTCCGGCTATGCGCGCAAATTCCATAGCTCCCAATCCGATGGGTCCGGCGCCAACCACCAAAACAAATTCGCCCGCCGTTATGGAAGCCCTTTGAATTCCATGAGCGCCAATGGCAAAGGGCTCCGCCATGGCCAGTTCATCGTAGCGTAGTCCATCTCCATGAACAAGCGCATAATCCGGAACCTGCAGATATTCCACCATTCCGCCATCCACGTGTACACCGCAAACCTTCATGGACACGCAGCAATTCGGTTTACCGGATCTGCAGGCGATACAATGTCCGCAATAATAATAGGGAATAATAGTAATGGCTTCGCCGGAAGCAAAACCACTTGAATCAGAAGTTTCCACAATATCCCCTGCCAGCTCGTGGCCTAAAATGCGCGGATAATTAAAAAATGGTTGAGTGCCTTCAAAAGCATGAAGGTCGGTACCACAAACGCCGATCCGCTTTATTTTTATGATCGAATGGGCGGGTATTCCTTTAGGTTCATCCTTTTTTTTATATTCAAATAGTCCCGGCGCAGAACAAACCAATGCATTCATAATGAGCCTGATATTTTAAGTAAAGATGATTGGTTATTGATCAACAGCTAATGATTATTTTGTAAAATGCCATTGGACCGGGATGAATCAATAGCGTTTATCATACAGTTGCGCCCTAAGCAGAAGTAAAGCCTTTCCAATATGTTTTTCAACCGTATTCACGGAAATGTTTAAACGCTCGGCAATCGTCCGGTTGGGTAAATGCTCATCCCTGCTCAATACAAATGCCTCCCGGCATCTCTGCGGAAGTTTACTGACGGCTGTTCTTAGTTTTAACTCCAACTCCTTATAGGCGAGCTGATCAAGAGCGGGCAGGTTATAATCCACATCCTCCAGATCCGGTATCTTCCAGGCCTTATTGCGCCGCAGCCAATCGCGGTATTTATTATACACCCGGTATTTAACGGCAGTATGGAGATAGGCGCTAAGTGAAAAGTGAATATTCAGTTCCATGCGTCTTTCCCACAAATTGATAAAGACTTCCTGAACAACTTCCTCGGCATCCTCCATCAGCATTACCCGCTTAGCGGCAAATGATAACAGCGGTTTCCAGTATTTGTTAAAGATAAAAGCAAACGCCTCCCGGTCACCCTGTTGAAGGCGCTGTAGCAGAGAGCTGTCAATATCATGTGATGCGTCGGGGTTAATATGGACTGGCTTTAAACCGAAGTTAATACAAATTGCTGGCTTGCACTACCGCTTCATCCTTTTTGAATACCGGAACACTTCTGGAATCAATGCAAAAAATAAATTACGAGGGGGGATGGCGGTAATTGTCTTTTCAACTGACATATAAAGGATATCATATCAAATGAAGAAAAAAACATTAGAGGACTTAGTACGGAAAAGGCATAAAGGAACGCTATCAAATGAAGAACAGGAACAGCTAACTACCTGGGAATCTGCTTTAGATCAGGAAGAAGGACTATTGGAATTGCATACCACGGAGGAACAAATCCAATTGCAACGGCGAATGTGGGAGCAAATTGAGGGAAATGCCAATTTACCCGGTCAACTGATACAACTAAGCACCCACCGCGGGAAAAAGCGCTGGTATTCTTTTACTGCGGCGGCTTCTATTCTGATTTTACTGGGCATCTCCGGTTATTTGCTTTTCCTGCGCAAGCCGAATCGGGAGATCGCAAATAACCCGGATGCAAGGCACTTATTGAAACCCGATGTAGCGCCGGGTAGTAACCGGGCGGTACTCATTCTGGGTAATGGTTCGGCTATCCAGCTGGACAGTGCCCAAAACGGAATATTGACCCGGCAGGGCGATGCAAACATTACCAAGATGGCAAACGGGCAACTCGCCTATAATTTATTAAATGAAAAACCGACTGACATTTTGTTCAACATACTAACCACCCCCCGCGGCGGTCAGTATCAGTTAACCCTTCCGGATGGCAGCAGGGTTTGGCTAAATGCGGCTTCCTCCATCCGCTTCCCTTCTTCCTTTACGGGCAGGGAGAGAAGAGTACAGATAACCGGTGAAGTCTATTTTGAAGTAGCGAAAGATGCGGCCAGGCCCTTCCGCGTTGATGTTGAAACCGGCAAAGGCGGCCCGGCAGAAATAGAAGTATTGGGAACTAATTTTAACGTCAATGCTTATTCAGAAGAACCGGATATCAAAACGACCCTGCTGGAAGGTTCTGTGCGGATCAAAAAAGAAAACGCAGCGCAGTTGCTTTCCCCCGGGCAGCAGGCATCTCTGACAACAACCGGTATAAGGATGGAAGAAAACGTTGACCTGTCGAAAGTAGTCGCCTGGAAAAACGGCTTCTTCTGGTTTGACAACACGGATTTGCATACGCTAATGCGACAGGTGTCCCGATGGTATAATGTGGATGTTCAATTTGAAGGTCAGATAGCCGAAGAAGGTTTTTCAGGGAAAATTTCGAGGAGCGAACCACTTTCACGTTTCATGAAAGTGCTTGAAGTAAATGACGTGCATATTAAAATGGAAGGAAGAAAAATTACTATTATGCCATAAAAATTTAATCTTAAAGATGATCCTGTAAAAAAGCCAGTAGTGCGCTAACACTGCTGGCCGGAAATCCGGGTCTGTCTCCGCCTGCAAAGGCATCGACAAAAAAGCGAGTAGGAACTGCTTATTTTCTTAACCCAAACAACACAAAGTTATGCTTTTAAAAGTTTTGCGCAACCCTCCCCTGTTAAATGGGGTGAATCTCACCAAAACCTTACTGATCATGAAGCTCGTAGCCATTTTACTGCTTGCAGCCTGTTTCCAGGTCAGCGCAACGGGCTATTCGCAAAAGATCACGCTGTCTAAAAATAATGTCTCGATTAAAGAAATTTTCAGAGCCATTGAAAATCAGAGTGGTTATCAGTTCTTTTACAAGGAAAGGCTGCTGAAGCACAGCAGAAACGTAAGCGTGAATGTGGAAAATGCTTCCATCGAAAAGGTACTTGATCAATGTTTTCAAAATCAACCGCTGTCTTATGTGGTGTTGGACAGGATCATTACCATAAAATTTAAGGCTCCGGAGAATATCATCGGCCGGCCGGATTCTGCGTTGGCTGAACCGCCTCCGGGCCTCATCAAAGGGGTTGTAAGAGATAAAGATGACAACCCGCTGGCCGGCGTGTCGGTGATCATCAGCGGAACGAAACGGGGTACCAGCACAGGCTCGGATGGCTCATTTTCAATTGAAGCCCGTGAAGGGGAACAGATCGAATTTTCCTTCGTCGGCTATAAAAAAACAAGCATTCCGGTAAATAAAAAAACCAGCATCAATATCCGGCTGGAAGCGGAAATGAGTGTGGGTGACGAAGTGGTGGTAATCGGATACGGCACGCAGAAAAAGGTTAACCTGACCGGTGCAGTAGACGTAGTATCCAGTGAGGATCTCCAAAACAGGCCGGCTGCGAATGTCTCCCAATTGATGGCCGGCATTTCACCGAACCTGAATATCAATATGTCGAACCGGGGTGGTGAACCGGGTGCGGCCAGTTCCTGGAATATTCGCGGGATCGGATCCATTTCAGGCAGTTCCAGTCCGCTCATTCTGATTGACGGGGTGGAAAGTTCTGTCGATAACCTGGATCCCGAATCCATAGAAAGTGTTTCGGTTCTCAAAGATGCTTCAGCATCTGCGATCTATGGTTCAAGGGCGCCATTTGGCGTTGTGCTCATCACTACTAAAAAAGGACAAAAGAACAAAGGTGTAAGAATTCAGTACAACGATAATTTCTCATGGGCTTCTCCGGTGCGACTTCCGGAATTTGCGGATTCCTATACCTGGGCTACCGCTTACAATGAAGCACAGGCAAATTCCGGCCTGGTGCCGGTTTACCCGGACGCCCAGGTGGAAAGAATTAAGGAATATATTGCAGGAACCTATAAAGGAGAATATAATCTGGCCGATCCGTATAAAAGTATGTGGAGAGGCCGTTGGGATGGAAATGCCAATTACAACTGGCCCAGCTTATTTTACAAGAAAAATTCCTTCTCGCAAAAACATTACATTAATGTCGACGGCGGAGATGAACATACTCAATATTTTATGTCTGCCGGATTTTATAACCAGGGCGGACTGTACCGGTGGGGCAACGATGGATACAAGCGTTATAATATCATGGCCAACGTTACATCCAAAGTAACCGACTGGCTTCGTTTCGATTTCGGCGCACGCTATGCAAGAACCGCTACGGACTATCCACTGGGTGTGGTGGGAACGGGCAGGGACTATAATCAAAGGGAATTCCTGTCTTTTGCTCCTATGACCCCTCTGTATGACAGCAGTGGAAATGTTATCAATCCACTTGTTAAGGCTTTTCAGGAAGGAGGAAGGGATCAAACGGTCAATAATGATTTGTGGTTGAAGCTGGGTGGGGAAATCGAACCTGTCAAGGGCTGGAAAACCGATATCTCTTATAACTATAATCTGCAAAACTCCTCCAATGCCCAAAATCCGAGACCGGTTCCTGTGATCATACCGAACGGAACGATGGGAAATATCGGTACGGCAACTGCCGGCGATGTAGAAAATATGGGTTCGGTAAACTACTATATTTTTAATGCGCTGACTTCTTATGAAAAAAAGATAAATGCACATGCTTTCAAGATAATGGCCGGCTATGAGGAAGAACTGGATAACTATAAGAGCCTTTATGGTTCAAAAATGGATCTTGTAACACCGGAAGTTCCCTCCATCAATGCGGCCGTAGGTGCAACCACGCTGGGAGCGACCCAGGGGCATTGGGCTACCCAGGCCGTATTCGGCAGGTTAAATTATAATTTTCAGGAGAAATACCTGCTGGAATTCAGCGGCCGCTATAACGGTTCTTCACGATTCGCCAAAGATTCGCGCTGGGGATTCTTTCCTTCCGTTTCCGCGGGATATAATATCTCGAAAGAACATTTCTGGACTCCATTGAGCCGTTATATAAACACATTAAAAATCAGGGGGTCCTACGGTTCACTGGGTAATCAGAATGTTCAGAATTACCTGTATTTGTCCACCATCGTGGTGAACAGTAACCTGAATTACGTGATCAATAACAGCCGGCCCGTATACGCGCAGGTTCCCCGGATTATCAGTAGCGATTTAACCTGGGAAACCGTAACCACTTTCGACCTGGGGCTCGATGCCGGATTGCTGAATAACCGGCTCAACGTTACTTTCGACTGGTATAACCGGAAGACGAGCAGTATGCTGGGGCCATCCAGAGATCTTCCGGCCGTTTTGGGAACAATGGCTCCTCCGGAAAATAATGCGGAGCTGGAAACAAAAGGATTCGAATTATCGCTCGACTGGAAGAACAGGACCTCCCGTGATTTCAGTTATAATCTTCGGTTGAGCGTTGGTAACAGCAGATCAAAGATCCTGAAATATAATAACGATGATAAAACCATCGACACCTGGTATGCGGGAAAAGATTATGGCGAAATATGGGGTTTCATTACTGACGGACTGATACAGAAAACCGGAGAACCCATGCCTGACCAATCCAAATATTACAGTTCCTGGGGTCCGGGTGATATTAAATATAAGGACCTCGATGGAAACGGAATATTGAATGACGGAAAAAGAACGGTAAATGATCACGGGGATCTGACGGTGATCGGAAATTCGTCACCCCGTTATAATATTTCGGTATCCGGCGGTTTCAACTGGAAAGGATTTTCATTCTACATGTTCTGGCAGGGTGTACTGAAAAGAGATTATTTACCGGATGTGAATGCGAATGCTTTCTATGGCATGACCGCCTATAATTCAGAATCTTCCATCCTGAAGAACAGTCCGGCCCTGGATTACTGGCGTCCTGCAAATGAAACCAATATACTGGGACCCAATACGGGCGCCTATTTCCCAAAACCATATTTTACCAGCGAATACTTCAAGAATCATCAGAATCAATCGCGTTATATACTCAATGCCGCGTATGTCCGGCTAAAGAACCTGCAGATCGGTTACACGCTCCCGGCAAGCGTCGCCAAAAGAGCTTTTTCCAAAGCGGTGAAAATTTATGTTTCCGGAGAAAATCTCATTACGCTGACCAAGCTGCCCGGATCACTCGATCCCGAGACCGCGATCGCTTCGGATTACAGCTTTGGCGGACTTCAGCCGGTCAGTGCGATTTATCCGATATCCCGGGTTTTATCGCTCGGTTTAAATCTCACTTTTTAAAATGAAATTACTTATGAAATATATTAAAACAGCAGCCCTTTGTGCGGCGTTGCTCTTCACATTGAACGGGTGCCAGAAAAGTTTATTGGAGAAATATCCGCAGGACCAGGTCTCTTCCGATATTTTCTTCCTCCACGCCAATGATATGCTGATATACGTAAACCAGTTTTACAGTGATGCCATTCTCCCCGTTCATTGGGGCCTGATTCTGGGCAACCCCTACAGCGGAACAGCGGATGACTTAAACAGTGACAATGAGATTAACAGCGGCAGCATTGATGAACGATTAAAAGGCTCGCGCACGGTTTCCTACAGTAGTGGCGCCGGCTGGAATTTCAGTAATGTCAGAAGTATCAATTATTTTTTTGACAATTACAGAAAATGCACGGAAGATTTCAGTACTTATCAGCAATATGTTGGGGAAGCTCATTTCTTCAGAGCCCTGATCTATTTCCAATTGCTGCAGAAATTCGGTGATATTCCTTATAATTCAAGTGCGTTACAAACTAATTCTCCTGAATTATACGCCGCGAGAACGGCGCGGAATCTCGTTGCCGACAGTATCATTCTCGATCTCGATTCCGCTGCCATGTACATGACGGAAAACAGAAACGAAATCGGTACACGGTTGAACAAATGGGTAGCCCTGGCGCTGCAAACCCGGGTGGCGCTGTATGAAGGTACCTGGGAAAAATATCACGCAAATGATGCCTTCGGCGTAGCCAATTCCCAACCGGAAAAATATTTTGATAAGGTGGTAGCAGCCGCAACAACCATGATGAATTCAGGAAAAATCCAGATTTACAATACCGGCAATCCGTCTTCGGACTATTACGACCTCTTTAAAATGCGCGACTATACTTCCATATCGGAAGTGCTGTTATGGAAAAAATTCTCCACCGCGCTTTCCGTCAATAACAACCGGAATTATCTCCTTGAATATCCCCGGGGTTCATCATTAACGAAGGGATTGGCAGACTCCTATCTCTGCACCGACGGAAAGCCGGTTTCCGGAAATCCTCTTTTTCAGGGATACGATAATATACAAAAGGAAATGATGAACCGGGATCCGCGGTTCAGACAGACGATCTTTTCTCCCGACGATCCCTGGGAAATAGCCAGCACACAGCACACATGGAATGAAGTATACACGGCCCTGAATTCAAATACGCAGTATTATGCACCTTCCGGTTATGTGCTGCGGAAAGCTTATGATCCATTGATGGTCAACCACAGCCTGAATTTTGAGGAAACGCCCGCCATCCATTTCCGTTATGCGGAAGTACTGTTGAACTTTGCCGAAGCAAAAGCAGAATTGGGCATACTCACACAGCCGGACCTTGACAACTCCATCGGCTTATTAAGAGCAAGAGCCGGTATGCCCAATATCGATCTGGCCAATATCGCGCCTGATCCGAAATGGGATTTCCCCTCCTTATCTCCGATTATTAACGAAATACGCAGAGAACGTCGAGTGGAACTGGTAGACGAAGGTTTCCGCTGGCCGGATATTGCGCGATGGGCGGCAGCCGATGAGTTGATTGTTGGCAAAAGACCAAAGGGCTTCACCGCTTCCCAGGTGGCATCCACTGTTTTTTCCGTAGACGAGAACGGTTTTCTGGATCCTTTTCAGACATCGCTGCCCGATGGATATGGATTTAATGTAAATCGCGATTATCTGGATCCGGTTCCGCTAAATCAAATCGTGCTAAATCCACAATTGACTCAAAACCCGGGATGGTAATCCGCGTTTATCAGATTTAGAAAATCCGGAAACATGCTGAAGAATATTCTTCCCGCAAACCGGCAACCAGCCTGCCAGTATGCGGGAACCATACAATTTGCGGAGCTGACCGTTTCCTTTCTGCATCCGGCCAAAGAAAAACCAAAAATAAAACCCAAAAAAGATCAATGATGAGAAAAGAAAATCTAATGCTTTCAAGATTCGCCATTTTGTTTTTCCTGTTGTGTATGTTCCTTCAGGGAATTACACAAGTGAAGCCGTTAATCAGCAAGGCGGACGAAACAGCAAGAACGGACGCATATGAACAACAGCTGGAAAAATACCTGAGGCATTATCTGATAGACGAATACGAGGCAAGATCTGAAAAATCCTGGAACCGGGATTACAGCAGTACTGATGCTTTTATAAGAAGTGTTGATCCCAATAGAAGAAGATGGGAGGCCATTTTAGGTCCTCCTGATTTAAGAAAAACCGGGCCACTGGTAAGGAAAGCCTATCCACTGGATAATATTCAGGCGGAATGGATCGAACTTCCCCTTGGTATTATTACCGCCCAGGCGGTATTGGCATTTCCCGAGGGCGCCAGCAAACAAAAGCCCGTTCCGCTGATCATTGTTCAGCATGGAATTGGAAGTTCTCCGGAAACCCCATTTTCTCCGGGTAACTATCATGAATATGCGAAAGAACTGCTCAAGGCCGGTTTTGCGGTGCTGGTGCCGATGAACCTCCGGTCGATCGATCGCAGGAATCATATAGACCGTCTCTGTCGCCTGGCCAATACCACCCTACCGGGCATCGAACTCGTCCGGGTGCAGAATTTGCTGGATGTGGTGCTTGCCGATCCCCGGGTGAACCCGGATCGAGTAGGTATGTGGGGCGTTTCACTCGGTGGCATGGCCACGATGTTCTGGGTGCCGCTCGAACCCCGCATCAAAGCAGCCGTGGTTTCAGGCTGGTTCAATCAACGCCGCAATAAAATGATCATACCGGACGATCGCTACGTCAGTTTTATGGCAACCCAGGAAGATTATTCTTTTTTAAAAGGCTGGCTCACGGAGTTTTCCGACTATGATGCCGTTTCCATGATATGCCCCCGCCCACTACTGATTCAGCATGGGAAAAAGGACAATATTGCCTATTGGCCCCAGGTGGAGGAAGAATTCAATAAAGCCAGAATACCTTACGAAAAGCTCAATATCGCAGACAGGATAGAATTGAATATCCATGAGGGAGGTCATGAAGCCATTATCACAACCGGCGTGCGTTTTTTATCGCGCTGGCTTAATCCAGGTGTAAAACCCGGCAAAAATTAAGCCGCGCTACCACTTCGGCGGCCTCATGTATAAATACTCATTTCAAAAACTGATTGATGGGATTTTTAAAGTTATCCGGACCGGTGGCTGTTTATTTTTTTCTTGCTGCCTGCGTTAACCGCACCAAAAATGAAAAGCCGCCGGAAGAAAATCTTGTGCAGCACCAGTCCGGCATTGAACAGAAAATTTACCTTGACTCATCTTTACTAAGCGTTAGCACTATTATTACCGGACTGAAAGTTCCCTGGGAAATCACCTGGGGACCGGACAACTGGATCTGGACGACAGAGCAGGAGGGCATGGTGAGCAGGGTTAATCCGGAAACAGGAGAAAAAAAAGTATTACTGAAAATTCAAGACATTTACAAGGAAAGAACCCTCGGTTTGCTGGGTATGGCGCTTAACAGGGACTTCAAAAAAAGCCCATTCGTTTTCCTGGATTATACTTTTTTAAAAGACAGCAACCGATATTCCAGGATCGTTCGGTACCGTTATAGCCTGGATACCTTAACGGATCCTTTGATTATACTGGACAATATACCCGGCAGCACAGGTCATAATGGTTCAAGGCTGGTTGTTTCACCGGACGGGAAGCTGATGATTTCTACCGGCGATGCGCAGAATGCTGCCAATGCGCAGCGTAAGAATTCCATCAGCGGCAAAATACTCCGCCTGAATCCGGATGGCAGCATACCGGCCGACAATCCTTATCCGCGAAGCCCGGTCTGGTCGATGGGTCACCGAAATATTCAGGGGCTTGTATATGGTGCATCCGGAATCCTGTATAGTTCCGAACACGGCGATGCAACAGACGATGAGATCAATATCATTGAAAAAGGCAGGAATTATGGCTGGCCTGATGTTACGGGTTTTTGCAATTTACCGGAAGAAAAAGCATACTGTAATCTTCATCAGATAACTGAACCGATCCGCGCCTGGACACCGACCATCGCTCCTGCCGGTATTGATTACTACCAGTCCGCTGCTATAGCGGAATGGCAAAACAGCCTGCTGTTAACCACATTAAAAAACAGCAGTCTGTATGTATTGAAATTGAATGTTTCAGGAAAAGCTATCGTTTCGGAAAAGATATTTTTAAATCATGTTTACGGCCGGTTACGGGATATTTGTATTTCACCGGCCGGCGACATTTATATTTCTACCAGCAATCGGGACTGGAATCCCGGGGAAGGTTTTCCGAAAGCGATGGATGACCGCATTATCCGGATATCAAAAATAAAAAACGCTGTGCCGGGCAGTAAGACCCCGTCAGAGGATTCGCTGAAAAGGCCGGTTGCATTATCAAAAGGCCAATCGCTGTATCAAAATTACTGCGCTTCCTGCCATAAGGAAAATGGAGAAGGTGTAAAAGGGAATTTTCCGTCACTCAGAGAGAACCGGGTTGTCAGTGGAAATAAAAAGAGGTTAATATTGATGGTGCTCAGGGGATTGTCCGGGCCCCTCAAGGTTAACGATGAAACTTATAATCAACAAATGCCTTCTTTTAGTTTTTTAACAGACGAGGACCTGGCCGCCGTGCTGAGCTATATCAGATCAGCTTTTAACAACCGGGCAGATCCTGTTTCTTCCCGGGAATCAGCAACCGTAAGAAAACAATCAGCTCATACCACGACAGGAAAAAAGAGTTAATTTTTAATTTATATTAATAACCCGTTTTAGTTAATGCTTTCCTTTAAGAATCTGAACTTGTGAATTCGAATGTAAGAAAACCGGGAGATCTGTTCCCGAATAGAAGAGGTTTTCAAAATAATCTATCCATGCTGCAAACGCTGCCGGAAAAAGAAAAATTAAGCACCGCGCAAATCAAAGTTGCCGCCACCGGCTTCTTCAGCCTCTTTTCGCTGATTGGGATCATGTTTTATGGACTGCCATTTTTTTATGATTTCTGGGTCAGGGATTTTGGCTGGTCGCGGGTAATGGTTACTTCCGGAAGTGCTTTTGGGCGGATCACTGTAGCCCTGCTGGGGTTCGGGGTCGGATGGCTGATTGACCGGTTTGGTCCAAGGAGACTGATTCTTACCGGCGTAATATTTGGCGGCATTGCGCTGATGGCGCTGAGCACCATGCATGCTCCCTGGCAGTTTTATTTGTTCAGTCTTCTGGCTGCCCTGGGATATATCTGCGGGGGGCCGCTACCCAACCAGGTACTTACCTCACGCTGGTTTACCAGGTCAAGGGGTAAAGCCATGGGCATTGCTTACCTGGGTGTCGGTGTGGGCGGCATGCTGGTTCCCCAGATCGCTAAATGGCTGAACATGCGGCTGGGTTGGCACCAGGCGCTGATGATCCTGGGCCTGCTTATGATTGTCGTTGCCTTTCCCTTTGCCTGGTTTGCGAAGGACAAGCCGGATAACATGCCAAACGAAGCCGCAACGGAAGAGATCAAGGTACCCCTTAGCGCGATTTTGAAAAGCCGGCCATTTTATCTGTTGATCATCGGGAGCGTTTGCTCTATCGCAGCGGTGAGCGGCACCAGTCAGCACCTCAAATTATTTTTCAGCCTCGATCTGGGTTATTCACAGGCAGCATCAGCTAATATCATTTCGCTGGTGCTTTTCTCCAGCATCATCGGACGTTTGCTGATGGGATGGCTGGCGGACCGTATACCGAAGAAATTTGTAATGATACTGATTTACATTCTGGTGGCGGGATCCATACCCCTCCTGCGCTATGCTGCTTCTCCGGGCGTGATCTATCTCTTCGCCTTTATTTTTGGTGTGGCATTGGGGGGCGATTACATGATCATTCCCCTGATGACTGCCGAACTCTTCGGGATAAAAATACTGGGGCGGGTGATGGGTATCATTTTAACGGCAGATGTTCTCGCAGATGCCTTATCTCCCATGCTCGTCGGGTTTCTACGGGACCGCAGCGGGAGTTATTTTACCGGATTTGCGGCGCTGATCGGACTTGCCGTTATTGGCATTGCTGCCGTAATGTTCCTGCCCGGAAAGCGCACGGATAACGAATTTTCCTTCAGGACAGAAAAGCCCGTTAATAATATTTAAAACAATCATTCATGCAGGATATCGCAAATATTTATGAAAAATCATTAGTACCCTCCCGGAACCTGGTTGCCGACATAGCCACGCTGGAAGGAGATATCATGATTCTCGGTGTCGGGGGAAAAATGGGACCGGGCATTGCCAGGATGGCCCGGCAGGCAGCAGATTTAGCCGGTGTAAATAAAAGGATTTTCGGCGTTGCCCGGTTTTCCGATCCGGAAATAAAAAAACAGTTAACCAGCGAAGGCATTGAAACCATCAGTGCGGATCTCTTAGACGATAAATCGTTGCAGGCATTGCCGGATGTGAAAAACGTACTATACCTCGCCGGTCAGAAATTTGGCACTACGGGAAAAGAATCCTTAACCTGGGCCATGAACAGTTATTTGCCCGGTCGTGTTGCGGAGAAATACCGGAATTCCCGGATCGTTGTCTTTTCTACCGGCAACGTATATCCGCTTTCACCCGTTGACCGGGGAGGCGTTGCCGAAGAATCCCCAACCGGCCCCGTAGGCGAATATGCCCAGTCCTGCCTGGGGAGGGAACGGCTCTTTCAATACTTTGCGTCAAAATACAATACCCCGGTTTTTATTTACCGGCTAAACTATGCAAATGATATAAGCTACGGCGTATTGCTGGAAATAGCGAAATCAGTAATCAATGAAATTCCGATTGACTTAAGCATGGGCCACGTAAATGTGATCTGGCAGGGTGATGCCAATGAAATGGCCATCCGGGCATTGCATCATTGCAGCAATCCTCCAAAAATTGTAAATATCACCGGTCCGGAAACCGTTTCCGTAAGATGGATTGCAGAAGAATTTGGAAGAACCTTCAGCAAAACAGCCCGGTTCATTCATAATGAACAATCCACAGCGCTGCTCAGCAATGCTGCTGAATCGTTCCGGTTATTCGGTTATCCGAAAGTCCCATTAAAACGAATGATGGAAATGCTGGCGGAATGGGTCAGGCAGGGAGGAAAAACATTAAATAAACCCACCCATTTTCAGGAAAGGGAAGGGCAATTCTAAAAATCATCGAAATTGAAAAACCTCGATACTTCCATTAACCGGTTATTACAATCAGGTACGGCCATACCGGCTCACCCATTGGCCCTGGATCAAAACCTGAAGATGGATGAAAAGCGCCAGCGGGCGCTTACCCGTTATTACATGGCCTGCGGAGCAGGAGGGGTAGCCGTCGGCGTGCACACGACCCAGTTTGAGATCAGGGAACCCTCAATAGGCCTTTTGGAACCTGTACTGAAAATAACTGCTGAAGAAATAGAAAAAGCTGGGCTGAATCGTCCGTTTATAAAAGTAGCGGGAATCTGCGGACCAACAGAAGCAGCGCTGCAGGAAGCGAAGCTTGCTTTAAAATATGGTTATCATCTCGGGCTTCTGAGCATGGGCGGCTTATCTTCCTGTTCCGAAGCAGAATTGATCAAACGCGGCTATGCCGTTGCCGAAATAATTCCCGTATTCGGGTTTTATCTTCAGCCTGCCGTTGGCGGCCGCTTGTTAAGTTATGAATTCTGGCGGGAATTCGCGGCCATTCCCAATGTATACGCAATCAAAGTTGCTGCATTCAACCGGTACCAGACCCTGGACGTCATGCGCGCCGTCTGCTATTCGTCAAGAAGAAATGAAATAGCTTTGTACACCGGAAACGATGACAATATTGTTGCAGATCTGCTGACCACCTACCGGTTTCCGGTGGATGGCGTTTCGGTTGAGAAAAAATTTGTTGGCGGATTGCTCGGCCATTGGGCTGTATGGACGAAAAGAGCAGTGGAGCTGCTGAATGAAATAAAACAATGTATTGAAAATAATTATTCCGGGGTTGAAAAATTATTGACGAAAGGGACTGAAGTAACAGACATGAATGCCGTCATTTTCGACGCTAAAAATTCTTTTAAAGGATGTATTGCGGGCATTCATGAGGTATTGCGCAGGCAGGGCCTGCTGGAAGGAATATGGTGCTTAAATCCGGCAGAGAAACTTTCTCCGGGGCAGGCCGAAGAAATTGACCGCATATACAGAAAGTATCCGCAGCTTACCGACGACGTATTCGTGCAGGAGTTTTTGAAAGAGGATAAAAAGCATCCCCATTCTAAATAGCCGGAAATGCAAAAAAACATTTTATCATCCGCGTAAACTTCTTATTAATCCATGCTGAAAGAAGAGATCAAACAACTGGCCGGGGAAAAATATGATCAGGCGGTTGCCAACAGGAGGTATTTGCATTCAAATCCTGAATTATCCTTCCAGGAATATGAAACATCCTCTTTTGTAAAAGCCCGGCTCGATGAACTGGGGATTCCCTGGCAGGCTATTGCCGGCACAGGCATCACCGCCATCATTAAAGGCGAAATACCATCTGACCAGGTTATCGCTTTACGTGCAGATATGGATGCCCTGCCCATCAATGAAGCAAATTCCATAGCCTACGCATCTCAAAATAAAGGAGTGATGCATGCCTGCGGCCACGACGCACACACAGCTTCCCTGCTGGGAACAGCCGGAGTCCTGCAAGCCTTAAAAAGTAAATTCGCCGGATCCATCAAACTTCTTTTTCAGCCTGGAGAGGAAAAACTTCCGGGAGGGGCCAGCCTGATGATTAAAGAAGGCGCTCTGAAAAGCCCCTGCCCGGGGGCAGTCATCGGCCAGCACGTAATGCCGGCCATTGCATGCGGTAAAATCGGTTTGCGGAAAGGCAAACAGATGGCTTCCATGGATGAAATATATGTGACCGTTTATGGGAAAGGCGGTCATGGCGCGCAGCCCCATCAGAATATCGACCCCGTTATTATCTCCGCCCATATCCTGATCGCACTCCAGCAGCTGGTAAGCCGGATGGCAGATCCTAAAACCCCTTCAGTCCTTTCATTTGGCAGGATTATCGCCAATGGCGCAGTAAATATTATTCCGGATGAAGTATACATGGAAGGCACTTTCAGAACCCTGGATGAAAACTGGCGAACCGAAGCGCATCAGCGGATGCGGAAAATGGCTGAAGGCATCGCCGAAAGTATGGGCGCGCGATGTCATTTCAATATTGTCCGCGGATACCCTGTTTTATTCAACGACCCGAAACTAGCCGAACAAGTCGCTGGTTTCGCCGGGAGATTATCTGGGAAAAGAAAATGTACTGGACGAAGACATCTGGATGGCGTCCGAAGATTTTGCCTATTATTCGCAGGAAGTCAGTTCCTGCTTTTACCTGCTGGGTGTTGGCAACGCCGAAAAAGGAATCACCGCTTCTTTACATACGCCCACCTTCAACATTGATGAACAGGCGCTGGAAATAAGCATCGGTTTGATGGCCTATATAGCACTAAAATCGCTGGGTAACTGATCTCGCGCAAGCATATCAGGGACAACATGCAAGCGCCGGCTTTGGCTTTTCAGCTGCCCAGAATATGGCATTACGAAAAATTCTTTTGTAAACGGAATCTTCAAAAAGGACGGGTGAATGACCCATAAAAATATACACATTCCTCGCTTTCATTTTTTCATTGCTCCAGATCACCGGATGATCTCCCATTTTAAGGGTGGTATCAGGCCTGTAGGATGCTTCATCCACACTGGCAATGACGTGTACCTTTGGCCGGGGGCTTTTATCATAAGTGTACCATTCCTCTTTTTGCACTACGAATGAATCAGGTACGCCTTTCATGACCGGGCTGAGCCGGTCTTCCACATGTACCGTTGCCCGGGCAAAGCTTGCGATGTAATTCTTCCACCGGATTCCTCCCATGAAGTCCGAAAACCATTGCCACATGGGATAACCGTCAAACTCACCGAGAAGGCTCGCGTGGTGAAATCCGATCCATCCTCCCTTTCCCTGTTCAATATAATTTTGAAATGCAGTAACAGCGGCCGGCTTCCAGGCATAAGGGGCATAATCCAACTGTATAATGAGCCGGTAATCCGATAGTGATTCTTCATTCATACTGTCGGTATTGGTCACATAGTCTATCCTGAAATTGCTGTCTGTGGCCAGTTTGTTCAGCCAGGTCATCGCCCGCTTTGAATATTCAATATGATGTCCCCCGTTTTCATATAAAACCAGCACCCGGAAACGCGGAGCCACTTTCGCATAGACAGTAAAATGTTTTGACTGACTTTTTGCTGCAAGGGGAAAGATCCGGAATATCCCCGCCGACAGCATGAGCAGCAGCGATGGCCTGAGCAATATTTTAATCATCTCCAAATATCTTACTGTAAAGCATTTCAGCAATTAATAATTATTGGCGGTTCCGGGCATGATTTCCGGCAGCATATTACATTGCATCCCGGCTAATCAGGCAAATTACATTTGGATGGATCCATAGGAAGGAAGCGGGTAAACGGGTTGATACTTTACCGGTTAAAAATAATCTGGTAATTTCTTTTTTCTCATTTCCGCTGATCAGCATCAAAACCATTTTCGATTGAAGAATGTCGGCAATTCCCAATGTTAATCCAAAAGCCGGTTTTTTCCTTACGCCGGAAAGCATGGAATGCTGAATGGATTTCGAGGAAAGCTTTGCCACATGAGGGCCGGGCTCCAGCGCATCAGCCGGTTCGTTTAAAGCGATGTGCCCATTCAGGCCCAACCCCAAAATACAAATATCAACAGGCCCCCGGGCCGCCAGTTCATCCTTTATCCGTTTGCATTCAAGCGTTGGGTTTGCCGGATTACTGTTAAAGGATATATACCGGGATGCATCGATTTGAAGGGGCTGAATAAGATGGGTCTGTAAGAAAGACTCGCAGGTCGCCGGATCATTCATTTCCAGGCCACCCCATTCATCCAGTTTTAGAACGTTCACATTGGCAAAGCGCCTGGATTCCTGCTGATGTGCTTTTGCCAGGAATCCGTAGACCCCAACCGGTGTATTCCCGGTTGCTGCGCAGAGCAGTAAATCCTTATTACCGGCTATTTCATTTAAAATGATACCGGAAGCTTTTTCACTCATTGAGGCATAAGATTCCAGTATATCAACTTTCATGGGTATCCGTTTTATCTCTTCATCAGACGCTGAATCATTTAAAAGAATATCCAGGCAGCGGCTTAATGGCTATTTCCTTAAAATAAACAACATCATTATCGCTGTGATTCTGAATTCCAAAATATCCTTCATCGGGTCTCAATCCGTGATAAGGTTCAAAATCAAATTTCCTGGCTGGAACGGGCTCACCTTCGCGGTAATCCGTCACTTTTTCACCATTCACCACAACGACGGTATGTGGTCCGTCAATGGTAATTTCCATAGTATTCCATTGCGGGCCGGGTTTTCCGGGTTTGGCCAGCGGTTTCGTTAAGGAGTAAAGGGTTCCCGTAATGTGATATTCATCTTCATTGGAAGTTTCAGGATGATTATCGATCTGTACCTCATACCCGTAAAAAACAGGCATCCATTCTTCTTTGGGCTCAATGGGAATCCGGATAAAAACGCCGGAGTTGTCATTTGAATCCTTCATTCTGAAAACAACCTTTATCGTGCAGTGACCTACTTTATGTCCGGCCCAGTATAATAATCCCATACCACCATGTCCGCGGATCAGGCCGTTTTCAACCGACATGCTTCCCGGACCAACATGCTTCCAGCCGGTCAGGTCTTTACCGTTAAAGAGCTGAATCCATTGGGTAGTGTCCTGATTATTCAAATTAACAGCCGGTTGCAGATCCGCAGATTTAAAGCCCGCATTCACTCCGGCATCCGGCGTAAAACTGAACAATGTCAAAGTGGCTATAACCATTCCGGATGCCGCGATATATTTTTTCATGCTGCTTACTTTTGGCATAAAGTTATCGAATCAAAATTTATTCATTTATCCAAACCTGAAAACCGGGCCTGCCGGTGTCTTTGATATCTTGCTTTTAAGTAACGACGAATGTGCCGGTAAACAGCCGTGTCATCTGGAGAAAAAGTGGGAATTATCGAGGAGATGAAACCAGCCTTCGCCCTTCGGGCTCCGGCTGGTGAAAGCGGAGAGGGAGGGATTCGAACCCTCGATACAAGTTTAAGCTCGTATAACGGTTTAGCAAACCGGCCCTTTCGGCCACTCAGGCACCTCTCCGGATCTTATATCCTGAAGCGATTTCCGCTTCTTTTCAGGCTGGCAAAAATAAAGATTAATTGCAAACCGTCCTCATTTTATCCGGTTCGAATCAAGAAAAACAAGCCTGTTGAAGCAATATTTCACCCCAAAAAAGAGTTTTTAACTTAATCCCAAATCCGAATAAACCCGAAAATGAAAAAACTACTGACCGCTGTACTGCAAAGCACACAGCCGATATCCAAAACCTGCTTTTAGCCAGCTTTAAGCAGGTTATTTACTGGCAACTTTTCTATTTATTTTTTACGGTAATCAGCTGCACAATATGTTGCAATCCCTGTTTTACTGATCAGGCCAGATTCCGATCCGGTCAAAGCAGCTCTGTTTCGCCGCAATGCGCATACGCTATCCTGGAACTTCCGGTAAGTAAGCGGTTTTCGGCAAACCAGCACTCAAAAAAAACCCACCGATACCAGTGGGTCAATCATTTTTATTTATCAGGGTTTTGCTACATCGCCGCCAGCTGCACTTTCTGCTGCAATTCCGTTACATTTTCACGGAACATACTATCGGTATCCATCAGATCTTTTACCGTCTGACAGGAATGGATCACCGTAGTATGATCCCGGCCGCCAAAATGTTCGCCGATGGTTTTTAAAGAATTTTTAGTGAAAGCCTTTGCCAGATACATGGTGATCTGCCTGGCCTGTACAATTTCCCGTTTCCGGGTTTTTTGCAGGAGTTTATCATAGGGCAGATCAAAATATTCACAAACCATCCGCTGAATGGTTTCAATCGTAATTTCCTTACTGCTCGTTTTTACAAAATTTCTCAACACTTTCTTCGACAATTCCAGGTCAATTTCCCTCTTGTTAAGCGAAGATTGTGCCAGAAGGGAAATCAATGCTCCTTCCAGTTCCCGTACATTGCTGTTAATATTATAAGCGAGATATTTTACCACTTCTTTAGGCATTTCCAGACCGTCATTCTTCATCTTTCTTTCCAGGATCTCGATCCGCGTTTCATAATCCGGCACCTGAAGATCGGCACTGAGACCCCAGCGGAAACGGCTGAGCAATCGTTCCTGCACCCCTTCCAGATCCTTCGGCGGTTTATCGGAAGTGAGGATCAGTTGCTTACCGCGATTGATGCAGATGATTGAAGATGGCAAAAAATGCATCCTGCGATTTTTCTGCCCGGTTAAAGAACTGTACATCATCAATGATCAGCACATCCACCAACTGGTAAAAATGAATAAAATCATTGATGGCATTATTCCGGCTATGATCAATAAACTGGTTGATGAATTTTTCAGAGCTGACATATAAAACCACTTTATTATGGTGCGTTCTCCTCACTTCATTGCCGATGGCCTGGGCAAGATGGGTTTTACCCAGTCCCACCCCTCCATAAATAACCAGAGGATTAAAGGAATTGGCTCCCGGTTTTTCAGCAACCGTTTTACCTGCCCGGCGGGCTACCCGGTTACAGTCACCTTCAATAAATGCATCAAAAGTATAAACCGGATTCAGCTGGGAATCGATCTGCATTTTCTTCAGCCCGGGAATAACAAAAGGATTTTTTACCGGATTATTGATGATCAGCGGAAAATCCATTTCATTATTCGAAATCGTTTTATAATTATGTGCAGGAACATCCATTGTCAAAGGTTTGTTTTGCTGATTGCCACTGTCTACCATGATCCGGTATTCCAGTCTCGCATCTTTTCCCAGATATCCTACGCAAAGTCTTTGCCAATAAATTTACATAGTGTTCTTCCAGGTACTCATAAAAAAACTGACTCGGAACCTGGATAACCAAAACATTCTCTTTCAACTCAACCGGATGAATGGGTTCAAACCAGGTTTTATAATGCTGCCATTCAACGATATCTTTTATGATTTCAAGACAATTGGTCCAGACTTTTTCAAAGGTTTTCGGCATTACAAAAAAAGCAGTTTAAGGCTGAGTGAAAAATTGTTTTATGTTTGGTTTTCCAAGGAATTTCGAACGTCGGATTTTTTGCAGGGGGACGAATATCAAGATTAATTTCTGAATAAAAAATTTTTTATTAATTCGTTTTTTAAAGTAGCTCTTCTGAAGCATGAAACATCATTTCGATTTTATCTTCAAAAATAAAAAACAGGATCGTCCGGATAAAAAATATGAATAAGATTATCCTGTACTTCGCCGCCGGCTCATATTACGACGGACTTCGGTGTACCGTCATCTGCATATAACATAATTGAAGAGAAGGATCAACAAAACACAATAAGGATGCAGGTTTCGAGAAAATGAAAATGGAGATGGCAAAGGACCGGTAAGCTGATTTGAAATATTTCTCCATATGATTTAGTTGAGAGCCGATTGAAGATACAGATAATTTGATACGTTTCTATTTTAGACCAAAGTTTTTTAAAAAAAAAATTAACCCTTTTCCGGGGGCTGCAGCTTGTACTCCATTAAAGCATGGTAAACCAGGCAGTTCAAGGAAACTACCTGATTAAAAATTACACGGATAAATTTTTTTTGAAATTTACTTACCCTAGTTTTACCATCTACATGATTTTTAAGTACTTTCTCCAGAGGCCATGTTAATCCGGATGCAAAAAAAAATTCAGATAAAGATATCGCCTGTTGTTGCAGCCAGTGAACAGCTCATTAAAAAAGAACTCGCACTGCAGGCAGGCTGTCCTGAAAAAAACATCACCGGATTCCATCTCCTTAAACGATCCCTGGATGCGCGATCCAGATATCCCCATATCCTGCTGACTGCAGAGTCTTTATCAATGAACCTTTTCATCCAAGAGCCATCACAGGTCAACCCTCCGGGATGTTTCCCATGCTTCCAAATCGGTATTGATTATCGGTGCAGGACCCGCGGGATTATTTGCGGCGCTCCGGCTGATCCGTTCCGGCATCAAGCCGTTATTCTGGAAAGAGGAAAGGAGGTCCGTGCCCGAAGGCGCGATCTGGCCATTCTCAATAAAGAAGGCATCATAAACCCGGAAAGCAATTATTGTTTCGGAGAAGGTGGCGCAGGCACATACAGCGATGGTAAATTATATACCCGAAGTAATAAAAGAGGGGATATTCAACGGATCCTGAATCTGTTTGTTCAGTTCGGAGCCGAAGAATCCATATCTATATGAAGCCCATCCCCATATCGGAACCAATAAACTCCCGCAGATCATCACCGCCATCCGCCATTATATCATCGGATGTGGAGGAGAAATTCATTTTGAGAAAAAACTCAGTGACTGGACAGACTCAGGTGATCACATCACGGGAAGTGCAAACGGCAGATGGGATCATCTTACCCCGCAGATGCACTGATACTCGCAACCGGCCATTCGGCACAGGGATATTTTTCAATTGCTTCATCAGAAGAAACAGCAGATTCAAGCCAAACCATTTGCACTCGGTGTGCGCGTGGAACATCCGCAGGAACTGATCAATGCCATTCAATACCATTATCGCAAGAGAACAGAATGCCGCGAGCCTTGCATCTGCCACCGGCTGCCTATCAACTTGTTCAGACGATGTAAATCCAAAGTCCGTATTTTCATTTTGTATGTGTCCCGGAGGCATTATTGCCCCTGCTTCCACAAGCAATGGAGAACTGGTTGTCAATGGCTGGTCACCCTCCAAACGAAATAATCCTTATGCCAATTCCGGCATTGTGGTCAATATCGAAGAAACCGACTGGCAGGAATTTGAAAAACACGGACCTCTGGCTGCCATGTATTTTCAATCGGCCATTGAACAAAAAGCCTTTGCAACGGGCGGTGGCAATTTTAAGGCGCCCGCACAAAGAATGACTGATTTTGTAAACAAAAAATCTCAGCTTCCCTGCCTGCCTGTTCTTATGTTCCGGGACTCAGTTCCGCCAGCGGTCCCTGAAGTGTTTCCTGCCCATGCTGGCCAGGACTCTGCAAAAGGCGTTTCCGGCATTCGGAAAGAAAATGAAAGGATATTTTACGCAGGAGGCGATTGTCGTTGCCACAGAATCCAGAACTTCATCGCCCGTTCGTATTCCAAGGGACGATAGAATCCCTGGCCCACCCGCAAATGAAAAATCTATTTCCCTGCGGCGAAGGAGCCGGCTATGCCGGAGGTATTATGAGCGCAGCCATGGATGGAGAACGGGTTGCTGAAAAAATTGCCGAAATTTTTTCACTAAACCAACTTCATTCATGTCAATGCTTGAAGTGAACCACCTGAAAAAATATTTTACCACGCAGAAAGCAGTGGATGATATCAGTTTTAAGGTTGAGAAAGGGACCATCTTCGGACTTGCTCGGTCCCAACGGTGCGGGCAAAACCACCCTGATCCGGATGATCACCGGTATTTTTTATCCCGATGAAGGAACTATTCTGCTCAATGGAAAAAAATTCAATCCCGATGAAGATGCCGCGCGTATCGGCTATATGCCGGAAGAAAGAGGCCTGTATAAAAAAATGAAAATCGGGGAACAGGCCATTTACCTGGCCAGATTAAAAGGTCTTGTCCACATCCGAAGCCATTGCTCAGGATCAAAGACTGGTTCACCCGTTTTGAAATGCAAACCTGGTGGAATAAAAAAATTGAAGATCTGAGTAAGGGAATGGCGCAGAAACTTCAGTTTGTCACCACGGTTTTACACGACCGGAACTGATCATTCTGGATGAACCATTCAGCGGGCTGGATCCGGTAAATGCCAACCTGATCAAGGATGAAATCTTCCGGCTGGCAGCAAAAGGATGCATCCATTATCTTCAGCACCCACCGGATGGAACAGGTGGAAGAAATCTGCGATCATATTGTCCTGATCAACAAAGGCAGAAAATCCTCGATGGAAGTGTTTCCAAAGTAAAACAGGAATTCAAGGAAAATCTGTTCCGGATAACCGCTCAGCCGCTTCCGGATGATATCAGCAATTCCCTGTTTGACGTGCTTTCCAGAAAAGATCACAGCATTACGATTCGGATCAAAGACGGTCATTCTCCCAATGAGGTATTGGGTTATTTCATTGACCAGCAATCGAATATTTCAATGTTTATCGGAATTGCTTCCTTCATTGAATGAAATTTTTATCAGACTGGTGGAAGGCACTTCCGTTTCCCGGCAGTTTCAACCCATTCAATCCTAAAGTATGAAGAAGATCGGTCTGATTATCCGCCGGGAATACATAACCCGGGTCAGAAATAAAACTTTCCTGCTCTCCACTTTCCTGCTGCCCATCATGATTGTGCTCCTCATTTCCGGCACCACGATGCTGGCCATAAAAGGGAAAACAACACACCGCATTGCGGTGCTGGATCAGAACGGATATTTTAAGGACTATCTGAAAAGCGATTCATCGCTCTTCTTTGATTTCAGTCCGGATATTGACACCCTCAATTACTCCGCAAAAAATTGTACTGCCGTACTCATTATTCCGGATTTGAAAGAAGGGCAAAAAACCATCTACCGTTTGAAATATAAAAAACAACTCGGTCTTGCCAATATCGATGACCTGGAAAAAAGGATTAATTCCGCCATTACGGATCATCTGATCTATACCAAAACAAATATCACCCGCAGCCGCCTGGATTCCATCCGGGCCGCTTCGGATATTGCCGAACTGAAAACTTTTTCCGACGAAGGGAAAAATTCAAAGGCATCCAGCCAGGGTCTTTCCTATGCCATCGGTTATGCCTGCGGGTTTCTCATTTACCTGCTCACCTTTATTTACGGGGCCGCCGTAATGCGTGGGGTAATGGAAGAAAAAACCAGCCGGGTTGCGGAAGTGATTGTGAGTTCCGTAAAACCCTTTCCGCTGATGCTGGGAAAAATTATTGGTATCGGCGCCGTCGGGCTAACCCAGTTCCTTTTGTGGATCGGGCTCATCGTGGTACTTGCCGGCGTTGCCCAGGCATTTATTCCGCATGACGTGCTCAATGAAGTGAGTCAGATGCAGCAGGCCAATGTAATGTCGAATGCATCCGCCAGTTCAAACCAGTGAAGCCGCCCGACAGATCTTTGCATTAAAACAATCGGTTGCCAATGCGAACTGGCTGCTCATCATCGGATGTTTTATTTATTATTTTCTCGGTGGTTATCTTTTTTATGCGTCGCTTTTTGCTGCCGTCGGATGTGTGGTGAATGAAGATCCGCAGGAAGCACAGTCACTATTGTTACCGATCAGCATGCCCATCATTTTTTCATTTATTATCATGACCATCGCCGTGCAGGATCCCGGTGGGTCCCTGGCTGTTTGGGCAAGCATGATTCCCTTCAGTTCGCCGATCGTGATGATGGCCCGTATTCCTTATGGCGTTCCCGGCGGCGGTTCCTTACTGGCAGCTGTTGCTTTACATGGCGCTGCTGGCTGGCAGGATTTTTATTTACAACCTGGATGGCCGGAAGAATTTACAGAACCGGAATATTGATGTATGGAAAAAAACCCAGCTGGAAAACAATGTGGAAGTGGGCCTGGCGAAAATAAATGAGCATTTATTGTGTTACAGGCAACGGTGTAGTACTCACAGAAGCACTGGAAAAATAAAATATTCTTTTGCGGGAAAAGGGAAGAATGGCCTCATTCTGCGATCCCCTGGCAATGGTAATTCCCATAACCGCTTTTGCCGGGAAAGGCGCCAGATCGTTTGCAGTTAAAAAATACTGACCGTTATCCGGTACAGTAATGTTGACGGTATTGATTTTATCCGGAAGCGTGGAATCTGCTTTTTTACTCAGGTCCTTATAATAAAATAGCTGAATCAATACATTCCCCCAGGCATTTTCTTCATCGGGCGCCCAGTTCAGTTGAATCCCCTTGGTACGGCGAATCGTGTCCGGATAATACTGAAACCAGCTGCATGAGTTGTTTGGGCAGATAAACGGTATTGCTGATGCTGTCGTTGGCTTCGGTTCCCCGTACGGTGACAACGACATTCGTACCGAAAAGCGGAGCTGTTTTGGGTGTGCCGCCGGAATAATCATAATTGTAAGTATAATCTACGCCGGGATGAATCTCCTGATGATTGACGGATAGTGCGCCCACAACCGTTACCTGATGATTGTTGCTGTCGATAAAAGCCGCACTGACCCCAACATGCAATTCTTCTGCTGTCGGCCTTATTGATTACCTGGCTGGCATTAATGAGCACATAATTATAAACAGCGGTATTATCCGTGCCGAACCAGGTCCAGTTGTTATCCGGCTTATTCCCATCTTTATGGCAGGAAACCAGACAACCTGCACTGAGAAGAACCAGCAAAGGTTTATTCATGCCTTAAACTTGTAAAGATGCCCCATAAATATACTTTTTTAGCAAGAATTAAAAAAAATCAAACTATCCGCCGGCTTACCTTTAACCCTGATGGAATTTTCCAATCTCATTACCCGGATGTTCGGAATACAATATCCCATCATTCAGGCCGGTATGGTCTGGAACAGTGGCTGGCGACTGGCATCAGCGGTGAGCGATGCGGGTGGTCTCGGACTGATCGGCAGCGGAAGTATGTATCCCGACACGCTCCGGGAGCATATCCGTAAATGCAGGGCCTCCGGTTCAGCCCCCTTTGGCGTAAACATTCCCTTACTCTATCCGGACATTGAAAAGCATATCCGGGTCGTTACCGAAGAAAAAATTCCCATCGTTTTTACTTCAGCCGGTAACCCGGAAGCCTGGACCCGCGTCTTAAAACAGAAGGGTATCTGCGTTGTGCATGTTGTTGGCAGCAGCAGGTTTGCCCTCAAAGCGGAAAACGCAGGATGCGATGCAGTGGTTGCGGAAGGTTTTGAAGCAGGCGGACATAATGCCCGGGAAGAGACCACCACCCTGGTGCTGGTTCCGGCAGTGGTGGATGCGGTAAAGATTCCGGTTATCGCTGCAGGCGGCATCAGCACCGGCAGACAAATGTTTGCGGTGATGAGCCTCGGTGCGCAGGGAGTTCAGATGGGAACGCGTTTTGTGATGAGCGAGGAATCTTCTTCCCACCCGGATTTTAAAAAATTAGTGTTAAATGCAACAGAAGGGGATACTTCATTGTCTTTAAAGTCGTTGATGCCTGTAAGACTGTTAAAGAACAGGTTTTATGAACGGATAACGGCTGCCGAAAAGCAGGGCGCATCGGCTGCTGCGTTAAAGGAATTGCTGGGCAGGGGAAGAGCGAAAAAAGGAATGTTCGAAGGTGATCTGGAAGAAGGAGAACTGGAAATCGGACAGGCCAGCGTCCTGGTCAAAGATATAATTCCTGCGGGAAGGATCATCGAAAATATATGGTAGGAATTTAGGAAAACCCGCGCCAATCCTTTATCTTGTAATTCCGAATCATCATGAAAAAGTATTTTTATTTTCTATTTTTGATTTCTCTTTTCACCGGCAGCTTATTCGCAAGCGACGGGAAAAGCGGACCCTGTCTGATAAGGGGCCAGGTGGTGGATGCCGTTACCAAAAAACCGGTATCCGGCGTAGTTGTTTCTGCTGTCATATCCGGAAACAACAGTTCGAACGAGGCCATTACCGACAACGAAGGCTATTATTATTTTAAGGAACTTCCCTCCAACCACGTTAACCTCCGTTTCGAGAAAAAAGGTTACCAGAAATTCAAATACCAGGAAGTCGTAAATATCACTGAAAAGAAGACCGTTAAAATTAATGTGGAAGTCCTTCCCGACAGTTCGGAATTACAACCGGACGATTCGGAATTTCCACTGCTGCGCATTCTGGGAATGAAATAATCGCCGACAAACTTTTTTGAACGTCTATCAACCGTCCGCCATCAACTATCAACCCCTTCTAGCTGCTTTCCCCTAAGTCAATCTCCGTATTATCCCCGATATTCAGACTGCGGCTTTCGCCCCTTACTTCCGTATCACTGCCAATGAGAGAATGTGTAAGTACAATATCGAAGAGGTTGGCAAAGGATCCGATGATGGAATCTTTCAGGATGGAATAATTGATGGCTGTTTTTTCTCCAATCGCCACATTCGGGCCAATAATGGAATTCTTGATTTCACATCCGGAAGCAATATTAACCGGATGAATGATGATGGTATTTTCCATCTGATGATCGGGGGCGATATTACTGCCAAATTTCTTGAGCAGTTTGGCATTTGACTCCAGCAGCGTTTCTTTTTTGCCACAATCAAACCAGTTCTGTACTTTAAAGGGTTCAAATTTCACTCCGTTGCGGATCATGCATTCAATGGCATCTGTAAGATTGTATTCCCCATAACTGGTTATCTGCGCTTTAATATTATTTTCAAGACAGCTAAATAATTGACCCGTCTCCCGGATCTTATAAATACCCACCAGCGCCATATTGGATTTTGGAATCTGCGGTTTTTCCACCACCCGGCTGATGACCCCGTCGTCTTCAATTTCCGCCACGCCAAAATCCCTCGGATCATCCACTCTTTTCACTCCAAGGGAGGAAACATTTTTCTCCACAACTGAACGGATATCATATTCACAAATCGTATCACCCAGCACAATAAACATTTCATCATCGCCCACCAGTTCCCTGGTCAGCAGAATGGCATGTCCGATCCCCTGTCTTTCATTTTGAAATACAAATCGTACGTTGAGATCCGGATATTTGTCATTTACATAATCCTGGATCTTAGTGCCCAGATATCCGACAATAAAAATAAATTCGTTAATGCCAGCCTCGAGTAACTGGTCAACGATAATGCTGAGGATGGTTTTACCGGCGAGGGGAATCAGCGCCTTCGGCTGGGTATAAGTATGTGGCCTCAGTTTTGTACCAGCGCCTGCTACGGGAATAATTGCTTTCATATTCAGTATATGCCTGCTTTGCTTTAACAGACCGGCTATAATCCGGTCCGGCTAATCAGGCTGATCCTGTTATGGTTAAAGATCCAGATAAAAGCCCGAAAGTAACGAAATTTCCACTTACGGTTACGGTTGGTTTATTCGTAAGTTGGCCTATTTTTGCGCCATGGAAAGAGATAACCTGGTTTTCGATCTTATTCAAAAGGAACTTGAACGTCAAAGACATGGTATTGAACTGATTGCTTCTGAAAATTTTACTTCCCTGCAGGTGATGCAGGCCATGGGCAATGTAATGACCAATAAATATGCAGAAGGTTATCCCGGCCGCCGATATTATGCCGGCTGCGAATTCGTTGACCAGACCGAACAGCTGGCGATTGACCGGCTCAAACAGATTTTTGATTGCGAATATGCCAATGTGCAACCACACAGCGGCGCACAGGCCAATGCCGCCGTCATGCTGGCCATCCTGCAGCCGGGCGATAAAATCCTGGGACTCGACCTGAGCATGGGCGGACATCTTACCCATGGATCCGCCGTCAATTTCTCCGGCAAACTCTACCAGCCACATTTTTATGGTGTAAAGAAAGAAGATGGCCGCGTAGATTATGACATGATGGAGCAGGTGGCCAAAAAGGAAAAGCCAAAACTGATTATTTGCGGCGCTTCTGCCTATAGCCGCGACTGGGATTATGCCCGGATCCGGAAAATCGCGGATTCAGTCGGCGCACTCGTGATGTGCGATATGGCGCATCCGGCCGGACTGATTGCCAAAAAACTACTGCGTTCTCCATTTGAGCATTGTCATTTTGTGACTTCCACCACCCATAAAACCCTTCGCGGTCCGAGGGGCGGTATCATCCTGATGAAAAAAGATTTTGAAAATCCCTTCGGATTAAAAGATAATAAAGGAAATATCCGCCCAATGAGTAATCTGCTGGATATGGCTGTTTTTCCCGGAACCCAGGGCGGGCCGCTCGAACATGTGATTGCTGCTAAAGCCATTGCTTTCGGAGAGATCCTGACCGATGATTTTACGGCGTATGCAAAACAGATCATCGAAAATGCGCAGGCCATGAGTGCCTGTTTCACCAAAAAAGGATATGATATTGTTTCCGGCGGTACGGATAACCATTTGCTGCTGATTGATCTGCGGAATAAAAACATCAGTGGAAAAAAAGCAGAGAATGCATTGGTTAAAGCGGATATCACCGTCAACAAAAACATGGTTCCCTTTGATGATAAAAGCGCGTTTGTCACTTCCGGAATCCGCGTTGGCGTTCCGGCCATTACCACCCGCGGGATGAAGGCGAGGGATATGGATGAAATTGTGGATTGGATTGACGAGGTAATTCTTCATGCAGAAGATGAACAGACCCTGACCGCTATCCGTAAAAAGGTGAACGAGAGGATGAAGTCCTTCCCTTTATATCCGGAATGGTAGATCTGCTCTTTATCGGAAAATAAAAAGATTCTATATGCTTCAGCGCATGCAAACCCTTTGGCTTCTCTTTGCTGGCATCTGCGCCTTTCTCAGCATCCGGCTGTCATTTTATGGAGGAAACCTGGAAGTCCCCAACCAGGCGGCTGCTTATCAATACCTGAATGCTGCATTCAATATCTGGATACTGATCATTACCACCGGACTTATTTGTATTTCGGTCGTTGACATTTTTTTATACAAAAAGAGAAAGCTACAGTCGCGCATTGCAATCGTTGCCCTTCTTTTCTCCCTGCTCAATATTTATCTGTACTACAGGCAGACTCTGAAGTTTACAAACGGAAATTATTCTCTGACCTCCATACTGACTTTCCTGATCCCTGTTTTTCTTTTTCTGGCCATCAGGGGCATTTCCAGAGATGAAAAACTGGTAAAAAGCCTGAACAGGCTCCGTTAACCAGGCTCGCCTGGGCTCTCCCGCCTGGTCCACAGCATCCCGCTGGAAAACCCGATCGCGCTCCTGATAACAGATTGACTAAGACCCCCCTATTGATTCTCAGACCCCGCAAACATACAACCGCGCAGCAGCAAAATTTCAGAGTTCGGTACCGTATACGGGAATTTTGCTGCTGACCGCCGACCCCGCCTTTTGACCCGAAAATGGTCTCGCTTTTCAAATCCGGTCTGCGGCTGTTGCTGACAGATTTTCTTCGGGAAGTATAGGGGAAGTGTTCGGGAAGGCTTCGGGAATTCCCGAAGCCTTCCCGAACACTTCCCGAAGAAACCCCGAAGACAATAAACCCAAAACCCGGTGGAAGAGCCTGCCCGGATTTCAGTCGGTATTCAACAAAAATCCTCAAAAAGAAAATTACCGCATACGGTACCGAACTCTGAAATTTTGCTTCCGGATGCCCTCATATTTGTGGGGTCAGCCAGTGAATTACCGGCTATACTACTGGCGCTGCGCAGAAAATTCTTATGACCCTATTCACAGGAATTTTCCGGTATAACTCAGTTTATGCTTTTTTCAATCCGGACGGAACCCCTTCATACACGAGGTTTCCGCCGGCATCGCCGGCTTCCGGACCCAGGTCAATGACCCAGTCGGCAGACCGGATCACATCCGTATTATGCTCTACCACCAGGACGGAATGCCCCTGTTCGATCAGCGCACTGAAAGAAGTCAGCAGTTTTTTAATATCATGAAAATGAAGTCCGGTGGTTGGTTCATCAAAAATAAAAAGGATCTTGCCCAAGGCTTTTCCCTTTCCCGAGAAAAGAGGCCAGCTTTACGCGTTGCGCTTCTCCTCCGGACAATGTATCGGAAGATTGTCCCAGTTTAATATATCCAAGTCCCACATCACTTAGCGGTTTCACTTTCTGAATGATATCTTTTTCATCCTTAAAAAATTCCATCGCGTCATCCACACTCATTTCCAGAACATCATAAATGCTTTTATTACGGTAGTGCACTTCCAGCACTTCTTCCTTAAATCGCTTTCCACCGCAAACTTCGCAGGTCAGGTGAACATCGGCCAGAAATTGCATTTCCACCACCTGTTCTCCTTCTCCTTTACAGGTATCGCAACGGCCGCCATCTACATTAAAAGAAAAATGTTTTGGCAGAAAACCCCGCAGTTTACTCAGCGGCTGTTTGGAATAAAGGTCACGGATCTCATCATACGCTTTGATATAGGTTACCGGATTACTACGGGATGATTTGCCAATGGGATTCTGATCCACCATTTCAATCTGACTGATCGATTCAATATCCCCGCTGATGGATTTATGTAAACCTACTTTATCTGCAAATTCTCCTTTTATTTTTTGCAGTGCCGGGATAAAGAATTTGTTTTACCAGGGTGGTTTTCCCGCTGCCGCTTACACCGCTTACAACGCATAACACATTGAGCGGAAATTCACCGTAATATTTTTCAGATTATGCTGCCGGGCGCCGCTCACGATAATAGACTCCCTCCATTCACGCGGTTTTTCAGGTGGTTCAATGGTCAGATCCCCGCTCAGATATTTGCCCGTCAGGCTTTTCTTATTCTGAATAATCTCGTCATAATTGCCTTCCGCAACAACTTCGCCACCCAGATGACTGGCCAGGGGTCCCATATCAATAATATGATCTGCTTCGCGCATCATCATTTCATCGTGCTCTACCACTACTACGGTATTTCCAAGATCACGCAATTCTTTCAATACTACAATCAGTCTTTGGGTATCGCGGGAATGAAGACCGATGGAAGGCTCATCCAGGATATACAATGAATTGGTCAGATTACTGCCCAGGGAACGCGTAAGCTGTATCCGCTGGCTTTCTCCGCCGCTCAGCGAATTGGCCAGCCGGTTCAGGGTCAGATAGCCCAGCCCCACATCCAGTAAAGTGGATAGGCGGTTATTGATTTCGATGAGAATCCGTTTGGCCACTTTTTGTTGAAACCCGGAGAGGGAAATCCGGCTAAACCAGTCCGTTAGTTTACTCACCGGCATTTCACAGAGTTCTCCAATATGAAGCCCGCCAATTTTTACATATAATGCTTCCGGGCGAAGCCGGTAGCCCTTACAATCCGGACAGTCGGTCCGTCCCCGGTACCGCGATAAGCAAAACCCGGTACTGAACTTTATACAGATTCTTTTCTACCTCTTTAAAAAAATCATTGATCCCGCTGACCTCTTTATTCCCTTCCCATAAAAGAGCATATTGCTCTTTGGTAAGATCCATCATGGGCTTATGAATCGGAAAGTCGATATCTCGGAAGATGTTTTAATGAAATGATCTTTCCAGGCGCTCAGTTTCTCTCCCTTCCAGGGCGCGACAGCACCTTCATACACACTCAGCCGCTTATCGGGAATAACCAGGTCTGCATCTATGCCCAGCACCTGCCCAAAGCCTTCGCAGGTGGGACAGGCCCCATAAGGATTATTAAAGGAAAACAGATTGGGCACCGGTTCTTCAAAGCGGATCCCGTCCATTTCAAAGCGGTTGCTGAAAGCTCAGTTGTTCTTCCCCGTTAATCTCCAGCAGCATCCTCCCCTCGCCTTCATAAAAAGCGGTTCCGATAGAATCAGCCAGCCGGTGCATATCATCTTCATCAAAATCCTTCACCACAATGCGGTCTATCAGCAGATAGGAGTTTCCTTTGGGAAGTTTTGGCTGTGCGGCTTTGGTTGCTTTTTCCGAAGAACCGGCTGCCACTGGCAAAAGGTCTTCGATCCTTACTGTTTCCTTATTTACATAGAGTCTGGCAAAGCCCTTTTGCAAAAGAATGTTAAGTTCTTCCGTTGTATTCCGGTTGGCATGCTGCTTAAACGGAACCAGCATCAACACTTTATCCCCCGGTTTCCGGGCCTGGATACTGTGGATCACATCCTGTACATCGTCCTTTTTTACTTCCTTTCCTGAAACGGGGGAATAAGTGGTTCCCACCCGGGCAAAAAGCAAACGGAGGTAATCATACATTTCTGTCATGCTGCCCACCGTAGACCTGGGCGTGCGGGTAGTAACTTTCTGCTCAATGGCGATGGCCGGGCAAAGCCCTTTGATATAGTCCACATCGGGCTTATCCATCCGCGCCATAAACTGACGGGCATAAGCGCTCAGGCTCTCTGCATAACGGCGTTGGCCTTCAGCAAACAGAGTATCGATCGTCAACGAAGATTTGCCTGATCCTGATACACCGGTGACCACAATAAATTTATTGCGTGGGAAATCAATCGAAATATTCTTCAGATTATGTACCCTGGCGCCTTTGATTTGTATCGGATCGGGTGTCTTTTTCCTGTCCGGATAAACCGGTATCTTTTTTGACTTAGTAGTAACTGCCATAAATGAGAACAACAAATATATTGGAACTGATGCAATTAGAAGGGAATTCCCAATTCAGGAATACCCGGGAAGATCTAGTTAAAACAAATTATTTTCCCAAAATGTTGTTTTTTCCAAAAATTGTATATCTTTAATTCCTGATTAAATCTCTTATCACAATAAAATAAATTTTATCGAGTAAGCACTTCTACACCGAAAAGCCAAGCGTTCTAAAATCCAACATATATCCTATCACCTTTAAAAACCGTAGAAGTTTATGAATTCGCTACGTACGAAAACCGACCATGAATTAATCCATTCGTTTCGCGACGGCGACTTACAGGCCTTAGAGGCACTTGTAATCCGCCACAAGGACAAGCTGTACACTTCCATTCTCTTCCTCGTTAAGGACAAGTATCTGGCCGAGGACATTTTCCAGGACGTTCTGATTAAGATTATCGACACCATCCGTGGTGGCCGGTATACAGAAGAAGGCAAGTTCCTTCCCTGGGCAATGCGCATTGCACACAACCTCTGCGTGGATCATTTCCGCAAGGTGAAAAGGACCCCCACCATCAAGACCAGCGATGACCGGGACATTTTCGAAGTCATCAATTTCACAGAAGACGGCGCTGACGTAAAAATCATGAAAAGGCAAAGCCACGACCGTGTACGACGGATGCTGGATCTGCTTCCTGAAGATCAGCGCGAAGTGATCATTCTGCGTCATTATGCTGACCTCAGCTTCAAAGAGATCGCTTCTTTAACCAACTGCAGTATCAATACGGCCCTGGGCCGCATGCGCTACGGACTGATCAACCTGCGCAAAATGATGACCGAAAAAAGAATCGCCTTATAATTGAATTTTACACTCTTTTTTCAAAAATCTATCTGCTTCCGGTGTAAAAAGATGATCAATAAAAGATCAGCTTCCGCACCGGAAGTTTTTTTATAATTGACAATGGATAATTGACAATTGATAACGAAAGGCACTCTCAAACTGTCAATTGTCCATTATCAACTATCAATTATCTATTACTAAACGCTTCCAGCCCGCAATCCAGCCATCCCGCAAATTCGGCCGGTTTCGGCGTATAGCCCTTGGTGTAAGTGAGTGTTTTTTCCTCCGGGCTGATAATGGCATATTGCGGTTGCTGAACCGCATTAAAATTTTCGGACTGAAAAGTGGCCCATTTATCTCCTACCGTAATAATATTTTTATTTGCGTGATCCCTGGTGGTATAAACCATTTGCTGGGTGGCAGGTAATAGTCTTCGTTCATCCACATACAAGCGAAACCACCACAAAAGAATCCTGCATTCCTTTTTACTTCATTGTCGGTCCATACATTTTCTTCCATTCTCCGGCAGTTCACACATGCCCATCCGGTAAAATCGATCAGCAGGGGTTTATGCTCTTTCTTCGCCAGGGCCAGTGCCTGTTCATAATCCCGCAGAGGCTCAACACCCTTTTCACAATTCACAGGATTTTTATAAATGGAATAACAAAGGGGTGGCGGAAATCCGCTGATCAGGGTCAGGTTGGCTCCGGGGGTATTGGTTACTCCCGGAATAAGATAGATGGTTGCGGCAGCAAACAAGGCAATAAATCCGATCCGGACAGGACCAAATTTTTTTACCGGACTATCATGCGGAAAACGGATTTTCCCCAGCAGATATAAGGTCAGCAGCAAACCGATGAGGACCCAGAAACCGATGAATACTTCCCTTTTTACCAATCCCCATTGTTCAACCAGATCGGCATTGGAAAGGAATTTAATCGCCATAGCCAGTTCGAGAAAACCAAGCACTACTTTAACAGATGCTCAGCCAGCCGCCGGATTTGGGCAGTGAATCCAGCCATCCCGGGAAAAGGGCAAAAAGGGCAAAAGGCAGGGCCAGCCCCAGCCCAAATCCTCCCATTCCAAAACTAAGCTGGGTGGCGCCTCCGTTATTGGATAAGGCCCCCGCCAGCAGGGAACCCAGGATCGGACCGGTGCAGGAAAAAGAAACGATCGCCAGGGTCAGGGCCATAAAAAATATGCCTGCGATCGTGCTGCCCCCGGACTTACTGTTTACCGAATTGGCAACACTGCCCGGCAGGTTGATTTCAAAATATCCAAAGAACGAAATGGCAAAAACCACAAAAATCACAAAGAAGACCAGGTTGAGCCATACATTGGTAGAAATATTATTCAGCATTTCCGGATCGGTATGGTCCAGCAAATGGAACGGAAGACTGAGCAGAATATAAATAAGAAAAATAAAAAATCCATACAGGATGGCATGGCCCGTGCCATTTCCCTGATTTCCTGTTTTTTTAGTGAAAAAAGAAACGGTGAGCGGAATCAGCGGAAACACGCAGGGAGTCAGCAGGGCAATGAAACCGCCCACCAAACCCAACAAAAAAATACTCAGCAATCCTTTCCCTGCCGTTCCCGTATCCCCGCAGGGACTAACCGGATGTTTCAGAGTCGATGGTTGGTATCCGGATCCGCGCATTGGAACTCACCCCGCCTTCCAGCTCTGCAGTAAAAGCATAGCTGCCGGAATAAAATGAATCGTTCTTTCCGTAAAAAAAATTAAGGGTTCCCAGCAAATGGGCCGGAACCGTACCTTTGATATTCAGCGGAACGGTAAATGTTGCATTCGGATTCATGCAAATTAAAAACCGCATTATCAAAAAGGCCGATACTGCGCTTTATCGGATTTGCCTTCGGGATGAAAAGGTCTTTTTGCATTAATGGAAGAGTCCGCAAATTCAATCTCCATGGAAGGGGTTCCGCTGAGATCCTGATCGGGGCCATATAATTGCCAGCCTGGTTTAATGTCTGCTTTAAAAATCAGCTGGTAGCTATTCCCGTTCGTTTGCTGAAGAAACACTGCCAGGTAATGGCAGAACTATCCTGCGCATGAATCTGAAGAAAGGATATGAAAAGCAGAAGGAAGAACGCCAGACCTTTTGAACATACCGGTGAATATCTAAGGTATTGGCCAATTCAGGTTGTCGGTGCGCGGGCTGAGATTTTTCTATTCATCAAAATCTGGTTGAAACAGAATCCGGCCATCTGTATTGCCCAGGAATTCGGAAGCCGCCCGTTCGGGATGCGGCATCAGGCCAATTACATTCCGGTTTTGATTACAGATTCCCGCGATATTCCGGGTGCTTCCATTTGCATTGGCTGCTGCGGTTATATTTCCTTCTTCATCACAATATTTCCAAAGAACCTGGCCGTTGGATTCCAGTTCATCCAGTATTTTATCATCTGCAAAATAACTGCCTTCCCCATGCGCAATCGGAATTTTCAGTGGACTGCGCCATTGTCCTGATGGAGGAAAATATTCTTACTGACGAAATTGTTGATTGGCATTCCGAAGCAGAACGCCCGGCAGCAAATGGGATTCACACAAAATCTGAAAACCGTTACAAACACCGAGCACCATTCCACCGCTTTCCGCAAATTGAATAAGAGGTTGCATCAGCGGGCTGAACCGGGCAATGGCTCCGCACCGCAGATAATCTCCATAGGAAAAACCGCCGGGAAGCACAATACAATCTTCCGTAGAAAACATACTCAAATCCCTGTCCTTATGCCAGAACATAATCACTTCATGCCCAAGGTCTTCCTGCAACGAAAATTGCATATCCCTGTCGCAATTGGATCCCGGAAAGACGATAACGCCAAATTTCATGTGCTGATTTTACGCGAATAAAGGTAATTCTTTCTGTCGAAAGGGGAAATTACAGGAGATAGTTCACCACGATGGCCACCCCGAAACAAACCCAGTGAAGGAGCAGTGCGAGCGATTTTTTGACCGGATAAAAATAGGCTGCGGAATGAAAAACGGCAAAAGGCATGGCCGTAACAATCCAGTTTTCATAAGATCCTGCTTTATTGATCATGATCACCAGTACGCCTGCAATCAGAAACACCAGCAGCAGGCTCCAGCTTTTCCTTACATGGATCAGCATTTTATTCAGATTATTCTGAACAAAAATTCCGCCGATAATAAAAGGAATGATCAGCAGGCTGATTCCGGCAATAATCCAGATGGAGTTAGGTATGGCCGGAAAAGTAAATCTGAATATGCAGGCACCAGGTTTTTCCAGTGCAGCTGATGGGTAAAATATAAAACCAGGATCAGGAAATAATAAGGAGAAGTAAATCCGACAAATCCGACAAACCATTCCTGGATCCGGAACGGGCGCATGATCAGTAAGGCAAAAAACAACAGGATCAGAAAAGCGATCGCCGGCATATACAGCAGGGTGGCTAATCCAAGGAATAAACCGATATTAAAAATGGAGGATACCGGTGAAGTGCTATTGTATAAAGCAACCATCCGGTACCAGGCACCAGATCACAATCGAATTGATCAGCAAGGGAGCGGAAAAATGTCCCCAGTCCGGCAACAGTGAAGTGACCAGGATATAACACATGCGCCGGCAGATAATTCGCGCGGGGTAACATTTTATGATAATTACAAATGCTGTTCAGCAAAGTGGCCTGTGAAAACAACAGGATAAAACTAAGTATGGCAAAGGGCAGGGCAGCATGGCCGAACAGGGAATTCAGTCCGGTTAAAATAAACCGGTAGAGATAATTATCTTCCGCATGCAGCACAGGCGAAAAAGGATGAAGGAAAAGCGGGAACTTCAGCACCAGGGCATATACGAAAAGCAATAAAGCATTGGTAGATGCCTTTTGTTTGAAAATACCGATCACCGGCGGGTTGTTTTAAAAATCTATTTTAGCAAAGCAAAGATAATTCCTGAACAGGCAAGGTATTACAATTTGATTACTGGCGACCTGTTTTCCGAATCCTGGGCATAAAATCATATCCCTTGTCCAGGTTGTGAAGTGTTGGCAACCGGGTGATTTTCCCATCTGGCTGAAATACTTTGATCCATCAGCAACAGCGTTCTTCTTTCAAATTGATTATACAAAAAATGCAGCTGCGCCTCCGGTATTCACCGTTTGATAGGAGATCTGATTGGTTCCGTCATCATCAAACTGGCTTTTTGGAATCACATTACTCCATTCCATATTACTGTTCTTATCGAAAGAAAGAACCATGATATTTTCCGCATTATACCGGTTTATATTACTGCCCATTCCATACCGGTTCTATGGAGAATACGGATTATAAAATAGGGGAATAATAATCCATCGGGCTCATATAGGGCGATCCGATACAGATAATCCCAGCGGTTAAACGCAGATCCCTCTTGTAGTAGTATATTCTGATTCGCTGATCAGCAGGTATCCGCCATCTTTCTTTGCCACAATGTTTTTGATGAAAATAATCATTAAAAGCCATTTTGATATTGGATTCGGAGCTTTTCGCCAGTGCCCGCAGTTCGTCATTAAAAACGGTCACGGCTTTCCTTTAACTTTAATGTCCTTGGCCTTATCCCAGATCACGGTATAAAGTCCTTCAATATTTCCTCTTCGTTGTTTATAATAAAAAGCCGAAAGCAGGTAGCGCTTGTTGTAGTTGTCCACTTTAATTTCAGTTCATCCAGCACCCGGTCGCTGGCGCCCAGATCCCGAATGGAAAAGGTATCCGAGCGGGCACTTTGGTCACAAATGAAACATGGGTCAGATATTCGCCGTTGCCTATTGCTGGCAAATTGGGTAAAAACCAGCTGTCCTTCATTATCCAGCTCAAAATTGGTAAATCAATATCTGCGTGATCCTGCACTCAGCATGGGAATCCGGTGCCGGTCCAGCAAATCCAGGTTTTTATTGAAACAGAAAAGTGGTGAAATATATAGTTTTTGGGGTTCTTACGTATTGATCTTCAGAGCCATGAAGCTGTTGCTTATCCTCACTGATCGATATTGGTATAAATCTTATTGTTATTGGAAGCCGCTGACCTGGGTCGTATCCAGTTCAACCGGATCGCCGAGCCGCTTGCGCCTGTCCATCCATTTTAAACGCGGTCAGATGGACAATATTTTTCTTCTGATATTCGCACATCATGTAGAAGAAATCAGGGTACTGCACAAAATCAATATTGGTAAATTTATCCGGGAGATAAGCCAGAACGAACCCGCTGTATCAGCTTCATTTCGGGATTATAAATGGAAATGGCATTACTCTGACCGGTTATTTTTAAAAACCAGGATATTCCCTGAAACACGGCCAATAATTTCAAAATCGGTTTTGCGGGTGTCATCCTGTTCCGGATCGGAATAAAGGATATGTTGGGCCTGCATAAGCATGGGTAAGAGAAGGAGCAGGCCAAGTAATCTTAAATTCATAAAATAAGCGCTTAATAGAGATTGGTACAAGAGCCAAGTTACTCAAAACTCCTGTTAGAATCTGTTAATTTCATCCTATTCCCTATATCTTTGTGACGATTGCTTTCTCGGAACGCTCATTGGTTGCCATAGAAAAATCCGTCCTGATATTAAAACCGCAATATAACTTGCACAGTCAGTGAGCAAACAAATTGATAAGGTTACACTCGGCAACCTGGTTATTGCTTTAGGTATTATTTACGGAGATATCGGAACCTCTCCGCTCTATGTATTGAATGCCATCATCAACGGACGCGCAATCAGCGAATTGTTAATTATTGGAAGCCTTTCCTGCATTATCTGGACGCTCACCCTGCAAACCACCGTAAAATATGTATGGCTAACCCTAAATGCCGACAATAAAGGGGAAGGCGGTATATTTTCGCTTTATGCCCTGGTCCGCCGGCAGCAGCGCTGGCTGGTTCTTCCCGCCATGATCGGAGGTGCCGCACTGCTGGCAGATGGCATGATCACTCCGCCGATTTCGGTTACTTCTGCCATTGAAGGTTTGCGACAACTGCCCAGCCTGAATTATATTCCCCAGGATACCATCGTTTATCATCGTACTGGGCATCATGGTTGTGCTTTTTTTCCTGCAGCAATTCGGAACCGAGTCTATCGGAAAATTATTCGGCCCGATCATGTTTATCTGGTTTGCCATGATGGCGGTACTGGGCTCCAGTCATCTGCTGGATGATCTGCAATTTTCAAAGCGCTGAGTCCCGTTTATGCCATTGAATTGCTGACCATCTATCCAAAGGGTTTCTGGATACTGGGTGCGGTTTTCCTTTGTACCACGGGAGCCGAAGCCCTGTATTCCGACTGGGTCATTGTGGGCAAAAGCAATATCCGGATTTCCTGGATATATGTAAAAACCTGCCTGATCCTGAATTATCTCGGGCAGGGCGCCTGGCTGTTGCACAATCAGATGGGACAAGGTTTTCGATACCGCCACACAACAATGTGTTTTACAGCATCATGCCGGACTGGTTCCTGATTCCCGGCATTATCATTGCCACTGCCGCTGCCATCATTGCCAGCCAGGCCCTGATCAGCGGATCATTTACCCTGATCAGCGAAAGCATGCGGCTGAATCTCTGGCCAAAATTCAGGATCAGTTATCCCACAGAGCAAAAGGGCCAGTTATATATTCCCGCCATCAATTTTCTGTTGTTTATCGGTTGCTGCAGCATTACCGTTTATTTCCGATCATCTTCCCATATGGAAGCGGCTTATGGACTGGCCATCACGCTTTGTATGCTGGCCACTTCCATTCTCTTTGCCAATTACCTGATCTCGCGCCGCGCTCCATCAGGCTTGATCTACCTGTACCTCACCGTTTATCTGATCATCGAATTCAGTTTTCTTTTTGCCAACCTGGATAAATTTCCGCACGGCGGTTTTGTAACCCTGATCGTCGGCGGGTGGCCTGTTTGCCATCATGTATGTATGGTACCGTTCGCGGAAAATCAAGAACCGTTATGTGGAATTTGTGCGGATGGAAAATTATATTCCGCAGATCCAGGAACTGAGCAATGACCGGACGGTTCCCAAATTTGCCACCCACCTGATGTACATGACGAGTGCGAATAATCCGAAAGAAATTGAACATAAGATCATTTATTCCATCCTGAATAAAAAACCCAAACGCGCCGATATTTATTGGTTTGTGCATATCGACACACTGGATGATCCCTATACTACTGAATATTCCGTGGACCATATCATTCCCAACGATATCATCCGGGTGGAATTCAGGCTTGGATTCCGGATTGAACCCAGGATCAATCTGATGTTCCGAAAAGTGGTGGAAGACCTGGTGAAAAATAAGGAAGTAAATATCACCAGCCGCTATGAATCCCTGGAAAGAAATAATGTGGTCGGCGATTTCCAGGTCATCGTGATGGAAAAATACCTGAGCCAGGATAATGAACTTTCCTTTTTCGAACGGGTGATCATGAAATTATATTTCTGGCTGAAAGAAGCCAGCCTTTCGGAAGAACGAGGTTTCGGACTCGATCCTTCCAATGTGACGATTGAAAAATTCCCGCTGATTGTTTCGCCGATACCGGATTTGAATCTGAAGCGGATCGGGGAAAGCTGAAAGAGTTGATGGTTAATGATTGATGGACGTTCGTTAATATGCAAATCCGTACAGGATATTGGTCAGGTGTGAGCACTTAAAAAAGGTTCCTGATACTTTCAAGTCTTGCCCTGGGTATAAAATAGTGATTATGCGAAACTGTCTTTACGGGGCTGCCTGTATCCAGTGCTTTTAATTTTTTATTCTCGAGATAAAACAGGCTATAAATATCTTCTCCCAGCAGATCCAGCAGGCGGGCCCGGTCCTGCGGATCACCCAGCTCACACAGAATGATGGGATGATGTTTCCGGATGATTTCTGTAAATGAATTGAATACCGGCAGTTCCAGTCCCTCCACATCGCATTTGATGAAATCTACCCGCGCAAGATGATTAAAATGCTCGTCCCCGCGCACATTTTTTACTTTTTCCGATTCAACATATTCCAGATAACTATTGTACTCCACTGCCCGGGCATAAGCAAATTTTTTAACATTGTTCACCCGGGGAATTCCCATCTCCACCCATTCGCCGGTCGGCCCCCATGGCATATTGTTCCAGGGTAACATTATTTATTTTCCGCTTTATCAGCAGGGCGCCGAGGGTCTGGAAGAATTTGGACATGGGTTCAATTGCATAGATATGGCCATTACTCCCCGCCAGGCGGCTCAGCTCAAGGGTAAAATATCCAAGATGTGCTCCGATATCAATACAGTAATCACCCCGGCGAATCAGGTTCTTTAAAAAATAGATATCCTGGTAATCTACTCCCAGCCTGCCTGTTTTATACAAACGCTGAAAAGAGGAAGCCATCAGCCGGAGATACCGCTTTTCTCCCAGTGATTTTAAGAGGATTTGCCTGATGCCGGACATGGATCACAAAGGTACAACATGCGTGTCTTTATTCCTTTTGATCTTGTCAGGAATGCAGGACAGGATTTCTTCTTTTAATATATGCACCAGCCGTTCCTTAACAAAATCCCGCTGCAGCACCAGGCTCACTTCCCTTACGGGCGCAGGCTTTCTGAAATGCCGGATCAGCCCCTGCTGCCGTTTGCTGAAATCCAGCGTAGCCAGTTCGGGCAGTACGGTAATGCCGTCGTTCATCTCTACCATCCTGCGCAGGGTTTCGAAACTCCCGGCTTCATAATCGAAATGGCTTCCCTGCCGGGTGGCTTTGAACAGTTCACATAAATTGATCATCTGCGAACGAAAGCAATGACCTTCTTCCAGCAGCCAGAGTTTATTCGGATCAATGTCTTTTGCGAGCACATAGGTTTTCTGATATACCCCATTGTTCTCTGAAACATAAGCCAGCAGTTCCTCATAAAACAATACTTCCTCCCGGACTCCCTTTTCATTCAGCGGGGTAACGAGAATGCCTACGTCCAGCGCCGCATCCCGCAGTAACTGCAGCAGGGTGTCGGTGGTTTTTTCAAACACCACCAGCTTTACGCCGGGATATTTACGGGTGAAGGATTGCACAAAAAGCGGAAGCAGGTAGGGTGCAAGGGTGGGAATGATGCCGATACGCAGTTCCCCTTCCAGCAAACCCTTTCTCCGGGAAATGATTTCAGCAATCCGGTTCTTCTCCAGCAATATTTTTTTTGCCTGTTCGAGGATTTCTTTTCCGGCTTCCGTCGGCACCACCGGCGTACGGCTCCTGTCGAAGATTTTAACGCCCAGCGTTTCTTCCAGTTTGAGCACCTGCATGCTGAGCGTGGGTTGCGTAACAAAACAGGCATCAGCGGCCCTGGCAAAATGCCGGTGCGCATCAATGGCCAGAATATATTCCAATTGGGTAAATGTCATAGCTTATCAGTTTTATCTATCACAATATAAAATTAATCAATTATGTCAATGAATAAAAAGGGGGATATTTGAAGGCCTTTCAACACCTGCTTTCATAATCTTTAAAATATTTTTTATGAGTGAAGAAAAAAAACTTACCACAGCATCCGGCATTCCTTATTACCACCATGAGGACACCCAGAGCGCCGGAGCACGGGGGCCGCTCCTGCTGCAGGATTTTATCCTGCACGAAAAGATGGCTCATTTCAACCGGGAACGCATTCCGGAAAGAGTGGTGCATGCCAAGGGCAGCGCAGCTTTCGGAACCTTTACAGTGACCCATGACATCTCAAAATATACGCGGGCGCGGGTTTTTGATAAAATCGGAAAGCAAACCCGTATGCTGCTGCGTTGTTCCACCGTTGCCGGCGAAAGAGGATCGGCTGACACAGAAAGGGACCCCCGCGGCTTCGCATTGAAATTTTATACGGAGGAAGGAAACTGGGACCTGGTAGGAAACAATACTCCGATTTTCTTCATCAAGGATCCGAAAAAGTTCAGCGATTTCATTCATACGCAAAAACGCGACCCGTATACCAATTGTAAAAGCGCGACCAACGTATGGGATTTCTGGAGCCATAACCCGGAGAGCCTGCATCAGGTGATGTTTGTGATGAGCGACCGGGGAACGCCCTATGGTTTCCGGCATATGCACGGATTCGGCAGCCATACTTTCAGCATGATCAATCAGAAGAATGAGCGGGTGTGGGTGAAATTTCATTTTGTCTGCGCCCAGGGTATTAAAAACTTCAGCAGTGAGGATGCGGCGAAAATGAAGGGCATCGATCCGGATTTTGCACAGCGCGATTTGCTGGAAGCCATTGACCGGAAGGAATTCCCGCGCTGGGATATGAAAATTCAGGTCATGACCACGGAACAGGCAAAAAAACATCCTTTCAACCCTTTTGATCTCACAAAAACATGGTCGCATAAAGAATATCCGCTGATCGATGTAGGTTTCTTTGAATTGAATGAAAATCCGAAGAATTATTTTGCCGAAGTGGAACAGGCAGCTTTTGCGCCTGCACACGTAATTGACGGGATCAGTTATTCCCCTGATAAAATGCTGCAGGGACGCATCCTCTCTTATCCCGATGCACACCGTTACCGCCTGGGGCCGAATTACGAACAGATTCCGGTAAACAAGTGCCCTTATGCTGTAAATAATTACGAACGCGATGGCGCGATGCGGGTGGATGGCAACGGAGGCGGCAGTCCGAATTATTTCCCGAACAGTTTTGACAATATCAAAGCGGACGAGCGCTACAGAGGCGTTCCCGAAGAGGCCGATTCACTTAGCCTGGACTGGTACGACCGCAACGGAGCAGGAGAAGACGACCATTTTTCACAGCCTGGAATTTTTTACAGGCAGGTACTGAGCGAAGAAGCAAAGAAATCTCTGATCAGGAATATTTCACAAAATATGAGCCAGGTCAGCGGACCAAAAAAGGATGAGATTATCAACCGGCAGCTTTGCCATTTTTTCCGCGCTGATATCGGCCTGGGAATGGCCATTGCAAGTGAACTGGGTATTAATCCGGAGAAAGTAATGCCGAAGCAGCATGGGGAGAAAGTCTCTGTTTAGTTGAGGTTGACGGTTGACAGTTGACGGACTTTATATACCATCCGTCGACTGTTAACTATCAACTTCCATCAGGGTTACCTTGCTATTCGCGATTTTCAGCCTGTGTTCCACACCGCATTTCAGCGCATAATTTTCCGTTTCATGCCCTACCGGAAAACCATAACAGACAGGAAAATCATATTCGCTCAGGATATCCCGGATGATTTCATAGGCATTCTTTCCAAAGGGACGTTCCGTGTCCTTGCAGTCTGAAAAGCTGCCGATGATAATGCCCTCCGGTTTGTGTAATTTACTCCGCTCTTTTTAACTGATAAAGCATCCGGTCAATATTGTAGAGATATTCCCCGATATCCTCAAGAAATAATATACAACCCCTGGTCTTAAAATCAGATGGGGTTCCAACGGCATGGGCCAGCAGCGTCAGGTTTCCGCCGATCAAAATTCCTTTCGCTTCTCCTTTCCGGTTAAAATGATGCGGGCTGCAGGAATAGGAGGTTTTTTTTCCGGTGATCAGTTCATGGATGGACCATGTGTATGGATTGGGGATCAGCTGGTCATTAAAAGCCGCAGCCATGGGCGTATGTGCGGTTGCAATTTCATAATTGGCGTATATATGGGCATGCAACAGCGTTATATCGCTGTATCCCATGATCCACTTGGGTGATTTCCGGAATTTTTTAAAACTGATCTGTTCAATGATCCGGCTCACACCGTATCCACCCCGTCCAAATAAGATCGCTTTCACATCTTCATCATCCAGCATTTCCTGCAGATCTTCCAGCCGTTCCTCATCGGTTCCGGAGAAATAATTATCGGAATGTCCGCCGACTGTTTTTCCTGTTCTTACTTTAAACCCCCACTGCCCGAGGCTGGCTTTACAGCGGGATACATTTTCTGCCGACATAAAGCCGGCGGGACAAACAATACCAACCGTATCTCCGGCAGATAAATAAGGGGGAGTATGAAGCCATATTAAATTTCTTTAAAAATTACTTCCTGATCATTAACAGTCAGCTCGATACTGCACACCGCATTTCAATGCAAAATTGATTTTCTGATGACCGACCGGGAAATTAAAACAAACCGGATAATTGTAAGCCGCCACATGTTCCAGCACAATATTATAAACACTTCTACCGAACTCATCGCCCGGGTCATCCTCCTTTACCCTGAAACCACCGATCAGCAATCCGCGCAAGCCGGTCGAGTTTTCCGGTACTTTTCAGACTGAAAAACATCCTGTCGATACTATACAGATATTCCCCCACATCTTCCACAAAAAGGATCATACCCTCGGTACGGATGTCGGATGCTGAACCGGCCAGCGTTTCAATCGTTTTCAGGTTGCCGCCGACGAGCATCCCTGTTCCGGTTCCATTTTTATTGCCGGGATCAGGCATCAGCGGATATTCCACCCGGTTGCCCGGTAAGCGCTTCCCGGATAGACAGAATACTTTCCCATTGCCCCTTTTCGGACTCATTCAACCGGTAAGGAAAACTATTGCACATCTTAGAATGGATGGAAGCGATCCGGTAATTGATGATTCAGATGGGCATGAATCACGGTGATATCACTGAATCCAACGATCCATTTGGGTTTGATCGGTAAATTTTTTAAAATCAAGCCGGTCAATGATTCGTATGCAACCATATCCGCCCCGGGCGCATAGAATGGCCTGTAATGGAAGGATCATCAAGCATTTGCTGAAAATCGGCCAGCGCGTTCCTCATCCGTACCCCCAAAAGTAAAATCCCGTTTTCCCACGGTGTTGCCTAAACGCAGTTTAAAACCCCAGCTTTGCAGGGCATTCACCGCCGGCTCCAGCTCTTCAGCACTCATATACCCGGCCGGGCAGGTTATTCCAATGGTATCCCCCGCTTTCAGATAGGGTGGAATGGTAAAAAGGCTTTCATCCGCCTCCGGCGCCATCTGTTTTCCAAAAGGAGAGCGAAAGGAAAGGGCAGGAATCAGGGGGCCGCCCAGCAGGGATGAAAGAAAATGTTTACGCTTCATCAATTAAAGTTAACGGATGAACAGGAAACGCCAAGCACGGGCTTACTTCCGATCCCGCTGCGGTACAGGCCCCTTTTCTTAGCCAGCCCGGCAGATCAGCAATGAGAACCCGTTGTGATAAGACAGGCACGTCTGCCGGGATTGAACGCGGGACAATGGAATTGAATTGGTATTTTTGCAGGCTGAACAGGGCCACTGCGCCTGCTATTTCAAACTATGAAAGAATACAACAGAATTCTCGTTACCGCCGCCCTTCCCTATGCAAACGGGCCGATCCATATCGGGCATCTTGCAGGATGTTATATTCCTGCGGATATCTATGTACGTTATCAACGGGCAAGGAAGAAAGACATTTTATTTATCGGCGGAAGCGATGAGCACGGAGTGCCCATCACCATCCGCGCCATGAAAGAAGGCATCAGCCCCCAGCAGGTGGTGGATAAATACCATGCACAGATCAAGAAGAGTTTTGAACAGATGCACATTTCTTTCGACATCTATTCCAGAACCATCCAATCCAATTCACCATCGAAACAGCTTCGGATTTTTTTACGAAATTATATAACGAAGAGATTTTTGAAGAAAAAGAGACCGAGCAGTATTATGACGAAAAAGCCAAGACTCTTTCTGGCTGACCGCTATATTACCGGCACCTGTCCTGTTTGCGGAAATCCCAATGCATTCGGCGACCAGTGTGAACGATGCGGTTCTTCTTTAAGTCCTGAGCAACTGATTAATCCCCGCAGTACACTGAGCGATGCGGTGCCTGTTAAAAGAAAAACCAAACATTGGTATTTCCCACTGCAGAAATATGAATTGTTCCTGAAAGAATGGATTCTCAATGGCCATAAGGAATGGAAGAATAATGTGTACGGTCAGTGTAAAAGCTGGCTGGACAACGGATTGCAGTCCCGGGCCATGACACGCGACAGCAACTGGGGCATCAAAGTGCCGCTGCCGGATGCGGAAGGAAAAGTTTTGTACGTATGGTTCGATGCGCCGATCGGATATATTTCCGTCACCAAGGAATTAACACCCAACTGGGCGGATTACTGGTGCCAGCCGGATACTAAACTCGTTCATTTTATCGGCAAGGATAATATCGTTTTTCATTGTATTATTTTCCCGGCCATGCTGAAAGCACATGGGAAATTTGTGTTGCCCGACAACGTGCCGGCCAACGAGTTTTTGAATATTGAAGGAGAAAAAGTATCCACCAGCCGCAACTGGGCAGTATGGGTTCATGAATATATTGCAGGATTTTCCGGGTTGTGAAGATGTGCTCCGTTATGTGCTTTGCGCCAATGCGCCGGAAACAAAAGACAATGATTTTACCTGGAAGGATTTTCAGGACCGGAATAACAGTGAGCTGGTGTCCATTTTCGGAAATTTTGTGAACCGGACTTTCGTGTTGATGCATAAGCTTTGTCAATGGCAAAGTGCCCGCATGGCACGAAGCCATTAAAGACGAAGCCGATACAGAACTGATCGAACCAGATCAGACAGACAAAATCTACTGTGGAAAATCTGCTGGAACAATATAAATTCCGGGATGCTTTATTCGCAATCATAGATCTGGCGCGAAAAGGCAATAAATATTTGCAGGATAAAGAGCCCTGGAAAAAAGCCGGAAAAGAGACTACCCTGCCTGAAGATCAGCAATTGATTGATAACTGCCATTTATCTCTGTCTGCAGTTAACTGCCAATCTGGCCATACTGATCAATCCTTTTCTTCCCATTACTGCAAAGAAAATGCTGCACATGATGAAAGTGGTGGAGAGAATGCTGGAATGGGAAAATGCCGGAAAAATAGATCTGTTGAAAACCGGATACAGCCTTCGCGCACCCGAATTGTTATTCAGAAAAATAGAAGATGAAGAAATCCAGACACAGATGGAAAAACTGCATCAGAATTCTATTAAGCCGCAAGTGAAGCAGAAAGCCGAACCGGTTATTGCAGTTCCCGAAAGAAAACCGGAAATTCAATATGAAGATTTTGCCAAACTGGATTTGAGAACCGGCATTATTACTACAGGCAGAAAAAGTACCCAAGGCCGATAAACTGATTAAACTGGAAGTGGATCTGGGATTTGAAAAAAGAACCATCGTTTCCGGAATCGCGCTGCATTTTGAAGCGGCGGCGATCATCGGTAAACAGGTGGTGGTAGTTGCCAATCTTGCACCCCGGAAAATGAGAGGCATTGAAAGCAACGGGATGATCCTGATGGCGGAAGATGAAAATGGCAAACTGATTTTTGTGAATCCGGATGAAAAGACGGATGCGGGGTCGGTTGTCAGCTGAAAGGCAGAACATGCTACCTGATATTATTTTAATTAACCTATTTCACGGTATGAAAAGAATCATCAGAAAAGTTGCGGTACTTGGGAAGCGGTGTAATGGGCTCCCGGATTGCCTGTCATTTTGCAGGGATCGGCGTACCGGTATTATTGCTGGACCGTGCACCGATCGGAACTGAATGAGGCAGAAAAAATAAAAAATCTTACGCCTGGATCATCCGGCGGTAAAGAACCGGATCGTGAATGAAGCACTTGCCGCTACGATTAAATCGAATCCTTCTCCCGTATATTCCAGCTGCGGCGGTCAAAAAAATCAGTACCGGAAATTTCACTGACAACATGAAAGATATCGCGAATTATGACTGGATCATTGAAGTGGTGGTGGAAAGACTGGATATCAAACCGGGCTGTTTAACGAAGTGGAAAAATACCGAAAGCCCGGAACACTGATCAGTTCCAATACTTCCGGTATTCCCATTCACCTGATGACAGAAGGCGAGATCCGACGATTTTAAAAAACATTTTTGCGGAACACATTTTTTTAATCCTCCGCGCTACCTGCGATTACTGGAAATTATTCCCACCCCGGATACCGATCCGGAAGTGATGGAATTCCTGTTGCATTATGGTGATCTGTACCTGGGTAAAACAACAGTGCTTTGTAAGGACAGTCCCGCTTTTATCGCCAACCGTATAGGTGTTTTCAGTATCATGGCTATTTTCGGACTGATGGATAAACTGGGATTGAATATTGATCAGGTGGAGGCGCTGACCGGCCCGTTAATCGGCGACCGAAATCCGCCACTTTCCGTACAGCTGATGTGGTAGGAATTGATACCCTGGTGAAAGTGGCCAAAGGGGTGTATGAAAATTGTCCGGAGGATGAGGCGCGGAATACTTTTATTATCCGGCCTGGCTGGATAAAATGATTGCAGAATAACTGGCTTGGCGATAAAACCGGACAGGGATTTTTTTCCAAAAAGAAAAATGACACAGGGAGAAAGGGAAATCTTACACCCTCGATCTCGAAAACATTCGAATATAAAGCCAGGACCAAAGCAAAATTTCGCAACCCTTGAAGCTGCCAAAGCCGATGGAGGATCTGGAAGCAAGATTAAAAATATTGATTCAGGGCAAGGATAAGGCCGGAGAATTTTACCGTGCATTTCATTATGCATTGTTTTCTTATATTTCTCACCGCATTCCGGAAATCAGTGATGAGATCTACCGGGTAGATGATGCCATGATGGCCGGCTTTGGCTGGGAGATCGGCGCATTTGAAACCTGGGATGTTTTTGGCGTGGAAGAAACCTTACAAAAAATGCAGGCTGCCGGATATACAGCAGCTGCCTGGGTTGAGGAAATGCTTGCGAAAGGAGATAAGCAGTTTTATAAAGTGGAGAATGGAAAAAAATACTGTTATTCTCCCGGAAAAAAGGAATACGTATCTGCCACAACGGGCGACAGCAGCGCTTTATCGTAATGAAGAATTTTGAAAACCAGACCGTCTGGAAAAATTCCGCAGCGAGACTGTTATCATCTGGGCGATGAAGTACTGGGCCTGGAATGGTATACCAAAATCGGAACCATTGGCGGTGAAGTGCTGGAAGGGATTCAGAAATCCATCGGTATCGCAGAAGAAAAATATAAGGGACTCGTGATTGCCAATGAAGGGCAGAATTTTTCTGCCGGCGCCAATGTGGGAATGATCTTCATGCTGGCAGTAGAACAGGAATATGATGAACTGGATATGGCGGTTCGTCTATTTCAAAATACGATGATGCGGGCCCGATATTCATCCATACCGGTAGTGGTCGCCCCGCATGGACTGAGCCTTGGCGGCGCCTGTGAATTGAGTCTGCATGCCGACAAAGTGATCCCTGCAGCAGAATCCTATATCGGTTTAGTGGAACTGGGTGTGGGACTGATCCCTGGTGGCGGCGGAACAAAAGAGTTTGCCTTGCGTGCTGCAGATGAAATGCATCACGATGAACCGGAGACCATCACCGCTGAAAAACCGTTTCTTCACGATTGCAACTGCAAAAGTCTCAACTTCTGCCTTCGAAGCATTCGACCTGGGTATTCTGAAAAAAGGAAGAGATATCGTTTCCATTAACCCGGACCGGCGGATTGCAGATGCCAAAACAGCCGTGATGGAATTATATCAGGATGGTTATATGACGCCCAGTCCATCGAAAAGATATGAGGGTATTGGGCAGGTCCGCACTTGGCGCATTGTATGCCGGCATCAATGGCATGTGGAGAGGAAATTATGCAACAGATCATGATGTGCTGGTTGCAAAAAAACTGGCCTATGTGATGTGTGGTGGCGATCTGAGCGAACCAGGCCTGGTTACCGAACAATACCTGCTCGATCTGGAAAGGGAAGCTTTTTTATCTCTTTGCGGAGAAAAGAAAACACTGGAAAGATTGCAAAGCGTTTTAAAAACCGGGAAACCGGTAAGGAATTAGATTAAAAATCAAAAGATGAAAAAAGTCCTCATTCCCGGAATCATTTGCAGTGCGCTTTTCCTCATTTCATGCCATTCTTCTGAATCCGGCAAAGAACCTCATGCGCAGAAGTTTGATTCCTTTGCTATCATTGGAAAAGTAACCGGACAGGACAGCGGAACGGTTTATATCTCAGCACCGGCAATCCGCCAGTGAAAAAACAGATTCCGCCTTGCTGGATCATGGGTATTTCACATTTAAGGGTAGGGCCGATAGTGTCGAATATTGCCTGCTTGGCATTGCTGAAAACGGGGAACCCCAATACCGCAAAGGATTTTTTCTGCAAAACGGGAAAATATCCATGCTCATTAAAAAAGACTCCCTTGCCGATGCATTGATCTCCGGAACACCCGTACAGGATGAATTCAATAATTATGAGAGCACAGTAAAAGGGAAGACCGGCGCCCGGTCGGCTGAACTGGATAAAAAATATGACGGCCGCCAGGCTAAAGAAGGACAAAAAAACCATGGACAGTCTGGAGAAAGAATATGATGCGCTCGACAACGAGCAAAAGAAGCTTGTAATCGATTATGTGAAAGCTCATCCGGCATCTTATATTGCTGTTTTTGAACTCTACCGGAATTTTTCATACAATCCGGATGCGAACCAGTTGGAGGGTTTGTATCAATGGATTGGATGCTTCCATTCAATCAGCCTGGTTCGGAAAAAAAGTAAATGATATTTTAAAGAAAGCAAAGCTGACTGCCATGGGTCAACCTGCGCCGGATTTTACATCAACAGATGCCCAGGGCAAACCATCAGCCTTTCTTCCTTTAAAGGCAGATACGTGCTGGTGGATTTCTGGGCAAGCTGGTGCGGCCCCTGCCGAAGGGAAAACCCCGCAGTGGTAAAGGCCTATGAGCAATTTCATCCCAAAGGATTTGACATACTGGGCGTATCGCTCGATGATACCAAAGCAGACTGGCTGGAAGCCATTCAAAAAGACGGACTTCACTGGGCCCAGGTATCTGATCTGAAAGGATGGAAAAATGATGTGGCTTCAGAATATGGTATTCAGGGAATCCCGATGAATTTTTTACTCGACAAAGATGGAAAGATCATCGCCAAAGGATTACGCGGTGAAGACCTGGCTAAGAAATTACAGGAAATTTTACATTGATTCATCAGGCGCCAAACCGCTTTGGTTTTCTAATATGGGCGAAGCAGAACTGCACAAAGATAAAAGGAACCTGACCATCCGTTCCGATTTCTATTTTTACGGGGATTCAGCAACCGAAGAACTGGCTTCCATTATTGCAACCGATATTGCCAATCACTGGAATGAGGCACAGGGATTGGTTCGCATCCGGTGGACAACCTATTCGGTAGAATTCGTGATCAATGGTTTTTATTTACCGGCCCTTCAGCCGGAAACGGTCTGGTACAACACGGATCCTAAAAACAATTATTTCCGTATTGAAGAATTTTCCAAAGCCCATGTTTCTTTCGTAGACAACATCAATTGTAATACCGGCTATTTCAAACTGGATAACCTGCTGAATAATTCCACAACGGCGGCACATGAATACGGACATACCATCGGACTGGACCACCCAAAAAATCTGGATATCCGCGGGAAAGGGCAACCCGGCATCATGTATCCCCGCGGAACGGTGTGCGACCCCAATTTTCAGTATGATCCGAATGCGGAACCCCTGAAAGCAGGCGGCACGCTCAATCCTTATTCCCGCAAGGTTTTACAAACGGATATCGATCTGCTGAAACTCGGCAAACTGAGCTGGAACCGAGAGGGTATTGCCGTTCTCGGAGGTTTTTCCAGCATTTATCATGAGAAACATATGCCTCCTCAATAGATGGGGTAAGCGTCATAATATTCCTTACTTTAGTGAACCATTTCGCGATAAATCCTTACATGCCGTCTATTTTATCATTAAGCAATATCAGCAAATCTTATGGCAGGATTCAGGCATTAAAGAGCGTTTCTTTTGATGTTCCCGGCAGGATCTGTTTTTGGCATACTGGGACCCAATGGCAGCGGCAAAACCACTTTGCTGGGTGTAATCATGGACGTATTAAAACCCGGTGCAGGAAGTTTTACCTGGTTTGAAAAAGAACCCTCCGATCAGCAAAGAAGGTCCATCGGTACTTTGCTGGAAACTCCCAATTTCTACCATTATCTCTCCGGGCAACGGAATCTCCAGATTGCTGCGGGTATAAAAGAAAAACCAAAGGAAGATATTGAGCGGGTGATGAAACTGGTGCGGTTATACGAAAGAAGGCATTCCAAATTCCAGGCTTATTCACTCGGCATGAAACAGCGGCTGGCGATCGCGTCCTGCCTGCTGGGCAATCCATCCGTACTGGTATTCGATGAGCCTACCAACGGACTGGATCCTTCAGGAATTGCTGAAATCCGGGAACTGATCATCGAACTCGCCAAAGAAGGAAAAACCATTATTCTGGCAAGCCACCTTTTATCGGAAGTTGAAAAAGTCTGTTCTCATGTAGCCATTTTGCAACAGGGTACATTAATTACATCCGGAAGTGTAAAAACCGTTCTGAGCAACGAAGAATGGCTTGAAATAAGGGCTGGAGATATTGAAAGCCTGAAAAATATTTTAACCGGATTCTCCGGCATAAGGAAAATGGAAAGATCCGATAATGCCCTCCTGCTTTTTTTTGAAGGACCAACGCCCGATGCCGGCGCAATAAATAAATTTTGTTTTGATCATGGGGTTGTGCTGAATCATCTCCAGCTTCGCAAAAAAAGCCTGGAGTCCGAATTTATTACCCTCACCAATAATGTAAGCAATTAAGCAATGAGCGGATTATTCCATACGCTGCGTATAGAATGGATGAAAGTGAAGAATTACCGCACTTTCTGGATCCTGCTGGCCATTATTGCCATATGCATTCCTGCATTTAATTATGTCATTTTCGACGTAACCAACAATACATTTCCGAAAATAAAAGGGCAAAGCATCCTGGGCAGCCCTTTTTCTTTTCCAAATGTCTGGAAAACGGTCCCCTTTAATGCCGGGTTACTGTTATTCATTCCAGCCATTTTAATCATTACGCTGATCACTAACGAATTTTCTTTCAAAACCCACCGGCAGAATATCATCGACGGCTGGAGCAGGGGACGATTCATTTCCATTAAAATCATTGAAACCATTCTGCTTTCATTATTTGTAACCGTGATCGTATTTTTCACCTGTTTGTATTTTGGCTTTCACACACAAAAACCGGAAAACGGCAATCTCACCTGGGCACAATTCCGGTTCGTGATTTTCTTTTTTATCGAAATCCTTTCCTACTCAATGATTGCTGTCATTTTTGCAATGACCATTCGCAGGGCCGGACTGGCCATGGGCATTTTTTTCCTGTATATGATCGTCGAACAGTTTGTGGTGGCGCTCGGCAGAAATAAATATAAAGTGGACTGGGTCGACTATCTTCCGGAAGAAGTAACCGACAGATTGATACCTCAACCTTTTGCTCCCCGGATGATGTCCACCAATACTTCCGCCTGGGAACATCATGTTCCTTTATACCTTTCCCTGGCCTTACTATATTTAATCATTTATATATTTTTTGTTAACTGGAGATTCCGTAAAAACGATCTCTGACAGGGATTCATAAAACGAATTCATCTATACTAAAAATTCACTTAATGAAAAAGATCCTCTTCATTTGTGCATTCGGGTTACTGGCCGGTTCGGGTTTTGCACAACCCCGCCTTCCCGAGCATAATTATTGGGAAAAATTACCCAACGGCCTGGAAGTAGTCGTTATAGAAAACGATAAGGTTCCCCTGGCCACCATTGAAATCGCCGTGAAAAACGGCGCCTATACGGAAGGACCTGAATACAGCGGGCTTTCCCACCTCTTTGAGCACATGTTCTTCAAGGCAAACAGAGATTATCCTGATCAGGAAAAACTGCTCACACGCATTCAGGAGCTTGGGGCCATCTTTAACGGAACAACCGGCGCTGAAAGAGTGAACTACTTTTTCACCTTCGATAAGGACAGCCTGGCTGCAGGTCTCCGGTTTATGAATGCCGCCATCCGGTTTCCGATTTATCGGCCGGAAGACATGAAAAAAGAACGTCCCGTTGTGGATGGGGAATTCCAGCGTGCAGAAAGCGATCCCGGATTTCAGCTATGGTTTGAATGTCAGAAAAAACTCTGGGGCAACCTGATCACCCGAAAAAATCCCATCGGTATTCATGAAGTGATCAATACCGCCACACCGGAAAAAATGATGATCATAAAGAATAAATATTATTTTCCGAATAATTCCATTCTGGTCATCTGCGGAGACGTTAAACACGAAGATGCCTTTGCAAAAGCGAAAGATATTTTCGGCGATTGGGAATCCAGCGGATTCGATCCCCAGGTCAAATTCCCGATTCCTGAGTTCCCGCCCTTAACTTCCACGGAATATTTTGTAAAAGAATCCTCCATTGCCCAAACTCCGTTGGAAATGTATTGGTGGCAGGGGCCTGATACGCGGAATGATTCCGCTTCCACCGTTGCTGCAGACGTATTTTACACGATCCTGGGAATGAATTCTTCCAAATGGCAACAGGCTCTGGTGGATAAAGGTCTCACCAGTTTTGCCGCTGCCCAATATCAGACCAGCAAATATGTAGGTCCTGTAATGGTATACCTGATGCCCAACCCTAATAAACTGAAAGCCTGCAACGATGAAGTGCTGAATCAGGTGAAACAATGGGGAAATGATGACTATTTTACAGACGCCCAGTTGGAGGACGCCAAACAGATCCTTCGGCGCAATGCTATCCGGCAAAGGGAAAAACCATCTGCCCAGGCCAGTGAGATAACCTATAACTGGTGCAGTACTTCGCTGGATTATTATAACGATTATGAAGACAATCTGCAGAAAGTAACCCGGGAGGATATCAAACGGTTTGTGAGCCGCTATATTACCGGGAAACCGTATGTGGCCGGAATGATCATTAATCCCGCCATGAATAAGAAGTTCAATGCATCAGCAGAATTCAAACCCGGTTTATAATCCTTTAAAAAATCAATCATGCGTATCAATCAATATAAAAATATTTTTATGCAGTATGCTGGGTGCGGCGTTTATGCTTCCGGTTACTGCCCAGATCAGGGAGCCCTACGAGATGACGGTAAACGGTGTAAAAGTAATTGTTCAGCCGAGCGGAAATGAAATCGTGGAAGTCCGAACCATTCTGAAAGGCGGGGTTCAGAATTATCCGGCTGATAAGGCAGGAATAGAAAGCCTTGCGATGACCGCGCTTACGGAATGCGGCACAATAAAAGATGACAAAAACAGTTTTAAGGATAAGCTTGATAAGGTCAGCGCCGAGATCGGCGGAAATTCGGGAATGGATTATTCCACCTACCGGCTGAATTGCATTAAAAGCGATCTGGATGTGGTATGGCCATTGTATGTGGATGCACTGACCACTCCTTTATTCGACAGTAAGGAATTCGACCGCATTAAGCAGGATGCCATCAACAACCTTAAGTCTCAGGCGTCCCAGCCGGATTATGCAATTAATAAACTGGCAAAAGAAACGGCTTTCGCCGGAAAGGATTATGCCAAGGATCCGGACGGAACGGAAGAAACCGTAAATAAACTTACCGCGGCGCAAACAAAGCAATATTATACTTCCATCCTTACCCGGTCAAGAATGTTGATCGTTGTTGTCGGAGATCTGGACCGGAACGAACTTGAGAAAAGGATTCAACAGCTGACGGCTCCAATTCCGGAAGGGAAACCGTTCAAATTAAACCGTTACAGCTATGTTCCGGCGAAAAATAGTTTTAAATCAGAGAAGAAAGATCTGGCGACCAATTATATTCAGGGCATCACCGCCGCACCCCAGCCGGGTTCAGCAGATTTTGATGCATATATTCTGGCATCCCGGATTTTCTACGACCGTCATTTTCTGGAGGTCAGAACCAATAACGGATTGTCTTATGCGCCCATTGTTCACGTTGACGGAGGATTATCGCCATCCACAAACATAATCGTTTCCACCACTGATCCCGATAAATATAAAGCCGTACTTGATCAGCTGGTAAATAAAATTAAAAAGGAGGGGTTTACCCCAGAAGAAGTGAAGAACGGGAAAACCGGATATGTGACTTCTTTCTATTATAAAATGGAGACTAATGCCGCACAGGCATCTTCCCTCGCGCTAAACGAAGTTTTACATAACAACTGGCGCAGGGCGCTTACCATTAATGAAGATTTGAAAAAGGTAAGTCTGGCTGATGTTAATCACGCATTCAATAAATATATCAATCACGTGACCTGGGTTTATCAGGGCGACAGCACTAAAGTGAATCCCGCCCTTTACACCGGGGCCCCGGCGAAATCCAGGCTTCCCGATTCCAAATTAAAAAACGCAAATAAAAAGTAGGAACTAGCGACGCAGGAGATCCCGGAATGCAGCATCCAGGGTGGGATAAATAAATTGAAATCCCTGTTTCTTTATTTTTTCACAGCTCACGTTACTGCTTTTCAGGATCTCTGTGCTTTTTTCTCCCAGTAAAAGGCGCAGTACAAAACCGGGTACCGGTAATGAAATATAAAAGCTTCTTTTCATCCGGTTTCCAAGCTCGATCATGAAAGTTTTATTCGTAACCGGTTGCGGAGCTACAGCATTGTAAATGCCGGTCCATTGCGGATTGATCATGGCCTCCAGATAAAGCCGGCACAAATCATCCAGGTGAATCCAGGAAATGATCTGCCGTCCGTTACCCAATATGGAGGCAATGCCAAAACGGACCGGTCTCTTAAATTCCGGAAAGGCGCCCCCATCATTGCTCAGCGCGATTCCGGAACGAAGAATGACCAATCGTTTGCCCATGGCTGTTACCGGCTGGATATGCTGTTCCCACAAACGACAGGTTTCACCCAGAAATCCCGGATCAGGCGGGTCCGTTTCCACACGCTGAACAGCAGCGCTTTCCGTATACCAGCCGATCGCCGATGCGCTCACTACGGCTTCCACTTTGTTGGGGATTTGTGTCAGCGCTTTCATCAGCAGCTCACTGCTTTTTATCCGGCTCTCCTGAATTTCCTTCTTTCTTTTATCAGTCCACCGTTTATCTGCAACCCCCGCGCCGGCTAAATGGATAATAAATTTCGCCTCTCTGATCGCTTCTTCGTTGATCGTTTGATCGTGGATATTCCAGGCAGCATAGCGAATAGACGGAGATTGACTTTTATGTCTGGCAGGGTCACGGGAAAGAATGATTACGGAAAATCCCTGAAAGGTCAGCAGTTTGGAAAGCGCCGTTCCGACCAGTCCGGTTCCGCCGGTGATAATGACTGAAGCCATGTATTTAAATTGTCAGGTTCATGAGCTGCAGCAAAAAATCCCTCCGGAGAAACCGGAGGGAAATAAAACAACTAAAAACAAACGATGTGTAAACCGCGGTCAATCCGGTTTTTTACCATCCAGAAAACTATTGATGCGTGCTGATTTCTCCATAATTATTTTGATCGGCTTTTACTTCATACTGGCTGTAGAAGGTTTCCACGTTATTGACCGTATTATATAATTCCAGATTTCGGCGGATGTAAGCCGGCACAGTTTCAAACTCATTGTTCGGATCCGCAGCATTCATATTGAACGACAAGTTGCGCAACTTGTTGATCCTTTCTGCTGCACGGCGTTTCAGGCCTTCTGCTTCGTCCTGCATCGCAGGGTCCTCTGCAGGCTGTTCCGCCATGGAAACCGGTTGAGTTGGATGGGCCCGAGACTCATCCGCCGCTGGAATTTCATCTTTAAATACCAATTGCATGTCCGGTGAACCGGATGGAAGCACTTTCTCTACAGGCTGTTCTTCAGCGTATAAATATTGGAAGGCCTGCTGAGATATCCTCCGGACACCGAAACTGCAGGATCATTCTTTGATTGAGCTGCATCCTTTTGCTTTTCGGGCAATGTCGTATCGGGCTCTTGCGAAAGTATCCATTCTATCGGCTCCTGCCTTATATTTTTTCCACCGGAATTTCAATATCCGTTTTGTTCGTCATTGCCCTGGGAAATAAAACCACTGTACCCATGGCCTTTGCCGGCTCATGTTGCTGGCCTTCTACCAGTTTGGGTTGCAGTTCCGGCGCCAGTGCATTGATGCTAAAAATTGTTTTTGTTTTTTCGGCCGCTTCCACAATTGGCTTTTCTTTTGTCATCCGTCTTCCGCTGAAGGCATTTTCAATGGAATCACAATTTTCTCTTCTTCCCTGGGCGCCTCGGTTTTTGCTCGCGCGGAAACGGATCCTTGTATTCAAATCCGGTAGCGATGATGGTAATGCCAATCTTATCGCCCAGATTGTTGTCATATCCCAGTCCGAGAATCACATCGGTATCCGTCACCCGCCTGACTGATCAGGTGATGCTGAATGATTTCCACTTCATCCATGGTGAATTCATGTTCACCTTCTGAAGAATTGATATTGATCAGGATCCATTTTGCTCCGCGGATATCATTATCATTCAGTAATGGTGAATTCAGTGCTTCTTCAATGGCCTGCTGTGCGCGGTTATTTCCTGCAGCAGCGGCACTGCCCAGGATGGCCACGCCGCCATTTCGCATCACCGTGCATACATCGGCAAAATCCACATTGATCTGGCCGGTGCTGTTGATCACATCGGTAATACATTTTGCCGCAGTGGCCAGCACATTGTCGGCTTTTGAAAATGCTTCTTTCATTTTCAGGTTACCAAACTGATGACGCAGTTTATCATTGCTGATCACCAGCAGGGTATCTACATAATCCTTCAGTAAATGAATACCTTCTTCGGCCTGCAGTTGTCTTTTTCTGCCTTCATAAGAAAACGGAGTGGTTACAATACCCACGGTGAGAATACCCAGGTCTTTGCAGATTTTTGCAGATGATGGGCGCGCCGCCGGTTCCGGTTCCACCACCCATGCCGGCCGTAATAAACGCCATCTTGGTATTGACTTCCAGGATGCTTTTGATTTCTTCCAGGCTTTCTTCTGTTGCCTGCCGGCCGATATCCGGATTTGCCCCGGCGCCGAGACCCTGGGTGAGATGGGCCCCAGCTGGATCTTATTGGGAACCTTGCTTTGTGCAAGCGCCTGCGCATCCGTATTACAGATAATAAAATTGCACACCTTCAATATTTTGGCTGAACATATGGTTGACTGCATTACTTCCGCCACCACCCACACCGATGACTTTAATAATGGATGATCTTTCTTTGGGTAAATCAAACTGGATCATAATTGAATAGAATTAATGGTTAGTATACAAAATTTTTATAGTGCGTGATCTTCTTCTTCTTTAAACAAATCAATAATACCGTCTTTGAATTTCCCCCAGAAATCCTTTATCCCTTTACGGTTCCTGACACTGGTTTCCTGGTCTTCTTCTTCCGTTCTTTCTTCTTCAAGTCTTTCTGCCATAGACTTTTTCAGGCCGTCCGGCACTTCTACTTTCACATGGGTTTGTTCAAATTGTTTGCGGTTATGTTCATAATCACTGTATCCTTTCAGGATCAACCCGATACAGGTAGAATAAGTTGGTTTAGCCAGTTCTTCGATTTGTCCGGATGCCAGATGTTCGGTTGGGATATCCGATGCGTGCATTGAGTCCGGTTACATATTCTGTAAGCTGGATCAGGTGTTTCAGCTGTGACGCCGCCGCCGGTAAGCACGATACCGCCATTCAGCATTTTATTATCCAGGCCTACCTGTTTCAGATGATAGGAAACAAAATCCATGATCTCACTCATCCTGGCCTGGATGATATTGGCCAGATTTTTTACACTGATTTCTTTTGCCGGCATGCCCCGCAGTCCCGGAATGGTAATGAAGGCATTTCCTTTGCTTCATTGGAGAGCGCAGATCCAAACTGAACTTTCATTTGTTCCGCCTGGGTTTTCAATACACCCAGACCGGTTTTGATATCATTGGTGATATTTTCTCCGCCAAAAGGAATAACAGCGGTATGTTTCAGAATGCCTTCATAAAATACAGCCAGGTCTGTTGTGCCGCCGCCGATATCTACAATGGCAACACCTGCTTCCAGATCTTCCTGTCCCATGACCGCAGCTGCGGAAGCCAGTGGCTGCAATACCAGGTCCTTGGTTTGCAAGCCGCTTTTTTCAACCGCCCGGTTGATATTCTTGATGGCATTTTTATCGCCGGTGATGATATGGAAATTGGCGCCGACTTTCACGCCTCCATATCCGATGGGGCTGATAATATTCTGAAAATTATCGACTGCAAATTCCTGCGGAATCACATCGATGATCTGATCGCCGGCAGGAATATAGGTTTTATACTGATCGGCCACCAGCTGGTCAATTTCTTTTTGAGTGATTTCATCTTCCGTATTCTGCCGGACAATATCACCCCGTGTCTGCAGGCTTTTGATATGATGTCCGGCAATACCCACATACACTTCCGAAATACTCAGGTTGGGATTGGATGCATAACAATTGTCCAGCGCCATCCGGATGGCTTTGATGGTTTCATCGATATTCAAAACCTGTCCGTGTTTTACACCATTGGAGTTGGCCCGGCCAAAGCCAAGTATTTCCAGTTTGCCGAATTCGTTTTTACGTCCGGCAATGGCGGCAATTTTTGTAGTGCCTATATCGAGTCCTACAATAATGGGTTGTTCCTGGTTCATGGTTTGGTTTAATTTATTGTTGTTTTGAATGTTTACTTGTTTATTATCCGGTTTGTTTTCATTTTCTTCCGGAAAATCATAACTCTTCAGGTTTTGTTCGGTGATCGTGATTTTTTTCCAGAGGTTTCACTTCCCTGATTTTGCCAGTATCCGTTTCCATCTTATGGGCAATCCGGATAATATCCATCACATTCCGTATCGCCTGCAGGGAATCCGTTCTCGATACCGGCCCGCCTCTCCGCGTGCCAATCACCTGTCCGGCATACTCCACATTGACGCTGGTATATTTTTCAAATCCGGTTTTTGTCATCACTCTTTTATAAAATATCAGCAGGCGGCGAAATTTATCTTCATAATCGATTCCCGTCGCCGAACTCAATCACCTGATTCCCGATGAGCGGAATCATCTCGAAAGTTTTCGATGCGGTGATATTCACCTGTTCAATGGCATTCGACCAGAAAGAATCCTGATTCAGAAAAGTGCTCAGGTCCTTGATCTGATGATCCAGGATACTGTCTGCGCGAAACCCAATCTTCTCAGACGGATATCCGGTAAAAACAGGCAGTCTGAAGGCACCTGGTTCGTCAACGGCAATTGCTTCCCGCTGCTGTCCATATAATAACTGTTTCCGGAGATCGTAAAAATGCGCGCAACCGGTTCCCGTTCCGGTAATCCTCACTTTCAGCATCTGATTATTGTCAAAATACAATTGCGCATCTTTGATCCAGGGCTGTTTACTCCAGCGCTGTCTTCCATCTTAGCAGGTTGAAGGACCTGAACCTTTTTATCCGTGTAAATCTTTAAGACCTTCCCTTTCCAGCAAACGAATCACATCTTTTTTACTCAGGAACAATGCTTTCCCTCCGTCATTGATCTCAATCTCCAGCCCTTTGCAAAGACTGCTGTTTTTCGTATTGATGGCTGCAACCAGCAGGGCCAGCGCGGCTCCGCCAATGAGGCACCAGAGTACAATGGAAAAAATTTTTTTTATGGTGCTTTTAAATTCATTTATCCTTTAATCATTTCAGTAATCGGTTTTACCAAGCTGTCAATATCTCCGGCTCCCGCAGTGATCACAATAATCTTTCTTTATCCGTCTGCTTTTCTACCCAATCCAGCACTTCTTCTTTATTCAGTATCTGCTTTTTCCGGATCTTCATTTTATCTCATGATCGTTGCGCTGCTGACTCCTTCGATGGGCAGTTCCCTGGCCGGATAAACCGGTAAAAGAATCACTTCGTCCGCCATATCCAGGCTCTCCGCAAAATCCATCTGCAAAATCCCTGGTTCTGGAGAACAAATGCGGCTGAAAAATCACGACCATCTTTTTCCGGAAACAATTCTCTTGCACTGCTGATCAGTGCACTCAGCTCTTTCGGATGATGTGCATAATCATCTATATAAATCGTTCCCCTGTTCTGCGCCTGATATTCAAACCTTCTCTTTACTCCCCGGAACCGGTCTACCGCCTGCAGGATCTGTTCTCCGTCAATCCCAGCTTTTTTGAAACGGCAATCGCCGCCAGCGCATTTTCCACATTATGCCATCCTCCGACATTCAGCTTCACATTCTTCAGCTACCATTCTTTACCTTCCACATCAAACACATAATTGCCTTCGCTTATCCGTATATTCTCTGCATAGACGTCAGCTCCGGATCGGTCAGATGATATCTGATCTGCAGTATATCTTCTCCCGGCTGCGGAAGCGGCAATCCATATTTATTGACCAGCGTTCCTCCGATTTTTAATTTTCCGCTGAAAGCAATAAATGCTTCTTCCACTGCTTCGCCCGTTCCATAAATATCCAGATGATCGGCATCCATGGAACTGATCACGGCAATATCCGGATGAAGTTTCAGAAAACTCCGGTCATATTCATCTGCTTCCACCACACAGACATTACTTTCATCACTCCAGAAATTCGTATTGTAGTTCGACAGAAATTCCACCCAGAAAAGCATTGCACCCCAAGCCACTGTCCCGCAGGATATGCGCAATCATGGTACTGATGGTTGTTTTCCCATGTGTTCCGGCCACACAAACATTCAAAGAACTTGCGGTGATCAATCCCAGCACTTCACTTCGTTTCATCAGTTCATATCCATGATCCCGGTAATAATTCAATCCCTGATGATCTTCCGGAATTGCCGGCGTATAAACCACCAGCTGTACATCTTTCGGAATCTGTTCCGTATTGTCCGTATAATTCAACTCCGATACCTTCCTTCACCAGTTGCCTGGTGAGGCTGTTTCCGTTTTATCATATCCACTCACCGTTCTTTCCCTGGCTTTTGAAATACCTGGCCAGCGCACTCATCCCGATTCCCCCGATTCCGATGAAATATACGGTTCTGTATATTTTTCAGATCAGCCATGCAGTACTTTAAGAATTTCAGTCGCAATCTTTTCGTCCGCATCCGTGATCGCCAGTTTCCCAATATTCTCTTTCAACATTTCCTGTTCCGTCCGGTCATTGGCCAGGGCAATCACGGTATCCACCAGTTTTTCCCGGGCTTCCTTATCCGGAATCATCAATGCCGCATGTTTATCCACCAGATTCTGCGCATTCACCGTTTGATGATCTTCCGCAGCATGAGGATACGGAACAAAGATCACCGGTTTTTTCACCGCACACAATTCATACAAGTGCTGCCCGATCTGGAAACCACAATATCCGCCGCCGCATAGGCATATTCCATTTTCGTAATGAACTCGTTCGTCCAGATCAGTCTGCTTTCCGCGGCATGTTCCGCGGCTTTTGCCGCAAAAGTTTTACCCGTTTGCCAGATCAGCTGAATCTGATTTTTCATCAGCAACGGGATTCCGGCATCAATGGCTTCATTAATGCTTTTGGCTCCCAGACTTCCTCCGGTAATAAAAACCGTCGTACGTCCGGATCCAGTCCGAAAAATGCAAGACCTTCCTCCCTGGAAATCCTGTTGTCCACAATACTTCTGCGCGCACCGGATTTCCGGTATGCATCAGTCTGTCGCCAGGAAAAAATTTTTCCATTCCGTCGCTCGCAGTAAAAATGCGGGTTGCTTTTTTCCCGAGCAGCATATTGGATTTTCCGGCAAACGAATTGGACTCGTGAATGAAAGGTGGGAATTCCCCTGGCCTGTGCATACCGCAGTACCGGAAAAGTGGAATAACCGCCCACCCCGATCGCTGCATCCGGTTTAAAGTCACTGAAATATCTTTCTTACCTGGAAAAAACTTTTAATCAGTTTATACGGCAATCCAATATTTTTTATCAAAGAACTTCTGTTAAATCCGGCGATATCAATCCCTCTGATCTGATATCCGGCTTCCGGCACTTTCTCCATTTCCATTTTTCCCTTGGCACCGACAAAAAAATTTCCATATCCGGTTCTTTTTTTTTCAACGCATTTGCAATCGCAAGGGCGGGAAAAATATGTCCGCCTGTTCCTCCTCCTGCTATGATAATTCGTTTGCTCAATTTTTATCAGATTCTTCAAATTAATTCTTCGCTGCCATTCCGCTTCCGTTTCTTGCCTCTCCTTCAATCTGTTCCGCATTTCTCGCCACACTTAAAATGATTCCGATGGCCAGACAGGTAAATAAAAACGAACTCCCCCCCATACTGATCAGCGGCAGCGTTACGCCGGTTACCGGAAAAAGATTAACATTCACTGCCATATTGGCGATCGCCTGGATCATCAGTGTAAAACTCAATCCCAGCGCCAGAAATGCTCCAAAAGCAAAAGGACATTTCCTAAAAATGCGAATACTCCTGAACAGAAATACCAGATAAATAAACATGATAATGGCGCCTCCGATCAATCCATATTCTTCAATGATGATGGCATAAATAAAATCAGAATAGGGATGCGGAAGAAAATTTCGTTGCCGGCTGTTTCCGGGTCCCAGTCCGATCCAGCCACCATTGGCAACGGCAATTTTTGCCTGGTTCACCTGGTAATTATCATCTTCTTATCGATGCCTGTCTCCATACATAAAATTCTCCACCCGGTTGATCCAGGTATCCACCCGCACAAATAAATGGGAATGGCTTTCCGCTTTGGATTTCACTGCAACCGGTTCACCGGATTTATGACGGACCACTGCAGCCAGCATCAGAATGATTACCGGAATCATCGCCATTCCCATGGTGAGCAATAAATGTTTTCCACTGACCCTTCCGATAAACATCAGCATCATGCAGGTTGCCCCGATCAGCAGGGCGGTGGAAAGATTGGCAGGTGCGATCAACAGACAAACAACGGCCACCGGAATGATCACCGGCAAAAATCCCTTTCTAAAATCTTTTATCACGATCCTGCTTCCTGCTCAACAGCCGGCTGATATACATGATCAGCGCCAGCTTTGCCAGGTCGGAGGTTTGAAAAGTGATGTTGATGATGGGAAGCCTGATCCAGCGGCTGCCTTCATTCAGCTTCACTCCAAAAAATAATGTATAAATCAATAAGGGAATCGAAATCAGAAAAAGAATCTTCGCCACTCTTGAATAAATAATATAGTTGACCATGGTGCGCAAAATAAATGATCATTACACCGGCGATGATAAAAGCAAATTGTTTAAAGAGATAGATTTCGGTATTCCCCTTATACATTTTATAGGCCAGCAAACCGGTGGAGCTGTAAACCGCCAGCAGTGACACCAGGGCCAGCAACACGACGACCGCCCAGATCACTTTATCACCCTTGGTTCTGGAACCCAGGTGTTTAAATGCCCGCTTTTCTATGGAAATGTTCGTTCAGTCAATATCTTTTAATGTTAAATCGCTTCCTGTCAGAAAAAAATTGGCTTTTCAGGTATCGTATTTAATTCATTGAAAAATTTCATCCCAACTGTCCATTATCAATTTCTACAAATCCCTCACTGCTTCTTTAAACTGCTTTCCCCTGTCTTCATAATTTTTAAACAGATCAAAACTGGCACAGGCCGGACTCAACAAAACCACATCGCCTTTATCTGCCAGATGAAAACTGCTTTTCACTGCTTCTTTTGCGCTGCCCGTATTCACAATCACCGGCTACATCATTCTTGAAATGCTTCATGAATTTTCCGGTTATCCAGTCCCATACAAACAATGGCTTTTACTTTTTCCTTTACCAGACTCCGCATCAGTGAATAATCATTTCCCTTATCCATTCCGCCGAGAATCAGAATCACCGGTTTCTGCATACTTTCCAGAGCAAACCAGGTGGAGTTCACATTGGTAGCTTTGCTGTCGTTGATGAATTCCACTCCCCGTACTGTACTCACATATTCCATCCGGTGTTCCAGCGTTCGAAAAACTCTGAACTGCTTCCCGGATCTTTTCTTTCCGGATGCCGATGGTGACTGCAGCCAGTCCCGCCGCCATGGTATTATATTGATTGTGTATTCCCTTCAACGCAAAATCATAAATGCTCATTCTGTAGAGTTTCCTTTCCCGTCTTTAATGTCATCTGCCCGTTCCTGATAAAGCCTCCCTGATTTGGTTCCTGTTTCATGGTAAATGGTAATGGGTTAGATTGAAATGGATACTGTTTTAAATGTTTCTGCTATCACCGGATCGTCTTCATTATAAATAAAAAAATCTCCCGGTCTTTGATTCTTAACAATACTGAATTTGCTCCTGATATAATTTTCAAACTGGTATTCGTATCTGTCCAGATGATCTTCCGTAATATTGGTCAGTATCGCGATATCCGGCCTGAACGTTTTAATATCATCCAACTGAAAACTGCTGATCTCTGCGATATACCATGCTTTTGGATCCTCTGCCACCTGTCTGGCAAATGAAATACCCGATATTCCCAACCAGCGCACAATCCAAACCGCCATGCTTACAGATATGATAGGTCAGGGAAGTAGTGGTGGTTTTTCCATTACTTCCTGTAATTCCCACGATCCTGCTTTCTCCTTTATACCGGTAAGCCAGTTCAATTTCACTGATCACCGGAATTCCCTTTGTCCTGATCTGCTTTAACAATGCGCTTTTTTCCGGTATACCCGGACTCTTCATCACTTCGTCCGCATTCAGTATCTTTTCTTCACTGTGCTTCCCTTCTTCGAATTCAATTCCTTTTTCTTCCAGTTCCTGTTTATATTTCTCCGCAATCTTTCCCGCATCAGAAACACATATACCTTCCTTCGCCAGGATGGCTGCTCCCACTCCGCTTTCTCCTGCTCCCAGTATGATCATTTGCTTATGTTCGCTAACACTTCAATCGTCATCGTCACACGGATTTGGTTTTTCAAAAGCATAGAAAATACTGCACCACAATATCTTTCGTTTTCATGGACGGATCTTCTAAATTCAACTACCTGATCTTCAAGGTTACAATCGCAAACACCACACACAAAATCGTTACAATCCAGAATCTCGTTACAATCTTACTTTCATGATATCCCAGTTTCTGATAATGATGATGCAGCGGACTCATCAGAAAAATCCGCTTCCCTCTCCATATTTCTTCTTCGTATATTTGAAATAACTTACCTGCAAAACCACACTGATACTTTCCACCAGGAACACACCACAGAAAATCGGAATCAATAATTCTTTACGTACAATGAAGGCCAGCGCTGCGATGATTCCACCCAGCGTCAGACTTCCCGTATCTCCCATAAATACCGTTGCCGGATATGCATTGTACCAGAGAAATCCAAGACAGGCTCCAATCAGCGCCCCAATAAAAATGGACAGCTCACCCAGATTAGGGATATACATGATATTCAGATATTCCGCAAAACGCAGGTTGCCACTGGCATACGCAAAAACACCCAGACAGGCACCGATGATCGCGCTGACCCCCGTCGCCAGCCCGTCGATACCATCCGTAATATTGGCTCCGTTTGAAACGCTGTAATAATAAAAATCACAATCACGATATATAATATCCAGGTAGCTCCGTGCAATGCCGACGGCAATAATTTGGAATAATTGAATTCATGATTCTTTACAAATGGAATCGTCGTAATCGGTTCACTCGCTTCCACAAAAAGTTTTACCTTCCCGTCCAGCATAACCTGTTTTAATACCGATAGTATCAGTCGGTTTGTCATCTCCAACAAATTCCCGCCATACTTTGGTATTGCTGTTAAAATAAAGCGTTGCTGCAACCACAAACCCAAGCACTACCTGACCCAGTACTTTAAACCAGCCCGCCAATCCATCCTTATCTCCTTTTTTATAATTGATTCCCTGTTGTTGCGCAATTCTTTTGCCCGCAGTTTCAGATAATCATCAATAAATCCGATCATGCCCATCCAGAGGGTGCTGAAGATCATCAGCCGGATATATGCCTTATTCAGATTGGCCAGCAGAAGGGTAGGAATCAGGATCGCAAGAATGATGATGATACCTCCCATCGTGGGCGTTCCTTTTTTCTGTTGTTCACCTGCCAGACCCAGTTCACGCACACTTTCGCCACCTGCAGGTTCTGCAGGAAATTGATCAGTCTTCTTCCAAACAGCATGGTGATAACCAGAGACAAAATAACAGCCAGCAATACCCGAAAAGTGATGAACTGAAACAAAGCTCCTCCGGGTATTTTAACACCTGTTTGCTTAAGCCAATCGAATAGATGATACAGCATGATAGTTGATCTGGCTGTTTTAAGTCACTGTCCATGATTCGTTTCCCAATTATTTGTCCAATAATTCAAATATTTCCCTCAATACTTCTTTATCGTCGAAAGGATATTTTACTCCTTTTATTTCCTGATATTTTTCATGTCCTTTTCCGGCTACCAGTACAATATCTGCTGGTTCTGAAAGACTCACCGCTGTTTTGATGGCTTCCTTCCGGTCTGTGATCGAAATATATTTTCTTTTTGCAGCCGTATTCAATCCTGCTTCCATATCTTTCAATATCGCATCTGCATCTTCGCTTCTGGGATTATCGGAAGTGAATACAACTTTGTCACTGAGCTGGCAGGCCACTTCTCCCATGATGGGTCGTTTGGTTTTATCCCGGTCGCCGCCGCAGCCCACCACCGTGATAATGCGTTCATCATTTTTCCGCAGTTTGCGAATGGTGCTCAGCACATTTTCCAGCGCATCCGGCGTATGGGCATAATCCACAATCCCCACGATTTTTTCTTTGGGAGAAATCATATAATCGAACCTTCCTTCTGCTCCGCTCAATACACTCAGGTTCCTCAGTACATCCTGCTTTATCTTCTCCCAGACAAATAGCCGCACCATAAACCGCCAGCAGATTATAGGCATTGAATTCGCCGATCAGCCTGAAATGCACTTCCTGGTCGTTCACCAGTCATCACCAGACCGGTGAGATTATTTTCAAGAATTTTTCCTTTGAAATCAGCCGTGGTTTTCAGACTGTAATAATATTTTGATGCAGCCGTATTCTGCAGCATCACCATCCCCTCTTTTGTCATCGGCATTGGTAATGGCAAATGCTGCTGATGGCAAGTGAATCGAAAAAGGATTTCTTTACCCGGATATATTCATCAAATGTTTTATGATAGTCCAGGTGATCATGCGTGATATTGCTGAAAATGCCGCCGGTAAAATATCAATCCTTCCATCCGGTGCTGATGAATGGCATGGGAACTGGTTTCCATAAACACATGTGTACAACCTGCATCCACCATATCGTGCAGCAGCTGCATTCAGTGAAATCGGCATCCGGCGTGGTATGCGTGGCCGGCAAAACCTTTTCGCCAATATGATTCTCCACCGTACTCAGCAATCCGCATTTATATCCCAGCGAACTGAAGAGTTTAAAAAGCAGGGTTGCAATGGTGGTTTTACCATTCGTTCCGGTAACACCGACCAGTTTATTTTTTCGGAAGGCTGACCAAAAAAATTATGCGCCAGCAAACCGGCAGCCGCTGCACTGTTTTCCACCTGTATATAGGTAATTCCGTCTTTCAGTTTCTCCGGCATCTTTTCACAGATGATCGCTGCCGGCTTTTTCTCTGTCACAGCATCAATGAACTGATGTCCGTCCACATGAGTTCCCTTTACAGCAATGAATGCAGAACCCTTTTCCACTTTACGGGAATCCAGCTGAAGGTCCTTCACATTCACGTCAAGATTTCCCGTGAACGGACCGGATGCGCACTTTATATAATATTTCCTGCAGATTCATCAGTTCAGTTCAAGGTTAAGTTTTTGATTTTTTTCAATCGATGTTCCTGCTGGAATACTTTGCTGTCTTACTTTTCCTGTTCCCCGGGCCATTACCTCATATCCCTTGATTCCAGTAGATACAGTGCATCTTTCAAACCCATTCCTTTTACATCCGGCACCCGTTTCGATCTTCTTCGTTTTTGCATATCACCGGTTGATTATTTTGCCGGATACACGCCTGCCCATTTTTTATCGCCGGATGAATCAGCATAAGGCATTTCCAGTGTCTGCAGAACATATTTTATTTCATCTGTGTTTCCGGCATAATAATATGCTAGAGCTGTCTTTTTTCATCAGCTCAGTCAGACGCGGCGAAACGGCTGTTATCCGGATTGTCCTTTTCCAGGCTCATCAGTTTATCTGCTACTTCCCGAAACACCGGACCGGCAACAGCCGCACCATAATATTTTTTTGCAAAGGGTTTATTCTTGATCACCACGATGCAGGAATATTTAGGATGGTTTGCAGGAAAATATCCGGCAAAAGATGACTGATAAATATGATCTGCATAACCTCTGGTTCCATTGGCCACCAGGGCTGTTCCGGTTTTTCCGGCAACTGAATAAAATGAATTTTTAAAAATTGCTTTGGCCGTGCCTTCGATACAAACTCCTTCCAGACAGGTTTTCAGTTCTGCCAGTGTTTCATCACTGCAGATTTTATCAATCATCACCACCGGCTGATTTTCCCTTTCAATTCCGCCCGCATACTGAACAGCATTCACCAGATAAGGTTTCATCATTTTGCCATTATTGGCAACGGCATTATATAAAGTGAGTGTTTGCAGCGGACTGACCAGCACTTCATATCCAAATGCCATCCAGGGAAGGGTAGTGGCACTCCAGGTTCGTGATTTCGGGGTTTTGATAATGGGTTATGTTTCACCGGCCAGGTCGATACCGGTGATCTGATTTAGTTTTAATTTCTTCAGATGATCGATGAATTGTTGCGGATGCTGCGCATAATGCGCCACCGCCAGTTTCGCCATGCCCACATTTGAACTCAGTTCAAAAGCCTGCTTCACGGTTACATTCGCTGACTTCATGTTTTTCTGCATCGTAAACCGTACGCGTGCCAACTTTCCATGTGCCGCCTTCAAGGTTAACCATGGTCAGTTGAGCGTACATATCATGATCTTCGAGAAGAGAAAGTAAGGTGGCGAGTTTGAAAGTGGATCCGGGTTCTGATGCACGGATCGCATAGTTCAGATCTTCCCAGTAACTTCCATCCGGTTGCTTTCCAAGATTGGCCATCGCTTTGATTTTCCCGGTGGCCATTTCCATCACGATACAGGTTCCGTGTTCACATTCATTTTCCATGCATCATTTTCAGCAGGGCATTCTCTGCAATATCCTGAGTATTTACATCAATGGTGGTAATGATATCTTTTCCGTTTTCCGGATCAATTTCATATCCTTCAACCGGAATATATGTGCCGGCTGCCATGTAACGGACCAGCCTTCTTCCGTTTTCCCCTTTCAGCAGGGTATCATAGGTTCTTTCCAGACCTACATTCTGGGCATTATTCCGCGACAAACCAATGGTGCGGTTGGCGAGCAGACCAAAGGGATTCAACCGTTTGCTGGTTGCTTCTGTAATAAATCCGCTTTTATTTCTGCCCTGCCTTACCAAGTGGAAAATCTCTTAGTTGTTTATATTGGTCGAAACTGAGATTCTTCTGAAGGAGATAATACCGGTCTTCTGCTTTTATATCCCTGCTGTAATTCCTTTTTATAGGCGGCGGCTGATTGGTCTTTGAAAAGATTGGCAAGGCAGAGCGAAAGTGAGTCCAGATTTTCCTTAAACGTTTTCCGTTTTTCTCCCGGAGCCCATCGGCTGCGAAATCGATATAAATATTAAAATAAGGAACCGAGGTGCTTAGCATATTTCCGTCTTCACTATAAATCGTTCCTCTTTCTGCGCTGAGGTCAACATATTTCTGATGCAGACTGTCACTCAGTCCTCTCCAGTAATTTCCCTGCACCTGCTGGATATAAAAGACTCTTCCCAGCACAGCGATACAAATCAGCACCATTCCCAGAAAACACAGGTAAACTCTCCATAATATATCTCTTCTTAGTTCCACCGGGTATCGGGGATATGGTTGATAAAAATTATTTCATTTGTTTTCATACTGTCGGCTAAGGACCACCGGAGGCGAAGACAGTTCTTTTAATCCAAATGGTTCAACCGCTTTGGCCAGTTCACTTTGTTTGCTGCGAAACATCACTTCACTTTTCAGGCTTTTATATTCGTATTGCAAGTTCCTTCAGTTCTCTGCCTGTTTTTCCGATATCCCGCACCACATGGTCCGCATAGTGACCATTATATATATAGATCACTGCCAGAAAAGCCAGGAAAAGAAAAAAAGGAAGATTGCGAACCATCCACTGATAGCGGATGAACGCGCCTTACTTTTACCTTTGGTTTTTTCCTATTGACTTTCATATGGCAGTGTGATGAATAAAAAATAATAGGGTACAGATTATCATACTGAGATTTCTTAGGTATGGAATAGATCTTTATATTTTTTCTGCGATCCTTAGTTTGGCACTTCTTGCACGGGGATTCTGTTTAAGTCTCCGTTGCTGATGGAGTAATGGGTTTTTTGGTAATCATCCGCAATGTTTTGGCTGTTGTAGTTCCGAAGGGATTCTGTTGTCTTTTTCTTCAAAAGTGTCCGTCTCTGAAAAATTGTTTTACCATCCTGTCTTCCAGCGAATGAAAACTGATGACCGCTATCCGGCCACCGGGTTTGAGCAGCACCGGAATCTGTTCCAGCAATTCCCGCAGGCGCCGATCTCATCATTCACTTCAATCCGCAAAGCCTGAAAAACCTGTGCGAAGTACCTGTTTGGATTACCTTTTACCAGATTGATGCATTGCCTGTTTAAATCCATTGACGGTCCGGAAGCGGTTCGTCTTTCTCAATTCAACAATAGATCTGGCCAGCGTTTTCGAGTTGGTCACTTCTCCATATTGTTCGAAAATCTCGCTGCAGGTCTGCTGCTCGTGTAGGTATTGAGAATATCTGCTGCCGTAAGCGTCTGCCGTTTGTCCATGCGCATATCCAGGTCTGCATCCATCCGGATGGAAAAACCACGATCTGCTTCATCGAACTGATGACTGCTTACACCCAGATCTGCCAGAATGCCATCTACCTGCAGTAACCTCATGCAGCCGCAGAAAGCGTTGCAGATGCCGGAAATTATGCGGGATGAAAATGAAATCGTTCGTCCGGCAGGGCATTCTTTTTTGCATCTGCATCCTGATCAAATGCATACAACCGTCCCTCATTATTCAGGTGCGCCAGGATCTCTGCCGAATGTCCACCTCCGCCAAAGGTGCAATCAACATAGATCCCGTTCGCCCTGATATTCAAACCGTCCATCGCTTCTGAAAGCAATACGGGTATATGATACGCGGGAGATGAGTCCCGTCATATAATTCATTTATCAGGTTTACCATTCATCACTTCATTGGCCAGGCCACTGAAATCATCCGGTGAAAAGGTTTCAAAGAACTGTTGGTACTTAACTTTATCCCAGATTTCTATTTTGTTTACCGCTGTAACCAGCACGATATCCTTTTCCAGGCCCGCATGTTCTTTCAGATTCTGGGGAATCAGCAGTCTGCCTGCCGAATCCAGCTCCATCATCGTTGCTCCGTTCAAAAAATATCTCCTGAATGACCTTACCTTCGGATCAAAATCATTCAATTTGCTGATCTCTTCAAAAATGGGCTCCCAGCTTTTCATGGGATACAGACCCAGACATTTTTCAAATCCCCGGTTGATCACAAACTGGCTGCCCTCCTCTCCGGTTTGCTTTTTGAGCGAAGCCGGCAGGAGAAACCGCCCTTTTGCGTCGAGCGTTACCTCGTATTCCCCCAGAAAACCATTCATTTATAAGGACTTGAAACAATGTTTTTAATAATTGACACAAAATAACACTTTTTCCCACTTAACAAACGAATTTGAAAGATTTTAATTTTTCCACAGGGAATATATTATTTTAAAAGCCATGCGGAGTAAGGGTTTACACTGGTATTTCGGCGCTTATTCAGAAAATGCCTGTGTATAAGATGTGAATAATGGTGAATAGCTGTGCATAAGCCAGACAGCCTGTGTATTTTTGCAGACAACCAGCCCTGATTTTTATCTCATGACCGACCAGAATACCCATGCCTGATCTTTTTCCCGGAAAGCTTCCATCTCTGAATTCCATTATGATTTGCCGGAAGAACGGATTGCCCGTTATCCCCTGGCAGAAAGGGATGCATCCAAACTGTTGGTATGGCAGGCCGGAAGCATCCGGGAAACCCATTACAGGAAATTGCGGACTGCTTGCCCGCCGGTTCCCTGCTGGTTTTTAATAACAGCAGGGTGATTGCGGCGCAGGATTTTTTTCAGCAAACCCACCGGTGGAATAATAGAAATTTTTTGTCTTGAACCTGCAGACACTATTTCAGACATTCACAGGCAATGATGGAGAAAGAAAAGTAAAATGGAAATGCCTGATCGGCGGCGCATCCAAATGGAAAAGCGGAACGGTGCTGGAGAAAAAAAACGGATCAGATTATTCTGCAGGCCCGCTTCATTGAAAAAAGAACAGATTCATTTTATCGTTGAATTTTCCTGGACGCCTCCCCAACTCCATTTTGCAGAAGTGCTACATGCACTGGGATCCATTCCGTTACCCCCCTATCTGAAAAGAGAAGCAGAGGCTGCCGATACGGAAAGATACCAAACCATTTATGCAACGGAAGAAGGTTCTGTGGCAGCACCTACCGCCGGACTGCATTTCACAGCAGAAATTTTTAATTCCCTGAGGCAAAAACAAATTAAACGGTATACATCACACTTCATGTGGCGCAGGCACATTCATGCCGGTGAAATCAGAAAAACTGTCTGAACACCTCATGCATGAAGAATTTATTGAAGTGCGGGCAGATACCCTGAACAGACTAATTGCCAAACTACAGAGCCGGTGATTGCCGTGGGCACTACTTCATTAAGAACACTGGAAAGCCTTTACTGGCTTGGGTTGAAAGTGGCTGAAAATAAAAATATTCTCGCTTCCGAACTCAGCGTTGATCAAAGGGATCCTTACCGGATGGCTCCCACACTGAGTACAAAAGAAGCACTGCAGTCATCTGCTGGAATGGATTCAACAGCAACCGGAACAAAAACTGATTACCAAAACACAATTATTTATTGTTCCGGGTTATTCCTTTAAAATCGTCCGGGGATTAATCACCAATTTTCATCAGCCACAGTCCACTCTGCTTTTACTGGTTGCTGCATTGATCGGCGATGAATGGAAAAGCGTATATCAGTTTGCGTTGGAAAATGAATATCGCTTTTTAAGCTATGGAGACGGATGTTTGTTGCTGCCTGGTCTAACGGGATCTCCAGAGTAAAAATGGTTCCCTTGCCCAGCGTACTGTCTACTTTGATCCGGCCATGATGCGCATCCACCACGGATTTCACATAACTCAGTCCCAGACCGAATCCTTTTACATTATGCACGTTGCCGGTATGCGCCCGGTAGAATTTCTCAAAAATGCGCCGCTGTGTTTCTTTATTCATACCAATGCCATTGTCTTCGATCCGGATAGTGAGATATTTTCCGCTGCTGTGCGTGCTGATCCGAATGGTTAGTTTCTCCCTTGAATATTTAATGGCATTATCGATCAGGTTCGAAATCAGGTTCGTAAAATGTACTTCATCCGCTTCCACCAGATCATACCTGGCCTTCAGTTCAAGCTTCACCGTGGCACTTATTTCCTGCCAGTTGCAAATTGAAATTATCCATCACCCTGTGTATCACTTCATTGACATGCAGGGGCTGTAGTTTCAGCTGCAATTCCTGCCGGTCAATCAGTGCTGCCTGCAAAATCGTTTCCACCTGTTTGTTCATCCGTTTATTTTCTTCCTTGATGATACTGCTGAAATAATCTGATTTTCCCCGGTCATGCACCACTTTTTCATTGCGCATGGCATCTACCGCCAGCGAAATCGTAGCCAGCGGAGTCTTAAACTCATGCGTCATATTATTGATAAAATCATTTTTAATTTCACTGAGTTTCTTTTGCCGCAACAGGGTATTGACCGTTACATAAAATGCCATGACAATGATCAGCGTAAAAAAGATCATTCCGAAAATCATCCACCTGCATTTGTTTCATCACAACGGATTTATAATCGGGAATGATAATCCATAATGTTTCGAAGGGTTCTGGTCCGGTGAGTTCACCGCTACTGGTAACCAGGGGATAAACGTTTGTTTATTATGTATGGTATCGGCAAATGCAGCAAAAAAATTGGGTGATTTCAATTCGTAATTATTAGATGCCACGTCGGAATTGATTCCAACTTCTGAAAAAATACAGAATTCAAATTTGGTATCTTTTAACCCGCGGTAGTTAAAAGCTCTTTTGAGCTTATCCCGCATTTCTTCATAGCTGAATTTCTGGGCGATCAGCGGCGGGCGCATCAGTTCCTGCAAAAACTGATCTGATGGCCTGAAGTTAAATCCCGGCCTCGACCGAAGCAACTCGGAACCGGAAAGCGCCGTTTGTTTATATTCAATGAGATCCCGCGCCACATCGGCGGTTACATCCACGAGTTTATGATGCAGTTCTTCTTCTTTATTTTCCACCATCGTGGTGATCCAGTTCCACTGGATATAGATAATACCAATCAGCGAAATACTGATCAGAATAAAAATAATGGTAAAGTTTTTTTTCACGAAGACTAGAGTTTATACCCGGAAACCAGGTTCGTCCGGGCACGCTGACCGCCTGCAAATTTATTAAACAATATCCTTCGGATTAGTTAATTTACGTATATGGACAGTCCCGCTGCCGGCATATTGCTGATCGCTGACCCATTTCTGAAAGATCCCAATTTTAAAAGATCGGTCATTTTCCTTTGTGAACATCAAAGCGAAGGAAGTTTTGGCTTTCTGCTCAATAAAACATACGAATATAGCCTGAAAGATCTGGTTAAGAATGCGGATGACCTGGAAATTCCGGTTTATTTCGGAGGTCCGGTTCAAACAGACACCATCCATTTTCTTCATCAGTATCCCGATCTGATTCAGGGCGGTTATGAGGTGATTGATGGGATTTACTGGGGCGGAGATTTTGAAAAAGCCATTGAACTGATCCGCTCGGGTAAGATACAAAGCAGGCAAAATCCGGTTTTATATCGGGTATTCGGGCTGGGCCGGCGGCCAGCTGGAGGATGAACTGAAGGAAAAATCCTGGCTGCCGGTCAAAGCAAGCCGGAAACTCATCTTTCATAAAAAAACAGAAGAGATCTGGAAAGAAGCCATTCGACATGCTGGGCGGAAATTACCTGATGATGATCAATTTCCCGACAGATCCGCAGTTGAATTAATCCGCTATTACAGATTTCATCGGGAAACTATCCGGTAATCAATCAAATAACACTGATTTCGTAATTTTCGCGTGAACCATCTGATGAAAAAGTTAAACCTGTTTTGCGCCTTCCACCAAAACGGTAACCTGATTATTGAGCACTTCCACAAAACCACTTTGGATATCGAAATAAGTTGAATGATTCTTATCGTTCAGCACTTTAATGCGGCCGCTTTTCAACGCGCTCACCAGCGGCGCATGTTTATCCAGCACTTCAAAAGAACCTGCTACACCGGGCAACTGAACTCCATAAACATCGTCGCTGAATAATTTATTTTCGGGTGTGAGTATTTCAAGATTCATGAAAAAAATTAAAAACTAAAAATCCGAATACAAAGGTTAACCGATCCTCCACCAATGTCCATCTCCCGTCAACCTCTCTTATCCCTGCGCCTGCGCCATCAGTTTCTTACCTTTTTCAATTGCATCATCGATGGTTCCGACCAGGTTAAAAGCTGCTTCAGGATAATCATCCACTTCTCCATCCATGATCATATTGAATCCGCGGATGGTTTCTTCGATCGGCACCAGCACACCTTTCAGACCGGTAAATGCTTCGGCCACATGGAAGGGCTGGGAAAGGAAACGCTGCACTTTACGCGCACGTGTTACGGTTAATTTATCTTCATCACTCAGTTCATCCAAACCGAGGATGGCAATGATATCCTGTAATTCTTTATAACGCTGTAAGATAAGTTTTACCCGGTTGGCACAATCATAATGCGCATCGCCAACAATCTGCGGAGTCAGGATCCGCGAAGTGGAATCCAGCGGATTCACCGCCGGATAAATACCCAGATCCGCAATTTTACGATCCAGTACAGTAGTCGCATCCAGATGGGCAAAAGTGGTTGCCGGCGCCGGATCGGTTAAGTCATCCGCCGGCACATATACCGCCTGTACGGAAGTAATGGAACCATTTTTGGTGGAAGTGATCCTTTCCTGCATCAGTCCCATTTCAGTAGCCAGGGTTGGCTGATATCCCACCGCAGAGGGCATACGTCCCAGCAAGGCCGAAACTTCAGATCCGGCCTGTGTGAAACGGAAGATATTATCAACAAAAAACAGGATATCACGTCCCTGTCCTTTACCATCTCCATCGCGGTAATATTCTGCAACGGTCAGTCCGCTCAGCGCCACACGGGCGCGGGCTCCCGGAGGTTCATTCATCTGTCCGAATACAAAAGTGGCTTTGGATTCAGACAGTTCCTTCATATCCACTTTGCTCAGATCCCATCCGCCGTTTTCCATGCTGTGTTTGAAATTGTCGCCATATTTCATGATGCCGGCTTCGATCATTTCCCGCATCAGGTCATTTCCTTCACGGGTACGTTCACCCACACCTGCAAATACGGATACACCGGCATATGCTTTGGCAATATTATTGATCAGTTCCTGGATCAATACGGTTTTTCCTACACCGGCACCACCGAACAGCCCGATTTTACCGCCTTTTGCATAGGGTTCGATCAGGTCAATAACTTTAATCCCGGTAAAAAGGATTTCGGTGCTCACGCTCAGGTTTTCAAAAGCAGGTGGTTTGCTGTGAATCGGACGGCCGTTCACTTTGGAAACGGCCGGCAATCCGTCAATCGGATCTCCGGTTACATTGAACAGCCTGCCTTTGATACCTTCTCCAACCGGCATCGCGATGGCAATGCCGGTATCCACTACTTCCATACCCCGCACCAGCCCTTCGGTACCATCCATGGCAATACAACGGACACTGTCTTCCCCCAGGTGCTGCTGAACTTCCAGCACCAGCGTATCGCCTCCTGGTTTCTTCAGTTCCAGGGCATTATAAATCTCCGGAAGTTTGCCATGAAACTGTACATCCACAACAGCTCCGATGATTTGTTTAATTTTACCTGTATTTGCCATAAATTTATTAATAGTAAGTTCTTAGATTAATGCGCTGAAAATCCGGGCACAACCGCAAATTCTGCTTCATCGATTTGCGCCCGCAAAGGTAAGGATTGAAGGGGTAAATTGAAAAACAAAAAATAATAAATGAGCCAGACTTTTTACTCTTTTTCAAAAATAAATTTTCCCCGGTTATTGAAGGGCTCTTTCTGGGAACTGTCAAAATGGCGCTGATCTGTGTACTGTATTGTATTACTGGTATCAATGCCGAATTATACAAATTTTAATGAATCCAGGCTGCAAAAATCCAATTCCTATTCAATACTGATTGAAAATTACCAGATCCATCAATCATCAGATCGATCACCCTTTCAACCATCATACTGCGGCAGAAAACACACATGCTTCCAAGCTCGATTTTCGTTTTGTTCCGGCCCTGCTGGCCAGCGCCATTCCTTCCCACGATATGCTCACCAGCATGCTGGGACTGTATATCATTAATAATATTGCCGGTTTTATTTTCTTTATGTGCATTCTGCGGCTCGTTTTTCAATATTCCGGCAACCGGTTATTGGCGGCGCTGGCTGCCCTGAATTTCGCGGTATCTATATGTTGGCAAAAGCTTTTTTCACGATACCCTGCTCTGGAACGACGGGATTGCTTTTATGTTTTTGGCGCTCGCTTTACTGAACAGGAATTCACTTCTTGCTCGTCTGCCTGCCTCTTACTGGCGTTTTTTACGGATGAAAGAGCGCTTTTTGGCGGTATCCTGGCCTTTGTTTACTGCCGGCTGAGGGATGGCTATCCGGGTAAAGCCCGGAAAAATCTGCTTTACAGCGCAATCCCCTTTCTTTCAGCCTATGTTTTATACCTGGTCATCCGCGCTTCCCTGAAATATATGGCCGGAATGGACGTACCGGTCGGAGCGCAACAGCGGCGTTTCTTTATTTCTCCGCTTTCAAAAGGGTTTTCCGGTCTGGCTTATCCTTTGCCGGCGCGATTGCTTGCTTATAAATCAGCCTGGGTTATCATTGCCCTGTCCGTTGTGGTGGCTGAGAAAAAGGAAATCTGATTTCCTGATTTACCTGTTCGGACTGATCTCCGTGTTAGTCATCAGCGTTTCGGTGCAGGATCTTGACCCGCAGCCTGGCCTATGCATTTATCGCCGTCCTGACGGGCTTCTTTCTTTTTTATAAAAAATTCAATGAAGCAGCAGCGGGATAAAATGGAGTACAAGGTATTCACTATCTTCATCATCAATTTATGCATACCCACCATTCAAATTACCTATATCCGTGACTTTAAAATCTTTCCGCCGCGTTTACAAACTGATCTGGCCGGAATTACATACGCATTTAACCATTCTGCCACGTAAATATTCTCATTGCCAACTGTTCCGCAAAATATGAACCTGATTGAAGTAAAAACCCCGGAAGATGCGAAGCTCATTTATTGAAATCAATGTGCTGATCCATAAAGATATTCCCAATTATATCCGGCCGCTCGACAAAGACATAGAACAGGTTTTTGATCCAAAACGAAATAAGGCATTTCCGGCATGGGGAATGTACCCGCTGGATCCTGCTTTCCGAAGACGGCGAAAAACTGGGCAGGATTGCCGCTTTTGTAAATAAAAGATATAAGACCAAAGGGAGATGAATTTCCCGGTGGGCGGCATCGGTTTTTTCGACTGCATTCAATAACCAGGCTGCTGCTGATATGCTTTTCGATGTGGCCAGACACTGGCTATGCAGCGGGGAATGGAGGCCATGGACGGTCCCATCAATTTCGGAGAACGGGATACCTGGTGGGGGCTGGTAACGCAGGGATTTCATGAACCGATGTACCGGATGAATTTCAATCCGCCTTATTATCAGCAGCTTTTTGAAAACTATGGTTTCCGCGTCTTTTTTCAGCAGATTTGTTTTGGCATGGATCCCAAAAAGACCTTTCAGGAAAAGTGATGGAGCGGCACGACAGGTTAAGCGCAGATCCTGCTTACCGGGCAGCACATATCGAACTGAAAAATCTGTCGAAATATGCAGCCGATTTCACCGAAATATATAATAAAGCCTGGGCGGGCCATGGCGGCATGAAACAACTCCGACTGGAACAGGTAAAACATATGTTCAGGCAAATGAAAGCCGTTTATGGAACCGAGGCTGATCTGGTTTGTTTATCATCAGGAAAAGCCCATTGCCATGTTTGTGAATATTCCTGATGTGAACCAATGGTTCAAATACCTGAATGGGAAATTCGGATTGCTGCAAAACTGAAATTTTTATGGATGAAAAAAACCAAGACCAATAAAAAATTTACGGGTATTGTTTTCGGAATAATTCCGGAATTCCAGGGAAAGGGAATTGATGCATATATGATTGTGGAAACCGGCAAAATGGTCTAATACTACCCATTATACGGAATATGAAATGCAATGGATCGGCGATTTCAATCCGAAAATGATCAACATGATCCGGGCACTATGGCAGATACTTACCAGAGCAGGAAGCTGACCACTTACCGGTATATTTTCGACCGGACCAGGGAATTTAAAAGACATCCCATCTTCTAAAACTTTATTATTATTGCAAAAACGAAAAGATTCCGGAGGCACCAGGTTATGAATAAATTCATCGTTTCCGCAAGAAAATACAGACCACAGAATTTTTCAACGGTTGTGGGCCAGTCGCATATCACCACCACACTAAAAAATGCCATCCGCAATAAACAGCTTGCCCATGCTTTTTTATTTTGCGGGCCCGCGCGGCGTGGGAAAAACAACCTGTGCCCGAATCCTGGCAAAAGCCATCAACTGCGAAAATCCGGCGGCAGATGGGGAAGCCTGTAATGAATGCCATTCCTGCATTTCCTTTAATGAAGGCAGTTCCCTGAATATTCATGAACTGGATGCTGCCAGCAATAATTCGGTAGATGATATCCGGTCTCTGGTTGACCAGGTGCGTTTTGCCCCCCAGGCCGGAAAATACAAAGTGTATATCATAGATGAAGTGCACATGCTCAGCTCTTCCGCCTTCAATGCATTTTTGAAAACACTGGAAGAACCGCCGCCCTATGCCATTTTCATACTCGCAACCACTGAAAAACACAAGATCCTGCCGACCATCCTGAGCCGTTGCCAGGTTTTTGATTTTAAACGAATCACCAATCAGGACATCATGGATCATCTGCTGGAGATCTGTGAAAAAGAAAACATCACCGCCGACAGATCTGCCATGGAAATCATTGCGCAAAAAAGTGAAGGCTGCATGCGCGATGCGCTGAGCATCATGGATAAAATGGTGAGTTTTTCAGATGGAAAATTAACTTATGCCGATACACTGGAACACCTGAATATTCTGGATGCCGGATATTATTTTAAATTGCTGGATGCCATCCGTAGATCAGCAATTGGCTGAAGCCCTGCTGATTTATGATGAAATCAACCGCAAGGGATTTGAAGGAGATCTGCTGTTGAATGGATTTGCAGAATTCATCCGGAACCTGCTTGATTTGCAAAGATGAAAAAGCAGCGCGTCCTGCTGGAAGTGGTGGAAGAATTCAAAGAAAAATATCATGCGGTAGCGCAGGAAATCAGCGCCGGCTACCTGATCAGCGCATTGAATATGCTGAGTGAATCAGAACTGCATTATAAGGCGGCCCGCAATAAAAGATTGCATGTTGAACTGGCCCTGATCAAACTGTCTTATCTAGATCAGGCCCTTCATCTGTCGGAACCGGAGCAGCGGATAAAAAAAAAGGAACTGAGTCGGTAAAACCAGTCGCTTACCGGTCGATTGCACCACTGGAAATCAAAGAAAAAAAACAGCCGCTGCACCTGAATATGCACGAAACAATCGGCCGACAAATGAACAGATCCGGCGCCCGCTGATGATTGAAGAATCCCAGAACCGAAGACCGTCCAAAACTGATCATTGCAAGAGCCACGGAAAACACTGCTCGCATGCACCGGAACAAACCAGCTCCTGGTGCCCTTTCGAAAATCCGCCAGGAAGTACTGAACCGGAAACATGCGGCATCGGTTCCGACTTGCCAAAACCACTGGAACAACCGCTATTGACAGAAACCTGGAATCAGTTTACCGCTGAGCTGAAAGAAAATAAAAATTCAGCCGCGCAGAGTTTTGAAGGTGCCGAACTTAAAATACTGGATGACCAGACGTTTTGAAATCCTCACCAACAATAACCTGGAACAGCGATTTATTGAACAGGAAAAACGAAAACTTTCCGATCTGCTCCAAAAAGTATTCAACAATAAAAATATTTCTTTTTCCGTTTCCATCCGGGAAAAGCAAACTGAGCATATTCACTGGAAAAAACCCTGAGCAAAAGAGATCAGTTTCAGCAAATGGCCGAAAATATCCCTTGTGAAAGAATTAAAGGACAAACTGAAACTGGAACTGGATTATTAAACCGGCTGGCAGCTGATCTGCCAGAAACCATTTTTAATCAAATGCTAAAAATCCTCTAATTTGACCCGCCTGATTTTGCTTAGCCGTTGATTCGCAGGATCTTTACAAATTTTATGGCAGGAAATTCTACGAACCAGGTATTTCAAACCAGCTCATCTTCCCGTTGGTCGCGTTTTATTTGGAGCAGCCGGCTGATTAGCACTTTTTCTCGTACTGGGCATAATTACTATTATCATAACCCTGACCCGGGTATATACCCCTTCTTTGCCCAATATGCTCGGAGCAAAGGAAAAAGAAGCATTGCTGGACAGTTCAGGCTGGCTTTTCAATAAAAGCAAAATCGGCAAACAATATGGTGGATTCCGGAAATACATCAATGAAAAAGAAGCGTATAAGGCCGGAGGCTATCCAATCCCCAAAAGATTCAGGAAAAAAAATGGCATCATTGTGCAGGCGGATTCCAGTTTTTATTCATTTAAAAAATTTTCCGCCGGCATCCGTGCGGGATTTTATGTAAACTGGTCACCCACTTCCTTTACTTCCCTCGAACAGAATATTTCCCGGCTGAATATGGTATTGCCGGAATGGTTTTTCCTCGATCCCAATGCCGATACCCTTACGGTCAGATATCGACAAGAAAGGCGCTGGATATCATGAACAAGGCCGGCGTGAAAATGTTCCCATGCTCACCAATAATATCAACCAGGTTTTCCGGGGCGATGTGGTGCACCGCATCCTGAACAACCCGGAAAAAAGAGAACGACTGATCAATGATATCATCAAATATCTTGAACAATATAAACTCGACGGAATCAATATTGATTTTGAAGAACTGCAGGAAAAAAAGAATGAAGTGCTGGTGTCAATTTCAGAAAGAACTATATGAAAAAATGCACGCAAAGGGTTTGCTGGTTACCCAGGATGTGAGCCATTTAACCAGGATTATAATTTCAGGAACTGTCAAAATACAACGATTATGTGATGCTGATGGCATATGATCAGTATTCAGATGCCACACGGCCCGGCCCGATCTGTCACCAGAAATGGATTGAAGGCGCAGTGGATGATGCCATCAAAAAAATTCCCAGTCAACAAACTGATTCTGGCCCTTGCCGGTTTTGGATATGACTGGAAAATGGATGAAAACGATAAAGTGGTTTCTGCTACTCCCATCAGTTATCAGGATGCCCTGACACTGGCCCTGAGTTATGACGGAAAAATTATATTTGACAATGATTCCTATAACCTGCATTTCACTTACGACGACGATAATGGGGCACCGCACAAGGTGCATTTCACCGATGCGGCCACCACTTTCAATTCCATGCGTTTTGCAGAAGAATCCGGATCTCGGCGGCGTGGCGCTCTGGCGGCTGGGCAATGAGGATTCCCGCATGTGGGATTTTTATGACCATGACATGAGCAAGGACAGCCTGAGGAATTTTGATTTTCAGTTATTCTCCACCGTGAAAACAATGAGCCTGGATGAAACACCGGCCTATTCCGGAGAAGGTGAAGTGCTGGATGTGATCGGCGGTCCCACCAGCGGAAAAATCACTCCGGAACTGGATACAGCGAATTGCTGATCAGTGAAGAAAAATATGACAGCCTTCCCTCCAAATGGGTGGCAAGAAAATATGGCACCAAGGACAAGAAAAAACTGGTGCTCACATTCGACGACGGACCGGATCCGGTATATACGCCCAAGATTCTGGATATCCTGAGCAGGGAAAATGTACCCGCCGCTTTTTTCCTGGTCGGCATCAATGCGGAAAATAATATCCCGCATGGTAAAAAGGATTTATCAGTGAAGGACACGAAATCGGCAATCACACGTTTACCCATCCGAATATTGCTAAAGTAAGCCGGAAACGCGCCATTATTGAAATGGATGCCACCCGTCTGCTGATCGAATGCATCACCGGGCATTCCACCATCTTATTCCGGGCGCCCTATCAATGCCGATTTCGAACCGCAAAAAGCGGAGGAACTGATTCCGGTTGCCATTGCGCGGGAAAAAAATTATCTGGATATCGGGGAATCCATTGATCCGCTGGACTGGGAGCCGGGCACACCGGCGGATTCCATTGTAGCCCGGGTAATCGCGCCGCAAAGCAGAAATGACCGAGTCAAAACCTGAGCGGGAATATTATTCTGCTGCATGATGCCGGAGGGGACAGCCGGGCAGGCAACGGTAGAAGCGCTTCCCCGGATCATCCATTATTTTAAAGAAAGGGGATATACAGTTTACCACGATTGCCGATTTGCTGGGCAAGAAAAAAGAAGACCTGATGCCTCCGGTTCCAAAGGGCAGCGGGTATTATCTGCTTCAGTTGAATTATTCTTGCCGATGTCTGCTTACCTGGGCAGTCATCTGCTGGCATCCGTTTTCATCGTTTTCATTATCCTTTCCCTGTTGCGCATACTGTTCATGGCCGTTATTGCCAGCAAACAACATCGCTGGGAAAAAAAATATGGGTTGAAACCATTCTGGATAGCCGGATGGCAAGGGATGCGCCGCTGGTCAGCATCATTGTTCCGGCTTATAATGAAGAAGTAAATGCCGTGAGTTCGGTACAAAATCTGCTGAAGACAGATTATCCCGAATTTCGAAATTATTTTTGTGGACGATGGAAGCAAGGATGACACTTATCAACAAAGTTAAGCAAGCCTTTCAGGACAATCCCCAGGTGCGCGTATTCACAAAACCCAATGGCGGAAAAGCATCCGCATTAAATTTTGGAATCAGCAATCAGCTGCGGAATTTCGTGATTTGTATTGATGCAGACACCAAATTACTGCCCGATGCGGTATCAAAACTGATGATGCATTTTGGCGATGTTCGAATATCACAACGGTAAAAAAGTGGGCGCCGTGGCCGGAAATGTAAAAGTGGGCAATAAAGTGAACCTGCTTACCCGCTGGCAGTCCATCGAATACATCAGCAGCCAGAATTTCGACCGGAAAGCATTTGCTTATGTCAATGCCATTACGGTAGTGCCGGGCGCCATCGGCGCTTTCCGGAAAACGGCCATCGAAGAAGCGGGCGGATTTACTACCGATACGCTGGCGGAAGACTGCGATCTCACCATCCGGCTGCTGCGCTGCAATTATATCATACAAAATGAAAACAGCGCCATTGCCATGACGGAAGCGCCGGAAACCCTGAAAATGTTTATCAAACAACGTTTTCGCTGGAGCTTCGGGGTAATGCAGACTTTCTGGAAAAACAGGGATATGCTGTTCAGCACAAAGAATAAATCGCTGGGCTGGATCGCCTTGCCCAATATTCTCATCTTTCAATACATCATTCCTTCCATCATTCCCCTGGCCGATTTTTTTATGCTGGTCGGATTGCTCACCGGAAATGCGGCCCGCATCGGAACTTATTACCTGATATTTATGCTCGTGGACTGTGGCGGTGGCCATACTGGCTTTCAGCTTTGAAAAGGAAAACATGTGCGAAGCTGCTCTGGCTGATCCCGCAGCGGCTGGTCTGGCGCTGGCTGATGTGGTATGTGCTGTTTAAATCCGTTCCGGCGGGCCATAAAAGGGGAACTGCAACATTGGGGAGTGTTGAAGCGAACAGGGAATGTAAAAGAAATTACCGTTGACTGTTGACAGGTTGATCGGTTGACGATGCGACTCGTCAATTTCAACCGTCAATTAAAATTGCCTTAATTTCGGGCTTCCAAAATCTAAAATTATCCAGTTTTATGGCTGAAGTTATTTTAATGCCCCGGCTAAGTGATACCATGACGGAAGGAGTGATCGCTGCCTGGCATAAAAAAGTGGGTGACACGGTAAAAAAAGGAGATCTGCTGGCAGAAGTGGAAACGGATAAGGCCACGATGGATCTGGAAAGTTATAAAGATGGCACCCTGCTGTATACCGGTACGGATAAAGGCGGAAAGATCCAGGTAAATGATCTGCTGGCCATCATCGGAAAACCCGGAGAAGATATCAGTTCGCTGGTGAAAGGCGGAGCTGCAGCTCCCGGCTGCAAAAGCAGGGCATGCTCCGGCAGCGAGACCGTGCAAAATGCTCCTGCTCAGGCATCTGCAAAACATGCAACGACCGCAACCGCTGCAAAAAGCTCAGCAGCGCCTGCTCCAAGGAAGCCGCCCCGCAATGGATCTTGCTTCCATGCAGGAAGTGATCCTGATGCCCCGATTAAGCGATACCATGACGGAAGGTGTAATTGCCGACTGGCATAAAAAAGTAGGTGACAAGGTAAAAAAAGGAGATATTCTGGCGGATATCGAAACCGATAAGGCCACGATGGAACTGGAAAGTTATAAGGAAGGAAAATTATTATATACCGGCGCAGAAAAAGGACAAAAAATTGCAGTGAATGACCTGCTGGCCATCATCGGTGAAGAAGGAAAAGTGAATGTGCAGCAGATTGTGGAAGCATCAAAAAATAAGGGCACTGCAGCACCGGCTGCAGCCAAAGAGGACATCTGCAGCCTGTAGCAGCCAACTACGGCTCCCGCTACAGCAACAGCATCAGACCTTCCGTAAACGGAGATGGCCGGATCAAAGCATCTCCGCTGGCAAAGAAACTGGCTTCCGAAAAAGGCATTGATCTTTCCAGGCTGCACGGCAGCGGCGATAATGGCCGAATTGTAAAAAAAGATGTGTCTGAATATCAATCCGGCAACTGCGCCCGCAACAACGGCTCGGCGCACCAGGCGCCTGCTGCCGTGGCAACTGCTCCGGCCGGTCAGGTAAGTTTTGAAGAGGTTCCGGTTTCGCAAATGCGCAAAGTAATTGCGAAACGCCTGGCAGAAAGCAAATTTTCTGCGCCGCATTTTTATCTGAATATGACGGTCGATATGGATAAGGCGGTAGAAAGCAGGCCAAAATAAATGAAATTTCTCCGGTAAAAATATCCTTCAATGATATCGTGTTGAAAGCCGTAGCGGTGGCGCTGAAAAAACATCCGGCGGTAAACAGCAGCTGGCATGGGCGATAAAATCCGCGTAAATCATCATGTGAATATCGGCGTGGCCGTGGCCGTGGAAGACGGATTGCTGGTTCCCGTGGTGCGTTTTGCCGATACAAAATCCTTGTCGCAGATTTCTGCGGAAGTAAAAGATTTTGCCGCAAAGAGCAAAGAATAAAAAATTGCAACCGGCAGACTGGGAAGGAAGCACTTTTACCATTTCCAATCTCGGCATGTTTGGCATGGATGATTTCACTGCCATCATCAATCCCCCGGATGCCTGTATCCTGGCCATCGGCGCCATCCAGCAGATTCCGGTGGTAAAAAATGGGGCTGTGGTTCCCGGGAATGTCATGAAACTGACCCTGAGCTGTGATCACCGCGTAGTAGATGGGGCAACCGGTGCAGCCTTCTTGCAAACACTAAAAGGACTCCTGGAAGAGCCCCTGCGAATACTGGTTTAGGCCTAAACTATCAGTCCCTTCCATATTGAGGTTTCAAAATGTAACCTCAAAAGATCCCGATCAAAAAGGTCATCGCCGATCAGGAGACAAACTGACGGATCCGTTACTCCCCTTTTATACTAAACCTAGGGAGTAAGTCCATAGCAGCAATGGACTTACTCCCTAGGTTTAGTTTGACCGTTGCAGTGTAATTTCTTATTGTAAAATCAGTTTGGAAACCTGGTGCTTCCCGCCATGATCAGCACCCAGCAAATAAATGCCCGGCCGGATATAACCATGCTCCATCCGAAGCGTTTGGGTTCCCGGGGTAAGATCGATTTGTTTCACCGCCAGCTTCGTCCCGTTCATATCGTATAAACCGATCTGATAAATACCCGACTGGTCAGCCGTGATCCGGAAGCGGATTTCTCCACCCTTTCCGCTATTGATCGCCTGAAGGGAAAAGGAAGGAGTTGAGGCAAAGGAAACCGTCTGAATCGTAGAATAAAAGATCTTATTGTCGGCAGAAATGATCTGGATGCGGTAGTAATACGTGCCGGAAGGATTGTTCAGATTATCCGTATAAGCGTAATAATCATTTTTATGTATTGCCGGAATATTTCCGATCACCTCAAAATCACTTCCGTTTGTTGAACGTTCAATATTCACCTCCGCAATATTTTCGTTACCACTGATATCCCAGGATAATCCGGCAGATGTATTTTTTGCAATGGCAGTGAAATCTTCAAATACCAGCGGAAGAATTCCCGCAGAACCGCTGATGGAAAAATTATCAAAAACGAAACGGTTCAAACCGCCGGAAGTAACGACTGCATTATAACCATACAAACGAAAACTGACCGCGGTGGACAGGTTGGCAAAAGATGCCGTAAAGGTCACCGGCACGGATGTAATACTGGTTGAAAGCGTTCCGTTGGAAATATCAGCAGCAAACCCATCCAGGCTGGAGCGCAATGCCCAGTTTCTGGGACCTGATCCTGCAGATGTACCGGTAGTGCTTCTGCGGATGGAAAGCTGCATGGAAGCGACCGTAACGGTATGCGCAGCGGTCGGCGCAACAGAAAATTCTATATAAGCATCCGGATCCAGTGAACCGGAAGGCCATCCATCTTCTCCAAAATATACGGTTCCACCGTTATAGGCACCGGAACCAATGGCGCTGCCCAACACTGCATTGGTTGCAGTTGTATTAACGCCTGCAGCTCCTGCAAGGGTGTTATTAAAATTCCAGCTGGAAACAACCTGCGCCTGCATCAGGAAGGGGAATAGCATTCCGGAAAAGATCAGGACAGCAATATTCAGCTTCATTTTCGGTTTCATAAAAGGATATTAGACAACGAATGGGAACGAATTGCGTACCAATAGATAAGTATTTGATAATTAAATAATTATCAGTCGTATATCCTTCCGTTACCGGGAAGGATTTCCCTTTACCGGAAATATGCGCCGGGATTGCGCCCTGAAACGTCTTTTACCCCGGAAAGAATTTTAAATTACATTTTCCCGGTTTATGCGCATTAACCCGTCAACTTTTCAACTGCTGCGGATTCACTTTTCGTTTTTCCTGATGCCGGTGTACTGGTTTGCCCTGAGCCAGCTGCTCCATCCGGATCCCCGGCGCGCTATCCTGATCTTTTTCATCATTCATTTCTTGCTTTATCCCTCCAGTAACGGGTACAATAGTTATATGGACCGGGATGAGGAAAGTATTGGCGGATTAAAAACACCGCTGGCTCCCACCCGGCAGCTGTTTTATGTAACCCTGATTATGGATTTGCTGGCGGTCCTGCTCAGTTTATTCATCAGTATTTATTTCTGTACCGGAGCCTTGTTATACATTCTTGCATCCCGCGCTTACAGTGCAAGACAGATCAGGCTGAAAAAATATCCGGTCCCGGGCTATCTGACGGTGATTATTTTTCAGGGCGCCCTGATTTTTTTTATGGTCTATCATGGCGCCGATCCCGGTCTGACTTTACAGGTTCCGGTATTGGGGATGATTGCGGCTTCTTTGCTGATCGGTGGCTTTTATCCCCTTACCCAGATTTATCAGCATGCGGCAGACGCCCGGGATGGCGTACGCACCCTGAGCGCCGTACTGGGATACCGGGGCACTTTTATCTTTTCCGGTATTATTTATACGATCGCTTTCGCCATGCTCAGTTTTTTTTCCTGACCTCCCTGGAAATAAAAGAATTATGGGTTTTTGCAACCTGTATGATACCGGTTATCGTATACTTTATGTATTGGGCCGGGAAAGTTTGGCGTGATCCGGCACAGGCCAGTTTTGGGCATACGATGCGGATGAATCTCATTGCCTCCCTTTGCACAAACCTTGGCTTTATTGTTGTATTCCTGATGCATTACAACTTGCGCTAAGCAAAATAAAATATTATTATTGAGCCAGATCATTTCCATCGGTACGGCCCTGCCCCGGTTTAAGCATGACCAGCAGGAGATTCTGAATTTTATGAGCCGGATTTATGCGTTTAATGAGAAAGATCGCCGGAAGCTGAGATACCTTTATCAGCACAGCGGGATATCGAACCGTTATTCGGTGTTGTCCGATTACAGCCTGCCTCCGGAAAAATGGAGCTTTTATCCCCCTACAGAGAATCTCGAACCTTTCCCTTCCCTCGAAAAACGGATGCAGATTTTTACCCAGTATGCTCCGGCCTTATCGGCTGAATCCATCCGGAATTGCCTGCAAAACAAAATGGATCCAAAAGAAATCACCCATCTTATAACGGTTACCTGTACAGGCTTAAGTGCGCCGGGACTTGATCTGCAGCTGATGGAACTGCTGGATCTTCCAAAAAATATTTTCAGAACCTCCGTGAATTTCATGGGCTGTTATGCGGCCATTCATGCACTGAAACTGGCGGATGCCATTTGCAGGTCTGAGCCTGCCGCCAAAGTGATGATCGTTTGTACGGAACTTTGTACCCTTCATTTTCAGCAGGAAGCCAGCATGGATAATATCACTTCGAGTTTATTGTTTGGCGACGGCTCAGCAGCAGTGCTGGTAACCGGCGACAGGGGTAAAAAGCCGGAAGGGATGCAAATCCATGGATTTTATGCGGAAGTAAAACCCGGAGGTAAACACGAAATGAGCTGGGCATTATCTTCCACAGGTTTTGCCATGACCCTGCGCAGTTATGTCCCCGGCCTGATTGAAGAGGATTTTAAAAACCTGGTAGAAAATGCCCTTCGGCAGAACAGTATTTCCCTGGATTCCATTACCGACTGGTGCATTCATCCCGGAGGCAGAAAAATTCTGGAAGCCATTGAAAAAAGCCTTGGGCTGCCGAAAGAAAAACTGACGGCAGGCTATGAAGTGCTGAATGAATTCGGGAATATGTCTTCTCCGACCATATTATTTGTTCTGGACCGCATTTTCAAAAAATCGGACAGCAAAAAACAAACGATTTTTGCAGCTGCTTTCGGACCCGGACTTACGATGGAAACTTTTATCGCCGGCAACTGACCCTGGTTACCGTTAACTATTGACCATGGATTTCTCTATCCGCAGCCTTCAGCCAGAACTTCTTGACCGGCAGGATATTCCCGCTGCGGATATTGCATTGAATCTGAAAGAACTGGAGCTGATCAATCGCAGACTCGGAGGACATGCTATTACGCTGCAGGGGTTCCGGGCGCTGGCATCCGGCCTGAAGAAAATAACGGTAGCTGAAATTGGCTGCGGCGGAGGAGATAATCTGCTGGCCATTCAGAAAAAAACGGATTTCAACCGGGTGAACCTGCATTGTATCGGCATTGACCTGAATCCGGATTGCATCAATGCAGCCCGGCAGGCCCAATGGAAAAAAATTCCTGAATTTATTTGTCTGCGATTACCGGCAGGTAAATTTCAGCACGCAGCCGGATATCCTTTTTGCCTCCTTATTCTGCCATCATTTCAGGGAGGAAGAACTGGTCAGCATGTTCCGCTGGATGCAAATCCATTCCCGGTCCGGGTTTTTCATCAATGACCTGCACCGCCATGCGCTTGCCTGGTATTCCATACGCTGGCTTACTGCTAATTTTTCCAGATCTTACCTCGTGAAAAATGATGCGCCGTTATCGGTACTGAGAGGATTTAGAAAAAAAGAGTTAAAAGTCATGCTGGAAAAAGCAGGTATTTCCAAATATACTATTCAATGGAAATGGGCGTTTCGCTGGCTGATCATTGTTCCAACATGACCAATCCTCCCCCCATATATGATGCGGCTATTGTCGGCGGCGGCCTGGCGGGCCTTTCGCTTGCCATCCAGTTGTCAAAAAAAGGTTACCAGGTGCTGCTGTTTGAAAAAGAAATCTATCCATTTCACAAGGTCTGCGGGGAATATATCAGCATGGAAAGCTGGGATTTTCTGACTGCGCTCGGCCTGCCGCTCGGAGAATGGAATCTTCCACGGATCGTGAGGTAATCATCAGCGCGCCCGATGGTAAATCCATAAAAGAAAAGCTTCAGCCTGGCGGATTTGGGATCAGCCGGTTTAAACTGGATGCTGCACTGGCCGTCCTGGCGAGGGAGGCAGAAACCATTTTAATGGAGAACACCAAAGTGAACGGAATTGAATTCCAGAAAGAGTTTTTCAATATCAGCAGCTCCTCCGGATTATTCCGGGCCCGTACGGTTTGTGGCAGTTTCGGCAAAAGAAGCAACCTGGACGTAAAATGGAAACGGTCTTTTATTCATTCTTCCCGCAAAAAAAATTATGTAGGTGTAAAATATCATGTCCGCGCCAACTTTCCCGAACAGGAAATTGCCCTGCATAATTTTTCCGGGGGCTATTGTGGTATTTCGAAAATTGAAGACAACCAATATTGCCTGTGTTATCTGACCCTTGCTGAAAATCTGAAAAAAAGCGGGCAATCCATAACGGAGATGGAAGACCGCATTCTGAAAAAAAACCCGCGGCTCCGCGAATTATTCAGCCAGGTTTACCTTTTATACGACCAGCCTTTGACGATTTCCCAGATCAGTTTTGCAAAAAAAACACAGGTGGAAAATCACATATTATTTGTCGGGGATGCCGCCGGTATGATCACCCCCCTTTGCGGCAACGGCATGAGTATGGCCCTGCACGGATCGAAGATCGCGGCTTCCTGCCTCGAAATGTTTCTGGGAAATGTTTACTCCCGGAAAAAGATGGAAACGGAGTATCAGCGCCAATGGAATCGTGCTTTTGCCAAACGTCTTCGCACGGGCAGATTTCTGCAGCATTTCTTTGGAAATCCTCTTTTATCCGGCCTGCTGATCAGCCTCTTGAAACCTTTTCCTCCCCTCGTCCGCGCACTCATCCGTAAAACGCATGGAGATCCGTTTTGATTCAGGCTTTCTCCATCGATTGTTTCACTGCTTTAATTTCCAGATAGGAAAATGCTTCGCCTAATTTTTCTTTAACCGGACTGAGCAGCGAATCGCCGGATTCGCGGATTGCCGTAAGGATGGTTTCTATTTTTTCGGAGGGCACCAGGTCCTGAAGTTCTATTTCCCCGGTTGCAACAAATGATGTAAGGTGGTTTTCGATGGTGGTTACAGCCAGTCCGCGCAATTTTGCAATTTCGGGAATGGTTTTATTTTCTTTATATAAATCAAGAGTGATTCGCTGGGTGATTCCCTTTTTTAATTTCTCCGTGGGTTTGGCTTTCTTTTCTTTTCTATCCGGTTGGGCAGACTGTGCATCCGGTCGGGGAGATTGCAGAAAATCAAAAAGCGCATTCACTTCCACCCCCTTTACCAGCCCCTCGCCCATTCGCAATGCCTGATTCAGCTGAAGTTTTTTAAACTGCAGGGTCTTTCCCAACCCGGATAATTCTTTTGCATACTTTCCGGATTTGCCGGTTTTCTTTGATTCCATCCTGCGTTTTTCCAGGGAACCCGTCAGCAGGTCAAGCACGTTCAGGAAATATTTGCAGGCGGCTTCAATCCGGGGCTGCAGGGTCTGATAGCCATTCTCTTTCGCCGTCGATAATAAGCCGGTAAGTTGTTTCCCGAATCTTTCACAGACGACAGCTTCTTCGTCCACTTTTCCAAGAATATGCTTTGCCCATTCGGCGGATAAATCCTTTACCCTGATCAGCCCATTGCCATATCCTTCATAATGATTCCGGAAAGCAGTGGAGATCTTATTCCATTGAAACGCTTCTTCAATCAGCCGCAATACATAAGCTGACTGTTCCTCTTGCAGTTTTTCCTGCAGGTGAACAGAAGCTTCTTCCGATTGGGAAAAGGCGATTACCCGCGGGTCGGTCAGGATGCTGCGGGGATGGATGCGGGAATACAAAACCAGGCCCCCGAGCGTAGTCAGCCGGCTCAGCGCAACATAAACCTGTCCCGGGGCGAAAGATGCGCCGGCATCAATGATGGCTTTTTCGAATGTAAGCCCCTGGCTTTTATGAATGGTAATGGCCCAGGCCAACCGGACAGGATATTGCGTAAAGCTGCCGATGGTCTCTTCCTCCACGGTTCCTATTTCCCTGTTATAATGATAGCGGATATTTTTCCAGGTCTCTTTTTCAACGATCAACTCCCCTGGCTCACCGGGAAATTCCACACCGATCACATCCTCTGAAATTTTACTTACAACCCCGATCTTCCCATTGAAGTATCGCCGGTTCTCGCCCTTGTCATTTTTTACAAACATTACCTGGGCGCCTTTTTTCAGAAAGAGCTGACTGTCGGCCGTCACCGATCGCGGATCAAAATCGCCGCTGACTTCGGCTTCATAAGCGTAGTGGTGTCCGGACAATTTCGCCAACTCATTTTTATTGATGGCATCCGCCCGGGCATTGTGGGTGGTAAGGGTGATGAATTGTTCGCCGTGCCCGGGTTGGAAATCCGGTTCATAGCGCTTATGCAGAACCGTTAGCTCTTCTTCCGATACCCCGTTATTGCGGATGCTGTTCAGCAGGCTGATAAAGTCCGAATCTTTTTGCCGGTATATTTTTTTCAGGGAAATATAAACCAGGGAACAGTTTTTCAGCACCCGGGCATCGAAAAAAAAAGGGCTTTGATAGTGCTCGCTGAGCAATTCCCATTCTGTTTTATTCACCACCGGGGGCAGCTGATAGAGATCACCGATAAAAAGAACCTGTACGCCGCCAAAGGGCTGTAATTTGTTCCGGTAATACCGCAGAACGGCATCCATCGCATCCAGCATATCCGCCCGCAGCATGCTCACTTCATCAATCACCAGCAGGTCCAGTTCCTGCAAAAGCTCCTTTTTCGCAGAGGAAAAACGGAGGTTTTTCAGCAGGGTTTGCTCGTTGGAAGTCTGTCCGGGCTGATCAAAATAGTTTGAGACTCCGGGAATAAAAGGGACAAAAGGAAGCTGAAAAAAGGAATGCAGGGTAACGCCTCCTGCATTGATGGCTGCAACGCCTGTAGGCGCCAGAATCACCATCTTCTTATTACCATGATCCCGGACATATTTCAGAAAAGTGGTTTTCCCGGTACCGGCTTTTCCGGTCAGGAAAATATGCTGGGCCGTCTGGTTCACAAATTGCAGGGCAAGCTGAAAATCGGCATTGGAAAGGTCTGTTTCCGGCATGTGGCAATATAAGGAATGAAACGGATTCCGGGCAAGTGAAAATACCGGCCGGCAATCAGTGTTTTAACCCGGGGTGGCTACCCAGGATAAATTTATATACAGTCGAAGTAAACAATCCGAAACATCAATAAAATGTATAATTTGGTTCCATGAAATTACTGCTTACCCTCTGTTTCGCTCTTTGCAGCCTGCTTTCTTTTTCGCAGGCCAAAGAAAATTTCTATGTGCTGGATTCCAACTGGAATCAGACCGTAGTGGATTCCGCGAAATATTTATTCTGGATCCATCAAAACGAGGAGGGCAACTGGGTGCAAAGCTACTATCATATGTGGGGGCCCATGATTAAAATGGAGACTTTTAATGATCATGACGGCGTTCAGCGAAATGGCCTGGCCTGTTATTACTACGCGAACGGGAAACTGGATTCAGTAGGCCATTACAAGAATGGGAAAAAAGAGGGCAGCTTTGTCAAATACCGCTTTACGACGGATGATTCCCTGGAACAGGAAAAGTCATACGAATATGCAAATGACAGCCTGGTCAGCGTGTCGGCTGATCGCCAGGATCCGGCGGCCGGTAAAACGGCCAACGGAGACAAAGAACCGGAATACCCCGGCGGCCTTACGCAATGGCAGCAGTTCTTGGGAAAAAACCTTCATTATCCTGACCGTGCCATTGGTAATAAAGTGAAAGGAGAGGTCAAAATCCTGTTCACGGTGGATGAACAGGGGAATGTGATCGAGCCGCTGATTTCAAAATCGGTTGAATATTCGCTCGACCGGGAATCGCTTCGCCTGATCAGGCTCTCCGGGAAATGGGAACCCGGTCTGAAGAACGGAGAACCAGTCAAAACCGATAAGATCCAACCCATCCGCTTTGTGCTGACCACCGAATAGTTTATGCAACCTTTTTCACGATCAATTGTTTTTTATTTATGTCAACTCCCGGCAAAAAAACAGTCGTCCTCGGCGCTTCAGACAATCCCGAACGATACAGCAACCTTGCCATAAAAAAATTACGCGCACACGGCCATCCGGTAATAGCCATCGGCAAAAGAAAAACTGCAGTAGAGGATGTGCCGGTGCAGCAGGAAGCTCCATCTCCTGCCGATGTGGATACTGTAACGCTCTACCTGAATCCCGGCAACCAGAAAGAATATTACGATTATATCCTTTCCCTGCATCCCAAAAGAATCATCTTCAATCCCGGCGCCGAAAACGGGGAACTCAAAAAACTGGCTGAAGAAAAGAAGATTGAGGTGATGGAAGCTTGTACGCTGGTGTTGTTGACGACGGGGCAATTCTGAGGAGTTGACGGTTGACGGATGACGGTTGACGGACTTTAATTTCGAATTCGAACTAATTTCCGTCAACCGTCATCTGTCAACCGTCAACCTTTCCCATTTTGGGAATTCCACCCAAACAATTATTCCCCCGTTTACACGTTTTAACCCATAGCTTCCGGCTCCCAACAGAGCCTGAATCCCGATCCGATGAATACCCTGAAGACAATTTTTTGCGGATACAGTCTGCTGATCAGCCTGGCGCTTTCTGCCCAGGAAAAATCATTCCCTGAGAACATTCCCTATCACACTAAAATCGAGGTCAGTACCGATGCGCTTGAAAAATTATTTCATGTCAGCGGAAGCTTTACGATGCAACTGGCGCCTTCCTTTACCCTGACAGGCAGTGTACAAAACCGGATCGAAAAAGAAGCTTCCGTGTCAACGATATTAATTAAAACAGAAAACCTGCAGGGCGCTACATTAAGCTTATCGCGTTCATTGAAATCTGACGGTTCTGTTCAGTATACCGGACACCTGTTGAAACTGCATGACGCGGATGGAATGCTGCTGATAGAAAAAGACGGCCATTATTACTTCATCCGTACAGAACAACGATTCCTGGTTTCAGAATGAAAAAACAGATCAACCATATTATGCTGTTCATGCTGCTGGTTTCAGGCAGCCGGATTAAATGCGCAAACTCCGCTGCTCAACAGTTATGCTCCCGCAGCTGCAACGGTTTACCTGGACTTTAACGGCTGTACGGTGAATGGAACGTTGTGGAATGAAAAAGGGGAAATTGTTGCCGGGCCAACAGGGTTTTCTCCTGCAACCATCACCTGGATCTATAAAAAAATTGCGGATCATTTTGCTTTATTTAACCTGAACATTACCACGGATCCGGCCATGTACAAACGGGCGCCGATCCATCAGCGCATACGCATCATCTTTACGCCGGAAGGAGACTGGTGGGGCCCCGCCCCCGGCGTCGTCAGCCATTGGCTCTTTTGTTTGGGGGGATGATACCCCGGCCTGGGTTTTTACGGATAATTTATCAGGCAACCCTTCCTATATCGCCGAGGCGGCAACACATCAGATCGGCCATACCCTGGGCCTGCAGCATCAGAGTCTTTATGATTCTTACGGCATCATGATCTCCGAACTCAGTGGCGGGGAGAACAATATTTTATCCAATGAAGCGCCGCTGATGGGCATTCCGTTTTATAAAACGGCCGACTGGTCAACAGGCACTTCCTCTGCCGGTCCGTCGGATTTTCAAAACGATACTGCCCTGATTGCCGGCGCGCCGAATGATATCGGATACAGAAAAAATACCGGGCGCGAATACCGCAGACAGAACAAGCGCAGTCCGTAAAAATTGAAAACCAGCAGGCTGGCTCAATCGAATTAAGCAGTTCAGGAGATTATACCTATCGTCTTTTCGATACCAGCGGTCGTTTACTCACGCAGGGAAACCTCAGGAAAGGATGGAATCAGATTCAGGCGCAATCCCTGCCCAGGACCGTTCTGGTGCTGCAATGGTATGGGCAAACCGGCTCCGGTTCAGAAAAAATAATCCGTTAATTCTCAAACTATTTTTTCCAGGCAGGTGATTTTTCGCTAAATTCGAAAAACCCATTAATGTATGCTATGGCGAAAATTTAACGGTGACCTCATCGAATTACCCATTTCCAGCGCGGTGGAAGAAGCCATCCGGCGGGAAACACGGAACGGATTTCATTTAAAAGTTTGTATCGGAACCGACTCCCAGGTGAAGGGAGCGGAAACAGAATTTGCAACCGTAATTGTTTTTCTCCGGGAAGGACATGGCGGTTTCATGTTCATTCACAATGAAAAAACAAAAACGCGTTACAGCATCAAAGAACGCATGCTGGTAGAAGTAGCCCGGAGCATCGAGATCGCCTATGAACTTTGTCCATTATTCACAAAATACAATGTGGACATGGAAGTACATGCCGATATCAACACCAATCCGGGATTCAAAAGCAACGACGCATTGAAAGAAGCCATGGGATATATCCTGGGAATGGGCTTTGCCTTCAAGGCCAAGCCGGAAGCGTTTGCGAGCAGCAGTTGTGCAAATAAGGTAGTGAATTAAGGAAAAATCCGAGTCCTATTTTGTTTCCTTCAGTTCTTCATTCATTTCTCCGATCAGCCGGAGCAGGTCTCCTCTGCCCGTTTTTTTTACGGCGCTGCTGATCAGATGCCTGCGGCAGGAACTGCCAGCTTTCCAGCATCTTATTTAAAAAAGCTTTTACATTGGCCTGAACGGTCCGCTGATTCTCCTTGTCGGATTTGGTAAAGACCAGGGTAAAAGGAATTTCCCATTTACCGAGATTATTCACAAAATCCAGATCGAGTCGCTGAGGACTATGGCGGCTGTCGACGAGTAAAAAAACATGCACGAGGGTTTCCCGTTTTCTCAGGTAATCATCAATCATCTTTTCCCATTTCTTTCGCTCTGCCTGCGATACTTTGGCGAAGCCATATCCCGGCAGGTCCACCAGGTACCATTTGAAAACCTGGCGTTTAGCGTTGATGCTATCGATGGCAAAATGATTGATCAGCCGGGTTTTACCGGGTGCGGCGGAAGTTTTCGCCAGCTTATCGATATCGGTGATCATATTGATCAGGGAAGATTTACCCACATTGCTTCTGCCGATGAATGCATATTCCGGACGGTCGGCCGGAGGGCAGCTTTGAATATCCGGACTGCTGATCACATACGTTGCGGTTCTGATCTCCATACTGCAAGTTAATATTTCAGGGGCTCATGCGGGCAAAGGAGAATGAATCCGCCGAATCATTCCACCCAATATATAAAGTGAAAGCAGGACGCCCCAACTATCATTCAAACAAAAAATATCGTCACCTGTATACACATTTTAACTAAATTGAGAATGTCAAAACAACTGGACTTATGGAATATCTCACCGGCAGGGAGGGATTGGAGGCGGAATTTTCCAAAATGGTCAGGGATCATGCGCAAAATCTGCATTTGCTGGCTCTGCGTGTTACGAAATGCGAACAGATTGCCAAAGACGTGGTTCAGGATGTGTTTTTGAAATTATGGGAACACCGGAATCAGTTTCATGAAATTGAGAATAAAGAAGCCTGGCTCTACCGGGTTACAGAAAATAAACTGATCGATCATCTGCGCAAAATGGCAGCCGACAAACGGATGAAAATCAGCACCTGGAACCTCATCCGTGATTCGGATAATGAAACAGAACAAAGGCTGGCGGCCCGGGAATCGGGCCAACTGATTTCCCGCGCAATAGAAAACCTGCCTGCCCAGCGTAAAATCATTTACCGGATGAACCGGGAAGAGTCCCTCAGCTACCGGCAGATCGCGGAAGAACTGCAGATTTCCCGCCATACGGTTAAGAACCAGTTATCCAGCGCCTTACAATACCTGCGCTCCTGCCTCAAAAGCACCCGCTTCTTTTAAAAAAATATTTCTTCCGGATAGGAACATTCGTTCGCTGCTTCGTCTATGCAGAGACCAAGCCTGCATATGGAAAATAGATTAACCGAACTGTTTCAAAAATACCTGATCAATCAATGTACTGCTGAAGAGATGGAAGAATTCTTTCATTATATACGGGAATCCAGGGAAGATAAAGCATTGAGAAATCTCATTCAGGAAACCTATCAATCCATCCGGAATGAGTCGGAAACCTATGTGAATCTGACCGGGGAACTCGTGATTCCGGAAATGGAAGGCAAAGACGATCAGTTGTTTCAAAAACCCAGCAAAGCCCGCCTGAAAGGAAAATTATTAAAGGCGCTTGTTGCTGCCGGCATCCTTGCCGGAATCTCGATCGGATTTTTTCAGCTTATTACACCCGCCACAAAACAGGCTTACGCAAACAGTTATCCGCTGTTGAAAAAATCCAGCACCGAAAGAGCGGAATATAAATACATCCTGCTTCCGGACAGCACCCAGGTCTGGCTCAATGCGGGCAGTACATTGGAATATCCGGACCATTTCGATCTCACGAATCGCGAAGTCACGCTATCCGGCGAGGCCTATTTTGATGTGAAACATGCAGCCGAACATCCCTTCCTCATTCATACCGGACATATCCTGACCACCGTGCTGGGCACTGCATTTAATATCAATGCGTATCCGGAAAGGTCCAATGTTACGGTATCTGTGAGCCGGGGAAAAGTCAGGGTAAGCAGGGGAAACAAACTGGTGGCCACACTCCTTAAAGGACAGCAGGTGAATGTGAGCGAAAGAGACGACCGGGTGGCGCAGAAAAACATCGAAGTCAATTCCGTTGCGGGATGGCAGCAGGGAAATCTGGCATATGATGACGAGCCCCTGCAGGATATTATTGCCGACCTGCAAAGAGTGTACAGCACCGATATCCTGATTTCAAACAACAATATCCGGCAACTCAAGATTTCCACCAGTTTCCGGCGGGAGCTGGGCGTTAGCCAGGCTTTGGAAATACTTTGTAAACTCACCGATACCCAACTATTTCAAAAAGAAGGCACTTATATCATTCAGTAATTATTAAAGCTCAGATGTATGAAAAAACCGATTAAAACGCTGTTTATGAAACTTTACCTTTTATCACTGAGCCTGATGCTGAGCAGCCTGCTTGCAGCCGCAGACGGCATTACGCAGGATCTCAGCAAAACCATCATTCCGATCCAGTTGAAAAATGCGAGTTTAAAGCAGGCATTTCATAAAATTGAGGCGGGAACCAAACTGCTGTTCACATTCAAAACAAAAGATGTGAGCTCGTATAACAATATCAGTTACAGTTCCCCGGGTGTTACGGTCGCCCGCCTGTTGAATGATCTCTTAAACGGAACGGATCTCCAGTATGAACAGATGGAAAATAACATTATTATTAAAAAGATCTCGCCCATCGAAATTGTTCCGCAAATTCAGGACATCAACCGGACCGCTGTTCTGTTTGAAGGAGGCATTCATGGAAAAGTCAGCAATGAACAGGGAGACCCGGTCGTATCTGCTTCCATCTCCATCAATCAGTTAAAAAGAGGAACCGCTGCGGATGATAAAGGGGAGTTTACGCTTTCCGGTTTAAAAGCCGGCACTTATACCCTTCAGATATCCGCCGTCGGTTATATTACCCATACCCAAACGATTGAGGTGACCGACAACAACACGGCCGATATTTCCATTGAACTGAAAACAGATAACAGCACCCTGAATGATGTGGTGGTTACGGCGCTGGGTATCAAAAGATCCGTAAAAAGTCTGGGATATGCCTCCCAGGAAGTAAATGCAGCAGAACTGACGGCTTCCCATCAGCCCAATCTGATCAATGCACTGCAGGGAAAAGTTGCAGGGGTAACCATTTCCAGCGCCGGGGGAGGGCCGGGACAGGGTGCTTCCATTCTGATCCGCGGGGTGAATTCGCTGAATCCGGATAAAGATAATCAGCCGCTGTTTGTCATCGATGGCATTCCCATCGACAACTCCACCTCCGATCTGGGAACCACCGGCGGCAGAGGAGTTCAGATGTCAAACCGTGCATCGGATATCAATCCGGACGATATAGAAACCATCAACATTTTACGTGGCGGTGCGGCCACAGCCCTCTATGGCTTACGCGGATCCAACGGAGTAGTCGTTATAACCACTAAGTCTGCAAAGGCCGGGACTTTCCGGGTGAATTACAATGCGAATTACAGTATTGACCAGGGCGATAAATTCCCGGATGTGCAGAATAAATACACCATGGGATATACAGGGGTTTATGACACCGCCAGCTTTTGGCCCGACTGGGGACCAACCATTGCCGATGCCAAAGCTATCGACCCTACGCATCCCGATAAATTATTTGATCAGTATAAACGCGCATATATAACCGGACATACTTTTCGCAATACCTTATCCATGTCGGGCGGAACAGAAAAGGCCTCCCTTTCTTCTTCCATTTCCTATTCCAAACAAAACGGCATACTACCGTCTACTTACTATAAGGATGTATCGGCCCGACTCAGCGGAAGGCTGAAATTCAGTGATCAGCTGAATATGGGAGCGGATATCCTCTATGCCAATACAGACGGGAATGCTTACGATGCTGATCGCTTTAATGAAGAAATGACCTATTGGGCCCCGCGTTACGACGTGCGGGACTATTTAAAACCCGACGGAACGGTGAAAGAATATCCTGCGCATAATTCGAATGCCTGGTATAAGGCTGCCACCAACAAATTTATCTCCCAGGTGGCGCATACCATTGCCAGCGGATATATTACTTATACGCCTTTAAAATGGCTTTCCGCAACTTACCGGTTCGGCGTTGATCAGTACAGTGACGACCGGACGGCCACGGCGCCCGGGCCACAGGGCCTTCCGGGTGAAATCCTCGATGAAGACAACGATCAGGGATTTGTGGGAAAATATCAATATCAATAACCGCCAGCTGAACTCCAATTTCACGCTTACGCTCGACCATAAATGGGGGAAATTCGGAACTACCCTTCGGCTGGGAAACGATGTGTTTGATACGAAACGCACCCTCACCAGTACGCGCGGAGATACATTAGACGTATACAACTTTTTTGAATTGAGCAATGCGAGAAAGATAACGGCTAATAATACGCTTATCCAATACCGCATCGTGGGTGCTTATGGTGAGCTTGCTTTAAGCTATGACGATTATCTGTTTCTGTCTATCACGGGGAGGAACGACTGGACCTCTACCCTGGAAGAAAATAATCGTTCATTCTTTTATCCTTCCGCCAGCCTCAGTTATATTTTCACCCAGCAATTCAAAACCCTTCCAACCTGGTTCACTTATGGAAAATTCAGGGCTTCTTTGGCGGGTATCGGTAAGGATGCAACGGCTTATAGCACCAGCGTGATTTATTTACCGGAACCTGATATTGCGCCGATTAACGGAGTCAATCAGTGGACCCGTTCCAATGCCGGCGGAATTAAAACCCTGAAACCGGAGTACACAACCACTTTTGAACTTGGCACCGATCTCAATTTTTTCAACAGTCGTCTGGGCCTGGGATTTACCTGGTATAAATCCAATAGCCGCGATCAGATCGTTCCCGTGGCCACCGCACCTTCAACCGGTTTTACCAGCATCACGCTGAATGCGGGTGAAGTGGAAAACACCGGAATAGAAGTTTCCCTGAATGCCAAACCGGTTGAAACAAAGAATTTCAACTGGAATCTGGGATTCAACCTCTCGCATAATAAAAATAAAGTAATCTCCCTCTATGGCGGACTGACCGAACTGACCGTTGGAAGCCAGTATGGTTATTCGAATGCAACGGTGACTATGAAATATATTCCCGGAGAATCGGTGGGAGACATTTTCGGAACGCCTGTTTCCCGGTATTACGACGCTTCCCATCAGGAAGATCCTTTACACCCGGACAAAAGCCGGCCAGTGCTAATCGGTGCAAACGGATTTCCAATCCTCACTTCTACCAGCAACCAGAAAATACTCGGGAATTCTTATCCGAAATGGGTGGCCGGGATCAATAACAGCTTTACCTATAAAAGCTTTACCCTTTCTTTCCTGTTCGACGGACACTTTGATGTGCGGAAATATGATCAGCTGAATAATTTCATGGCCGCATTTGGTATTGCCAAATACACGGAGAACCGGAATGAAACCCAGGTATTCGACGGGGTGCTGGCGGATGGAACAAAAAATACCAAGGCTGTCTGGTTAGGCCAGGGAGTTGGCCCGGATGGCCATGATTACGGAAATGGATATTACCGGAATGTATATCGTGGAATCAGTGAACATTTCGTGGAAGACGCTTCCTTCATTAAACTAAGAACGCTCACGCTCACTTATAACCTGAATCCCGTTTGGCTGGCCAAAACCTTCGTTAAGGCGGCCAGTGTGGGATTCACCGGAAATAACCTCTGGATCCATACTAATTATATAGGCTTTGATCCGGAATCCAGCTCTGCGGTTGCAGGCAGCAACGTGAACGGATTTGCCGGTTTTACCTATCCGGCGCTCCGCAGCTTTATGTTTAATATTAATGTCACTTTTTAAATCATCATTCCATGAAAAATAATTTAAAAAACTGTTTTCTGCTGCTGACCGCTATTCTTTTATCGGCTGGTTGTAAAAAATACCTTGACATCAATACGAATCCGAACGGAGCAGCCGTTCCGCCGCTCAAAGGTTTGCTGGCGCATGCCAGCAATGCATCGGCCATTATTACCTACGATGTGAGTAATGTCACTTCCTATTATGTGCAATACCTGGCCTCACCCAGTGCCGGAAGCGACCTGGATACTTATAACAGCATTGATCCCTCCAATACCTGGGGCGCCATTTACGATGTGCTAACCGATATTCATGATATGCGTGCACAGGCAGCGGAGCAGGGCCTTAATGCCTATATAGGGGTTGCGGATATCCTCACTGCCTACAATATGAGCCTTTCTTTAAATCTCTGGGGCGATATCCCTTATTCCGAAGCATTCCAGGGGGTGAATAATCTGCAGCCAAAATATGATAATCAAAAGGATCTGTACGACACCTGCCTCACCTTACTGGATCACGGAATCACATTGCTGCAGGATCCGGCTGCTGCTGGTCAGTTAGATGGCAAAAGCGATTTTATTCACCAGGGCGCGAACGATGCCTGGGTAAAAACAGCATTCGCTTTAAAAGCCAGGCTGCTGAACGAAGTGAGCAAAACCGGGCAATATGATGCTGCTGCCGTGCTGACCGCACTGGCGTCTGCTTATACTTCCGGTGCGGATGATGCAGTGGTCAGTTTATTCGATGGACCTAACCCCTGGGCACAGGCTGCCATTAACAATTCCAACCTGGATCTGGACGGCTGGTTGTCTTCTCATTTTGTCGATGCAACGGATGCTGCAACTTATGGAGTATTCGACCCCCGCCTGCCCCTGATTGCCGAGCTGACTAAATTCGGCGATTACCGCGGCACACCCAATGGAAAAGGCAGGGTTGGTAACGGCACCAGTCATGAAGAATCCTACCTTTCACTTACCGGGTGGTATTCAATACCCGGTGCGCCATTGGAATTGATCACTTTTCCCGAATGCAAATTCATTGAAGCGGAAGCGCAATTCAGGGCAAATGATAAACAGAAAGCTTATGACGCATATCTGGAAGGAATCAAGGCCGACATGCAAAAACTGAAAACTCCGGACACTGCCATCACCAGATATACCACAGATCCGGCTGTTGCAGTCGGAGCAGGTGGCATTACGCTTTCCCTGATCATGAAAGAAAAATACATTGCCACTTTCCTGAACCCCGTTGCATGGGATGATGTACGCCGTTTCGATTATCAGTATGCCAATTTCAATCTGCCTTTTGATGCCAACCTGACGGAATTTATCCGCAGAGTGGATTATCCGACTTCCGAAATTTCGAGGAACGGCAAGAATGTACCGGCTGTTACACTGACGGACCGTTTATGGTGGGACCAATAAATTATTCCGATGAAAAATTAAAGCAGGGGCAAGGCAGATAAACCTTGCTCCTTCGCTTACGGTACCGTGTCCAATTTAAACCACCCTGGTCTCTCTCTGGTCTCTCTCTGGTCTCACTCCGGAGGAACAGTCAGACATTTTCATCCAGGTTGGTAAAGCGCTAAGGTGAAGAGCCGCAGGGATGATCTCCCCCTGCGGCTTTCTTTATAATTAAATGCTTTGAAGGGATTAATTTTGCATCCCCATGCCGGAATACAAACACGATCAGATCGTTCCGTTTAAAGATTCCTCCCTGTCTAAAAAACAGCAGGTTGCGGAAATGTTCAACCACATTGCAAACCGGTACGATTTTTTGAACCATTTCCTGAGCGGAGGAGTAGATAATTACTGGAGAAGGAGAGCAATCGGCGAACTCAGGCTCCTTCGCCCCAAAACGATTCTGGATATTGCCACCGGTACGGGCGACCTTTCTGCCATGATGGCTAAACGGCTTCAGCCTGAGAAAATAACCGGCATTGATATTTCATCCGGCATGCTGGAACTGGGCCGGCAGAAAATGGATAAACTGGGACTCAGCGCACTTATAGATCTACGGGAAGGAGACAGCGAAGCCATCGATTTTCCCGATAATTCTTTTGATGCGGTAACCGTTGCTTTCGGGGTGCGGAATTTTCAAAATCTGGAAAAGGGTCTGCAGGAAATGCTCAGGGTGCTGAAACCGGGAGGAAAACTGATGATCCTCGAGTTTTCAAAACCAGGAAAAGGGGCCTTCCGCCTGCTATATAAAACCTATCTCCGGCATATTGCTCCCCGCATCGGAAAAATCGTATCCGGGAATGCAGCAGCCTACCAATACCTGCATGATTCGGTACATGCATTCCCTGAAGGGGAGGATTTTTTACAGATCCTGAATAAAACAGGCTTTACAACGGTTTACCGTAAAAGGCTCAGTCTGGGCATTTGCAGCATTTATTGCGGTAACAAAGACCGGGACCTTATTCCTCAAAAAACTGTTATTACCGGATAAAACGACAATTATTCTCTTTTTTGGTCGTTATTTTGATACAGTTGAATGATTTTGTTCCACATTTGCCTAAATAACCTATTAAATTGCAAGCTATTGATTGACTGTTACTTATGAATTTTTCACTTTTACGGCGGAACAAAAGATATCCTTTCGGAATCCTGTTTTTTCTATTTTTCCTTTTATCCCTGAGCGCCCGTTCGCAGTTCAGGGACAATATTAATTTACCTGATCATGATAATAAGTTTTATCATCTGGGCATTGCCCTGATTTATAACGTTTCCCATTTTCAGGTAGAATCAGACCCTTCCTTTTTGCAGAGCGACAGTGTGCTATCTGTAAATCCGGAAAATACCGGCGGTTTCGGCCTGGCGGGTATGCATACTTTTACGCTCAATCGCCACCTGGAATTCCGGATCGTATTTCCGCAACTGATGTTCTCCTACAAGAACCTCACATACAATATTAAATATCCGAAAGCAGGTGAAAAGCCCATTGCCACTAAAAAGGTCGAATCCATCCTGCTGGGATTTCCCATTCAGGTTAAATTCCTTTCGGACCGCATCAATAATTTCAAAGTGTATATGCTGGGCGGGATCAATTATCAGTATGACCTCGCATCCAATGCAACGGCCAGGAAAGCGGATGATCTCGTAAAACTCAAGCCCTATGATTTCAGTATTGAAGCGGGTATCGGTTTCCAGTTCTTCTTCCCGGTATTTATTCTTTCCCCCGAACTGAAGATCAGCAATGGGATCATGAACAGTCACAGCCGGGATCCAAATCTCATTTACTCCAGTAATATCGATAAACTGCGTTCGCGCATGATTGTATTTTCCCTGATATTTGAAGGGTAATGAAACTCCGGATATTTCAATGCACGATTTTACTGATTCGGAAGTTTAATAATCATATATCCTCCTGAACATATTCAGGCGCAACCCCAGCGTAAAAGTAGTGGAACTGTTTTTTGTCGTAACGATATCGTGTTTCGTATAAGACCGGTACATGATGCTGCCTTCCAGGAAAAGGTTTTCCTTCCACTGATAAGAAACCCAGGCTGAACTGTTCAGGCAATTTGCCGGTACCCCGTTGGGCAGGCTGACTCCATAATCTGCCGGACGCGTGGTATAATCCAGGAAAATATTACCGCCATAATTCATGCCTCCGGAGTCCAGGCCCTGACGGTAATAAATACATTTCAGTTCTATATTCCATTTGTATACCGGCTGATAGCGGGCAATTCCGATAAATTCAACAAAGTTCGATCCCAGCGGATGACCCAGGGGCTGATTGTAGTGGGAGTAATTCGAGACCGTATCATTGTGTGAATACGTATAGGGCCGGACCAGATTGCCTTCAAACTGGAAATCCAGATTCTTTACATTAAAGGCATCAATATATTTAATCCCCAGCTGCAATCCCTGCTTGTTTCCCCACCATCCGTTGGAATAATGCACTACTTCATGCAGCACAAATTCATTGATCAGCAGCTGTCCGTATAACTGGGTAGCATGACCGATATTCGCTTTAAAATCCAGTCCCACGGTGGTTTTATCCGGACTTCCGTTTTCCTGCTGGGCGGCCACCAGGAAAATCACCGGATTGAGATAGGAAAAATCAAAATAGTCTGCGCGGCTGAAAACCACATTATCGTACAAACCGATGTTCAGCCATTTGGTGGCGTTCACACTCAGGTGATGCACCACCGCATATTTTTTTGGAAACTGGTAATCACCCCGCTGGTGCTGACTGATCAGCTCCATAAAGATGTTCTGATAATTCAGTTTCCAGATGCGGGTATTGAATTTGAGAAAAAGATAGGGTGCTGAATAATCGCTCAGGAACAGGCTCCGGTAGCCATCGCCGATAAAGTTCTTATCATACCCAAACTGCACATTAAAATATTTCCAGAAGTCAACATTGATGGAACCTCTTGCATCGAAATAATCAAAGGCTGTTCTTTTGAAGGGTTTGAAATAACCGGCGCCCGGCACGGCCGGGAAACCGGAGGCAAAAACCCGGTCCTGAAAGAAAGAGGGGCCCCGTTCCTGATTATCTGTGATATACGTGGAGAAGCCCAGGTGATTGGCGATGAGCCCGCGAAGGGTGAGTCCCTTTGAATTTAAATAAACATGTTCGTGATTACCCGTTTCATAGGATTGCTGTTGCTGGATCACCGGATTAACGGCCAGGAAAAAATCCTTTTCATTTACTTCGAGAAAATTCGCCTTCGTTTTATAAAATGTATTCCAAACCGGATGCTTGCTTTGGAAAGTGGCTTTGCTGCCGGATACCCATTCGCTATTATTCATCAGAAGGCTCTGCAGGGTGGCCCGGTCTGTCTTTGAAAGGTGGTAGTAATCATCGTAAGGATAGAATTTATCCAGGGAATCCGCCAGTTCTGCAACCCCCACGGCCATTTTGCGGCTAAGGGGTCTGGGTGTATTTACATTCAGGTCAGGATTATTCTGTAGCAGGATGCCGAGACGATCCAGGAAATGCTCGTATTGTGATCCTTCGGGCAGGAAAGTGGATTGAGAGAAACCGAAGACGGGCATCGCCAGAATTATCACATGCCTTGCAACGGTTTTAATAAATTGCACCATGTAAACTGTTTACGATTTCGATCCAAGTTATGCAAAATTACCTGATTAAGAATATTTCCATCGTTAACGAAGGCCGCAGTTTCAACAGTGATCTGCTGATCAAAAACGGCCGGATAGAAAAGATCGCTAACCATATTGCCAGTCATGTCCGACGTGGAAGAAATAAACGGGGAAGGGCTTCATCTGCTGCCCGGATGTATTGACGACCAGGTGCATTTCCGTGAACCCGGACTTACCCATAAGGCCGATATTCATACGGAATCCCGGGCGGCTGTCGCCGGCGGCGTTACTTCTTTCATGGAAATGCCCAATACCCTGCCGCCGGTATTCACGCAGGAATTGCTGGAAGATAAATATGACATCGCCTCAAAAACTTCCCTGGCAAATTATTCCTTTTATATGGGCACTTCCAATACGAATACGGAAGAAGTGCTCAAAACCAATGAAAAGAAAAAGGATGTCTGCGGTATTAAAATATTCATGGGATCTTCCACCGGCAACCTGCTGGTGGATAACTACCTGACCCTGGATAAACTATTTGCCGGAAGCGAATTGCTGATTGCCACGCATTGTGAAAATGAAAATATCATCCGGCAGAACCTGCAGGATTTTCAATCGCTGAACAGGGAATTAACAGCTGCCGACCATCCGCTGATCCGGGATGAAGAAGCCTGTTTTGAATCTTCCCTGGCCGCCATTCAGTTTGCAAAAAAATACGGATCCCGGCTGCACATCTTTCATCTTTCTACAGAAAAAGAAATGCAGCTGTTCACCAATCTTATTCCCCTGGCGGAAAAAAGGATTACGGCAGAAGTTTGCGTTCATCACCTGCATTTCACTGCCGACGATTATGACCGGCTGGGTAATCTGATCAAATGCAATCCTGCTATCAAAGCAGCCCATAACCGGGAAGCGTTGTGGAAGGCGCTGCTGGATGACCGTTTGGATCTGATCGCAACGGATCATGCCCCGCATACCCTGGAAGAAAAAGGCTGGCGCCGGAATAGCGGTGGCGAACTGGAAAAACTCAGCGGGAAGGATGGCAGTTATCTGCAGGCGCATGCCGGATTGCCCCTGGTGCAGCATTCCCTGCTGCTGATGCTGCATTATGTAAAAGAGGGAAGGATTTCCCTGGAGAAAGTGGTGGAAAAAATGAGTCATGCCGTAGCGGTTTGTTTCCGGATTAAGGAAAGAGGTTTTATCCGGGAGGGATATCATGCGGACCTGGTGATGGTGGACCTGCAGGGAAATTCGGCTATCCATGCCGGTAATATTCTTTATAAATGCGGCTGGAGCCCCCTGGAAGGGATGGTTTTTCCGGCTTCCATTGTAAATACTTTTGTAAATGGACATAAGGTTTATGGAAATGGCAGGCTGGATGAATCTCAAAAAGGAAAGAGACTGTCATTTCAGCCGATAAATGATATCCGGATCAGGCATCAACTATGCAAATAGACCAAACGACCTTCGCCGATCTGTCTGTTTTTCATACAGCAGACGATTTCTCCCTGTTCAGCAAACTGGATCAGACCAGAACGGTTGGGGGAAGAATGCAATTATTTCAATTATTCAATCAGCCTTTCAGCAACCTGGAGAAGATCCGGGAAACCCAGCAGATACTGGCCATTATTCTGCGCAATGAAGATTCCTGGGGGACTTCTATTTCCAACGGAACCGTGATGGTGATGGAGCGGTTTTACGAAACGGCGCTGGATAAGATCCCTGCTGCTTATGACCCGGTTAGCGCAGGCGCCTATAAATTACTTCATTCACCGGATTATTCCGCTGACGCGCTATTCCATTGGTCATTTTGCAGATTTTATCCGGGGCATGAAATCCATCGCTTCGTTGTTGGACAGGGAAGAATGCCCTCCGATGCTGGCCGGATTATTAGAAAGAGTTAATCGATTGCTGAGCCCCGAAATCCAGGGTTCGCTGGGGGATAGAAAGCCGGGGAAAAAATTCAGTCCTTCAGAAGTGGTGAAATACGGATATTATATCCGGAACCGGTTTAAGACCGCTGCGCTGGATCTGATCGGCATCTACGGAAAACTCGATGCCTGGTATTCCATGGCCATGGCCACCAAAAAATACCGGCTGGTGATCCCGGAATTCACAGATCAGGAAGGACCGTATATTGATCTGACGGCGCTGTATCATCTCCTGCTTCCCGAGCCGGTTTCCTACGATCTGAAAATGGATCCCGGATGCAATTTTGTATTCCTGACCGGAGCCAATATGGCCGGCAAAAGTACCTTTATCAAGGCTGTGGGTTGCGCGCTCTTTCTCGCCCATCTCGGAATGGGCGTTCCTGCAGAAAATATGAAGCTCAGTTTGTTCGATGGAGTCCTGAGCAATATTAATGTAGCGGATAATTTAGTAAAGGGAGAAAGCTATTTCTATAATGAAGTACACCGGATAAAAAAAACAATCATCCTGATCAATGACCGGAAGAAATGGCTTGTGCTGATAGACGAATTGTTCAAGGGTACCAATGTGGAAGACGCAATGAAATGTTCTTCGGTCGTAATCAAAGGGCTGATTAAAATCAAAACTTCCCTATTCATTCTTTCCACCCATTTGTACGAGATCGGGGAAGAACTAAAGGCCTATCCCAATATTTCCTTTAAATATTTTGAAACCAATGTAAAAGATGATCAATTGGTATTCAACTACCAGCTAAGGAACGGAATCAGTAACGACCGCCTGGGTTATCTTATCCTGAAAAGGGAGGGAGTAGTGGATCTGCTGGACAAATCCTGATCCGGAAACGGATAAAGCGATTATCTTTACTTCCGGTTCCTTCCCCTGACTTAGCCAGGGAGTAAAACGCATAACATTGGTTTGATATTAACATTATTATTTGGGTTATTCTTCATACTCTATTACTTTTGTAGAATTCATGAAGACAGCAAGATCAGCCTTCGGATTCATCTTCGGTTGCCAACGGCGATGTTGCTCTTGTATGTATTGAGCCCAGTCTTTCCTTCTTCCCATTAGATTCTGCCCAGATTTATTCATTAATTAAATTCATTTAACATGAGTTCCCCACTTCAGTTTGAAACTTTGCAACTACACGCCGGTCAGTCTGTGGATCCAACAACCAAATCAAGAGCGGTTCCTATTTATCAAACCACGTCGTTTGTATTCGACAATGCCAAACATGCAGCGAATCTCTTCGGCCTCCGGGAATTCGGGAATATTTACACCCGCATCATGAATCCCACCACCGATGTATTTGAACAACGAATCGCTGCGCTGGAAGGCGGAGTGGCGGCCGTAGCAACCAGTTCTGGGCAGGCTGCACAATTTCTGGCGCTCACAAATATCCTGCAGGCAGGAGACAATTTCGTGACCTCCTCTTTCCTCTATGGAGGAACCTTCAATCAGTTCAAGGTTTCATTTAAAAAATTAGGGATAGATGCCCGTTTTGCCAACGCAGATAATCCGGAAAGCTTTATTCCGCATATTGATAAGAACACCAAAGCCTTTTATCTGGAAACCATCGGCAATCCCAAACTGAATGTGGCTGATTTTGATAAAATTGCCGCCATCGCGAAAGAATATGACCTGCCGCTGATAGTAGACAATACTTTCGGCGCCGCCGGATACCTTTTCAGGCCATTCGAACATGGCGCAAATGTAGTAGTTGCAGCGACCACCAAATGGATCGGAGGGCATGGAACCTGTATCGGCGGAATTGTGGTAGATGGCGGAAACTATAACTGGGGCAATGGAAAATTCCCTGCTTTCTCAGAACCTTCCGAAGGCTACCACGGATTAAAATTCTGGGAGGTATTCGGAGAAGGAAACCCGCTGGGATTGCCCAATATTGCTTTTGCGATCCGCGCACGCGTGGAAGGACTGCGGGATTACGGATCCGCACAAAGCCCCTTCAATTCATTCTTATTGATACAGGGTGTGGAGACCTTATCCCTGCGCATGCAACGTCACGTTGAAAATACACTCGCCCTGGCCCAATGGCTGGAAAAACATCCGATGGTTGAATTTGTTGATTATCCGGATTTACCATCCAGCCCTTATTATCAGCTGGCAAAAAAATATTTCAAAAAAGGTTCCGGCGGAATTCTCAATTTCGGCCTTAAAGGAGATAAGGAAAATGCCAGCAAACTCATCGACAACCTGAAACTGGCCAGTCATCTCGCCAATATGGGTGATGCCAAAACCCTCGTGATACATCCGGCTTCTACTACACATGAGCAGCTCAGTGAACCAGAACAAATAGCGGCAGGCGTGAGACCAAATCAAATCCGTATCAGCGTAGGCATTGAACATATTGATGATATCAAGGCCGATTTCCAGCAGGCTTTCGACAAAGTGTTTTCCAGGGAGAAAGCAACTGCCTAACCAAACCGTAACCTATTGGCACCAAAAGTATTTTCTTATCCGAAACCATTTATTTTAGAATCAGGCATCACACTGCCGGCATATCACCTGGCTTATCATGTCTTTGGAAAATTGAATACCGATCAATCCAATGTGGTATGGATATTCCATGCTTTAACGGCAAACAGCGATCCGGTTGAATGGTGGCCCGGCCTGGTGGGAACAGGTAATCTGCTGGATCCGGAAAAATACTTTTTGGTTTGTGTGAACATGCCGGGAAGTTGTTATGGAAGCATTGGTCCGCTGGAGAATGATCCGGCTACCGGCCAGCCCTTCTATCACGACTTCCCGTTTTTTACGACCCGGGACATGATCCGGGCATATCAGCCGCTGCGTCAGTTCCTTGGAATTAAAAAGATCAAAATCGGCATTGGTGGTTCCATGGGCGGACAGCAAGTGCTGGAATGGGCGATTGAAGAACCGGAATTGTTTGAATATATCGTGCCGATTGCCACAAATGCCTTTCATTCACCCTGGGGAAAAGCTTTCAATGCTTCCCAGCGACATTGTATTGAGCTAGACCCCGACTGGCTGGAAAGGCATGCGCAGGCAGGTATGCGGGGAATGCAAGTAGCCCGTGAAATGGCCCTGCTCTCCTACCGGCATCCGGAAACTTATAATCTGTACCAGGAAGATGCAGACATCAATGCACTGGGTCCTTACCGTAGTGAATCCTACCAGGCTTATCAGGGCGAAAAGCTTGCTAAAAGGTTTAACGCCTTCAGCTATTACCGGCTTTCCCAGAGTATGGATTCACATCATGTGGGGAGGAACCGGGGAAGCATTTTGCAGGCATTGAAAAAGATCAAAGCAAAAACCCATGTGATCAGCCTGCAGACTGATCTGTTATTCCCGCAAAAAGAACAGGAATTCCTTGCTGAGCATATTCCGGGCGCTTCTTTTCATTCCATTCCATCCGTTTACGGCCATGATGGATTTTTGCTGGAATACGAAGCCATTTCCGCCATCATCAATGATTTTATGCGCGAACAGGACCCTTTTCCGCAGTCCTCTACAATGTCGCCCCTTAAACCTTATCAATCTTAAGCAACAATAATGAATGCACTTGAACAAATCAGTGATCAGCAGAAACAATCCTGGGATAAATTCTCTTCCGGCTGGAAAAAATGGGATAAATGGACAATGAAATTTCTGAAGCCAATGGGCGATGAGATTATCAGCCAGCTGAAAATAAAAGAAACCGACAAAGTGCTGGATCTGGCCACCGGAACCGGCGAACCGGGGCAGACCATCGCCAAACAGCGACCAAAAGCTCAGGTGACCGGTTGCGATGTATCGGAGGGAATGCTCGCTGTTGCACGGGAAAATGCAGGCCTGAAAGGCATTTCCAATTACGAAACCGTACTGGGAGACGGTCGCTCCCTGCCCTTTCCGGACAACCATTTCAACGCCATTAGCTGTCGGATGGGACTCATGTTCTTTCCGGATCTGAGGCTGGCTGTCGGGGAAATGTATCGTGTATTGAAACCAGGAGGCAGACTGGCTACCAGCGTCTGGGCTGTTCCCTTAAAAAATCCCTGGATAACCATCATGACAGGCACCATTGCCCGTCATATTAAACCGGCGCCCCCGCCTCCGGACGCTCCCGGCATGTTCCGCTGCGCAGAACCGGGCATGGTTGCAGGCCTTCTGCAGGAGGTTGGCTTCCGGAATATTTCCGAATCAGAAATCACCGGCAAAGCAGAATTCGGAAGTGCATTAAGTTACTGGATGAATATGACTGAAGTGGGCGCACCCATTGTAGCCGCACTGAGTAAAGCGGACAAGGCAACGAAAGCAGCGATCCGGAAGGAAGTATTTGAACAGCTTGAGAAAGATACGGAAGATGAAAATGTAAAACTGGATTATGCTTCCCTGATTATTTACGGAGAAAAATAAACCGTTGCTATATCCGCATTAATGCATAATCCGGGTGTGCAGGATTGACTACCAGTTTTTGTTCCAATGGCAGCACCACCACATCCATTTCTTCCATAGGAACGGCACCCAGCAGGGGTTCACTGTCGCCAGGCAGCACCATGGCCATACACATGCTTAGGCGATCTTTAAATTCGACCCTTACCGGACCCACTACATCGAATTCCACCACGCGGCCATCGGCGTTCTGTGCCCTTCGTTTCTGAACAAATGGCATTTGCAGGATAGCCTGGATATTCTCATTAATACTTAGCATGTACGCGCCAGTGTCCACCAGCATCCGGACGCTCATCTGCTTCACTTCATCTGCACCCATAATGTTGCGGCGTACCAATAGCAAATCATTTTCATTCGTCAGTTTAATATCGGCGTACACCAGGCCCATACTTCATCATTTACGACAAATATAATCAATAAGGAATTCCGGGTGGCTACCATTAAGTGGTATGTTTCTTTTTAAATTACCTTCCCTGAATTAATAACATGCCAACCTATTCTTCATGAAACCAAAAGCCCGGTTCCGACGCTATCTGAAAATACTGGGGCCTGGCCTCATTACCGGCGCCAGCGATGACGATCCGTCGGGCATTGCAACCTACTCCCAGGCCGGCGCCGCTTTTGGACTTCAGCATTTATGGATGGCCCTGTTTACCTTCCCGCTGATGGCATCCTTGCAGGGGATGTGCGCGAGAATCGGCATCGTTACCACACATGGACTCACGAATACGCTGAAAAAATTTTATCATCCTGCAATCCTTTACCTGATGCTGATCTTCAGTATCCCCGCGATCATTTTAAATATTGGTTCTGATATTGCAGGGATGGGGGCAGTGAGTAATATGCTGTTACCCAAAATACCCGCTGCCGTTTTCAGTGTTTTATTCACGCTCCTTTTAATGATCTGCATTATACTTTTTTCCTATCAGCGACTGGCCCGGATACTCAAGTGGCTTTGTCTGGCTATTTTATTATATCTGATCGTTCCTTTCCTGGTAAAAGTCAACTGGAAGGACGTGCTTTATCAAACATTCATTCCGGGCATTCATTTGAATAAAGATTTTATGGAGATGGTCGTCGCCCTCCTCGGCACCACGATCTCTCCCTATCTTTTTTTCTGGCAGGCAACCATGGAAGCGGAAGATGTAAATCATAAAGTAGTAAAAGTGATCGTGGACAAGCGCGTGCTGGACGATATGGCGGCAGATGTGAATACCGGCATGCTGGCTTCCAACCTGGTGATGCTGTTTATCATCCTGACCACTGGCGTAGTGCTGCACAATCAGGGCATTCATCAGATTGACACGGTGGATCAGGCCGCCGGCGCCCTGGCTCCGCTGGCAGGCAAGTTGTCTTATTTCTGCTTTGCCATTGGTGTTATCGGAACCGGATTCCTGGCCATCCCGGTGCTGGCCGGTTCATTGTCGTATATGCTGGCCGAAACTTTTGGCTGGCAACAGGGCCTCGATAAAAAATTTCACGAAGCAAAAGGATTTTATATCGCCATCATCCTGTCGCTGGGGGTCGGACTGCTGATTAATTTTTCCGGCATTTCTGCCATGAAGGCACTCCTCTATACAGCCATTTTGTATGGACTCACTTCACCGGTGATGATTGCCGTGGTTTTGCATATCTGCAACAACAAAAGAATTATGCAGGGGCATACCAACAACCGGTTGTCAAATATACTGGGTACCATTACTTTTTTTGTGATGACCGCAGCGGCGATTACCCTGCTGTATTTTCAATTTGAATAGAAGGATCGCATTTATTCCTCGTTTCCTATCTTGTGTAAAGAAAGTCATGTCTTATGCAAAGAAGAAGATTTCTTCAGTTAACCGGCTTCTCCGCTGCTTCTTTATTATACACCCGAATAAACCCGGTTTCAGGAAAACCTTATCAGGCGCTTCATTCAACCAGATGAGGTTTTAGTGCTAAGCCACGGGAAATGGTTGCAGCTAAAAGGTTCCGGAGATCATTGGAGCTTTCAGGATATTTCCGTGACACTCAAACCGGCAATACTTGCAACAGCCGTTCAATTGAAAGCACCGGGACGGGAAATAGAAAAAATAAAAATCGGATGGAAACATCATTCGCCGCCGGGGGCAAAATTCCTGGGTGACCATTGGGAAAGATCTTACGGCGATCTGGCCTGGGAAACGGTTTCTCCTGATCGCAAGCTGCCCTGGTATGTCCTGATCCATAATGGCCGGGAAACATTCGCATTCGGTGTAAAAACGGGAGCTAAAAGTATCTGTTACTGGCAGGCGACGCCGGAACGGCTTGAACTTCTGCTGGACACCCATTCCGGCGGCATGGGATTTATTCCGGGAGATCGCGTTCTGACGGCAGCTGAAATCATCAGTACGAAAAGCCTGCCGGAAGAAACAGTCTTTCAGACCGACAGGCGGTTTTGCAGCATGATGTGCGACAAACCGGTTCTCCCTGACAAACCGGTCTATGGTATCAACGACTGGTATTTCGCTTATGGCAATAACTCAAAGGAACTGATTCTGCGGATCACCGGCATCATGACAGAGCTCGCAGGCGACTCCTCCAATCCTCCGTTTTCGGTTGTGGATGACGGTTGGTCGCTCAAAAATGTAAAAGGAACCGCCATTTATTCGGGGGATGACTACACCCGCCCCAACGAGAAGTTCGGAGATATGGCTGTCGTTTCTGCAGGGATAAAAAAACTGGGTATGCGGCCCGGGCTCTGGACGCGCCCCCTGCGGGCGAACGGAAATGATCCGCAAACTGCGCTTATTCCTGTTCGTATGGATCAGACAAACCAGGCAGAACGATATCTCGATCCAACCATACCTGAAAACCTTGAGCGTATCCGGCACACAATCGGCTTGTATCAGGACTGGGGATTCGAACTGGTAAAACACGATTATTCTACCTATGATCTTTTTGGTCGCTGGGGATTCCAGATGAAAGAAGCGTTAACCGCCCCCGGATGGCATTTCAACGACCGGTCTAAAACCAATGCGGAAATCATACTGGAATTATACCAGGCTATCCGCAGCGCAGCAAGCCACATGTACCTGATCGGATGCAACACGATGAGTCATCTTTCCGCAGGGATATTTGAACTCAACCGCATCGGGGACGATACCAGCGGGAAAGAATGGGCGCGAACGGTGAAAATGGGCGTCAACACATTGGGCTTCCGGCTTCCGCAGCACAATACTTTTTATGCTGCTGACGGAGACTGCGTAGGACTTACCACGGAAATTCCCTGGAAAGAAAATAAACAATGGCTACAACTGCTTGCGGAAAGCAGTGCGCCCTTATTCATTTCGGCCCAACCTGAAGCCCTGGGCCCGGAACAAAAAGCGGCTGTTAAAAAAAGCTTTGCGCTCGCTGCAAAAGAACAGCCCCTGGCAGAACCGCTGGACTGGCTGACGAATTCAAGACCCGCCAAATGGAAACTCAATGGAAGAATCGTGAATTTTGACTGGACATGATCCGGAATGGCTGTATCATTTCAGATGGATCTAACCCAGCAAATCTTTTTGAAATACTGGTTTTTTTCTGCGAAGAGAAGCCTGTTCGTAACTAAAAGCCATTGCAATCAACGCGGGTTCGCTGTATGCCTGACCATAAAAAGAAATGCCGACAGGTAAGCCGTGTACCAATCCCATTGGAACGGTGATATGCGGGAAGCCGGTAATGGCGGCGGGTGTGGAGAGAGACGGGCCGTTACCATAATCTCCGTTTACCAGGTCAATGCAACAGGCCGGGCCGTTAGTAATTCCCGAAAGAGCGTCCAGTTTAAATGCAAACAGGAGATCGGTAATGGTTTTACGGAATGCCAGTGTTTTAGCCAATGCGTCAATATATTCCTTTGATTTCAGATCCCCTTTGGCTTCGCTTTCAATCAGGATCTCCTGTTTGAAAAAAGGCATGGCCCTGCTTTCATTGGCCTGATTATAAGCAATCAGCTCTTTCAATGTCTTTATTTTGGATTCTGAAGAAGCCAGGTAGCGGTTTAATCCGTCTTTGAATTCATATAAAAGCACCTGATATTCCACATGCCCCAGTTTTTCCAGCTGACTCAGCAAGTCCACTTCAACAACTGTGGCGCCCTGCGCCTCTAAAACTTTTATGGCTGTTTTCAGCAGCGATACAAGATCGGGAGCTTCTTCGAGGTGCGATTTCTCCACGCCGATCCGCTTCCCCTTCAATCCTTCCGAAGTTAAAAAAGAGGTATAGTCTTTAAACGCTTTGCCACTACTTTCCCGGGTAATGGCATCCTTCGAATCCTCTCCTGTGCCCGCACCTAAGAGGATCGCTGCATCGGTAACAGTTCTCGCCATGGGTCCTGCGGTATCCTGCGTTATAGAAATAGGAATGATCCCTGACCGGCTCCACAATCCCACAGTGGGTTTGATTCCGACCAGTCCGTTTACGGCTGCCGGAGAAACAATGGAACCATCTGTTTCGGTACCCACACTCACCACGCAAAGATTGGCCGCGGTAGCAGAACCTGAGCCTGCGCTGGATCCGGAAGGATTCCTGTCCAGGATGTAGGGACATCTTGTTTGTCCGCCCCGGCTGCTCCACCCGCTGGCCGAACGGGATGAACGGAAATTGGCCCACTCACTCAGATTGGTTTTCCCCAGTAGGACCACCCCGGCATCGCGGAGCTGTTGCATAATAAAAGCATCTTCTTTTACGATATTTCCGGCGAGCGCCAGGGAGCCGGCAGTGGTCATCATTTTGTCGCCGGTATTGATATTATCCTTAACTAAAACAGGTATACCATGTAGGGGTCCTCTTATCTTATTTTGCCTTCTTTCTTTATCCAGTCTTTCCGCAATGATCAGCGCATCGGGATTGATTTCAATAATGGTATTCAGATGCGGGCCCTGCTTATCCAGTTTGTGAATGCGTTCGAGATAGGCTTTTGTAATGGAAACCGATGTGGCCGTTCCCTGCTGCATCTTTTTTTGCAGCTGCGCAATAGTAGCTTCTTCCAGATCTTCTGAAGGAAAATTTTCCGCCGCCGATAAATCGTTCAGGGAATGAACCGATGCCTGAAGGGATCCAAGTCCTGCGGCAGTTAATCCTACGCCGGTTAAGGATCCGGTACGTAAAAAATTTCTCCTGTTCATATGCAGCTGTTTATTTAAAATTAAGACAAAGCAGCATTTAATCAATTGCCTCCCGATATTTAACTTTGGATCCCCAAAAGGAAAGGTCCTCTATGATTAACTTAATCAAAAGATTTGCAATAATCAGCTTTTTTCTCTCAAGCGCAGCGTTGCTCCGGGCGCAGCCTTTACATTACAGTACCCAAAACGCCCACTCCCATAATGATTATGAGCAGGCCCATCCGTTTGAGACAGCCTACAAAGCATCATTCGGTTCAATTGAAGCAGATATTTTCCTGGTAAACGGAAAATTACTCGTAGCCCATTCCAAGTCAGAGCTTCCCCTGAATCGTTCGCTGGAAGACCTGTACCTGAAGCCACTTTTAAAAGGATTAAAGGAAAACAGGAGCTTCCCTTATGCAGACACTTCCCGCCAGCTTCAAATGCTCATTGATATCAAAACAGACTCCCTGAAAACGCTGGATACGCTGATTTCCTTATTAAAAAGATATCCGGCTTTGATCCAATCATCAAAACTAAAATGGGTAATCTCAGGCAACCGCCCGGCTTCCGAAGATTTTAACAGCTACCCGGATTTTATCTGGTTCGATGGAGAACTTCACAAAACTTATTCTCCTAAAGCCCTGAAGAGGATCCTGATGCTAAGTGACAACCTCTCCCGTTACACGCATTGGAAAGGAAAAGATCCCCTTCCGGAGAAAGACAGTCTGCAACTCGTACAAATTATCTCCAAAGCACATCAATTACATAAACCGGTCAGATTCTGGGATGCACCGGATTTTAACGAAGCATGGGAAACCCTGATGCGCCTGGGCGTTGATTATATCAACACCGACCATATACAAGCGCTTTCCAATCAACTGAAGATCAAAAATGAGAATTGATTCAACTATTTCCAGCCTCCGCCCAGCGCCCTGTACAATTCCACCTTCGCATTCAGCTTCTGACGCTGGATAGATGCGAGATTTAATTGCGCTTGTAAAGCGCTCTGTTGCGCGGTAATCACTTCAAGATAATTTGCCATGTCGGATTTGAATAAATACTCTGCATTGGAAACGGCAGATTTCAGCGTATCGGTTTGGGCGTGTGCGATTGTTTCCTGTTCCCCTAATTTTTCTATCTGTACCAGTGCATTACTTACTTCCGTCGTGGCGGTTAATACAGACTGCCTGAATTGAATCACGGCCTGTTCCCTCTGGAGTTTTGAAATTTCAAACTGTGTTTTCAGTTCCCTTCTTCTGAATACGGGTTGAAGGATCGTTCCCGTGGCCAGCCCGAATAGGGAATTCGGAATGTTAAACCAGTTGCTGGCTTTAAATGATTCCAGCCCCACACCGGCCGTCAGATTAATGGCCGGGTACATATTAGCCTGCGCAATGCCAACCTGTGCATTCGCATATACCAGCGCCATCTCGCTGGACCGCACATCGGGTCTGCGGCTCAGCAGTGCAACGGGCAGTCCTGCAGTTAATGTATCCGCGAGATGCAGATCACCCAGCGATTCCTGTCGCTGAATTTTACCAGGAAGACTTCCGGCAAGTAACTGAATGGCATTTTCCTGAATTGTGATATTTTGTTCAAGCTGCGGAATCAGAAGAGAAGTGGATTGCTTCTGCGATACAGCCTGCTGCACGGCGAGATACGTAACTTCACCGGCATCATATAATAACCGGGTGACTTTTTCAAAATTTTGATTAAGATCCAGATTTTGCTTTGATACGGCAAGTTGCTGATCCAGCATCAGCAGGTTAAAATATCCCTGGGCGATATCTGCTACGAGTCTTGTCTGTACTGCCTTTGCCCCTTCATAAGACTGAAGATACAGGGCCAGGGTGGATTCTTTCTGCCGGCTGATCTTACCCCATATATCAATTTCCCAGGATATATTTAATCCGGCAATATAGTCCTCGATATAACTTTTTCCCAGGAAGCTGTTCGCACTGATTCCGTTGAGGCTGTTATCGGAAGGCCGGGTGACCTGACCGCTCACCTGTAAATCAACCTGCGGATACCATAATAGTTTCGCCTGTTTCATCTGCTCCTGCGCTACCCCGATTCTTTTCAGCGCGAGTTGCAGATCATAATTCCGGCTGATGCCGCTGTCGATCAGCTGTTCCAGCGCCGGGTCCGCAAAAAAGCTTTTCCAGTTGACGTCGGCAATACTGCTGGTATCGGCATAGGCGGTTTGCTGATTGAAGTGTTCAGGCAACAGCACAGCCGGGCGCTGATAGTTCTTTCCGGTCCTGCAGGCAGCAACCAGCAGCGTTAACGATATCAAAGCCGGCCATCCGGACAAAATAATTTTTTTCATCCCTAAACTTTTATTTTTCTGACCGGAAGCTCCTGCTTCCGGGATATTTTATATTGATAACTATTCTGATCATTCTGATTTAAGCTCATATTTTTCGCGGAGCGGTTTCGGCTTACCCACCACTTTCTCCTGTAAATGCTGAAAGATCACAAAAAGCACCGGAACGATAAACACACCCAGGATCACGCCGGTCAGCATTCCTCCCACAGCTCCGGTACCGATGGAGCGGTTACCCAATGCCGATCCGCCGGTTGCCCAGGTTAGCGGGAGCAATCCGACGATAAAGGCAAAAGAGGTCATGAGTATCGGGCGCAAACGGAGTTTTGCAGCTTCGAGCGCGGAAGCCCGGAGTTCCATGCCCGACCTTCGTCTCTGAACAGCATACTCTACGATCAGGATCGCATTCTTGGCCAGTAGTCCGATCAGCATGATCAATCCCACCTGTACATAAATATTATTTTCAATACCGGAGAGATTGATAAAAATAAAGACCCCCAGAATTCCTGTGGGTATGGAAAGCAATACGGCAAAGGGCAGGATATAACTTTCGTACTGGGCCGACAATAAAAAATATACAAATACCACACTGAGAATAAAGATGAGGGTGGTCTGACTGGTTGCTCCTTCTTCTTCGCGTGTCATACCGGACCACTCGTAGGAATAACCGCGGGGCAGATACTGCGCAGCCACTTCCTGAATGGCTTTGATGGCGTCTCCGGAGCTGAATCCCGGTTTTACCGTACCATTGATGGTAACCGAATTAAACAGGTTGGTGCGATTCACCGTTTCCGGACCATAAACCCGCTGCAATTGTACAAGCGTACTAACCGGCACCATTTTTTTCTGATCATTCTTCACATAAATTCCTTCCAGCGTGGAGGGATCGGTACGATACGCCACATCCGCCTGAACGATCACCCGGTAGTATTTACCAAAGCGGTTAAAGTCCGATGCAAAACTGCTCCCATAATACACCTGCAGGGTATTCAGGATATCACTAACGGACACGCCCAGTTGTTTTGCTTTGGCATCATCCACATCCAGCATGTATTGCGGGTTGGAAGTATTAAAAGTGGTAAATGCATAAGCAACTTCTTTCCGTTTCATCAGTTCCCCAATAAACCCATTGGCAACCGATCCGAGTTTTTCCAGCGATCCCCCGGCACGGTCCTCCACAATGAATTCAAAACCGGAAGTATTGCCGAATCCCTGTACGGTAGGGACTGTAAAAACAAATATGCTGGCTTCCTTAATGACCGATAATTTCTGGTTGATGGCAGCCATTACTTCCTCTATACTTTTTGCGCCAACCCGGTCTTTCGGTGATTTCAGTTTAATGAATCCGGTGGCATAAGCCGAACTGGTAGCATTGGCAACAATATTTAATCCGGTAACGATCCCTCTGCGGTCAACCCCCTGGACTTCACTGAGCAGACTGTCAACTTTTTTTGTAACGGTCTCGGTCCTGTCGAGCGATGATCCCGGTGGCAGGTTAAGCGAAAGCAGCACGAAACTCTGATCCTCGGTTGGAATAAAACCGGAAGGCGTTGTTTTCATCATCCAGACCATCGATAATATTACAATTCCCAGGCCCAGGAGGGCAATCCATTTCCGGCGGATCAGGAATTTCACAGCATGCGAATACCGAAGGGTGGTAGATTTAAATCCCGCATTAAAAGCATCTCCGAATCTTCTGGCGAATCCTCTTTTTTCTCCGCCTTCTCCGTGATGAACATTTTTTAAGAACAGGGCGCAAAGCGCCGGGCTCAGGGTAAGCGCATTGAGCGCGGAAATAAGAATGGCGATAGCGAGTGTAAACGCAAACTGCTGGTAAAATACGCCCGCCGGCCCCTGCATAAATCCGACCGGAACAAAAACCGCCGCCATCACCAGGGTAATGGAAATAATAACGCCCGAAATTTCACTCATGGAACTGATGGTGGCTTCCCGGGCATTCAATCCGGTTCGTTCCATTTTGGAATGCACGGCTTCCACTACCACAATGGCATCATCCACCACAATTCCAATGGCCAGCACCAGGGCAAAAAGTGTAAGCAGGTTGATGGTGAATCCGAAAACCTGCATGAAAAAGAAAGTACCGATGATGGCCACGGGCACAGCGATGGCCGGGATCAGGGTGGATCTGAAATCCTGCAGAAAAAGAAATACCACAATAAATACCAGGATGAATGCTTCGATCAGGGTTTCTTCCACCTGGCTGATGGAAGCATCCAGAAATTCCTTTGCACTGAACATGGTAAAATAATGCACGCCCTTTGGAAAATCAGCCGCTGCCTTTTTCATCACCTTGTCCACCGCGATCAGAATATCATTCGCATTGGATCCGGCCGTCTGGAAAATAGCCATACCGGTGCCGGGCCTTCCCTGGATCAGCGAGTTGGAACTATAGGCGAATGCCCCGAATTCAACCCGGGCTACATCTTTCAACCGGATCATGGATCCATCGGCGCCGGCCTTGATAATGATGTTTTCATAATCTTTTTGCTGTGTAAGCTTTCCCTTATATTTCAGAATATATTCAAAGGAAGCGGTACTGGCTTCACCGAATCTGCCCGGAGCCGCTTCCAGATTCTGATCATGGATGGCATCCAGCACATCTTTCACCCCGATATTATTTGCTGTAAGCCGGTCGGGTTTTAGCCAGATGCGCATGGAATAATCCTTGGCGCCAAATACCTGGGCCTGTCCAACACCGGGTACCCGCTGAATTTCCGGGATGATATTTATTTTGACATAGTTCTGCAGGAATTTTTCATCATAGGCGCTGTCGGTACTGTATAACAGCGGCACCATGATCATGCTGTTCTGTTGTTTCTGGGTGGAAATTCCGGCCTGCACCACTTCCTGCGGAATCTGATTAACGGCCTTGGATACCCGATTCTGCACATTCACGGCAGCGAGATCGGGATTGGTACCCAGCTTAAAATATACATTGAGCGACATGCTCCCGTCATTTGCGGAAGTGGAAGTCATGTAGGTCATGTTCTCCACCCCGTTGATGGCTTCTTCAATAGGAGTAGCTACCGCACGTGCAACCACTTCCGCATTGGCGCCCGGATAAACGGCCGATACATTTACGGTCGGCGGCGCAATATCCGGAAACTGGGTGATGGACAGGGAGAACATGGATAATAATCCCAGCAGCGTCAGGATGATGGAGATCACCGTCGATAATACCGGTCTTTCTATAAATCTTTTAAACATCAGAAATAATTTGTCGGTAAAAAATGAGCGAAGTGATCTTACATCGGCCGTACTTTGATCAGACTATCCAGCGCCATGGGTTGCGGCTGAATGACGGCTCCGTCCCGCAGCCTGTCCACACCGGCATATACAATCCGGTCGCCGGATTTCACTCCTTTATCCACCAGATAGTAATTGCCTGACCTACCGGAAATATCCACCGGCACGCTGCTGACCTTATTGCTATCGCCCAGCAAAAAAACAAATACTTTATCCTGCAACTCGAAAGTGGATTCCTGAGGAACCACGATACCGGAAGAAACCACCGTTGAAATACGGATCTTTCCGGTATTTCCCGACCGGAGTGCGCCATTCGCATTGGGAAAGCTCGCCCGGAACGGAATGGATCCCGTACCATTGGAAAACTGACCGGAAACAATTTCCACTTTCCCCTTTTCCGGATAAACAGAATTATCCGCAAGTATTAATTCTACCGGTGGCATCTCTTTTACTTTTTCAGCAATGCTGTTGCCGGGATACTGCTTTTTAAATTTCAGGAAGTCGGTTTCGCTCAAAGAAAAATAGGCGCGCACGTCTTTTATTTCAGAGAGTACGGTGAGTGGTTCCGGACTGGAAACGCCAACCAGGCTTCCGGTTTTAAAGGGGATCCGCCCGATAAATCCGTCCATCGGCGCCCTGATCAGGCTGTACCCGATATTGATTTCGGCATTGCCTACCTGCGCCTGTGCCTGCGCCACGCTGGCAGCGGTTGCATCATAAACCGCCTGGGCGGACTTCAGCTGGACCGGTGAAACTACATTATTCTGGACGAGCGGCGTGAGTTTATTGACATTGATCTCCGCATTGGCCAGGTTGGCTTTCGCGGCTGCCAGCGCGGCTTTCGCATTGTTCAATACTTCCCGGTACGGGCGGTCGTTGATCTGGAATAAGGGCTGGCCTTTTTTAACCTGCGCCCCTTCATCCACAAAAATCTTATCGAGATAGCCATTCACCTGCGGACGGATCTCAACGTCCTTACTCCCTTCCAGGGAAGCACTGTAATCCTGATAACTGGTAAAAGGATAATCAGACAAAGTGATCACCGGAAGAGAAGGTGTAGCCATTGTATAGCCGGTATTCGCCTCTGAATTATGGCAGGATTCCAATCCCGCAGATAACAATAAAATCAGGGCGCCTGTAAACAAGTATTGTTTCATATTCGTATTTTGGCAGGAGACTTGCTCCGGGTTAAATAAAGTTTAATGGCTTGACGATTCGTTAGTGGGGAACGGTGTTAATTTTCCAGGTTCTTAATAAATCCGGAGACAGCATCCTGCAACACCAGTTTATTGAGGGTTTCCAGCGCACCGGCACTGCCCAGCATTTTAATGGAGACCAATCCATGCAGCACAGACCAGAAAGTATGGTACTTCAAACAGGCATCCACATTTTTATTTCGGCCGGATTTTATCATCGATCCAATGGGTTCCATGACCAGGTTCCGGAATTCACTTTTTTCAGGAATGCATTTATCTATATTACAACAGGGCATTCCCAATCCAAACATCAGCTGATAGTATTCCTTATTCCGGAAGGCAAAATTCCAGTAAGCGTCTGCAATCCCCTGCAATTGCAATGCCGGATCCTCCTGTTTTTCCTTTGCCTGCTTCAGTTTTTTTGAAAGTAAGGCAAATCCCTGCCTGGATAATTCCATCAGAATGGCTTCCTTATTTTCAAAATGATCGTAGATCACCGGCACACTGTATTCTATCGCATCTGAAATCCTGCGAAGTGATAATGCATGCCACCCTTCCTGCTTCACCATTTGCCAGGCGGTATCCAGAATCAGATTCCGGACTTCTTCCTTCTGACGCAATTTTCTTTCTGCAATACCCATACAAAGGGGTTTACCTAACACCGTTAGCAAAAGTAATGGGGTTTGCCAAAACCGGGAAGAAAATCTGGTAAAAGGTCGAAAAAAAGTTTAAATGGTTATTCTTTTCCTGGCTCTATTCCAGCACAATCGTCTGAATGGAGTGCGGCAGACTGGTAATTTCAGCAGCCTCGCCTCTCAGCCAGATCCGATAGCTGATCTTCTCACCGCTCTGGTTCATCACCACCGTGGCGATGGATCCGTCTGCATTCTGAAATGCAGTGGTGAGCAACTGTCCCCGGCTGGACGAACTGATGATGCGTTTCGCACCGGGTTTTATGAATTTGGAGAACTGCCCGATATAATAAAAGGAGTTCATATAGGTCAGCTCCCCGGTTTTGGTATTGGCATGAACAGGTGCAAAACAAAAATTGCCCACATGATTCGGGCCGCCTTTTTCATCCAGCAGGATATTCCAGTCTATCCAGCCCACCGTTCCGTTATTAAAATCTTCAATCATATTTCTTCCATAGTCTTCGCCCCATTTCCAATCCGTGATCTGTGCGGGATTAAACCTTTCCGCACAACCTTCTGTGAAAATAAGGTTGGTTTTGGGATAGGCTTCTGAAACACGTTTCACATTATCAAAGATTTTTCCACCGCCGGTCCAGCTTTCATACCAATGAAAACCCACGCCCCATACGTATTTAGCGGCTTCCGGATCATCCAGCACGATGCTGGCGCGCTGATACAACAGGTCGCGGTTGTGATCCCAGGCAATGATCTTTTTATCTCCGAGGCCCGAATGTTCCAGGGTGGGCCCAAGGAAATTTTTGATAAAGTCCCTTTCTTCCGCGCCGGTATAATTGCAGGATTCCCAGGTTTGTTTGGCCATGGGCTCGTTCTGCGTGGATAACCCCCAGATGGGAATGCCCAATTTTTCATACGTCTTAATGAAGGCCACAAAAAAATTAGCCCATACCTGATCATAGGCCGGCAAAAGCTTACCGCCATGCAGCATGTCATGATTACTCTTCATCCAGGCCGGGGGGCTCCAGGGCGTCGCAAATACCGTGAGTTTTCCACCCGCTGCCGCCATGGCTGCCTTGATAAACGGGATGCGATATTGCTCATCATGCGCAACGGAAAACGTTTTCAGTTCCACATCATTATCTTTCACATAACTATAAGATCCGCTGGAAAAATCGCAGCTTTGAATATTGGTGCGCGCCAGGGTATAACCGATTCCCGTTACCGGATCAAAATAATTTTTTAGTATCTCCGCCTGTTTTGCTTTCGGCAGTTTGTAAAAAGTTTCAGCTGAAGCATCGGTGAGTGCGCCACCGATTCCCAGAAAAGTTTGAAAGGTTTTATCCGGATCAATAAAAACACAGGGTTGCGTTTCTAACGGTTGGCCGAAATCCGACAATTTTAAAGAGTCCGTCAGCGAAATTTTTAAGTTCGTATTCTCCGCAGTCGTATATACCCGTACCATCCCGGTAATCGCTTTTACGGAGGATCCCGCTTTGCTGTCCGGCCCCGGCTTACCAGAGGGATGAAGAGAAAAAGCCAGCACTACAGAGAGCCCGGCAAGCAATACAATTTTATTCATATAACCGATTTTATTCCACTATCCATTTCTCCAGGCTTTCCGTAAAAAGCCCAGCCAATTCCCCCACATCAGTTTCTCCACGTCAGCATCCGTAAATCCCCGTGCTTTTAGTAACCCCGGAAGTTTTTGCAGATCGGAGATCGTATTCATATCATAAGGCGATTGTTCCGTACCGAACATTCCATCCAGGTCACTCCCAATGGCCACATGATTGCAATTGCCGGCAATCTGGCAAATATGATCGTAATGATCGATCAACCGGTTCAAATCAGTGCCCGTGGCTTTGGGAAGCGAAACGCCACGAATCCATCCGTCTGTGAGCATCCAGGCATCCATCACGCCGCCGATTACAGCGCCTCTCTCAATCAGTATTTTAATCTGTTCATCCGTGAGCTGCCGTTGATTATTTACCAATGCACGGCAATTATGATGACTTGCCCATACATTTCCGTGAAAAAGGTCCATCGCTTCCAGAAATCCTTTATCCGTGAGATGTGTTGACATCCAAAATGATGTTGAGGGATTCCATTTCTTTCAGCAGCTTTTTTCCTTCGGCGCTGAATCCGTCTGTTGTTCCGGTTCCGCCGGCATACCGGCCTTCGCCATAATGTGCGGGACCCAATGCCCGCAACCCGTACGCGTATGCTTTCTCTAAATAGGATAGATTAACCAGTGAGTCTGCTCCTTCGAGACTCAATATAAACCCAACCGGCTTTTTTTGACCGGGCGCCGATTCATCTTTCCAGCTTTCAATATGCGCTTCCAGTGATGACAGATCCTTTATCTGTACCATTTCCCCTTCTTCCGTCATAGCCTTGTACCAGGCAAACTGGGCCTGTGTTTGCGCCCAGGCCTGTTCGGGAGAATGCCAGCCCGGCAGGGGACTGCCTTTTCTCACATAACGGGCAATCTGTGTGGCGACCACCAACCCGATTTTTCCTTCTCTTAAAGCAGGCAGGGAAACCATGTTTTTTCCGCGATCGGGTTTGTCCGTCAGACCTGCTTCCCGTTCACGAATTTCGCTGACGGATAACTTCAGGTCCCGGTTCCATTCCATCGCGTTCATGGCAAGGTCTAAATGAGCATCTATTATGAACATATCTGCAAATTACAGGGTTATTCACATTCAATTTACGATTACTGAAATCAGCTGAATCGTTTTTCTTAAAATAACTTAATTTGATCCTTCATTCTCATCCGATAACAGCAAGGCATGTCATTTATTATTTTGTTTTCGGGTATTCTCCTGCTCATTCTTTTGATTACCTGGCTTAAATTCAATCCCTTCCTGGCCTTTCTGATCGTTTCATTGGGAATCGGTTTTGCCAATGGCATGTCGGTGGGAACCGTTACGGATTCCGTTCAGAAAGGGATGGGCGATCTGCTGGGGTCCCTGCTGGTAATCCTGGTCATTGGCGCCATGCTGGGAAAACTGATTGCCGACAGCGGGGCGGCCCAGCGCATCGTATCAGCCCTCATGAACCAGTTTGGGAAGCGGAAATACATTGTCTGGGCGCTGGTGATCACCGGTTTCATTGTGGGCATACCGCTTTTTTATGGAATCGGTTTTGTGTTGATGGTTCCCCTGATCATTACCCTTTCTTACAAATACGATATCCCTGCCGTATATATCGGATTGCCGATGCTGGCTTCCTTATCGGTTACTCACGGCTACCTGCCTCCGCATCCTTCGCCTGTGGCGTTGGTGAGTCAGTACCATGCCGACCTGGGGCTGACCTTATTATACGGATTCATTGCCGCCATTCCAACGATCATCATAGCCGGTCCGGTCTTTTCCCTTACCCTCAAAAAATATAAGCAAAAACCCCTGGCCACTTTCGCCGGTAAAACAATGGCTGAAGAAGAGATGCCCGGCCTGGCAGACAGTCTGATCACCGCGCTGCTACCCGTGGTGCTGATTGCGCTGGCAACCATTGTTAAACTATTTTCCGCATCCCCGAGCATCCCCGCAAAAATCATCATCGCCCTGGGAGATCCGGTAGTGGCGCTCCTGATTACCCTGCTGTATGCACTGTATGCCCTCGTGTTGAAGAAAGGAAAAAAAATGGAACCCTGCATGATTTCGCTGGGCGAAGCTGTAAAGGATATCGCCATGATTCTCCTGATCATTGCCGGCGCGGGCGCCCTGAAACAGATATTAACGGACAGCGGAACCGAGCATCAGATCGCCGCCGCCATGACAGGTTTTAGCAAACACCCGATTCTGGCAGCCTGGGGCATCGCTGCATTCATCCGGGTCTGTCTGGGTTCGGCTACCGTGGCGGGGCTCACCGCTGCAGGCATTGTGGCGCCCATGCTGGCGGGCAGCTCCGTAAGTCCCAGCCTCATCGTGCTGGCCACCGGCGCCGGCAGTTTAATGTTCTCGCATGTGAACGATGGCGGATTCTGGATGTTTAAAGAATATTTCAATCTGAGCATAAAGGATACGATCAAAACCTGGAGTTTGATGGAAACTATTGTCTCCATTGTTGGATTGATCGCTGTGTTGGGAATTAATTTTGTTATCAGCCATTAAAATATAATTTATGACGCCTGAAGAAAATCTGAAAAATCTGAACCTCGAATTACCGCCCGCTCCTTCGCCCTCGGGCGTATATGTTCCCGTGCTGATCGATGGCAAACATTGTTATGTGTCGGGGCACGGCCCTGTGCTCGCAGATAAAAAACTGATTACCGGCAAGGTAGGGGCCGGCCTGACCATGGATGAAGGAAAACTCGCTGCCCGCCAGGTAGGACTCACCATTCTTTCCTCCCTGAAATCGCATCTGGGCAGCCTCGATAAAGTGAAACGCGTAATCAAAGTGCTCGGAATGGTGAATGCTGATGTTTCCTTTGAAAAACATCCTTACGTGATCAATGGCTGCAGTGAATTGTTTGCTGCAGTATGGGGAAAGGAAAACGGCATTGGTGTGCGAAGCGCTGTGGGCATGGGCTCCCTGCCGGATAATATTCCGGTGGAAATCGAGGCGTTGTTTGAGCTGGTCTGACTTTCATGAATTCCGGTAGGGTTTTAATTTAATCCACTCACTTTCTGATGCCCGGCAACAGGTGCAAAACATCTGAAAGAACAAAATTTTTTTATGAATGATCCCGCCTGGTATACAATAAAAGACGCTGATCAGATAGATTCTCCCGCATTATGCGTTTATAAAGACAGGGTCCGTGAGAATATCCGTCGTTTGCTCGAAACCGTTCCCGCTGATCGTGTGCGGCCTCACGTGAAGACCAATAAGACAGCAGAAGTTTGTGAGCTGATGATGGAGGCCGGCATCCACAAATTCAAATGCGCCACCATTGCAGAAGCGGAAATGCTGGGCATGATCCGGGCAGAAGATGTATTGCTGGCCTATCCGGTGGTAGGGCCGAAAATCAATCGCTTCAAAAAGCTGGTTCAAAAATATCCAGATACGCATTATGCCTGTCTCATTGATTCTGTTGAAGGGGCCAAAGCGCTTTCGGCCGCCTTCGAAAACGGGCAACCTCGATATCGCGGTCTTCATAGATCTCAATGTCGGCATGAACCGTACCGGAATCCCCGCGATGCAGGCATTATCTTTATATGAAAATATCCGGGATCTGAAAGGAATCCGGTTAACGGGATTACACGCCTACGACGGCCATATTCACGATAAGGATTTTGCGGTCAGGAAGAAAAAATGCCTGGAAGCTTCACAGGATGTGCCGGCTTTAAAAAAGGCGATCGAATTCCTTACAGGGTATCCAATCACCCTGGTAGCGGGCGGCTCTCCTTCCTATCTCATTCATGCGCAGCAGGGCGACCGTGAATGCAGTCCGGGTACTTTTATATTCTGGGACAAAGGATACAAGGACGGACTTCCGGATCAACCCTTTGACTATGCCGCCCTGCTGCTTTGCCGTGTTATTTCGATCCCTGAAACCAACAGCATTTGTGTGGATCTCGGCCATAAATCCGTTGCGGCCGAAAATCCCCAACCCCGTGTTTATTTTCTGAATGCTCCGGATGCAATACCTACTGCGCAAAGTGAAGAACATCTTACTTTAACCGTAACAAATACTGCGGATTATCATATTGGCCAGGTATTGTACGGAGTGCCGCAGCATATTTGCCCGTCGGTCGCGCTCTACGAAAAAGCGCTGGTGATCGAAAACCATCGGGTGGCGGCAACCTGGAAAGTGATTGCGCGCCAGCGGGAAATTCATATTTAAAAATGATAAACCATCCCCAATCCGCCGGGCCGGCATTCAGTTCCCACCGCCGGATCCGGTTGTTCAGACTGACTGTATTTTTATGATGCAGCAGGATCATCACGCCATCCATGAGCAAGCAGGAAGCCACCCTGAATGGCAATGCTGGTTCCGTAACCTTTGAACTGATCGCGGCTGTTGGCTTTGGTTTGGGAATTGCCCCGCTCCCGTAAATAAAAGCCCCCGGTAATATAAACGAGGTCGAGCCCCAGATTAAAAACATATAATTTTTCAATCGACTGCTGGGCAGTCAGGTTGTCTGCCAAACCAGATTTTTTCATCATGGATTTCCGCGCATTGAGATATCCCATTCCGGCAAGGCCCAGGTTAATGAAATTCCAATAGGCATTCATTCGCCAGACATATTTTGCTTCACCCTGCGTTTGCGATGCAATGATAAAACCACTGGCGATATTCGCAGTGGCCCAGGCGCCGAGGGTGACCATGGCATTTTGGGTGATCCGGTTTCGTGACCGGGCGAGACTATCGTTAAAGGAAGCTGGCCTAAGGCAAAACCCAGGGCAATGACGAACAGGAAAGAAAAAATTAATCTCTTCATAAAGTCAGACACGGGCTACCCAAATCTAAGAAATTATTCATTCCGCCGCTGATTTAACCGCCTACATCTGCGATACGATATTATCCCCCGATTTTTTTATTTATACAACATACTCACTATCCTCAAGCCCGGCGTTTTCGCTTCACTTTCGCTTCACTTTTTACTTTTTACTTTTTACTCAAATTATAATTCACCCCAAACTGAAAGCTCGCTGCATGCACTCCGATATTCACCTGAAGAAATCCGGTTACTTTTTTCTTCGTCACATGCAGGGTATTGTAAAAATAGGCAGGACGGGTATGAGCTTTCCCGTCCCTGATAATTTCCTTTTGGAAAAAGGACGGTGCCCACAGCTATTTTATAGCCGAATTCGGTACCATGCCGGGTTCTTCCCAACAATTTCCGTCATTCCGCCCAGCATGAATGCGTGATTATAGGTTGCAAGAATATCAAAGCCGAGTCCGGAATCCCTTTCCGGTATTGTATATAATCGCCGAATTCTTTTTGAAACGAAGTCTCCAGCCCGATGGCCCGCCATTCGCCTTTTCCATTGGCGAAGGGAATGACCAGGTTGATCCCGCCATTTATTCCGTAGATTCCATAAAACCGGTCCGCGGCCCGGTAATGATAAACCGTATCGTTCGCTCCGTTATAGTAGTCATTCGAAAAATGATAAACATCCTGTACATGATAATTTCCCAGGGCCAACCCTCCTCCGTAATAAGCCTGAAAATGACCGAACTGATACGCCCGGTGAATATCCATTCTTCCGCCTAGTACTACATCCTGCAAGTGCTGGTTAGAACCGCCGGTATTAAAAGTCAGGTTTGCGTAGGTCGCCGACTTTTGCGAATCCGTTGCCATCGGCATCGTATGGTAGGTGTTGGCATTGATATCCATCGGGCTCATAAAGTAGGCCCTGGGCGTGGAACAGGAAAGGGCGGATAATAAGAATAACAGGTACCCATATCTGCAGATGCGCATGTTAGTTCAGGTTTTGGTTTTCCTACCTGTACAGGCAGGAATTTCAGGTTTGGCGCTGCCCCGGATCTGTTAATAATTAAATAAAGCGTCTGATAAGGTGAATAAAAGATCCCCCTGTGAAATCGTCATTATCAATAACTTTAGGCGGAAGAAAAATCGCACATATAATGAACAGGCGGATTACTATAATACTATTTTTTGTATTGCCACTTTTTGCTGCTGCACAAAGATGGAAAAAGATAAAGACTATTCCAGGGGATATTATCGTTATCAGAAACCGGGGCGGACAAACGCTGGGCTATTATGAAAAGTCCGGCGTAAAAATTATTGTGGATGACGGATATGCTTTTAAGGACCTGAACAAAAACGGGAAGCTTGATCCTTACGAAGACTGGCGCCTGCCCGCAGACACACGGGCAAAAGATCTCGCTTCGAAAATGTCCATCGAACAGATCGCCGGTTTAATGCTCTATAGCAAACACCAACCCATTCCCGCAGCAGCAGGCGGGCCCTTCGCCGGCACTTATCACGGAAAGCCTTTTCCTGAAAGTGGCGCAGCGGCTTCCGATCTTTCCGATCAGCAGATTGAATTCCTCACCCGGGATAATGTTCGCCATGTACTCATCACTTCGGTGAAAAATGCAGCAACAGCTGCTCAATGGAATAACAACGAACAGTCCCTGGCCGAATCACTGGGTCTCGGCATTCCGGCAAATAACAGTTCGGATCCGCGGAATGGAACAACCGCCAATGCAGAATATAATGCCGGCGCCGGAGGCTCCATTTCCATGTGGCCCGGATCTTTGGGAATGGCGGCAAGTTTTGACCCGGCGCTCGTTCGGAATTTCGGGCATATTGCCGCAGAGGAATATCGCGCACTGGGTATCAGCACCGCTCTTTCTCCCCAGGTAGACCTGGCAACAGATCCGCGCTGGGTACGGGTTAGTGGAACTTTCGGAGAAGATCCGGCTTTGTCGGCCGATATGGCGCGGGCCTATATTGATGGCTTCCAGACCTCCACCGGCAGAAAGGAAATTGCCGACGGGTGGGGTTATGCCAGCGTAAACACAATGGTGAAACACTGGCCCGGCGGAGGTTCGGGAGAAGGAGGAAGAGATGCACATTATGCTTATGGAAAATATGCTGTTTATCCCGGTCACAATTTTACGCAGCTGCTCACGCCCTTCACGGAAGGCGCTTTCAAATTGCAGGGTAAGACAAAAATGTCTGCAGCCGTGATGCCCTATTATACTATTTCCTTTAACCAGGATGCCAAGCGCGGGGAAAATGTGGCCAACAATTACAATGCGTATATTATCAACGATCTGTTGAGGAATAAATATCATTTCGATGGAGTGGTTTGCACCGACTGGCTGGTAACCGGAGATGAAACAGCCATAGATCAATTCCTTTCCGGGAAATCCTGGGGAGTGGAAAAACTCACAATTCCGCAGAGACATTATAAAATCCTGATGGCAGGCGTAGATCAGTTCGGGGGAAATAATGATGCGGAGCCGGTAATTGAAGCTTATCAGATCGGTGTAAAGGAACACGGCGAACCGTATATGCGTGACCGCTTTGAAAATTCAGCCATTCGCTTATTGAAAAACATCTTCCGCGTAGGCCTTTTTGAAAACCCATACCTGGATCCGGCGGTTTCAAAGAAAACAGTCGGAAATCCGGAGTTTATGAAGGCGGGATACGAGGCGCAGTTGAAGTCAGTCGTCATGCTGAAAAACAAATCACATCTGCTGCCTCTCACAAAAAATAAAACGGTATATGTACCGAAACAATTTACCCCTGCCGGGAAAAATTTCCTGGGCATGATCACACCCGAAAAACTGGATTATCCGGTAAATATCAATATTATTAAAAAATATTTTCAGGTAACGGATAATCCGGACGAAGCGGATTATGCCCTGGTATTCATCCGAAGCCCGGAAAACGCTGGTGGTTACAGCGCTGATGATGTGAAGGCCGGCGGAAACGGTTATCTGCCCATCAGTTTACAATATGGAGAATATACTGCCACCACGGCCAGGGATACAAGTATTGCAGGAGGCGATCCGCTGGAAAATTTCACAAACCGCAGTTACAAAGGGAAAACTGTAAAAGCCGTCAACATCAGCGATCTGGCCATGGTAACCGACACCTACACGAAAATGAAAGGGAAACCGGTGATCGTTTCCGTCAACTTGTCCAATCCAATGGTTTTTTCTGAATTTGAAAAAGATGCGAATGCGATCCTCGTGAATTTCGGCGTGCAGGATCAGGCAATACTGGATATCATCACGGGAAATCGGGAGCCTTCAGCCTTACTCCCGCTTCAGATGCCCCTTGATATGACGACCGTCGAAAAACAGGCTGAAGACCTGCCGCTCGATATGAAGTGCTATCAGGATTCAGAAGGCAATTCCTATGATTTCGGATTCGGGCTTAACTGGAACGGCGTTATTCAGGATCAGCGGAATACAACTTATAAAAAGTAGATCATCTCGCGTCGCTATCAATCCGGAACGAAATTTTGCAGATTACGCCAAAAGTGGTGACTTTCCCGTCCTTTACATGGACCTTAATGTCCTTGACATAAACGGAATCAATGTTGTGAATTGTCTTGGATGCTTCGGCAACACCGTTCCGGATTGCATCATCTATGCTCTTTTCGGAAGAAGCGATTACCTCGATTACTTTTACAATAGCCATAAAGAATAGTTTTTAAGATTTATGCAATTATAGTACCACGGCCCTTACTCAAAGCCAGGATTGGGGTAAATGCCACTGCCTTTTATTACCGGCACGCCTGTCCAATCCGATTTGGGGTTGAAATATTTCCATAACAGGGCGGACAGTTTACGAGTCAGAACGGCGGCTTCATTGTTATAATCCCAGCTCTGATCCTTGTTGTTTTTGGTGAATATGCTGAAAATGTAGGGATGCGGCCCATTTACATACAGCACTTCGTTCCGGCTTTCATCCACAGCGCCACTTTTGGAAGCCACAAAAATATCAGGTGGGATTTGTGACAGGGCATTTTCATCCCAATATTGCCGTCCCAAAATGCGGAGCATTCGTTCGCTTGAGCGGGGGCTGAATATTTTCCCGAAAGCAATTTGTTCCATTAATAAAGCAATTTCTCGTGGCGTTGTTTGGCCCCACCCATACTCCTCCCGGTTTTGTTCCCGCCCCGGCGTGCGGCTGTTAACCCGGGTATATTGCAAACCAAGACTATCCATCAGTTGGTTGATGCGTATACCTCCAACAATTCCCTGCAGCATCAGGCTGGCAGTATTATCGCTCAAAGTGATGGACAGCAGCATCAGCTTACTCAGTTGAATTTTTTCGTCCGGTTTAAAAGAAGCCAGCACATCCTCTCCCGGATCATAATTCAGCGTGTCCTTATACACCATGTCCTGATGATAATCCAGCTCCCTCTGCCGTATCCTCTCCATGATTCCAATAAGGATGGGAATCTTAATTACACTTGCAGTCGGAAACAAGGTATCTGCATTTACTGCTACTATCCGGTTTTTTTTAAGATCATGCACATATACACCGATGGTTCCATTAAAACCGACCAGCAACTGCTCAATTTGTTTTTGCAAATGAAGATCCGCTTTTTGCGCCCTGACAGATATCGAACCGAGTAACAGTATAAAACAGAAGTACCGGGACATATTTGAAAGTTGATAGTTAAATAGTTGATAGCAGATAGGAACTGAAAATTAATAACGAAAGTAATTAATAATGCCAATTGACAATTGACACCGAAAGAACTTAATTTTGAACTCATACTGGAATTGCCAGCCCTGACTACTATTAACTATCAACTATTAACTTGCAAAAGTCTACCCGCATTGCAAACTACCTTTTCCTGACCGCTCTGGGACTGATCAGCCTGATTGCCTATACATTGTTTTTTTGTGCACTCAGTATGATCCGGGGATATCCCATTTCATACTGGCAGTTCCTGCTCGCTATCGCATTCATGCTGGTTACCCAGTTTTTTGCTGCAAAGTATTTTTTTGAAAAAACCCCGGTCAGCTCTTTTTGCAGATCCGGCATTTTGCTGTTGGTCATCTCCCTGTTATCAGTCTTCGTTGCGAATTCCATTTATGACACCTCTTTCGATGGTCAGTGGTATCACCAGGAAATGATCGGTCAGATAAAAAGCGGTTTCAATCCTTATCTGAAGATCCTGCCGGTTCCGGAGGATGAACCGGTTCCCGCTTCAAAAGATGTCTGGTGTTCCGGCCCCGCTCAGCAGATAAATGGCACTGACTCCAACGCCGAGGCCGTAAACCTGGTTTACCTGGACATCAATCATTTCGCAAAGGGAGTCGAGATCGTGGAAGCGGCTATTTACCGGCTTACCGGCAAAATCGAAACTGGCAAGAGCGTAAACCTGATGATCCTGATCGCCTCTTTTTGCTTATGTCTTTCCTTCCTTTATAAACTCAGTCATTTTTCCACGGCAAAAAAATGGCTGATCGCTGCTCTTGCTTCCTTTAACCCCATTACCATTGCCCAGCTCAGCACATATTGCGTTGACGGATTCATGGCATCTGTTTTCCTGTGTCTCTTCGTTCTTTTTGGGTTCATATTGATGGAGCAGAATAAAAATTATCTGTATTTACTGGGTTTGCTGATCATGATCAGTGTCAACATAAAATATACCTCCCTGGTTTATACCGCTCTGTTCTGTGCAGGATTCCTTGTTCTGTTACTGGTAAGAAAAAACCGGGCATTGTGTAAAAAGGTTTTTTATGCAAGCTTAATTTCGGCATCACTGGGTGTTTTCTTTATTGGCTTTCATCCCTATGTGACGAATTTAATTTCCACCAATCAGGTGTTTTACGGACTTAAGGAAACCCGCAACGAAATTTATAACATCACCCCTTCTCTTTTCAGGGACAAGAACCGGTTTGAAAAATTATTTATATCCCTGGCAACCCATTCTGACGATCAGGCGGCAGAGAAGGAATCTCTTAAGGAAACCCTTAAGGTTCCTTTCAGCATCAATAAACAGGAATTGCTGAATGCCAATGAACCGGAATTGAAACTCGCAGGGTTTGGTCCATTTTTCAGCGGCGCACTCCTGCTTTCGTTCATTATACTATTTCTGATAGCAGGGGGTTCTTCGAAGGAAATGATTTTTAAAAACGGGCTCGTAGCACTGGCGATAATCCTCTTATCGGTATTCATCATCCCCGATTCCTGGTGGGCGCGATTTGTTCCCCAGCTCTGGCTGGTACCGGTGATCGCCTTATTACTAGCTGAATTTCTTCCCCTGCCCCGCGGCAGGATATTAAGAGTTTTACTGTATGCGGCCATTGGCATGAATGTGGTGTGGGCATCTTTGGGAATTTTTTATAATATCATTGTCAGTTCCCATATTCAATACCAACTGACTCAGTTAAAGACCCTATCCCAACCCATTTCGGTTGAATATTGTGCCTACCGGCCTTTCAAAAGCAATCATTTGCGCTTCGACGAATATAATATTCATTATATCGAAAAGAAAACAGAAGGGAAATATATTTACAATGTAATTCATTCCAATACTAAATTTGAAACAACCGAACGACTTCCCGATCTGCCCAAACCCTGGCTGATGATGCTGAGTGAGAAAATTAAAGGCAGTGATCCGGAATAAAGGAAAATCAAAATCACTATCCGATACTTCGGTAATAAAATATTAAAGAGATGAACAAAACAGGGACCGCTGTTCCGGTCAGCGCTAAAGAAATCACCAAAACAACGGTGTATTCCATTTTACTGATGATCAGTTTTTCGCACATGCTCAATGATACGATTCAATCGCTGATCCCCTCCATTTATCCGATGGTAAAAAGATCCTTTCATCTGAATTTCTCACAAATCGGATTGATTACGCTAACCTTTCAGATGGCAGCTTCGCTGCTGCAGCCAATGGTGGGTTCCTATACCGACCGGAAGCCAAAACCCTTTTCCCTGGTTACGGGTATGGGCTTTACCCTGATCGGGCTGCTATTATTATCGCGTGCCGGGAATTTTACGATTTTATTGATTTCCGTCGGACTCATCGGCGTGGGTTCTTCCATTTTTCATCCGGAAGCTTCAAAGGTTGCCTATATGGCTTCGGGTGGTAAGCGGGGTCTGGCCCAATCAATCTTCCAGGTTGGCGGCAATGCGGGCAGTTCACTGGGGCCTCTGCTTGCCGCATTGATCATTGTTCCCTTCGGGCAGTCGAGCATTGGCTGGTTTTCCGTACTGGCCCTGATGGCCATGGTCGTTTTGGTTATGGTGGGCAGATGGTATAAAGTAAATAATTACCGGATCAGGGGGAAATCAAAAAATCTTACGGGTGAGGAACATCACTTCTCCCGGAAAAAGATTACTATTTCCATCGTCATTCTACTCGTGCTGATCTTCTCCAAATATTTTTACCTGGCTTCTATGACCAGTTATTTTACCTTTTATCTGATCAATAAATTTCATGTTACGGTTCAGCATTCACAGATCTATCTCTTTATTTTTTTACTTTCCGTTGCGGCCGGTACCATCCTTGGCGGCCCCTTGGGCGATCGTTTCGGAAGGAAATACGTAATCTGGTTTTCCATTCTGGGCGTAGCGCCTTTTACCTTACTGCTGCCGCATGCCAATCTTTTCTGGACCGGCATTCTGGCCGTGATTATTGGCGTGGTGCTCGCTTCCGCATTCTCCGCCATCCTGGTATATGCACAGGAATTATTGCCGGGTAAGATCGGAATGATTTCCGGTCTGTTTTTTGGATTTGCTTTCGGCATGGGGGGATTGGGTTCCGCATTATTGGGGGCCCTGGCCGACCGGACCAGCATCATTTATGTATACCAGGTATGTGCGTTTTTACCGCTGATCGGATTGCTGACAGGATTTCTGCCCAATATTGGCGGAAGAAAAAACAGGGCCACTTAACGTAATGACCGGGAAAATGGAAGTAAATAAGATAGCCAGACTTTTAATTGAAATTCCTTTATTGCCAAAATGCTGGTTTTGTTAACACTCCTCCCATCTCCCGGCAGTCAATGCAAAAGGTGGTGGATCCCAAATAGCCTGCAAGCCCGCCGTTCACGTAATAGGCTGAAATCGGAAGAACGCCAGATCCTTCGAAATACTCCTGTATATGCTCTTTAACGGTATCCACCAGGCAGTCTTCATATCCGGTAAATATATAGGTTTGTGGAAGTTCGCTCCGGCTGATAAAAATCCTCTTTTCTGTTTCGGAGGAACAACCAATATATCCGATCACCGGTTCTCCGGGATCAGTAACAGAATGAATATTTCCTGAAATGTCAGAGGGTTGCGCATCGAAAATAGACCCCAGCTGTTCGGTATTCTTCTTTATCTTCTCTTTCCATTCATACCATTCCCTGGTGAGTACACTCTGTTTCACCAGAATGGTATATTTCCGTTCCAGTTTATTCATTGTGGAATAGGAAATAAAATTCAACGGGTATTCAAACATCAAATCCTTATTCAACTTTGCCGTGGAGCCAATGGAGATGTTCGTTGAAATATCATTCATGTAACAAATATGGAACTGATGCGAAGAGGGTCTGGATACAAATTGGCCGGAACCCACGTATTCAAGATAAGAATTATAGGCTGAAGCATACTCCCAGGTTTCTTCATACTTCCATTGATAATAGCGGGAGCTGTTTGTAGGATCATGGGTAGTCACATATATCCAAACGCCACCATCAACAGCCTTCCAACTCAGGCTATCAATCGGTGGTGTTAACTTTGGCGAGCTCAAATCTGAATAGTATTCCTTGCCGCCAACTGTCTTAATTCTTACTCTGTATTGCCGGTTGAAATCCACCATCAGTTGATCGATGGAATATTTTCCATCTGTCTGTTCGATTAAAGGAAAACTATCGCCGTTGTCTGATTCCACAGTAACCTGTGCGCCGGATTCAGGGAATACATAAGGTGAATCCAGTCGGGTAGCGCGACTAAGCGTAAAATCGGTAGATCCGTTACCCACATTAATAAACCCTTCCACAACCAGGTAGCCTGTGGCCGGAATATGAATCGGTGCATCATATTTTTCCTTACAGCCTCCCAGCATCAGCAGCAATAGGAACCAATAAATGGCTTTCATAAATTCTTTATAAAATCAGGTCGAATCGTTACACGCTATACGGCAATAAGAACAAAATCTCACCCTTTTAATTAAAACCCGATCCGGTAAAATTCACTTTTTTACAGAAAAATAAATCACCCGGCTTCCCGATTCACCTTCATCTGTAATTCCCTGTACGACAACCGCATATTTTCCGGGCAGATCCGAAGTATAAAAACTCAATTTCCCTTTCCCCTGGGCATCAGTCTTTATATCGGGTGTCCAGTAAAGCAGGGTTCTGAAATCAGGCACCCGGCTGTTCACCTGCTGTTCTGTTTCATATTGCGGGGCGAAAGAATTGTCTTTGTACCGGAATACCCGGATAATCGAGCACTGTGGCATGAGGGTCCATCTCAAATCCATCGAGATCCCCATGATAAGTTTTACAGTTGATGATTCCACTAAAAGGGAGATAGCCCAGGAAATATTCGCCGGCAATCAATTCGAGCCGGCGGATCTTCAGGGGATCCTGGCGAAATAACTTATCCGATTCGAAAATCGGAACACCGTCCAGCAGGATCAGCGGCTCATCGGAAAAGAATTTCCTCAGCGCATTGTCAAAAACATACAAATGGAACTTATCTTTTCTTTTAACAACATTGGTTGAAACTACATATTCCCGGATCACTTCTTCCATCGTCTGGAAACGGGTGAAGTCATCCAGCGAATATCCTTCATCCGGGTTAACATAAAAAGAACTGGTGTCCACCTCCTGCATTTTGAAATGCTGCTGATTGATTCCGTTGTAAACCCTTTGGACCTGCGTTTGCACCATTTGATCCTGAAGGGCAGGAGAATTCGAATCCACATCGAAATCACCTGCAGTCCTTTTACCGGATATTTTGCTGAGAACGGGCTTTCCATCTCAAAATGGCTATTGCTGTCTTCTTTGGGATTTGTTTGAAGAACGATCTCCTGTGAACCATAGAAATCATTCATCTCAAATTTCACATGGCCACTGCTGTCGCTGGTAGTGACTTTGAATTGCGTTCTGGCAGAAGGGACGGAAAGATATGCGTTAATATCCGGAACAGCTGCTCCGGTCTTGCTGTTCACGAGCTTGCCTTCCAGGATATGTCCATGATATTCAGGTGAATACCGGATGGCAGTGGGTTTCTTCTGTAAAACATCATTCCAGATAAATCTGCGCCAGCCGTGGGTAAGCATGAGGTTATCCATATCTTCCTCCCGTGAGCTATTTTCTTTATTGAAATAAAATGCCGGAGATTCGATACTGCCGCCCAGATCCGATACCAGGTAAAGGTAGTGACTGATATCCGATTCATCCGGGTGCTGCAGGGAATCTAAACGGTAAACCGATATGGACAGATCTGCCATTTCCGGTTTCCCGTTTGCATTGGTGGAAGAAAAATTCAGGTTCACCTCTTTCCGGATGGAAAATTCTGATTGGCCGGCACTCGATGCGATCTGCAATTCCTTTTCGGGATATTTAAAATATAATCGTTCGCATACCGGATTTCCGTTGGAATTAAATACGGTAACCTGGGAAATCCCATCTCCCAAAGCATCCCGGTCAACAGAGAAAATAGCTTTCCCATTCTCCAGTCTTCCGCTTCCAAATTTCTTCAATAACCCCCGGGTATGTATGAAGAGATATACCATGGACCGGTCCGCGATACCCATAGCGCGCACAGTAATTGCTAACCGTCCGTTGTTCGTGGGCTCCAGTTTCATAGCGTATCCGCTGGTAAGAGCCGCCGGCAGTTCTTTAATGATTTGCCGGCCATCCGGCAAATAAATGATCGCTTTATATGTGCCGCCGGAAGCCGTAAAAATAAAATGTCCAAGACCCATTTGTTTTGTTTGGAATTTCAGCAGGGTATCCTGCTGAGGATTCAGTAGCGCAGCCTTTGCATCAATACCCCTTCCATATGCATCCGTTATTCTGAAGCCCACTTTACATTCCACCTGTTGCAGCAGATCCCCGCCCTCAGGAAAAAACTGAATATCATACCGGGTGGACTGCCCGGAAACAGAATCTGTTGCCGGTAGCCGGGGATTTGCAATCCGGATGTTCTTTTCAAAAAAATAATCTTCACCAAAATTTTTCATCCATCGTGTATACGCCCTGAACCGGTAATTGCCGGTGGGAAGGGTAACGGGAATAACCAAAGAACCTCCTTCCTCTCCCGGTTTCAGGGAGGTCTTTTCCTGCAGAACCGGCTTATTGAACTGATCCAGCAATTCCACATAAGCAATTTTGCTAATGTTCAGCGGACGGTGAAAAGAAGCATCCACTGCATAGATCCTGAACCAGAGGATTTCTCCCGGAACATAAAAATTCTTATCGGTGTGAACATATAATTTTTCCTGCAAAAAATCGGCTGCGGTAACTATTGAAAGCATCCCGGATACTGGTTTCAACCGGATCCTGCTGGGAAAATGCAAAGCAATACAGAAGCAAATGAAATACGACTATCGAACATCGTCTTCCGGAAGCATTCAATATTTTTATCTTTTTATTTTTCATTCTGTTTGCCGACGTCTTTTTTATTGCCAGAAATCCGGTTTTTGCAGCACTCCGCCGTACAAACGACAGTCAACACAAAAATTACTGGATCCGGTATATGCATAGATACCCGGGCCCGCACTGCTGTAAAGCGGGCTGATCGGTATCGTTGTCCTGTCATCAAAATACCGGATAAGGTCCGGGTACACATTCGCGACGGTATCTTCCAGACAGTCTTCGTATCCCGTAGAAACGGGTGTTTGTGGCAACTGGGAACGGGTAATGAATATCCTTTTTTCTGTTTCAGACGAACATCCAACATATCCGATCACCGGAATCTGCGGGTCGGTTTTACAATGGATATTCCCGGAAATATCCGACGGTTGCGCGTCGAAAATGGATCCCAGCTGTTCCGTATTCTTCTTTACTTTCACTTTCCACTCATACCATTCCTTGGTGAGCACATACTGTTTTACCAGGATCGAATATTTACGGGACAGCTTATTGGTTGTCAGATAAGGTACCAAAGTAAGTGGATATTCAAACATTAGATCATTCGTCAGTTTTGCGGTGGAACCGATGGAGATGCTGGTAGAGATGTCGTTGAGATAACAAATATGGATATCATCTGCAGGCGGCCTGCTGATAAACGTCGCCGAACCTGCATATTCAAGATTAGAAATGAAGCGGGAAGAATACTCCCAGGCTTCCTCATATTTCCACTGATAGTATCTGGAATTGTCTGTCGGGTCATGCGTGGTTACATTGATCCAAATGCCGCCATCGGTTGGACGCCAGCTCACGCTGTCGATCGGTGGAGTAATTCTGGGTGTGGCTAAATCCGAGAAGTATTCCTTCCCGTCGTTTGTTGTGATTCGCAACCTGTATTGTTGATTAAAGTCCACCGCCAGCTGATTGATCGAATATTTTCCATTTCCCTGTTCGGTCAGGGGATAAAGATCTCCGTTTTCTGATTCAACATTCACCAGCGCGCCGGATTCCGGCAGCACATAAGGAGAATCCAGCCCGGTTGCGCGGGTTAAGGTGAATTCGGTAGACCCGCTGCCTACATTGATAAAGCCCTCCACTACCAGGTAACCACTGGCTGGTATGTGTACCGGCGCATCATATTTATCTTTACAGGCTCCCAAAAAAATCATCAATATCAACCAGTGGACTTTTTTCATCCGAATTTTCTATTTTAAAATCTGATATTATAATTCACATAAGGAATGGCGCTGCCAAAAATGGAAAGTTTATACCCGTTTACCGCACCATTCTCTGAAACATAGTAAACTGAATAAGGATTTCTTCTTCCCGTAACATTGTACACCCCGATCGTCCAGGAATTATGGGTTTTTTGATGTACCCGGTGGTTTCCTTCAATATTCATCGAAAAATCGGTTCGGAAATAATCCGGAATCCGGTAGGCATTCCGGTTTGCATAAAGTGTCCTGTAAGCGTTATCGTAATAAAATACGCCTACCGGCAGGGTAATGGGTCGGCCCGTACTGTAAGTGGCATTCACGGAAACGCTGAACCGGTGGTTAACCCGGTAATTACCAATAGCTGTTGCCGTATGCGGCTGGTCGTAATTGGCAGGATAATATTTGCCTTCATTGATGATTTCGCCGGCTGTCGGATCATCCATCTTCAACAGGGTGCGGGAATATGTATAACTAAACCATCCATTCAGTTTGCCGGTGGCTTTCCGGATCAGCAATTCCACGCCATATGCTTTTCCTCCTGTATTGATCACGTCTGTTTCAATATGATGATTCAGCACCAGCTGGGCGCCGCTTTTATAATCCAGGAAATTCTGAATCTTTTTATAATACACTTCAACAGATGTTTCAATGGTATTGTTTTTAAAATTCTTGTACAAGCCGAGAGAAACCTGGCTTCCCGCCTGAGGCCGGATATTCGGATCACTTAATTTCCAGATATCGGTAGGCGCGATGGCTGCGGTATTGGATAACACATGGATGTACTGACGCTGCGTATTAAAACCTGCTTTAATAGAAAAGCTATCAGTGATTTCATATTTCACGGAGAACCGGTATTCCGGGCCTGAATAATTTTTTATGAAGTCACCGCCTGAATAGGTTTTTGTTGCAATGATATTGTCAACTGTTTTAGGTATACCGGGAGCATATTCATTTACGGATTGAGGCCCGAGATAATTAAACATGGAATATCGGATTCCTCCTTCAACAGAAAATGCAGGGCTGATCGTATACTTGTCACTGACATACAAGGCACTTTCCTCTGCATGCTCAGCCTCCACCACATCGGGCGTTACCAGAGATGATTTACCCAACGGCTGGAAACTTCCCGGATCCAGTTTATAGTTGATGGTACTCAGGCCGAATTCCATCGTATTTGCAGCTCCCAGGTAATAATTAAAATGGGCTTTCAGGTATTTCTGGTTTATATCGAACTTAAGTTTATAAGCATTCACCGGATTTTGTTCACTGGAAATCGAATATTGGTAATGGTCGTATCCGGTTGTAAATACACCGTAAAATTTATCATTAAAGATATGCTTCCATTTCAGGGAGAAATTCAGGTTGTTATAACCGTATGTGGTATCGCTGTTGAGATTAAAATGGTCATTACTTGTGTAAGCCGTCAGATACAGATTGTTTTTCTTGTTGATCTGGTGGGTTATATTCAGATTCAGATCATAAAAGGATGCCTTGCTGTGCTTATACTGGTCGGGCAGCAGGTTCAGCAGCCAGTTGGCATAAGTCGTTCTTCCGCCAATAATAAAGGATGATCTGTCCTTGATCAGCGGTCCTTCCACATCCAGCCGGGTGGTCAGCAATCCGATTCCGGCCGAACCTGTAATATTTTTTTTATTTCCTTCCCGGCTGGTAATATCCAGTACGGAAGATAATCTGCCCCCATATCTTGCAGGTATGCTGCTTTTATACAACTGCACATCTTTTACGACTTCGGGGTTGAATGCAGAAAAAAGTCCGAAAAAATGAGATGGATTAAAGATGGTGGCTTCATTAAATAAGATCAGGTTCTGATCGGCCGATCCTCCCCGCACATTCAGCCCCGTACTGGCTTCCCCAACCGATTTCACGCCGGGCAAAGTAAGTACAACGCGCAGGAGATCGGCCTCTCCGAAAACTACAGGCACCTGCTTGATGGTTTTTATATCAATTTTCTGCACGCCCATTTCCATGCCTTTGACATTGCTTAATTTCTGTGCCGAAACAATTACGTTTTTAAGCATCATTACCTGGGATTGCAGATCTATATTCATTTTTCCATCACCCAGCAACTGGATCTGACGCCGGGTATCCTTCATTCCGATACTCTGAATATTCAGAATATGCCGCCCTTTGGGTAATGAAATGGTATAGTAACCGTATTGATCGGAAGCTACGCCGATCCTGGGCTTGTCGATATATATGGATGCAGCAATGACCGGCTCACCGGTTTTGGCATCGCGCACATAACCGGCAATGATAGCGCTGGGCTGGCCGTTATTGCCGCTGTTCTCGCCGATCTGATAAAGTTTGTTTTCGAGAATCGCTCTTTCCAAATGGTTATTCCTGCTTTCTTCAAAATCCTTCTGATCCGTATTTTCCCTGAGATCGGGGCGGAGCTCTTTTTCACTGTCGGCTAAGTTGGCTGAAAAATTCGTCTGAACCGTTACCCCCCGTGTGAGAAATACCCGCAAATGCCGGTCGATGGCATAATTAAAATCCGTTTTACCGAAAGCAAGTTCCAGCACCTTCACCAGGGGTTCCCGGCTCACCGAAAGCGTTATCCGGAGACTGTCGAACTTTGTAATATCGTAATAAAAATAATAGCTTGTCTGGCTTTCCACTTCCTGTACAAATTCACCAATGGTCAACTGTTTGAAATTGCCACTAACGAGGTTCTGCGGGTTTTTTTGTGCCGAAGCATCCGGCCGGCAGACTGCCAGAAAAATAAGAAGTAAAAATAAAATGCGGTATTTCATATTACTTCGTTAATTGATCGTAATAAGCAGTTGCCATACTGAGTGTATTGCCTTTATCCTTCCGGAATTTTAATTTATTCTTTCTCAAAAATTGCTGGATCTCTTTCCGGTGGTCGCTGAAGGCACCCAGCATTTCTTTTTTGGTCCTTACCGGAAAATAGGCCTTGCCCATTCTGATATAAAAGCGGTTGGTCTGGTCAATGGACCGGAGTATCCCTTCGGTAGATGACAATTCCTCTTTTATTTTCTTGATCGATTTTTTAAGTACGATAGAATGCCCCTGATAAAGGACTTCATAATAACCTGTTCCGGATAGGCTCCTGTCTAAACTATCCACCACGATCCGGATAAAATGGTGATTCGCGATGTTAAATGACCCAACCCGTTCATTCACCAGTTGTACCCAGTATCCCTGATCTTTGGTGATGACCACTTCCAGAAGATTATCGAATAATAAGGGGACATCATCAAATTTAATTCCATCATAGACAAGAGATTCCTGGCGGAATTCACCCGACAAAAAGTAAGGAATTCCTTCTTTGAAGGTAAAGCCATAGCCGGTGTAAAGCCGGCCATTAAAAATGGCAGACTGGTCTCCCGTTTGCTGGTAATAAACAGCAAGGGTATGTGAGAATGCAGACTTGTATATAATACTATCCTCAGCAGCCGATTGGGCTGACATAGTAAGGGGTGATAAAAACGCAGTCAGTAAGTAAAAAGCACACAATCTATCAATCATATTTTCATATTGCAGTCAGTTGGCATAAATCAGCCTTGATCAGTTTACTTACTTAACATAGTAATAAATAGGGGAAGTTATATTTTTTTCATTAAATAAGATCAAATCAACAGGGCTAAAAACCGGATTCGTAACGAATTCTGCCGGGTTTTTACCGTGATCTGCCGATTCCGGAAAAGGGACAGGCGGTTATTTGCTCATCCACCTTTCGTATCAATCATTTCTTTCTGTTCATCCGTGGTATACCGGTTCAGTTTTGAATCGAAGCCATTGCCCGCAGAATATTAGATGCCCAGGAATAAACATTATGCCCCATGATCATCCGGCGCATTTGTTTCATTTTCTGAACCTGTAAGATCTTTGGCATTTCAAGCGCTTCTTTAATCGAATCCGCTGTTTGTTCCACATCATACGGATTGATGATCAGGGCGCCGTGCAATTCCTGCGATGCGCCGGCAAACCGACTGAGAATGAGCACACCGTCATTTTGGGTGCGGGCGGCTATAAATTCTTTGGCCACAAGGTTCATGCCATCGTGTAACGAAGTGACCATACAGAAAGCGGCGCCTCTGTAATAAGGAATTATTTCTTCATGGCTATGATGCCTTTTCAAAAACAGGATGGGTTGCCAGTTTTTGGATTTAAATTTCCAATTGATCCGGTTTACTTCATTTTCAACTGCACTGGTTATATCGGCATAGCTTTTTAACAGGGAGCGGCTGGGGGCGCCAATCTGAATAAAAGTGAATTTTCCCCTGTAATCCGGATATTTTTCCAGAAAGCGTTCTATAGCCAGGAACTTTTCTATCAGGCCCTTGGTATAGTCTATCCGGTCCACACCAATTCCAATAAAATCGGCATGCAACCCGTGTTGCTTCAGTAATTCAGCCGGGTCTTCTTTTTGTCCGTTCCCATTTTCATAATCTTTTAACGTAAAGGAAATGCTGATGGGAAAGGGTTTAACCAGGGTAAAGTGGTTCCCGATCTTCACGGAAAAATTTTCCCAGATTACCCGTGATTCCAGGGAAGTATTCACCGTTTCCAGAAAATTATTGCAATGATATTGCGTATGAAAACCGATAAGATCTCCACCCAGCATGCCTTTTAATAATTCCCTCTGCCAGGGGCAAATACCGAAAGATTCAGGGTTGGGCCAGGGAATATGCCAGAAGATGGCCACTTTGGCATCGGGGCGTTTATCCTTGATCAGTTTGGGTAAAAGAGCAAAATGATAATCCTGCACCAGGATAAACGGTTCTTCCTGATCTGCAATTTCTTCCAGAACCGCCTTGGCGTACAGTTCATTTACTTCCTGATAAAAATCCCAGTCCTCCTTTCTGAACGTTGGCCGGGTATGGGCAATATGGCAAAGCGGCCATAATCCTTCGTTAGAAAACCCGTAGTAATAATGATTCTCCTGTTCCTTCGAAAGCCAGATTCTTCGCAGGGTATATTTTCCTTCATAGGGCGGCACCTGAACCTTATCGTGTTCATCAACCGTCTCTTTATCCGCATCACCGCTTCCGGACGCAATCCACAATCCGCCGCAGGCTTTCAGGATCGGCTCCATGGCCGTAACCATTCCGCTGGCCGGAACAATACACTTGATCTCTTTTCCGGCATGAACATGCATATAAGGCTCCCGGTTCGAAACAACCACCAGGATCTTATCCTGCAACACCTGCTTCATTTCTTCATTCAGCCGCTCATGCGTCCAGATCGCTTCACCGGTGGTTCGCAGCTGCGCTTCTTCCTGGGCAATCGCTTTTGCTTCCTGCATTGCCTGGGCGATGCCTGAAATTTCCTTATAGAGCGGCTCCAGGAAATTGATCATCGGCCGCTTCTTTAACTGATCCATATTTCCGAAACGGACCGCTTTGATCCATTCCACCACACGGTTTAAAGGCGTCAGAATGCCCCACTTTACTACCAGCAGGGTGACGATTGAAATGACCAGGGCCTGCAAAAACCAGCGGACAAAATTCCGCAACCAGATACTTTGAACAATATTGGTAATATAATCGGCATCGGCATAAAAGATAATAGCGCTTTCGGGAAGATCATGCTGCCGGATCAGCCTGATATATTCATAAATCTTTTTCCCGTGTACGTTGATGAGATTGCCCATGGAGGAATCCGCCGAAATGGCCTGGGCAATATAGTCGGAAGAATATTTCAGAAACGGTTCAGCCGAAGAGTTCAGCGCCACGAGACTGTCATTATTATAATAAATGGCCAGTCCGTTGAAGCGGTACTGGCTGATCAGACTGTCAGTAATATTACTGAAATGCAGACTATCTTCCCTGCCGATATGCGAAAAATGGGATTTATAAAAAACCTCAGCTACCTGAATGGTTTTGGCTTCCAGTTCATTGTTTAACTGCTGGCGCTCTGAGGAGATCTGGAAAGCTGTAAAGCCAAAAGCCACCAGACCTACAGCGGCAATAATGGAAATAATCAGGGCCAGGTTTATCTTCATAGCAGTTCATTTAATAACACAATTACATTTTGCACATTTTCCAGCCTGTATTTAGCCAGCGTATTTCCATCTCCTACCTTAATGGTATAAGCGTTAGAATTGTTCGCCAATACCTCAAACATATCTTCATCCGTTTTATCATCGCCGATCGATAATATAAAATCATAATGATTCTTTTCAAGTAAATACAGCGTACCCTTACCCTTATCAATACCCTTTTTTTTAACCTCAACAACCTTATTTCCATCGGTTATTTTCAGATTGAGGACCTGTGTTTTTGCCGACAGTACAGCGATCAGTTTCCTGGAAGCCGAAATCCCGTTTTCCGGTTCGGCATTCCGGTAATGCCAGGCCAGCGAAAACCGCTTTTCTTCAATAAAAGTGCCGGGCGCAGCTGTCCGTTGCCCGGTTCAATATCGGGAAAACCGATTGCTTCCAGGCTTCATTATCCGGAACCAGTTCTTTCCAAACCTCATTTTCCCTGATCATGGCGCCGTGCTCCGCCACAATATCTATGGGCAGATGACCTACAAACCCATCTATGTCCTGATATGACCTGCCCGATATAATCACCAGTTTTGTATTTGGTGATCCGTTTAACTTCAGCAGGGAAGCCAGTAATTTCTTCGACGGAGTAGCTTCCTGCGGCACCATTTTGTAATCCACCAGCGTTCCATCATAATCCAATAATATCAGTTTGTTCTCAGCCTTATGGAAATTTTCGATTAAAAGTTCTTTCATTCCGTATTCCGGAGATTTAAATTTCCTCCAGCATCGGGCTTATTCAGCCGTCAATCTGCTTTCAGCGGAAATATTTTCAAAAAAAGGTTCTGCGAATTTACTAAAAATATATTTTGGGCATTCTCGCGACGTGATCATGCGCATTGAGTTCCCGGTTTTGATATCCTGCTTTTTCACCGGCAGCGGCCGGTAATAATATCCGTTCCGTTTCAATTCATCCGTTCATTTCCTCAATTCAGTCACGAGGTGGTTTTCCCATCCGTTCTCATCATTTAATTTTCCGGAAAATATCAATTTGATCTAATGAGAAGGTTAAAAAAACACTCAAATGGACCGGAATGATTCTACTCCTGATCATTTCCGGGATAACCATAACCGTTTTAACAAGACTGCATTTAACGTACGATGCCCCAATCCGACATCCGTTCTTCTAAAGATACGGCGATTATTGCCCTTGGAAAGGATTTGGTATTCGGTGCTGCCGGTTAAATCCATTAATTTTATCATGATCTAAAAAGATAAAATGGTCAACTACACAAAATCCGGATTTCTTCCTCTGGTTTTATTCTTCTGCGCCTGCAGCCTTATTTTAAACCGGGCCGACGCCCAGACCGCAACACCGGCATTTAAGGCGATCGCTTTTTATACCGAAAGGAACGATCTCGCGCATATCAGCTTCGTCCATGAGGCCAATCACTGGTTCCCGGAAATGGCAAAAAAATATCATTTCACTTACGATTCCACCAATAACTGGAATAATATGAATCCGGATTTCCTTGCGCGGTACCAGCTGGTCATTTTTCTGGATACCCGACCCGATACGCCTTCCCAAAGGGAAGCCTTTCAACATTATATGGAGCATGGAGGCGCCTGGATGGGATTTCATTTCTCCGGATTCGCACTGACCCCTTCGGATTACCCCCAGAACTGGGACTGGTATCACAATGAATTTCTGGGATCAGGCGCTTATGTAAGCAATACCTGGCGACCTGTTTCAGCCATTTTACGGGTGGAAGACAAAAATCATCCCGTGACAAAGAATTTACCCGAAACTTTTAAATCCTCACCCAGTGAGTGGTACCGCTGGTCAAATGATTTGAGGACCAATCCCGATATTGACATCCTGTTATCGATCGACTCAAGCAGTTTTCCATTGGGAACCGGCCCCAAATTAAACGAGATATGGCATAGTGGGTATTATCCGGTGGTATGGACTAATAAAAAATATAGGATGGTCTATTTTAATATGGGGCATAATGATATTGACTACGAACACAAAACAAACAGGGAATTATCCTTTACTTTTAATAATAAAATCCAGGATCAACTCATTCTTAATGCCCTGTTTTGGCTGGGCGGCCATGAGATCCTATCCTACTAAAGAACAAGCTTTATACAATGGAATCATAATACAGCGCAGCAGCCCCAAGTATACCGCAATTTTCAAGTTCCGATGATATGATCTTAAGCCTTTCCGCAGAACGCGGGTACACCAGGGTATGAATACGTTTCCACATAGTCTCTGAAAAATAAGGATAGGCTTTCCTGACAGAACCGCCAAATATGATCAGGTCCGTATCATAGGTATACAATATTGTTTTGATCGCATTTCCCAGATGGATTCCCATTTCACTGTACATTCGGAGTGCTTCCGTATCGCCGGCTTTCGCATTTTCAAAAACTTTCTCACCATCCGTTTGATATACGTTCTGAAAAAACTGACCGCAGGCATAATATTCATAAAATTTATCCAGATACGCCACCATGCCGAATTCACCCGCCCCGCAATTGGCGCCTGCATATAATTTATTGTGAATGATAATACCTGCGCCAAGGCCGGTTCCAATGGTAAGGCCGATCATGGACTGGTGACCTTTCCCTTTCCCATAATAATATTCCCCCAGGGCGAAACAATTGGCATCATTGTTTACAACCACAGGCAGCTGGTATTTTTCCTCCATCCATTTTTTCAATGGTACTTCCTTCCAGGAAGGGATATTCTGCACGTCATATACAATGCCATGCTCAAGATCCACCACACTGGGAACGCCGATACCGATTGCTTTTACTGAAGAATTCATCAACTGACCGGTGAGAGAGAAAATATCTTCCATCACCTCTTCCACGGAGGCCTGGCTGTTGATGCGTCTGGAATGAATATCCATCGCCGAGTTTTTGTTTACCAGTCCGCACCGGACATTGGTGCCGCCCAGATCGATACCAATTATATTTTCTTCCATTTAATGGTCCGTTTATCCTTTTACTTCCGGTTCTTTCTTATTAAATAACTGAACGGTCTTATTCGTAATGATGGGCTTTGCCCAGAATCCGATACTCAGAATATATCCCAGCGTAATATATAAAAAGACCATGCCGGAGCGCAACCCCAGATGATCTCCCAGCCAGCCAATGATCAGGGGAATCACGGCGCCGCCGATAATGCCGGTTACCAGTATTCCGGAAAATGAACCGTGGTGCTCACTCACGGAATTCAGCGCCAGTGAAAAAATAATCGGATACATAACGGACGCAAAAAACCCAACCAGCGTAAAGGAGATCAGAGAAATATGAGCGGGGCCGAACAATGCAAAACTCAGACAAACAAGGGCCAGCACCGTAAACAGGATCAATACCTTCCGGCTGTCCATGATCTTGAGTAACAACAAGCCAACAACTCCGCCGGCCGTCATCAGCCCCCAGAAATAAGCCACCGCCTGTGCTCCGGTTGTTTGCGGATCATAACCATGATAGGTTGATAAAAACTGCGATATCCAGTTGGCTACGCCCTGTTCGGTTCCGACATAACAGAACATGGCAATAAAAAAAAGTACCACCACCGGGTTTTTAAATAACAGTACATGGGTTTGCCAGGCCCCCACCACTTCCTCCTTACTTAGTTCCACTTTCGGAAACCGCGAAAATAATATGATCAGGATCATGGCCAGGCAGATCACAGTAAAAACCCAGTACAGCGATATCCAGGGTAAATCTGCCGGAACGAGACGACTCAATAGCGAAGCAAAACCATGCCCTGTACTTCCGCCTTTCAGCTTTTGAACAAGCGCAGAATATACCAGCGGACTGATAAAGGAAGCAAGTCCGAAAATCAATTGTGCGAGTACCGAATTAAATGCATAATGTTCCTCACCGCCGGAAGTCCTGAGCAGGGGATTAATGACCACCTGCAACATCGCCATGCCACAGCCGATGAGAAAAAGAGAAAGTACAGCAGTTAAATAATTTGGAAATACGGCCAGCAACAGCGATCCCGCAAAAGCAACAACAAAGCCTGCGATCATGATCTTCTTCTCTTTATATCTTTCAATCAGCATTCCGGATGGAATGGACATCACCCCATAAGCAATAAAAAAGGCAAAGGGCAGCAGCGCCACCAGGGTGAGACTAAGGTGAAATCCATTGATCATATCCGGGATCAGCGGTCCGATCACATTGGTAAGAAAAGAAATAACAAAAAAGATAAGCAGGATCAGGCTTACAATGTAATAGTTGCGTTTCATAAATTTTAGTCAGTCTTGGTGTTGGTAGATGGAATCGGGAGTATAAATATAATGTGGAAATATGGGAAATACGGAAAAGCCTTTTCCGCAAAGCCATAGCCTGAAGCGGAGGCAAATATCGGTCTTGCGTAAAATTTTTAATTAGTAACTTAGATTCTCTCAACTGCAATTAAAAATGAGAAAGATTGTCCCGGTTGTCCTGCTGATTTTATTCGGCTTTCAGGTTAGCGCACAAAAAGATAAGAATGGGAATCGTGGTACTCAAAAATGGCTGGGATATGCAGTCATCCATGGCTATTAACGCAACAGGCGCCGATATTTCCCAGCCGGCATTCAAAGCTTCAGACTGGTACAAGGTAAGTCTGCCCACCACCATCATCGCCGGATTGTTGAAAAACAAACATTACGATTTCGATCCGTTTTACGGGGACAATCTGAAAAAGATTGCAGGTCCGGAATTCGATCAGCCCTGGTGGTTCCGAAAAGTATTCAGCTTACCAGTCTCCGAAAAGGGCAAAAATGTTGTCCTCATTCTCCAGGGCATAAACTACCGCGCAAATATCTGGCTCAACGGGATACAGATTGCCGATTCAAATCACGTGATCGGCCCCTTCAGGATATTTGAATTTGACGTAACCAAACACATTCAATATAACGGACCCAATGTATTGGCCCTCGAAATAAAACGTCCTTTCAATCCAAACAGGCGCGGAGGAGATTTGGCCATCGACTATGCAGACTGGATCCACTATCCGGCAGATTATAATGGCGGCGTGGTGAATGATGTGAAAATCAGCACCTGCGATAAAATTGCAGTCCGTCATCCATTGGTGACCACGAAATTCGACCTGCCCTCCCTGGCCATTGCGCACCTGCAGGTGGATGCACAAGTCATTAACTATTCAGATAAGGCGGAGTCTGCACTCATCGAAGGGAAAATAAATGACGATATCCATTTCCGGAAGGAAGTGCATCTGCAACCCGGAGAAAGCAAAAACCTTAGTTTTTCTCCTGAAGACTTCCCGCAATTGAATATTAAAAATCCACAGATCTGGTGGCCCTGGCAATACGGGAAACCCTTATTAAATTCGATCAAACTGGAAGTGATCCGGAACGGAAAATCCGGCAGCGCCGTGGCCGATCGTTTCGGTATCAGGCAGATTACTTCCGAAATGATCGACTCCACCGCCAGGAAATTTATTATCAATGGAAAGCCGATCATGTTGCGCGGCGCCGCCTGGTCGCCGGATATCTTCCAAAGGCGTTCTGCAGAGAGGCAGGAACAGGAAATAAAGCTTGTGCGGGACATGCACATGAATATTATACGGTCCGAAGGAAAACTGGAGGACGATCATTTTTATGAATTATGCGATCAATACGGACTGATGGTGATGACCGGCTGGATGTGCTGCGGAGCCTGGCAATACCCGAATCTGTGGGACAGTGTAAAAAGAAACGTTGCGATGGAGTCAGCCAAATCGGTGATGTACTGGCTGAGAAACAAAGCCTGCATTTTTGTATGGCTGAACGGCAGTGATATGCCGCCCAGGGATACCACGGTTGAAAAAGATTATCTGCAGATTGAAAAAGATTTAAAATGGCCCAACCCGATCCTTTCCACCGCCACGGCAGAAGTATCAAAAGTATCCGGCCGCAGCGGGGTAAAGATGAATGGTCCCTACGACTGGGTGCCGCCCATTTACTGGGAAACAGACAGCAGTAAGCACGGCGGAGCCTGGAGCTTCGCAACAGAAATTTCTCCCGGCCCTTCTATTCCGCCAATGGAAAGCCTGCTCAGGTTCATCCCGGAAGATTCTCTATCCGTACAGGACAGCCTCTGGAAATACCATTGCGGCACCATGCAGTTCGGAAACACGAATATCTTCAATGAAGCCCTTGCGGGAAGATACGGCGCCATCTTCATCCATCCGGGATTTCGTGGCGAAAGCACAGGCACAGAACTATGAAGGCAACCGGGCCATGATGGAAGCTTACGGTCTGAATAAATACCATCGCGCTACTGGCGTGGTGCAATGGATGCTGTGCAATCCCTGGCCAAGCCTGATCTGGCATACTTACGATTACTATCTCTATCCCGCAGGCACTTATTTTGGAATGAAGAAATCCATGGAACCCCTTCATGTTCAGTACTCATATAAATCCAAAGAGGTGATCATCAATAACTCTTTGCTGAACCCTCAATCGGGTCTTCGGTTCAGGCTACCGTATACAACGAAGACGGCAAAACGAAATATCAACATGCGGTAACTGAAGCCGTTGGATCCGATGCCATTAAAAGATGCTTTCCCATTCCCGAAATAAACGGACTGGATTCACTTTATTTTTTAAGGCTTGAGTTGAAAGATAATACCGGGAAACCCATTTCACTAAACTGGTACTGGTTATCACCAAAACGGAAGATTCCCTGAACTGGAAAAAGTCCACCTGGTATTACACACCCCAGTCAGGTTATATAAATTATCAGGGATTACAAAATCTGCCGCAGACCCCGTTAAGAATGAGTTATACAACGGAAAAAACCACTACGCAGAGCACCCAGCATATCCATATCACCAATACCGGCAAAGCGGTCGCCTTCTTTGTCCATTTACGCGTGTTGAAGAATAAGGACGGAGCGGATATTCTGCCGGTCATTTTCGACGATAATTACCTGCTGCTGGCTCCGGGAGAAACCCGGAATATCGATTGCCATTATCTGAACAAGGATGCCATTGGCGCCGATCCGTTTATTCTGGTATCCGCATGGAACCTCGATGCATCCGGGAGCAAGGCAGTGAAAAAATATGGGATTCAGCAATGAAATGAAGTAGTGAAGGCTAAATTTATCAGATTCTTAATCCGATCTTTGCAGGTTTTGGAACGGTCTTGCCATTCACAACATTAAGTCTGAACATTTCCGCATGACAAGATCCCGCTATTTTTCACTAATCCTGATTTTAGGTAGTTTAACGGCTTTAAGCCCTTTTTCCATCGACATGTACCTGCCGGGGTTTCCCGCTATTGCAAAGGATCTGGCAACTTCCGTTTCCAGGGTTTCTTTATCGCTCAGCGGTTTTTTCATCGGCATCTCTGCAGGTCAGTTAATCTATGGCCCTTTGCTGGACCGTTTTGGAAGAAAGAAGCCGCTGTACGCCGGGTTAACGGTGTATATCCTGGCTTCCGTCTGCTGCGCCTTTTCTCATGACATTACCAGTCTGATCGTACTCAGGTTCATTCAGGCGCTGGGAAGTTGCGCAGCGACCGTAACAGCTGTTACCCTGGTCAGAGACCTTTTTCCGGTAAATGAAAATGCAAAGGTATTTGCATTACTGATGCTGGTATTGGGCGCTTCACCGATGATTGCACCTACCGTCGGCGGTTATATTACCTCAGCGTTCGGATGGCATGTAGTATTCATTGTCCTGGCCATCCTTTGCCTGATTATTTTCCTGAGTTGTATACGCTGGTTGCCCACTGCCTACAGACCTGATCATTCTCTTTCCCTGAAGCCCGGCCCCATTATCAGGAGTTTCTGGTCCGTATTTACAGAACCTCAATTTTATACGTATTGCTTTACCGGGGGAATTGCATTCACCGGGTTATTCGCCTATGTTGCCGGATCACCGGTTGTTTTCATGAATGTTTATGGCGTGGGTCAGAAAGCCTATGGATGGATTTTTGCCTTTTTATCCATCGGATTCATCGGATCAAGCCAGCTGAATAATATTTTATTAAAAAGATTCGGCAGCCGTCAGATTATACAAACCGCGCTGGTTTGCTATACCATACTGAGCATATTTTTTTTATTTGCTTCCGGAATGGGATGGCTTTCACTTCCCATGCTCATTTCTTTTATATTTTTATTACTATCCTGCATTGGCATCATGAATCCGAATACCGCTTCCTTAACACTGGCTCCCTTCGAGAAGAATGCAGGTACGGCGTCCTCATTAATGGGCGCCATCCAAATGGGCCTCGGCGCTCTTATTTCCATTTTCATCAGCATGTTCGAAAAGCCGTCTACCAATCCCCTCGCAATATCCATGGCAGTATCGGCAATACTGGCGTTGACTGTTTTAAAATTGGGCAGCCGAAGAATGGAACAGCAGGTTATTGCGGGACAGGGAGCATAATTTTAATTTCCTGTTAATAATTTAAGCCGTAATTTAAGCGTCCCGTTTATGCGCGCAGATTACCTGAACTCAATTGTTACGATATGAAAAAACTTAAAAAAACAGCTATAAGAAAGTCCATCAGCCGCGGAACTTTTATCAAACAATCCGCTTTAGCCGCGGCCGGATTTTATATTGTACCACGCCATGTGCTGGGCGGCCCGGGATTTGTTGCGCCCAGTGATAAACTATATATTGCTGCTGTAGGATGCGGCGGGGAAGCGGAAAATGATATTCATCATTATGCCACCGCGCCGAAAAAAAATGCGGTCATTGCCTTCCTTTGTGATGTGGATGACCGGATGGCAGCACCACGAAGAAAGGAATTCCCGAAGGCCGGTTTCTATCACGACTGGCGGGAAATGTTTCATAAGGAGAGCAAAAATTTTGATGCGGTTACCGTAGCGATTCCGGATCACAACCATGCCATTGTCGGATTAAGTGCAATGCAGTTAAACAAACATCTCTACCTGCAAAAGCCACTCACCCACGATATTTATGAAGCCCGCATCCTTACCCAGGCTGCTGAAAAATACAAGGTCGTTACCCAGATGGGTGACCAGGGCGCTTCCTGTGGCGGCATGCGTACGCTGAGGGAATGGTTTGAAGCAGGATTAATCGGGGATATAGAGAAAGTGTATAACTGGACCAACCGGCCGGTGTGGCCACAGGGAATTCCCTGGCCCGATAAACATCCACCGGTTCCCAAAGAACTGAACTGGGATCTCTGGCTGGGCACTGCCGAAAAAACGGATTATATAGATAACCTCGTGCCGTTTAACTGGCGTGGATGGTGGCGTTTCGGTACAGGCGCACTGGGCGATATGGCCTGTCATATCATCGGGCCTTCTTTCAAATTACTGGAACTCGGTTATCCGACGGAAGTAACCTGCAGCGCGAGTACTGTATATTCCGGCATTTTCAAAGAAGCGGATTTCCCGGAAAGTATTCCGGTATCCAGCAAACTCCGGTACACTTTCAAATTAAAAGACGGACGTGATCTCAAACTCTACTGGATGGACGGCGGTATGGTGCCGGACCGCCCGGATGAACTGGATCCGGATCTGAATTTAAATGAAGCACTGGCCGATACACCGGAATTGAATGATTATGAGGGCGGCACTTTGTTTGTCGGCACCAAGGGAAAAGTTTCCTGCGGGTGGGGCGGCTCAAATCCAAGATTGCTGCCGCTGTCCCGGAACAAGGAGGTCAACATCCCCCAGAAATATCCGCGCGTGGAAGGAGATATGGATGGGCATTGGTGGCAATGGGTTGATGCCTGTATTGCCGGCTACGGGAAAATGGAAGTGGATTCTCCATTTGTTGGTTATGCCGGCCCATTGACAGAAACCGTATTGATGGGAAACCTATTGCTCAGAAGCTTCAACCTCCGGGAAAAAACGATGGTAAAGGATCCGGTTTACGGAAATATGGAAGTATATAAGACGCCCGGCCGGTATATCTCCTACAAATGGGATGGCGAAAATATGCGAATTACCAATTTCGAAGCGGCCAACCAGTTTGTAAAACGGAAATATCGCGAAGGATGGGGAGAATTGACATTGTGAGTTTCAAACGTAAGTGCCAGTTGCGTTGCGTCAGTTATCTGTGAGCAGAAAACAACGCGTCCATTTCATCCAGGGATCTGCCATTTGTTTCTTTGACTTTAAAGCCGATAAAGACAAATCCCAAAAAGCAAACCGCCGAATAAATGTAAAATGTGTTGTCTGTGCCTATTGCCTTTTGCAGCAGCGGGAAAGTAAATATGGTAATAAAATAAGCGAACCACAGGCAAAGAACCGCGAACGAGGATGCTGCCACCCGGATCCCGGAGGGAAATATTTCTGAAATCAATACCCAGGTAACCGGGGCAAGCGTAGTGGCAAATAATCCAATAGCCAGGAGCAGGAAAACAGAAACCAGGGCAGATTTTATTGCGAGAAAATACGCAATGATCATATACAGTATGAATAAGCCGCCGGAGCCGGCAAGCATAAGTGGCCTTCGGCCAACCCTGTCCACCAGCATCATCGCGAAAAGCGTAAAAACGAGGTTTACGCCTCCAATAAATACGGTCTGTAATAGTTGATCATCTTTGGAAGCCCCGATGCTTTCAAAAATATTAGATGTATAGTTGAACACCACGTTGATTCCGCACAATTGCTGAAACATGGCCATCACAACACCTATTGTTACAACGGGAAGATATACTTTACTGAAAAGAAGAGAAAACTTGCCGCCCCTACTTCGGGACAATGCCTTTTTTATCCCGTCCATCGTTTCGCTCACATACATGCTGTTACCAATTTTAGACAGAGCCGCTTCCGCATCCGAATGTCTTTCTTTTGCAACGAGCCATCCGGGGCTTTCAGGCAAAACCAGGATTCCCAGCAGAAATAACAGGGAAGGGAAAACCCCGACTCCGAACATCCACCGCCAGGCATCTTCCCCCAGATTACGGAAGCTGTAATTGATCAGGTTCGTGACCAGAATACCGGTCACAATTGCCAGCTGATTGACGGCCACCATCCGGCCGCGTATTTTGGGCGGAGAAATTTCGGCTATGTATATGGGTGATAACATGGAGGCCATTCCAACACCGAAGCCCGCTGCAAAACGAAAAAGAATAAATGCGAAGAGGGATGGCGAGAAAGCCATTCCCACGGATGAAAGCGCGAAAACAACAGCAGCGCACATCAGGCCCCTGCGGCGGCCAAACCGTTCGGAAATCTTACCCGCGAAAACACATCCTCCGATGGCGCCAATGGCAAGACATGCAGTAGCAAATCCTTCCCAATAGGCATCGAGTCCGAATTGCTCTCTTAAAAAAGGGAGAGCGCTCGAGATCACCGCAAAATCAAATCCAAACAAATAACCTCCGAGTGCTGAAATAAAAGAAATGAAAAGGACATATTTCGCATTATAAACAGCATGCATAGTCTATGTTTAACCGGCAGGCCTCCCTGCCCTTTGGCGATTAAATTGCTTCTTTAAAATAATTAGGCGGTACCCCGCAAACTTCAGTATTCGCCATGAATAAAGAGCCGCTTAACGGATATTGTTCCAGCTCCGTTTTACTTAGTCCGCATCTTGCTGTGGTAATAAATAACTGCCGGTAATTTGCACCGCCAAAGCTGCAGGAGGTAACATTCGGAGCGTCCACCGTTATCTTGCGCGTCAGCTCGCCGGTCTGCGCATTGTATTGATGAACACAGTTGCCGCCCCACATAGCTACCCACAGATTGCCCTGTTCATCTATCGTCATTCCATCCGGCATGCAGCGGGACTCTTTTATTTCTGCAATTATTCTTTCATTCGATATATTTCCGGACGATAATTCAAAATTGTAGGCTTTGATAGTATACTCCGCTGAATCTATATAGTACATGATGTCGTTGTCCGGCGACCAGCAGATACCATTGGAAATGCTGACCCCTTCTATTTTTTTCTGTAACCCTTTCTGGTAACAATACAGGGAACCGGCATGCGGTTTCGATTCCATATGCATGGTTCCAATCCAGAAACGTCCGGAAGCATCGCATTTACCATCGTTGCAGCGATTCTCTTTCAGACCCTTTTCTATGTCAGCCAGTTTTCTGAGTTCGCCGTTTCCGGAATGCAATTCTTCAATGGAGCCCTGCAGTGCAACAACCAGATTCCCGTTGGCAGAAGGCACCACAGTCCCAATCCTTTTGTCCAGCAGTATCTCTTCACAGAATTTTGTTACCGGGTCAATGCTACCCAGTTTTTTCCCTTCTATATCCACATATAAAAACTGCTTCCGTTGCGGATGCCAGATCGCCCCTTCTCCCAGTATCAGATCTGATTTATAGAACAATTCAGCTTGCTGTATTTTCATAAGTCCATGCGCGTGTTAAATTTATCAGCTGTCCTGCATGACTGCGCTGCGGCCGCCATCGAGCAAATAAGTAGTTCCGGAAGCAAAACCTGCATAATCGCTGGCAAGGAAAACGCACCAGGCCCCCACTTCTGCCGGCGTCCCGAGCCGCTTCACCGGATGCAGACCGATGGTCCGCTGCCGTTCTGTCGCTGCGTCGGAAAAGGAATCAAACCATTCTTCACTTGCTTTTGTTTCAATAAAACCCGGCGCAATGCCAACCGTCCGCACAGCGGGTCCCCACTCTACAGATAAACTTCTCACCAGTCCTGTTAACGCGGTTTTAGCAACATTATACGGAAAGCAGCCGGGAATGGTAGCATAGGCATGATTCGATGTCATCAATATGATCACGCCGTTTTGTTTTTCCAGCCAGGGCTTACACATTGTTGCCAGGCGCCAGTGGGAAGCCAGGTTTAGTTCAGCATTATACAGCCATCTCTCCTCCGTGCAGTCTGCCGCCCCCCCAAATATATTTGCCCCGGCATTGGATACAAGAACATCTATTCTGTTAAACTGCTCAATGGCTTTGTCAACCAGGTTTTTCAATTGATCATTTTTTGTCACGTCTGCCTGTACATATAATGCCTTCGCATATTGGGATGCTACGGATGAAATGAATTGTTCGGATTCCAGACTTCCTTCCGCATGCCTTCCGCAACCGGCTACAGAAGCGCCAGCCCGGGCGAACATTGCTGCTATCGCGGCGCCAATTCCGGAAGTAACGCCGGTAATCAATACCACTTTACCTTTAAAATTCAATTCCAGCGACATAATACTTTTACATTATGAATATCCTGGCATTATTTAAATATAAAAGCCCTCCTTCGGGGTTAAGATTCCCGGATGCTTTTCCATTTCACTTTCCACCAGGTCAACGCCGAGTCCCGGACGTTCTTCCAGTTCCAGATGACCATTCCGGATCATATCTTTAATGGGATGGGTAATAATAGTATCCCTCCACTCCACATCATTGAACATAAATTCCTGCCGGAAGAAATTCGGAACGGCAGCACATACATGCGCACTGGCAATGGTTGATAAAGGTCCATTCGGATTATGCGGCGCCAGCAGTACATTATATGCTTCCATCATCGTGGCCATCCTTTTCATTTCTGAAGGTCCGCCGCAACGGGTGATGTCGGGCATCATGATATCACAAATATTTTTTTCCAGTACCGGCCGGATCCCATATCGGGTGTAGTGCCTTTCTCCAACGCAGATGGAAACATTCGAAGGAATGCGTTCACGCATCGCCCGCAGATTATCTGCGCTCTCCGGACCTGCTGGTTCTTCATACCAGGTAATGTCCAGCGCCGATAAGCGCTGGGCCATTTTAACCGCCACCCGGTAATTCAGCATGGCATGCGTCTCAATCATAATATCAAAGTCAGGTCCGACGGCTTCCCGCACAGCCCGGCTGATATTAAAAGCATGATCCTGCTGCGCAGCAGTAAGGCCCAGGTTGGAAGACAAACTTTCTCCATATAAATAACTGGTGTGTGCAAAAGGATCAAATTTTAAACCGGTAAATCCGGCATCCTTTACTTTTCTGGCATGCAGGGCGTAATCTTTTTCACTGTGCGCTCCCCGGATAAACCAGTAATTGGCATATAAAAGAATCTCTTTTCTGAATGCGCCGCCCAGCAGGTCATAGCAGGGCACGCCCAGCACTTTTGCCTTCAGGTCCAGCAGGGCCATATCAATCCCGCTGATTGCACAGAGGCTTGCCCCGTAAGGCCCGACCCAGTTAAGATCCCGGTAAAGTTTGGTCCAGATAAAATCAATATTCATCGGATCCAGCCCGATAATCCTTTCCCCGGCATGTTTTGTGGCATGATATATAATCGGGCTTCCCGGCCAGTTCGTGGATTCTCCAACCCCGGTATGGCCGGTATCCGTATAAATCTTTAACAGGGTCCAGTTGTATTTAACTCCTTCTACCAGCCAAACCCTTACTTCGGTTATTTTCATTTTGATGGGTTCTCATTCTTTGGAAAAATCCAGTGCAACTAAGTTAGGTTTTCGACCCGGATTCTCTACATGATGCCGTATGAATCATAAGCCTCTCTTGCACTCATCCCTTCTTCAATTTTCTTCTGAACTGTTTTTTCACCGCGCGCTTTTTCAATTGCCCGGCAAAATACTTCCTCTTCCGCTTCCGCCGGCACAATACATACACCGTCGATATCGCCCAATACAATGTCGCCGGGGTTAATCCGGACGCCCTTTATTTCAATGGGCGCGCGAAAATCGATAACTTTTCCTCTGGGCGCCTGGTCTCTCGCGTAGAATCCGTAGGAAAAAGTCGGGAAATTCATTTTGAGAATTCCATGCGTATCTCTTGAATATCCGTCAACCACGGCGCCGGCCGCTCCTAATTTCTGCGCCCTTGCACTCATGAGCTCCCCCCAGAGGGCGTAGGAAGGAGAAGCGCCCGTACAAATATAAATCTCATTTTTTTTGAGGTCATCCAGTGCGTCCAGCATCAAACCAAAAGGCTTTTTCAGCAGCGAATTATGCACTCCATTTTCCGGCAGCACGTCGGCTTCCAGTACTGGCATAGCCCTCCCTACTATAAACATCTCCTGCTTCAGCGGTTTTATCTGGGGAGGAAGAAACTGATTCAGATACCCCAGCTTATCCATAATATCGCCCACCACTGCCGTATAAAGCTCTTTCCGGACCAGGTGAAACAATTCATCGTCCGTGTCCCACATTTTCTTTAAGATCTGAGGCGTCGCCTTTTTTTCCATCTGTATTTTTTAAGTTTTATCGGTTTTAATTGCGTCGGTAATGAATACCCTTATAATTTCTGTATCGAAAGATTGTCAAATTTTACACGATCCCAGCTGCTTCCCAAACCAACCATACCCGATTTTACCACCGCATTCCGGACACGGGCCAGCAGATGCCCGTCAATCAGCGCTTCAATGCTGTCATCCACGCATTTCAACTTCATTTGATGCCAGGCTTTCCCTTTCATTTCAATATAGCCGGAAGCAAGGATCAGGTGGCTGTTTAAAAACAGTTCCCAATAGCCATTCTGATGCAGCTTCAGCACATAACCTTCGGTATATTCCCGTAGACCATTCATTCTGGCAATGATCTCTGCATATCCTTTTTCCGGGATCTGAACGTCGGCCGACAAAGCATAATTCTTCCAGGCAATATCCCCCAGTTCGGTTAACGGGCCAAGCGGCTTGAAGCCTCCGGAATAAGTCCAGTTAATCGGCGGGTCGGTAATCTGTTGGGAGAGAAATTTATTTTTCGTAACCGGGTCGGTTCCCACTTCAAATGCTCCTTCAATATCCGCAAAAAACCTGGGATTTTTTCTTACGGCAGTACCGGAAAAATCTTCCGTATACGGAATGGGAAAAGGGGCCGCGGGCATTTGTGTATCAACAGATCCCTTTTGCTGACCGGTTAAGGTAGAAATGGTATAGATGCTTCCCGGCTCGATATCCACTTCAAAACTGTTATGGTCATCCTGTTTTATTTTTTTTATCATTTGAAACTGATCATGCGCATCGGATTTCCATACATATATATAGGGTCTCGAAAGCCGCCCTTCAGGATGGAATTCGATTTTTTCCCTTGTGGTGGAATCGGCATAAACAATTGTTGAAAAATCGCCTGTCGTGGGATTATACAATGTCGTGTAGTTCCCGCCGGATGCCTTGTCAAAATAATTGCATCCGCTATTGAGATATTTCCATCCCGGTTCGGTGAACTGGGTGAAATGCGCTACCGCCCAGACAGCAGGTAAAACCCGGTAATGACCCGACCAGGGCTGATCGGCCTGGAACAATCCCGTGGAATGGTAATCGCCCGTATTATCATAATATCCATCGAAGGGACACCAGATTTCCATTGCGGTTATCCGGTCCCGGATGTACATCTTGTTTAAAATTCCTGCCAGCACATGCGCATTTTTCCAGGTCCCGTCATCCATGGACCAGTCCTCAGATGCCCAAAGGGAAACGCCAAGTTGCTTCGCGGATTCAGGAACAGGGTTCTCTTCGTTGTCCAGTCTGGGAAGGTGACCATATACATAGTGATAACCTACCGCATTCACTACTGCGGAAAGGGCGGGATCTTTGCGCATCTGCTCACAGAATGTCCAGTAGCGTGCATTATCATCCGGCGCCAGAATCTTTACTTTTGATAAGCCGGCTTTGTCGAAAGCGGGCTTAAGGACATTTTTCAGCCAGTTCCCGTCAATCGTGCTCTCATTTTTTCCAGGGGAAATATATTTCATATTGATGCCCAGAAAATCCTTTGCCCCTTTTACAAATTGCGTGATATAGTCCGCATTTTCCCGGGTCCAGAAGCCTGTCAGGTAAGCAGGTATTCCCCATTCCAGGGCGCAAAAGATCATATCCGGGTTCCTCTTCTGCGCCTCCTGCATCAGCCAGTACTCGTATCCGCGCTCATAATACTCTTTTTTCGGGAATTTCAATTCCTGTAAAGTTCTGGCATGACTTGCTTCGGCGCCCACAACACATACATCAGCGCCGATTTCAACCTTTAACTGTTGAAGGGAGGCGCCGAATTTGGGTTTAAATAGGTAGTCCAGGACTTCCTTGCGCTGGGTCTCCGGATAATCTATCAGCAGCTCAGACGACGCACCGGCGCTGACTCCGCCGATACCTTCAAAAATGCGTCCGGAATCCTTTTCGTTTAAGGTAAGGATCACGCGCCCGCTTTGCGCATTCGTCCGGGAAATAATAAAGAAAAGGAATAAAAAGAAAATTAGGTTTTTCATCGAATATATTTTTTCTGCTCCTCGTTCACGGAACATTCTTTGAAATTAAAAAAACTACAATTAAGAAACCGGATTTCAAAACGGGTAAATAAATCAGTAATTCGGGTTTTGTTCGATCGCTTTCTGGCTGTAATCTATCTCCCGCTGGGGAATAGGCCATACATAATCTTTTGCCGGATCGAAACTGCGGTCATCCATGATTCCTCTTTTATAGGATCCGTCCAGTTCAACATCCCGGCTCAATACGGATTCGGCAACTTTCCAGCGCCGCACATCGGAATAATAGAGCCCCTCTATTACAAATTCAATCCTCCGCTCATGGCGGATACGATCCCGCATCTGATCCTGGTTCAGTCCCGCCGGCAGATCGGGCATGCCTGCACGCTCACGTACCGCATTCACCGCATCATATACACTCTGATCCACACCGGAGGACTCATTTTTTGCTTCCGCATACATCAGTAACACATCTGCATACCGTAAAATGATACCGTTAATCTCCGACTTATTATAATCCACCTGGGGACCTGCAGCCGTATCATAAACCGTATACTTTTTAAAACTGAATCCGGTATAGATGCCAGGAAATCCGTCCGCATCAACAGGATACGGAACGCCATTATATTTCTTTCCTTTCCTGAAAATCGTCTGATCCAGCCGGGGATCGCGGTTATTATATTTATCAGCAGGATCTGCAAGGGGATTCGATGCAGTCCACACCGATCCGTCCCGCATTTCATATTCGTCCACAAAATCCGTAGTCGGCTCAATGGAACTCCAGCCAATGGCAGCTGTCAGAATATTTCCGTCATAAATGCCCAGGTAAGTATCCCAGGCGGAAGGATATTCCGGCTGTTTGAACTGTACATCAAAAATGACTTCACTGTTATTTTCATTTTGCGGAAGGAATAATCCCCGATACGAGGGAAACAAATGATAAACGTTCAGGTCCATTACCGCTTTGGCTGCAGCGGCAGCTTCATCCCATCTGCTTTCATATAATAATACACGGGCTTTCAGGCCAAGCGCCGCGCCCTGTGTGGCACGTCCGTTTTCTTCGGCTGATATGGTTACCGGCAATCCAGGAATTGCTTCATCGAGATCTTTTAAAACCTGGGCGGTAATATCCTCTTTGGAACTGCGCGGAGCGGTTGCCTGCGACACATCGGGCGGATCTGTAATTAACGGAACGCCTCCAAAATAATTGGATACGGTAAAGTAATAATAGGCCCTGAGGAACAATGCTTCGCTTTTCATTCTTGTTCGCTCGCCGTCATCCATTTCCGGCTTATCAATATTAGCGAGAAATGTATTTGTTCTCCCGATACCCCGGAAAGCTCCTTCCCACACCCCGGCCGGACCTGCCGGACCCTGCGGGGTCTGCGTACTCTTGCTGATATCCTTCCAGCCTTCCCACGGATATTCCCCATACGCATTGGGCGTAAGAACATCCAGGTATGGCAGCACGTTGCCCGTTACATTCCAGACTGAATTGTAGCAGCCCGTCAGGGCAGCATGGGCGTCGTCAGCATTTTTCCAGAAAGAACCGGGAGATAACTGATCGCGGGGGTACAGATTAAAGAAATCTTTTTTACATCCCGGTAAAGAGAAAATCACTACGACAAACATTAAACTATATGCCAGGCATTTTTTCATATACTAAGATTGATGATTAGAACTTAATGTTAACCCCTCCGGTTATAATGCGGATATTCGGATACTGATTTGCCCCCGTCGTGTTGGTGGGGAATCTTTCCGGATCCAGGCCTTCAAATTTTGTAAACGTAAACAGGTTCTGGCCATTTGCATATATCCGCAGACCTTTAATCACTTTCAGCCTGCTGATGAGTTTGTCCGGAACTGAATAACCGATCTGGATATTTTTCACGCGGAGAAAGGATGCGTCCTGCAACCAGAAACTATTATTTTCATAATTCCAGGTCGGCGCACTGTACTGAAGCAGTCTGGGCAGCTTTGCATTCACATGATCAGGCGTCCAGGTATTTCCAGCTTCCCAGCGGTCCGGCACTCCTGCACCATTCAGGAAAGGAAAATAAAGCTCCCCTCCAACATAGGATTGCACTCCGGCAACGCCCTGCATCAATACGCCGAGATCAAATCCTCCATAGGCAGCAGATAAATGAATCCCGTAAGTCCAGGTGGGAATTGGTTTTCCCACAACCTGCCGGTCGTCTGCATCAATTTTACCGTCGGGCTTTCCGTCGGGACCCCCCACGTCCTCGAATTTGATATCCCCGGGCAACGTTGTTCTACCCACCGGCACCGGGCTATTATCCACTTCCTCCTGGGATTTGAAAATACCGGTAGCCTTCCACATATAAAATGCATTCATCGATTCCCCCTCCTTCAATATGAGAAATCCGACCTGGGGATCCGGTATTTTCACCACTTCATTGGTTACGTGGGTGACATTAAAACCTCCACTCAACCGGAGTTTGCCGAAGTTCTGCGTATAATTCGTACTGAACTCCCAGCCCTTGTTTCGTACGGAAGCCAGGTTTTCAGCAGGAGCAGCCAGATCTCCCACCGTCCAGGGCAGGTTAATATTGCGCAGAATATCCTGACGGAGATCGTTGAAATAATCGAATTCTATACTGAGGCGGTTTTGCAGAAATCCCGCTTCTATTCCTACATCCGTTTTGGTTGCGGATTCCCAGGTGATGTCGGGGTTTGATACTGCGGTTTGTGCGACGCCGCTGGACGGCTGACCATTGAAATAATAATCACTTCCAAGGGATAGTGTAGGGATCCAGCTGTAAAGTCCGATCTGGTCATTACCCAGTCTGCCCCAGGATGCACGCAGTTTCAGGTTGCTGAAGATCTGCTGATCTTTCATGAACGCTTCTTTGTCTATGCGCCATCCGGCAGAAAAAGAAGGGAAGACTCCCCAGCGGTTAGCTGCCGCAAAACGGGAAGATCCGTCGTAACGAAGATTGGCTTCCAACAGATATTTATCCCGGAATGCATAGTTTAATCTGCCGAATACTGACCGGATACCGTAATCTGTTCCGCCACCGCTGACATTCTTATTGGAAGATCCGGCGTTTAATTCTGTTAATGAATTGCTGAGAAATCCCTCAATATAGGCGTTCATATATTTATCCGTGTACTTCTCCCGGTTAAAACCCACCAGCGCCGTTATTTCGTGATCCCGGAGAATTTTTTTGTTGTAAGACAGCGTGGAATAAAAAGTGGTGAGGAGGGATTTCGAATATAGATTTGACAAAGACCGCGAGTCGTTTCCAATCCTGTTTTTCAGGTCGCCGGATCTTGGGTCATATACATATAACTCCGGAATAAATCTTTCCTGCAGGTTATCCAGATAATTAATACCGCCGGTTACATTCCATTTCAATCCCTTGAGCAGCTCGAGATTAAAAAAGGCATTCCCGTTGACCGAATTGTTCGTGGTTCTGTTCAGCCCGTTATCCACCATCGCCAGCGGATTGTTGAATTGTGCGTTGACTGCATTGACCCAGGTAGATGCATAACGGCCGTCTGCGGTGTAGGTGCCGTCGAAAGGCATCGCCCGGACCAGTTCGGTGAGCATGCCAATGGTACTATTGTATCCGAAGCCGCTGTAATAGGACTGGTTTAAAACGGAGTTGATGAGATTCGAATGGACCCCCCAGTCAAACCGGTCGCTGACCTTTGACCGCAGGTTGAAATTGAGTGAATACCTTTTCGACTGATCATTCTTCACGATACCATCCTGGTCAAGATATCCCAGGGAAACGGAATATTGCGTGGCTTCTTTCCCTCCGGATAAGCGCACGTTATGTTCCTGCATAGCGGCAGGCCGGATAATCAGGTGCATCCAGTCATTGTTTGGATAAATCAACGGATCTGTTCCGTTTTTATACTCATCTATAGTGCTCTGCGAATAATGATCCGCCTGGCCTTCATTCTCCATCGCCTGATTATATAATTCCATGGCTTCAACGGAATTGTTTACCATCTTGGGTAGAATGGTCGCCTGTTGCTGCCCCCAATAAGAATTCAGGTCAACATGCAATGGTCCTTTTTTCCCGCTTTTAGTAACAATTAATATTACGCCGTTCGCCGCCCGGGATCCGTAGATCGCGGATGACGAAGCATCTTTTAAAACGGAAATGGATTCAATATCATTCGGATTCACACTGTTGAAAGAGCCCTGTATCCCGTCTATCAAAACGAGGGGGGAACTATTCCCGAATGTTCCGATTCCGCGGATATTGATGGTGGCTCCGTCCACACCGGGCTGACCGGAAGTCTGGTTAACCCAGAGACCCGCTATCTGACCCGCCAGCGCCTGGGAGGCATTAGTGATTGAACGGTCCGCAAAAGCATCTGACTTAACCGTTCCGACTGCGCCGGTAAGATTTGCCCTCTTCTGCGTTCCGTAACCCACCACCACTACTTCATTCAATCCGCTGGCCTCCGGCTGCATGGAAACGCGGATAAATTCATTTCCCTTAACCGCTAATTCCTGTGGTCCGTACCCGACAATGGTGAGAAGCAGGCTGACCTTCTTCAGTCCGCCCGGGTTGATAATAAAGTTGCCATCAGCATCAGTTACCGTACTGGTGGCAGAATTCTTAACACTTACGGTGACATCAGATAAAGGCTTACCTGTCTGGATATCGGTTATCCTTCCCCTTATCGTATTGGCCTGAGCAAATGCACCTGTCGAAGCCAACAGGAAGCAGGCTATCCATAGCAATCGTTCTGGCAATCTCATAATAGCATCATTTTTGAATTGCTAAATTAGCGCCGAAGGAAGCTGCATTCCTACAAGCAATCTACCTAATGTATAAACTATTCTACCAATTCCTTATTCATTTTTACAAAATATGGTTAATTTTATTTCTAAACAGTCTTTTTCCAGGAAAACGGGGGCGGACAATCTGATTTTTCAAACTGGCTCATATCCATGCAGACCGCTGTTTCCCGGGCACCACGTAATCCCTTTAAAAAATTATGAAAGCGCAACTGATTGATATTTCCATTTCCGGCACCAAAAACATCCAGATAAAAAAAGTCGATCAATTCTTCCTGAATACGCCGTTTCATTTTCATAAATACTGCGAACTTGTCTGGATAAAGGAAAGCTTTGGCAAACGGGTGGTTGGCGATAAAGTAGATAATTTTGAAGAGGGAGATTTAGTGCTGATGGGACCCGACCTGCCGCATATCTGGTTGAACGATCCCATTTTCCATCTAAAGAAAAAAGGGCTCCGCGCCAAAGCCGTTGTTGTTTATTTTCCGCATGACTTTATTCTGAATCTCTCCGACGAGCCGGAGGTGATCCAGCCAACAGCCAACCTGTTAAAAAAAGCCCGTCGCGGACTCTTTTTCTATGGCAATACGCATAAGGAAGTCATTCGCCTGTTATCGAAGGTGGAAGAAACAGACGGCTTCAAAAAAATTCTGACCTTTCTGCAGGTGATCGAAGTATTATCCCGGTCTAAAGACTACAATTACCTTTCCAGCATTTCGTATGAAAACCTGAATGATCAAAGAGATACTACCCGGATCAACACGGTTTATCAATTTCTTATGCAGAATTTTCATCGCGATATCAAATTGCAGGAACTTGCCGGCCTAAGCAATATGACACCCAATGCTTTTTGTCGTTTTTTTAAAAGCCGTACGCAGAAATCCTTTACCCGGTTTCTGAATGAACTGCGCATCGGTCATGCCTGCAAGCTTTTGCAGGATGAAAGTTACTCCGTTGCAGATGTGTGTTATGAAAGCGGGTTCAATAATCCAGCAAACTTCAATAAATTTTTTAAAAGCATCACCAAAAAGACCCCTTCGGAATACAGAAGGAAATCTGCATAAATTATTTTTTGGAATTGTACCCTGATTATTGTAAATGTTCAGCGTCAATCTTTATTTACTCTTAAACCCTATCCGCTCCCGGTCTTCCCATTTGGTTTGCATGGCTTTTTCGTCCAGCAGATTTTCAATGGCATCATAAATACCGTTGAGCTGTATATCGTGTTCGCCGATCCGTTGCTGTATCTGTTTTAATTGTAAAACAACATCCCCCCGCTGCAGGGCAATCCGTCTGATTTCTACAAAAGCCCGCATAATGGCAATATTCATATTGATGGCCTTCTCCGAACGCAGGATACCGCTCAGCATCGCAACGCCCTGTTCAGTAAAAGCATAAGGAAGATACCGGGTACCGCCTCTTCCCTTTGAGGTTTCAATCAGCAACTTCAAAGATTTGTCGTCCTTTTCTGAGGTTTCAAACTGAAACCTCAAACTTTCATACTCTTCCTTAGTCAGTTGAAACATAAAGTCGCCAGGGAACCGCTTCATGTTCCGCTTTACTGCCAGGTTGAGTGCCTTGGTTTCCGTTTCGTACAAGGCGGCCAGATCCCTGTCCAGCATCACCCTTTCTCCCCTCAATTCGTAAATCCTGTTTTGAATGCTTCGGATTATTTGCATAAAATCATTTTGAAATTTTAGAAAAAGCTTCAGTCGGGAATTAGGGGCTTTCGGGTACCTGTTGAATATTCGCCTGAAAGTATATGTACAGGTTTAGCATAATGCGCACCAGGATCAGCTTTAAATCTAATACAAATATTCCGGATATTAAAAGGAGAAGAAGTAATCAATATATTTATCCTATGGATTTCAATTTCCCGGATATTAGTTTACTCATTACCCACTACAACCGGAGCAGTTCATTGGAAAGGCTGCTCAACAGTTTCGAAAAATTAAATTGTTCTTTCGGGAATATCGTGGTTTCGGACGACGCAAGTAATGCGGCCCATATTGATAAAATACTCGCGTTAAAAAGCAGATTTAATTTTCAGTTGGTTCTTGCGGATCAAAACAAGGGTCTTGGCAATAACATCAATAAGGGACAGGAAATAGTAAGAACAGCGTACACCTTATATGTTCAGGAGGACTTTATTCCCCTGCCGCTTTTCCCGGAGAAATTAATGATTGCGCTGGAATACATGGTCAAAAGGAAGGATATCGATATGGTCCGCTTTTATTCTTACAGAAAATATCCTTATCTAAAACCCCTGGCCGATGGGTTCTCCCTGATGCAGTTCAGCCCATTCAGCAGAGGATATGAAAAATTTTATTATTATAGTGATCATCCCCATTTAAGAAGGTCAACCTTCCTTCAGAAATTCGGCAGGTACGAAGAAGGAATCCGATCCGATGTTACCGAATACAGGATGATGTTATCCTTCCTCAGAAAAAAAGGCAAGGCGCTCTATTACGACGGGTATCAAAGCCTGTTTGAGCAGAAAAATTCGGAGGATGAGCCCAGCACGGTAAAACGAAACGATCTGAGGCAAACCAACAATTTCCTGATCCGGAATATCCGCCACCTATACCGTTTCATCAAGTTCAATTTTAACTACTTCAGGCCCTGAATTATTTCATTTTCTTCTTCACCACATCCGCCGGATATTTCAAAGCCAGTTTTCTGATATCATACGAAAATTCTTTGAAGGTCTGTTCCCATAAGCGTGCTTCTTCTTCCGTATAATCGTAAAATCCTTTGGCGTTGGCAACGCCTTTTCCACCGGATTTTACAACGTCATCAATTAGTTTCGGAACACCGGTTGCATTACTCAGGGTAGGGAACAAATCCTTCAGCACCGTATGATAAGCAGCTACGCCGGTCAGATCCATCCAGCGAAAAACCCCGACCAGCGTCATCCAGTAACCTGCATTGTTCCGGCAGGCACGGTCTACGTCTTCAATGGAAGCATATCCACTCTCAACAAGTTGGAACGCTTCCCGATACATGGCATACATCAGGCGGTTGGAAATAAACCCCCGGATATCCTTTCTGACCAGGGTTGGTTCCTTACCCCAGGCATGCGCGATCTTGTAAAGGTACTCGCCCATCTTAACGTTACTCAGTTCCCCGCAAATGATTTCCAAAAACCGGGTGGTATGGGAGGGCTCAGCCCAATGAAGACCCAAAAACCGTTCCGGATGGGCTGTCTGCCGCTGAAGAATGCTGATGGGTATGGCCGAAGTATTACTCGTTAAGATCGCATCCGCCTTAATATTGGACTCTATTTTCTGATAGACGGATTTCTTTATTTCCAGGTTTTCCAGCGTGCATTCTATTACCAGTCCGCAGGGTTTCAGCAGGCGATAATCTTCCGTCAGTCTGAGTTTTTTTAAATAATGACCCGGTCCGTTTTTTACCAATCCCTCTCTCCTGGAATTTACCAGGTGTTCGCGAATGCGGCCTTCCGCGTGCTCAAGGTCAATGGCCAATGGCGCAACCGCAATAACCTCATGGCCCGCCATGAGTAAGCAGGTCGTAATGCTGCATCCCATCAGGCCCAGACCAACAACGCCTACCGTGATCTTATCTTTTCCGTCCGATTTTTTAATTTTTTTATTCATATCCTGAACCCGATTTAATCCCCATCAATTAATTGCCCTTCCCACAGCACTTATTGCTATAAATATACCTTTTTACATCCTTAAGCCGGTTGCGCGGAGAAGGATTTTATTTTTCTATCCAATAATGAACCATTTATCGGGTGGTTGCCATTTTGTGGAGTAAATGCCATCAAGACAATTAAAATAATTAAATTCGGCCATCAAAATTTTTAGCGATGAAAAGAATTAGTACAGGGATTTGCTTTTTCCTGATGGTTACTTGTTTACCGGCTGTCCGGGCCGCGGATAATCCGCGTATTCACCTGATTCCCCAACCCGTTAGCGTATCGGAACATTCCGGCGAATTCACACTTGATCAAAAGATACCGCTGCTAATCGACGCTCCCGGGCAAACACTGGATGAACCGGCTGCCTGGTTCATTAAGGAGCTGCATTCGATATCCGGCATTCAGCTTCAGGAAAAGAAATCCGGGAAGAAGGGCATTCATCTGAAATTGACCAGTGACAAAAATATCATCGGAAAAGAAGGCTATACTTTATCAGTTACCCCCTCATCCATTTCACTAAGCGCCAATACGCCCGCAGGCATTTTTTATGGCATGCAGACCCTGCTTCAGCTTTTACCGGCAAATACCATAGCAGCTACAGGCGCCGGGGTAAAGAAACTGGCAATTCCCTGTGTGGAAATTACGGACTATCCCCGTTTCGGCTGGCGGGGTATTATGCTGGATGTGAGCCGTCATTTTTTTACAAAGGCGGAAGTGGAGAAATATATTGATGAGATCGTACGCTACAAATACAATGTGCTGCATCTGCACCTGAGTGATGATCAGGGATGGCGCATCGAAATCAAAAGCCTTCCGAAACTTACTTCAGTGTGGCGCCTGGCGTGTAAAACGTACCGGCAGCTGGGGAGAATTTCTACCCGCCCTGGCAAATGAAACCGCAACAGACGGAGGCTTTTATACGCAGGATGATATGCGGGAAATTATAAAATATGCACAGGAACGAAACGTAACCATTCTTCCTGAAATTGATATCCCGGCGCATAGCCTCGCGTTGATTACTGCTTATCCGAATCTTTCCTGCACCCAGCTGCCTTATAGTGTAAATGCCGGATTTCGCAGTCCGGTAAGAGATGATAATGCTTTGTGCATTGGCAATGATTCCGTTTTTATGATGCTGGATAAAATATTTACAGAAATCGCTGCCTTATTTCCCGGTGAATACATTCATATTGGCGGAGATGAAGCCTATAAGGGTTTCTGGGCCGACTGCCCGAAATGCCGGAAAAGGATGGCAGATGAGCACCTGAAGAATGTGGACGAACTGCAAAGTTATTTTGTAAAAAGAGTAGAAAAAATATTGAAAAGCAAGGGTAAGAAAATGATTGGCTGGGATGAAATACTGGAAGGCGGACTGGCGCCGGAAGCAACCGTGATGAGCTGGCGGGGAATGAAGGGCGGAATTGAAGCGGCAAAAATGAATCATCATGTGGTGATGACACCCTGGGATTATTACCTATCTGGATTTATACCAGGGAGAAACAACCGTTGAGCCGCCAACCTATGGCATGTGCCGTTTAAGCGACTCCTACAACTACGACCCGGTTCCGGATAGCGTGGATGAAAAATATATCCTGGGAGGACAGGGAAATTTATGGACGGAAAGAGTACCCAATTTCCGGCAGGTGGAATACATGACCTGGCCGCGCGCGCTGGCGCTGTCTGAAGTGTACTGGAGCCCGAAAGCGGAACGCAACTGGGATGATTTTATCAAAAGAATGGAAGTGCAGTTCGAACGCTTCGATGCAGCAGATATAAAATATGCCCGGAGTGCTTACAACGTGATCTTTACCCCCGTCCGGAATGCCGGCAGGGACTTCTCTGTAAAACTATCTACGGAAATAAAAGGGCTGGATATTTATTATACGTTTGACGATACCAATCCGGATAAGGATTATCCGAAGTACAGTGGCGAACCCATTAAGTTTCCCTTTGGCGCAACACAATTAAATGTAATCACCTATCGCGACGGAAAGCCCATCGGCCAACAGATCAACATCAAAAAAGATGAACTTGCCGGCAGACTAAACTCAGGCAGGCATATATATTAATCCGAATTCATTCCTTTTTCCAATGATGAACCGGCTCTCATTTATCTCACGGATGTAATCTGAATATTCCGGTATTCTATCGGCCCATGATCACCCTGCAGGTAAATCGGGCCGGGCTCTCCTTCATTGCTGTCCAGCGCACCACCGGTAATACCGGGTATTTCCTGATTGCAGATAACCGTTTTGCCGTTTAATGCAACCGTTACCATTCTCCCCACCAGGGTAATATCGTAGGACTGCCATTCGCCTGCATCCTTAGCCATCATTTCGCTTGGAGATAAAAACCCATACACTGCACTCAACTGATTATTCAACGGCTCCATTCCCTTACTGTCTTCAATCTGGACTTCATAACGGCCCCGCAGGTAAACACCGCTGTTACTCCCTTTCGGATAACGGAATTCAATATGCAGTTTGAAATCTGTAAATTTCTGGTCGGTAGCAATATTGGAACCTGATTTGGGACTACGGAGTATTCCGTCTTCTGCCTTCCATTGGTTAACGGCCCCCAGTGCGTGCCAGCCACTCAGATCTTTGCCGTTAAAAAGCACAACCGGATCGCCCCATACCGGTTCACCGGTCCTTCTCAGTGCTGGTGCATGTACGCCAATCCACGTATATTTCTTTCCATCGGGTGCAATCATCGTGCCCACCAGCCGGTCGCCCTGCAGTCTGCCTTCCACATAAAGATCTTTATTTTCTTTTTCCCATTGCGGAGGAATGGAGAAACTCAGTTTCCCGTTACTGTAATTAACGCGGGAAATGGGACGGGCGCTGCCACCGCCACCAACAAAACGTCCCACCAATGTTCTCAATCCGGAAATCCGCACTTCCAGCCAGGATGGAAATTCCTTAGCTCCATCCTTCACAGTAAGATCCCAGCGTCCTTCAATGGCTGCAGTATCTTCTTTTTGCAGGATGCTGGTATTTGCCCGGGCTTGCGGAATTACGCAAAAATAAAAGAATAATAACTGTTGAAATATTCCGGAATATAGGCAGTGTGCAGGATCTCTTAATTCCTTTCATATGGCCTGATTTTGATTTATACTCAATATACCCAAAAACCATTACGCAACATTTTCTGTTTCCTTTTCAGCTCACTTCTCCAGTAATAGTTATTACCCGATCTTCTAACCTAATTTCTCTTTTCATAGAGCAGGCCTTGCAGGCGGCGTAAATCCTTTTTCCTTTATCTCCTTTTTTATTTCGGTAATAGCCCGTTCCAGCTGCGGATCAATTCCTTTGGCCATGAAGCCAGGTCTTCATCAACCTCAATATCAGGATCTACGCCATGCCCTTCCTTAAACCATGTGCCATCCGGATTGAACATCCTGAAGGACGGAGCGGTAATTCCACCGCCATCAATCAGATCAGGCGCGCCGCTGATGCCGATCAGGCCGCCCCAGGTTCTCTCGCCGATCAGCGGACCCAGATCCTTTTTGCCGGAAATAATCCGGGAATGCATCGCCGCCGGAACCACTCCAGCCATTAATGAGCATCACTTTCGGACCAAAATTCGCAGCATAGGGCCAGGGCCATACTGAACCGTCACGGGTTGCCCAAAAGGCAAGCGGCGTGCGGTTCAGCATTTCAATAAACCGATCGGGGATCTGGCCGCCACTATTGAAACGTTCATCAATGATCAGTGCTTTTTTATCCCACTGCGCATTGAATTGCCGGGTAAGTTCATTCCTGACCATCCAAACCGGTACTGGGTACATAAATATAACCTGCCTCTCCGTCTGTTGCTTCATCCACCCGCTTCCGGTTTGCTTCCACCCATGCCAGATAACGCAAACGATATTCGTCACCCATGGTTTCAACAATAGCCGTTTTGGCACCGGTAAAAGAAGCCGTTGTATTGTAAGTAAGTTCTATCGTCTTATTTGACAGCCCCTGGAAAAAAGCAAATGGTTCTTGCGCAGTGGTCACCGGCACGCCGTTAACAGCCAGTATATAATCTCCCTCTTTGATATCTACTCCCGGCTCATCCAGCGCCGAATGCTCTTCCGCATCCCAGGGAGCGCCACGAATGATCTTTTTTATTTTATAGTAATTGCCTTCGGCTTCCCAGTCAACGCCCAGATAACCCACATTTTCTTTTGCTTCGTCTTCCAGATCGCCTCCGCCATGATAAGTATGGGATGAATTGAGTTCTCCCATCATCTCGCCAATCATAAAATTCACTTCCTCCCGGGTAATGGCTCCTTCCAGCATTTTGGCATAGCGCTCCTTCACCAGGTTCCAGTCAACGCCATGCATGCTGGCATCATAGAAATAATCCCGTTCCAGCCTCCAGGCATCATTGAAAATCTGTTTCCATTCCTGTACCGGATCCACCATCATTTTCATTTCCGCAAGCCGCAATGGTTTCTCAAATTTCTTTGTATTCGCCGGTTTCTATCACCGCGTAAGCATTTCTTTCGCTGAACCAGGATTTTTTCCGTGTTGGCGGATAACCAGTAATCATCCACTTCATCGAGTATGTTTTTCTCCTCGCGTTTCGCAATGTCATAATAGTGAAGGGAAGAATGGCCGTCTTTTGTTCCGGTCACCGGCAGCTTCAGATAAATGATTTTGCCTTTGGCCGAACTGAGTTTCCCATAGTTCCCCGCTGCGGGCGGCAGGAGCACCATCCGGGATTCCAGGTTATCAAAATCAATTTCAACCGGCGTAACAGCAGGTTTCTTTTCTTCAGCAGTTTTGCTTTTATTACTGTCTTTCTTTTTATCATCCGCTTTTTTATCCTCAGGTTTTAATTCTTCAGGTTTAACTGAAACCGTATCATTTTTCGGATACAATAAGGATGGCGTGGTTTTCTTTAAACTGATCGCGGCCAGGCTGCGTGGAATTGCCATAAATAAAAGTATTGTCCAGATCGCTGTAGTATGGGGTGAACGACTGATTCGTGGTCAGATAAATATATTTCCCTTCCGTATCAAATACCGGGTTGTCGCAACTATAATATCCATCCGTAATCTGCTGAACCTTTTTATTTCGGGTATCGAAAATAAAAATGGCATTGTGGTAATTGTCCAGATCACGACTGTAAACCAGCCAGCGGCTGTCGGGCGACCAGCTGCACCTGAAATTTTCGCAACCCCCATCCATAAAACGCAGGGCCTGATCTACATCCGTTGTGTTGTCTGCTGCCAATATCTATGATTTTTATTTTCATGGCCTTATCAATAAAGGCAAGCTTCTTACTGTCCGGCGACCAGAATCAGTCCATACCTGAATCCTGCACCATAGCTGGTTATTTTCCGGGGGATTCTTCTTTGCCGGCCGGTTGCAGCCATAGTTCATATTCGCCGGACTGATCGCTCCAGTAAGCAATGGTTTTCCCATCTGGCGACCAGGCGGGATAACGCTCCGCCTGCGCCGGTTGTACGGGTCAGATTTTTTACAAAGCCATCTACTGCGGGCAATGAAAAAATCTCTCCCCTCGCTTCCATGAGCGCCCTGTTCCCATCGGGACTTACCGCTGCATGCTGAACGTATTTTTCAGCCGTTACCATTTTCGGTTTTAAAGTGGCGCGGTCCGTAACGATATTCAGTTTCACTTCCGTAACCTTTTGTGTTGAAAGCGGGAACAGCCACAGTTTCCCTCCTTCTTCAAAAACAATATCATCCGGTCCCAGTGAAGGGAAATGAATATCATAATCGGTAAAATGCGTGAGCTGTTCCATTTGCTTATTGCTCACATCATAGCGCCAGAGATTCATGCGCAATTCGGAGCCGCGGTCTGATAAAAAATAAATGAAATGATCATTCCACATGGGAAATTCATCTCCGGCCACTTCATTGGCGGAAATATTTTCCGAAGCTATTGTCGGCAAAATGAAAAATATGAATATTCGCTTTCCATCCTCCGCGGTATCTTTTCCAGTTTCTGAATGCCTGGGTCACAAATACCAGCGCCATATCTTTTCCATCCGGCGAATAAGAACCGAATTCAGCATAGGGGAATGGCAGTTTTACCGCCGGTCCGCCCGTGGAAGCAACCGTATAAAACTGGTTAAACCGGTCCCTGCCGCTTTCCCGCCCCGAAGCAAACAAAACACTTTTACCGTCCGGCGTCCAGTCTACCACCCGGTCGCCGGATCCATGTTCCGTGATACGCAGGGGCACGCCTCCGCCGGAAGGAATGGTATACACATCTTTATTCCCATCGTAGTTTCCGGTAAAAGCAATGAATTGCCCATCAGGCGAAAATTTCGGAAAGCTCTCCACGCCCGCAGGAGAACTGATCTTTTCAGCTGATCCGCCGGATTTGGAAACGATCCAGAGATCGTTGGCATAGGAAAAAACAATCTGTGTTTTAGAAACATCCGGATAGGCAAATAAACCGGCGTCAATCTGGGCCGCCCCCTGCACATACAGACAGGTTGCAGCGATCAGCAGCCATGGTATTTTTCTCATTTGAAGCAATTAAAAGTTGTTTACTGAAGGTATGGAAATCATTCTATTCGTTATCCATAGTATAAGGCAAAAATATCCTGAAGGCTTTTTAGCAGATAAGAAAAGCTAACTTTATGCCAGTCCGTCTTTTCGTTCAAACAATGAATTTTAAATGAATTACAGGAGAAGGGATTTCATCAATCTTTCTTTCATTACGGCGGGCGCCGGTATACTGACGGGTTTCAGCACCCATAAGGATCAGAAAAATAAGCCGGATCATGAATGGGATTTCGGAATAGATCCTTCCTTACATGCTGATATAATTCCCATCAGCTTAGCAGAAAGACAGGCGCGGATTGAAAAAGCCCGGCGGTTAATGCATGAACAGGATATCAGAGCAATGGTGCTGGATGCCGGTACCGCATTGGAATATTTTACCGGCGTCAGCTGGTGGCCCAGCGAAAGAACCCTGGTAGCCATTATTCCGGCCAAAGGCGAGCCGGCCTTTGTTTGCCCAGCCTTTGAGGAACCGCGGTTAAGGGAATTGATTAACATCTGGAAAAAAGTATGGGTATGGCAGGAAGATGAAAGTCCCTTTAAACAAATCGCGGTGGCATTTAAGGACCTGGGCATACAAACCGGAAATATCGGAATAGAAGAACAGATGCGCTTTTTTATCCTGGACGGAATGAGAAAAGCTGCCCCGCATTTCAGGTTTGTCAGCGCCGATCCGGTCACGATACCCTGCCGGCTGATCAAATCCCCTGCGGAAATTGCTTTAATGCAAAAAGCCAACGATATCACGGTGGAAGCTATCAAAACCGGCATCCGGAGCCTGCAAGAAGGTATGCTGCCGGATGACTGTGCAGCGGTGATTACAAAAACTCACGTCCAATACGGCGCCACACCTGACTTTGCGCTGATCCTTTTTGGTGAAGCATCTGCTTTCCCGCATGGCAATGGCAAACCAAAAAGGCTGGCAAAAGGAAATATCGTCCTGATGGATTGCGGCTGCAGGCTTGAAGGATACAGCTCCGATATCACCCGGACCATCGTATTCGGCGCGGAACCCACCTCGCGACAAATGGAAATCTGGAATCTCGAACAAAAAGCACAGGCAGCCGGTTTTGCGGCAGCCCGTCCGGGCGCTGCCTGTGAAGGAGTGGATGCGGCGGCCCGCAGGGTATTGACGGATGCCGGTTTTGGACCGGGTTATAAATTGCCCGGTCTGCCTCACCGAACCGGTCATGGCATCGGAATGGATGGTCACGAATGGGGCAATATGATCAAAGGAAATAAACAACCCCTGCAAACCGGTATGTGCTTCAGCATCGAACCGACCATTTCCATTCCCGGCGAATTCGGCATCCGGCTGGAAGATTGCGTTTATATGACGGAAGAAGGAGCAAAATGGTTTTCAGCACCGGCTTTATCCGTTAGCGAACCTTTTAGAAATAGTTTCTTTTTTTTTATACAACTGATCTCCGGGCTTTCACAGGTTTTCCTCCTGCATCCATTCCCGGAAATCATTCCCGCTTTGGGAATACGGATCAATTACAGAACCATCTAATGAGGTGATAATTATCTTATTGCGTTTTGGAACATATATTGAAACCCTTAGTCGGCCCTGGTAGGGTGAAGCAGCATTCATCAGCTCAGGGATCCTTCAAAAACCAAAGCGCTTATATGAAAAAGAGCATGTCCATAATCCTGCTGCTGACATTTGCCAGCCTTCAATACAGTAACGCGCAAACGCACGTTCAAACTGCAACCCTTTTTCAAAACAGCACATCAAACACAATCGTCCTTCCATTTACAATTGCCAGTACTGCAAAGAATTTAATTGTCGTTCATCTGGACTGGGATAAACAATCCGTTAACGTTAGTTCCGTCACCGACAACAAGGGGAACATTTATGCTAAGATAAATGGGCCCTCAAACTGGAACGGGTCCAGTTATTCTGCCGAGTTATGGTACGCATATAATATTAAAGGTGGCAACATATCGGTTACCGCTAAACTTTCAGGCAGTACAAGCAATTTTTTTCAGATTTATATCAGCGAATATTCAGGAATTATCTCAGTTGCCGATCCGCTGGATCAACAGTCGGTTGCTATAGGTAATTCAGCCGCCGTTAGCAGCGGCGCCAAAACCATCACTTATAACAATGAGTTAGTCTATGGCGCATCCATCGGTGCTTCCGGAACTTTATCAACCGGCGCGGGATTCACCAACCGCTCCACAGCCAATAGCAATATCATAGAAGATAAAAAAGCACTGACTGTTGGCTCGTATAATACAACTTTTACCAGTGCGGGCGGTAACTGGATCGCCCAGATGGCAACCTTTATTTCTGTCAATAGCTTAATCACTTTGCCGGTTGACCTTTTATCCTTCACAGGGAAATGCAACCATAACAAAACAGACTTAGCGTGGACCACCGCTTCAGAAATGAACAACGATTATTTTACCATCGAACAAAGTAATGACGGAAATAACTGGAAAGAGGCCGGAACCGTAAAGAGCCGCGGTAATTCATCCGGCATTCAAACCTATTCCTTTAGCGCCGACGAATCAGCAAATGCGTTTTCTTACTTCCGGTTAAAACAAACCGATATAGATGGCAAATTCAAATATTTTGATATCCTGCGGGTGGAAAATTGTCAGACCCATTCAACCGCTGTCAACATATATCCCAACCCTTCAAACGGAATCTGCCTGTATGGTAGCCTGGATCTGAAAGCCGGTGCATTCTACAGTATCGAAATTTTCGACAACTTCGGGAAGATGGTATGCCATACCACCGCTGATCAGCCGGCGTTCGCGTTCAACTTTCCGCATCCGCTGGCATCCGGTATTTATTATGCCCGGTTTTCTTCCCAGGGCTTTTCGATGGTGAAGTGCTTCCTGGTTAAACATTAATGAAACAAACAGGCGGAAGTATCCTGCATCCCCGACCGCATAAATGCTGTAATTTTATAAGAACAACCGGATAAGATATGCCAAAGACTTTCAGGCAGGGCGCCATTGGCGCCCTGCTCGATGAATATGAACGGGCCATTTCGGATCTGGAAATAGTCATTGCACCTATTCCTGATCATGCACTGACTATTATCCTGGATCCACTGACTGCCGACGAAAATTGCAGGTCGGTCCAGACCATTTTATCTCATGTGATACACTCCGGCTACGGCTATGCGGTCAGCATCCAAAATCTGAAAGGGCAGGACATGCAGCGACCCGGCAAAACCTTTCATCTGACCGTTCCTGAATACCTGGATGATTTATCAAACGTTTTTTTATTTACAGAAAAGGTCTTCCGGGATATTAAAGACAACGAACTGGAACAACCCGACAATTTATTAAAGATAAAATCAGGCTGGGGACAATCTTACGATATAGAACAAATGACCGAACATGCCATCGTGCACGTGCTGCGCCATAGACGGCAGATTGAGAAATTTAAACAACTGTTATCACTTTCTTAAAAAGCCGTTAACCCTCTCCAACTCCGGGTTCAGAATCTGAAATAAAAGTCTAAAAAAATACTAAATATATTAGGAAACCGGCAATTTATACCTTATCTTTGGGCAATTCTTGTCAAGATAATCTTTTCCCAATATGGCCTATCAATCTTTTGGAGAAATCCTACGCAAACTTCGGGAAAGTGAAGGTATGCCATTGAGGGAGCTTGCTTCCAAACTTGAAATTGATCAGTCCACATTAAGTAAGATCGAAAGGAATTTAAGAAATGCAAGTGAAGACCTGATAGAAAAAATATCAGCGGTCTTCAATGTGGACGAAAAAGAACTGCGCATAAACTATAAAAGTGATAAACTGGCATATGAATTATTAGATGAAGAGGATTCAATAGATATATTAAAAGTTGCGGAAGAGAAGTTAGAATACCTAATAATAAAAAAGAAAAAAAGGAAATAAGCTGTTTCAGGTCGGGTTCTGATTAGTCATATTATCTCATCATGAGGCAGGCATGCCTTAAAATTATACAATATGACAAACGAAGAGTACATGCAGTTAACCCGGCGTTCTTCAAGAATGGAATCCCGGAATATAGAAAATCCGCTGGAGGCATTTGATGAGTATTTCAGATCATTTTCGCTCGAAGATTGTCGTAACCACCTATGGGAGTTGTATGAGCGATGCGTAATGTGTTATGCAAGTCAGCAAACCGTTCACGATGATGCCGCTACGATACTTTTTTTCTATACCCATACCGAAATGCTGATAGAAGCAGCCTGGCTGGTCAATAATAAACAGCTGAGGAAAAAAGTTCCGGCAGAAACAAAGATCACAGAGCCTGAATAAAGATTGCCAATCTTAAACTAAGAATCACCGGTCCTGGATCGGGCCTGCCAGGGCTGGTGCAGCTTATAAAATTGAAATAACCGTCGCTTGTCTCACGGTTAGGCGCCATCCCGTATTATCCATAATCCAAATATCCGTATACTGTCTGGTGACTGTTTTTCCGGCATTTTCCATTGCACCCTGGGGTTTGACAATATCACTACCCATCACTACCGCCATATCTTTTATAAAACTAATTTTTTCGATCCTTTTTTCACTGAATGAGATATCCACTTTACCGGCCCTGATAAGCTTTTTCAGCACATCCATTGTCAGCGCCTTGTTCAGCGGGGAATTAACTACCAGATCCGGGGAGAACATTTTAAAAAGGGCTACACTATCCTTTTTTACCCATGCTTCTCCTTCCATTTTTTCAAGTTTCCGGATTTCCGATTCCCTGTCCTGTTGCCCGACAGCATCATTGCCAGAAAATCCAAATATCAATAGCAGTATGATCGGAATAAATGATTTTTTCATAAGAGTTGTTTTAAGTATTATTAAGGTTTATCAGGTCGAAGCACCGGATTTAAATATATACCAATTTTTTAAGATTCATTTTATTTCTGTTAACAATAATTAAGCTTATTTCACGGTACATTACCGCGGTGGTCCGGAGAATATTATCAAAAAACAGTAACTTCATAAAGCTGTGTCCGGCTTATCATAAACTGAAAATGCCGGCCATTTTTTTGAATACGGCAGACTAAAAATAAAACGATGAAAACTATTTTTGCAGGCTTATTGCTGCTTTTTTCGACCTCTATCTTCGCACAGGAAACGGTGACCGAAAAATTCCAGAAGATCGGAACCGTCCAGGAAGCACAGCAATTCATCGATGCAAATGCGGGACTCAAACCAGCCTTGCTCAAACTGTCCAACGGAAAAGACAGTTCGGTGATAGATAAGAGATTACTGCGACAAAAACAAGGCGATATCTTTTCTGTCGGCTATGTTACCTATAAGGTGATTGAGGCAACCGAAGTACTGGCCTTCCGGGCAAACTACATTTTCCTGGACGGTTCCTCACTAACCCTGTCGCAGATCGACAGCCTCAAAAAAATCATCCTGCAAAAGGCTTCCGAGGGCGTTTCGTTTGAAAAACTCTCCGATCAATACACAATGGACGGCAATACCACCCATGGCGATACGGGCTGGTTTTTCGGACCGGAAATGCTGCCGAAGGAATTCCAGGATGCCGTACAGAACCATAAGACCGGCGATATCTTCTTTGTGGATGTGGCCGAGAAGCAATGGCATTATATTGTCAAAAAAACATACGACGATCAGGATAAGAAAGAAATAACCGTTCTCCGGGCAAACGGAAGATAGATATACAGGAATTTCTCAGGAAAGCGGATGATCTGAAAGCCTTTCTTTTTTCATTATATCACCGGCAATTTTTATTGCATCCGCGGCAATCTCCCGGATTTGGCCTGTCGGGCTGATCCAATAACCACAAAAATACAAGCCGTCCCTGCCAAAATATTTTTGCTTGTCTGCACATCGGAGTAAATCGTCGAAACGACTCCTGTCAACATCAACGATTTCTGCATAATCCCGGTAATATCCAATGCCGGCAACAATGGCATCGAAAACTTCTCTTTTGCCGTCTTTGAAATGAATGGTTTTACCTTCAATGTAATCAATATCGCCATAAATTTTTATATGCCCCTTCCGTATATGCTGAATGGTACCAATATCCAGTACCGGGGTATTCCCATCCCTGCGAATTTCTTCCAGCGGACCATAAGGCATTTTTTTAAGCCCCAGTCTGGCAAGATCGCCAATTAACCAGTTAATCAGCGGGGCGCTGATCACATCCGCCACACGCGGCGGAAGGCGGTTCAACAGTAAACTCAGTTCCAGAACCGGTATGCCCAAAACATCCCGCGGAATAACATTTACAGGGGAGCGGACGGCCATAGAGGGTTTTGAACCCTGTTCGTACAGATCAATTGCAATTTCACAGGCCGAATTACCAAAACCTACAACCAGCACGTCTTGTCCTGCAAAGTCCTTTCCCGGTTTTATATTCGCAACTGTGCAGGATTTTCCCGGCAAAGGTCTCCATGCCTTTAAAATCCACAGGCCGGGGTTTACCGTAAGCGCCTGTCGCCATGATCAGGTATTTCGATTTAAATGAGCCGGTGGTCGTTTCCGTAATCCAATAGTCGGCTTCTTTCTTTACGGATAGAGCCTCGGTATTAAAAACCGGGTTAATATTAAATTCCTTTCGATAATCGTCTAAGTAATCAACGACCTGTTGGCGGGAGGGATACCGCGGTATGATTCTTCCAAATCTTTTATACGGTAAATTTGAAAACCTTTTACTTGTATGCAAATGCAGGCGGTCGTAATGGTTACGCCAGGCTGGGGCTGCCTGGTTTTGTTTTTCAATAATTATATAATCAATACTTTGTTTTTGTAAAGAGGCGGCGGAGGCTAAACCCGAAATGCTTGCCCCGATAACGAGTGTATTAGTCTGCTTTACCAGCATACCATTTTTATAAAGTGACACCCAGCGCTGAATAAAGCTACTAAATAGTCTGGTACTAATTGCCTGACTTGATCAGTTTAAAATGTTCTGTTTTTTCCTGATTAACGAACCGGAGATAGTAAATTCCGGCAGGCAAATTATCCATTCCATCGAAGCTAAACTGATTATTGCCCTCCTGCAGCTGTACCATCCGCTGTGAAAGTATTTTGCCTGTTGCGTCATATAGCAGCATTTTGGCCGGACCGCCGGATATTGATTCTACGGAAATATTTACGGATTGGAAAAAAGGATTGGGCCATACCTTTATTTTATTGGCCTGCTGCTCACATTTTATACGCACAATATTTGAGTAGGTAAGTGATCCATCCAGATCAGTCATTTCTAACCGGTAATAATTATTTCCCGGTGCTGTTAAATCATTTACATAACTGTAGCCGCTGTTACTTCCCTTCGGACTGATCTCCGCCAGCCCGCTAAACTTAACCCCGTCTTCAGAATATAGCAGCTCGAATGATTTCAGGTTCGATTCTTCCGCTGTAGCCCAGAATATATTTTGTCTCGGAACCGGAACAGCCAGCATGGAAGTCCAGCAATGTTACCGGAAGAGTGGAAATAAGCTGATTGGCCCCTATATCATTGGCATTGCCCCCTGGAAGCGCCGTTCCCCAAAAATCGGTATTTCCCGTAATGATCGAATACAGCGAACGAAGATCTAATGCGGCATTGTAAGCCGGCGACGATGCACTTCTTATTTTATAAGCGGACAACAATTGAAGGCTATTGCCAAAACCAACGGTTCCGCCTGACCCTGCCTTCATTAAAAGCGGATCACTGCTGAAACCCGTATTGCGGCCGTTCACCACTTCATTACCTGTAGCGGTGCGCCAGGATGATAAGGATGTATAATTTTTGCCCTGATACTGGATGGAGAAACTTCCACCCGAAGTCCAATAGGTATTGCCGGCAAAAAAAGTTGAATAGCCGGCCGGAATATTCATTAAGGGAACACCACCCGTCGATAAAAAGATATTATTGTAAAAAGCCACATTATCAATTCCGGTTGCCCAGTTTACAAACTGGACGGCACATTCACCGCTATTGACCGTTTGCGGCGAAACATAGATGGTATTATTATAAATGCTGGCGCCGCTCATGGTGGTTCCGGGTCCTTTGAACAGGCCAATGCTGCCTTCATTCACTTTACCATCATTCTCACTGATATTATATCGTACGGTATTATTACCCCAGGGCCGCGCATTTTCAAACTGGCCCAACAAATAACCCGACCCGTCATTATCGTGTGAATAATTGTATTGCATAACGGAATTGATCACTCCTCCGTCAAGGTCAAAGCCCAGGCCGTCACATCCGGAGCCACTGTGGTTTCTATAGCTTTCACAATACTGTATGGTGAAATGATTACTGTCCCAGCACCATATACCGCCGGGCCCGCCGCAATGCGTATTATTTTGTCCGTTATCATGCGCCACGCAATATTGGATGACTCCGCCATCTACTCCAGAAACCTCAATGCCACTGCCTTCATGACTTGCAGGGTCCGCAAAACCCGGAACATTATACACTTCACAATTTGAAATAGAAACATTCTTATGGGGCCAGCCGATAAGGGACTGGGAAGTATAGCCGTAAATTTGAATTCCATTCGCCTTCACATCATGCACCGAAAGTTTGCTAAGCGCCAGGTTTTGATATCCGGTGAGGTTGTTCCAGCTGCCAATTCTTACTCCGTGTGATCCAAAATTCTTAACCTCTATATTGCTGATTGAAATGTTACTGAATTTTACATCGCCTGAAACGTCTGCAAAAAGAATCAAACCCGCATCAGTATTTGTTGACATGGAGTTGCCGTCCAGTATTAAATTGGATATGGAAAAACCCTGCGTATTATAAGCATAAAAGCCGTAAGAAGTTCCTGCATTGATCGTCGCCCTGCCCGTACCGTACGAAGAGATAACAAAAATATTTGCGGGATCATTGGCATCGCTGCTATTCAGATAAATACTGCCGCTGAACGTCTGGCCTCCTTCAAAATACAGTTTATCACCGGGAAGGAACACTGTACTGTTTACTTTATTGATTGTTGCCCAGGCACTGCCTGTTGAAGTGCCGGGATTGGAATCGCTCCCGGTACTGCTTACATAATATGCAGTGGCAAAACTACTCGTAGAAAATAATAAAAAGAGAAGGGTAAATAATTTATTAATCGTATTTCGGTTTTCCATCATATTCACTGCATCCGGATACTAAACGCATCCGGATAGCTTCATATTTTAATTTTTTTAAAAAACATGCCGGATTAAATTTACAGCTATATTCCTGCTATATGTTTACACTTATATTATTCCGACAATCTATGCTAACCGTGACGGAAGGCCGATCTTGCCAATTATTCCGAGCAACAGAATTGGAAGAGGCATGCCCGAAACGGTCCTTTAAGCAAGAATGCTCCTGACAGTTTTATATCTTTAACCGGTTAACTTTAAGCAATAGCCACAAATATCTGACAGCGATCCCAAAAACGAATGAAAATGATAAGTCTTGTTATACCCGTCTATAACGAAGAGGTCCTGATTTTTGATCTTTTTGAAAGAGTAAAAAAGCGATGGAATCTATCGGGGAGGACTTCGAAGTGGTGATAGTAGACGATGGAAGCATTGACAGCACACTCGAGAAGCTGGAAGACTGTCATGGCCGGGATAAGCGATTTAAAATATTGACCTTATCCCGGAATTTTGGTCACCAGGCCGCTTATACTGCCGGATTAAACTATGCAAAGGGCGATTTTATCGCCATGATGGATGGCGATTTGCAGGATCCTCCCGAATTAATTAAGGAAATGTATCAAAAAGCATCCGGCGAAGAGATAGATATTGTTTACGGAAGAAGAAAGGAACGAAAGGAAAAATTGTCCAAACGGTTATTTATCAGGCTATTTCATTTCATTTTCAGTAGGCTTTCAAAACTGGAAAATATAAAGCAGGTCGGTAATTTTTCACTGATGTCAAAAAGAGCGCTAGGCTGCATTTTTATCATTACAGGAAAAAAACCGGTATCTGCCCGGACTGAGGTCTTTTATAGGTTTTAAACAGGGATATGTAGACTATTCAAGACCCGACCGGCAAAAGGGAGAGGCGAAGATGAGCATGTATAAACTTGTTACCCTGGCTCTGGATGCTATTTTTTCATTTTCCAGCTTACCGGTTAAAATATGTCTGTACTCCGGACTTATCGGGGTCATTCTGATTTTCTTTGCGCTGATATATATTCTTATCGGCAAAATAACCGGACTTGCACCGTTGGGCTGGTCTTCCATCATATTTAAGTATTTATTTCATCGGATCCGTGCAATTGGTATCAATCGGAATTTTGGGTGAATACGTATTTCAGGATATACAGGGAAACACAAAACCGGCCTATTTTCTGGTAAATAAATTTATTGAATAATTTAATGGAACAGATGAGCGAAATTCCTTATATAGGAAATGAATTGGATTTATTCGAGAAGGCACGGTCTGGAAAAATTATTATGGTCATTTTTTAGAGCCCTTTTTAAAAGGGAAAGTTCTCGAAGTGGGCGCAGGCATCGGCGGCACAACCAGCGTAACTTTGTGACGGCAGCCAGGAAAAATGGCTTTGCCTGGAACCGGATCCGGGTTTGTATACAAGACTGGAAAATAAAATAAAAAACGGACAAACTGCCCTCTTGCTGCTACTTCCGTTAAGGGCACAACGGGACGATTTACCGGCATCGGAGAAATTTAATGCCATCATGTATATTGATGTAATAGAACACATAGAAAAGGATGCGGAAGAACTCGGCAAGAGCAAAAACCTTACTCGCCGATCAGGGATACCTGATCGTATTGGTTCCCGCGCATCAGTTTTTATATAATGAATTTGATAAGGCCATCGGACATTACAGGCGGTATAATAAAAAAATGCTGGCCGCCGCTGCTCCCGAAGGAACTTCATCTCCTGAAAATGCAGGTACCTTGATTCATTCGGTTTGTTTGCATCGCTGATGAATAAATATTTTTTAAAACAGGATTATCCGACGGCAAAGCAAATCAATTTCTGGAACCGGTTTATTGTACCGGTATCAAAACCGTCGATTTCATTTTAAATTATAATGCAGGTAAAACGGTGGTCGCGATTTGGCAAAAAAATTAAATTTACAAGGAATTCCACCAGACATGAAAAAAATGGACACTTATGGATTTTCTGCTACCATTGCCGTCATCATCATTTTCCATATCTCTTATGGCCTCGACTGCGCTGCAACCCTCCAATATCAATTGGTTAATGACGGCCCGTCACGACTGGGGAACGCACTACCTGGGCTGGGCCTTTTATAAAAATGAACCCTGGCATTTCCCCATTGGGAAAGGTAACCGGCTATAATTATCCTGTCGGAACCAACGTCGGCTTTACTGATTCGATTCCTCTGCTGGCGATTTTTTTTAAATTGTTTGCGCCCCTGCTCTCCAGATGATTTTCAATATTTCGGGATCTGGTTATTCCTGTGTCATTTACTAGCCGCTTACTACACGATTTTATTATTCCGGCTTTTTAAAGTGAATTGGGTCATTACCCTTGCCGCCACAATCTTTATTGCAGCCAATCCTGTACTTAGTATACCGGGGAATGCATCCGGCTTTATGCGGCCAGTGGATGTTGATCGCCTGCATCTATTATTATTTCCTGAATATCGCAAAATTCGCATTGCGAAGAAAATACTGCTGTATCAATTCCTCTTACTTACGTTTAGTTCTTTAATCAACCCCTACCTCTGCTGGATGGTGATGGGTTTTTCATTTGCAACACCTATCAAACTTTGTTTTTATGAAAAGTTGTTGTAACTGGAAATATTCTTGACTGGTTACATTGTGATTTCCCTTTTTCTCCGTTTGGCTGCTTTTGTATTATCACCGGAATGGTTGGCTTTCGAAAAAAGAGGACTTTTGGGGATAAGCGGCGCTTATGGTTTATATGGCTATAAATTTAAATGCCTTATATAATCCCGTTGGCTATTCAACGATTCTGCCACAGTTAAAACAGGTAAGCTGGCATCAGTATGAAGGATTTATGTACCTGGGCGTAGGGATGTTGTATTGATTACTTCTCGTATTATTTATTTATTATGGCTATCGCTTTATCAGAGGACGGATTAAAAAAGTAAAACGCCGGCAACTGAAACAGAAAGGAAATAAAAGCATTCTTCCGTTGCTTGTACTGGCAATTGGTTACACCGTATTTTCTATCACCTTTGTTTTTACTTTTAACGATAAAGTATTGTTCCGGATTCCCGCACCCGATTCTTTAAAGAAGTTAGAAGAAATATTCAGGGCCAGCGCAAGATTCTTCTGGATGCCTTATTATTTGATTGTTCTTTTCACAATTATCGGGATCGCAAAAAGTCAAGATCAGGCCGCTGATCTCATCCATCTTTAATTATACTGGCGCTGGCGATTCAGATTTATGATATTACGCCGCTGCTGACGAGTAAGAACGATGACCTATGGCACTTATAAGCCTCCTATGCACAATGCGGATTGGATAAAGCTGATGAGTCAGTTTGATGAAATACTTTTTTTCCCGGCTTTCAATTCACCGCAAGATCAGGTCCATGGATTACCAGGATTTCTCTTACCTGGCTTTAAAGGCCGGCAAACCCGTCAATCTTGCCTATGTACCGAGAGAAGATTCGCGCGCAATACTATCGTTTACCGACAGCCTGACGGGAGTCGTGCAATCCGGCAAATTGTCTCCCAAAGCACTGTACATTACCAACGCCTCCAATCTGGAATATTTTTCTAAAGCGGTTCAGGAACATGGCGCCATACTCAATACAATGGATAGTTGCTTTTACATCTATGCGAAGGAGCCTGAAAATAGCTTGCCGGATGCGGTTCTTAACGGCCAGCCCGAGTCACGGAGCAGGGCAATATTGGATAGTGTAATGAGGATTACCGGAGGCAATACAGGATTTGTGGAAGCCGGGAAATTAATGGCCAAGGCTGATCAATCTATCCGTTACCATATCGAAACCATCAATATTGCGCAGGGTATTGTCTCACTGGAGGGCTGGGCATTCATAGACAGCACCCAGAATAATAAAAATGATTCAATTTTTATTTCGCTGGTCTCAGATGATAAATCATACCTGGCCCCGGCAAAAATGTCCCAAAGACAGGATATTGCCAACTCGATAGGCAAACCAAATCTCGATAAATCGGGGCTGGCTTTTCTGGCTTTTACCGACAATGTCGAAAGAGGTAAATACCAGTTAGGAATCGCTATCAAAGACGCGAAAGGCAGGTTTGTATATCAAACCACAGGAAAGGAAGTCCGGATAAAAATCCCGGAATATTCAACTCCGGAAAGAATAACCCAATTACCGGCGGTGGGTAAAATTGTTTACGACCTTCAACTCAACGAAAGCGGCCCATTGTTTTCGGCGGGAGGATGGGCCGCACTGGAAGGTCAGGATGCAGATAGCAGCACGATCTGTCTGGTTTTAAAAGATAATGATTATATCTATCTGTTCTCCACGGAGCCCTATCCGCGGCCGGATGTAACCGCGAGTTTCGGAAGCAGGTATAATTTCGACAATTCCGGCTACTCAGTAAAATTCCGGAAAACCGATTTACAGAAAGGAAAATATCAGGTAGGCCTTTTAATCAAAGATGCCAGGCGCAAAACAGAAAGCGTGGTTTTTAGTGATAAGGAGATAGCTGTTCAATGATCGTTTAGCCGGGATTCTTCTACGGTACGGCCGGTTATCCGGGAAGCTCTTTCAACAGAACCTTTGCCGGAATAGATATATCATTCAAGTAAATCATTCAGCCCTTCCTTTTCAAATAGTATCCGGCCTATTTTTAAATCCGACCAGCCGTCCTTCAATTTGTACGTGAACACCGGGGTATTGTCTTTTAATTCGCATTCAATAAAACTCGTAGATACCTTACCCATCTTTAATTTCCTCCATATCCTTCAACTGGTGCAGGTGGGTAGAAATAAAAAACAGGGAGTTGCGAATTTTGCAAGTCCCTTTATTGTTGCAGTACTGATTTCCAGTGCATCTTCAATATTTGTTCCCCTGAATAATTCATCAAAAACCGCAAAGCATTTTGCGTGTTTGCTGGCATCCTTCAGCACATTTTTAAATGTGACTATTTCCGACATAAAATGACTGTAGCCACTTACAATGCTATCCGTAAGGTTAATGGCCACAGAGATGGTAGTAAAAAATGGCATTGTCGCTTTTGAAGCCGGAACAGCAAGTCCGGCATGCCCGAGGTAAACACATAAGCTGACAGCTTTAAGCAATGTAGATTTCCCCGACATATTGGGTCCGGTTAAAAGAATAACATTCCTGCCGGCAACGAGATCGTTTCTGACAGGATTTTTTATAAGCGGATGATAAAGCCCTTCCATTGAAAAAGCCGAATCGTCAAATGCCGGAAAAATAAAGCCATGCCGGATAATGCCGTCGCTGATAGAAAGATAGGCTTCAAACAAAAACCAGCGTTTCCAGAACGCGGCCACCTGGCCATTGGTTACTTTTTCTGTGATGATCCCCAGCAGCTCAACAATATGGCTAACCCTGATCTTCTTTTTCCGGAAGATTGATTCATAATGTTCCAGGTTAAAATCAATTAAGAAAAGGTTAATCCGTTCCAGTTCAGTTGCATATTCATCAGGGAAAAGTTTTCTGTCGATCTTACCTATAAAAGCAGATTGTATTTTATTAAAAAGCAGGATAAGCAGAATAATTTTCCCCTTATTCCGGTGTCCGCTCCTTTTCTGAAAAGATCAGCTTCCATCTCAGGTGCAGGCCTGAAAAGGATCCGGCAGAAAATGTTTCAAAGAAATTATATATTTCTGATAAATTGAACCGTGAATAAGAATAGTCCTTTAATATCTCCCGGTTTGCGATAAAACCTTTCAGTACCTGCTGCCTGAATAATATGGCCGACGTTGAGCCAGGGGGTTCTGTGATGATATCACGTACTGCCTGCCCTGAAGATATATTAAAAGTGAAATCAAACAAGGGAAGGATTTCATCTTCTATATGCAGGTCGGTAACATTTATCATTCAATACTTCTCTAAATTATGGGAACAGCTTGTAAATTATCGATAAATCCCCAGCTAAGCTCGCCGCCCCCGCCTTAATTTCGCTGCGGTTCTCCCTCGTTGACTTACAACTCATTGCGCAAATGGACACATTTTGTTCTGCATCAATGCAAAATTTTCCGAAGATCCGGCTCACCCGTTCTTCACTGGGAACCGAGCCGGTGATCTCCCCGGGATAATGCGGCAGACAAAATATATATATGACCGTTTCTTAACCAATTTAAAATTTTGCTTATCTTCCCTATCGTTAGTTTCCTGCCTACCCCATCCAAACTTATTTCCCCACCCGCTTTATTGGATTTTTTTTCACCCTAACTTAAATTAAACAACATGAAAAACATGCTGATCCCTGCCGTCATGGCCTTTCTCTCTGCCTGCAATTCACCTCAGCCGGAACAGACAGCGGAGGTTAAACCGGCAGCAGATTCTGTGATGCCGGAAATCCATTCACCCTATAACATAAGCTATTCATCGCGGTTTGCCATCGACGAACCCAAAAACGCGGAAACCATTCTGACGCTCTGGAAGGATTATGAAGAAGGTAATCTGTCCGCTCATAAAGAGTTGTTTGCGGACAGTGTTGAAATGTATTTTGCGGATGGCTACACACTACATGCCGGCCGTGACAGCGTTATAGCCGTGGCACAGAAGCACAGAAACACATTTACCAAAGTGGTTGATCGCGTGGATGCGGTGACCGCCCTGAAAAGCACGGATAAAAATGAAAATTGGGTGCTGATCTGGGGAATGGAAACGAGCACAGGCAAAAACGGCAAAGTAGATTCAGTGAATCTGCAGGAGACCTGGAGGCTGAAGGACGGCAAAGTCAATCTGTTGTACCAATATAGCCAGGCAACAGCCCCGCGAAAAATGAAATAGCGGAATAGGGCGGCTGACCGGCAGCTGCCCTATTTTCTTATACCCAGCCATACCGGATGGCTTTACCCACTAGTTCGCCGGTATTATTGAGGTGCTTTTTGTGCAGCATATTTTTCCGGTGCGTATCCACTGTCTGTTTGCTGATTTTTAAAATGCGGCTGATTTCCTTACTTAATTTCCCCTCAATTAAAAGTGTTAGCACCTGTCTTTCCCTTTTGGTCAGTTCTTCCTTGCTTTCAATAAAAATATTTTTCGCCGCTGCATCCAGGTAGGATGGTTCGCCATCCATGCCAATAAATGACAGCACCGGTTTGCCTTCCTGCTTCAGATAGGTTATGTCGGTATGCATTATCAGGGTTCTTAAAAGTCTTCCGCGCTGATCATGTTCCAGTAAGATCCCCTGATTGAGCATTCGTAAATAGGTGCCGTCTTTTCGCCTTAAACGGACATCAAAACGTACTTTATATTTCATAAGCTTTTCCATCGGCAGGTTAGAAAAAAAATCAATGGTACTGGTCCCGAACGCTAAATACCATGACCGGTCTTCAGGATGAATGATAGTATTCAGGAAGGCGATACTAAATTCGGAAGGATCATAGCCCAATACTTCTTCCAGTTCCTTACTCACAAATTCTGTTTTCAGCGTATGATGGTTGATGATAAAGTAGAAGGATTTCCCTAACAGAAAAAAATTCAAAAATTTATTATACTTCTCCCTTTCAAATTTTAACCGGCCGGGCGCAGATTCGTTGCCGTACGATTTGAATATTCTATTGAATTCAATATTGAATGGGTGTTGCTTCATAACTGTAGGAAAAGGTCAGCAGCAGGAACGGCCTACCCACAAATCGGTATTTTTTTAAACCAGAATCAGGTTTACATTTAAAAAATGATTGCTGACTCTGCCTTTATTCTCCGCTACCCTGACTGACTTTCCATTATATCCATCCCGTTTAACGCACAATCCGCTTAATCCCCCGTGGATAACTGTCATTTTTGATTATAACCGCCCATCGCGTTTAATCCGCGTTAATTCCTGTCATTTTTGACAATGCCGGCGATGCAGCATCCCTATGCTTTCTTGCAGGGCCTTGTTTGCTATTAAATCTAACCATTTTTATTAACACCTTATCAAACCATTTGTATGAAAAAAAACTTTACGACATTTTTTGGAATCATTTCTGTAGCTGCAGCCCTGGTCTTTGCATTATCCTGTAAAAAGGACGCCCCGCGGTTCTGCAACTGCAATCCCGGCGACATTATCGCTACCCAAACGGTATTTGCCACGGGCCTGAATAACCCGCGCGGATTGAAATTCGGACCCGATGGAAGGCTTTATGTTGCTGAAGGAGGGGTTGGAGGAACCCACTCAACCATCGGTGTGTGCGACCAGGTGCCGGGCGCAGGTCCTTATACCGGGAGTGATACAGGTGCAAGGATCTCCGCGATAGATCGCTGGGGCGTCCGGACAACGGTGGCGGACAAAATTCCGTCCAGCGTTACAGCCCCGGCTGTGGGAAGTTTTGTTAGCGGCGTGGCAGATGTCGCTTTTATTGGGAATACTTTGTATGGCCTGCTGACGAGTGCAGGTTGCAGTCACGGAGTGCCCGATTATCCGAACGGCGTGTTCAGAGTAAATAAGAACAAAACCTGGACTTTGATAAACGATCTGAGCACATTCTATAAAAACAACCCTGCCAAAAATCCAAATCCCAATGATTTTGAGGCCGATGGAACTCCCTATAGTATGATCAGCCTGGATAATCGCCTGTTTTCCATCGAGCCGAATCACGGGGAGCTGGATGAGATGCTATTGAATGGCAAGATCCGGCGAATCATCGATATTTCAGCAGCGGAAGGTCATATCGTTCCCTCCGCCCTGACTTACCATAATGGCAATTTTTACATGGGCAATCTATCTGTTTTCCCGGCTGTGCCCGGAATTTCGGCAATCTATAAAATCACCCCCCAGGGTCAAATCAGTACTTATGCAACCGGCTTTAACATGGTGCTGGGCGTTCAGTTCGATCCCCTCGGTGGATTGTATGTTCTGGAAAGCACGACCGGCAATCCCTTTCCTACGCCGGGTACAGGGGACGTTATCAGAATAGATCCGGACGGATCCCGGATGACCGTCGCCTCCAATCTGAATCTACCCACTGCCATGACGTTCGGACCGGATGATAAACTGTATATCTCAGACTGGGGATTTGGTGGCGCTCCCGGCATGGGTCAGATCGTGCAGGTTGATTTAACCTGTGCTAAGTCCCATGGTTTTAAAAAGAATAATGGGCATTCTGACTAGCAGTTCGCCGGACGGCCGAATTTAGTTCGTGAACTCTTTGATATAAAAGACCCTAGGGCGGTTGCGACTGCTGCCTATTTCTTCGGCATCACAAAAATTGCTGGGTCAATATCCTTGTTTACTTCAATAATTTTCGACGTGGAAGTAATGGTAAGACCGGGATAACTTACTTCTGTAACAAAAGGCAGTGTCATGCCATTACTTACTTTCCGGTAATCAGAGGTGACCATAGCTATTTCAAGAGGCTGTCCGGATACCTTCGTTTTAATCACCAGTTTCAACTGATAGTAAGAAGCTGCATCAATATAACTATCCATTTCGACGCTGTCTTTTGTTGTCAGTTTTAGCTTAAATACATCTGCCCCGTTGAACTTCTCTTTTCCTTCCAATTCCAGCTTATACCCTTTCGCAGCGTAGTTATAAAAAGGGCCTTTCAGATCGTAGGTCATTGGACCCATACCAATCTGACTGGCAGGCAAAGGCGTCGGATCAGGGACTCCGGCAAGCGGATTTACCGTCCAGCCCGCACCCACGGTATAACAATTGATTATTTTTTGTCCGTTAAAATCCATCTCCGTTTTGGATGCTTTGCCATCGATCACGGAAGATGCAAAGGGCGCAGGATTATTCATGATGCTCATTTCCCCTTCTGTATACATCGTTTTGAAAGCTTCCATTTTTGCTTTTCCTCCGATTGCGTCGAAATATTTGTTCACGACCTCATCGGCCGTTTGCGCATAACTCTGCGCGATCACCAAAAGTGCAATGGATAAAGACATTAGCTTTTTCATATTCTTGTTTTAAGTGTTTTATTTTTTTACTTCAAATGCCAGAAGAACATTTCCTTTCATCTGCCCAAACATACCATAACCGGAATTCACAAACAACATTCCATCCGAGATTACCGGGGCCGGCCCGTCAATCGCTCCGCCGCTTCCTTCGATTCCATTCGCGGTTTCAAAATGAATCGCTGTATTAAAATCCCAGATTATTTTTCCATCTTTCGAATCATATCCCCTGATATGTCCATCGAGGGATCCCGCAAATACAATTCCGGGAATAACAGCCGGCGCCGCTGAGTTGTTTGGGAAACAATTTTCACTCACACAAGGGGGATTGGCTGTTTTCCAAATGAGATTGCCTGTATTGATATCAAGTGCATAAATACCCGGCGATGGTTTATAGGTAGTGTCCTTTTTATCCAGTCCAAAAACATTATCGGAATTGGCTGCGTATACCATTTTGCCATCCGTGGCCATGCCCCAGTGAATACCTCCCAGTGTTCCACCCTTTCCGATTCTTGTCTCCCAGATTTTCTTTCCATTCTCCGGTGACAAACAAAAAACCAAACCTGATTTTTGTCCGATCAATAAAATATCTTTTCCATTCTTATCCTTTGTAAGAATCGGCGCCATACCAAAATCCAGATCAGGCCCTGCTTTGTCGGGACAATTTAAAAAGAAGGGACAGGCTGTATTGTAGGTATCCCCTTTTGTTGCCTGAAAATTCCAAATCAGTTTTCCTGTTTTCATGTCCAGTGCCTGCACGGCATCGCTGTTCTTTGTTGCCGGGTTCGTATAATTTTCGCCGGTTCCAATATATACCAGGCCTCGTTTCAAATCAATCGTCGGACTGCACCATACCGGCGCCCCCGAGGGGCCGTAAAATGGTTTTCCATTTTTCTTTTTTCCCGATTCAGACGCCACTTCAGAAATTACGCGATGATGCCAGATCTCCTTTCCGGTATTGCCGTTTAATGCAACCAGTCCTCCGGATGAAAAACAACAGGCATAATTTCCGTCTGCCGCAGAAGCCACTTCGGCGGAACTAATCGGCACATACACGATGCCGTTTGCAACGGATACAGAACCCGTAACAGCCGATTGCGGATCATAGCCCACTCTCGACTTCCAGATCTCCCTGCCGGTTCTCACATCCACCGCATATACATTCGTACTGAAGTCAGCAAAATAGGCGATAAGTTGATTTCCTTTTCTTACGGTGACAATTGCTCCGCGAATGGCTGAACTCCCGGAAAAATGCCATCCGATTTTTCCCGTTAGTTTATTGATGGCGTACAGATCTCCATACTGACTTCCCACCAGCAGCCAGTCACCCGCCAGGGCCGGTTTGCTTCTTACAACTGTTGCATCGGGAAAAGCAAAAGCCCATTTCAATTTTAAAGTAGAGACATTGATTCCTGTTTATTCCTGCCTGGGTTGCATTTCGAAATCCTGTAGAACGCAAATTACCTCCCCATCCCGAATACACGGGAACCGCGTTTCCATCCGCCGGCAAACTAAATTTTGTGTATGCCGTCTTCGGCATCTTAGCGGATTTAATTTCGTACCCCGTTATCCATTCAGCAATCGCCTTGCGTTGAAATGAGGTAAGTGTGTGAAGCCTGGATCTTCATTTTACCGTTTTCCAAAGCTGGCCAAAATAGCTCTCGGTGTCATGGTCGACAAAATTGCCTTTGCCGGAATGCGCGAGTTGACGGTATCCCGGTGACAGCCCTGGCAGGTCTGTATAAAAGCTGATTTGCCAATGAATTTAACGGAGTCCGGCAGCTGGGCCTGAACATCTATCATTGCGAAACTCAGTAATAGGGAAATGAGGATTCTCATATTGATTCGATGTCTTTCAGGTATAAAACTAAAAGAATGATTTTACCGGAAATAATCTTTTCGCTTAAAGTGAGTTAAATCCGACAATCTGTATATTTTTCACGACGAACTGTTGTCACCGCAGATACGCTTTACGACTTCCTGTCGAAGGTCCCGGGAAACAGGAATCAGTTTACCGCCAATTTCAACATAGCCGCCTTCCACCGCAGAAACTTTATCGATCGCAATCGTGAAAGAGCGATGGATCCGCATAAATTGATCCCCCGGCAATTTTTCAGTAATGGAGGTGAGTGTCTGATAGGAGATCCAGAAATTACCAGGCGTTACTACTTTAATATAGTCTTTCAGACTTTCCACATAAAGAATTTCAGCAATGGCAATCTTCACAAATTTTCCGTTTACTTTCAGAAATAGATGTTCCTTTTTCGAATTCAGCATCTTCCACAGATAGATTGTTCCTTTGCAGATATTTCACCACTTTCTCAAAAGCTTTCATAAACCGCGGAAATGAAATCGGTTTCACCAGATAATCCAGTGCATCGTGTTCATAGCCCTCTACGGCATAATCCCGGTAAGCCGTGGTGATAACAATGGCCGGCGGCGCTTGCATCGTTTTAAGAAAATCAAGTCCTGACATCAGCGGCATTTCAATATCCAGAAAATCAGATCGATTTTCTCCTGCTGCAGAATCTGAAATGCATCAATGGCATTATTGCATTTGAAGGATTCAATATTGGGCAACCGTTTCAGATAATTTTCAATCACGTCAATGGCCAGCGGCTCATCATCCAGGATCAGGCATTTTATATTCTTTGTCATACCGGCATTTTTAAAGACACGGCATATTCCATGTTTGTCATCTGACTATATCCAATTCATAGTTTGTTTTAAATAACAGATCCAGCCGGCGTTTTACATTTTTCAGCCCGATCCCCGAAACGCCGGCCGCCGCCACACGCGCCGAAACCGGATTTTGATACTGAAAAATAAACAACTGTTCTTCAATTTTAATGCAATATCAATACGCACCTGATCGATATTATCTTTTAATCCGTGTTTAAAACAATTCTCCACAAAAAGAATCAGGATCATCGGAGGAATCGATACGCCTTCCATTTGTCCTTCGATTTCAAAATGAATGGTCAGTCTGTTGTCCGAACCGCAGTTTTTCCAGATCCAGATAGTTTTGCAGGTAATTGATTTCTTTTTCCAGAGAAACCCTGGCCTCATTGGATTCATACAACATATAACTCATCAGGTCCGACAGCTTCAGGATTACTTCCGGTGTCTGTTCCGAACGGTTCAGTGCCAGGGAATACAGATTATTCAGGGTATTAAAAAAGAAATGCGGGTTGATCTGTGTTTTTAAAAAATTCAATTCTGTTTCCAGGTATAGTTTTTCTCTTGCGCTTTGCAGCTTTTGGTTTTCAATCCATTCTTTCGCCAGCTTAATGGAAGTTGTAAGTCCGAGCATGTAAAACCGGGCTGCCATAGCACCTGAAAAACTCGCCAGATTAAAGAAAGTGGTCTTTGGGAAACAACGGAGATCCAAAATGTGAATAGAATTGCCTGATGGAAGCATCCACACATGCGTCGATGAATACCGCTATAATAATCAGCCAGCGCATAGTAGATATAGTTTTTTGTTTTCAGCAACCGCGGTATGAGCACATAAAAATTAAAATAGACCAGGCAGATATCAAAGGGATAAAACAGCATGATCTGGAAATAAAAAACCGGGTCCTTTATCTGATACGCAGTGTATATAATAAAATAATTGTACCAGGAATAATAACAAACCCAGAAGATTACATGGTATAACCAGCGCCTCCTGAACAATTTATGCAGTGTATAACTCATTAAACTCAAAGATAATCACCCGGCCCGTCTCACAATAACCAGTCCGTGAATAGCCGGATTTTTGCGACGAATGGCAAAGAATCACCTGCGTAAAGCACTAATTGGGGAGGGATTACTTTAATTTTTCATTGAAAAATTCAATCGTGCGTTTCCAGGCAAGCTCTGCGGCAGGTTTATCGTACCGGGGCGTCGTATCATTATGAAAGCCATGGTTTACGCCGGGATATATATAAGCGGTATATTCTTTCTTTTGATCTTTTAAGGCCAGCTCATATGCCGGCCATCCTTCATTCACCCGTGTATCAAGGCCCGCATAATGCAAGAGGAGCGGCGCCTTGATTTTTGGAACATCTTCACCTGCCGGCTGACCTCCGTAAAATGGAACAGAGGCCGATAAATCGGGAATGCGGACTGCCATCATATTGGCTATCCAGCCGCCAAAACAAAAACCGACAACGCCGACTTTTCCATTACAGTCTTTTGATTCTTTTAAGTATTCGTATGCCGCAATAAAATCTTCTAATATTTTATTTCTATCGAGCTTGCTCTGCATTTCCCGGCCCTGATCATCATTCCCGGGATAACCACCCAAAGGGGTTAGTGCATCAGGCGCCAGTGAAATGAATCCCGCCAGCGCAGCTCTTCTTGCCACATCTTCAATATAGGGATTCAGGCCCCTGTTTTCATGCACTACCACAATGCCCCCCAGTTTCCCTTTTGCATCGATGGGCATGGACAGTAATGCTTTGATCTTTCCCCCGCCTTTTGGAGATTGATAATACACATATTCTGATTTTAAGCGCGGATCATCCGGCATTACCTGATATCGAGCCTGAATAGACGGGCATCAGAAAACTCGAAAGGGCTGCAACAGTAATCCCGCCCACCGCATAGGTGGATAGCTTTTGCATAAACTCGCGCCTTTCAATGCGACTGTGGGCATAGTCGTCATACAGGTCAAACACTTCCTGTTTGATGTCTTCCTTTTTTAGTTCTTTCATGGTATTCGGCTTAAATTATTAAATAACCAGCAGGGGGCCCTACATGAACAGTCGCGCTTCAGGGCCACACCAGTCTATAACATTGAATATAACAAGAGTTTCCGATTCCAGCATCCAATCTGCCGAATATCCAATATTTTCATACACAAATTGTACCGTTAGTAAGCAGTACATGCATCAAAAGCGAACACTTCCGAAACCATTTTCTTCTTTTCTGCCATATAATCAATTATTTATAAAGCGGCATGTTTTTTATGACAATTCGTTAGTTTATGATCTGAATAAAATGCAACAATGATCAAACATTATTTAAAGAGTGCGTTCCGGAATATCCTGAAATACAAAGCCTATTCTGCCATCACCATTTCTGGGCTGGCCATTGGACTTGCCGTTTGCATGATGATCGTTTTATATGTGCGTCACGAATCGGGCTATGATCAGTTTCATACCAATGCCGGCCGGATCTATTGGATGCAAACCAAAATAAAGCTGACAGCGGATTCCCTGTTCATGCCCTATCTCAATTATGCCGCAGCCCCAACTGCAGCCGAGGCGGATCCTACCATTGAAAGCTTTTTAAGATTGAGAAAAGACCCGCAAAATGTAATTATCCAGAATAAGGAACAGCCTTCCCTGAAATTTTCTGAATCAAAATTTCTTTTTGCCGACAGTAATTTCTTTCGTTTTTTTTCCTTCCCGCTTTTGCAGGGTAGTAAAGCGCAGGTTTTGCAGCAACCGATGTCTGTTGTTATCTCACAAAATGCGGCGATGAAATATTTTGGCAGCATGGATGTGATTGGCAAGCTGATACGCTACAGCAACAACTACGATTTTGTAGTGACAGGTGTTGCTGAAAATCCACCCTCTAATTCCAGTATCGACTTTGATTTTGTCGCTTCCCTGTCCAGCATGTTATCCATTAAGGAAGAAGAGCCGCTCATACGAGCGGAGAAAAATGACTTCACAACTTATTTTTTGCTTAGGCCCGGCAGCGACATACATCACGTAGAAAATACATTATTTCAGATTGCAAAACAGCACGATAACAGCGACGAACTGAACCTGCGTTATATCAGCATTCCGCTTTCCGAAGTTCATCTGTTATCCGGTATGGATACGGCCAACCTGAAGTACCTGAAGATCTTTCCCTATGTTGCAGCGCTGGTATTGCTGCTTGCCCTTATCAATTATATCAGCCTATCCACTGCAAGATCGGCTATACGCGTGAAGGAAATAGGCGTCAGAAAAGTATTGGGCGCCGGCCGCAAGCTGGTAGCCGCCCAGTTCTTCATCGAATCTGCCCTGTATACCGCCATCGCATTTGTACTGGCATACCTGCTTTGTCTCTATACCGAACCTTTTTTCTTCCATTTTCTTCAGATCAGCATCGACCATTCATTCCTGTATGATGCCCGGGTGCTGATATCTTTTGCTGTCCTGTTCGTGGTAACCGTTCTGCTGGCTTCCATTTATCCCGCCATATTATTATCGGCATTCAAGCCCATTACGATGTTCAGGACAAAGCCAGCGAAAAAGGGTGGCGCCACCGCAAGAAAGGCATTTACTGTTTTCCAGTTTGGCATTGCGATCGCATTTATTATTTGTGGTATCGTAATGCAAAAACAATTAAGGTTCTTCCGCCACATGGATACGGGTATTGACAGGGAAAATGTTGTTATGATTCCTTTTGGCAAAGAAATGGGCAGGCATATTCCGGCTATCAAAAATGATCTCCGGACAATACCTGGCATACAGGATCTGAGCATTGCCTTACATCCTCTGTATAAAGGTTACGATATGATGGGCATAACCCCACCCGGGGCAGATCAGATGATCCTGATGCCAACCCTGGATGTAGATCAGCACTTTATATCCCTGATGAATCTGAAATGGAAAATTCCACCGGCAGATCCGTTTTATTATAAGAACAGGAATAATATCGTTATCAACGAATCGGCCATAGAGAAATTGAATCTGCATGCAAATCCCTTACACGAGAAAGTAGACCAATTCAATATAGCCGGCGTATTGAAAGATTTTAACTGGTCGTCGCCCGAATACAAAATCGTTGGATTATTTGTTTCGGTGATGAATTCCGAAGACAGCGCGGCACTTTGGACAGACAAAGGCGGTTGTTTATATGCAAAGCTCAGCACGGGTGCTCACACTGCTGCAGTTATTGATCAATTAAAATCTGAATACAATAAATATGATGCTGCAACCCCTTTCGAATACTATTTCCTGGACGACGCATTGGACTCCCTGTACAAAGCGGAAAGCAGGCTCGCAAATATCTTAACGGTTTTCACGACTCTCTCCATCGTAATAGCCTGCCTGGGCCTTTTAGGGCTCGTAACATTCATAGCTGTGCAAAAAACGAAAGAGATCGGTATTCGAAAGGTATTGGGCGCTTCCATTTTAAGTATCTGGAATCTCCTGTCGAGGGAATACCTTGTGTTGATTGCAATTGCTTTTTTGCTTGCAGCACCGATTGCCTGGCTTTTGATGAAAAACTGGCTCCAGAATTTTGCTTATCGCACTTCCGTAGACTGGTGGATCTTCCTGGCGACGATCCTCTCAACAATATCCATTGCCCTCCTCACCGTTAGTTACCAGGCAATAAAAGCAGCGATCGCTAATCCCATCAAAAGTTTAAGAAGCGAATAGCTCATCCCAAACTTTCTTCACCACCCATAGTTCATTCTGCGCGAAGGCTGTCAACAGGATTTGCCCTGGAGGCTTTCAGCGTTTGGAAACCAATCGTCAGCATGGCTATTGCGATCGATAACAATCCCGCAACCGGGAATATCCACCAGCTTAAGGGAGCACGGTAAACATAGCTCTGTAGCCAATGGTTCAAAAAATACCAGCCTATGGGAACGGCTATGGCAAATGCCAGGGCAATAAGCTTCAGAAAATCTCCGGATAAGAGGCCCGTGATCGTCGCCAGGGAAGCCCCTAATACTTTGCGGACGCCGATTTCTTTGCGTCGTTGTTCCAATACAAGCGATACAATGGCAAAGAGCCCCAGGCAGGATAAGATGATGGCAACGGCAGCTGCAGAAAAAAATATAGATGACAACCTCTGCTCCCTTGCATACCAGCGACGCGTATTTTCCGTCAGATAGGTGGGGACAGCGGTATTGTCCGGTTCAATTTCCTTATAGGCAGCCTTCACCAGATTCATCGCCTGCAATGGATTGGCGGTTTTTACTTTTACCAGGATGTATGCGAGGGAGCCATTTGTACTCATCAGGAATGCGAAGGGCGCTGCTTTCTCGTACATGGAATAAAAATGGATGTCGGGAACAATTCCAATGATATTCCATCTGGGCCTCGCACTATCGGCATAAAAACTCAGGCCTACGACATTTTTTTGCGCCAGTTGCTTTGCCAGGCTTTGCGTAATCACCACATTGGTTAACAATGAAGAAGTATCAGAAGGAAAAGAGCGGCTGAAATCCCTGCCTGCAAGAGGCCTGAGGCCCATGGTTGAAAAAAAATCGTAGTCAACTGAAAGCACATCGGTTTGTATGGTCTTGCCGTTATAAAGGAAGCCCCAGGTCCATTTGCTGATACCGTTATCCGTTCCGATTCCGATATTAGCCGAACTGCCCGATATATTAATCACCTGCGGTTGGTTGTATAACCGCTCTCTTAACTGTTCAATATTTTTCCGGGCATTTTCCTGCTTCTTCACCGGGATACTGATCACCGATTCCTGCTGAAATCCAAGCGGTGCAGTCCGCAGAAACTGAAATTGCTTATAAATAACAATGGTACTGCATATCAGCAGGCAGGAAAGAATAAACTGAAAAGTAATAAGGCCATTGCGCAATCCACCGGAACGGCTCATGGATAGCTTTCCTTTCAGGACGTTTACCGGATTGAACCGGGAAACCATCCACGCCGGATAACCCCCGGCAAGAAAGGATACCATCAACATGCCTCCAATCACCATCCCGGTCACGACCGGATTTATTAATTCCGTTATTTTCAGCTTCTCCGTAAACAGATCATTGAACGGGCCAAGCACGGTAGCAGCGATCACAATTCCAAGCATCAGGGAGATGCAGCAGAGCAAAAGACTTTCAGCCCAGAACTGAAAAAAGATTTGCTTTTTACCTGCCCCGACGGTTTTGCGGACTCCCACTTCTTTGGCCCTCGTAAAGGCCCGGGCCACATTCAGGTTAATGAAATTGAAGTTTGCAATCGTCAGGATGACTAGGGCAATTAATATAAGCGTATAGAGATAGGTTTTACTAATGGAAGGTCCAAAGGCAAGGGCTTCATCAAAATGCGCGGATGCAAAGGGTTCTAATTTCCAGGCATAGCGATCGCCCTTATTGTCCCGGAGATATCCCTTCTCTTTCATGTAATCCTCATCAGCCACCCGGTATTTCTTTACAATATTCCGCAATCCATTCTCCACCTGCTGCTGTGAGTATCCGGGAGCCGTTTGTACAAACACAATATGGTTTTGGCTGTTCCATGCATCTTTCAGCCTGGCATAATCGCCATTGATCTCCATCCTGGCCAGAACATCATAATCGATGGAAGAATTTTCCGGGGCGTTCTCTATAACAGCAGATACCAGCAGATCGTGCCAGTCCCCATTCACTTTCACCTTCACCACTTTTCCAAGCGGATCTTCTTTCCCAAACACTGCTTCGGCGGTTACTTTGCTCAGTACAACATTGGACGTACTGGAAAGCGGGTTTATTTTCTCACCTGAATGTACCGGGAAGGAAAACATACTGAAGAAATCGTTATCCACCAGTTTGATTTCCTTATCGATCTCCTTGTTTTTGTAGCGGATACCTCCGCCGGCCTCTAACATTCCTGTTGTTCTTAGTATACCCGGTACCTGTGATTTTAAGGTTGGTGCTACGGGGTAGCTCATGCCGGTGGCTTTCTCGTCACCGCCGGGGGCATGGCCCACACCATATACTTCAAAAAGTGAAGATCCATTCTTATGAAACGCATCGAACGAAAACTCGTGATGCACCATCAGCATGAGCAATATGCTGCAGCCAAAAGCGACGGACAGGCCAAGCAGGTTAACCACCGTGTTAAGCCGATGCTTAGTGAGGTTCCTCCACGCGACTAACAAATAATTGGAAAACATATGCATTCGGGGCCAAAAGATATGCCATTTGTGAACTATGATAATAATCAATAAGATACAAATAGCCGAGAGCGTTCCCTGTTCGCTTTTGGTACACTCGTGTCCGGTGATGCGCCAACTAAAAGGCCCTTTGAAAAGGGCCCTTTTATTGATTATAACCACCTGCTTTTGCAAGTGACCTACTTTATTGTTTTTCAAATTCCTGGACAATTTCCATATCATCGTCATCTACACGAAGTTTCCGGATGGATTTGTCATCCTGGATTTCAACAATATAAATCGTCTTACCATTAACGATATCGATTTGATTTACAAATACAATACTGGAATTGTAATAGACACTTTTAATTCTGTCCCAGAGCCCCTTATCCAGTTTACTGGCGTTATAACCGGAGGTCGTATATATCCATTGCCCGTGCGCTGTGTAAAATGCGCGGTAAAGAATATTATTCATAAAAAACCTGCACATCAGTGATTTGTCACTCAGGGTAGACCATTCAGCCCCGCTCGTACGTTGGTAATCTTTCTTAAAATGTTTCTGTGCTTTCAGATTCACAGCCCCTGATAGTCCGGCTTTTGGATTTCGACAATATGCCGTAATCTGCGGCGGAAGAGGCCCTCCGGGTATTCATGGCGACCTGGGCATGACTTGTAACCAATGTCATAGACATGAAACCAATGCCGGCAAAAAGGATAAGGTTTGACTTTTTCATCTTCTAAGGTTTAAATAGTTAATGATCAGGTTCGATGCTGAAACAAATCTAAGCCGGCAATAAGGCCTTTCCCAGCCAGAGTGTGCGGAATGCAGTGCGGCCGTATAACTGGAAGGTTAGAATGAGTAAGGGATCTTTTTACAGGCGGCCGGGCAGCAGTTTCCGGAGCAACATTTCTTTACGGCTGCGGGAAACGTCAATATGGGTACCGTCGGACATGACCAGGTATCCGCCTTCTCCTTTAAAATATTTATGAATTTCATTGAGATTAACGAGGAAAGAATGATGAACGCGAAGAAACGAATAGTCGGAAAGCAATTCTTCAACATCTTTCATTGTGCGGGAAGCAGTTAGTTTTTTATTATTCTTCAGAAAAAAATTAGTATAGTTGCTATCTGAAGAACAACTGATGATCGAATCCATTTCAACCATCTGCAATCCTTCCATTGTAGGGATTGCGATTTTTTTAACCGGGTTCTTCGGCGAGTTGATTTTTTGCAGCAGCAGCTCCAGCTGGAGTTCGGTAGGACTTTGCAGGCTTTTGGAGACCCTGGCAACCGCCTGGATCAATTCTTCCCTGTCTATTGGTTTTAATAAATAATCCAGCGCACTGAACCGGATCGCCTTAATCGCATACTGATCGTAACTGGTAGTAAATATCAACCCAAAATTGACAACATGCACTTTTTCAAGAAATTCAAAGCCATTCATATAGGGCATTTCGATATCGAGAAAAACCAGTTGCGGGATAAATTGCGTCAAGCGCTTCTATGGCCTCGGCGCCGCTCTGTAAACGGCTGCGACGGATATATCCGGGCAAAATTTCCCAATCATAATTTCCAGTGTTTCACAGCAATAAGGTTCATCGTCAATGATGATCGCTTTAATCATGATTTTTCGATTTTAAGGATGCAAACAATGCTTCTTCTGCGTTTCATAATTTTGCTGAAACCTGATACTCAGGATTACTTTCGTACCGGATGGCTGTCCTGTTTCGTCAATCATGTCTTCAATATTAAAAACGACTTTTTCATCATTTAACTCTCCATTAATGAGCGCCAGTCTTTCCCTGGTGATCTGAATGCCCATGGATTTATGGGCCTGGGACGATTTGCTTCCCGCATTTGCCGCTGCAGAACGGCCTACTCCGTTGTCACTAACGGTGCAATGCAGAATATCGTTCTTTACCCGAAAAGAAATGCTTACGAGGCCATTTTCTTCCTTATGCATCAGGCCATGCCATATCGCATTCTCCACAAAAGGCTGCAGCAAAAGCGGGGGAATGAACATGGCGGAAGGATCAATGCCTTCGCCGCAGAAAAGGTGATAATGGAAAGCATCCTTGAAACGCAGTTTTTCCATATCAAGATATAGCCTGAGCATATCGATTTCATCTTCCAGCGGGATCCAGGATTTTTTTGAATTGTTAAGAACAAACCGGATAAGCCGGGAAAACTGAGTCAGATAATCCGAAGCAGCCTGGGATTCATTCTTCATAATGAACCGATTAATCGAATTAAGACAGTTGAAAATAAAATGGGGATTCATCTGGGCGCGCAAGGCCTGCATCTCCATCTCAGACGTTTCATGCTGTAGTTTCCTTTGGTATGTTTTCGTTTTTCAGTTTTTCGTTCTTTCGTTTCAATATGCGTATTTCTAAGCAACAAAAGACTCACGGCAGAACGCGAATACAAAAGCGATCAGGATATTCCGGATCAGGCTTTCATTTTTTAATTGCTGGTCCTGTATTTTGAGTTTTTGCTGGCTGATTAGTTTTTCATTGTTCAGCAATTCGATTTTCTGAAGATAATCATTAGCGGCAAATTTTCCTTTGGTCTGATCATCTGTTAATGATTCCTTTGTTTAATATAGGAACGATAATAAAAATAGGCGCTGTCTGTTTCCCCGCGGCTATCATATACCGAATACAATAATTTATATGCGTCCCGCATTCGTTGCCGGGCAAGCGTTTTTAAGCCAAGATTGAGTCCCTGCCGGGCATATAGAAGTAGCCTGGTCTTCGTTATGCAGGGATTATAGGTATTTGGCGAGATCCAGAACGGTCCGAATGATCTCATTACCGTCATTAAGATTTCGATGAATGGCCAGCCCCTTTAAAAGATTGGGCAGAGCTTTTTCATATTGGCCGGTCAGCATGAAATATTCTCCCTTACTCACAAGGAATATCCGGAGATCCTTATCGGGCGCCTTGCTGGTATCAAATAGAATTATATCGAAAAGTGCCGAATCAAACATATTCAGATGACTGTAGATTTCAGCAAATTCCATTTTGGCCCAGACATCTTTTCATCTTTAACAGCCTTATCGAATCCTCAGCAGTGAAATTTTAAAATACGGCCCTGTAATAATTCAATGCCAGGGAATAGTCTTCAATTCCCATGCAGAGTGTACCTAAACCGAGCAGACAATCATTGATTTCGGTCCTGACGCCACTATGTGTACTTAATTGCAGGGCCAATTGTCCCGCATCGAAGCCCTTGTCAAATTCCCCCTCTTTTAAGATAAATTTGTGTAATCAATCCCAGGATACCTATCATGCCCGTTTCATCCTGGTTCTTTTTGTACGCGGAATAAGATTCATCGGAATATTTCAAAGCCTCATCATATTTGCTCTGCCCAAAACAGGCAAAAGCAAGATGATCGTAAGTCGCTGCCAGTCCGGTTTTGTTTGCCGATCTTTGATAAAGTCCGATAGATTCTTTGTCCAGTTTTTCCGCTTCACTCAAATTACCATAAAAATAAGTTTTCATATTACCCTGGCGGGAAACGGATACCGCAAGGCCATGGATATAATGGAGAGCAGCAGACATATTATAAGCCGATATTGCATAATACTCCGCTGAGTCCTTTACGGATTGTTCAATGTATTGCTGACTAAGCTCATTCATGCTGTCAATCCGGGCTGAATCCTTTAGAAGAGGCAATACTTTTTTCGCAGATGATCAATATGCGGGTTCTGGCTGAAAAGCCCCAAAGGCAACAGAAAACTGAATATGAGAAAACCAGGTTTCATGCCTTTTAAAGATACTAAAACTAATGAGTGGTACGAATGCGGAACAGCCTCCGGCAGGCCCAGACTGAGCAGTTGACGTGAATCCCGGATAAGCTAACGGTTTGATTTAGTCGTTGCCCCCCGGCAGGAAACTTATCTCTATATATACGTCTGCAGTTGTTATCAATGCATCTGTGGATTTTGTATTTACGCTGCGCCCTCACTCGGCATGCGGGTCACTTCTTCGATTCTGTAAATCGTGTCAGACTGTTGACGATATTCTCACCGACGGTCCTTCCCTGTTTCAGGCCTATATCGATCGAAGGCTGGTAATGAATTCCGCCATAAAATCTGGAATTGCCTGCGTCCATGCCAATTCCCGAAATGTGTTGAATGTCCGGGCAGGGAATCCGAGATAATCCCAGGTATGATCCGTGAAGGGTCCGATATTCCCGAAAATGGCGGTCAGTCCTTCTGAAGCAGCTGCAGAAACAACGGCATGTGCAGCCGGATATTCCGGATGATTCGGTGTCGGGATAAAAGAAAGCCAGGTGGCATCGCCGATGACTTTTCGGATATAGGTGATCGGCCTGACCAGGTTGTAAATGTATTTGGTTTTAATGAACACGCTGATAATCGCATCGTTCAGGCAAATTCCGATCAGCGCATAAGCGTCAGGGCAGCTTTATCGAGCCGGCTATGGGTTTGTCTGATGGCCTGCTGAGTAATACTCATCCAGTGACCGGGTGTAGAAACGCCAGGCACATCTCTCCAGAACAATGCCTGGTTCTTCTGATCGGTGGTGAGGACTTTTGATGCCTGATATAAATCATTGACCTTCTTATAAAAATGCGATGCAGGATCTTCAGAATAGGAATGGGCGCCGGCGGTGCGTCGTTGTCTCCGCTACCTGCAATAATGCGCCGGTCATTCCCCCAAAAAGGAGCGAGCGGTTGCAAATGCAGGTGGAGTCGGAACCCAGAGACCCGGACCAACAGGAGGGGTATAGGGCAGTGCATTATTTTGAGTATACCCATCCGTCTGGGACCAGGCAAAAATGGCGTCCGCAATGGATTTACCAAAACCCACCGAGCGGGTAAGTACCGCTGGGGCTACCATGCCGAACGTTGAAGTAAATGGCGTTTTCGAGGGAATCAATCGCGGCCAGATCGGTCGCATTCAAATTGGCGGTTGTAAAAAAACTTCTGTTGAATTCCGCCAGGGAGGCATTTACACTGGCGGGCCAGTTGTATCTTTTAAACTTATCTGTTTCCGGCAGGTCTGAAAGCCCATTGTATTTATGCTTCCAGGAAAATAATCCCGGATCAATGGATTCATAAGCACTGATGCCGGAATAAGCAAATGGCCGCGCAAAAGCGCCATTGCGAAATACCCGTTGCATCTTTAAATAAACGTATTTCAAGCGTCATCCATTTATCAATCACATCTGCCGAATAAGCAGATGACTTGCTGATTCCCCCGAAAGGAACATCTAATTTTCTGCAGGCATTAAAACCTATGGTCAGCAAAACAAAAAGGAAGAGGAAACGACGGGGAGACCGGCCGTTTAATGAGATTAAAAATTGTTTCATAAATAAAGTTTAAGAATGGATGATGAATCGTTCCATGGGGGGTTAGGAAAACCCAATAAGATCTCAAGTGGGTTCCATTGCGCAACAGGAATAAAATTATTCCTACTTACCTTCAAAACGGAGTACAAATGAGTGTTTCGCCGGATCAGCGGGTACTTTGCGGTAATAAACAGGTATTTTGATACTTCAGCAATAAAATAAGAGTAATTTTATCCGGGGAATTGTAACATGATCTCCTACCGCCATACCAGCGAATCGATTCGGGGAACCAGGAATTGTTCTTTTCTTCATGTTATTTACCTGCTTATTCTCCTTCAGTGCTCGTCGTTTTATGCATTTTCATTTGCCCAGCATCCCGACAGAAAAAGGATCAGCAGGCTAAGAGAAGAACTGCCATTTACGCAAGGGAGCAGCAGACAGGACTGCCTTAATTCAATCAGTGAAGAATATTGGTGGTTTCCACGCCCTGATCCCGATTCGATTTATTTATACGCTTCCCTTGCCCATACAGAATCGTTACAAAACAATAATGCTCAAGGCCTGGCCAGATCAACGCTGAATTTAGGAGTAAGCGAAATATATAAAAGGAATTATCCGGCGGCCGAAGCCTATTTACGCCAGGGCATTCTGTTGTCCGGAAATATTCAGGATGGCAAATCGCGGGGGTGGAGTTACCTGTTCCTTGGCTGGGTTCTTTTTCTGAAAAATGATTATCCCAATGCTGAAGATGCTTATAAAAAAGCCACGTCCTACTTTCAAAAAACGGGGGAAGAAGAGGGATTGGGCAGACTATGCGCGTATAAGAGTATGCTTTATACAGCTATGGGCGATTTTGAAAAAGGGTTTGAATATTGCCGCAGTAGCTTACAGATCCGGGAAAAAATGAATGACCATGAGTGCATACTCTTTTCTTACAATAACTTAGGAAACTTATATAAGGCGGCAGGCGATTTTGAAACAGCCCTGGATTATTACCGCCAGAGCCTGAAATATGCAACGGCACATCACATTCCTGACTGGGATGAGAACGAACAATTCGGCACCATCTTCTGCCGGCTGAACAGGTTCGATTCCTCGTTTTATTATTTGAAGAAATCCCTGCGCTCTCATCCCGGAGATCCGAATATCCGGATGAGCCTCAGTGAAACCTATCTTAATTTTGGAGAATACGACTCGGCGCTTACCATATCCCTTCCCCTCATCAACGACCTTCAGAAACAGCAATGATAAATTCCATCTGATGAGCAGCCTGTCCGATGCGGGGAAAGCCTATGCTGAAAAGAAAAAATATTTTACCGCCTTAAAATTCACATCAGAGGCCGTGCTGCTGGCGCAACAGGCAGGCGCCCGGCAATCCATGGCAGACGGATATCAATTACTTTCAAAAATATATAGCCATTTGGGCAAAATGGACAGCGCCTTCCGGTATCTCTCTAAATATTCGATCTTAAGGGATTCGGTGCTAACCAGGAAATTCCTGTCAAGATTAAATAATTACGAAAGCGTGGCAGAAAGCGAAAGAAAACTGGCCCGGATGGCATTATTGGACAAGGACAATAAGATCAAAGAACAACAGATTAAGCAAAAATCCCTCCTGAATGCCATTCTGATAGGAAGCATACTCGCCTTTACGCTATTAAGCATTATCCTCTTCAGAAATATTTACCTGAGGCGCAAGAATGAAAAACTTCAAAACAGGAGAACGCAAACGGAATTACAACAACAGGTTCTACGCGCACAAATGAATCCGCATTTTATTTTCAATTCGCTCAATTCCATTAATCGTTTTATTCTGCAAAACAATAAATCCCAGGCTTCTGAATTCCTCACCAAATTTTCAAGGTTAGTACGATTAATATTACAAAATTCTCAGGCCCCCTTAATTCCGTTAGAAAATGAAATCGAATCCTTAAAACTATATCTGGAGCTGGAAGCTTTGAGATTTGATTATCACTTTGAGTATAAAATTTATATCGACGACAACCTTCAGACAGGAAGCCTTCAGGTACCCCCGCTCATTATTCAGCCCTTTGTAGAGAACGCCATCTGGCATGGATTGATGCACAAAGAAGATAAGGGCCATTTGGAAATTGAGTTAACACAAAAAGATGACATGTTATTTTGCAGGGTAACCGATGATGGCATTGGCAGGGAAAAAGCATTGGCAATAAAAGATAAATCGGCCTCCAAATATAAATCAATGGGCATGCACATCACAGAGGAACGTATTGCCGTGCTGCAACAACGAAATAAAGCGGAAACATATATTCAGGTGACTGACCTGGTGTTCCCTGATGGCAGCACAGGTGGTACTGAAGTATTGTTAAAAATACCCATTATGCAGCATTAAGTCCTTTTCCGGTTATACATGATCCGGTAGCCCTGATATTTATTAGCGCAAGGCGTATAAATAACTGTTGCTATGATTAAATCAATTCTGGTAGACGACGAGGTGCATTGCCTGGACACACTCAGTATACTTTTGAATGATCATTGTCCGGAAATAATGGTAATGGCCAAATGCATGTCAGGCAAAAAGGCGCTGGAAGCGATAGAAAATATAAAACCCGAGCTTGTATTCCTTGATATCGAGATGCCATCGATGACCGGCTTTGAAATGCTCGAACAGTACGTGAAGATTCCCTTCTCCGTCATTTTCACCACCAGCTACGACCAGTATGCAATTAAAGCCATTCGGTTCAGCGCACTCGACTATTTGCTAAAGCCCATTGATCCAAAAGAGCTGCTGGCAGCCGTTACAAAAATAGGGCAGCAAAACATCCCACCCTCCTATGAACAATTCCGGATGCTGATAGATCAGATTCTGCATAAGAATAGCGGTTTTACAAAAATCGCCGTCCCGACCACTGAAGGCTTCGAATTAATTCCCGCCGATCAGCTGGTGCGCTGTGAAGCTTACGATAATTATACCCATCTTTTTCTTAAGAACAAGACTAAAATTGTCGCCTGCCGGAGTTTAAAAGAAATAGAAGAACAGTTGCATGCCTTTGCCTCCTTCCAGCGTGTGCATCATTCATTTCTTGTTAACCTGAATGAGGTAATAAAATATATCCGTGGAGAAGGTGGCTATCTTATTA
>CAWDEH010000009.1:0-627589 GCA_963801295.1 uncultured Chitinophagaceae bacterium
CCGTCTCGACGAGCTCGCCGGCCATCAGGTACGCCGGGTTCTTCCCCGCCAGACCACTGCCGGGGAAGATCGCGAACCGGGTGCCGCGGGCCCCGGTACTTCCGCGGTCCTCGCGGCTTCCGACCCGGGCCCGTTCCTCTCGCGCTCCTCCGGCACGCCGATGTGGGAGAGCAGCCCGGACAGGAGCGCCTGGTGAGTCTCGTCGGCTCGTACGGCGCACGGGCTCGGCGGGCGGTCTCGGTCGTCGCCTCGGGGGCGGTGGTCGCGTGGCGCCGCGACCACGCTGGCTCCCTGCCGAGCTCGACCTTGAGCTCCTTGCAGACCTGACGGAGCTGGGAATCGAGTCCTGCCACTCGCGGACGCGCAGGTAGTTGAGGTACTCCCTCTTGCACATCCGCCGGAAGGCGCTCGACGACAGCTCGCGCTGCTGGGCGCGCAGGTGCCGCCAGAGGTTCAGCCAGGACAGGAAGTCGGACGTGGGGTCCTTGAAGCGGGCGTGCAGCTGGTCAGCCTGGGCCTGCTCCTCGAGCGGGCGCTCGCGGAAGTCCTGCAGCGAGAGGGCAGCCGCGATCACGAGGATCTCGCGCACGCAGCCCACCCGCTCGGCCTCGAGGATCATCCGGCCGAGGCGGGGGTCGATCGGTAGCCGGGCCAGCCGCCGGCCGACCTTGGTGAGCCGGGCCTCACGCCCGCCGGTGCCGAGCGCCCCGAGCTCCTCGAGCAGCTGCACGCCGGCGGAGACGTTGCGTCGGTCGGGCGGCTCGACGAAGGGGAAGCGGCCCACGTCACCGAGCCCGAGCGAGGTCATCTGAGGATCACGGACGCCAGGTTGGTGCGCAGGATCTCGGGGTCGGTGAAGTCAGGGCGGCTCTCGAAGTCCTCCTCGGCGTACAACCGGATCGCGATGCCGCCTCGACCCGCCCGCAGCGGCCGGACCGTTGGCGTGCAGAGGCCTGGCTGACCGCCTCGATCGGGAGCCGCTGCACCTTGGTCTTCAACGAGTAGCGCGAGATCCGCGCCAGTCCGGTGTCCACGACGTACCTGATGCCGGGGACGGTGAGCGAGGTCTCGGCGACGTTCGTGGCGAGCACGACGCGGCGGACCGTCGACGGGTGGGAGGAGAAGACGCGGTGCTGCTCGGCAGCCGAGAGCCGGGAGTAGAGCGGCACGATCTCGAGGGTGCGGCCGCGCTCGACCCTCGAGGTCGGCGAGAGCGTCGGCGGTGTCGCGGATCTCGCGCTCGCCGGGCAGGAAGACGAGGACGTCTCCGGGGCCTTCCCCCGAGAGCTCACGTACGGCGTCGATGATCGCCTCGGTCTGGTCGCGGACGAGTCTCGCCCTCCCGACCTCCTCGCCGGCCGGGCCGGTACGACGACAACGGGCGGTAGCGGATCTCCACCGGATAGGTCCGCCCGGAGACCTCGATGATCGGCGCGCGGCCGTCTCGGGGTCGAGCCTGTCGAGACCTCGGCGAAGTGCCGGGCGAACCGCTCGGGGTCGATCGTCGCCGAGGTGATCACCAGCTTCAGGTCGGGACGACGGGGCAGGAGCTGCTTGAGGTACCCGAGCAGGAAGTCGATGTTGAGGCTGCGCTCGTGGGCCTCGTCGATGATGATCGTGTCGTAGCGGCGCAGCTGCCGGTCGCGCTGCAGCTCGGCGAGCAGGATGCCGTCGGTCATCACCTTGATCCGGGTGTCCGACGAGGTCCGGTCGGTGAAGCGCACCTGGTAGCCCACCTCATCTCCCAGCGGGATCTTCAGCTCGGAGGCGAGCCGCTCGGCGACGGACCGGGCCGCGATCCGGCGGGGCTGGGTGTGCCCGATCATGCCGCCCCGCCCACCCGCGCCGCGGCCGAGCTCGAGGCAGATCTTGGGCAGCTGGGTGGTCTTCCCCGAGCCGGTCTCGCCCGCCACCACCACGACCTGGTGGTCGCGGATGGCCGCCGCGATGTCGTCACGTCGCTGACTGATCGGCAGCTCGGGCGGGAAGGAGATGTCCACAACGCGGGAGATTCTCCCCCACCGCCCGCGACCCTCCCACCGAGTTAGCGGGCCCCGCGGAAAACGCGGAACGATCCACCCGATCCCCGGGCAGGTCGGCGATCGTTCCGCGTTTTCCGCGCAGAGCCCCGCTGCGAGCGGGTTGGCAGGTTGTCGGCAGGCAACCGACACCGCGACCCCAGGGCCTTCACAGGGAAGCCACAGGGCCCGGGCGGACGGTGAAGCCATGACACACATCAAGCGCAGCCGGCGCCTCCAGGCCGGCCTGGCCGGACTCAGCGTCGTCAGTGCTTTCGGCGCTGCCGTGGGCCTCGGCCTGACCACCCACACCGGCGACACCAGCACCGCGAGCCGGACCGGCTCAACGGATCCAGCGGATCGACGACGACCGGCTCCCACGCCGCCGGCGAGGGGGACGACAGCACGACGTCGCGGCACCTCGTCGAACCAGTCGCCGTCGAACCAGTCGAGCCCGGTCACACAGCCCAGCAGCTCCGCCCCGCAGGCGACCACGAGCGGCTCCTGACATGACCACCGCCGGGACACGACGTACCGCTTCGACCTCTGGAGCACGACCGGGACCGTGGTCGTCACCGACCCGGCCGCGCTCGCGTCCGTCGTCGAGATCGTCCGGGCCGGGCTGGACGACGTGGAGCGGGCCTGCTCGCGCTTCCGCCCCGACTCCGAGATCTCCGGGCTGACCCCGGGGCGGAACCGGCTCTCGCCGATGCTCGCCGACCTCGTCGGGACGGCCCTGGACGCCGCCGAGGCGAGCGGCGGGCTCGTCGACCCCACGGTGGGCTGCGTCGTACGCCGGCTCGGCTACGACCGCAGCATCGAGCTGCTGCCGTCCGACGGCGCACCCGTCGACCTGGTCCACCACGTGCCGGGCTGGCGGCAGGTGCGCCTGTACGGCGACAGGCTCGAGCTTCCGGCCGGCATCCAGCTCGACCTGGGCGCGACGGCGAAGGCCCGCGCGGCCGACCTGACGGCACGCCGCGCCGCCGAGACCGTCGGCGTGGGCGTGCTCGTCGAGCTCGGCGGCGACGTCGCCACCGCGGGCGCCGGCCCGGCGGCGGCTGGCAGGTCCTGGTCCAGGACACGGCCGACGACCCGGCCGGCCAGGTCACGCTCCAGTCCGGCTGGGCGGTGGCAACCTCGTCGACGGTACGACGGGCGTGGCGCCGAGGCGGCGTACGCCTGCACCACATCGTCGACCCCCGAACGGCGGCCCCGGCCGCGCCCGTGTGGCGCAGCGCGACCGTGGCCGCCCCCACCTGCGCCGAGGCCAACACCGCCTCGACCGCAGCCGTGGTCCTCGGCCACGACGCCGGCCGCTGGCTCTCCGAGCGTGGCTACACCGCCCGCCTCGTCGACCAGCGGCACCGCGTCGTCCGCGTCGGCGACTGGCCGCGGGAGGTGGCGGCATGAGCGCCGCCTTCTGGGCCCTCGGCCGCGGCACCGGCGTGGTCGCACTCGTGCTCTTCACCGTCGCCCTGGTCCTCGGCATCGTCGCCCGCTCCGGGCGGCCGGTGCCGTGGCTGGGCCGCTTCGGCACCAGCGACCTGCACCGCACGGCCGCCCTGACCGGGACCGGCCTCGTGGTCGCCCACGTCGCCACCCTCTACTTCGACCCCTACGCGCAGCTGCGGCTGGTGGACTTCGTGTTCCCGTTCCTGGGCGCCTACAAGCCGCTGTGGCTCGGCCTCGGCACGCTCGCGCTCGACCTGCTGGGCGTCGTCACCGTCGTCTCGTTGCTGCGACACCGCGTCGGCCCGCGCGTCTTCAAGACCGTGCACTGGGCGACCTACGCCCTGTGGCCCGTGGCGCTCCTGCACGCCCTCGGCAACGGCACCAACGGCGGGTCCACCTGGTTCCGCGCGCTGGCCGTGGTCTGCATCGGCGCGGTCGTCACCGCGGTCGGCTGGCGGCTCGCCCCGTCGTACGCCCGCCGCGGCTGGGCCCGTCACCCGCGGAGGGCCGCATGAGCGCCCCAGCACCCCGACCCGACCCGGCGCCTGCTCGACGCCCCCGGACCGCGCCGGAGCCCTGCCCCGGCTCGGCCTGGACGACCTCCTCGCAGGCCGTCACCGACAGCGGGCTCACCGGTCGCGGCGGCGCCGGCTTCCCGACCGCGATCAAGGTCCGCTCCGTCGCGTCGGGCGGCCGCAGGCCGGTCGTCGTCGGCAACGGCATGGAGGGCGAGCCGCTCAGCCACAAGGACGCCGTGCTGCTGATCCGCAGCCCCCACCTCGTCCTCGACGGTCTCGAGGTGCTGGGCCGGGCGATGCGCGCCAAGCGGGCGGTCCTCGCGGTCGGTCCGGAGATCGACCCCGGCCCGGCCCAGGCCGCCGCGGCGCGGCCGCAGGGTCGAGGTGGTCCCGCTCGAGGGCGGCTTCATCGCCGGCCAGGAGACCGCGCTGGTCAACCAGCTCGACGGCCGGCCGGCGCTCCCGCGCGACCCGTTCACGCGGGTCACCGAGTCGGGCGTCGGACGGCCGACCGACCCTGGTCCTCAACGCCGAGACCCTGGCCCAGGTGGCGCTGGTGGCGCGGCACGGCGCGGCCTGGTTCCGCTCCGCCGGCACGGCCGACGACCCGGGCACCTCGCTGTTCACGGTGACCGGCTCGGTCGGCCAGGCCCGGCGTCGTCGAGGCCGAGCGCGGCACCACGCTGCGCGACGTGCTGGCGGCGGCTCGGCCCGTCCGGCCCGGCCGCCGTCCTCGTCGGTGGCTACCACGGCGCCTGGGTGCCGGAGTCGAGCCTCGACGTCCGGCTGACCCGGTCGGACCTGGCGCCCTTCAACGCCTCCGTCGGCGCCGGCGTGCTGCACGTGCTCGATGACGGCACCTGCCCGCTCGGGTTCGCGGCGGAGGTCGTGGACTACCTCGCCCAGGAGTCCGCCCGCCAGTGCGGTCCGTGCCTGAACGGGCTCCCTCATCTGGCGAAGAACCTGCATCGCCTGGCCGCCGGCGTCCGCGACCCGCCCTCCCCGCCGAGATCGCGCGGATGAGCGCCCAGATCACCGGGCGTGGTGCGTGCGCGCACCCCGACGGCAGCGCTCGGTTCGTCGCCTCGACGCTCGACGTCTTCCGCGACCACGTGGCCGCCCACCTCGCGGGCTGGTGCCCCAGCCGGATCCGGAGGGTGTCGTGAAGACCCGGCTGCACGTCGACTGGACCCGCTGTGACGGCCACGGCAGCTGTGCCGAGCTCCTGCCGCGCGCTGCTCGACGTGGACGACTTCGGGTTCCCGGTGTCGCGGTCGGGCGAGCGGGACCCGGTCATCCGGCCCGCGACGACGAGGCGGCGCCGCCACGCGGTCCGCAACTGCCCGCTGATGGCGCTGCGCCTGTACGACGCGGCCGAGCTGAGTCAGCGCACGGAGTACCGGCGGCAGCGGGCGGGAGGCGCCGGGTCGGCCGCCGCTGCCAGCAGCTGCGTGGCGGGTGAGGCCAAGGTCGGGGTCGACGTGCCGTTGTTGCCGAACGACGTGCTCGCGATCAGGGTCACGACGGTGCCGTCCTCGTGCTGCACCGAGACGACCAGGTCGTCGCCCTACGTGCTCACGCGCGCCGCGTGCCCGTCCGTACGTCGTGGGCGTGCATGCCGGCGTCTCCAGAAGCGTAGAAGTTCCAGGCGCCGCCCCACGAGTGGCTGACCACGATCTCCAGCATGCCGCCGTCGTTCCAGTCCAGCTTGGTGCCGAGGTCCCCACGCCGCCCTGCTCGTTCTGCGCCAGGCGGAGGTGCCCCGCTGGGGTCGAGATGCTCCGCGAGCACGTCGTGATAGCCGCGGAGGACGTCGGATGTCGACGACTGGCCAGCCGCAGGCCGCGGTCCGCACCTTCGCCGTGAGACGCGCCCGTGGCCTTCTGTCACGCGCTCGGTGGTGGCGCGTCGTGTGCCGATGCCGAGGCGCGCCGGTGCCGCTCTGCCGGCGAAGCCGGCGTCGCGCCCGGCGATCCCGAGGAGCCGTGCAGCGCGAACCCGACGGCGGCGACCGCCGCGACGGACACCGCCACGGCGCCACCTGGGTACACGGCGGCGCCGCAGGCCCGCTCGCCGCGCGCGACGTCGGCGGCAGCGTCGGTCGGCGGTACGGCGATGATCTCCAGCAGGTCGTCGAGCTCGCTCGTCGAGTGTGTCCTTCTCCGGATGGGGCGCCAGCAGGGTCCGCGGAGCCGCGTCATCGCGTCGGCGGTCTGGCTCTTGACGGTGCCCGGCGCGATGCCGAGCGCGGCAGCGGTCTCGTCCACGGACAGGCCCCACAGGTGCCGGAGCACCAGCGCCCGGCGCTGCCCGGGAGCGAGCCGGCCAGCGCCGCGCGCAGGTCGAGCAGCGGCCTCGGTGTCGTGGGTGGCGGCGGCCGGTCCCAGCCCTCGAGGCCGGTGTGCTCGCGGCGGCGCCGGAGCCGGTCGAGGTTGGCGTTGACGAGCATCGTCCGGACGTAGCCGTCGACCGCGTCCATCCCCGAGACGCGCGGCCACACGACGTACAACCTGGTGAGCACGTGCTGCACGAGGTCCTCGGCCTGGTGGGGGTCGCCGCAGAGCACCCAGGCCGTGCGGTACATCAGGGGGCGTCGCGCGGCGACGTACTCGGTGAACCCGGTCCGCTCGCTCATCGACACCTCCCGACGCCGAAACCCTTGCCGTCAGGTGGAACGACGGCAAGGGCAGCGGTTGGGTCGGCGCTTCGAGCCGCTCGCCCCTGGCCGAGCGCTCTGCCTGGCCCTGCTGACCGGGGCACTGCCCTGGCTGGGCCGCCCCTGGGAAGCTGCCGCCCTGGGAAGCCGCCCGGAAGCCGCCGGGCCGAAGCCGGTCGTCGCCGCCGTTGGTGTGCTCGCCGAGCAGGAAGCCGCACAGCGCCACCGATGATCAGCGCGGCCAGGGCCACCGCGATCACCGCGCGCATCCCGAGCACCCGGTCGACGAAGCGCGGCTGGTGCGGGGCGGCGTACGCCGGGCGGCGGGCGCGGGAGGCGGTCGCGGGCGGCGGCGTCGGGGCCTCGGGGTCGAGCGGTGCTGGTGTGGTCGGTGCTCGCTCATGCCGGGATGTCGCCTCGACCGCTGTGCCGACGCTGTGGACCGCTCAGAGGACGTCGTGACCCTCGGACAGGGTTCTCACAGGAAACTCACAGCCGCCAAGGCCAGACTGCTCCCATGGAGCTCACCCGGGCGGACGGATCACCCCTGCGCGTCCTCGTCGTCGACGACGAGCAGAACATCGCCGAGCTGATCAGCATGGCCCTGCGCTACGAGGGTTTCGAGGTCACCGCCGCCCACACCGGCACCAAGGCCGTGGCCGCCGCGAAGTCCTTCGACCCCGACGCCGTCGTGCTCGACATGATGCTCCCCGACTTCGACGGGCTCGAGGTGCTGCGCCGGATGCGCGCCGCCGACCCCGACGTACCCGTCCTCTTCCTCACCGCCCGCGACGCCGTCGAGGACCGCGTCGCCGGGCTCACCGCCGGCGGCGACGACTACGTGACCAAGCCGTTCTCCCTCGAGGAGCTCGTCGCCCGGCTGCGCGGGCTGATGCGGCGCGCGGGCGCGCGCCGCGCGCAGTCGTCGGCCCTGCTGTGCGTCGGCGACCTCGAGCTCGACGAGGACAGCCACGAGGTACGCCGGGGCGGCGACGAGATCGTGCTGACCGCCACCGAGTTCGAGCTGCTGCGCTTCCTGATGCGCAACCCCAAGCGGGTGCTGTCGAAGGCCCAGATCCTCGACCGGGTGTGGAACTACGACTTCGGCGGCCAGGCCAACGTCGTCGAGCTCTACATCTCCTACCTGCGCAAGAAGATCGACGCCGGGCGCGACCCGATGATCCACACCATGCGCGGCGCGGGCTACGTGCTGAAGCCGGCCGGCGTGAGCGGCGATGAAGCGCTTCGCGTCGCTGACGTCGCGCCTGGTCGCCACCACGGTCCTGCTGGTGGCCGTGGTCTCGCTGCTGATCGCCGGCGCCGCGACCCTGGCGCTGCACTCCTACCTCGTCCGACGGCTCGACCGCGACGTGCACGCTTCTCTCGGCCGGCTGCCGCAGGGCACACCGAGGCCGCTCACGCCGCCGAGCGACGGCGACCGGGACAACCACCCTTCGACCAGCCACGGATCGGCCTGCTCGCCGGAGTCGCGACGGCCCAGCGGCAGCCGGGCCCAGTCCGACCGATGACGACGGCGCAGACGGCTCGTCTCCACGGCGCGCTCGACGGCCATCGCGGCGGTGCCCGCTGACGGCGATCCGCACGACGTACGTGCCCGGGCTACGGCGAGTACCGCGTCGCCCTCGCGCCCGACCGCCGGTCGGCGGCGATCCGTCGCCGGGCTGCCGGCCTCCTCCGTCGACGGCCCCGTCTCGCAGCTGGTCCTCTGGGAGGCCTGGTCGGCGTGCTCGGCATCGCCGCCGCCGCGGGCGCCGGGCCCGTCCTGGTACGCCGTCAGCTCCGGCCGCTGCGCGAGGTCGCGGCCACCGCGCACACCGTCGCCGAGCTCCCGCTGGCGACCGGCGAGATCGAGCTCGCCGAGCGGGTGCCCGACCGGCTCACCGACGAGCACACCGAGGTCGGCCAGGTCGGCGCGGCCCTCAACACGCTGCTGGCCCACGTCGAGTCGTCGCTGACCGCCCGGCACGAGAGCGAGCAGCAGGTGCGGCAGTTCGTCGCGGACGCCTCCCACGAGCTGCGGACGCCGCTGACCACGATCACCGGCTACACCGAGCTGGCGCGCCGCCGTCCCGACGACCCCGCCACGACGCGGACCGCCCTCGACAAGGTCGAGGAGGAGTCGGCCCGGATGACCGTCGATGGTCGAGGACCTCCTGCTGCTGGCCCGGCTCGACTCCGGACGGCCGCTCGAGCGGCATACCGTCGACCTGTCGCGGCTGCTCGTCGAGGCGGTCTCCGACGCGCGCGTCGTCGACCCCGGTCACCGGTGGCAGCTCGACGTGCCCGAGGAGTCGATCGAGGTCGATCGGCGACGTACAGCGGCTGCACCAGGTCGTGACCAACCTGCTCACCAACGCCCGCAAGTACACGCCCGCCGGCACCACGATGACCGTCTCCGCCACAGCCGGGCGGCTTCGCCGTCCACGACGACGGCCCGGGCTTCCCGCCCGGGCTGGCCGAGCACGCCTTCGAGCGGTTCGCCCGCGGCGACGCGGCGCGCACCCGCGGGGACGCGGGCGGCGCCGGCCTCGGCCTCGCCCTCGTCCAGGCGATCGTGACCGCCCACGGCGGCTCGGTCGGCCTCCGCTCCCGCCCCGGCTCGACGACGGTCACCGTCTCCCTCCCCTCCTGACCTGTGCGCCGACGGGGTAGTCCGTGACGTTTCGCAGCATCCGGCCGAAACGCCTGTCAACGTCACGGACTACCCCCCAGCTCCCTCACAGAGGGGGCACAGGCGGGCGAGGGGGCGTTGCCAGACCGGGGAGTGAGAGTCGCGGCATGACGTCGGAGACCACCTCGCCCGCCCTGTCCCGCGACGCCCTGACCGGCGACCCGCCGGTGACCCGACCGTCCCCGGCCCGCCGCGTCGCCGTCGGCGGGCCGGGGCACGACAGCCGGCGGGCGCCCCGCTCTCGCGGCTCCCCGTGCCGCCCGAGCGGCTGGCGCTCGCCGGCCTGCTCCTCGCGACCGCGGTCCTCTACCTCTGGGGGCTGGGGGCGTCGGGCTGGGCCAACTCGTTCTACTCCGCGGCCGCGCAGGCCGGCTCGGAGTCGTGGAAGGCGTTCTTCTTCGGCTCCTCCGACGCCGCCAGCTCGATCACCGTCGACAAGACGCCGCTGGCGCTGTGGCCGATGGGGCTGTCGGTCCGGATCTTCGGGCTCTCGTCGTGGAGCATCCTGGTGCCGCAGGCGCTCGAGGGCGTGGCGGCCGTGGCGCTGCTCTACGCCACGGTCCGTCGTACGACGGGCTCGGCGGGCGCCGGTCTGCTCGCCGGCGCGGTGATGGCGCTGACCCCGGTCGCGGTGCTGATGTTCCGCTTCGACAACCCCGACGCGATGCTCGTCCTGCTGCTCGTCGCCTCGGCGTACGCCACCCTGCGCGCGGTCGAGGCCTCGCGGCACGTCGGCGGCCGGCGGCGGCCCGCTGGCTCGCGCTCGCCGGCGTGCTGGTCGGGCTCGCGTTCCTGGCGAAGATGCTGCAGTCGTTCCTGGTGCTGCCCGGCGCTGGTCGCGGTCTACGCGCTGTACGCCGGCGTGCCCTGGCGCCGCAGGATCCTCCACCTGCTCGGCGCCGCGGCCGGGCATGGTCGTCGCGGCCGGCTGGTGGATCGCGATCGTGATGGCTGTGGCCGGCCGCGTCGCGTCCCTACATCGGCGGCTCGCAGCACAACTCGATCCTCGAGCTCACCCTCGGCTACAACGGCTTCGGCCGGCTCGACGGCTCGGAGACCGGCTCGGTCGGCGGCGGCAACACCACGGGCGGCCAGTGGGGCGCGACCGGGCTGTTCCGGATGTTCGGCTCCGAGGTCGGCACCCAGGTCGCCTGGCTGATCCCGGCCGCGCTGGTCCTCGGCGTGCGCCGGGCTCTGGTTCGCCCGCGGCCGCGGCGGCCTGGCGGTGCGCGCCGGGCTGACCCTCTGGCTCGGCTGGCTGCTCGTCACCGGCCTCACCTTCAGCTTCATGGCCGGGATCTTCCACCCCTACTACACGGTGGCCCTGGCGCCCGGCGATCGGCGCGCTGGTCGGCATCGGCGCGCTGGTGCTCTGGCGGCACCGCGACTCGCTGGTCGCCACCGGGGTGCTCGGGCCTCGCCACCGCGCTCACCGCCGCGCTCGTCCTTCGAGCTCCTCGCGCGGGACGCGTCGTGGCACCCGTGGCTGCGGTACGCCGTGCTCGTCGTCGGCTTCGTCGCGCCGCCCTGATCGTCGGGGTGCACCACCTGCCGCGGCGGATCGCGCACGGCGGTCGCGGCCGCCGCGCTCGTCGCCGGGCTGGCCGGCCCCGCGGCGTACTCCGTCGCGACGGCGGCCACCCCGCACACCGGCTCGATCCCCAGCGCCGGGCCCTCGTCGGCCGGCGGGTTCGGACCGGGTGGCGGCGGCCCCGGCGGCTTCGGCGGCGGTCGGCCCCCGACCGGCATGACGCGGCGGGACGGCACCCGGCGGCACGACCGGTGGCGCGACGGGCGGCGACGACCGGGCGGCGCCAGCACCGGCGGCCTGCTCGACGGCAGCACCTCGAGCGCCGCCCTGACCGCGCTGCTCGAGACCGACGCGTCGTCGTACACCTGGGTGGCCGCGGCCGATCGGCTCCAACAGCGCGGCGGGCTACCAGCTCGCCACGCAGCAGCCGGTGATGGCGATCGGCGGGTTCAACGGCTCCGACCCGAGCCCGACGCTGGCGCAGTTCAAGCAGTGGGTCGCCGAGGGCAAGATCCACTACTTCATCGCCCAGGGCAGCGGCTTCGGCGGTCGGAGGAGGCGGGCTCAGCGCCAGCGGCAGCACCTCGTCGCAGATCAGCACCTGGGTCGAGGACACCTTCACCGCGAAGACCGTCGACGGCGTCACCGTCTACGACCTGACCACCGGCTGACTGGCGGGATAGTCCCCTGATGTTTTGGTTGTAGATAACGCCCTTTCCACAGCCATAACGTCGGGGACTATCTGCCGGTTTTCGGCCTCCGACCCGGCGGGACGGCGAGCGGATAGCGTCACCCCATGGCCGCACCGTCCCTGCCCACCGCACGTCGACCACCTGATCGTCGGGTCCGGTTTCGCCGGCCTCTGCGCAGCCATCAAGCTCGCCGAGGCCGGCGAGACCGACTACGTGGTCATCGAGAAGGCCGACGACGTGGGCGGCACCTGGCGCGATATTCTCTATCTCTGGTCAAAAACACCGGAGATCCTTTCCAACAAGCCATATTTTTATAAGGTGCTTTAACATCTTACTTTAGCTGAAGAAACGGTTCAGATCAGTTCAATGAATAATGAATGGGCATGAACAAACATTTCAGATACGGAACAGAAAACCTTGATTTATTAAAGGCCTCCGGGCTGGCCGAAGGGAAAATCAAAGGCATCTTTTCGGAAGAAGCGCTGCGAAATATCCGCAATAGCCAGGAGCAGGTATCGCAGATCGTTTCTCAAAATAAAACGGTCTACGGCATCAATACCGGATTCGGTGTTTTGGCCAATACTAAAATTTCAGCCGAAGATACCCGGATCCTTCAGCAAAAAATTCTTCAGAGTCACAGCGTAGGCGTTGGTAAACCCATTGCCCCCTTTCTGTCCGGCTCATGATGATCACGAAAGTCCATGCGCTGGCAAAGGGTTTCTCCGGTATTCATCCCGATACCCTGGAACGCATCGTCTGGCATATTGAAAATAATGTCATCCCCGTGGTTCCGGAAAAAGGTTCCGTCGGCGCTTCGGGCGACCTTGCCCCGCTGGCGCATCTTTTTCTGCCCCTGATCGGGTTGGGTGAGGTTTTTGTGAATGGAAAACCGGCGCCATCATCAGCGGTGCTGAATCAGCACGGATTAAAACCCTTGCAACTGGGGCCGAAAGAAGGCCTGGCCCTCATCAACGGCACCCAGTTCATTCTCGCCTACGCCATTGCCAACACCGGCGTTTGCACTATTGCCTGGAAGCCGCGGATATCATTGGCGCCATGAGCCTGGAAGCCCTCACGGGCACCAAAGCGCCTTTCGATGAACGGCTGCACCAGCTTCGCCCCTTTAAAGGAAATCAGCTCGTTGCCCAGCCGGCTCAGGATCCTGCTGAACAATTCAGAGATCATGCAGAGCCATGTGGATTGTGGCCGCGTGCAGGATCCTTATTCGCTTCGGTGCATGCCGCAGGTGCATGGCGCCAGCCGCAATGCCTGGATGCATCTAAAGGAATTGACGGAGACCGAACTCAATTCCGTAACCGATAATCCCCTGATCTTTTCTGCAGAAGATACCATCAGCGGGGGGAATTTTCATGGCCAGCCCCTGGCGCTTCCACTGGACTATGCTGCGTTCGCAGCCGCTGAAATAGGAAATATTTCCGACCGAAGGTGTTATTTGTTACTGGAAGGAAAATGGGGACTTCCCCTCTTGCTGATGAAAGATGTGGGGCTCAACAGCGGGTTTATGATTCCGCAGTACACGACTGCCGCACTCGTTACGGAAAATAAAACACTTTGTTTTCCGGCGAGCGCCGACAGCATTCCGACTTCCCTGGGTCAGGAAGATCATGTGAGCATGGGCAGCATCAGCGGAAGGAAACTGGAACAGATCCTGGAGAACCTGGAGTATATCCTCGCCATCGAGCTGATGACAGCCTGCCAGGCCATTGAATTCCGCCGCCCGCTCCGCAGCAGTCCCATCCTGGAATTTGCGCATCAGTTCGTCAGGCAGCATGTAGGTTTCGCAAATGAAGACCGCATCTTCGCCGACGATATTGCAAAAATAAAAACCATCATCAGCAATTATGATTTCGTAAAAAGCGTAACAAACTTCGCCAACGAACAAAACCTGAATTTAAACGCCGGCTTCGAATCCTTTTCAATTGAATAAACTCACACCAGCATCCTGTCAACCGTCATCCCATCAACTATTCACTATCAACCATCCACCACATGTACGATCCCATCAAATACCAAACCCCCACCGGCCCGGCAATCCAGTGCAAAGGCTGGATACAGGAAGCGGCCCTGCGCATGCTGCTGAATAACCTCAATCCCGAAGTGGCGGAGCGGCCGGATGAACTCATCGTTTACGGAGGCCGCGGAAAAGCCGCCAGAAATTTTCAGGCGCTCGATGATATCATTGCAATATTGAAAGACCTGGAGAACGATGAGACCCTGCTGGTTCAAAGCGGAAAACCGGTGGCCCGGATGAAAACGCATCCCGATGCGCCCAGAGTGCTGATCTCCAATTCCCAACTCGTTCCCAAATGGGCCACCTGGGAACATTTCGACTGGCTGGAGAAAAAAGGGCTGATGATGTTCGGACAAATGACCGCGGGATCCTGGGTCTATATCGGCTCCCAGGGCATTGTGCAGGGCACTTACGAAACCTATGCCGCACTGGCCGCCAGACATTTTAAGGGTTCATTGAAAGGAACATTGAACGTGACGGCCGGACTCGGAGGCATGGGCGCTGCACAACCGCTGGCCATTACAATGAATGAAGGCGTGGCCCTGATTGCCGAAGCAGAATACTGGCGCATACAAAAAAGACTGGAAACAAAATACCTGGATCACGGAACGGAAAATCTGGACGAAGCCATTGACCAGGCACTGCAGGCTAAGAAAGAAGGAAGGGCAGTGTCCATCGGCGTTTGCTGCAATGCCGTAATATTACTGGAAAGATTAATCGAAAGAAAAATTGTTCCGGATACATTAACCGATCAGACTTCCGCCCATGATCCGCTGATCGGGTACTGGCCGCATCAGATAAGTCTGGAGAAAGCAAAACAACTCCGTACAGAAAATCCTTCGACAATACCTGGAACTGGCTTATGATTCGATGAAATTACATGTGGAACGCATGCTGCAACTGCAGGAGGCGGGCGCCATTACATTTGACTATGGAAATAATATCCGGGCGAGGGCATTGGAAAGAGGATTGAAAAATGCATTTGATTTCCCGGGTTTTGTGCCGGCCTATATCCGTCCGCTATTCTGCGAAGGCAAAGGCCCTTTCCGATGGGTGGCGCTCAGTGGTGATCCGCAGGATATTGCCGTAACAGATGAATGCATCAGCAGCCTGTTTCCGGAAAATCATTCCCTGCAGCGCTGGTTAAAACTGGCGAAGGAAAAAATTGCATTTCAGGGACTTCCTGCACGCATCTGCTGGCTCGGGCAGGGGGAGCGGGAGATAGCAGGACTTGCATTCAACGAATTGGTGCGGACAAAAAAAGTAAAAGCGCCCATCGTCATAGGACGGGATCACCTCGACACAGGATCGGTGGCCAGCCCCAACCGCGAAACGGAAGCCATGCCCGATGGAAGCGATGCGGTGGCCGACTGGCCAGTTCTGAATGCGCTGGTGAATACGGCCGGAGGCGCCAGCTGGGTAAGTCTTCATCATGGGGGCGGGGTCGGTATGGGATACAGCATACATGCAGGAATGGTGATCGTTGCAGACGGAACCGATGCAGCGGCAGCCCGTTTGAGCAGGGTTCTAAGAAACGATCCGGGGCTTGGTGTGATTCGTCATGCAGATGCAGGATATGAAACTGCCAGGCAAACAAAAGCAAAATTTAACCTCTGATCAAATCCATATATGGCGAGCCGGATACTGAAACATATTAAACAACTGGTGAATGTACGCGCTGATGCCCGCCCCCTTTATGGAAAACAGCTTGCGGAGCTTCCGGTAATCGGGGATGCCTATCTGATTACAGAAGGAGAAGAAATTGCTTCATTTGGAAAGATGTCTTCTTTAAAAAATGATCACGACGCCCTGCCCGTGGATGAGGTGGATTGCAGCGGGCGGCTGGTATTGCCCTGCTGGTGCGACAGTCATACGCATATCGTATTCGCGGGCAGCCGCGAAAATGAATTCGTCGACCGCATCCGCGGACTTTCCTACGCCGAAATCCACGCCCGGGGCGGTGGCATTCTCCATACGGTACAGCAGGTGGAAGCCGCATCGGCAGATGATCTCTTTCTTGAAGCCTGGAAGCGCCTCGAAGAAGTGAGCCTCCTGGGGACCGGCGCCCTGGAAATAAAAAGCGGTTATGGATTATCGTTAGCCACGGAATTGAAAATGCTGCGGGTAATCAAACAGCTCCGGCAAAAATCATCCCTGACCATCCGGTCTACCTTTCTGGGAGCCCACACTTATCCTCCTGCTTACCGGGAAGATCATGAAAGCTATATCCGGGAAATTACAGAAGAAATGCTGCCGGTGATTGCAAAGGAAAAGCTGGCTGATTATATTGATGTGTTCTGTGAAAAGGGATTTTTCAATCCGGATGAAACGGAAAGAATATTACGCGCGGGCCTTCAGCACGGACTAAAACCCAAATTACACTGCAATCAGCTGAACAGCGTTGGCGGCGTACAAACCGGAATTAAAATGAACGCCGTTTCGCTGGATCACCTGGAAAAGATCTCAGCAAAAGACCTGGAAAGCTTTAAGGCATCCGGGTGGAAAGGCATCTGCACTTTACTTCCGACAGCCGCTAATTTTCTGGGTATGCCGTTGCCCGAAGCCCGGAAACTCCTTCAAGCCGGTTGCGCGCTGGCGCTGGCATCGGATTATAATCCGGGATCTTCGCCATCCGGGAATATGAACCAGGTAATTTCAATGGCCTGTATTCAGATGAACATGCTGCCCGAAGAAGCCATCAATGCCGCTACATTCAATGCGGCTTTTGCCATGGAATCAGATCAATCTACCGGAAGTATTTCTGTCGGGAAACGGGCCAATATGATCATTACCCATCCGGTTCCTTCCCTTGCTTATCTGCCTTATGCTTTTGGCGCAAATCATATTGACAAAGTAATGATCGGAGGTCAGTTCATTTCCTGACAGATCGTATGGATGATAGAAGCATTTTCGTTAACATTGCAGATTCAGAATTAAGCCATGTCAGCCATCATAGAATGTGTCCCTAATTTCAGTGAGGGTCGTGACCTCAGCATCATTCAATCCATTACGAATGAAATTGAATCGGTAGCCGGGGTGCGCCTGCTCAATGTGGATCCCGGTAAAGCCACCAACCGCACGGTAGTTACTTTTGTCGGAGAACCCGCTGCCGTGGTGGAGGCAGCATTCCTTGCCATTCAAAAGGCCGGGGAACTGATTGACATGCGAAAACATAAAGGGGAGCATCCCCGCATGGGGGCTACCGATGTTTGTCCGCTGATTCCGGTTGCCGGCATCACGATGGAAGAAACGGCAGACTGGGCAAAAAAGCTGGGGGAGCGGATCGGTGGGGAGTTGTCAATTCCTGTATATCTCTATGAAGCGGCGCAAAAAAATGAATCCAGAAGGAATTTATCGGTTATCCGTGCCGGTGAGTATGAAGGTTTCACGGAAAAGATAAATCTTCCGGAATGGAAACCCGATTTCGGCCCGGCCGTTTTTGATCTCCGTCGCGGCGCCACCGTTATCGGCGCGCGTGATTTCCTGATCGCCTACAATGTGAATCTCAATACGACTTCCGTACGCAGGGCCAACAGCATTGCCTTCGACGTCCGCGAAGCCGGAAGGGTAAAAAGGGAAGGAGATCCGCTGACCGGGAAAATTGTAAGAGATGAAAACGATATTCCGGTGAATATTCCCGGTACTTTAAAATCCGTTAAAGCCATTGGATGGTATATTGAAGAATATGGCATTGCCCAGATTTCCATGAATCTCACCAACCTGGATATTACGCCTTTGCACATCGCATTTGACGAGGTATGCAGCAAAGCGGAAGCAAGGGGCATCCGGGTAACGGGCAGCGAACTGGTGGGGCTCATTCCCCTCAAAGCCATGCTGGATGCCGGAAAATATTTTTTGAGGAAGCAGAAACGTTCTTCGGGCGTCGCCGAAAAAGAATTGATCCGTATGGCGGTTCTTTCCATGGGCCTCGATGAGTTGTCTCCTTTTAAACCGGAAGAAAAAATCATTGAATACCTGCTGAAGGACAAATCCGCTGAGAAGATGATCCGTTTGTCCCTCTCGGATTTTGCCGACGAAACAGCCAGCGAAAGCCCGGCTCCCGGCGGCGGGTCTGTTGCCGCGTACCTGGGTGTGCTGGGTGCATCCCTTGCCGGCATGGTGGCCAATCTGTCGGCACATAAAAAAGGCTGGGACGAACGCTGGAAGGAATTCAGCGACTGGGCGGAACGGGCAGAAGAAAATAAAAAAGCATTGCTGCAGCTGGTGGATGCCGATACAAAAGCATTTCAGGGCGTCATGCAGGCCCATTCACTTCCCAAATCCACTGCAGAAGAAAAAGCCTTTCGCAAAAAAGCGATAGATGAAGCTACGGGAAAAGCCATTGCGGTTCCTTTCCAGGTAATGAAACTTGCCCTGGACTCCATGCCAATTATTAAAGCCATGGCGCTGCAGGGAAATCCCAATTCCGTTTCAGACGCCGGTGTTGCAGCACTCTGCGCGCGCAGTGCTGTGCTGGGCGCAGGATTGAACGTGCGCATCAACGCCGCAGGCAAGGAAACCGAAGAAAAGATCGCGACCCTGCTTGCCGCAGCAAAAAAGATGGAAGCAGAAGCTGTTTTGCAGGAGGTGGAAATTCTGCAGATGGTGAATCTGCGATGAATTTTCAGGACGTTCCCTGCCATCGTCATAATCAATAAATATCGGATCGGCTGAGCTATCCGGGCACGACAGGTTCCGAAAAATAATTTGCCTTTGATGGACAGCCTAATACAATTCTAAAGGTCAACGTACCAAACTCTGTAATGAAAGCTACAACCACATTCGAGGCGGACGGAACGAAGGCTGTGGCATTACCTTCAAATCAATTACAGAGAGTTAATTGGGTACAGCCGCTAAATTATACAACAAAACCTGCCAACCCTTTTGAATCATTAGGATGGTAAATAAATACGCAATATGAGTGAACTTGTCGTAATCCATGCAAAAATTGAATTATTTTCAGGAAAAAATATGCGAACAACTCCTTTTGTTAGTGGATATCGTCCAGTATTTGATTTCCCGGGTGAAAAAACAAAAATATCGGGCAAAATTGATTTAATTAATACCGATACTTTTTTGCCGGGAATGGCAGGAGTTGTGAAAATTAGTTTTGTAATGGGGATTATAAGTAATTCTCATTTTAAAGTTGGCGAAACTTTCTCTTTCAGTGAAGGGGTCTGTTCTTTAGGGAAAGGTGAAATAATAGAAGTTACAAATAGTGACAAGCATTCTCATGGTTTGTAGTTTTTATATTCTTAATAGAATCAGTGAGAATGTTCACATTCCCAGCAAGAGGCGTTGATTAGAAAAATAATTAAATCTCGGCATTGATTTATCGCTTAAAGTCAGTATGCCATTAAATACCATGTTCAAATGACCGTAAAAACATCGGTTGACAAGGAGGTCTCAGAGGTTTAGTTTTATCCTTCGCCGGCTCCGTTCAATGTATACCTGTACCATTTCATTTACCCTTCTAAAGATAGGGGCATCAAAAAATGATTTTTCGGAGTTTCATCGGAGTGCTAAAAAATATTTTTTAAAAAAGGAAGGATTTTTCTGTTTTTGAGCAGTGGCTCATTTCTGGTAGGGGCTAGGGGCCCGCTAGGGGGTTTTCAGGGGCGGCCGAGGGGATTTCCCCTTTGCCGCTCCAACAAAGACCCTGGAAATACCCTATCCGAACCCTGTCCGGGCCCTTTTTCAAAACCCCAGGGAATTTTCAATAAAACAGGATTTATTTTTTAGCACTCCGATGAAACTCCGAAATACCGGTTTTTCGCAAGCCTATATTTGCAACAGGCGTTACGGGTTGTTGTTTTTCTGTATTTGCGCCTGTGCAGGTGTCGGGTCTCCCTCGCTGTTCCCGGGCGCTTTCGCCACTACTGTTTTGCTCTCCCACTCGCGAAACACGAGTTCTTTGCCGGAGGGGCCTCCGAATTTACCGGTTATGACACTGTTATTTGAGTTTGCCACTTTACCAGCCGCCGCCAGGGGAGAGGGTTTCCGGGTTCACGCTTCCCGGTTGCCCTACGTGAAAAACCTCACTGTCAGTGACTGATAAAGCAAATGTATACCGGCCCCAGACCCATTTGTTCAAAAATGTGACGGTGTTTTAGTATTGCTGTGACGGGCTTCGGAAAACGAGGTGACGAACTGCAATTTGTCCCCGGAAATACGATAAAACTCCTGAAATTCCCGAAGAAACCACGTTTCCTCCTCTTTGGGTCCTCTTTGGTACCTCTTTGCTACCTCTTTGGTACCTCGGAATCCGAGGTACCAAAGAGGTGGAATCGGGGTAGCAAAGAGGACCCATCGGGGTTCAACACGGCTTTCGAGGGGCATTTTTTAGTATTACGACCAGGCTGGCAACCTGCTGAAGGCTATTCTGCCGATCCGCGGCATGATGTAGTTGACGCCCATCTTCCCCGCCACCAGCCTCCTAAAACGGAATCCCGATATTCAAATACCCCATCACCCTTTTCCACTGGTCACAATACATGGCACTCACTTCCAGCGGGCCCAAAGCAAAATTGTAGGTGAAAGTGAGGGCATAGCCGGAAAGAAAATCGGGACTTTGATAAAACTGGCTTTTATCGACAAGATTATTGAACAGGATATTGGTTCTTCCGGTCAGTGAAATATTGCTGAACAACTGGTACCGGTAGCCAAGTTCAAAGGCGGCAAGACCGGAAGAATAAAATGATCCCTCACGGAGGCCGGCAAAAGTGATCTGGTTGTGAAAACTGGAAGTGAGCCCGCCAATGGAGAATTCATTCATGATATTTTTCTGATACCGAAGGTTTACTCCGGACTGCAGTTGGAACAGGAGTGTGCTCTTTGAACTCAGCGGCGTATAGCTTTCAAAATTAAAAATCAGCCTCGGATAAGCGCTGCCGGATGCGAGGGTATCCAGATCCTGATTATTGAAATGAAGTTGAATGTTGGGATTCTGTTCAAAAACCCAGTCTCCTTCCAGTTCAGTTTTTATTCCTTTTCTCGGATATACCGGCCTGTCCAGTGAATTATGTTTTAAATAAACATAGCTGGTCGGGAAATCATTGGTCCCCTTAAATGAAAGCGTGGAAGTAATAGAGGGTTTGTAGCGCGTCCACTCAAAACGGGTTCCGCCGCCGATGGTGAGATTCCGGTTCGTAGAATATCCCAGCCGGAAATCGGTGACGAAATAATTTTCATTATAAATGCCCGCTTCTTTTGTTTCATTGTAAGAAGTGATGTTAAACTGATCGAACTGGGTGGATAAGCCGGCGGCAAATTTTCTTCCCCTTCCCAGGTACTGCAGGTGTTCACCCCGGATCCTGAAATTTTCGCCGATATCAATGGTAGCCATCGTTCTGGAACTCGGTGTAAAAAAATCCCGCGTAGTCAGATTTAAAATGGCGCTGATGCCGCTGAACTGATTATAATGCAGGGAAACTTTTCCAAAAGAAAGCGGATTTTCAGAAACATCGAATATAATCTTTGAACTGCCGTCCGGTTGCTCATCCAGAAAATAAACGATCCGGTCATAATAACGGGTTCCCGCCTCGCGGCGAACCATCTGGGAAAGATTTTTGGGTGTATAACGATGATGCGTTAGCAAACCCATGGTATGAACAAAGAAATTTTCGGTTGTATGATTGAGTCCGCGCACTTCATAAGAAGTGATCAAAACAGAATCTGCTCCGCCCGGTTTCTTTTTAGGCAGTGGCTTACCGTAAATATTATTTAACGAATCTGCCAGCGCTTTCAGCCGGGGATATAATTTCCTCCCTTCTTCCTTACCGGCTTCAATGATTTCATCGGCCGATGAAAAACTTCCCATACCGTACTTATCCAGCGGCGTCTGTACATAGATATCGCAGAGCGGTACTTCCAGTTTGGTGTCCTCCGCTTCCCGGAAAAAGGCAACCTGCAGCAGTACCTGCAGGGCATTGTTTACTTTTTTGGCAGCCAGCAAACCCTGTGAAACATTACTGCCGATCACGATCTGGGCGCCCATTTTCCGGACATCCCTCACCGGAAAATTTCTTACCACCCCGCCATCCACCAAACGCATTCCGTTATAATCCACCGCGGTAAAAACAGAGGGGATGGCCATGCTGGCCCGGATGGCGGAAACCAGTTCGCCGCTGTCCAGCACCACTGCTTCACCGGTGGAGAGGTCGGTCGCAATACAACGGAAGGGTATGGGCAACTGGTTGAAATCCTTGATCTGATGAACAGGAAATAAAAGTTCAGAAAATTTCAGCCAGAGTTCCTGCCCCTGCAATACCCCGGTATTCAGTCTGAAGAAGTGATTCACCCACGGAAGCTCCAGATCGTATTTACCATATTCATCCTTTTCTTCCATGATGATGTTCCGCAGCGAACTCTGATTGGAAAGCATCAGATCCCAATCAATTCTGTGGGCTATTTTTTCGATGGAATCAGCAGAATAACCGCTGGCATATAGCGATCCGATAATGCTCCCCATGCTGGTTCCGGTAATATAATCGATGGATAATCCGGCAGAATCAATAGCCTTTAGTATTCCGATATGGGCCAGCCCTTTCGCACCGCCGCCACTAAGGGTAAGACCGACTTTAGGCCGGGTGGTTAACTGTAGTGGGGATTGCGCCAGCCCGTCTGAAATAAATGCGCAGAAAAAACAGACGGTAAAAAAAAGGGCCTGTTGCATCGCACGAAAAAACGCAGTGAAGTTGATAATTAATAATCTTTATAGTTAAAATTAACGAAACCGCCGGATGATAGCAATATCTGCTTTATCACTGCCCTTCTTCCAGTTCCATCAGTTTTTCCAGGGCGGCATCATAGGCCAGTCTGGCCTCGGACAATGCCTGGTCGGCGCTTTTATAAGCAGCCTCGGCGCTTAGGAACTTTTGTTTGTCGGCATATATTTCCGGTTCTGCAAGTTGTGATTCCAGCCTGGCGCTTTCTTCCTTCAGCTTCGATACCTTTTCATCCAGCTGATCCACGATGCGTTGCTGCTTCTGAAGTTGCTTTTTTACATCCTTATTAACAACGGGTTGCTGTATGACTGCCGGCTTCACCGTTTCTTCGGCCGGAATTTCCGTTTTCTTTTTTCCGGAGGTTGACCTGGCCTGCGCATTCATCCGTTTATTCCATTCAACCCATTCATCATAAGGCCCTTTAAATACTTTAATTTTACCGTTATCGATTTCCCAGATCTTATTGGCTGTTTTGGAGATAAAATAGCGATCGTGGCTTACGAGAATATAACTTCCTTCATATTTATTCAATGCTTCCGCCAGTAATTCGCAGGAGTGGATATCGAGGTGATTCGTCGGTTCATCCAGCAGTAAGAAATTGGCTTTACCGGCAATGGTCTTTGCCAGCGCAACCCGCGCTTTTTCCCCTCCGCTCAATACCCGGATCTTCTTGTCCACATCGTCGCCGGAAAATAGAAAGCAGCCAAGCAGGGTGCGCAGTTCAAGCTCATTTTTCTGACTCCCGCACATTTTCATTTCATCCAGCACCGTATTGTTCACATCCAGGGATTCCAGCTGATGCTGTGCATAAAAACTGTCTTCCACGTTATGCCCCCAGTTGCGGGTTCCGGTAAAAGGTTCCGTGCCGGCGATGATCCGCAGCACAGTGGATTTACCTTTTCCGTTAGCACCGATCAGCGCGATTTTATCTCCCCGGTCAATTTCAGCTTCCGCATGATTTACAATTTCAATATCCCCGAACTGCTTGCTGAGATCTTTTAGTTCCACCAGCACTTTGCCCGGTGTTTTGCCGATGCGGAACTGGATACGCATATCGGGTCTTTCCATTTCCACATTCTCAATGCGGTCCATTTTTTCCAGGCGCTTCATGGCCGATTGTGCTGCTGCAGCTTTGGTGGCTTTGGCGCTGAACCGCTCAATGAATTTTTCCTGCTGCTTGATATAATCCTGCTGGTTTTCAAATGCCCGTTGCTGCAGGGAGATCCGCATTTCCTTTTCTTTTTCAAAGAAGGAATAATTCCCTTTATAGAAATGGAGGTTCTGCTGATAGAGCTCAACGATTTCAGTGACCATACGGTCCAGAAAAAATTTATCATGACTTACAATCACCACGGAGCCCTGATAATGTTGCAGGTATTTCTCCAGCCATTCAATGGAAGGCAGATCCAGGTGATTGGTAGGTTCATCCAGCAGTAACAGGTCCGGTTTCTGAAGAATCATTTTGGCCAGCAGCACGCGCATTCGCCAGCCACCGCTGAATTCACGGAAAGGTCTTTGCAGGTCGGTATTGGCAAACCCGAGGCCATGCAATACTTCTTCTGTTTTATGGTGAATACTGTAGCCGTCCAGGAGATCCATTTCATGCAGCTTATCCGTGTACCGGGTCAGCAATTCTTCCGATTCAGCGCCTTCCGGATGATTACCGGATTCCAGCTCCTGCGCCAGATCTTCCAGTTCCTTTTCCAGGAGCAGCACTTTGTCAAAAGCACCCAGGGCAACCTGTAATATCGAATCTCCGGTGTCAAAACTCAGCAGGTCCTGATGCAGATAACCGATGCTGGTGCTGCGGCTTCGCTCCACCGTGCCTGCACTCGGCGAGTATTCTCCGGCAAGTAATTTTAACAAAGTAGATTTCCCGGTTCCGTTGTATCCGATTAAACCGATGCGTTCATTGGGTTGTATATGCCAGGTGGATTCTTCCAGGATCGTCCGGGCGCCAAATTCAAACTTAACATTTTGCAGTCCTGCCAGCATGATAATGAGATGAGTATTAAATCAAACGCGCAAAAGTAAAGCAAATGTTTTTAGAATTATCTTTGATTAAATTCTACTCATGAAGAAAGCCCTGTTACTGGTCGTGGTTTTGGCGGCTGCGCTCGCAATAACCTGGCTGCTGCTGCATTCCGACAGTCCGGCTGCTCCGCCCGCGAAAAGGGATGCTCCGCTTGCCGTTGCTGCAAACAACTCCGTTTTTACCCGTTCCTTTAACGCAATGATGGAAAATTACTATCAGCTCAGTGACGCTTTTGTAAACTGGGACACCCTTGCCATCCGGCAAAATGCAAATAAACTCGCCGTTTCGGTTGACAGTCTGAAACTGGATCAGCTGAAAGGGGATACGGCCATCGTGGAAACCGCGATGAATCTGGCTGAATCCATTAAAGGAGAAATAACCGGATTAAACGGCGAAACCGGCATAGAACAAAAAAGAAGAGAATTCTATATGATCTCCGACATTTTATATAACCTGATCCGCACCGTGCGGTACGACGGCGCAACGGTTTATCATATGGAATGTCCCATGGCTTTCAGCGATTCTTCAGAAGCCTACTGGCTGAGCGCCAGCAGCAAGGTCGTTAATCCCTATCTTGGTAAAAAGCATCCCGTATACAAAGATAAAATGCTGGATTGCGGCCAGGTAAATGACTCTATACACTTTGCCATTGCGCAATAGCGGACCATGATGAAAACATCCCTGCTTTTTTTCATTTTATTATTGGCGTTTTCTGCGTACCGCACAGAATAAGTTTACCATTACGGGTTATATAAAGGATTCCCTTTCATCCGAAACCCTGATTGGCGCTTCCGTTGCCATCAGCGGACAGGGAAAAGGTATTACCAGCAACGGATACGGTTTTTATTCCCTGACCCTTCCGGAAGGGCATTATCTGCTCACCGTTTCCTACGTGGGATACCAGACCGTCACAGCCGAAATTGACCTGCACAAAAATCTCAACTATAATTTCCTGATCAAACCCGAAATCAGCAGCAATGAGGAAGTGGTCGTTTACGCCAAAAAAAGAGACGCCAATGTAAAAAACGCACAGATGGGTAAAATTGATCTGACCATGGCGCAGGTAAAATCCCTGCCGGTGTTGTTTGGTGAAGTGGATATATTAAAAGTGATCCAGCTGTTGCCGGGCGTAAGTAATGCGGGAGAAGGCAATACCGGGCTCTATGTGCGGGGCGGCGGACCAGACCAGAACCTCATCCTGCTCGATGACGCCATCGTTTATAATACAGGACATCTCTTTGGATTCTTTTCGATTTTTAACGGAGACGCCATCAAGAATACAACCCTGATCAAAGGCGGCATGCCGGCGCAATATGGCGGGCGCCTGTCGTCCGTGCTGGATATATCCATGAAAGAAGGGAATATGAATAAATTTGAAGTGGATGGGGGAATCGGACTGATCGCTTCCCGTTTATCTATTCAGGGACCCATTAAAAAAGATAAAGCCTCTTTTATCGTATCGGCCAGGAGAACTTATATTGATCTGCTGATAAAACCATTTATACCCAAAACAAGCAGTTACAGCGGCTCCGGCTATTACTTCTACGATCTGAACACCAAAGTGAATTATCAATTCTCTGAAAAGGACCGGCTTTACCTGAGCGGATATTTCGGAAGGGATGTATTTGATTTTAAAAATGCAAAAAGATCTTTCAGCACCAATGTGCCCTGGGGAAATACCACGGCAACCCTGCGCTGGAATCATGTATTCAACCGTAAATTATTTGCCAATACCACCCTGCTCTATAACGATTACCGTTTTGCTTTTAACGGGGCACAGGATAATTTTCAGCTGAGCCTGGCTTCCGGCATACACGATCTGACAGCTAAAACCGATATAGATTATTTTATCAGTCCGAAACACAAAGCCCGTTTTGGAGGCCTCTATACCTATCATACGTTCACGCCCAATATTCTTACGGGTCACCAGGACTCCACGAACTTCGAACCCAATAATTCAAATAAAAAATATGCAAGGGAAATGGCATTGTATGCGCAGGACGACTGGCAGATCAGCGACCGGATCCAATTGAATCTGGGATTGCGCTGGAGTGGTTTTGAACAGTTGGGCCCCTATACTATTTACCAGGAAGATGCCGATGGAAATAAAACCGACAGCACAAAATACAGCCGGTGGAAAAACAATCAAGGCCTATGGCGGATTAGAACCCAGGGCTACCCTGCGATATTCTTTCGATGATGAAACTTCTGTGAAGGCGTCTGTTTCCCGCAATCTGCAATACATACACCTGGTGAGCAATGCAGGAACCACGCTGCCAACCGATCTCTGGGTTCCCAGCACCTACCGCGTACAACCGCAAACGAGCTGGCAGTATGCAGCGGGCGTATTCAAAAACTTTCACAATAATGTTTATGAAACCTCAGTAGAATTATACTATAAGCGGATGGATCACCAGATTGAATACAGGGAAGGCTATACGCCATCGCTGAATGATCCGGAAAAAGAGTTTGTTTTTGGAAAGGGGGAAAGCCATGGGGCAGAATTTTATCTCAATAAAGCGAAAGGCAGGCTCACCGGATGGATCGGCTATACCTTATCCTGGACCTGGAGAAAATTTCCCGACCTGAACAACGGGGAAAAATATCCGGCAAAATATGATCGTCGCCATGATCTTTCCGTAGTAGCCACTTACGAACTGAATAAGCGCTGGAAACTATCCGGCGTATTTGTTTACGCGAGCGGAAACGCCACGTCTTATCCTGAAAAGTTCTATGTGCTGGAAGGCACGCTGGCGCAGGATTACAGCCGGATCAATCAATATCGTTTGCCCGCTTATCACCGGCTGGATCTTTCGGCCGTCTATACACCCCGGCATAAAAAAAACAGGAAGATCCGGGGAAGCTGGGTATTCAGTGTTTATAATGTTTACAGCCGGCTCAATCCTTATTTTATCTACTTTGATCAAACCGGAAGCCCCTATAATGGCACCCTGCAGGTGCAGGCCAAGAAAGTTTCCCTTTTCCCCGTTTTACCATCCGTTACCTGGAACTTTCATTTTTAACTGCCGGTTATATAAAAAACAAGGAGAACCTTTTTTACATTCGTTAAAAGAAAATACGCAAACATGAGAAAACTTTTGTTTTTACCGCTGTTGCTGCTCACCTTATTCAATTATGCCCAAAGTGACAAACAGGATGAGGCCATGCTATCCAGGATCCGTGATGAGGGTCTGAATCATTCCCAGGTGATGGATATTGCTTTTTACCTCACGGACGCGAATGGTCCGCGCCTGATGCAGTCACCCGGATACTTCAAAGCTGCCAACTGGGCAAAAACAAAATTGATTTCCTGGGGATTGCAAAATGTGAAGCTGGAACCCTGGGGACAATGGGGCAAGGGCTGGGAACTGGAAAAATTTTATTTTGCGATAACCGCTCCCTATTATAAACCGCTGATCGCATTTCCCAAAACATTTACACCCGGCACCAACGGACTTCTGCATGCTGCTGTCGTATTGCTGGACGCAACCGATTCAGCCGGATTATTAAAATACAAAGGGAAACTCAAAGGAAAAATTGTAATGCTTGTCAGCAACGATTCACTGCCCCTGGGATTCAGTCCCGATGCCAGGCGATTTACCGATGAAGAATTGAAAAACATGGCGGATTATGTTCCGAAAAAAGCAATCTCTTCCGGTCCGGCTCCCGCATATTCCGCGTACCGTAGTGCAGCGCAATTTCTGGCCCTGGCAAAAGATTTCGCAAAAGGAGAAGGCGCTGTAAGCATGCTCAGCAGCAGTACCAGGAATTCTGACGGAACCGTATTTGTTCAGAACGGTACGGTTTATTCGCCCGAAACACCGGAGACATTCAATGATCTCGCCCTTTCCTACGAAGATTATATGACCATTCAGCGTTTGCTTCAGCATCATATTCCTGTAAATGTTGATCTGGAACTGCGCACGAAAGTCTATACAAAAGATCAGCAGGGGTACAACGTTATCGGGGAGATTCCGGGCACCGATAAGGAACTGAAAGAACAGCTGGTGATGATCGGGGGGCACCTGGATTCCTGGCAGGGAGCTACCGGTGCAACGGATAACGCAGCCGGGAGCGCCGTAATGATGGAAGCCATCAGAATACTGAAGAATGTTGGATACAACCCGCGGCGTACGATCCGGATTGCGTTGTGGGGCGGGGAAGAAACGGGGCTGCACGGATCAAAGAATTATGTAAAAAATCATTTTGAGGACACGGTGACAAAAAAATATAATGCAGCCGGCGATAAGCTTTCCGTATATCTGAACCTGGACAATGGTACCGGAAAGATCCGCGGAATATATCTGCAGGAAAATGAAGCGGCTAAACCCATTTTTGAAAAATGGTTCGAACCATTTCGCGATCTCGGCGCAGGAACCCTCTCTTTAATGAATACCGGCGGAACGGATCATTTGTCTTTTGACGCGATAGGTCTTCCCGCATTCCAGTTCATTCAGGACCCAATGGAGTATTCAACAAGAACCCATCACACGAATATGGACACTTACGATCACCTGAGCGGGGCGGATCTGAAACAGGCGGCAACGATTATTGCCAGTTTTATTTATGATGCCGCGGAGAGAGAGGAGAAGATGCCGAGGAAGGTTGATAATTGATAATTGATAATTGAAAACGGAATGAAGGATTGAATGGTTTATGGGAACGGGATCATTCAATTTTTTTATACTGGAACAAAATCACTGCGTTCTTTTGCTCCGTGGATACGATGCGCACTTCATATTTTTTATCGCCGTCCCGCACGACCATTAAGGAAGTGTTGGGCGGAATATCGCCCAGATTCTCCGCAACCATTACAAGTTCATGGGAGTGGCCGGACGGTTCAATCTGCAGGGTTACCTTCACCGGCTGATCCGAAATGCGGGCTTTCGAAATGATGAGTTTATTATCGTAATAAACAGAAACGGTATCATTGTCAATGGCGCCGTCGTCATAAATATTCAGGTAAATTTCAGTATTATGAACGGTAATGGATTTAATCAGTTCATTGGACCTGTTAGCGATTACCCCCGGAATGATGGCAGGCAGAGGCTTATGTTCAATTGCCATCGAACTGTCGGAAGGCAATTCCATATTTTCAGGCGTCAGCGTGACGGATCTTTTCTGCGGGGCCGGTTTAGCTTTTACTGTTGAAGGCGCCCGTTTATTGGATTTCCCTGTAGCTTTCGGCGTCGGCTTCGTGTTTTTTGCAATAGAAGCTGGTTTCTCATTTGCGGCTGCCGGCTTTTTTATGGGCGCTGAATTTGCGATGGATTTCCGTTCCGGTTTCTTTTTCTTTTCCGCCAGCAATTCTTTTTCCTTCTTTTCCAGGAATTCTTCCTTATGAAAATCAGAAGAGGTTACTTTATGCAGAAAAATGCTGCCTTTTCCGCAACCGGCCAGGGAATCCCGGGCATTGGCGCTGGTATAGGTACCCTGTAAAAACTCATCATCTCCCAGCCTGGAGTATTGCAAAAAACAGGTCATGATGCAAACATCACCTCCCGCCATCCGCACTTCCAGTATTTTTAATTCCCGCAGGAGTACTTTTTTTGTTTTGGGATTTACTGTGCCATTGGCAGCCGCCTTGCCATAGAACTCCGTGAATTTATAAGAATAAGTAACGGCCTGAAAAATCTGCCGGGTCTGGGCAATCTGAACTTCGATTTTGTAACGGTCATCCGACCCCAATACCCGATCCAGGCCTTCATTAGACCGGAAGTGCCCGCGCCAGATCCCCGTAAGATCCTGGGCATTCCCAAAAAGGGGTATACAAAGGGTCAGGGCCAGGAAAAAGGAAAGAAAAAGGGGCTTGACTTTCATACATCGGCAAATTATTGAATATTTTATTCTGCGCAGCTCATCCAAAAGTTAATCTGGCAAGAGTTTGTTAATTTTGCAACCCTTAAACAGGAACCAGTATAAAGTTTCACATGATCAACATTACATTCCCCGACGGGGCAGTAAAAGCGTACGAGAAAGGAACAACTGCAATGCAGGTGGCCAAATCAATCAGCGAAGGACTGGCCCGGAAAATAATCGCAGCTTCGGTGAACGGAGAAGTGTGGGATCTCTCACGCCCGATCAATCAGGATGCTCAGCTTAAATTATTAAGCTGGAATGATCCGGAAGGGAAATCCACTTTCTGGCATTCTTCAGCACATTTACTGGCGGAAGCAGTGGAATCTGTATTTCCAGGAGTAAAATTCTGGGTAGGCCCGGCGGTTGATAACGGATTTTATTATGATATGGATCTGGGCGACCGGCAGATCACGGAAGAAGACCTTCGCAAGCTGGAAGTTAAAATGAGCGAGCTGGCCGCAAAGAACAGCATCTATATCCGGAAACCGGTTCCCAAAGCAGAAGCGATAAAATATTTTGAGGAGAAAGGTGACGAATACAAACTGGATCTGCTGCAAAATTTAAAGGACGGCGAAATCACTTTTTATACCCAGGGAAATTTTACCGATCTATGTCGCGGTCCCCATATTCCGGATACCGGATTGATTAAGGCGCTCAAACTGACCAATATTGCCGGCGCCTACTGGAAGGGAGATGAAAAGAACAAACAGCTTACCCGGATTTACGGCGTCAGCTTTCCCTCCAAAAAAGAACTGGATGAATACCTGCTCATGCTGGAAGAGGCCAAAAAACGGGATCACCGCAAGCTTGGGAAAGAAATGGGCATTTACACCATGGATGATGAAGTAGGGCAGGGGCTGATACTCTGGATGCCAAACGGAACCATCATCATTGAGGAATTGGAAAAGCTTGCCAAGGAAACCGAAAAAGATGCCGGATACCAAAGGGTGGTAACACCCCATATTGCCAAGGAAAGCCTCTATATTACCAGCGGCCATTTACCCTATTATGAGGAAAGTATGTACCCGCCCATGGAACTGGACGGAACGAAATACTATCTAAAGGCGATGAATTGTCCCCATCACCACAAAATTTTTGCTGCCGAACCCCGGAGTTATAAGGACCTGCCCTTAAGGCTGGCGGAATACGGCACCTGCTACCGGTATGAGCAAAGCGGGGAACTCTTCGGATTGATGCGTGTCCGTTGCCTGCACATGAATGATGCGCATATTTACTGCTCCAAAGAGCAGTTTGCGCAGGAGTTTAAGGCCGTGAATGAAATGTACCTCAAATATTTCCGCATCTTCGGCATCGATAAATACGTGATGCGGTTTAGTCTGCACGACCCGGACCAGCTTGGAAAAAAATATATCAATGAACCGGAACTCTGGCTCGAAACCGAAGCCATGGTCAGGAAAGTGCTGAAGGAAACCGGCACTCCCTATATTGAAGTTACCGGAGAAGGGGCATTTTACGGACCAAAAATTGATGTACAGATCTGGAGCGCCATCGGCAGGGAATTTACCCTCGCTACCAATCAGGTGGATTTCGCCCAGGGAAGAAGGTTTAAACTGGAGTATACCAAACCGGATAATCACCCGGAAACCCCCCTCATCATACACCGGGCGCCCCTGGGTACGCATGAGCGGTTTATCGGGTTTTTACTGGAACATTATGCCGGGAAATTCCCCTTGTGGCTTGCCCCGCAACAGGTTAAATTGCTGCCGATAAGCGATAAATTTTTACCCTATACACAAACAGTTTTGGAATCCCTCAAAAAAGCGGATATTCGCGCAGGCATTGATGAGCGCAGCGAAAAGATAGGGAAAAAAATACGCGATACCGAACTGGCCCGTGTCCCCTATATGCTGATCATCGGTGAAAAAGAAATGAATGAACAGAAAGTTTCTGTACGCCGGCAGGGAAAAGGAGATCTGGGGATTCAGGATTTGGAAACATTCATTCGCGACGCAAAAACAGAAATTAATTTAAGGGCCGGAGGATAAAAAAACAAAGAATCCGGAACTTAAGGATCGTTCACTTAAAAACACTAAATGGCATTTCCACCGAGACCTCCAAGAGGTACTTTTAATCCGAGATTCAGAAAAGAACAACAACAGGAACACCGCACCAATAATATGATCCGCGTGCCGCAGGTCAGGCTCGTTGGAGAAAACGTAACCGTTGGCGTTTATCCCACCCAGGAAGCGCTTAAAATGGCCCAGGACCAGGCGCTGGACCTTGTGGAAATATCACCCAATGCAGATCCCCCGGTTTGTAAGATCATCGACTATAATAAATTCCTTTACGAAAAGAAGCGTAAGGAAAAAGAGATGAAAGCCAAGAGCAAGGCTTCCGAAGTAAAGGAAATCCGTTTTACACCCAATACGGATGACCACGACTTCGACTTCAAGGCGAAACATGCCGAGAAATTCCTGAAAGACGGAGACAAGGTAAAGGCCTATGTCCAGTTTAAAGGCCGCGCTATTCAGTTCAGGGAAAGAGGCGAATTGTTATTGTTGAAATTTGCGGAAAGACTGAATGAAGTGGGCGTCCTGGAAGGAATGCCCAAAATGGAAGGAAAAAGGATGCTGGCCATCTGGGCTCCCAAGTCCCAGAAGAAAAAAGCCTGATCATCAGGTCATGGAAATCGTTATCATCGGTTCGGGGAATGTGGCCACTGCCATGGGGCGTAAAATGCTTGCAGCCGGTCATCGCATTACTCAGCTGTACAGCCGGAACCGGGATCATGCGGAAACCCTTGCCGGCATTCTGGGAGCAAGACCTGTCAGTTCGCTAAAAGAACTGGATCAAAACGCCGGCCTGACACTGATCGCCATTTCGGACAATGCCTTCCCATCGTTCCTGGCCGGATTTCCTCCCACATCCTCATTTCTTGTCCATACAGCCGGTTCTGTATCCATGAACATCCTGAAAGGAAGCAGCACCCGCTATGGCGTCCTGTATCCCTTGCAAAGCTTCCGGAAGGAACTGGAAACAGTTACCGAATTCCCCCTGCTGATTGATGCTGCTGACGAAAGTGATTTGCAGTCGCTGGCAGAAATCGCAGGCGGATTAAGCAGCACGGTGATCCGGGCAAATGATTCCCTGCGAATGAAATATCACCTGGGTGGCGTTGTTGTCAATAATTTCAGCAATCATTTGTTTGCCCTTACGGAATCCTGGTGCCGGCAGGAAGGAATTCAATTCTCCCTGCTGTATCCGCTGATTCAGGAAACATGTTCCAGGCTGAAATATGCATCGCCTGCAGATCTCCAAACCGGGCCCGCCGTCCGGAATGATACGGAAACTTTGAAAAAACAGATCAGCCTCCTCCAGCCATACCCGGCACTTTCCCAATTATACGAGATCCTTACCCGCAGTATTCAGCAATTCCATGAAAATGCAGAACAGGGAATGAAAAAATCCTGATGCGGAACAGCATTCCCCGTTAGCTCTTGCGCATTATGCATTCTCCGTTTAAACCGATACTTTTGCGCCCATGAACTTCCCAATTTCTAAATTTTCAAATTTCCAATGAACCTCCTCCAGTCCTTCAAACCCATTACCACTTTTATTTTCGATCTGGACGGAGTACTTACTGACGGGAATATCATGGTTTACGAAACAGGCGAACAGGTAAGACGAATGAGCGTGAAGGACGGTTATGCCCTTCAGCTTGCCGTTAAAAAAAAATACCGCTTAGCTGTTTTTTCCGGCGGTAACGGATTGGGTGCAAAAAACAGATTGTTAAAACTTGGCATAACAGATGTTTTTCTGCAGGTTCAGGATAAAAAAAAGGATATAGAAGAATATCTTGAGCTCCATCAACTCCATTGGAATGAAATATTATACATGGGGGATGATATACCGGACTATCCTGTTTTGAAAATGGCCGGATTACCCTGTGCGCCTGCAGACGCGGTACCGGAAGTGCTGCAGGCCGCAAAATATATCTCTACGTTCCCGGGAGGTAAGGGATGCGTAAGGGATGTAATCGAAAAAGTGCTCCGGCTGCATGATAACTGGGATCTGCAAACGGCGGTTGTGTCCGGTTAAAAGCGGCAAATATAATTCAGCATGAAACCAAATGCAGCGATCGCTTTTCTTCGACTGATCCGGTGGCCGAACCTCCTGTTCATCGCACTCACCCAATGCCTGTTTTATTACTGCATTTTACTGCCCAGTTTTTACAATGCCAGTCCGCCCCGGGAAAACATCCTGAAACCGGAAGCGTTTTTTTTATTGTGTATTTCTTCCGTACTCATTGCCGCCGCCGGATATATTATCAATGATTATTTTGACCTCCACATCGACCGGGTAAATAAACCGGATAAAATCGTTGTTGAAAAAATCATTAAAAGAAGATGGGCCATCATCTGGCACTGGATCTTATCCGGTATTGGCGTGGCCATCGGCTTTTACCTTTCCTGGAAACTCAGGAATATTTTTATCGGGCCTTCAAACCTCGCCTGTGTTTTATTGCTGTGGTTTTACAGTACCACCTTCAAAAAAAAGTTATTGCTGGGCAATATCCTGATATCATTTCTGACCGCCTGGGTTATCCTGGTATTGTATCTCTGCGAATTCCGGATCCACCGTTTTGTAAATCCCGACTTTCATGCTGCACTTTCCAGGGTATATAAATTCGCCATCCTTTATGGATCCTTTGCATTCATCATCTCGCTGGTGCGGGAAGTGGTTAAGGATATGGAAGATATGGACGGCGATGCACGTTATGGAAGGCATACCATGCCGGTGGTATGGGGTATCCAGGCATCCCGTGTTTTTGCGGTTACCTGGCTGATGTTGCTGGTAGCTGCCCTCACCGGCATCCAGTTTTATATATTACAATATAGATGGTGGGGAATCGTGATCTTTTCTTTTTTACTGGTGATCCTTCCCATCATCCGGGTAGTTAAAAAACTTTTTCAGGCCAGTGACCCGAAAGCATTCCACCGGATCAGCAGTCAGATCAAAATCATCATGATGATGGGCATTCTGTCCATGATCTTCTTAAAATTCTATACTTCATGGATCGGATAGTGCTGGCTTCCGCATCTCCGAGACGGAAACAATTACTGGAATGGGCCGGCCTGGCATTTGATATCGTTCCGGCAGATGCGGATGAAAGCATTCCTCCCGGTATGCCGGTCAATGAAATTCCCGTAGAAATTGCCCGCAGAAAAGCGGAAGCCGTAAAAAGCAGGGTCGAACCCGGAACCATCATTCTGGCAGCGGATACACTGGTGGTGGTGGATCGGGAACTGATTGGGAAACCGGTCGACAAATCCGATGCCATCCGCATGCTCAGCCTGCTCTCGGGACGGATGCACCAGGTGATCACAGGAGTGCTGATAACGGATTCCAAAAAAGAAATCGCTTTTGCTGAAACCACAAACGTCTGGTTCCATCCACTGGATATTTCCGCAATAGAATATTATATCGATCATTTCAAACCCTACGATAAAGCCGGCGCTTACGCTATCCAGGAATGGATCGGCGTTACCGGTATCCGGGAAATCCAGGGAGATTTTTATAACGTTATGGGACTGCCGGTTAGCCGCGTGATACAGCAGTTAAAGAATTTCGCCTGAATACCGAAAGTGATTTCACTTTACTTTTTCTGTCTTTTTCCCTGTCAGCCTTTCCTTTCTAACCCAAATCCTGCGACCTCCTCCTGATTTAAATTTACCACAACAAAATTTACAGATGCGCCTTGAGCCGACCTGCGCGTGAATCCCGTCTAATCCGTCAACCGTCAACCGTCAACCAAAATGACCGAAAAACTACTCCAGTTCATCTGGAAATACCGGTATTTCAATCAGCAGGATCTGACCCTCTTATCCGGAGAGGCCCTGGTCATTGAATTTCCCGGTGAAGAAAACAATCATCAGGGGCCCGACTTTATTCATGCCCGGATCCGGATTAACGATACTTGCTGGGCAGGAAGCATCGAATTGCATCTCCTTTCATCAGGATGGGACAAGCACGGCCATGATGCCGATGAAAATTACCGGAACGTGATCCTGCATGTGGTCTGGCAGCAGGATGCGCTGAATATGACCCGCAACATTCCGCAGCTCGAACTGGTTCACCGGGTTTCCGGCGTCATGCTGGAAACTTATACCGGCTGGATGAACCAGCCTGCTTTTATTCCCTGTGAACGGTCCGTGCATTTGATGCAGGCAGCGAACTGGAAGCAGTGGAAAGAGAAATTATTGCTGGAAAGACTCGCCCGCAAAATGACTCCCGTTTTCGCCTCGCTGCAGCGCAATCATTTTCACTGGGAAGAACAACTCTGGTGGATGATGGCCGGGAATTTCGGGATGACGGTGAATACCACTGCTTTTGAATCCATTGCCCGCAGCATTCCCTTTACTTTACTGGCCAAACACCGCGAACAACGCATTCAGCTGGAGGCCTTATTATTCGGGCAGGCCAATTTACTGGAAACGGATTTCAGGGAAGCCTATCCGCAAATGCTGAAAAAAGAATTTCAGTTCTTAAAGAAAAAATACGGCTTAAAAAAAGTTTTTGAACAGCCGCTATTTTCTAAGAATGCGGCCGGATAATTTTCCGACCATCCGCCTCTCACAACTGGCCGGCCTGTACGCGGAGAATTCAAATCTTTTTGCCTGGATCCTGCAATGCGAAACCATTTCCGGGATCAGAAAAAAGCTGCAGATACCCGCAAATGATTACTGGTTCTATCATTATGTGTTCGATAAGGAATCCCCGTACCGGGAAAAGATCATGGGCAGGGGCATGGGGGAACGCATCATCATCAACAGCCTGATCCCCTTACTATATACTTATGGAAGCATTCATCCGGATAAATCCATGCAGCAAAAAGCGCTGATCTGGATGCAGGAAATCCGGGCCGAGAAAAATCAAACACTCAGCCGCTGGAAGCAACACGGCATTAAAATGAAGTCTGCCGCAGAATCACAGGCGCTGCTGGAATTATATAAAGCATACTGCCGGCCGAAAAAATGCCTGGATTGTGATGTCGGGAAATTCCTCCTGTCACCCGCAGAAAACAATGCCACAGATAGTCCGGACCTCTCAGGCCGTAATAACCGCGGGCCAGTTATAATTGATCAAAACCTCTATATCCGGATGGATACTATAGCGTACCGGGCAGGTATTCCCGGCTCTTTCCAGTATGAGACGTTGTTTTTCCGTAAGCTGCAGGGAATCCGGAAAATGAAATGTTAAATGAATGCCGCCGATGCGGCGCGGATCTGATTTCATCAGTTTCTGAATTTCGATCCGGGTGTCTTTCAGATTTACTGCCAGGTCACGGGCTTTCATTCCCATAATGGTCAGCATGCAACTTCCCAGGGAAGTGGCCACCAGATCGGTAGGAGAGAACTTTTCGCCCTTTCCCTGATTATCAACCGGGGCATCGGTTTCTATCCGGGTTCCGGAGGAAAGATGCTGAGCAACCGTTCTAAGGTCTCCCTCGTAAATAACAGTAGAGGTCATGTATTTTTCCATAAATTTACAGCAGTAATCTTAATCATGGCATTAAAAAATTGGTTGTTTCTGGTTTGTTTTTCACTGCCCGCCCTTTCCCTTTTTGCCCAGCAATCACCTGATTACAATTCAGACCGCCGTTCAGCCAAAAAAGACCGGCTGAACCGGCTGATGAAAATGGAAGAAGAAGGAGATCTGATTTTCGATCACCACAGCATTTTCGGATTACGCATCGCCACCGACGGATATGGTATTTTTTATGAAAGGGGAAAATTCCAGTCAGTCCGCAAGACCCGTTTGCTCCAGTTCGAATTAAATGAAAAGAAAGATCCGAAAGATCATAAAGTACCCGTCGGCGGATTTAACGGATACACCCTGAACTCCATCGCCATTGGCCGGCTCAATAATTTTTATCAGTTCAAAGCCGCGATCGGGGAGCAATACCTTATCGGGGGAAAAGGAAATAAAAACGGGGTCGCCGTAACCGCCTTATACAGCGGCGGCTTTTCGATCGGGATGCTGAAACCTTATATTTTGCATGTAGTCCCATCAGCAGGGTGACGGCACCTTATTCGAAAGCCAATACCCCGAAATCCTGGATAGCGGATACCTGGTAAATGATGCTGCCGGCCTCGGATCCGGATGGAATAAACTGAGTATAAAACCCGGACTGAATGCAAAAGCAGCTATCCGTTTTGATTACGGCAGGTTTAACCAGACCGTTACGGCCATCGAAGCCGGCGTTACGGCAGAATATTATTTCAGTCAAATTCCGCTGATGGCCGACGTTAAACAAAAGCACCTCTTTTTCAATGCTTACGTAAGCATTATGTTTGGCCGGCGAAAGTGATTATTTTTGCATTACTATGCAAGAACTTCCTGTACTCCCAAATATAGAACCCCAAGAAAACTTTGTTAAGAAACCGAACTGGCTCAGGGTAAAGCTTCCCATCGGTGAAAATTTCAAACAGGTACGCAACCTGGTCGATCAGCATAAACTGCATACCATCTGCGAAAGCGGCAATTGCCCCAATATGGGCGAATGCTGGGGCGCCGGAACGGCCACTTTCATGATCCTTGGCAATATCTGTACGCGTAGCTGCGGTTTTTGTGCCGTTGCCACGGGCCGCCCCCTGGCGGTCGACTGGGATGAACCACAGCGCGTAGCCGAAGCGATCCACCTGATGAAAGTGAAACATGCGGTGATCACTTCCGTGGACCGGGATGAAATAAAAGACGGCGGCAGCATTATCTGGCAGAATACCATACGCGCAGTAAAATCCTTAAATCCGGATACGACACTCGAAACATTGATCCCGGATTTTAAAGCGGAAGAAGAAAATATCCAGCGCATCATTGACGTGGCGCCCGAAGTGGTGTCCCATAATATCGAAACCGTTGAACGCCTGACCAAACAGGTTCGCATCCAGGCGAAATACTGGAGAAGCATGCAAACCCTGAGTTTCCTGAAGAAAGGGGGCATGCGCACCAAGAGCGGCATTATGCTGGGCCTCGGGGAAACCAAAGAAGAAGTGATTCAGACCATGAAGGATCTGGCGGCAAATGGCGTGGACGTGATCACCATCGGCCAATATCTCCAGCCCACCAAAAAACATTTACCCGTTCACCGCTTTGTTCATCCCGATGAATTCGCCGAATTCCGGGAAATCGGTTATGAACTGGGCCTCGATTACGTAGAAAGCGGCCCCCTGGTCCGTTCATCTTATCACAGCGAAAGACATGTGGTGGCGGGGTTGGGGAGGAAGCAGTGGATGGAAGAGAAGTTGACGGTTAACGGATGACCGTTGACGGACTTTAGGTTTAAATTCGCACCTGAGATCCGTTAACCGTCAACGGTCAACCGTCATCTCCTACGCCATTTCCCAAACCAACGCACTCGCACCCAGAATCGCAGCATCGGATTCCCGCAAATGGCTGACGAGAATCTTTACCCTGTTCTGAAATACCTGGATCAGGTTGGCTTCCATATGTTCGCGGGTGGGTTTCAGGATCAGATCGCCCGCTTTGGTTAAACCACCAAATAAAACGATGGCCTCGGGACTGGAGAACATCACGAAATTGGCGAGGGCAAGACCCAGGATCTTACCGGTATAATCGAAGATTTCTTTAGCCAGCACATCTCCCTGGATGGCGGCATCATAAACTTTTTTGGAATCAATCTCTTCCACGGGAATTTTCCGAAGCAGACTTTCCTCATTGGTTTTTTCCAGAATTCTTTTGCCGTAAGCGTAACGCCGGTAGCCGAAGCATAACTTTCCAGCGATCCGTATTTCCCCGTTCCTTCATGATACCGGCCATCCGGAATAATAATGGTATGCCCAAGTTCGCCGGCAAATCCATCATGACCCAAAATCAAATGCCCGTTGGCCACAATGCCGCTGCCCACACCGGTCCCCAGCGTGATCATGATAAAATCCTTCATCCCCTTGGCCGCACCATACATCATTTCCCCGATTGCCGCCGCATTGGCATCATTGGTCAGTATGGAAGGCAACTGAAACTTATCCTGAATGAGCTGGGCCAGCGGAATAATACCCTTCCAGGGAAGATTGGGGGCATATTCAACCGTTCCGGTATAATAATTTCCGTTGGGAGCACCAACACCAATACCCCGTATTCTCCCGGATCCGCCGGCATTCACGATCAGGGATGAAAGGGCACTGTGCAATTCATCGATAAATGTCTCGACCTTCTTATGTTTTTTGGTGGAAATCTCACCGGTAAATAACACATTTCCATTCCGGTCAACGATGCCAAACTTAGTTCCGGTTCCTCCGATATCAATTCCAATGGCCAAAGGTTCCAGCGAAGCCGGCGTAGAAGTTGCTTTTGCCATGCGCTTAATTTCAATGTTTAATGGGCAGCCCCGATTTGCTCGTCAAAATTAAGACCCTGTGATTTAAGAATGCCACGCATTCTGACGGCAAGAATAGCCAGCGCCGCAAAACAGCCGGCAGCCACCAGGTAGGAAATATGCATATTATTCGTTGAATCTCCTATAGACCCCTGGAATGGCGGAATCACCGCGCCCCCAAGGATCATCATAATCAGGAATGCAGAACCCTGGCTGGTATATTTGCCCAATCCGGCAACAGCCAGTGCAAAAATACTGGGCCACATTACCGAACAGAAGAGCCCGCCAGCCATAAAACAGTATACCGAGAAAAGGCCCTTGCTCGATACACCAAGGATCATGGCGGCCGTCGCCAGCAACGCCACCGTCAATAAGGTCTTCACCGGTTTCTGCTGTCCGAAGAAAAACGCAAATACCGCAACGGCAACCCAGGCAGCGTAAGGCAGCAGGTCGTTGATATCATTGCCATAGGTATGATTAATGAAAAGCACAAAGGCAAAAGCGATGAAAGGCACAATAATCGTCGCAATCGTTTTTCCGGTTTTGGAAAGATTGAAAACACCGATCGCACCCGTCCACCTGCCGATCATCAAACTTCCCCAGTAAAGCGTAATATATTTTGAGATGTCCTTATCCATCAGTCCGGTGTCCGTCAGGTACCCGGGAGATTTTAATAAGGCGCCGAAATTATTATCGATGGTTACTTCCACCCCGACATAAATAAAAATGCCGATCATGCCTAAGATCAGTTGCGGATATTTCATGGCGCCCCATCCATCACTGTTTTTAGACGCCTTGCTGTAAGAATAAAACAGAACGGCAAATACCAGCACAATGGTAATACCCGTTAATTCCAGCTTTCCGATATTGGTGAACTGGCCGATCAGTATAATGATGAGCATCAGTGCAGTCAAAGTGATCAGCGATGCGGACGCTTTCTTCGAACCTTCAAAAGCAGCGTCGTCCTTTCCTTCCGGAAGTTTGGAGAACGCAAAGAACAGGGCAACGGCCAGAAATACGGCCGCGACGATCAGGTATAAATTATTAATATTCGTACGGTAAAATTCTTGTTTACAGCGGATGGTGTTCCAAACAGGAAATAGCTGACGATGATCGGACCCAGAGTAGTTCCCAGGGAATTAATTCCCCCCGCCAGGTTTAGCCGGTGCGTGCCGGTCGCCGGATCTCCCAGCGCAATGGCGAAGGGCTGGGCAGCAGTTTGCTGAAGTGAAAACCCAAGCGCCACAACAAAGAAGGAACCCAGGATGGCCAGGAAAAGAATTGAGATTGGCGGAAGGAATAATTAAAAGCGCCCCGGCAACCGAGATGAGTAAGCCGAGTACGATGCCTCTTTTATATCCTATTTTATTCAGAATATCATAACCCACAAGGCTGGATAATAAATACAGCAGGAGTGAACCGATAAAATAGGCTCCATAAAATGCAGAGCCGATCAACTGGGATTCAAATTGATCCAGGTGGAAATGCGTTCTGCAAAAAGGAATAAAGATGCTGTTGGATGCCGCAATAAATCCCCAGAAGAAAAACACAATGACTAGAGTGGCTGGGCTCCGCCATTGGTTGGCTGTTTAGGTTGACTCATAAACCGGGAGGAATTTTAAATAAGTGTTGAAAGTAGTTAAGTTTTTGCTTGATGAAAAATTTTTTCATATCTCATCAGAATCCCTAAATCCTTCCTAAATTGAATTTCAATTCGATCGCTCCCTGTAACCAGATAAGCCATCCCAATGGAAATATTACATGTTTCAGCAGAATGTTATCCGGTAGCAAAAGCCGGGGGACTTGGCGATGTGGTAGGTGCCTTACCGAAATACCAGCAACTGGCCGGCCATATCGCCAAAGTGGTGATGCCGATGTACCGCACCAAATTCCTCAATCACACACGAATGGGATGTGGTACATAAAGGATATACCAATCTTGGAAACTGGTGGTTTATTTATACGGTTATCAAGGAAAGAAATAACAGACTTGGGTTTGATCTTTACCTGGTTGATATCAATGGTTGCTGGACCGGGAAAAAATTTATGGATATGATGATGATCCGGAACGGTTCATTGCATTCCAGATTGCGGTTGTTGACTGGCTTGCGGCCTGGAAACATCATCCCGATGTGGTTCATGTGCACGATCATCAGGCCGCGCTGATCCCTTTCATGATCAAACATTGTTACCGCTACCAGCATCTACGGGATATTCCAACCGTGCTTACCATTCACAATGCAGAATACCAGGGCTGGCTGGGTTGGGACAAAAGTTACTATATACCGGCCTGGGATACCTGGAAATCGGGATTGCTGGAATGGAAAAACTCTATCAATGCCCTGGCCTGCGGCGTGCGATGCGCATGGAAAGTAACCACCGTAAGCTGGAGCTATCTGGAAGAACTGCGCTGGTCGGCAAACGGACTGGAAGCACTTTTTGAATATGAAAAAGGAAAATGTTACGGCATCCTGAATGGCATTGATACCAAAGTATGGGATCCGGAAACAGATAGTTATCTTGAAAATCATTATCAATTCAAAAACCAGAATGCGAGGGAAAAGCAAACAATAAAGAATTACTTTGCGAACGGTTTGGACTGGATGATAAAAAACCACTGATTGCTTTTATCGGAAGACTGGTTGGAGAAAAGGGCGCCGATCTTTTACCGCAGGCCATCGGAGATTCTTTTATTATATCGGCAGAAAAATGAATTTCCTGATCCTGGGAAGCGGTTCGCCGGTATATTGAGCAAAATCTGGAACGGGTGAGAACACTCAGCGAGGGCGATTATAGTATCTATATCGGATATGACGAAGCGCTCAGTCACCTGATTTATGCGGTGCAGATTTTATACTGATGCCTTCCCGGGTGGAACCCTGCGGATTGAATCAGATGTATGCAATGCGATATGGAACAGTGCCGATTGTGGAGCACCGGTGGATTAAAAGATACGGTGAAAGATTTTGGTGATCCGGATGGATATGGCATCCGGTTCAACAATGCCATCGTGGGAGACATCACCCAGGCCGTTTGGCGGGCTGTTCAATTATATCAGGACCCGTTATGCTGGAAGAACTAGGCGAAGAATGATGCGGCTGGATTTCAGCTGGGAAACCAGTATGCAACATTATCTTGATCTTTATGCTTCGTTATAAAAATAAATTTAATAAATAGTCGATATGTCAAATAAAGTGTTAGCTGTTATTCTAGGTGGTGGCGCAGGTACCCGTTTATATCCGTTAACTGCCAGCCGTTCCAAACCAGCCGTTCCCATTGCCGGTAAATACCGCCTCGTGGATATTCCCATTTCAAACTGCCTGAATTCCGGCATCGACCGGATGTTCGTGCTGACGCAATTCAATTCGGCTTCGCTGAACCGGCACATAAAAAATACCTATCATTTCAGTGCATTCAGTTCAGCATTTGTGGACATTCTGGCGGCGGAACAAACACCGGATAATCCCACCTGGTACCAGGGAACGGCCGATGCGGTGCGGCAATGCCTGCGTCATCTCGGCCCTTTTGAAGCAGAATACATTCTGATCCTTTCCGGCGACCAGCTATACCAGATGAATTTCATGGAGATGATCAACAATCATATCGAACGCAAAGCGGAAATCACCATTGCCACCATTCCGGTTGCCGACCGGGAAGCATCTGAATTCGGCATCATGAAAAAGGATGATAAAGGATTCATCACTTCCTTTACCGAAAAACCCAAAAAAGAAATTTTAAAAGACTGGGAAAGCGATACCGGTCCTGCCATGCAGGCGCAGGGAAGAAAATACCTCGCTTCCATGGGCATCTATATTTTCAACCGGCAGTTGCTGCAGGACCTGCTGCAGAATGAATATGTGGAAGCCACCGATTTTGGAAAAGAAATCCTTCCGCAGTCGCTCGGACAAATACAAAGTCGTCAGTTACCAGTATGATGGCTACTGGACCGATATCGGAAATATTTATTCCTTCTTTGAAGCCAACCTGGGCCTGACCAAGGAAATTCCGGATTTCAATTTATTCGATAACAACAATGCCATTTATACCCGCGCCCGTATGTTGCCGCCGGCAAAGATCAGCGGAACCACGCTGGAAAAAACCATCATTGCAGAAGGATGCATCATCAATGCATCCCGCATAGAAAACAGCGTGATCGGTATCCGCACACGAATCGGCATCGGCACAACCATCGTAAGCAGTTACCTGATGGGAATCGATTATCTATGAAACCATCGAAGAAATCGAGCACGATAAATCGCATGGCCTTCCTTCCGTTGGAATCGGCAACCGTTGTTATATCCGCAATGCCATCGTGGATAAAAACTGCCGGATCGGCGACGATGTGCGGATCAATGGCGGAGCACACCTGGAAAATACCGATCATTCTTTATACACTGTGAAAGACGGAATCGTGGTGATTAAAAAAGGAGCGGTGCTTCCGAATGGTTTTGTGATCTGATCACCGAACGATTGCGTTATGGCCACAACAACCGTCCTTTCCGCAAAACCGCTGGTTGAAAAACCCAGACTTAGTTTCTGGCAGATCTTTACCATGAGCTTTGGATTCCTGGGCATTCAGTTTGGATTTGCATTGCAAAACGGAAACACCAGCCGGCATCCTGCGTTCATTTGGGGCCGATGTGGATCAGCTGCCGATGTTCTGGCTGGTGGCGCCGCTGGTCGGGATGATTGTTCAGCCCATTATCGGTCATTACAGCGATCGGACCTGGAACCGCCTCGGCAGAAGAAAACCATATTTTTTAACCGGCGCATTACTTTACCTGCACTGGCGCTGGTCTGATTCTTCCGAATGCAGCAGTTTTGTCTTCCATCGTTCCGGCATTGTGGATCGGCGCCGGCATGGTGATGGTCATGGATACTTCTTTCAATATCGCCATGGAACCTTTCCGCGCACTGGTGGCGGATAATTTTCCGGATAAACAAAGAACGCTGGGATTCAGCATACAGACTTTCCTGATCGGACTGGGCGCTGTAGCGCGGTTCCTATCTTGCCGGAATGGCTGGGCGATCATGGATTCAGCCTGGAAGCCGGGAAGACCGGCGTGGCCGACAATATCCGATATTCATTTTATATCGGCGCAACTGTTTTCATTCTGGCGATTCTGGTGACCGTTATTATTTTCGAAAGAATATCCGCCGGCAGAATATGAAAAATATCATGGAAAAGCGGAGCCATCGCGTAAAAGCGGACTCAGAGAAATCCTAAGGATTTCCGGCAGATGCCGAAAACCATGAAACAACTGGGACTGGTTCAATTTTTCAGCTGGTTCGCTTTATTCAGCATGTGGGTTTTTACGACCGATGCGGTGGCTACGCATATCTACGGACTAACCGGAGACTATTCAAAGACCATTCAGTATAATGAAGCAGGAAATAAAGTCAGCTCGGCATTCGGAATGTATAATTTTGTGGCGATGATTTTATGCGCTTTTTCTTCCGTATATCGCAGGAAAAATCGGGACGTAAATCAACCCATGCTTTTTCCCTGATCGCCGGCGGAGTGGGTTTGATTTCTATTTATTTTATTAAAGATCCGGCGATGCTGAAATACGCATGATCGGTATAGGTCTTGCCTGGGCAAGTATCCTGGCCATGCCTTATGTGATTTTATCATCCTCCATTCCACCAGGCAAACTGGGTATTTACATGGGCATATTTAATTTCTTCATCACTTTCCCCCAGATCGTCAATGGTCTATTTGGCGGATGGATCGTAAAAAAGATTTACCAGGGTCAGCCCATTTATGCCATCGTACTCGCCGGGTTTTTTCTGTTCTGTGCAGCCATCAGTGTATTATTCGTATATGATGCCGGTGATATCCGGATCAGCAGGGCCAAATCCAAACGCCCCGCGTGAACAAAAGATCGTACATTTAGGAAGAGGGAAAGCATGTGATCACCAGTTACGAACATACCCATTTTGTCGATTCCGCAAAACCCGTGTGGAACTACTCCCTTTTCTCCGATTCGGACATCAGCAATTTCCAGCAGGGACCCATTACCGCTTGTATGAAATTTTCGGATCCCATCACGGAAAGTGCTGGAACCCCTGGATATTATTTTTCCGTTTGGGCGCCCAATGCCACTTACGTTTCGGTGATCGGAAATTTCAACGACTGGGATCCGGAAACGCATCCATTATTCGTGCGGTTGGAAAAATCCGGTATCTGGGAAGGATTTATTCCGGATCTTCCCAAAGGCGAAGTATATAAATATCATATCCGCGGATTCAACGGCCAGGAAACCGTAAAAGGGGATCCCTTTGCGAATTTCTGGGAGAGGCGACCTAAGACCGCTTCCATTACCTGGGAACTGGATTACCAATGGAAGGATCAGGAATGGATGAAGGAGCGGAAGAAACACAATGCCCTGGATGCACCCTGGAGCGTTTACGAAGTGCATCTCGCCAGCTGGATGCGCCCCGACAAAAACGATGAAGAAACATATAATACCTACGATCAGATCCGCGAACAGCCTGGTTCCTTATGTGAAGGAAATGGGATTCACGCATGTGGAACTGATGCCCATCATGGAACATCCCTTTGATGGCAGCTGGGGATACCAGGGTACCGGTTATTTTGCGCCCACTTCCCGCTTCGGGGATCCGCAGTGTTTTATGACGCTGATGGATGCTTTTCATGCCGCAGGTATCGGCGTAATGCTGGATTGGGTGCCTTCTCATTTTCCTTATGATGCGCATGGTTTATATATGTTCGATGGCACCAACACCTATGAATATGCGGATATGCGCAAAGGATTTCATCCGGACTGGAACAGTTATATCTTCAATTATAAAAGGGGAGAGGTAAAATCCTTTTTGATCAGCAGCGGCAGATTCTGGTGCGATAAATTTCATGCCGACGGAATGCGCGTGGATGCCGTAAGCTCCATGCTGAAATTAAATTATTCCCGTAAGAAAGATCAGTGGGAACCCAATGAATATGGCGGTGACGGAAATCTCGAAGCCATCGCCTTTATAAAAGATCTGAATGAAACCATGTTTCGCGATTTCCCGGATATCCAGACCATTGCGGAAGAAGCCACCGACTGGCCGGGCATCAGCAAGCCGACTTTTGCCGGCGGGCTGGGATTTGGAATGAAATGGATGATGGGCTGGATGCACGACACCCTGGATTATTTTAAAGCCGACCCATTATTCCGGCAACACCACCAGGATAAATTCACTTTCAGCATGATGTATTATTATGATGAAAACTTCATGCTGCCTTTAAGTCATGATGAAGTGGTTCACGGCAAATCGCCCATGCTTTATAAGATGCCGGGGGATGACTGGCAGAAATTCGCCAACCTCCGGCTGATGTATTCTTATATGTTTACCCATCCCGGCGGCAAACTATTATTCATGGGAGATGAATTCGGCGCCACAGCCGAATGGAATTATAAAAGCGAATTGCAATGGGACCTGCTGCAATTTGATTCCCACCGGCTGCTGAAAGATTGTGTACGGGATTTGAATTTGCTCCTGCGCAGCGAACCGGCATTATACGAAAATCAGTTTAATCAGTATGGCTTCGAATGGATAGATCTGAATCACCGCGAGGAATCGGTCATTGTATTCCGCCGAAAAGGAAAACTTCCGGAAAATGACCTGCTGATTATTCTCAATATGACGCCGGCCGTCAGAAAGAACTGGAAGATTTATGCCAACGGAAAATCCCAATGGAAGGAAATTTTCAACAGCGATCAGAAAAAATACTGGGGCACAGGGGATACGCTCAATCCGGACCCGGTCACTACCCTGGTGGATAAAAACCAAAACCGCTATGAAATAAATATTCACCTGCCCCCGTTAGGAGCCATAGTGCTGAAATAACCCCCAGGCCGCTCAACTGTTTCGCACCATTTATTTAATATCCTGATATTGAAATGAAGCATTTTTTGAAAACTCCTTTGTTGCTATTTGTTTTTACTGATCTCTTTGTGTAAGGTCAGGAGCCAGTCAGCCGACAGTTCCCGTTATTTTTACCTGAAGGCCATGGAAGAAAAATCAAACCGCTTATACCAGCCGGCGTATAACGATTTCCAGCATTCCCTTGAATACGATTCCCTGAATGCGGATGCATTGAGGGCAGCCGGACTTACCGCGGTTGAATTAAGAAAATATGAAAATGCAATTGTTGCATTCGAAAAACTGGTTGCTGTCCGGAAAAAAGATACAACCGCGGTCAGTCAACTGGCAATTTTATATTTCTGGACGCATCGCTGGGAAAAAGCCGTTAGCTATGCTACGCTTGCCAATCAGTTGCATACCGGGCAAAACAACTATTATATTCTCGGGAAAAGTTACTATGAAATGGAAGACTATGGCCATGCATTCAGTTATTTACCCGTCGCCGCAACAGCAGATCCTAAAAATGCAGAGATCCCTTACCTCATTGCGCGGGCCTATGTGGACATGAATAATTACAAACCAGCCATTCCCTATTTTCAGAAAGCCATCGCGCTGGATTCTTCAAAAGCGCAGTGGATCTATGAATGCGCCCTGGTATTCGCCACCACTTATGATGACAAATCGGCTATTCAGTATTATGAGATCGCCGCAGCAAAAGGATATAAAAAGGACAATGATTTTTATCAGAACCTGGCGGACTCTTATATTGCCGCCGGACAGGCAGAGAAAGGATTAAAAATTTTGCAGGAACTGGTCATTAAAAAACCTGCAGACCTGGAACTATTGAACAGCCTTGGCTTCACCAGTTACAAAATGAAAAAATATGATGCGGCCATCGAATACTGGGACAGGATTCTTACTTACGATAAACAAAATGGTCGCGCCCTCTACATGATCGGAATGGCGTATCAGAAAAAAGGGGATACCGAAAAAGGAAAAGCACTCTGCGACAAAGCCATCGCCCTGGACCCCTCCCTAAAGAGCCTTAAGCAGGAAATTAAGATGGAGCAGTAATTCATCATTCATTATTTATTTCATCTTGAGGAGCCAGATTGGCACCTCAAGATATAGCTCTTTCTCCATCTTGTATTCCTGACGATACTACTTTTCGGGTATATTTTTTCTTTAATTTAACCGATACTTTTATTGCCTGAATTTACTAACATGACCAGGAAAATAAATGATCGGATAGTTCCGGATGAAGTGGTAACGGATAAAATTTTTTATATCAGGAAATGTAAGGTTTTGCTTGATGAGGATTTAGCCGAACTGTACGACGTGGAAACCAAACAACTCAAAAGGCAGGTAAAAAGGAATGCGGAGCGGTTTCCGGCAGATTTCATGTTTGTATTAACAAAAAAAGAGAATGATAACTTGAGGAGCCAATCTGGCACCTCAAGATGGGGCGGTTCCCGGTTTCTTCCAATGGCATTCACAGAACAGGGTGTAGCAATGTTATCCAGTGTGCTAAATAGCGATCGGGCAATCAAAGTAAACATTCAAATTATAAGAATCTTCACACGGATGCGTGAATTACTCCTAAACTATAAAGATATTCTGTTGAAATTCGATAGATTGGAAAATCAAACCATTCAGAACACAGCAAATATTAAAGTTGTATTTGACTACATAAAACAATTACTGATACCCGCGGAACAGGTGAACAGAAGAAGAATTGGATTCCGGAGGATGGATGAGAGGAAGCAAATTTAAGATTGTTCTTTCAAAATAGATATCAGCTCTACAATGCCTTCGGTGGCTGGTTTTTCAATTTTTATGAGGTTAGGTATTTCCGGGGTGTAAGGAATTTTTTTATCCACAATGAATTTTGGAATCTGTGCACCGGCGTAATGAATCAATCCGGCAGCCGGATATACCAGCAGGGAAGTGCCGACTATAACAAAAATATCGGCGGCATTTACCATCCGGGCAGCCGGCCCGATGAGGGGAACGGCCTCTTCAAACCAGACAATGTGCGGACGAAGTTGTCCACCATCTGCAGCCGTGTCGCCTAATTGAATATCATCCCTGATTTCATAAACCAGATCATCATTGATTTCACTGCGCATTTTAAAAATTTCGCCATGCAGATGCAGCACGTTTGAAGATCCCGCTCTTTCATGCAGATCATCGATATTCTGCGTGATAATTTGTACATCAAAAGCGGACTCCAGTTTGGCCAGTCCCAAATGGGCAGCATTGGGAAGGGCCGCTTTTACATCCCGGCGCCGCATATTATAAAAATCAAGCACCATGCCGGGGTCCTTTTCCCAGGCTCCTGGGGTTGCCACCTGCGTTACATCATATCCCTCCCACAATCCATCACTGTCGCGAAATGTTTTAAGTCCGCTTTCCGCGCTGATCCCTGCGCCGGTAAGAACCACCAGTTTCTTTTTATTCGCTCCCATGTTAAATATTCAACTTACACAAAAATAATCCGATTCGTCGTTCCAATCCCTTCCCGGAAATTAAAAAATGGAATTGGCTTGAGTTTTAAATTTAAATTCGTAAAAAGATTTTGGATCAACGCCTCGCCCATATTGCAATCCTGGTAAAAGACTATGATGAAGCCATCAGATTCTATACCCGAAAATTAGAATTCAATCTGATTGAAGACACAGCGCTGACCGAAACTAAAAGATGGGTACTGCTCTCACCCCCGGGATCCGGATCCTGTCATTTATTACTGGCAAGAGCGGCCAATGAAGAACAATCTTCCAGAATTGGAAATCAGACAGGCGGAAGAGTTTTTTTATTTTTATATACCGACGATTTTTACCGGGATTATCACCATATGCTGGAAGAAGAAATTCGTTTTATCCGTCAGCCCGTTGTTGAGCCATACGGAATCGTCGCCGTTTTCCAGGACCTGTATGGTAATTTATGGGATTTGATCCAGCCTTTAAAATAGTTGGCAAAGGCTTTAAATGCTGCAGAATATAGTCCGTGTAAGGAGATACCCTTACGCGGCCTGCGGGCCAATTTCCGGAATTTTCCAAAATCCGGAGCATCAGAATAATTTTCCTGCCGGATGCCGAAAGAAAACAGTTAAATAAACGTTTTTGGGTATTGAATGAAAGAAATATTCCCTACCCTGACATCCGATTACTTCTCAATACGGTGCTGAGCCCGCTGCTCGACCGGCTGACAGCAGGTATTCTGCTGGTGAACGACGCAGGTAAGGTCAGGCTAAGTAATCCGGCCGCCTCCCGTATGCTGGGAATCCCCGGGAATAAACTGTTCAACCAGGATTTTCTCCCTCTGATTCACGGCCGCCGTACAGGAAAACGGACTTCCTTATCTCTTTCCCGATTCCCTTAACCCAACCAGCTCAGAAAGCAAGGATTCAATCATCGGCATACCGGATGCGGAAGGCGGGATGAAATGGCTTTCCGTTATTTTCAGCCATCTGCCGGAAGAATGCAAATTCACTCCCGGGTCACCTGATGATTAGCTTCACGGATATATCGGAAACGAAAATGGCGGAACTGAAATTCAAAGAAAGTGAAATCAGGTTCCGGACATTCCTGGACAACCAACCCGGTTCTGCATGGATCACCGATGAAAACGGTTATATGATCTATATGAATAAGCAGTATATGGATACCTGGCATTTAAAAGAGGAGGATTATTGTAAACATATTACTGAATTTGTTCCAAAAGAATTAGTAAAAGAGTATCTGAATAATAATCAGCAGGTACTGGATGGAAATAAAACAATCGTGACTTTTGAAAAGTCGATCCGGAAAGACGGAAGCAGCGGCATTTCACTGGTATATAAGTTTCCCATTCCGGGGGCTTCTTCCCCCAGGCTCATAGGCGGCCAGTCCATCGATATCACAGATGAAAGAAATGCAGAAGGGATCATACAAAAAACGAATGAACGTTTTTATTATGTAACCAAGGCCACGTCAGACAGTATCTGGGACCTGAATATTGAAACCAGTCAGATCTTCCGGAGCGAATCATTTTTTACCCTCACCGGATATTCTCCGAATGAAATCGAAAATAATCTGGATTGGTGGTATAGGAAAACCCATCCGGATGACCGGGAACAGACCTTGCATGAATTTCAGCAAAGTATTTCGCAAAATCGTCAGCAGTGGCAGGCCGAATACCGGTTTCTTTGTGCAGATCAGCAATACCGGCATTTTTCCGATAAGGGCTTTATCATTTACGATCAGGGAAAACCAGTCAGGGCAATCGGCGCTATCCAGGACCTGACGGAAATAAAAATGCTGGAAAAAAAACTAAGAGATCAGGATAGTCAAAAACGCAAACAGATCAGTCAGGCTGTTATTGCGGCCCAGGATCAGGAAAGAAATGAAATCGGGAAAGAATTGCATGACAATATCAATCAGATGCTTTCGACTGTAAGGTTACTGCTCAGTACGATCAAAACCAGAAACCTGACAAATAATCATATTTTCATTCAGTGTAAAGATTATCTGAACCTTGCCATTGAAGAAATCAGAATACAATCCAAATCCCTGAGCTCTTCTTTTGTAAGGGAGGTGGGATTAAAAGCCGCCATTCAGGATATTGCAAAAAACATGGCTTTGACAAGAATGATCAAAACAGATGTTGACTATAATGATTCGCTTGAAGAGCGCCTGTTGCCGGAACAAAAATTGATGGTTTGCCGGATCATCCAGGAACAGACGAATAATATTATTAAGCATGCTGGGGCCTGCGAAGTGCAAATATCTGCGCAGGAAAAAGAAGGGTATTTACAATTACTGATCGGTGACAACGGAAAAGGTTTTGACCTGAATCAGACGCCGGGAGGCGTGGGGCTAACAAATATCCGAAACCGGGTAGAGGTATTCAACGGAAACTTTTCCATTGATACCGAACCGGGTAAGGGATGCGCAATGCATATTAGTATTCCGCTGGCATAAAACGAATACTCTTTTAGAGTAAATCATACTATTACATTCTTTCCGGCACCCTGATCCCCAAAAGGCCCATGGCAGATTTCAAAACAATCGCCGTGAGCCGGCAAATCCGCAGGCGCAATTGTTTCTTATCTTCCGATTCAGCGCGGCCGACCGAATGTTCTGCATAGAAGGAATTGAAAATCTGGGCCAGATTGAAAGCATAATTTGCGACCAGCGACGGGTTCATTTCCTGGCAGGCGGCCTGAAGCAAAGCAGGATATTTTTCCAGTGCAATCATCAGTTGCTTCTCGAGTGGGAGTAAGGGCAGCATTTCATTCCCGGCATATTTGCCGGCATCTTCTTTTCTCAATATGGACTTGATCCGGGCGTGCGTGTATTGCACAAAGGGTCCCGTATAGCCATGAAAATCGATCGATTCATCGGGATTGAAAATCATCCGCTTTTTCGGATCCACCCGCAAAAGAAAAAATTTCAAGGCACCCAGTCCGATGGTATCATACAAAGCTGTTCTTTCTTCCGATGTGAAATCATCCACTTTCCCCAGTTCGCAGTATGTTGTTCGGCAATTTTATTCATTTCATCAACAATATCATCGGCGTCAACCACCGTTCCTTCCCGGGTTTTCATTCGTCCGGAGGGCAATTCCACCAGTCCGTATGATAAATGGAAAATCCCTTCCGCTGAAGGGAGTTGTAATTTCTTACAAATGAGTTTCAGCACCTTAAAATGATAATTCTGCTCGTCCGCTACCACATAGATGCTCTGATCCATGTGATATTGTTCGATATTTCCTCACCGCCAGGCCGATATCCTGCGTCATGTACACAGCCGTTCCGTCACTGCGCTGTACGATTTTTTCATCCAGCCCGTCATCCCGCAGATCGATCCAGACACTGCCATCATCCTTCCTGTAAAAAACATTTTTGCGCAATCCTTCTTCCACCAGATCTTTTCCCAGCAGGTAGGTCTCGCTTTCATAATAGATTTTATCGAAATCGCTCCCGATCCGCCGGTAGGTAATATCGAATCCGGAATAAACCCAACTGTTCATTCTTTTCCATAGCGCAATGGTTTCCGGATCGCCTGCTTCCCAGTCTACCAGCATTTGCTGTGCTTCCCGCATGAGCGGGGCCTGCTTTTCAGCCTGTTCCTTCGTCATACCGCCGGCTATCAGTTCATGCACCTGTTTCTTTAATTCATTTCCAAACATGACATAGTAGTCACCCACAAAATGATCTCCCTTGATTCCGGTACTGTCCGGGGTGGCTCCATTCGCAAATAATTTCCAGGCCAGCATACTTTTACAAATATGGATACCGCGATCATTAGCAATACAGGTTTTGATGACCTCGAATCCATTGGAATGATACAAAGCTGCCACGCTCCATCCAAGAAAATTATTTCTGAGGTGACCCAGATGCAGGGGCTTGTTGGTGTTGGGAGAAGAATATTCTACCATCACCCGGCGCCCATTGGAAGGCCGGATGCCAAATCGGGTATTTTCATACTGAGCATGCAGAAATTCCAGCAGTATTTTTTCATTGATTTCCAGATTCAGAAATCCTTTAATAACATTAAAAGCCTGAGAAAACAGCCGGGTGATCATTCAGCAACCTTTTCCCCAGTTCCTGACCCAGGATATCCGGGTTTAATTTTAACATTTTGCTGAAAGAAAATAATACAACCGTATAATCTCCGGAGAATTCCGGCTTCGTTTCGTTGACCAGGATGTCGTTTACATCCGTCCGGTACTGATATTGCTGATCCAAAACAGTCTGAACCGCCTGTCTGATCCGGAGAACAAGTTCCATCGTAAATAAATTGGTTGCAAAAGTAGGATTTGTTGGGTAGACTATTTCAGTCCTTTATGTTACCTTCACGCGGGAATTCGCGGAATCTATGCCAAAAAAGCAGATTATTTCTTTTATTGACTTTTTCTACCCTCCCTTCCGAAAGCTGATGCCCATACAGACTTTCCGCTACGCAGCCTGTGGAGGAACCAATACACTCCTGGATATTTTTATATTTTTTGTCAGTTATAATTTTATACTGCATAAGCAGGTATTGCATATCGGATTTCTGGCTTTTAAACCCTATATCGCGGCGTTTATCATGTCCTTCATCGTTAGTTTCCCTACCGGATTCCTGTTAATGCGGTATATCGTATTTCCGGATTCCAGCCTCCATGGAAGGATTCAGTTTCTCCGTTATTTCCTGCTCGTTGTGATATGCATCCTGATGAACTATATCTTCATCCGGTTATTTGTCGAGATATTCCATATTTATCCCACCATCGCAAAGATCATCACTACCGGCATTGTCGTTTTCTTCAGTTACCTGATGCAAAAGAATTTTACTTTCAAGAAGCACGCGGGCGCGGGATCCGGGATCACCGATTAAACGCTCATCTCGTATAAGTTCGAATCGCCGCCTGATGTCCGTCAACCGTCAACAAATTGGTTCCCGCACTTTCAGCTTAAAAATCCTTAACTTTAAAAAAAACGATTGTCATGACTACTTCGCGCAGAAATTTTTTAAAAACCGGCGGATTATCCCTTGCTGCCGTTGCTATCGGATCACACAAATTATTTGCGGCTGCCAAACCCGATATTTACCTGGGAATTCAGTTGTATTCCGTACGGGCAGATATGGGTAAAGACCCTTCCGGCACGCTGAAACAGCTGGCGGATATGGGTTACCGTTATGTAGAGCATGCCAACTACCACAACCGGAAATTTTACGGTTACGAACCGGCGGAATTTAAAAAGCTGCTGGAGGGTTATGGATTGAATATGCCCAGCGGGCATGTGGCCATGTTGCCGAAAGATTACGATTTCACAAAAAATGACTTTGCCGACAGCTGGAAATATACCGTGGAAGATGCTGCAACAGCGGGCCAGCAATACCTGGTTTCGCCCTGGCTGGATGAGAGCCTGCGTAAAACGATGAGTGATTTTAAAGCATTTATGGGCGTTTTCAATAAGTCCGGCGAGTTGTGCAGGAAATCCGGAATGAAATTCGGTTATCACAACCACGATTTCGAATTCAGCACCAAACTGGATGGAAAAATATTATACGACCTGATCATGGAAAATACAGATCCTTCCCTGGTCGTCCAGCAGCTCGATATGGGGAACCTGTACAATGGCGGAGCAAAAGCCATTGACATTGCCACAAAATACCCTGGTCGTTTTGAACTGATGCACGTTAAAGATGAAATTCCTTCCACAAAGAAAACCACGGATAACGGAGGCGAAAAATACGAAAGCACCATCCTGGGCAAGGGTATCGTCGGAACGAAAAAGATCTGCGATATCGGAAGGAAATCCGGCGGAACCAAATATTTTATCATCGAACAGGAATCATACCAGGAGGTATCAGCGATTGAGAGCGCCAGGGAAGACTATAAGATCATGAAAAAATGGGGTTATTGAACCTTTTCTGAAAGCTGGCAGAACATTTGATTGGTTTTATTGAGTCCTCTTTAAAATCAGTTTCTTATGCCCTATATACAAACTTCAAAAAGTTCCATCGCGCCGCCCGTCAACCTGTATTATGAAGATACTTTGCACGGTAAGCCGGTGATATTTATTCACGGCTGGCCCCTCAACGGCCGTATGTGGGAATACCAGTTGAACGAACTACCCAAATACGGCCTGCGTTGCATTACTTACGACCGGCGGGGTTTTGGAAAGTCCGACAAGCCCTGGAATAATTACGATTATGATACCCTGGCGGCCGATCTGAAATCGGTGATCGATGAATTGAATCTGGATGAAGTTACCCTGGTTGGTTTTTCCATGGGGGGTGGGGAAGTGGTGCGGTATATCGGGAAATATGGAACAGAAAAGATCCACCAGGTTGTGCTGATCAGTACGGTTGTTCCTTTCATGTTAAAAACAGATGATAATCCGGAAGGAATACCCCAGGATGTTTTCAATGATTTTATTAATCAGATCCGTGAAGACCGGCCCGCCTTTTTTAATCATTTTGCCAAACTCTTTTATGGGGTCAGCTTTCTGAATAAATCTGTCAGTGCCGATTTCCTCAACTGGAATCAATCCCAGGTGATGATGGCTTCCGCCAAGGCAACCACGGATTGCATCCGGTCCTTTTCGGAAACGGATTTTCGTAAAGACCTTCCGGAAATAAATGTACCGACGCTGATCATTCACGGCGACAGCGATAAAATAGTGCCCATCGAAATCAGCAGTAAAAAAACAGCGACGCTGATTGCCGGCGCAGTATTTAAGATTTACGAAAATGAACCGCACGGGCTTTTCTATACCCAAAAAGAAAGACTGAATCAGGATCTGCTTGATTTTATCGTCGGTTCGGATACCGGGGAAGAACCTTTGTACAATGAGGAGGAGAATACGGATTTAAGAGATCCGCTCTGGCAGGACCCCGCTATTTTCCCCAATAATTCTTTTCCCATTCTGTAATATTATAAAACGAATATGGCGCTCAATTGAGCGCCATATTCGTTTTACAATATTCTCAAAATCAATATCTGTAATGATCCGCCTTATAAGGACCCCCTTTGGGAATTCCCAGGTAGTCGCTCTGGGTAACTGTCAGTTCATCCAGTTCAACACCGATTTTAGCAAGGTGTAAACGGGCAACTTTCTCATCCAGCTGTTTGGGGAGCACAAATACTTTGTTTTCGTATTTGCTGTGATGCTGCCATAACTCAATCTGGGCAAGGGTCTGATTGCTGAACGAATTACTCATCACAAAACTCGGGTGGCCGGTAGCACAACCCAGGTTCACCAAACGGCCTTCCGCCAATACGATCACATCTTTTCCTTCGATGGTATATAAATCCACCTGTGGTTTGATGGTATCCTTGGTATGTCCATAATTCTTATTCAGCCAGGCCATATCGATCTCAATATCGAAATGACCGATATTGCATACGATGGCTTTGTCTTTTAATGAACGGAAATGTTTTTCCGTGATCAGGTCACGACAACCCGAAGCCGTTACCACAATATCCGCCTCTTTAACCGCATCGGCCATTTTCTTTACTTCAAATCCATCCATGGCCGCCTGCAATGCGCAAATCGGATCGATCTCGGTTACAATCACGCGGCATCCTGCTCCGTGGAGAGACTGGGCAGAACCTTTTCCCACATCCCCGTAACCACCAACCACGGCCACTTTACCGGCAAGCATGACATCGGTAGCGCGGCGAATGGCATCGACCAGGCTTTCCTTACATCCGTATTTATTATCAAATTTGGATTTGGTAACCGAATCATTCACATTAATGGCAGGTACCGGCAGGGTTCCCTTGGCCACTCTTTCATATAAACGATGTACGCCGGTAGTGGTTTCTTCAGAGATCCCCTTCAGATGCTGCACCAGTTCCGGATAAGTATCCAATACCATATTCGTAAGGTCTCCTCCGTCGTCCAGGATCATATTCAACGGACGATCCGTACTCCCGAAAAATAAGGTCTGCTCAATACACCAGTCTGCTTCTTCGGTGGATTGCCCCTTCCAGGCAAACACGCCGACACCGGTGGCGGCAATGGCAGCCGCCGCATGATCCTGCGTGGAGAAAATATTGCAGGAACTCCAGCGTACTTCCGCACCCAGCTCAACCAGGGTTTCAATCAGTACGGCCGTTTGAATGGTCATGTGCAGGCAACCCGCGATCCGGGCTCCCTTTAATGGCTTTTGCTTTCCGTATTCTGCGCGGATGGACATTAATCCCGGCATTTCTGCTTCTGCCAGGCGGATTTCTTTACGACCCCATTCTGCAAGACTCAGGTCTTTTACCTTATAGGGAAGCTTCAGATCAATATTTTGTGCTTTTGTCGACATGGGCTAATATTTTTATGGAACAAAGATAAACTGGCAGAACAAAAATACTGGGAATACCGCTAAATTTGGAAGAAAGAGCTAGTTTTAAGTAGTTTTTAAGAATAAGTAAAGATTTTGTCATGCAAAAAGATGCACAAAAAGAACATCCGGCTAATGAGCATGTGCCCCTGGATGAAAAAGACCGGGCCATTTTGAGATTGTTACAAGGCAACGCCAAGATGACGGTCAGGGAAATTGCAGCGAATGTGCACCTGAGCACTACGCCGGTACATGAAAGGATTAAAAGGATGGAAGATGAGGGTGTCATTCTGCAATATGCCACGCTGGTCAATCATGCGAGGATAAAAAAAGGATTGATGGCCATTTGTTATATTTCATTAAAAGAGCACAGCAAAAGATCCGGGGCAAAATTCATTAAAACGATTCAGGAATTTCCTGAAGTAATTGAATTCTACATTATTTCGGGGGAATTTGATTTCATGCTGAAAGTGGTTACGGAAACCATGGATGACTACTATGATTTCCACGTGAACAAACTCGGTCAGGTTGAGAATACAGGAAAGGTTCAGAGTACTTTTGTAATGGGTGTGATCAAACAGACGCAGCCCCTGATCAGCTAGCGGATTTCAGCAGTTCCGCCACCACCTGATCGATCGGCAGCGTTACACTTTCTTTCCTGAAATCATCCCATTCAATGAAACGGAATGTTTCCGTTTCCCCGGTTTCGCGGTAGATAGCCATTTGTGATTCATCAAAATCAAATAATGCCGTTCTCAGCGGAACTTTTATTTCTTCCAGCGCTTCCACCAGATAATAGATGGAAATGATCTGATGTTCTGGATTAAAAGCGCTCATCTGAAAAAAATCGGTAGTATACAAATGATCCGTCACTTTTACGTTCAGGTTCATCTCTTCGAGGAATTCCCTTTTCAGGCAATCCCGGGCTCCCTCTCCGAATTCCAGTCCGCCACCGGGAAACTTCGTAATATAACTTCCCCGGATCAGTTCATCAGATACAAGCACTTCCTTATTTTTACCGGTCAGGATGCCATAAACTCTTACATTAAATAATTGAGCCATTTTTCAGGATGCTTAAATAAACAAAACCCGCAATATGGATTGCGGGTGGAGGTTCCGAGCAGATTCGAACTGCTGTAGAAGCTTTTGCAGAGCTCTGCCTAACCGCTCGGCCACGGAACCCGATGAGGTTGCGCAAAAGTAGTATTTTCGGATTAATTTGCCTAAACAAGCAGATCCTTTATGCAACCCATTGAAGAAAGCGAACTGATCCTGAATGCCCGCGGCGCCATTTATCATCTCAACCTGCTTCCGGAAGAACTTGCCCGTAAAATATTTCTGGTAGGAGATCCGGGACGCGTGCCGGTTGTGAGTAAATATTTTGACCGGATTGAAACAAAACAACAGCACCGGGAATTCATTTCCCATACCGGTTATATCGGTTCCGAAAAATTTACCGTTATCTCCACCGGCATCGGAACCGATAATATAGATATCGTGATGAATGAACTGGATGCGCTGGTGAATATTGATTTTTCAACCCGTACCATTAAACCCGGACTGACGCAGTTGCAGATTATGCGCCTGGGCACTTCCGGATCGCTTCAAAAAGATATTCCGGTGGATGGTTTTGTTGCTTCCACACACGGTCTTGGCATTGATAATCTGCTGAATTTCTACCGGCAGGAACCACAGGGCGCGGAACAGGACATCCTGCAGGCATTCATCACGCATACGCAGATTCATCAGAAATTTGCACAGCCCAGTATTGCGGGCGCTTCCGCTTTTTTACTAAAACATTTTACCGATGGATATTTCAACGGTATAACGGTAACCTGTCCGGGTTTTTATGGTCCCCAGGGCAGGATCTTAAGGCTGGGCCTTAGTCAGCCGGATCTGATCCAAAGACTTACCTCTTTCAGCTTTGGCCCATTCCGGGTAAGCAATTTCGAGATGGAAACTTCAGCCATTTACGGGTTGGGCAGCATGCTCGGACATCAATGCCTGAGCCTGAACGCCATCATTGCCAACCGCATCAGCAAAACCTTTTCGCCAGACGGTCTCCGGGCTGTTGAAAGACTGATCGAGAAAACACTGGATATTGTGAGTTCCATGCCGCATTAAGATTTATCTTTGCAGGCTTATATGACCATTTCATTTTCCAAATACCAGGGAACCGGTAACGATTTTATACTCCTGGACAATCGCCAACAGATTTATTCCGGCCTTACTCAGTTAGAGATCGCAAAATATTGCGACCGCCGCTTCGGCATCGGCGCCGATGGACTCATGCTGCTGAACCTGAAAGAAGGATATGATTTTGAAATGAAGTATTTCAATGCCGACGGAAACCAGGGTTCCATGTGTGGAAACGGCGGACGTTGCATGGTCCGGTTTGCTTATCATCTGGGCATTCACAGGAGCATCTATCATTTTCTGGCAAGCGACGGCGAGCACGAGGCTGAAATAGATGATGGCGGTGGTATCATCAACCTCAAAATGCAGGACGTTACCAGTATCCGGGAAGAAGACGGCGATTTTATCCTGAACACCGGTTCACCCCATTATGTAAAGATCGTGGACGATGTGATGGATTATGATGTGGTGAAGCAGGGTACCGAAATCCGCTTTAATGAGGAATTTAATAAAGAAGGGATCAATGTGAATTTTGTTGAACAGGCCGAACTGGACGAGATCATTGTCCGCACTTACGAACGCGGCGTGGAAGATGAAACTTTTTCCTGCGGAACGGGTGTTACAGCCAGCGCCATCGTTTGCTATCATAACGAGGTCGGATATAATGATGTAACGGTTACAACAAGGGGCGGGAAACTGGTGGTAAAATACGACAGGCTCGATAGTGGTCATTATACCAATATCTGGTTATGCGGACCTGCCGAGAAAGTTTTTGAGGGAAAAATTGAAACCCGGGCTTAAAATGGAAGCCATCTCATGAAATACGCTCCTTATATCGGAATACTCGCTGCGGTAATTATCATCATATCCTGTTTCTTGCCATGGGCCTACTATCCGGATATTCACGAGACTTTTACCGGGTTATATTCCAAAGAAAATATTTACGGCCGTCCGGGAAAAACATTTATTTTTCTATCTGTAATCATCATGATATTATTTCTGACACGCAGGCTCTGGGCCAAACGGGTGAGCCAGGTGATTGGAATTGTTATACTGGCCTATGCGGTGAAAGCCTATATCCTTTTTACTTCCTGCTACAATGGGATCTGTCCGGAAAAAAAGGCCGGTATTTTCCTGATCATGATCTCTGCGCTTGTTATTTTGATCGCAGGTTTATTTACAGGCGTGAAAATTCCCGAAGAACAAAAAGATCAATAATGGCCTGTCTGGATTAACCGGGCAATGGCGAACGCGCAACCTGCGGCAATGGCGCCGATAACCATCACCCGGATGGCGCCTTCCCAACGGTTTACCCCCGTGAATTTACTTTTGAAATATCCGAACACAAACAAACAGATCAGGGTGATGACGGCCGAAATTTTCAATCCCTGAATACCATCGGGAGCAAAAAAATAAGGGCTGAGCGGGATCAGTCCGCCTACGATGTAAGAAAAGCCAATATTAAATGCACTTTTTTTAGCCCGGCGGGGATCGGGTTTCTCGAGTCCCAATTCATACTTCATCATCAGCTCCACCCATTTCTCCTTATCCTTAGTCACTTCTTCCACGGCTTGTTCCTGTACCTCCGAACTAAGCCCAAGTGAAGAGAAAAAAGTTCTCAGCTCCTGCTTTTCGATTTCCGGCACCGCTTCCACTTCATCATATTCCCTTTTAAGTTCGGAATTGTAATGATCCACTTCCGTTTTACCGGCCAGGTATCCGCCGAGGCCCATGGCAATGGATCCTGCTGCTATTTCCGCCAGCCCGGCAATGATGATGAGGTTGGTACTGGATACCGCACCGCTTAATCCGGCAGCAAGTGCAAAGGGAACGGTTAATCCGTCGGACATGCCAATGACCACATCCCGCAATGCATCAGCTCCGAAAACATGTTCTTCCCGGTGATGTTCATGCGGCTTAACAGAAAGGGCTGCTTTTTCCGGACCGTCCATTTAAAAAATTTACTGATTCAAGGTAGATATAATTCCGGCGACTATTTTAAAATCCGGAGGCTATCATCAATAATTTCCAGGCATTCATCAATCTGTGTTTTAGTAATCGTTAACGGGGGGGCAAAGCGGATTTTATCTCCGTGTGTAGGTTTAGCCAACAGTCCGTTTTCTTTTAACTCCATACAGACGGTCCAGGCTGCCCGCGAATCCGCATGCCGGATAACAATCGCATTCAGTAAACCTTTCCCCCGAACGGTTTCAATGAATGGGGAATGCAGCGCTTCCAGCCCATTTCTTAAATATTCTCCCTGAACAGCTGCATTCTCAGCCATCTTTTCTTCAACAATAACCTGAAGCGAAGTGATGGCCACGGCACAGGCCAGCGGATTGCCGCCATAGGTGGATCCATGTTCGCCGGGTTGAAGGGTCAGCATAATTTCATCATCCGCCAGTACGGCGGAAACCGGCAATATGCCCCCACTTAGCGCTTTCCCGAGAATCAGCAGATCCGGACGTATGCCCTCATGATCACAGGCCAGCATTTTTCCGGTCCGCGCCAGGCCGGTCTGTATTTCATCCGCAATAAATAATACGTTGGCGTCTTTGCAATATTGCGCGGCTGTTTTCAGATACCCTTCATCCGGAACGACCACACCGGCTTCCCCCTGGATCGGTTCCACCAGGAATCCGGCAACATCTTTATTTTGCAGAGCGGTGGCCAGCGCTTCCGTATCATTAAAAGGAATGATATCGAAACCGGGCATATAGGGTCCGAAGCCTGCATAAGCCGATGGGTCGCTGCTGAATGAAATGACGGTGCTGGTGCGGCCGTGAAAATTTCCCGAACATACAATGATGCGGGCTTTATTCTCCGGAATACCCTTCACCGAATATCCCCAGCGGCGGCAAAGTTTGATAGCCGTTTCCACCGCTTCCACGCCGGTGTTCATTGGCAACAGCTTTGTATAGCCAAACAGAGAAGTAATATAACGGGCATATTCACCAAACTGATCATTGCTGAAAGCCCTGGAAGTAAGTGTAAGTTTCCCGGCCTGTCGCATCAGGCTCTCCATGATCTTAGGATGGCGATGTCCCTGATTGAGGGCGGAATATCCGCTCAGGAAATCATAATACTTTTTCCCCTCAACATCCCAGACAAAAACTCCTTCTCCCTTACTGAGCACTACCGGAAGAGGATGATAGTTATGTGCGCTGTACTCATTTTCCAGGTCAAGAAAGCGCGCTGTGGTATCGGAATAGAGTGATGTCATTTGCATAAGAATAGCTGTTGATTTGAAATTTGTTTAAAGAGCCCTGTGCATTTGCAAGGCGGGCGGAATTTTTAAAGAGACGAGTGAATAGCCATTCGAACCGCTCTCAGGTGAAAGCGATCTGATGCGGCAGCCTCATCGATGATCGAGGAAATCGAGATTACCGGAAAGAAATAATATAGGCGTTCTGCTGGAGATAAAACAATTTATACCGCAAGATACGAAAAGGATCGGGTTCGCAAAAACGGCAGGATTCCACCTCACCTGGATCAGCGCAGGAAACTTTGTTTTACATTCGAATGGATGCCTCCCGCGGGAATTCCGTTTTTCTTAAAAATGCCATACAAGCCCGATCCGCTGCCGGTCAGGGATGCATAAACCGCACCGGCTTCATATAACCGGGTCTTTATTTCCGCCAGTTCAGGAAATTGCTGAAAAGCAGGAATTTCAAAATCGTTCCGCAGCTGATCCCGCCATTGACTCACCGGGTAGGATATTAATTCTCTTATCGAAAAACTTTTCCTGCCGGGTTTTATCTGAGAGAAAGCCCAGGCGGTTGAGATATGGATTTCCGGATGAATGAGGAGGATTGAAAAATCAGCAAGATCCACCGGAACCGCTTCTAGTTTTTCTCCCCGGCCGGCCGCAAAACAGGGAGCTGATTGCAGAAAGAACGGACAATCACTTCCCAGTTCCAGCGCAAACGAGTTTAATTCTTCCGGCGCAATCTTCAGCCGGAAATATTCATCCAGAAGCTTCAGCATAAAAGCGGCATCGGAAGAACCACCACCAAGACCCGCTCCGGAAGGAATAGATTTATGGAGGTGAATTTCAAGCGGGGTAATTTGCGGAAAATGTTTTTTTAACAGCTCATAAGCCCTGGTTACGAGATTGTCTGCCGGTTTATCCGAAACAGAAAAACCGGAAGATATGAATGAAGTTACCGGGGCGGGAATAAATTCAAGAATATCCCGGAGAGGCACCGGATAAAAAACCGTTTCCAGTTCATGAAATCCGTCGGTCCTTTTGGAAACAATGGAAAGTCCGAGGTTAATTTTGGCATGGGGAAAGCCGATCATCCGCGGCGGCCTTTTTTCCGGCTGTTGATCTCATCCCGGATCCTGATGGCCCGGATATAATCTTCCTGTTCCAGCACCTCGGAAAGCAATGCATTCAGGTCTTCCAGGGAAAGTCCCCCGAGATCCTCTTTCGCCCCGCCTTCTGTAGTAACGGTTTCTTTGGGCGTTTTTTTCTTGCCGGCGCTGTCTTCCATCAGGATGCCGGCGCTCTCAATAATATTCTCGTAAGTAAAGATCGGGCATCCGAAACGCACGGCCAGGGCCAGCGCGTCGGAAGTGCGGGAATCGATCTCAACGGTATCATGTTCGCTGGTACAGATGAGTTTGGAGTAAAAAATGCCCTCCTGCAAATCCGAGATAATGATCTCCTGTAAATCGATGGTGAAAGCGCTCATGAAGTTTTTCATGAGGTCATGCGTAAGCGGGCGGCTGGGGTGCATTTTCTCCAGGGCTACGGCAATTGCCTGGGCTTCAAAACCACCGATCACGATCGGCAGCCGGCGAAGGCCATTGATCTCACCCAAAACCACGGCATAAGAATGCGTTTGCGTAATGCTGTGAGACAAGGCTACAATTTCCAATTCGATCTTCTTCATAAAACGGATCCGCCCGCGGGCTGAACTTGATTGGTGTCTTAATAAAAGGGCAAATATAAAAAACTAAAGCCTTCCAAAAATTTCAGGAGGCTTTAAATATAATTTAGAGAGAATCAACCGGTTATTCTTTCATCTTGCCGGGGGATTATCACATAATGGGCCGCGGATTAAGCCATTCCTTTGAGTTTTTTAACTGCCTGAATTAATTTGGGCAGTACTTCAAATGCATCCCCGGCGATGCCATAGTCCGCCGCTTTGAAAAAAGGCGCTTCCGGGTCTTTATTGATCACGGCGATGACCTTACTCCGGTTTACCCCCGCCAGGTGCTGAATGGCGCCCGAAATGCCAATGGCGATATACAGGTTGGGCGCTATGGCAATACCCGTTTGGCCGACATGTTCTCCATGGGGACGCCAGCCGGAATCAGCTACCGGGCGACTGCAGGCTGTGGCAGCATGTAAAAGCTTCGCCAGCTCTTCAATGGGGCCCCAGTTTTCAGGTCCCTTCATACCCCTTCCGCCACTGACTACCACGGCTGCTTCGGTAAGCGGTATTTCGCCGCTGGCCTTGCTGGTCGATTTCAATTTCACCCGGGAGGCTTCCGGGCTGATGGATTCCTGCACCAGTTCCGCAGTCCCTTCCCCGGAAACAACGGGATAGGCGTTGGGATTTAAGGAAATGATTTTAACAGGAGATTTGATGGAGACCGTAGCAAATGCCTTACCTGAAAACACATTCTTCTTCACCAGGAATCCGCTGCCGGTATCGGGAAGTGCGGTAACGCCGGTAACCAGACCTGCCTTTAAACGGGCGGACAATCCCGGCGCAATGGCTTTGCCGGAACTGTTATGGGAAAACACAATTACGGTTGCCCCGGCGGACTGTGCGACCGCGGCAATGATCCGGATATATACCTGCGGGTCAAGCGCATTCAGGGATTCATTATTCACCTGATGCACTTTCTGAATTCCGTATTTACCCAGCGCTGCGATATCCTCCGTAACCGTTCCCAGCAATATGCCTTCCGCCGGTACAGCGATTTGTTTGGCCAGGGCCGCTCCGTAGCTCAGCGCTTCATACGTTGTTTTTTTGAAATGACCGTCGGAATGATCGATAAATATGAGGACTGACATGTGGTTAATTTAAAGTTTGAAGACCTGAAAATAAAAACAATGAATAATTTGAAAAGCGATGCTCAAATTACTTTCGCTTCCTCATGCAACAACCTGATCAATTCTTCCGCGTTCTCCGCCGGAATCATTTTAACGCCTTTTTTGGCCGGGGGTAATTCGAAGGATACGATTTCAGTGAGCGGTTCTACGGGTTGGGGCTCCAGTACTTTCAACGGTTTGGACCGGGCCCCCATAATTCCTTTCATATTCGGGATACGTTGTTCAGCCATACCTTTCTGGCAACTCACGACCACGGGCAGGCTGACTTCCTCCGTTTCTTCGCCGCCCTCAATTTCCCTGATCACGGTAGCCGTTTGAGCGGTCAGATCAAATTTCGCAGCAAGTGAAACATAGGGCAGATCCAGCAGTCCGGCAACCATACCGCCAACCGACGAACCATTGTAATCAATCGTTTCCTTACCCGTGAAAATAAGATCATAACCTCCGTCTTTGGCGACGGCAGCAATTTGTGAGGCTATATAGAAACTGTCCTGACTGTCTGCATTTACCCGGATTGCTTCATCGCCGCCCAGGGCCAGCGCTTTGCGAATGATGGGATCTGCATCGGCTGTGGCGACCGTAATCAGGTGCAGCACGATGGACGGATCTTTTTCCTTCAGTTCAATCGCTCGGACCAGCGCATACCATTCATCATAAGGATTGATGATCCACTGAACCCCTTCAGCAGCGAATTTCGTGTTGTTATCCGTGAAGGCTATTTTTGCCGTGGTATCCGGCGTTTTACTGATGCAGACTAATATCTTCATAATTGATTCAGGTATAATTTAAAGTTGTTTATGCAACTAAAACAAAGATAAGAAAGTTAAAAGTAAAGATTAAAAGCAAAAACCGGACGATTATGGAGAAGATAGAAAAACTGCTGAACTTCCTGAAGGACGCTCCCGATGATCCGTTTTTAAAACATGCGCTGGCGCTGGAATATAGTAAGGCCGGTCAGGATGAGGCGGCCCGCAGGTTATTTATAGAAATACTCACGCTTGATCCGGATTATATCGGGTCTTATTATCACCTGGCCGGTTTGATGGAAAGAACGGGGGACCGCGAAGGCGCCATTAGCTGGTACGAAAAAGGAATGGCTGCGGCAAAGAGAAAAGGCGACCAGCATGCTTTTAACGAATTGAGATCAGTTTACGAAGACCTCATTTAAATGCGATCATGGAGAATTTGATTTTACGTTTTCAGGAAACGGTGAAGCAACAGCAACTGTTCAGCAACGGAGATCGTTTACTCCTGGCCGTGAGCGGGGGCCTGGATTCTGTCGCGCTGACCGCCTGCTGTCACCTTTCCGGATTTGATTTCGGGATCGCCCATGTGAATTTCCAGTTGCGCGGGGAAGAAAGTGAGCGGGATGAAGCATTCGTAAAAGCGCTCGCAGCAAAATATGGAAAACCATTGCTGGTCAGAAAAATGGATACGCAGGAATATGCGTCGCAACATGGCGTTTCCATTCAGGTTGCTGCCCGGGACCTGCGTTACCGCTGGTTCGAAGAAGTCTTAGCGAATGATCCCGGGCATTACCGGTTCATCCTGACCGCCCATCACCTGGATGATAATATTGAAACCATGCTGATGCATTTTTTCCGGGGAACCGGTATTGCCGGCCTGCGGGGCATGCAGGCAAAACAGGGCAAACTCATCAGACCGCTGCTCGGGTTCCCGAAATCCTTACTGAAATCATTTGCGGAGGACCAGCGACTTTCCTGGGTAGAAGACAGCTCCAACGAATCGGATAAATACACGCGCAATTATTTCCGGAATCAGCTGATCCCGGAGGTGGAAGCCGTGTTCCCGGAAGCCCGGCACAACCTGGAGGGAAACATCCGGCGCTTTGCGGAGGTGGAGATCCTGTACCTTCAGTCGGTTCAGCAACACAAAAAGAGATTGATGAAAGCGGCAGGAGAGGAGGTTCATATACCGGTTCTGCTGCTTAGGAAAACACAACCCCTTCGCACCATCCTGTTTGAAATCATTCAGGCCTATGGATTTTCAGCCGCGCAGGTTGAAGAATGCCTGAAGCTCATGGATAGCGCCAATGGAAAATATATTTCCGGCAATTCCCACCGGATTATTAAAAACAGAGCCTGGCTGATCATCGCGCCCCTGCAGGATAAGGATGCAGCCCGTTTTATCATTGAAAAAGAAGACCAGCTTGTTTCGCTGCCGGATGGCGAATTGATTTTAAAAACACTGACAACAATCGGTCAGGCCGAAACAGAAAAAAATCCGGGTACTGCCTTTCTGGATGCAGATAAAATAGGTTTCCCGCTGATCCTGAGAAAATGGAAGGCCGGGGATTATTTCTATCCGCTGGGCATGACAAAGAAAAAGAAAATCGCGCGCTTTTTAACGGACCTCAAATTGTCCAAAACAGCTAAAGAGAAAATCCGGGTGTTGGAAATGGATCAGCGCATCATCTGGGTAGTGGGTCACCGGATCGACAACCGGTTCTGTATCACTCCCGGAACAAAAAGAATCTTAAAAATCGAAATGCGGATGCTTTAGTTCGTTGGCAAATATATTTACCACATCGGGATGTAAAATGATGGTGAAAATAATACCGAACAATGCACCGTAAAAATGGGCGTCGTGGTTGATGTGATCCCCTCCCTTTTTGGACATAAAGGCAGAATAAACCAGGAACAATACGGCATATATAATGGCAGGAACCGGAATAAAAAAGAGATAGATCGTTTGCCAGGGCTTTAATAAAATAAACGCGAAAAGCACGGCGGATACGGCGCCCGATGCGCCCAGGCTCCGGTAATTGTAGTCATTCCGGTGTTTGATATAGGTCGGAATATTCGAGAAGATCAGCGCCCCGATATAAAGGGCCAGGTAATAATAATTCTGCAACCCCAGCATGCCCATATAATACACTTCCATGATACGCCCGAAAAAATACAGCGTAAGCATGTTGAAGATCAGGTGCATATAGTCTGCATGAATAAGTCCGCAGGTGATAAACCGGTAGTACTGGTGCTTTTTCGTAATGGCCGGGGGCCAGAAAATGAGATCGTCAACAATTTTACCGTTTCTGAAACCGGTAATGGATATAACAGCCGTGATCAGTATAATACTAAGAGTGATTGTAAACATGCAGTATGATAAGGGTTTAAAGATATGTTTAAATTCCAAAAAACGAAACGATTCAGCCGTGATGGTATTTCTCATTCCGGATGATGCTGCAGGCGCGGTAAATTTGTTCGGCCAGTATCAGTCGCACGAGCTGATGCGGAAACGTAAGTGCGGAGAGCGACCAGCAGAAGTTTGCCCTGGCCAGCACTTTTTCATCCAGTCCGTATGCGCCGCCGATCAGAAATATCAAACGTTTAACACTTTCATTACCCCGATCTCCGATAAACCGGGCCAGCTTTGGAGATGAAAGCGATTTCCCGTTTTCATCCAGGGCCACTAGATAATCTTCCGGCTTTAAAGCTGCCAAAACCTGTTCGGCTTCCAGTTGCTTCCATTTTTCAGGCGTTCCGTTATTCATTTTTTTGGGCGACAGCAGTAGCCATTCCACTGAGAAATAATGCTGAATGCGGGCAGTAAAATCTTCCACGCCTTTACTGACATACGCTTCGTGCACTTTTCCAATTGCCCAGCATTCCATTTTCATTCTTTAAAATTAACCAGATCCGCTGTTCAATCCTTTATTATGAGTTGAAATTTCTCTACTTTGTATCTGTATCCAGTACATTTTCATGAAAAAAAACTTCCGGCTTAATGATTTTTCGATCATCATCCTGATTTTTGTTCTTTCCAGGCTCATCATGATGTTCCTGAACATCCGGATGAGCATCCGGCCTTTATATAGCTATTGGCAGTACCTGGATGTGGAAACCCTGAAGCATCATTTATTTGCGGGCGTTTGGTTCGATCATGCCCAGCCTCCGGTTTTCAATCTGTTCCTGGGTTTAATGGTAAAATGTTTTGGTGAAAGCGCCCTGGCTTTCGGCGTGGTCTTTAAAATAATCTCTCTCCTCAACGGTCTGCTCCTGTATACACTCATCCAAAAATTTACCCGGATATCCTGGCTCCCCTTACTGATTACGATCGTTTACCTCCTGAGTCCGGCCACGCTCATTTTTGAATGTGAATTATTCTATACCACTTTTGTCAGCCTGCTGCTTCTAACAACGGTTTATTTTATTTTCCGGTTTCATGCTAATACTTCGGCAGCAAATCTGATCGGGATCCTCCTGCCCATGGTTCTTTTATGCCTGATGCGCAGCGTTTATCATATTCTCTGGCTCTTGCTCATGATAGCCGTTTTACTGATTTACTACAGGAAAACCGGATTCCGGAAGATTGTTGTGACCGGCCTGCTGGGTTTATTGCTGGTGGGAACCTGGTATGTAAAGAATAAAATCATTTTCGGGGAATTGACACTCTCTTCCTGGATGGGAATGAACCTGGCCAGGAATGTATTTCATGATCAGGAAGTAACAGATTCCAGCCGGATCGAAGCTTACGGAACATTCTCCAGGATCAGCGACTATAAAAAATTTATTGATCCGGACTATGAAAAAAAATATCGCGGCCTGAACGACCGGGATCTTTTACAGGAATTCAAGAACGATTCATTTATGAATGAGAACAATGTGAATTTTATCCCTGTTTCCGGGCTTTTCCGAAAAGCCGGAATTGCTCATATTAAGGCAAACCCAATGGCCTATCTGGAAAATGTAGTGCAATCGGCGATCCTGTTTTTTGCGCCGGCAACCACTTATCCGTTTGCCACCGTTCAGGCAGAAAAAATAAAATATTACGATGTGATCTATTCTTTTAACCTGACCCATTTTGCGCACACCAAACAGGGGAGAAGGGTGGCCCTTATCCTGTCGGCCCTGCCGAAATTATTCATATACCTGCTGGTGTTCCGGATCATGCTGCGGGATGGTATCCGGAAGAAATCGGTTTCCTCCTGGAATCTTTTTATCCTGCTGACCTTATTTTTCGTCTTTGGGATCAGTTCCCTGCTGGAACATTATGAAAATATGCGTTTCCGGTTTGAAACAGAACCCTTATTTTTAATTCTTGCTGCGCAGGCGATCAATCTGATTTATAACAATGTTCAGTTTCGAAAACAAATGCAGACTGCCGGCCGTTTTGCCGATGATGAAAACAAAAAATTGTAATGAAAACCTATTCTGCCCTACTCATATTCCTTTCTTCCCTTGCTTTTCTTTTTTCCCAATGCGCCAAAAGCAGTTCAGGCAATACCAACCCTGGAGATACTACGGTGGTCACGCCCCCCGATATTAAAAATGAAGTTGATTTCTGGCTTACAACTGCCGACCAGTCAGTCCGGCTAACAAAGCAAAATACCGTCCTGGGTTTTGGAACAAAAACGAATGCCTTTCCGAATATTGATGTAGACAGCACTGCTGCCTTCCAAAGCATCGATGGTTTCGGCTATACATTAACGGGAGGAAGCGCCGCCCTCATCAATGCCATGAGCGCGAATACCCGCTCCACCCTGCTGCAGGAGCTGTTTGGGAAAAATGATAATTCCATCGGAATAAGTTATCTCCGCATCAGTATCGGCGCATCAGATCTGAATGCAGGACCCTTTACATATGATGATGTTCCCGGCGGGCAAACGGATATTCCGCTGGCGAATTTCAACCTCGACGGTGATCTGGCTGCCGGAACCGGGCTGATCCCATTGCTGAAAGAGATCATCGCCATTCAGCCATCCATTAAAATCATTGCAACACCCTGGACGGCGCCCGTATGGATGAAGGACAACAACAATTTTAAGGGCGGCAGCCTTTTGCCGGCGTACTATCGGTTTATGCGCAGTATTTTGTAAAATATATCCAGGCTATGCAGGCAGCGGGTATTACCATCGATGCCATAACACCGCAAAACGAGCCACTGAATCCCGACAATACGCCGAGTTTATATATGACGGCTGATGAACAGGCGGAATTTATTAAGACTGACCTGGGACCCGCATTCCATACAGCCGGCCTCACTACAAAAATCATTATCTACGATCACAATTGTGATAAACCGGAATATCCGCTGGCAATTTTAAATGATGCAGCCGCCCTGCCTTTCGTGAACGGGTCTGCCTTTCATCTGTACGCAGGAGATATCAGCGCGCTATCCACGGTTCATGATGCATTCCCCGGCAAAGCGATATATTTTACGGAACAATACACTGCTTCTACCGGCGCTTTTGCGGGAGATCTGGCCTGGCATCTGAAAAATGTGGTTATCGGGTCCATGCGCAACTGGAGCCGCGTGGCCCTGGAATGGAACCTGGCCAACGATCCCAATTTCAATCCGCATACCATTGGCGGCTGTAATACCTGCAAGGGAGCATTGACCATTAACGGGGAAACGGTAAGCCGTAACGTGGCTTATTATATCATTGCCCATGCTTCCAAATTTGTTCCTGCCGGTTCGGTCCGGATCGCCAGTAATATTACCGGGGGCCTCTATAACGTTGCCTTTCTGCGGCCGGACGGGAAAAAAGTACTGATCGTTTTGAATGATAACAGCAGCGCCGCTTCTTTTAATATCCGCTTTAAAAATAAATGGGTGTCTCCGCAATTAGCAGCGGGGAGCGTGGGAACATTTGTCTGGTAACAAACCGGAACGCGGGCGCTCAAATTCCAGGATTAACCACTGGTCCTGAATCCCCGGAGAAAATCTGCGACTGCCATTCGCTTTTTTCCTTCCAGTTGAATTTCTTCCAGATAAATAAATCCATCGCGCGGCTGCAAAACGCAGTCCTGATTTTCCTGTCATTTCATGCGTGCCGGTTTGGAGCGAATGCGAAATGATCTCCGGTCTCGACCGGAAGATCTTTAATATTTTACCATTGAAATGCGTAAAAGCGCCGGGATAAGGCGAAAGGCCGCGGATCTGATTTTGTATTTTCGCAACCGGCCCTGTCCAGTCGATTTCACAATCAGATGCAAAGATCTTTGGCGCCGGATGTATGATTTCATCCGGGGAAACAGACTGGGGCATTTCTTTTAAAGTCCCATCTGCCAATCCCTGCACGGTTTTCACCAGTAGTTGTCCGCCAATTATTTTCATCCGGTCGTGCAATTCACCCGCCGTTTCATCCGGACCAATGGACATTTTTTCCATCAGTAAAATATTCCCCGTATCGATTTGCTGTTGCATTTTGAAAGTAGTTACCCCGGTTTCTGTTTCCCCGTTCATAATGGCGCGATTAATCGGCGCCGCTCCCCGGTATTGGGGCAGAAGGGAACCATGAAGATTGATCGTTCCCATGGGCGGCATATTCCAGACTATTTCCGGTAACATGCGGAAAGCCACGACAACCTGGATATCGGCTTTAAATCCTTTCAACTGGTCAATGAATTCCGGATCCTTCAGTTTGACCGGCTGTAAAACCGGAATCTTTTTGCTGACCGCAAATTGTTTAACAGCTGTTTCTGAAAGTTTCATCCCCCTGCCCGCTGGTTTATCCGGAGCCGTAACCACTGCCACCAACCGGAACCCATTTTGCAAAAGGGCATCCAGGGAAGCGACGGCAAAATCGGGCGTTCCCATGAAGATGATGCGGGGGAGGATTGTTTGGGTGCATCTGCAAATATAGTAGTTGACGGATGACAGTTGACGGAGTTGACGGTCCGTTAACCGTCAACTGTCATCCGTCAACCATCAATTATTTCATATTTTTGCAAAAAAACAATACTTATGTCCGTACAATCCGGCAACAACATTAAAGTTCACTATCACGGTCGTTTGCACGACGGCACTGTCTTTGACTCTTCCAACGGCCGCGCGCCCCTGGAGTTTACCGTAGGCAGCGGATCCGTTATCAAAGGTTTTGATGAAGGCGTTAAAGGAATGTCGGTTGGCGATAAAAAAACCATCGAAATTCCATTTCTGGAAGCATACGGTGCAGAAGATCCTTCCATGATCATCGAATTTCCGAAAGATCAGTTACCGGAAGATCTGCAACCCGAACCCGGCATGCAGCTAACCATGAACAATGCGGCCGGAGAACAATTTCCGGTTGTGGTAACGGAAGTCAATCCCGATTCCATTGTACTGAATGCAAATCATCCGCTGGCCGGAAAGGATCTTATTTTCGATCTGGAACTGGTTGAAATAGCGGATTAATTCCTGCAGCCACATTTATTTTTTTATTGGCGCTGAAAGAGATTAAAATTTCGGCAGGGGATTCCTTTTCAGATCCGGAACGGTTCGGCCGGCTTTTTTTTGCAGGATAATATAAAGAGCGATGATGGCGAAGATGCAGATCACCAGAACGATCACAGAGCCTTCCAAACCAAATGCGCCGCCGGTGATATTCTCATCCCCATTCATTTCCGTTTGCAATAAGGTTTCGAAATGAATGCCGCTTACCGGGTAACCCAGTACGGGGCCTTCGAGAAAATTCCATGCAAAATGAAAACAGATGGAGAACCAGAGATTGCGCGTATAGAGATAGTTCAATCCAAGCAAGATTCCAATGGCCAGCAGATTCAGCACGGAAAGGAAATCAAATCCGGGATTGCCCAGATGAAACAGCGTAAACAATGCCGCCGAAATACCCAATGCGGTCCATTTGTTAAATGATTCCAAAAGATTGTTCAGGATATAACCCCTGAAAATGATTTCTTCATAGAAAGCAACCAGCAGTAAGATCGCCCAGAGCGATCAGGAGGGTTTTGCCGTCGAAGAGAATGTCCGTCCATTTCAGATGACCGGTCGCCCGGAGGATCAGGGTTGCCAGCCCCAGCATGGCAACTGCCAGCGTGATGCCGGCGATCATATCGGCTCCGTGATGCCGGTAGTTCAGTCCGATGGATAAGAAAGATTTCCGGTCAACCCAGCGGCGGAAACAATAGGTGATCACCATGGATCCCGCAAAACTCATCAGTATCACCGCCCAGAGCAGTTCGCCCTTCATCAATCCGGCAGCATCGGCAGTTTCTCCTCTGAAATGATGAATGGCCGCCGTCATCAGCAATACACCGCACAGGATCAGCAGGAGATGGACGACGCAGAAAATAAGCACCCGCAGCCATCCGGCGGAAATCAGCGGTTTGGAAACAGCGGAGTCTGTCATGAGCGGAAATTAATAAGGCAATCGTGTTGCGAATATCGTAAAGCCCTGATGAAAAAGGAGAAGAAATTTTATGGTTGCTGATAAACACAATATTTTTAACCCTCAAATCAATTTTAATAAATCATTATGTTAACGGGATATCATTCCAATTTAATTGATCGCTTTTTCCGCTATGTAAAAATAGATACCCAAAGCGATCCGGCTTCCGGCACACAACCTTCTACAGAAAAACAAAAAGACCTCGGCCGCTTACTTGTGGAAGAATTGCGTGCCGCCGGAATAGCCGATGCGGAACTGGACGAATTTGGCTATGTGTATGCCAGTATCCCTTCCAATTCCGGCAAAGCGGTTCCGGTAATTTGTTTTTGTTCGCATATGGATACGTCACCCGATTGCAGCGGAACCGGCGTTAAGCCCCTCCTGCATAAAAACTATGATGGATCTGACCTGGTTTTACCGGATGACCCGGCCCAGATCATTTCTTCCAAAGATCATCCCTATTTACTGGAGAAAATCGGAGAAGACCTGATTACCGCTTCCGGAAATACTGTACTCGGTGCAGATGACAAAGCCGGTGTAGCCATCATCATGGAACTGGTTGACTGGCTGCGGCAACATCCCGAAATAAAACACGGAAAGATCCGGATCCTGTTTACACCGGATGAGGAGATCGGAAGGGGAGTAAATAAACTGAATATGCAAAAACTGGGGGCTGATTTCGGCTATACGCTGGATGGCGCTGAACGGGGTTCATTTGAAGAAGAAACTTTTTCTGCCGACGGTATGAAGTTTATTTTTCATGGCGTGGCGGCACATCCGGGCCATGCGAAAGATAAACTCGTCAATGCCATCAAACTGGCGTCTGCATTTATTGATGCGCTTCCCAAAGACGAACTTTCTCCCGAAACCACAGAAGACCGCTATGGCTTTGTGCATCCGGTCCGGATGGAAGGCAATGCGGAAAAAATGGAAGTGGAGCTGATCATCCGCGATTTCATGACTTCCAAACTGAAGCCTTATGAAGATTACCTGATAGACAAGGCGGAAGATGTGATCCGTTCCTTTCCGGGCGGGCGTTTTGAATACGAAGTGAACGAACAGTACCGCAACATGAAAGAGATCCTCTCAAAATATCCGCAGGTTTCGGATTATGCCCGCGAAGCGATTCAGCGCGCCGGGATTGAATTAAAAGAATCTGCGGCCCGGGGCGGAACGGATGGTTCACGTTTATCCTTTATGGGACTTCCCTGTCCGAATATTTTTACCGGAGAAATGGCGTTTCATGGAAAACACGAATACGTGAGCGTGCAGGATATGGAGAAGAGCCTGGAGACACTGATTCATCTTTGCATGATCTGGGAAGAACGAAGCTGAGGCGATTTGGGAAAGCCTTGCTCCTGAAAACAACACCCTGATGGGTGAAATACGTCATCTGAATACCCTTGCACAGGGGGCCAAATAAGCCTAAACCATGCTTCATCCTTGCTCCAACCATGCTTGTTTCAGCGTAAAATAGCCTGTTTGAAGCATGGATGAAGCATGTTACAGTTGTACAGCAGCCTTCTCTTTCTTATCCAAAATCGACCGGATGATCTTTTTTGCATGCTCCCGGGAATTCTCGATGAACCAGATATGGGTATCCATCCCGCCGCAGACCACGCCCGCGAGATAGATGTTTTTCATATTGCTTTCCATGGAATCCTGATTGTAAACGGGACAGCGTTTTGCGTCCGGGGATAATTCAATACCCAGTCCTTCTAAAAATGCAAAATTGGGCTGGTAGCCGGTCATCGCCAGCACATAATCGTTGGGGATGGTGATCATGCCCTCCGGCGTTTGGATATCCACTTCTTTTTCCCTGACGGCCATCAGGCTGGAATGGAGATAGGCTTTGATGGTTCCTTCGGCAATCCGGTTTTCAATATCCGGTTTCACCCAGTATTTTACTCTTTTGCCAATGCCATCACCCTGAATGACCATGGTGACTTCAGCGCCCTTCCGCCAGGTTTCCAATGCCGCATCCACGGCTGAATTATTTGCTCCCACCACCACCACTTTCTGCATGGCATAAAAATGAGGCTCTTTATAATAATGGGTGAGTTTGGAAAGATCCTCACCCGGAATATTCAAAAGGTTCGGAATATCATAAAATCCGGTAGCGATAATGATGATTTTTTGTCTGGTAAACCGCTTTGGGTGTCTTTACTTCATAAAGCCCTCCCTTCGGAATTACTTTTTCAACGGGTTCCTGAAGATGAATATTCAGGTGATTGGAAACAGCAATCCGGCGGTAATATTCCAGCGCTTCTGCACGCGTGGGTTTGGCATTATTGCTCACAAAGGGAACTTCGCCGATTTCAATCCTTTCCGAAGTGGAGAAAAAAGTCATGTTGGCCGGATAATAATACAGTGAGTTCACCAGCACGCCTTTCTCCAGAATCACATAATTCAATCCGGCTTTTTTTGCTTCCAGTCCGGCGGCCAGCCCGATGGGCCCTCCGCCTACAACGATGATGTCCAATACTTGATCCATTATTTTCAAAGTTATAACATAATCGGCCGGGGTTTGTTTTACCGGCTCTGTCTTCAAAAAACAGTACATTCACACACCGTTCCGGGAAGATTTAGCATTTTGTTAAAAAATACGAAGCAGCGCCGACCGTTATAGGTTGAAAGTTTTACTTTTACCGCACAAAAAAAACCAGTACCGGATGAATTTATTCTTTCTGCAGGTTATCATTGATTCAGCGAAAATTAAAGACAGTCTTGCCAGGGCCGGCGTGTTGGTCACTTCAGATAAACAAACCCTCTGGGATATCTTTGAGAAGGGCGGCCCCCTGATGATCCCCCTGGCAATCCTCCTGGTGATTGCCATTTTCGTATTTATAGAAAGGCTGATGGCCATTAATAAGGCCTCCAAAGTGGATGACAATTTCATGAATATCATCCGGGATCATATTGTGAACAACAATGTGATGGCGGCGAGAAGTCTCGCTAAAAACACCAATAACGCCGTAGCCCGCATCATCGACAAGGGCATCCAGCGCATCGGCAAACCCATTGACGCCATTGAAAAGAGCATGGAAAATGTAGGCAGGCTGGAATTGTATAAAATGGAAAAAAACCTTTCGGTTTTATCGGTTATCGGCTATATCGCCCCGCTTTTCGGGTTCCTGGGAACCATCATCGGGATGTTCGAACTGTTTTACAATATTGCCTCCACGGGGGAATACAGCATTTCCAATATTGCCGGCGGTATTTATGTGAAAATGATTTCTTCAGCCGGCGGGCTGATCATCGGTATCATTGCTTATATCGGATACCGTTACCTGAATTCCAGGATGGACAAAACCACCAACCGGATGGAAGTGGCGAGCGGTGATTTTATAGATATATTGCAGGAACCGACAGGCGAAGTGAATTGTATTGAAAGTAAAACAACATGAACCTACGCAAAAAACATAGAGAAGAAGGGGAGGTCACACCGGGCCCCTGAACGATATCCTGTTCATCCTGCTGTTGTTCTTTCTGATCGTGTCTACGATGGCCAATCCCAATGTGGTTAAGCTTTCCCAGCCCAAATCAAAAAGCGATACCAAGGCCAAGCAGACCGTGGTGGTATCCATTGATGCCAATAAACAGTTTTATGTAGGAACCACAAAGGTTACTGTGGCGGAACTGAAAGCCCAGCTCGCACCTTTCCTGGCCAAGGAAAGGGAACAACCTTCCATCGTGATCAACGCAGATAAAACTGTTCCCATCGACGATGTGGTGGCCGTAATGCGGGTGGCCCGCGAACTGGGCGCCAGAACGGTTTTGGCGGTGGATAAAACCGGGGTTCAGTGAAAAGGCGTAAAGCCATTGGCGGCATCCTGCTGACGGGTGGCGGCAGCAGTCCTGGGGTTTGGCGGTTATGAATGGTTCACGCTCACCAAAACAGCCCGATATTGCTTACCTGCTTTCAAAAAAAGAACTGCTGACCGATCTGGCGGAAACCATCATTCCGGCTACCGGAACACCCGGCGCAAAAGAAGCCGGGGTGATTGAATTCATGATTCCCCTGCTAACCGAATGCACGGATCCCAAAACACTCAACGTCTTCATAGAGGGCCTGCAGGCGCTCGAAGCGCATACGCGTTCCCGTTATAAAAAAGGATTTGCTCAATGCACGGAACAGGAAAGAGAAGGGATTCTCCGGTATTTTGAAGAAAAGGCGCAACCGGTGAATCGTATGCTGGGCAGGGTTAAAGATAAAGTACTCGGCGGGAAATTTTTCGAAACCCTGAAACAATACACGGTCGAAGCTACTGCATATCTGAAAAAGGCGCGACCCTGGCGCTTCGCTATATCCCGGTTCCCGGCAGGTACGAGGCCTGTATTCCGCTGAATCCGTCGCAACCCGCCTGGGCGACCAAATAGAAATCCATGGGCGATCCCAAACAGGTTTATGTAAATATAAAAGGACTGGAGCAACAGAGCTTCGATGCCATTGTAATTGGCTCCGGCATCAGTGGCGGCTGGGCCGCCAAGGAACTCTGCGAAAAAGGACTGAAAACCCTGGTGATCGAAAGGGGTAGGAATGTGGTGCATGTTAAGGATTATACAACCGCCTTTACGGCGCCCTGGCAATTTCCGCACGGATTAAACAATACCATTCAGGAAATCAAAGACAATCCGGTGTCTGCCCAGAATTTTAATCCGGCCAATAACGCATTTTATGTGCGGGATCGAGGAACATCCTTATATCCAGGATGATCCCTTTCATTGGGTCCGCGGGTATCAGGTAGGCGGGAGATCACTGACCTGGGGGAGGCAATGTTACCGGCTCAGTGACCTGGATTTTGAAGCGAATGCGAAAGACGGCCACGGAGTGGACTGGCCGATCCGGTATAAGGATATTGAGCCCTGGTACGATTACGTGGAAGAATTCGCCGGCATCAGCGGAAGGCCGGAAGGATTGGCTCATCTGCCCGACGGAAATTTCTGCCACCCATTGAAATGAATTGCATTGAGGATCATTTTGCAAATCGAAGTGCGGTCCAGGTATAAGGAACGAATTGTTACCCCGGCCAGGGTGGCCAATTTGACCAGAGGATGGAAGGGACGCGGCCCCTGTCAGTTCAGGAATCTTTGCGCCCGGGGATGCCCTTACAGTGGCTATTTCAGCAGCAATTCCGCGACGCTGCCCGCTGCGGCGGCCACCGGAAACCTCTCCGTGGTATTCGATGCCGTGGTGATTGAAATATTATATGACAATAAAAAGCAAAGAGCTTCCGGCGTGAGGGTAATGGACGCGCATACAAAAACGTGACCGAATATTTTTCCACTATTATTTTTCTGAATGCCTCCACCATTCCGTCAGCCGCCATTTTGCTGCAATCCAGATCAAATCGTTTTCCAGACGGGCTTGGAAATGACAGTAACCAGGCTGGCCATAATTTAATGGATCATTTTACCGGAAGCGGAGCCATGGCAGATTTTCCGGAATGGAGGACAGCTATTATTACGGCCGCAAGCCGGGAAATATTTATATGCCGAGGTTCCGTAATATCAATACGGCCACCCAACGCTCCGATTACCTGAGGGGCTGGGGAATTCAGGGCAGCGGATCAAGAAAAAACTGGGAATGAAACAGCGTCGGGAACAAAAGGATTTGGTAAGGATTTTAAGGAGAAGTTGCTAAAACCGGGACCCTGGATGCTTTGGCTGGGCGGATGGGGAGAAACCCTTCCTTATTATCAAAACGGGATCAGCCTGGACGATTCGAAAAAAGACTCAATGGGGCCTGCCGCTTGTCCATATTCATTTTCAATACGGCGACAATGAAAAAGCCATGAGAAAAGATATTCAGCAATCCTGCGTGGACATGCTGGAGAAAACCGGTTTTCACAATATTCAGGGTTTTGATTATCATCAGCCGCGCCGGAAGCGCCGTTCATGAAATGGGCACGCTGCGCATGGGAAAGGATCCAAAGAACTCTGTGCTGAACGGAAACAACCAGGTGCACGCAGTAAAAAATTTATTTGTCACCGATGGAAGTTGCATGACCTCCTCCGCCTGGCAAAATCCTTCACTTACATATATGGCCCTCACGGCAAGGGCCTGTGATTTCGCAGTGAATGAACTGAAGAAAGGGAATCTTTAAAAAACTAAAATGTACACGCGCTGCCAACAGATGCACTGGCCCGCGGTCGCTGATTATAAGCCGGATGTAAAACAAACTGATAATCCGCCGTTGCATAAACCGATTCCAAAAGTTTTACCTCGTAAAATAATTCAGCAATATTTTCCCGCAAATAGTCCGGAAGTTTCCCGTCTCCCAGCATAAATCCATAACCTCCCGCATTCAGAAAATCGCGGTGGTCTTTTGAAATCCCATTGGTCACCACCGCAATACCGATATTGTCCGCATTGCGGTTCCTGCCCAATCCATAATACCGCAGGCCGGCGCTCAGACTATTGTCAATTTCCGCAAACGCCCAGGTAGCGGTTTTCCCATCATTCCATCCGGCGCGAAAAAAAGCCTTCAGGTGATCGGTCAGTTCCTGGTCAGCACTTAGTCCCATTCCGAATTTTTTGCCTCCATAAGTTTTACCGTTTATAACATTCAGCGAGGTATCCCGTACCACTTATTATAGTCATTAACACATCCCGGTAAGCTGGGGCGCGGGACGTATTGTAGTAAAAAAGAATTCGTGCTGAACCCGGATGCCTTTGAATGGAATAATCTCTTTCCACTTCAACCGTTTCCTATTCGATTTCAGGTAATTAAAATTCAGCGTGGGGCCGTTTGCATATTCGGGAAGCAGCCCGGTTCCCGCCCTGAATACCCAGCCCGGGCGATAATACTCCATCACCAGTGCGCCGGTATAGCCCCGGGTATTGGCAGCATAATCATAAGGGCCATTGTTCATCAATGCCCAGTTCATGAAATCGCCACGCGGATCATGACTTATCGCATTCTGATCAAAAAAATCCGCCATTCCCACCTTACCCACGGTGATGGTTATCCGCGAACTGGAAACGCTTTCCTTTACCTGGTTGACCCCATCTTCCACATCCGTCAGATGATCTTTATCAATATTAATTTGCTGTCTGAAAAATATTCGCCCACATATACCACGGGCTTTGCGTCGCCAATGCGGAAGGTTTCTCCGTTCGGAAAACCGGCAATTCCCAGGGTTTTACTCAGGCCTTCCCCGCCCGACATTTCAGGGTTGAAATAAAGGGATCCGCCATTCCATAACTTTCTGCCGATATATGCCGTGGTCGTTACGGAAAAAGCTTTTTCAGGATCCGGCCCAAAACTGTTGATTCCACCGTAGGAGGCATGAAATCCCGGATGATACTGAATGATTCCGGTAAACTGAAAATGAAAGCTCCATCCGGAGTCTTTCAGTAAGGCATCACTGTTTTGTGCTATAGCCTCCGACGATGCCAGCAGGAGCATAACGAACGCAATTCCGGGCAGAGATTTCATAGATTTTCAGCTGCGCAAAAGTAAGGGAATGGCTTTAAGTTTGGCGACCGGGGAACATGATTAAATAATAGCCCGGATCATCCGGTTTTTCCCCGAAAAATCTTTCCGCAACTCCACCGTAAAGCCATTTTCCTGATACCAGGTCAGAACTTCTTTGGAGTAATCATGATGGGTTTCGAGGAAGACTTTTCCCCCGGCAATCAATTTCTTTTTTGCCAGCAGGCCGATCTGTTTGTAAAAGACAATGGGGTCCTTATCCGGTACAAAAAGGGCAATTTCCGGTTCAAAATTTCTTACATGCTTATCCAGCGCCGCCCTTTGCTGCCCGGGAATATAAGGCGGATTACTGATGATCATATTAACGGCGGGAATTAAGCTCCAGGATGAATTGTTCAGTATATCGGTATAAATAAACTCAACTGGCACCTGATTGTCCTGACTGTTTTTTCGGGCAACTTCCAGCGCAGGAATACTGAAATCACAGGCCAGCAGCCGGAGATCTTTCCTTTTCTTCCCGATACTGACGGGAATACAACCCGTTCCCGTGCCGATGTCGAGAATCTTAAAATCTTCTGTCGGCAATGGCTCCAGATCTTCCAGAACCCAGGCCACCAGTTCTTCCGTTTCGGGTCTTGGTATCAAGACCCGTTCATCTACATAAAAACGAAGGCCGGCAAACCAGGCTTCTCCCAAAACATATTGTACCGGACGGTTTAGCATAAGTTCTTCAAACCATTTCCTGAACAAAATTTCCTTTTCTTCCGGAAGCTCATCCAGCTTATGTATTACCCGCAGGCTTTTTGATTTGCCGGTTAACTTTTCCATGACTAAAGAAGCAATGGAAGAAGCTTCCCGTTCGTCATAAATTGTGCCGAGGGAAGAAATAAGCCGCCGGTTTGCTCCATCAATGGTCATGGTGGCAAACTTACAATGAATTAAATTGCGGTCATGCTTCCTGATTCCCTCTCTGCATCAGAAAAAACCGGCTATGGCCTGCACGAAGAATTTATGCAGCGATGCCTGGAGCTGGCTTCGCTTGGCGCCGGGTACACCGCACCTAACCCCATGGTGGGCGCAGTACTGGTACATGAAGGAAGAATTATCGGGGAAGGATACCATGAAAAATTTGGTGGTCCCCATGCTGAAGTCAACTGTATCGGTTCCGTTAAGGAGGCGGACCGTTTGCTGATTCCTGCTTCCACCCTCTACGTTTCGCTGGAACCCTGCGCCCATCACGGAAAAACCCCTCCCTGTGCGGACCTGATCATTCAGCAGCGCATTCCCAGGGTCGTGATCGGATGCCGGGATCCCTTTCCGGAGGTGGATGGCAAGGGAATAGAAAAATTGCAGTCGAACAATGTTGAACTGATATTTCCGGTGCTGGAGAAGAAAGCCATGGCGCTCAACAAGCGTTTCTTTACTTTTCACCAGCAAAAGCGACCTTATGTAATTTTGAAATGGGCAGAATCAGCAAATCATAAAATAGCGGGTAAATCCGGAGAGCGAACACAGATTTCCAATGAATATTCAAACCGGCTTGTACACAAATGGAGGACTGAAGAAGCAGGGATACTGGTGGGTACGCAGACAGCGCAGCTGGATGATCCGATGTTAACCGCCCGCTTATGGCCCGGTAAGAATCCGGTGCGGATTGTACTGGATAAAACCCTCCGCCTCCCGGATACTTTAAAAGTATTCGACAGATCCGTTCCGACGATCATACTGAACGAAAAAAAAGAAAACCAATCTGAAAACCTGAACTACAAAAAAATCGATTTCAGCGAACCATTAATCCCTCAGATTCTTTCTGCTTTATATTCTTTGAATATACTGAGTATACTGGTGGAAGGGGGGGCAGGGTTGCTGCAATCATTTATCGATTCCGGATTATGGGATGAAGCGCGTGTGATCTCCGGCAGGCAATCCGAAATATCCGAAGGATTAGCTGCCCCGGTACTCCGGAATTTGGTAATGGCCAAAACCGAAGAGTATTATTCAGACAGGATTGATTATTTTCTGAATGATCTGACCTGAGAAAAACGCGTTACCCTGATTTTAACATTCATTCATTTTGCACCGGTTTCACATTATATGTAATATCGTTACCTGATTCTTAATCCTAACTTGACACAATGAAACTTCTCAAGATTGTGCTTTTCTTCCTGCTCTGTGCAATGACCGGATCAGCCCAGCCAAATGTTCATCTCCAATCTACCGAATATGAATGGCCCAAAGAACCGGAAGTTCGGGCGAAACTGGATAAGTGGCAGGATCAGAAATTTGGCATCCTCATTCACTGGGGGCTGTATGCCGTTCCCGGCATCATTGAATCCTGGAATCTCTGTTCGGAGGATTGGATCAACCGTGACAGTACGATCGCATACCCCGATTATAAAAAATGGTACTGGGGCCTTAAGGATAAATTCAATCCGGTCAATTTTGATCCGGATGCATGGGCCGAAGCTGCAAAGGCAGCCGGCATGCGCTATGTCGTTTTTACCACTAAACATCATGACGGCTTCAATATGTTCGACACGAAGCAAACTGATTTTAAAATAACAGACGGGCCCTTTAAAAATAATCCCAAAGCCGATGTGGCGAAATATGTGTTTGACGCATTCCGTAAAAAAGGTTTGATGATCGGCGCTTATTTTTCAAAGCCCGACTGGCATTCGGAATATTACTGGTGGCCCCGGTATGCAACGCCCGACCGGAATAATAATTACGATATTCAGAAGTTTCCCTGGCGCTGGAATCAATTCAAATCCTTCACCTATAATCAAATCAGCGAGCTGATGCACAATTATGGCTCCATTGATATTCTCTGGCTGGACGGCGGATGGGTAAGGCCGTTGAAAACAGTGAATGAAGAAGTCCGTTCCTGGGGCGCCCGCATCCCCAAATGGAGCCAGGATATCGATATGCCGCGTATTGCCGAAATGGCCCGGACCGCCCAGCCGGGAATACTGATCGTGGACCGCACAGTACATGGTCCTTACGAGAACTATCAAACCCCCGAACAAAAAATTCCGGAGCAGCAGCTTGACTATCCCTGGGAAACCTGTATGACCCTCGCCAACAACTGGGGATATGTTCCCAACGATAAGTTCAAACCTTCCGGCCGGATCATTCACTCCCTTATTGAAGTGGTGGCAAAAGGCGGGAGCCTTTTATTGGGCATCGGCCCGAAACCGGATGGCACACTGCCGGCGGAAGCTGTTCAGCGTATGAAAGAAATTGGCGAATGGATGACTAAAAACGGAGAAGCCATTTATAATACCCGTTCAACCGGCTATTTTCACGATGGCAATACCTGGTTTACGCAAAATAAACAACAGGGAAAAATGTACGCCCTGGTTTGCCTAAAGGAAAATGAACCGATGCCTGCTTTCGTAGAATGGGAAAACAACCTGCCTGCTAAAGGAACTGTCATCAAGTTTTTAGAAACCGGGAAAAAGGTTAAATGGGAATCAAAAGAAAATAAGGTTAAAGTTTTTCTTCCATCCGGAATTCAGCAGCACCCGCTGCCGGCGCTGGCTTTTTCATTTGTTCCGGCGGGTTAAGTTACCGGCGACCCGTAAACTGCTTACTGACGACAAGTTCTTTGGAACCAGCTGTGTATTGGTAAAACCCTTCGCCGGATTTTACACCTAAATATCCCGCCGCCACCATATTGATCAGCAGGGGCGAAGCTGCGTATTTCGGATTGCCAAATCCTTCGTGCAAAACTTTCAGAATGGAAAGGCAGATATCCAGGCCGATAAAATCCGCCAGCTGCAGCGGTCCCATCGGATGCGCCATGCCCAGTTTCATGATGCTGTCAATTGCTTCCACACCGGCCACACCTTCCTGTAAACTGATAATGGCTTCATTGATCATCGGCATCAGGATGCGGTTGGCAATAAAACCCGGATAGTCATTGACAACACAGGGAACTTTCTCCAGTTGTTTTGCGATCTCAGTAACGGTATGGGTAACCGAAGAAGCTGTAGCGTAACCATTGATCACTTCCACCAGTTTCATCACCGGAACGGGATTCATAAAATGCATGCCGATCACCTGTCCCGGGCGACGGGTTGCCGCGGCGATCCGGGTAATGGAAATGGAAGAAGTGTTACTGGCGAGGATGGCGTCTGACCCCGCTATGCTGTCCAGTTCCCGGAATATATTCAGTTTGATTTCCGCATTTTCGGAAACGGCTTCCACAATCAGGTCAGCTTCCGCGACGCCGCTTTCAGATCGGAAAAGGTTTTAATACGCTGTAAAGTTTGTTGTTTTATTTCTGCCGTCAGCGTTCCCTTCTGCAGTTGGCGGTCGAGGTTTTTGTCAATGGTGTTCATGGCTTTTTCCAACTGTGCAGGATGCAGATCAACCAGGTTGACCGGAAAGCCATGCACACTAAACACATGAGCAATACCGTTACCCATGGTGCCGGCTCCGATGACAGCTATTTTTTTCATAAACGGTATTATTTTGGAACAAGGTTACGAAGCTTCCGTCAACTTTTTAGCCTTATCTTGCAACTCCTATGTATCCAAATCTTTACTACGCTTTTAAGGATCTTTTCGGCGTTGACTGGAAGTTCCTGCACTTTATAAATACTTTTGGATTTTTTGTCGCCATTTCTTTTATCCTGGCGGCCGTTGTGCTGGCGCGCGAACTCAAACGCAAGGAAGGTCAGGGTTTGCTGCAGGCGGAAGAAGAAATCAGGGTAGTGGGCAAACCTGCGGGCCCGGGCGAAATGTTCACCAATTTTATACTGGGATTTATTTTTGGCTATAAGTTCATCGGTCTGTTTACGTCGAATGCGCCGGTGACGCAGAATCCGGCGGATTTTATCTTTTCATCCGAAGGAAACTGGCTTGCCGGCATACTGCTGGGACTGCTATTCGCCGGAATGAAATGGTGGGAGAAAAACAAACAGAAACTGCCGCAGCCGGAGGAAAGAAAAATCAGGATCTGGCCGCACGACCGGGTAGGGGACATCATTATCCTCGGAGCTGTATTTGGGTTTATCGGGGCAAAGATCTTCAACAGCCTGGAAACATGGGACGATTTTGTAAAGAACCCGATCGAATCGCTGATCTCTTTCAGCGGTCTCACTTATTATGGCGGACTGATCTGCGCTGCGCTGGCAATCTGGTACTTTGCCCGTAAACATAAAATCGGGATCTGGCATTTGAATGATGCCGCCGCACCGGCCCTGATACTGGCCTATGGCACCGGCAGGATCGGCTGTCAGACTGCCGGCGACGGAGACTGGGGAATCATCAACAGCGCTTATGCCGTGGATTCGAATTTAAAAACCGTTGCGGGCAGCCTGGACAATTTCCATCAGGTGGTGGCCAGGAACATTCAGAATTTTATATGAGTCAGTTTGGCTCGCTGAATGTATCGCACCTGGCTGTAAAAGGCCCTTCTTTTCTGCCAAACTGGTTGTTCGCTTATTCATATCCCCACAATGTGATCAGTGAAGGCATCAAAATTCCGGGATGTGCGGATACCTATTGCAGTTATCTTCCTTTACCGGTATTTCCTACTCCTTTTTATGAAACCATCGTATGCGTTGGGCTTTTTTTCCTGCTCTGGTCAATCCGGAAAAAACTCAAAGCGCCGGGTACGCTATTCGCCGTTTACCTGGTTTTAAATGGTATCGAACGGTTTTTTATAGAGAAAATCAGGGTCAATACCCGGTATTCGATCTTCGGATTTCATCCCACCCAGGCTGAAATCATCTCCACCCTGCTGATTATTACCGGAGCTATTCTGTATTTTATCCTGAAAAACCGCTATAAGGCCAAATTGGAAAGCCGCCAACAAGTGTAATGACCGTTGCCCCGGAATCCCCTCCATTCATCAGAATTCTCAGGCAAACTGCAACTTCTTCGAAATTCCTGCGTCCTATTCTCACACGCTATTTCCCGGTTATCAGTAAAATCAGCCTTCCAACATAAAACACTGTTCTATGTTATACTTGGTACTGATCTTTGTCCTGTAACTACTAAGAAATAGTACCAAGTAAACCAAAAAACATGAAACTTTTATTTCTAGGCGTCTTTACAGCGCTTTCCTGCTTAGCGAACGCTCAAACACCCACAGCTGCCAGTATAAGGGGTTCAGTGAATGAAGAAAAGAATACCCCGGTGGAATCCGCAAGTATTGCCCTGATCAGGGGTAAGGACACCGCAGCCTATAAGATGACCGCGTCAGATAAATCCGGAAAATTCATATTCGAGTCCATCCCCGCAGGTAATTATCATATACAGATCACTGCTGTGGGGTATGAACTTTCTTCAGGGGCAAATTTTCCGGTTACCGCAGGTCAGCAGAACGTGAACCTGCCGGCTATCGCACTAAAGAAAGAAACCAGGGAACTACAGGCCGTAGCCATCGTCGGCAAAAAATCCTTTATTGAGCAAAAAGCCGACCGTACGGTAGTGAACGTGGATGCTTCCCCTACCAGCGCCGGGGCAACGGCCATGGATATCCTGGAAAAATCACCCGGCGTTTCAGTGGATAAGGACGGGAATATCAGCCTGAAGGGTAAACAGGGGGTAACCGTCATGATTGACGACAAGCCCACCTATATGACTGCAGCACAATTGGCCAGTTACCTGAGAAGTCTTCCTGCATCAGCGCTGGATCAGTTGGAAATCATGACCAATCCCTCAGCAAAATATGATGCTGCAGGCAATTCCGGGATCATTAATATTAAAACTAAAAAGAATAAAACCAAAGGATTCAACGGATCCCTTTCGCTTACGCAGACGCAGAGCAGGTATGGTAAGCCCCAGAGCAGCCTGAACATGAATTATCGGACCGGTAAAGCGAATTTCTTCTTCAATGGCGGATTCAACCGCTGGAAGGGCTGGCATGATCTGGATATCAACAGAAAATACCTGAACGTGGGTGACAAACAAGTCAATTCTATTTTTACCCAGCACACCCACATGGAATATTCAAGCCCCCAGTTCAATGTCAAAGCCGGCATGGACTATTTCATAAACGATAAAACAACCATCGGGTTTGTGGTGAGTGGTTATCAAAGCAATGATAAGAATACATCAGCGAGTTACATTACCCTGAAAGATGCCAATAACGTTACGGATTCCCTGGTGAATACTTTTGGAAATACAAGCGGCAAATGGCAGAGCGCCTCCGCGAATCTGAACTTCAGAAGGAAATTTGATTCCCTCGGTACCGAGATCACCGCCGATGCGGATTACGTGCGGTATAATTCGATGAACGACCAACATTACCTGAATACAACTTTTGATCCAGGCATGCAGCCGATAGAAGAAACTGTATTAACAGGAAACCTTCCTTCCGTAATTGATATCTACTCTTTTAAAACTGACTATACCCATCCCTTCAAAAAGGATCTCAAACTGGAGGCAGGATTGAAAACCAGCTATGTGGCGACTGACAACCAGGCAAACTATTTTAATGTGGAGAACGATGTAAATGTCCCGGACACTACAAAGAGTAATTATTTCGTATACCACGAAAATATAAACGCCGGTTATATCAACCTCAGCAAAAAATATAAGAAATGGAGTTTCCAGCTCGGATTACGCGTTGAAAACACAAATTACTCCGGCCACCAGTTCGGAAATAAATTCACCGTGAATAATAATGATTCGGCTTTTACAAAGAGTTATGTGAGCGCTTTCCCGACTGCTTATGTTTCTTACCAGCTGAACGATAACAATTCATTTAATGTGAACTTTGGGAGACGTATTGACCGTCCGGATTACGGCGACCTGAATCCGTTCTTATTCTTCCTGGATCAGTACACTTACCAGGCCGGGAATCCTTACCTGCAGCCCCAGTATTCAAACAATTTCGAGATTTCACATACTTACCACAATTTCCTGACCACAACCGTCAACTATAGTAAGACCAAAAATTTCTTTTCTGAAACATTTGAACAGAACGATCATGCGACTATTGTGCGGAACGGAAATATTGGAAAGAGAGAAAATGCGGGGATTTCCGTGAGCCTGAATTTACCGGTAACCAAATGGTGGACCACGATTATCTATGCCAATGTAAACTACAACCACTTCAGCGGAATGTTATATGGAGAGAACCTGGATGTGAGCGCAACAACCGGCATGGGTAACATTAACAACCAGTTGAGTTTTGGAAAGGGATGGAGTGCCGAATTATCCGGATGGTACAGAACTTCAGGAATCGAAGGTCAGGTTCTGATCAGACCCATGGGACAGGTTTCTTCCGCCGTTGTTAAAAAAATCCTGAAGGACAAAGGCAGTCTGAAACTGGGTATCCGGGATATTTTTTACACCCAGCAGGCAAAGGGCAGCATCAATTTCCAGCAAACCGAGGCTACTTTCCATAATACAAGAGACAGCCGGCAGGTCAGCATGACATTTACCTACCGCTTTGGTAAACCGCTCAAAGACCAGCAAAACAGTCGTCATTCAGGCGGGGCAAATGAAGAAGCCAACCGGGTAAAACAGGGAGGCAATAATTAATTTGTCTTTTTCCTGAATAAAGGCCTGCTCCGGAGGATGAGCGGGTCTTTTTTTTTAATTTTGGCGATTAATAACAACCTATGCCATCCTTTGATATCGTAAGTAAGATAGATCCCCAAACGCTGGACAATGCGGTGAACGTAACCAAAAAAGAGATCCAGAACCGTTTTGATTTTAAGGATTCTCCGGTTTCCATTGAACTCAATAAAAAAGAAATGCGGATTGAACTCGAAGCCGCCAGTGATATGAAGATCAAGCAAATCGTAGATGTGCTCATCAGCCGCTCCATAAAACAGGGGCTGGACCCACTGGCTTACGATTTCAGCAAAGAACCTTATCCCAGTGGTAAAGTCACCAAAAAAGAAGTGCCGGTCCGGAATGGCCTCAAACAGGAAGATGCCAAAAAGATCGTTAAGCTGATCAAGGATTCCGGATTAAAAGTACAGGCTGCCATCATGGATGATCTCGTGAGGGTTACCGGGAAAAAACTGGATGAACTGCAAGCCGTGATCCAGCGATGTAAAAATGCAGGGCTGGAAGTGCCGTTACAGTTTGATAATATGCGGAACTAAGGAACTCCGTTCCGGGTGGATGGTGGATGGTTGATGGACCTGCGAAGCAGGATAGCGTTCAAAAACAATGGTAATAGGGGCTTCGGATGATTGCGAAGGATTTATATGATTCGCGAATTTAGAAACTCATGAATCCGTTGCCAGATAAATATCTGATAGACAAATAATTACGAATGTCCATCCACCATCAACCATCCACCATCCACACTTTTCGCCGGAGGCGAAAAGCATTTGGTTCCCACCCATTCAACCCTTAACTTTGCGCTCCCTTTCGTGCCGGGAAAATAAAATATTGATCGCACGGCCAAATTTGAAATTATGAAACAGAATCTTCATCCGGAAAGTTATCGTCTTGTCGTATTCCGGGATATGAGTAATGGCACCAGTTTTCTGACCCGTTCTGCTGCTAATTCCAGAGAAACAACCAAATGGGAAGACGGCAATGAATACCCGCTGATCAAACTGGAAATCTCGAACACTTCTCATCCCTTTTTTACCGGCAAGAATGTGCTGGTGGATACCGCCGGACGTATTGATAAATTCAAAAAACGTTACGCCAAGAAATAAAATTAACGCTTTGTAAAGCAAATCCCTTTCTGTTACAGAAGGGGATTTTTTTTAGTTGAGGTTCCCGGCCAATACATTGATGATTTACTGTTGACGGACATGCCCCGCCAACGCACAAATTTGAAACTTTATTCAGCCCTATCAAATATCAACTATCAATTATCAACTTCTCAAAATATTGTACTTTTAATCATGCGATCCATTTCCCTCGCTGACGGGCCCTTTTCTAATGATTTCTTTCCCTTCTCCGAGACGCGAACAGTTGCTGATATCCGTTGTGGCATCCTGACCATCCGGCAGAAATGGGAATATTTTTTTGAGGTCTCGGATTCCGGGAAAGCGGAAATTGAAATTCCCTCAAATATTCTACCTGACCTCATCGTGACGGAAACCATCGCGAAAGGCAACACTGCCGCCGTTAAAAAAGCAATTGATCAGGCTTACAAACTGCAGAATATCCTGGATATTATCAGAATGACGGATCAGGAAATCAGGCGCGATTTCGAACTGATCACCAGGGGTCGCCGAACAATACCCGTTCCCGAATCGAACCGCATTGTATTGTCTGCCTCCGGTCCGGAAAAGAAAAACCGGATTCCCGGGGGGCAGATCTTTATTGAACCGGGAGCCGTGGTGGAGCATTGCATGCTGAATGACACGGAAGGACCCATTTATATTGGCAGGAATGCCTTAATTATGGAAGGCAGTATGATCCGCGGACCGTTTGCCCTTGGAACGGGAAGTGTAATCAAAATGGGAACAAAAATTTATGGAGCCACAACCGTTGGCCCTAATTGTATTGTGAGCGGGGAAATTAAGAACTCGGCGATCTTTGGAAATTCGAACAAGGCCCATGATGGATACCTCGGTGATTCGGTGATCGGGGAGTGGTGCAATATCGGGGGTGGAACTTCCAATTCCAATTTAAAGAACAATGCGGGCGTGATAAAATTGTGGAACCCGGTTAAAAATGCCTTTCTGGATGCAGGACAAAAAGTGGGATTATTTATGGGGGACTATTCCCGCTGCGCTATCAACACTTCATTTAACAGTGGCACGGTAGTAGGCGTGTGCGCGAATGTATTTGGAAAGGGACTAACACCAACTTATCTTTCCTCCTTCAGCTGGGGGTATGATCCGGAAGTAAGATATGATTTTGAAAAAGCCATCCGGGACATTATCCAATGGAAGAAACTAAAAAACAAAATCCTTTCACCCGATGAAATAAACGTTTTGAAAAGTATTTTTGACCGGCAATATGAAACTGATCGCAAAACGTAAACGAGAACCCCATAAGTTTTTGTCAACAATTATTCGATAACCATTTTTGATAAACAAATAACCTGTAATGAGAAAACAAATTGCGGCCGCCAACTGGAAAATGAATCTAACTTACCAGCAGGGTGCTGAATTATTAAAAACCATTATTACTTCCGGCATTTCCCCGAATGAAAATCAGCAGGTCTTGTTTGCGGTTCCTTTTCCTTATCTGGAACTGACCAATGACACCGCGCATCTCAAAGAAAACTATTTCGCTGCAGCCCAAAACTGTTCAGATAAGAAATCCGGAGCGTATACCGGGGAAGTCTCCGCCGAAATGCTGAAATCAATAGATGTTTTATTCTGTCTGGTCGGACATAGCGAAAGGCGTGAATACTTTGGAGAAACCAATGAAGTTATTGCAGCAAAGGTATCCATTTGCCTGACCTACAATATTTCTCCCGTTTTTTGTTGCGGGGAAGCCCTCGCGATCCGGGAACAAAACACGCAGAACGCGTTTGTGGAGCAGCAACTCCGGGATTCCCTGTTTCACCTTTCTGCCGAACAAATACTGAACGTCATCATCGCTTATGAACCCATCTGGGCCATCGGCACCGGGAAAACCGCCAGTACTGCACAGGCTCAGGAAATGCATGCCCATATCCGCGCCGTATTGGAAAAACAATATGGTCAGGAAGTCGCACAAAAGATCTCAATCTTATACGGCGGCAGTGTAAAAGCGAATAATGCAAAAGAATTGTTTGCCTGCGAAGACGTGGATGGCGGACTGGTTGGCGGCGCTTCCTTGATTGCCGCTGATTTCATCGAGATCGTCCGGGCCTTACAATAATAAAATTATTTAGCGGCCGCCGGGGAACAATATTCAATTTGAACAGGGTGCTGTCCTTACAGTTTATTTTTCAATGGATTCATGGTTTACCAGAATACTTCAATTTTTAGGAAAGGACAATATTTCCTTTTATGAAAATATATTGCTTAAAAGGGGGTTTAAAGTATTTCTGATACAGGGTTGCGGACTTGTATTTGCTTTCTCCGCTAATATTTTACTGGCACGTCTGTACGGGGGTCAGATTTATGGCATTTATTCATTGGTTAGCAGCTGGTGTGTACTGCTTGCAGTGCTTTCCCTATTTGGAATGGATGACTCCCATTTGGTGCAATTGCCAACCTGGCGATTAAAAGGCAAGATTAAAAAAATCAGGCAGCAACTAAACTGGTCATTATGTATCAACAGCATTCTAATACCAGTCGTTTGCACAATATTCCTCTTTATCCTGCACTATTTCGATTTACCCGGAATCTCAAAGTATAGTTACTATTTCAATTACGGGTTACTGCTGGTAATACTGTTGACGGTAATGAATAACCTGGTCAGTTTTCTTCGTGGCATGGATAAAGTGATTTACGGTGAGATTATCGAAAAAATCGCAAGGCCCCTTTTCTTTATTATATTCTTATTGGTTTTTTACTACACAGGAAAACGGGATCTGGCGGTCGGCAGCATACTGGCAGGGAGCGCAGGTTTATTTTGCAGTATTCTCTTATTAGCTGCCAAAATAAGAAAGACCATCGGGGATGTAAAAGAGGCGGCTACCGGCCCTGAAAACAGCTATTCTCCGAGGCCAAATTTTCGGTACGTATTGTTAAACCTTATGTACTTTCTTTCCACCAGGATGGATCTTTTATTATTGGGTTTGTTTTCGAGTGTCGCATCAGTTGGACATTACAACGTGGCCCTAAAATTTGCTGATATTGCTTCATACCCCGTTGCAATCATCAACTTATCGCTGCCTACCCTCGTATCCACCGTAAAGCATGAAATAGGGCAGGAGGCGGGTCCCGGACTATTGTATCGGATTTCGAAAAATAGCTTCTATCAGTGTCTCCTGCTTTGTTGCTTGTTTTTATTAACAGGCCCCCGGATACTACAATGGTACGGCAGCGGGTTTGGAGATGCTTTTGTCGTATTGGTTGTATTTCTCGCGTCAAATCTACTGTCCGCATTTATTGGTTCTGCAGACGTGTTCTTTATCCTGGAGGGCGGGGAAAAAAAGCCAATTTACTGCCGGATCTATTCCTTAATATTTACATTCATTCTGGCTGTTTTCCTGATCCCAAAATGGTCCATGATGGGCGCGGCAGTTTCTATGTTTACAGGCAACCTGATTTACTGCACTTTGATGGAATATTATTTTTTCAGGCGGTATGGGATCTTTATTCATCCGTTCGCCTCCAAAAAAAAATATAAGGGTATTCAAAAAAAAAGCAATTGATCATTGTCTGATATCCATAAGCTCTTCAAATTCTTTTTTAAAATTCTCCTTCGAAAAGAAAGACAGCGCGTTGAAGATCCTGATGCTCCTGTTTTCGTCCAAATCATCTATCAGTTCTGTAAGTCTTCTTGCGAGGGCCGACGGAGAGTCATATGTAATCAGCGATTCCTGATAGTGTTCCGGTATGGCAAATCCTTCGGGCACCAACGCCGGTCGGCAAATAAAGAGCAAATCAGCGACAAGCCCGGTAGCCATGGAAATACCATATGTTTCAGCTATACCCCGGATACTTTTCGTATTGATATTCACGGGACTCCAAATGATATCAGCTGCGGCTAATTGTTGTTCGTATTCCGATTGCGATACATAACCCTGATAATACCGAATGTGAAGACGATCCGTTTCATAAGCTTTCAATTCATTCCTCAGCTTTAAACCATAAGCTGTATTGATATCTCCCAGCAATACCAACTCGATAGCGCTTTTAGCCGCAATTTCCAAAAGATAGTCCCTTGTAAAATCGACCACAAATGCATAATTTCTGCGACTGGCGCTGATAGATCCGGGAATGATTAATTTCAGAAAATCCGCATTCCCTCCCGCTGAATCGGGTTTTCCCGAAAAAAAACGGGAGGGAATAAAATGACAATGGTTTCGGGGGAACTGCTGCAGAAAAACCTCTTTCATTCCGGGAAAGAAAACCCGATAGTGACGTATCCGCCGGTGAAAAACCATTTTGGCCAGCGATTCTGTAACGTCCCGCAGGCTCCTGTATTGGCATGACTTGTACCCATGAACTGCCTGCACGGATAAGCTGATGTGAAGTCGCCGCAATCGATGAAGCGCTACGGCAAAATACAAGAGGTTATTATCCAGGGTACTGATATGGAAATGGGTATATCCGCCATTCCCGGCAAATTGAACTGCCTCACGAATAAATGCCCTGTTGGAAACCGTTTCGGCCTGTCGGAAAAAAACGGCCTTCGGCCATTTGTCTTCAGGCCGGATACTGCAAATATTCTGGTATGTTATTTCTCTCAGAAAAACTGTGATATTTTCAAAATACATAGATGCCAGGTCCAGTAAGGCTGGCAATGTTTCATGGTGAGTAGTTTCGTAAATTACAAGTCCTGAAGGCATGAGTCCTGAAAGTAAAATTTAGCTGAAGGTATTAATTAATGGCAAGAGCCGGATTTTAAGAGAAGTTCAGTGTAAAAAATTAGTTCATCTATCTTTATATGTATAAAGCAGAATATGAAAAGATTCATTGTCATAACCTCCATTTTCCCCCCCACAGAAGGCGTACGACTGTTTTCAAAAAAAAAAGATCACCATCTGATTGTGGTGGGGGATAAGAAGACTAAAAAAGACTGGGAATGTGAGGGCGCCACTTATCTGTCGCTGAAACAACAAAAACAAATAGGGCGGTATCTGGAAAAAAAAATGCCTTTCGATCACTATTCCAGGAAAATGATGGGATATCTGCATGCTATTCAGCTTGGCGCTACCGTGATTATAGATTCCGACGATGATAATTTTCCAAAAGATGGCTGGGGATTTCCGGATCTGGAAGGCAGGTTTTCAGCACTGGCCTCTGATCAGGGATTTATTAATATGTACCGCTACTATACCGAAAAAAAGATCTGGCCGAGAGGGCTTCCTCTCCATCTGATTAATGCAAATACTGTTACAGATGTCTGGAACGAAAAAAAACAATGCAGGATCGGCATCTGGCAATCCCTCGTAGACGGCCAGCCGGATGTTGATGCTATTTACAGACTGACCAATGATTCAGCTTGTACTTTTTTAGAGAAAGATCCTCTTGTACTGGGAAAAAATACGCTGAGTCCGTTTAATTCACAAAACACCTTAACCCGGAAAGCATTGTTCCCTTTATTATATTTACCGGCATATGTCAGCTTCCGGTTCACCGATATTCTGCGCAGTCTGGTAGCTCAACCAATCATGTGGCTGTATGGCTATCAGTTAGGGTTTTGTAATGCAACGGTTATTCAAAAAAGAAATCCGCATAATTATTTCGATGATTTTTTGTCGGAGGTTCCAATGTACCGGTATGTACCTGAAATTTCGGAGGTAGTGTCTGCAGCCATTTCAAAGAAAATGGACTTGCAGAACAATTTATATCGGGCCTATGAGGAGCTGCATAAAAAGAAGATTGTAAAATCCAGGGAATTGCCGGTACTGGAAGCCTGGTTGAAAGACCTTGCCGATATCGGGAAAGATATGGTTTGAATCTCGAACTCCATTCAGTTGAAGGGGTTCAACTCAGATTGAAACAATAACTGATTTTATCTGTTCTGGTCATATAGATTTACCGGCAGCACCTGCTGTAATAATTTAGTTTCTTTTTTCTGCAACGATTCTGAATCAATTGCCCGAAGGGCTTCTTCCAGCTGTTCCCGGGTCCTGATGCCGACAACGGCAGCGCTGATGGCTGGAGCTTGTAACACAAACTGCAGGGCAGTCTGGGTTGGGGTTCTTTTTTCAACTGATAAATCCTTTATCGCGTCTGCCGCCTTTTTTACCTGATCTGCGTCATAATTTAAAAACGGAACCGCCGGTTTTGAAACCAGCAAACCCTTTGCAAGAGAGCCCCTGGCTAAAACGCCGACCTGATGATTCAGGAGCAGGTCTAGCATTTCCTCCTCCGGCCGGCGGTCCAGTACGCTGTATTGCATCATTACGCTGGTCATTTGGGAACGTTGAACATATTCCCGGATCACATTGGGGCGAATGGAGGAAATTCCATAGTAACGGATCTTTCCCTGCGATTTCAAAATTTCAAAAGCTTCTATGGTTTCATCAATCGGATCGCCGATTGTTCCCCCATGCAATTGATAAAGATCCAGGTAATCTGTTTGCAGGCGGCGCAGGCTTTTTTCCACCGAATCGAGAATATATTTTTTTGATGGATTCCAATCCCAGCCGCTGCCGTCGGGCCTCCATTGATTGCCTACCTTACTGGCCAGGATTACCTGATCCCTTTTATTCTTAAATGCACGGCCGAGTAATTCTTCATTCCGGCCCTGCTGATACAGGTCGGCCGTATCAAAATAATTAATGCCCAGGGAAAGAGCCTGCTGAAGAATTTTCTCCGCCTCCGCGTTCCCGGCATCGAGCGACATACAGCCAAATCCAATGCGGCTGATTTTCAAAGCAGACTTTCCCAGTAATTGATAATCCATAGCAGCATTAAAGGTAAGATCAACGGTTTACAAAGGTATTTTGCTTGTGAACTTTTATCTTTGTCCGATGGAGGAAAAGAAGAAAATCAGTCTTCAATCGAGGATCAGGATTCGGCTGAAGCATATCTTCGACAGTGTTGGCAATGAGAAACTGAAGAATAATTTATTGCAGGCAATACCCTTTTGGATTGGGTCAATCCTTACCGGCCTGGCGGCCGTTTACTACTCCAAAATTTACCTCTTGCTCGAGAATACCACGTCTCACGCATTCAAAGAGACGCCCTGGTTATTATTTATTATGACTCCGGCTCTTTTTTTACTGGGCTGGTGGTTTGTCATCCGCTTTGATCCTTATGCCAAAGGCAGTGGCATTCCACAGGTGATGGCGGCCATTGAACTGGCAAATCCAAAGGACAATCACAAAATTCAGAAATACCTTAACCTGAGGATCATTGTGGTCAAAATGCTATCCAGTTTTTCAATGATTCTGGGCGGCGGACTGATCGGAAGGGAAGGGCCAACGATCCAGATTGCCGGTTCTATCTTCCGGAAAGTGAATCAATGGTTACCTGCCTGGTGGCCCAAAATTTCCAAAAGAAATATGATCATGACGGGCGCTGCCGCCGGCCTCGCAGCCGCTTTCAATACGCCGCTCGGCGGAATCGTGTTTGCGGTGGAGGAACTGACCAAAACACATATCAGTTATTTCAAAACGGCGCTTTTTACGGCGGTCATTATTTCCGGGCTTACTGCTCAGGCCTTGTTCGGACCTTATCTATACCTGGGATATCCCGGCGTGGGTAATCTTTCCGTTTATATTTTTCTGGGAGTGATTCTCGTGGCCGTATTGGGAGGGCTTGCCGGAAGTTTTACTTCGCGGGCCATGCTCTGGATTATGAACAGGAAGAAGAAACTTAAAAAGAGAAGTCAGCAGATTGCTTTCGTGTTACTTTGCGGATTCGCCGTTGCCCTGCTGGCATTTTTTACCAATCCCGGACTAATCGGATCCGGCAAACAGCTCATGACAACGGTATTATTTACCCCTGAAAAATATCTTCCCTGGTATGCACCCCTCGTGCGCATTTTTGGTTCCATATTTTCTTATTCAACCGGCGCTGCAGGCGGTGTTTTTGCCCCTGCACTGGCTTCCGGAGCCAGCATCGGGTCCGTATTGTCTTCCTGGATGCACTTATCCGATTCTGATACCAACCTGCTCATTCTTTCCGGCATGGTCGGATTTTTAACCGGCATTACCCGCACACCGTTTACTTCCGCCATCCTGGTGCTGGAAATGACCGACCGTCACAGCCTCATCTTCTATCTCATGCTTGCCGGCATGCTCGCCGGTCTGGTTTCCACCCTGGTAGACCAGCATTCTTTTTATGATCATTTGAAAATGCAATATTTGAAGGAGGAAGGAGTTGAAGTTGCGCCGTTGACGGTTGAGGGATGACTGATGACGGCCTTTAAGCTCGAATTAACGCCCGATTTCGGTCAACCGTCAACCGTCAACTGTCAACCAATTTTCACTACCTTCGCGCACCCATGAAGAATATCCGGAATTTTTGCATTATCGCCCATATTGACCACGGAAAATCCACCCTGGCAGACCGGCTTTTACAGACAACGCATACCATCAGCGACCGGGATATGATGGACCAGGTACTGGACGATATGGATCTGGAACGAGAGAAGGGGATTACCATTAAAAGTCATGCAATCCAGATCAATTATACGCATAAAGGGCAGGACTATATACTGAACCTGATCGATACGCCCGGCCATGTGGATTTCAGTTATGAAGTCAGCCGCGCCCTGGCTGCCTGCGAAGGGGCTCTGCTGCTGGTGGATGCTTCCCAGGGCATTCAGGCACAAACTATTTCCAACCTCTATCTCGCCATTGAAAATGATCTGGAGATCATTCCGGTGATCAATAAAATCGATATGGATGGCGCCATGGTGGAAGAGGTGACAGACCAGATCATTGAACTGATTGGTTGTAAAAAAGAAGATATTCTGCTCGCCAGCGCCCGAACCGGCGTAGGAGTGGAAGCAATCTGGAAGCCATTGTAGAAAGGATTCCGCCGCCAAAAGGCAATCCTGATATTCCTCTGCAGGCACTGATATTCGACAGCGTATTCAATTCTTTCCGCGGAATCATCGTGTACTACCGGATCATGAACGGAATATTAAGAAAGGGCGATAAGATAAAATTTGTTTCCACCGGACAGGAATATGAAGCCGATGAAGTCGGAATATTGAAAATGGGCCTGATTCCCAAACCCGAAGTTCGCGCAGGCGATGTGGGATATATCATTACCGGAATCAAAAATGCCAAGGAAGTGAAAGTGGGAGATACCATCACACTGACTTCCAATCCCGATCCGCAGATGATCCAGGGTTTTGAAGAAGTAAAACCCATGGTATTCGCGGGTATTTTCCCGATCAATACCGAGATTTTGAAGAACTGCGGGAATGCATGGACAAACTGCAGCTGAACGATGCTTCCCTGACCTATGAACTGGAAACCTCCCAGGCACTCGGTTTTGGTTTCCGTTGCGGATTCCTCGGCATGCTGCACATGGAAATCATCCAGGAAAGGCTGGAAAGGGAATTCAACCAGACCGTTATCACTACGGTTCCCAACGTGAGTTTTATTGCCCATACCAGCAAAGGCAGAAAAGATCAGGTGAATAATCCCACCGAAATGCCGGATCCCACCCGGATCGAAAGGATTGAAGAACCCTATATCAAAGCCCAGATCATTACCAAGCCGGAATATATCGGAAATATCATTACTTTATGTTTAGGTAAACGCGGTATATTATTGAATCAGAATTATTTAACTCCAACACGAGTGGAGCTTCATTTTGAAATGCCACTGACCGAAATCGTGTTTGATTTTTACGATAAGCTGAAAAGCCAGACCCGCGGATATGCTTCTTTCGATTATCATCCGATCGGATACCGGGACAGTGATATTGCCAAAATGGATATTCTGCTGAACGGGGACAAAGTGGATGCCCTCAGCGCCCTGATTCACCGGAGCCGGGCCCAGGATTTCGGCCGCAAGCTTTGTGAAAAACTAAAAGAACTTTTACCCCGCCAGCAATTCCAGATCGCCATCCAGGCAGCCATCGGCTCCAAAGTGATTGCCCGGGAAACCATCAGCGCCCTGCGCAAAGATGTAACGGCCAAATGTTATGGTGGTGATATTTCCCGTAAACGAAAACTCCTGGAAAAACAAAAAGAAGGAAAGAAACGCATGCGCCAGATCGGCAATGTGGAAATTCCGCAGGAAGCGTTTCTGGCGGTGTTGAAACTGGATGAATAATCAATGTAGAACATGTGATGATGTGAAATATGAGAGTACTTAAACCATCACCACATCGCACATTTCCACATGCTGATACAACTATCTTTCACATTACTTCATACTTTCTTCTTTTCCTTTGTTCTTCTCCGACTGTTCCTTTAATTTATTCTCATCAATGCCACCGGCATCATTGAGAATTTTCTGATCCTGGGGATACTGTCCGTCCTTCAGGGTGGTGGTAAAGACTTTGACCACATGCAGCCATTGGCCGTTCTGCCATTTGAAACCTTCATAGTCGCCATCCGGGACATAGCTGTCTTTTCTGACAGGTTCATTGGATTCTGAAATGAGGTGATCAAATACAATCATATCCAGACTGGAATCATAGTTAAAAGTGGTGGACGCTTCCTTTTTATATTCAATATTAAAACGTACCGTTCCTTTTTTGGCAGCTTTGGCGGAATCATCCTTAAATGAAAAATAGGGCCGCCGAATACCGGTTGTCCCTTTTCATCGAAAGTGAGTACTTCCATCCATTTTTTATTGCTGTTGATATTATAACTGTCAAAACCCAGCAGGGTATAAATATTTTTCCCCTGAAAGATTTCTCAATGATCCGGTAATAGATCGCGCCAATCCAGTTGTTGGCCGTCCGGACGGAATCAAGCGGCCTGGAAGTAAACATGGAAACATCATGCAGTGGAATCAGTTTTAACGATCCATCCTGCGTTCTTTTCTGAATGGCGCCCCGCTGCAGATAAACAAATTCATCTTTTTTCACCTGCCAGGTAAAAATGCGGAAACTGCTGTCGGGCGCATATAATTTGGAAATGGTTTGCAGAGAATCAAAGGGGAAATAAAAAGAGTTCGGAGTTTTCAGTGCCCTCACCAGCATGCGGATAAAAATACTATCGGCGCGAAAACGCTGATTGGCCTCCCGGGCGTTTACAATATCATCGGCATAGCGCATCAGGGAATCCTGGCGGTTGATGAGTGAACCCTTTTCATCGGCAGACAACTGCTGGGCTGAAACAGACGAAAATCCGGTTATCAGGATGATCAAAAGAAAAAGGCAATTCTTTTTCGGGAAATGGACATATTGTTAAAATTCGTAACACTAATTTACAGGTAAGATCAGCGAACTATCCGGTTAACGCAGGAATTCTTTCAAAATTTTATGATTTCCTCAATGCCTGCGCAAATTCATCCAGATCCTGGAAATGCAGATCAATCCATTCATGGGGAAAGACCATCTCCGGGTTGGTAGTGGTAAGAAAAACAGTATTCATGCCGGCATTTCTTCCAAATCCCATGTCACTGATATTATTCCCAACCATTAATGATTTAGACAGATTGATCTCCGGGAAATCTCTGGCTGCCTGAAGCGCCATGCCCGGATTGGGCTTGCGGCAGGGACTGTCAGATTCCATATCCACACAATAATAGATCCGGTCAATGCGGCCACTCTTTCTTTCAATACTTTCCTGCATTTGCCCGTGAATATCTTCCAGATCATCCAGGGTCATCAACCCTCTGCTGATACCCCGTTGATTCGTGGCCAGGAAAACCCGTTGAAACCGGTTGTTGAAAAAAGCAATATTTTCCGGGGTATTGGGATAAAATGTGAATTCTTCCCAGTTCCTTACATAATTTCCCGGATTTTCATAATTGATTACTCCATCCCGGTCAAGGAAAAGCGTCCAGCTTTCATCTATATTTGCCTAAATCAAGCGCCATCGGTAATATGTTGTATCAATTCTTTTTGCGCCCGCTGATAATCTTCCGGTATTCCGATGTCAATAAAATAAGCATCGGAAATCATCCCATAGATCTTTCCGGTTGAATATTCCTTTTCCAAATAATCTTTCTCAAAAGAGAATGTCGCCGGAAAGGATTTTGTAAAAAATTTTTCACATTCAATGCATAAACACCTCCATTGATCAGTCCGCCTTCCATATATTTTTTCTCACTGAATCCAATTACCTGCTGCTGATCATTGAGTTCCACCGCCCGTAACGGTCAACCTGTTTCATGGGTTTTAACGCCAGTGTGCAATCTGCTTTTTTATCCTGGTGAACCGATGAAAGCTCACTCAGTTTCAAACCAAAAAAAGTATCAGCATTCAATACGATCGCATCGGATCCGCTAACCTGCCGGCAGGCCTGATAAATAGCTCCGCCGGTTCCCAGCGGTTCTGTTTCAATTGAAAACGCATATTCAGAGGGAAATAAGGTTTCCCGCACAAAGGATTCAATCATTTCTGTTTTATAACCCAAGGCAAAAATGAAACGTTTAATACCCTGTTTCCGTAACAGTCCAGCAGGTACTCCAGAAAGGATCGCCCGGCAACCGGTGCGAGGCATTTGGGAAGATCCGGAACGACGGATTGCAACCGGGTACCCAGACCCCCGGCAAGAACAATGGCTTCCGGTATCATACGAACAATTTTTAAATTTAAAGTAATCTCTTTCCACCAGTTCGCATACAATATGCCCCAGCAGAATATGGGATTCCTGAATCCGCGGCGTATCAGTTGAAGGAACATTAAAAAGATGATCACAGAGGGTTTTCATCTTACCTCCGTTCTCTCCGGTAAACCCAATGGTGATTACGTCCTTTTTCCGCGCAGTTTCAAATGCCGCACAATATTTCCGGAATTTCCTGAAGTGGAAAGCCCGACCAGCACATCTCCCTGATTGGCAATCCCCTCAATCAGGCGCGCATATATTTCATCATAACTGTAATCATTGGCAACAGCCGTCAGATAAGAAGTATTGCAATGCAAGGCTTCAGCAGGCAATGCCAGCCGGTCAGTATAAAACCTGCCGGAAAATTCAGCGGCCAGATGCTGCGCATCTGCAGCGCTGCCACCGTTCCCGGCAAAATAAACACGATTCCCGTTCTTAAATGCCTTGACGATCAGCATCCACCACGCGTTCCGTGGTTTTCAGCAGGTTTTCATCAGCCAGCAGCTTTTGCTTTACGGCTATGGAAGCGCTGATAATTTTTTTAATATCCTCACTGCATATGCTATCAATTTTAAATAGTCCAGGTGGTCAGACCATGATCCACAAACTGATAAGTTCTTACAATGACCGCCAAAAGAATTTAGTTTTTCCATCACCTTAAATTTGGTATTGCCCGGGCAATAAAAAATCATAAAACCGCCGCCGCCGGCGCCGGAGATTTTTCCTCCCGTTGCGCCGGCCGCTTTCGCAGCAATGTAAATTTCTTCCATCCGGTCGTTTGAAATACCTTCTGCCATTCTTCGTTTTTGTTCAAATCCAAAATCCAGGATCTCGCCAATCTCATGCAGCCTGCCGCTCAAGCAGGGCTTCCTTCATTCGCTGAGACTGTTGTTTCAACTGATGCATGGCTTCAATGGAGGATTCCTTTTTATCGATCACATTCTGGCTTTGTTTGGCAATGATTCTTGCAGATTCGCGGCTGGTTGCCGTATAATACAGCACCAGGTTATTCTCCAGTTCAAATAGATATTGCTGTTTTACCCGCAGCGGATTCACGATTACTTTTTCATCGTCAAAAAATTCCATATAGTTGACCCCGCCGAAAGTTGCCGCGTACTGATCCTGTTTACCGCCGGCCATATTCAGGTCCTTCCGTTCAATTTCATAAGCCAGATGGGCAATATCATATTCACCGAGCGGCAGCTTCAGCATTTCGGCAAAAGCGCCCACCATGGCAACCACCAGGGTGGAAGAAGTACCGAGTCCGGAACCCGCCGGCGCATCAACAAAAGTGGATAATTTAAATCCTGCAGGAATATCCTGAATACTGTTTCCGGATCCGGTCATAAACGCCTTTGTGCAGATCAAGCACGCCATTAAATTCAATAGGGGAATCTTTTTGAATCATCTGTTTGGACTTATAGTCGATGGCTTCAAAATGTACTTCATCATGATCCGTCAATTCGATATTGGCATAGGCATACAGGGAAACGGTGGCATTGAGAATGGCGCCGCCATAAAGATCGCTGTAGGGACTTACATCCGTACCGCCACCGGCCAGTCCGATCCGCAATGGCGCTTTACTTCTGTATATCATGGGATAAGCCAAGGATGGTATTTACCAGGTTTTTCCAGGAATATTTTTTCTTCTCCCTGCGAAGATGAGGAATAAAATAATCTTCTCCTAATTCATAGAAACGCAGAATGGCCCTGGCAATCGAAGACGGGTCCGGCTGCTGCAACCAGTCCGGTTTGTTCATGAATTACATGGTCAGGCAGACTTCCCACATTAGTCACAACCATGGGTTTTTCAAAATGATAGGCGAGGGGAGTAACACCGCTTTGCGTTGCATGCCGGTAAGGCTGAATCACTGCATCTGCTGCGCATAAATAATATTGCACTTCGCTATCCGGAATAAAATCCGTTTTCAGGATCAGCTGGTCTGCAATTTTGAGTTTCTCTATCAGATCCAGATACATTTTTTCATCTTCATAAAATTCACCTGCAACAAGCAAACGGATACCGGCTTCCCGGATGCCCGGTTCAGCCATCGCACGCAGGAGAATATCCAGTCCCTTGTATTTCCGGATAAACCCAAAAAACAAAATTATTTTCTCATCAGCAGAAATATTGAAGGAAAATCGCTCGTTTAATATTCCCTGGCAGCTGCTTTCGGAATGATCTCTCCGAAATTATCATAGAGTGGATGGATGACTTTTTCGGCCGGTTTGTTCTTTTCAAATCTTCTCAAGATCATTCATCACCTCGTCGCTCATGGTAACAAACGCATCGCAGCTTTTTAAAAAATATTTGGTAAAAGCAATATCACCCGGTCGTTTTTCATGCGGCAAAACATTGTCGGTAATGGCAATGATTCGTGTTTTCCGGTTCTTCCTGACCCGCCTTAAAATCGTGCCCAGCGCAGGCCCCATAAAGGGCAGCCAGTAACGCACAACCATCAGGTCCGGCGCTTCTTTTCTTAATCTGTTGCCGGTCAATATCCAGTTCAGCGGATTGATGGAATTGATCAGGGTATGAATTTCAATATTTTCCGGAGGCGGATCCGAAGAATACTGCGTTGTGCCGGGAAACAGAAACCCGGGATATTGCAGTGAAAAAGAATAAATGGAAGCAATAATGACCTTCTTCTGTAAAAGCCCTGCACAACCGCTGATCAAAAGTGGCCAGGCCACCGCGCAGTGGATAAGCCGGGCCGATGATCACCACTTTCATAACCCGATCCGCTTTTCAACGAGATAGGCATTCCTGTTCTGTGAATTGCGGGAGATGAGTTCGGCAATAAATCCGGTGACAAATAACTGCGTTCCGATGATCATGCCGACCAGGGCGACAAAAAACAATGGCCTTTGAGTGAGGCCGGTTTTATCGAAGAAAATTTTCGAGAGGAATAAATAGAAAAAAATAACAAAGCCCATCAGGAAAGAAACCACTCCCCAGGATCCGAAAAAATGCATAGGCCGCTTGCCGTATTTTCCGACAAACATAATGGATGCGAGATCCAGTCCGCCAGTGAGGAGCCTGCCCATACCGAATTTAGACTGCCGTATTTACGGGGATGATGCTCCACTACTTTTTCCCCGATCTTCCGGAAGCCCGACCATTTGGCGATGAGCGGAATATACCGGTGCATTTCTCCGTATACTTCAATACTCTTCACCACTTTCAGCCGGTAAGCTTTTAGGCCGCAGTTAAAATCATGCAATTTTATTTTGGAGACTTTGGAAGTAACCCAATTAAAGAAACGGGAGGGAAGTGTTTTGGATAATGGATCGTGACGTACTTTTTTCCAGCCGCTTACCAGATCGAATCCATCATCTGAGGATCATTTGCGCAGGGCCGGAATTTCTTCCGGGCTGTCCTGCAAATCCGCATCCATGGTAATCACCACATCACCCTGACAGGTCCGAAAACCTTCATTGAGCGCAGCCGATTTGCCATAGTTCCGCTGAAAGCGGATTCCTTTGATCCGGTCGCTTTGTTCGTTAAGGGATTCGATCACTTTCCAGGATAAATCGGTGCTGCCATCATCCACCAGAATCACTTCATAACTGAACTGATTCCGGTCCATCACTTTTGCGATCCAGTTGCAGAGTTCAGGAAGCGATTCCTCTTCATTAAAAACCGGTACTATAACGGAAAGATCCATAGGTTTACAACTTGGTTTCCTGTAAAATCTCTTTTTTCTTTCTTAGAATTGAGGAATAGATCATGCCGATAATGCTGTCCACAATCACCCAGGTGCCATAGCCTTTAATCAGACCCCAGGGCGTCATTTCCTTATTCGCGTCGCTGAAAGCTTTCATCTGACTGTCAATCTGATCCTGGGAAAGTCCTTTTTTCTCCAGGAAATTTCGCGTAACCACTTTCAGACTATCAAAAAAGGACGGGTCAACATATTTCAGATAAAGGGCATTAAAAATCACATAGACGGCTTCTGTAATTAATATGCTGATGAAGATCGTTTGAAAAATATCCTTAAAATCGGCATAGCCGTCAAGTTCTTTTTTCCGGGCAATCCCCGCAAATAAGAAAAGGACCAGCACAACCAGATAAGAAACCATCGCGAATATTCCAATGGAAAGCGGGCTGCCGGCAAAGAATTTATACCGCAAAAAAAGCAATATGGCATAAACCAATCCGATGATCAGCCCGAAGCGAACGCCTGTCTTGTATTTGGATATTGGCTGCATAAAATTAAATTAGTCATTTATAAAAAGCTGATCACGACGGATGATCGCTTTTGGCTTCCCTGTAAATATATGATCTCCGAACGCACTATTCTTCGATTTGGATTTTGACAGGGATAATTTAAACTGCCATTCTTCCCGGGGATTGAAAATGGTTAAGAGGGCGGATTCATCCTTTTCTATCCTCGGCTGTTCCATTCTGAAGATCTTTCTGGCATTGCCGCCAAAAAGATCATAGACTCTTAAGGGCGGGAGCGAGGGGAACAGGGTTTGTATTACAGCGTAGGAAGTTTCCAGTCCGGTCATCCCATATTTAGCATGCTCAAATTCCAGTACTTTGCTGTCATACTCATGGGGAAGGTGATGGGAACTTATGCAATCCATGGTTCCGTCCAGCACGGCTTCTTTTAACTGATCTGAAACCGTGTGGGGGCGGAGCGGAGGATAAACTTTCAGGTTGGTATCATAATGCTGCAAATCTTCATCGCTGAAAAAGAGATGATATGGGGTAACGGAACAAGTCACCTGCAATCCCGAGGCTTTGGCCCGCTTAATATACTCGATGGATTTGGGCGAAGTGACTCCGGTGAAATGAATACGGGAATCGGTATATCGCGCGAGTTTAATATCCCGGGCAATAATCAGTTCTTCCGACATCATCGGCTTGCCGGGCAAACCAAGCCGGGTGGAAATGATTCCTTCATGAATCAGACCATTCGGTGCAATGCTGGTATCATCGGGAATCTGAATAATGACCCCCTCGAAGGCTTTTACATATTGAAGCGCTTTTACCAGTACTCCGGCAGACTGAACAGGATGCAGGCCATCAGAAAAGGCAACCGCGCCACTGTTTTGCATATCATACATTTCAGCAAGATGCTTACCCTCCAAATTGCGGGTAATGGCGCCGATGGGCCAGACATTCACAGGAAGGGACGCCGACCGCTGACGAAGATATTCCACCTGCGATTTACTATCCGTTACGGGATTTGTACCGGGGATCAGAAAGACATCGGTAAACCCGCCGGCGGCCGCGGCGGCTGAACCGGTATCGAGGGTTTCCTTAAATTCATAACCCGGTTCGGCGAAATTTGAAAATATATCCACCCATCCGGGTGAAACCACTAAACCTTTTCCTGTAATTAATTTTTCTGCGTGATTGTCCGGAATTGCTGGCGGCAATTTCCCGGATGATGCCGTTCTCCACTAAAATATCCTGAATGGTTCCCTGATGGGAAGAAAGCGGATCGGTAATGTAAGCCTGTTTAAGTAGAAGCTTCATCTATAAGGAATTGCGCGAAGATACGGTTTACTTTCAAATCCATTTTACGGCAAGGGATTTTTATCATAGATTTGCAACCCCGAAGGGGGTAATTCGGGACGTAGCGCAGCCCGGTAGCGCGTTTGCATGGGGTGCAAGAGGCCGCTGGTTCGAATCCAGTCGTCCCGACATCGCCCGCCTTAGCTTTAGCGAAGGCGGGCTTTTTATTTTGACAGCATGCTGAAATTCCACCTGCCTTAATTTTCATCGGCTATTGACCTCATGTTTTAAATTCCGGCATCTGATTTTTCTGTTACAATGCTCAAACAAAATAGCATCACCCGATTGAATGGTCCTCTCAGCCTTACGTGCTGGCATTACAATTGATGGTAATTATTTTTTAAGGAAGCTGCATCTGCAGAATATAAAAAAATCTCCCGGAATATTAAAGATTTTCTATCATAAAAGATAAATGTTTATAAGAGATCCACTAAGTGGATCCCTTTATATAAAATTTGAAAATGCCTGGAAAATCAATTCAGTTTTTCTATCCGGATAATAAAATCGCAATTATCTTTGCGCCCCCTTACCAATTGAAAATTTCTACTTATGACAAATAAATACCTTAAAATTTCACTGTTTTCGATGTTGCTTTCATCATTTGCTTTCGGGCAAAATTTTGATGGTCCGAAAAAAGGATCAGCCATCGGCTTTAGCGCCAATCTGGTTGATTTTTCTGCGTCCTTATTAAAAGTTGGAAAGGTTGATCCCGGATTCTCGGTCATGTACTGGAAAGGGCTCACCAATAAATTAGACTTCTCTGTACGTTATAATGGTTTGTTTTCCGATTACACGCAAAATCCGGGAATCGAATCCTCCGGAGGTTACGTTAATGAGTTTGAAGGAGCCCTGCATTTAAGGGCCCTGAATGATGATCATTTGTTTAATCCTTTCCTTACTGCGGGTATAGGTATCGGCAACTATGGCAAAAAGGCCTGGGCGCCCTACTCACCGCTGGGCATCGGATTGCAGATGAACATGTACGGAGAGGGCTATCTCTTTTTGCAGGCTAATTACAGGGTCAGCTTTACCGATACAAAGCTGGATAATAACATGTTTTATTCCCTGGGATTTACCATCCCCCTTTCTCACAGCCAACCGAAGGTTGAACCTGTTCCGTTACCGATAGTGGTTCCGGTTACCGACCGCGACCACGATGGTGTGCCGGATTCTACAGATGCCTGTCCTGATGTTGCCGGTCTCGTGTCACTCCAGGGCTGTCCTGATAAAGACGGAGACGGTATTGCCGATAAAGATGATAAATGTCCGGATGTTGCCGGCATCGCCAAATACAATGGCTGCCCGATTCCGGATACGGACGGAGATGGCATCAATGATGAAGAAGATAAATGTCCTACCGTTGCCGGCGTAGCCAAATATAATGGTTGCCCGATTCCGGACACAGACGGAGACGGGGTGAATGATGAAGAGGACCGCTGTCCCAACCTGGCGGGAACCGTTGCCAACCACGGTTGCCCGGAAGTGAAGGAAGAAGTGAGGAAAAGGATTGACATCGCAGCAAAAAGCATCTATTTTGTTACCGGCAGTTCCAAACTATTGGCCAAATCCAATAAATCGCTGGATGAAGTGGCAAAGATCCTGGAAGGCGATCAGAACCTGAAACTGGATATCAACGGTCATACTGATAATACCGGTAAAGCAGAAAGCAACCTGGTACTCAGCCAGAAGAGAGCACAGGCCGTTTACGATTACCTGGTGAAGAAAGGAGTGGATCAGTCCAGGGTCAAATCTGAAGGTTTTGGCCAGGATCAGCCCATTGCCGATAATAAGACCGCTGCAGGCAGGGCAAAGAACAGAAGGGTGGAACTGAAATTACACTACGATTAATTAATCCAACGGATTATAGAATTTACCCGAAGGCTGCTCCCAAATCGAGCAGCCTTTTTTAGGCACATTTATCAGGTTGAAAAAAGATAATGCAGACGGCAAAGCCCGGCAAATGCAATGTGCGGGAATCCGGAAGCCAAATTTCAGAGTTCGGTACCGTATACGGGAATTTTCTTTTAAGATTTTTTGAATGAAGAAGTACCTGGGGAGCGTGCAGCTATTGGAAAATGGGGCATGCCTGATCGTGCAATGTTCTCTTTGTGGTTTCTTCGAGATTTCTATGTGATTGCCTTCGGAACGCTCGAAGAAACCTCGAAGAAATCACACGCAAATCAGGGGGAAAACGATAAACAAACGACAAAACGACTTTTCGCCCAATGGATGGGAAACCGCTCAAAAAACAAAACTCCTGGGTTTGGGGACCGGAAAATGCTGCAATTCATATTGCTTCACCAGCAAAGACAAAACTTCGAGTTCATCAGATTCCGGAGAATTAAGCTTCAAATCCTTTTGCAATAAGGAATATACCCTTGTAAGCGCATCTTCGTATTGCTTATTATTCTTTATTGGTTTTAACATAACATATCTTTTGTGCGTCCAAGGAAAAATTCAAACATAAAATATTTCAGGCAAGTTACAAAGCGTCATTTAACCCTACCTAGGACCGTTTTAAGTTCCCCCAATAACTTAATGAATTACAACAATGATTCTGCCTGTTCTGGCGTTAAATTTGCAAATAACGCCTGTAGCGGACGAACAATTTCTGATTTGTCCCCAAAATCCATAAAATCCTGTTTTCCATGGCAAAAAAAGTACTGAAAATCTCCGGAATCGTTCTCCTCGTCCTGATCGTATTAGCCTTTGTTCTTCCTTTTTTCTTTAAAGGGAAGATTATGGCCATTGCCCGTGAACAGATCAATAAGAATGTCAATGCGAGAGTGGATTTTAAAGACATTAATCTGTCTTTATTCAGGCATTTCCCCAGACTGGCGGTAGGACTGGAAAACCTCCAGGTGATCGGCACAGATGCCTTCAGCAAAGACACCCTGATCGCAGCAAGACAAATCGATGTGGCGGTCAACCTTTTCAGCCTCTTCGGCGGATCTGAGATGAAAATAAGCAGTATTACCATTGACGAACCCCGGATACACGCCATCGTTCATGCCGATGGAAAAGCCAACTGGGACATCAGCAAACCGGACACTTCAACAGCCGTTTCAACCGATACAACCGCATTTCATTTCTCCCTTCAATCCTATAAGATTAATGACGGCTATATCAGCTATATTGATATCCCCGGAGATATGAGCAGCGAGATAACCCATCTCAATCATTCCGGCAGCGGGGATTTCACATCGGATCTGTTCACGCTGAAAACAAAGACAGCTGCGGAATCAGTATCCTTTACCTATTCAAAAATTCCCTACCTGATGAATGCGAAGACCGAACTGGACGCAGATATCGAAGTGGATAATAAGTCGAATAAATACAGTTTTAAAACGGATGAGATTAGCCTGAACGACCTAAAGCTCTCCGCCAACGGTTATTTTCAGTTTGTCAATGATACGACTTACGGTATGGACATTCAGTTCAGTGCACCCTCCACCGAATTCAAAACATTATTATCCCTGGTTCCCGCCGTCTATAAAAATGATTTCAATAAAATAAAAACGAGTGGGAAAGCCGTGTTCAACGGATTTGTAAAAGGAGAGTATAATTCCATTAAAATCCCGGCTTATCAGGTCAATCTGAACGTAGAAAATGGCTTCTTTCAATACCCGGATCTTCCACAACCGGTCAAAAATATCAACATCGCTTTAAAAGTGGACAATCCTGACGGCGTTACCGACCATACCGTTGTGGATATTTCCAAAGGCCATATTGAATTTGGGGCCGACCCTTTTGATTTCCGGTTATTGTTAAAGAATCCGGTAACGGATCAATACATAGACGCAATCATTAAAGGAAAACTCAACCTGGCCCAGGTCACCCAGTTTGTCAAATTGAGCGGCGATACCAAATTGTCCGGATTGCTGAATGCCGACGCATCGGCAAAAGGGAATGTTTCGGCAATTACCCATCAAAAGCCCGGTCCGTTTACTGCCAACGGGTTTATCAATATCACGGACCTGAATTATTCTTCGAAGGATTTTCCTCAACCCATCCGCAATAGCAATGTGCAGATTGCATTTACAAATCCCGACGGACTGGCAGATCATACTGTTATCAATGTTCCTGCGGCTCATGTGGAAATTGGCAGTGATCCGGTGGACTTTAATCTGCTGATCAAAACACCGTTGAGCAATCTTTATTTTGAGGGAAGGGCCAAAGGCAAGTTCAACCTCGCCAATGCGGCCCAGTTTACCACGCTGGAACCCGGTACATCCCTTTCCGGAACGCTGGCGGCGGATGTCTCCTTTAAAGGCAATAAATCGTCAATCGATAAAAAAGAATATGATAAGATCAATACTTCCGGAACACTAAACCTGGCCGGGCTCAGCTATGCCAGCAAGGCTTATCCGGATGGCATTAAAGTGGAGGAAGCAGCTTTCACATTCAATCCTAAAAATATCACGCTGAATACCGCGCGGGCTACTTTTCAGCAAACACATTACACCGCCAGCGGATCGGTGGACAATGCCATTGGGTATGCGCTGAAAGATGAACCGATCGCGGGAAATCTGAATGTACAGGCAGACAATATCGACCTCAACAAGTTAATGGGTACTGCTTCAGACAGCAGTGAGGCCCAAAACAAATCCACCGCATCGGCTGAACCCTTTAAGGTTCCCAGCAACGTTGCTTTTATCATAAACGCCGCTGTGGATAAGCTGCATTATGACAAGGTGGATTACAGCAACCTGAAAGGTTCCATAGCGATCAAGGATGAAACCGTTGCGCTGAAAGACGTACAGATGAACGCGCTGGATGGTAAAATATCCGCCACCGGTTTTTATTCCACAAAAAATAATAAAAAGAATCCGGATATCTCTTTTACCTATAACGTCAGCGGGCTCGATGTACAAAAAACCTTTAATGCCTTCAACACCGTTCAGAAATTAATGCCCGCCGGAAAATTTGTAGATGGCAAAGTAAATTCACAACTAACCCTGAACGGAAAACTCGATGGCAACATGATGCCCGAACTGGGTTCACTCACCGGAAAGGGAACGCTGGATATGGTGGAAGGAGTGTTTAAAAAATTTGCTCCCGTAGAAAAGCTGGCCCAGACCTTAAATGTGAATGATCTGAACGGAATTTCCCTGAAAGACGTGAAGTTCTCCTTTGAATTTGCGAATGGGAAAGTGCTGGTCCAGCCATTTCACGTAAAAGTTAAGGACATTGATATGCAGATCGGCGGCACTCAGGGATTTGACCAATCCATCGACTATCTGATCGGCATGAAACTGCCCAGGAGTATTATCGGCAGCCAGGGAAACGCCCTGATCAATAACCTGGCGCAACAGGCAAACAGCAAGGGCATCCCGGTAAAACTGAGTGATAATATTAATCTGAGTGTGAGAATGGGTGGTACACTGACCAACCCGCAACTCAAAACCGGTCTCAATGAAACGGGAGGGGATGTAACATCCGCCATCAAACAACAGGCTGCCGATTTCGCCAAACAGGCCGTTGACAGCGTAAAAACCGTGGCTGCCGCTAAAACCAATGAACTGAAGGATTCAGCCAAAGCCATCAAAAATCAGGCTGTAAAAGATCTGACATCGGATCTGGGTAAAGCCCTTTCGGGACAAAAGGATAGTACCGGTTCCGGCAAAACACTGGAGAACACGCAGAAGAATGCAGAAAAGACACTAAAGAATACACTCAATAATCTGTTCAATAAAAAGAGCACCGGTAAAGACACAACAAAAACAAAATAGTAACAGATTTTATTTCAATGTGTAATTTTCGTTGAGATTCCCGATCATGATGCTGAATATACCCGCATCTAAAGGCCCGATGGTTTCTGTTGCAGCCGGTCTTTGCAATTGGCCCGTATTGCTTTCACATAAAATGAATTGAGCCATTTGACTGCCAAATTTCATAAAAACCCTTTTTTCCAGCTTTTCGCAATACGGAATCAGACGCTGCATGCTTTTCCCGGGCAAATTATACATGAATTCCAGAATCCGGGATTTACAGTCGTTCAGCTGGTAATAATCGTTCAATAATGGCTGTGCGGAATATACAATCAGGGCGCCGGCCAGTAATAATTTCTTTAAGAGGGATACCCGTCGAATTGGAAATAAATTTGACATACGATAAATTTCACCAAATTTATCCCGGCTCTTTCGCCACCCACAATTCATTTGACAAACGACCGGTTTCCGTTGACAAATAGAATTTAAACGATTTTTCCAAAGAACTTAATAATGTCTTCCGCCAGTAAAACCGGTTGCTCCATGGCAGCAAAATGTCCGCCAAAGGGCATTTCCGTCCACTGCTGCACATTAAACCCTCGTTCAACATACGACCTTGGCGGCATGGGCAGCTCGCGGGGGAATCTGGCGACAGCTACCGGCGGTTTTACAAATTCATCGATACCGAATTTTAATGGAATGAGCCTGTCTTCCCGGTAAAGTCTCACAGCGGAAGAAATGGTTTGGGTAATCCAGTAAAGGGTAATATTGGACAATAATTCATCCCGCGTGAATATGCTCTCCGGATTGCCATTACAATCACTCCAGCGTCGAAATTTCTCGATGATCCATGCACATAGTCCTGCGGGGGAATCATTCAGTCCGAAGGATAGGGTAGCGGGCCTGGTACGTTGGAGATGACCGTAAGCCCCTTCTTCATCCGACCAGTCCAGGACTATTTTTTTATAGTCTTCTTCTCCTTCCGTAAGGGATTCTCCTTTGGCCAGATAGGGAGCGTAGGAACCTGAAATAAAATTTAAGTGCACACCGGTAATATGTTCAGGATATTTTAATGCCAGCCGCGTACTGATACCCGCCCCGATATCCCCGCCCTGAACTCCGAATTTTTCATAGCCCAGCTCAGCCATCAGTTTCTTCCATAAATCAACGATCAGCCAGCTGTTGCATCCCGGCTCACTAACTCTTTGGGAGAATCCGAATCCCACAACAGAGGGGATGACCAGATCAAATGAAAAGCCGGCATCTGCAGTAAGCAGAGGAATTAGTTTAAGCATTTCCAGAAAGGATCCCGGCCAGCCATGGGTAATCAACAAGGGTGTGTTTTTTATGCCCTTGCCCTTTACATGAATAAAATGAATATCATATCCATCAATCCCCGCCATAAAATTGGGAAGAACATTGATTTCCGATTCCGTTTTTCTCCAGTTGTATCCGCCTGCCCAATAACTCACCAGCTCTTTAAGATAAGGCAGGCTTGTTCCATTGCCCCATCCGGAATTGCTGACCTCATCCGGCCAGCGGGTGTTGATCAGGCGACGCTTCAAATCATCCAGCATCCACTCGTCTGTATGTACCCGAAATGGTTTGATCATCGTATTATCGTTTTATACCGGGCAAACCGGCAGTTCGTCAAAAATCCTCATCATCACTTTTTCAACAATTTATTGTTCAGTATTTTCTCAAAAACTTCCTCTTTTAAATATTTACTGACCGGCACCTGATATTTGTCTATATGCAGCACATTCCCTTCAATGGCCGAAATCTGATCCATGTTGATGATATAAGATTTATGCGTTTGGATGAATTGCTTCTGCGGCAGTGATTCCTGAACCGATTTTAACGTGCTGTGGGTAATCATTTTTTTATCCCGGCTGTATATCGCTACATAATTCTCCATGGCTTCCGCAAACAGGATCTCCCTGAAGAGCAGCTTCTCAAGCTTATGCTCAGTTTTAATAAAAAAATACGTCTCACTGTTTTCCTTTATCCTGAACAGGTCCTGTGCCTTGCAGCAGGCTTTTAAAAACCGCTCGTAGGCAATGGGTTTTAACAGGTAATCCAGTACATCCAGTTCATAACCCTGGATTGCAAATTTCTCGTAAGCGGTGGTAAAAATCACTTTGGGGGAGAAGGGAAGGGATTTTAGGAAATCGATCCCGCTCAGATGGGGCATTTCAATATCAAGAAATAAAAGGTCGGCGCTTTGTTCTTTTAAAGTTTCGGTTAGCGCCAGGGCATTTTCACATACCGCAACCAGTTGCAGAAATTTTGTTCTTTCCACATAACCCTGAAGCCCTTTGCGCGCGAGGGGCTCATCATCCGTTATAATGCATCTGATAAGATTTTCACTCATATTCAAAAAGTTAATATAAGTTCCGCAGTAAAATGATTATTATTTATTCCTGTCTCCAACGAATGTTTTTCGGGATATAAGAGGGCCAGCCTCCTGCGCAGATTCTCCAACCCGATTCCGCCGGATTCCTTAATGGTCAGTATTTCTGCCGGAACATCGTTCTCTACCAGAAACCGGAGACCGTTTTCCATCCTTTTAAGGGAAATGCTGATCCGGTAACCTCCCCCGGCATATTTAAAGGCATTTTCTACCAGGGGAAGGTACAATAAGGGATAAATCTGCTCTCCATTTAATTGTGGATCAAAATATATTTCCAGCCTGAGTTTGTCGGAAGTCCTGATTTTTTGCAGGGCGATAAAATTTTCCAGATATTGAATTTCGCGGCCGACCGGCACGGTCTGCTGCTGGTCATATAACTGATATCGCAGCAGTTCCGAAAATTTCTCCACGGTATGTTTGGCCTCCTCAACACTTTCATCCATCTGAAAATAAATTGTATTGAGCGCATTAAATAAAAAATGCGGATGATACTGGGCGCGCAGGAATTTGAGTTCTGTCGCCAGTTGATCGTTGGCAATCTTCTCCAGTTGCATTTTACCGTCAATGTATGCATCCAGAAACTTCCTGCTGCGCACCATTCCGTAGTAGATCAGTGCAAAAAAAAGAGGAACTGTATTAATCTCAATAAAATCGGCCAGCTGCAATCCGTCATCCGTCAGGGCAACGAAGGGAGTCAGCAGTAAATTCTGAAGCAGCAGGTTGACGATAAATACATAAAAAACCTCGGTATATATCCTGGAATAACTGAGTTCCGCTTCCCAGCGGGCATCGAACCAGCGAAACAATCTCCTGAATGCCCCAATAACCAGGTAACTGACGAATACGCTAAAACAGACTTCCATCAGATTCAGTTTCCAGGGCCTCAGCCAGAATTTAGAACCGGACGCAGAATCCGTCAGCAGCCGGATGGCAGTATAGGTGAGCAGACCGTATACCGGCTGAAAGATATATTTACTGAAAAATTTCATCGGATTGAAAACGGTTGCAATTTAAAGGGTTCCTGTTCAATCCGGAAAGCAGGCAAAAAACAAAAAACTGCTCCGGAACGGGCTTTCAACAAACATACCGCGCCTCAAATAGCAAATCAGAATTTTTTGACCAATAGACAATCAGCAGTGACCAACAGACTCAGATATTCCACCAGTAAGTAAACTTCAGCACCACAGCCCGGTTCCTGACGGAAAATGGCGTGCTGTAATAGTTATCGGTGTATACAATAAATAAATCAGAAGCCGGTTTGTACCGCCATTGCAGGCGCGTGTTGATATTCATGTTTTTGACCTGCTGGTTATACTGGATAAATGCGGTGAAAAACAGGGTATTGGTCATGGTTACATCGAAACGCGGTCCGATCAGCCAAAAACTGTTATTGCCCCAGGGCTGCGGTAAACGCAACTCCGTATACGAAGTACTCAGCGCAATGCTTACATAGGGCTGAAACCGGTATCCAATGTCGTTACTGAATGTGAACCGGGTACCGTTGTCATAAAAGCCTCCGTAGCGTAGCGAAAAATCGTATGTAAATACACTTTGAGGCTTGGATACAAAGTCGAGGCCAAGCGTATTCCAATGATGCTCTGTTCCTGTTTTCAATGAATCTATTCCGGTATGTATCGGATCGAACGGCGTCAGCAGCTTCACATAATCCTGAATGACCAATGGCGCAAGAGTAGCTTTATTCCGGAACGTAATAAGCCAGGTCAGCATGTTCTCATGATCCGTCTGATGAAAATGTTCATCATAATAATAAGTAGAAAGAAATTGGGGTCCATAACTCAGCACCGGACCGCCTGCAGGAAAAAAAAGATAGTTTATCTGTGGGTTCAATTTAATATACCCCTGCCTCGGCACATATCCGACTTCTGCAGTAAAGTTCCGGCCGCTGTATTGATAAGCGCCGTTGATCAGCCAGTGCCGGTTCGAATATTGTAAATTCCCTGCCTGTACCCAGTCGTGCCCTTTTTTTCCGGGGCTGAAAGATTTCAGCAGCAACATCTTTCCTGTCCAGAAATTATTGGCAGAAGCCAGGTTATATTCCAATCCCATGCTGCGGTTATATGCAGCATAGGGCTTAAGCGTTGAATCCTTGCCGGCGGGATCTGAGAGCGATTGTTTATTGACGAAAAGAAAACCGATATTGGAACGGGCAAATACTTTTCGCTGCAGGGCCACCACTGCAAAATTCTGTTGCGGTAACCCGAGCGAATCAACCGCGCTTGTTTGCATATCCATCGCGCCGATTCGCCAGTTGCGGTCCAGTTTTCCACTCAGGCGGCCTCCGAATTCAATCGGCACACCCAATCCGATCCTGCGGGAAAAAAAAGGACGCAGATCTGCATAACCAAAATTGGCAAACTGATCTCCGTTCTCCAGGAAAAACTGTCTTTTTTCCGGATAGAATAATTCATACTGGCTGAGATTGATTAATTGTTTGTCTACTTCCACCTGTGAAAAATCCGGATTGATGGTCAGATCCAGGTTCAGTGAAGATGTCAGCGCGATTTTTGCATCGCCGCCAACCCTTGTTTTATAAACAGCTTTTTGGGCCGGATCGTAACTCTTTTCGACCTGGGTTAACAGGTAGGGAATAACGGAAATATTGGTTCCCGCCACAGGTGGAACCGTATCCCAGACCAGTACACCGGTATAAGCTAAAGAGGCAGTGGGAAACTGGCGGGGAATGGGTGTCCAGCTCGACTTCTCAGTTGTTTTCAGATCGTTCCGGCTAAAATTAATTCCCCATCGGGTAATCCCTTTTTTATAGCGGAGGGTTTTAAACGGAACGGCCATCTCCAGGATCCAGCGATCGGGGTATCGCTTCACTTTTGATATCCATTTATTATCCCAGCTCAGATCCACTTTACCGCCTTCATACATCATCCCATCCCATTGCCCCCCGGCTGCATTCGTTCCAAACGTAAACCCGTTCGTCTGATCATCGAAGGGATCCATAAAAAAGATAAAATTGTCATTCTTTACGAAATTCCAGTCCCGCCGAAGGGATTCTACCATATAAGGCCCGGCGACCGCATCATAGCATACTGCAGAAAGATATACATAGCGGCTGTCGTAAGTCATCCTGACTTCCGTTTTTACCTCCGCCCTGGAAGTGTCCATGGGCAGTACCATAAAAAAACTATCCGCCACATCGGCTTTATTCCAGGCCGGTTCATCCAGCACCCCGTCCATCCGCATCGGGCAGGCAGCCCGCTGAATATGGATTTCATAAGCAGCATTCTTTTTTTGGGAAAATATGGAAAGAGAAATAAAAGTAAAAAAAAACAGCAGTAAGCCTTTGTGCATCAGCGATAATTGAGGAGTTGACGGTGGATGGTTGATGGTTGATGGTCCAGGCTGCAAAGCAGGCACCAATGTTTACAGAAACAAGCGTTGCTTAATCTTCCCGTGAGGTCCATCCACCATCCACCATCTACTATCCACCAAATTTACCGCCCCCTTGCATAATCCCCAAATTCCCACTAATTTTAACCCTCTTCATCCAATAACTGGCGCAATACTTGCGTTAAGGCCTTGAATTCTTCCCTTTTTTTCCAATCTCCTGCGTAAATAACCAAGGTTTTTTCAAATCCATATTCGTTGCATGAACCAATCATCCGTCAACGAAACTATTTTAAATGAAACCTTTTCTTCTGGCCTGTTTACTCATTCCCGGCCTGGCACAGTCACAGCGCTGGCACGTCGACGTTACCGGAGGCATGTCGAATTATTCCGGCGATCTGCAGGCAAAATATTTTACATTGGATCAGTCCAATTTTGCATTCGGCGCCGGTGCGCAGTATGATATTACCCGTAATTTGTCAGTAAGGTCCATGATCAGCCTGATGAAAGTGGGAGCATCTGATCAGTTTAACAGACCGAATCTTCAGTTCCGGAACCTGAGTTTTCAATCCAACATCATCGAATGGAATTTGCTCGGTGAATATACTTTTTTTGATATCACGCGTTCTAAAATTTCTCCTTTTATTTTTGCGGGAATTGCAGCCTTTCATTTCGATCCTTATGCTTTCGACAGTACAGGCAACAAAATATATCTGAAACCGCTGAGTACGGAAGGGGAGGGACTGAGTGAATATCCCGGCCGGAAACCGTACAACCTCCTTCAGTTTGCCATTCCGCTGGGAGCAGGCATTAAATTCCGCGTATCGGAAAATATTGTGCTGGCCTATGAGATCGGGTTCCGGAAAACTTTTACTGATTATCTGGACGATGTGAGTACGCGGTATGTCGATCCGGCGGTATTACTCACGGAAAGGGGCCCGAAAGCCGTTGAAATGTCCTATCGGGCAGGAGAGCTTAAGGGAGGCAATACAACCTACCCGACAGATGGAACTGTGCGGGGAGGCGAAAGATACAAGGATGTATATTATTATACCGGAATCCGTGTAAGCATTGCCCTGATCTCCCGGCATGATCCCAATTTCGGCAGGGGAAAAACAGATTGCCCGAAACCGGTACTATGATTTTAGTTGGTTAATTTTGCGGGTTGAATATACCCGATGGCATTTAAAAATCTTGATCAGTTCATCGCATCGCTGGAATCCGCCGGCGAGCTTATCCGTATTAAAACACGGGTGGATCCCAGGCTCGAAATCGCTGAGATCACCGATCGCGTCAGTAAAACGCCTGCTCAGAATAAAGCCCTGCTTTTTGAAAATACCGGGTATGATTTCCCGGTATTGATGAATGCCTACGGAAGTGAAAAAAGGATGTGCATAGCTCTTGGCGTTTCGCGTCTTGATGATATCAGCCGTGAGATCGAATCCTTATTCAAATTGCTCGCAGGACCGAAAGAATCCATCGTGGATAAACTCAAAGTCTTACCCAAGCTCTCTCAGTTCGCCGCCTGGATGCCCAAAGTGATCCGCGGTCGCGGAGCCTGTCAGGAATTCGTGATGGAAAAGCCTGACCTGAATAAACTCCCCATTATTACCTGCTGGCCAAAGGATGGCGGCCCTTTCATTACGCTTCCTGTAATTCATACCAAAGATCCGGAAACCGGCATCCGGAACGTAGGGATGTACCGCATGCAATTACTCGATGCAACGCGTACGGGCATGCACTGGCATAAACATAAAGTGAGCGCCCGTCATTTCCAGGCATATAAAAAATTGAATAAGCGCATGCCCGTAGCCGTTGCATTGGGCGGAGATCCGGTGTATGCCTATTCCGCAACGGCGCCGCTGCCGGACAATGTGGATGAATACATGCTCGCGGGATTTTTACGCAAGCGAAAAGTGGAGCTGGTAAAATGCATCAGTCAGCCGGATGTGGAAGTTCCCGCCGATGCCGATTTCGTGATTGAAGGTTACGTGGATCCTTCGGAAGAACCCATCTGGGAAGGACCTTTTGGTGACCATACCGGATATTATTCACTGCCCGACTGGTATCCTTCCTTCCATGTAACCGCCATCACGCATAAAAGAAATCCGGTTTATCCGGCAACCATCGTCGGCATTCCGCCGCAGGAAGACGCCTGGCTGGGAAAAGCAACGGAAAGGATCTTTCTGGCGCCCATGAAAATGATGATGATCCCCGAAATCACGGATATGGAAATGCCGGTGGAAGGCGTGTTTCATAACCTGGTCATTGCGCAGATCCGTAAAGAATATGCCGGTCATGCGCAAAAAGTAATGAGCGCGATGTGGGGGGCCGGACAAATGATGTTCAATAAAATACTGGTGCTGGCAGATGAAGGCATTTCCATCACCAATTACAAATCCCTCGCCCAATACGTTTTTAAGAACCTGAATCCTGCAACGGATATCGCTTTTGCACAGGGTCCGATGGATGTACTCGACCATAGTTGCAGCAAGCTGGGATTCGGCGGAAAAATGTGCGTCGACGGCACTAAAAAATTTCCAGAGGAAACGGATGATCGTTATGTTTATCCCGGCGTCCGCCTTCCATTTCCGGAGAAAGATCTGCTGAAGGCATTTCCTGAAATCCGGAGTATCAATTCCCGGCTTTTGGAGCTGGATATTCCCTGCCTGATCCTTTCGGTGATAAAAAAAACAAGGGGACAGATTCGCGCATTGCATCAGGCGGTAGCGACTCACCTGAGCGCGATCTGCCCTGTTAAACTCATTCTCTATATCGATGAACTCATTAATCCAAAAGACCTTCCCGTAGCCCTCTGGCGCTTTTGTAACAACCTGGATCCCAGGCGGGATCATAGCTTATATGAAGAGAAACAGGAAGATAAATTATTCTCCTGTATGGGATTGGATGGAACAACCAAAACCGAAGCGCTGGATGATTTTCAACGCGACTGGCCCAATATTATCGTAGCAGATGAGCATACTATTGCAGCCGTGGATCAGAAGTGGGATTCGCTGGGTCTGGGCGATTTCATCCCATCTCCGTCTCTTGCATTTCGCGATCAGTTATACGGCACGGAAGCTGTTGCCGCAATATGACTATTGCTGAAATAAAGCGGCCATGCCCTGCGCATACCAACGGGCCATATAATCATTGGGATGAAGGGGATTGGCCAGACAATCCTTTGCTTTTTTCCGGGAATAAATTATTCCGCTCAGCGTGGTCAAATCCAGATTGACAATCCCGGTTGTTTCCATCTGCCTTAATACTTCGGCATAACCCAGCACATTATCCTGATAAAAAGCTTTATTCTTATCGGAATCCAGCACATAATCCGGATCAAATTTTAAATTGGATAACAGGAAAAATTCCGTTTCCGGATTAACGGCCCGTACCTTTTTAATGATCGTTTCGATATATGTTTTGAATTCCACCGGCGTAAATCTCCAGAAATCATTCATCCCAAAATCAATGATCAGCAGATCCGGTTTCAGCGGATTGATGTATTGGTCCGCATATTCCGCCCCCCAGCTTACCAGCGCCCCAGGGAGTCCTGCATTATACATGGTGATTTTATCATCCCCGGATATTTTCTTCAATGCGCGCGCAAAGAGTTCAACATAGGTTGGCATATAAGGAGCAACCTCATCATAACCACTTACATCCAGACCCCGCGTAATACTCATCCCGTAAGCGACAATATTTAAAGGCGATTTTGTTTTCAGCTTTGAAAGGGTGTGCAGCAGCATATTCCCTTTGAAAACAGGGACAGGCCCTGGCCAATGATCTTTATGAATATAAGTCACCACAATCCATTGCGACTGCAGGTTATACCAGGCCAGATCATTCTTTGTGTCGAAAGATGTATCCGCCCTGAATGGCATTTTCGAATTTTCTCTTCGCGAAACGGTTCGCCCGTTCAATGTGTAGTCCGCTGTTTTTGAATAGTTGGTCTTCTGGTCAAAACTTTTTACAGACAATATTTTATCGGGAGTAAAAAGTAATCTGCCGGTTGCGGCGGCTCCCTTCGCACTAAACAATAATATTGTTTCGTTGTAGATGGTATCCGACTTCCAGAAGGGAAGCATATATTGATCCAGGTCGCACAAAGGACTGTATTTTTTGGGGCTGATTCCTGGTTCCAATACCGTTTTGAAACTGTCGACTGAAATTCCGCCGGTCATTCCGGAATCCCTTTCAACAGAAACCAAAGCATACTTTACATTTGGCGGCGTTTCAGTATAAAATCCGGTTTTAATGAAGCCCTTACCAGAAAGGGGTCCTTCGCTATATTCCAGTAATTTATGGTCTGCTGAATCATAAAAACGAAGCCAGACGATGGCTTCGGAAAGATCGCGACCCAATTTTACTTTCAGATCAACCTGAAGTACAGAGAGGGGAGGAACCTCCAGCCGGCGAATAAAAGCGGAATCGTTTTGGGCGCTTCCTTTCAATAAAAACAAAGCGAAAATGAGGGCTGTGAAAATCTGTTTCATAAAATATTACCGGGTGCTGTAACCAACTGAATAAACTGAATGCTTTAAGGTTCAGTTCCTGTGTTTCATTGGACAGGCATTCAATCGTCAGCGGCTTTCCGAAATCCAGATCATCTTCACTGATTTCACCGGCAGCCCAGGATAAACCGCTCCAGATCATTTTATCATACTCAATATGAATCGGAACAGGTTTCCCTTTTTGCGAAACATTGATCTTAAAATAAGTGTCCATTTTTTTACCGTCCGGCGGAGCGCCGCCCCAGGTGCGGTACGGGAACCCTTTGGCGTCAAATTGCTGAAAGATGATCCGGATATTCTTAATGGGCAACTTTTGAATCGTGGCTTCTATTTTATTTTTTCCTGTTTTGGTAAAGGAGGTATTGATCTTTGAAATGTTGATCGGAATGGATATGCTTTCATCTCTTGCCAGATTATATTTATCCGCGGCATATTCATCAAATCCGATGACTGCCAGTTGTTCAGGTCCCAGCGAGAGCTGGCTTCCTTTCAATACCGGCCGGTAGCCGCCATCAGAATATAACACCGCTGAAGTTTTTGCAATCACCGGAAGGTCTATGACAGCAATTTCCTGCGACGGATTCACTACGGTACAAACCACACCGGCCGTTCCTTCCGCCCTGAACCCGTAAGGTTTTCCGCTACCGGGTATTTCACCGAAGGTTCTGAGCCGGTCCAGTTTCTGCAGATCATGATAAAGCGCTGCGTTTTGGCAAACCACTTCGCATCGGGATCTTTCAGCAGTTCCAGGTTTCCGTGATAAACATTCATCCATCCGCCCCGCGCCAGTTCCAGGATCAGCATACCCTTCCAGGCATGAACCCCGCGGTAATAACAGGTGCCGGTTTTCCCGATCATGAAAGCACAATTGTCAATTCTTTTCAGGGGAAGTCCCGCAAATTCAAATCGCCGCACCATGTGATCGGAATAGTTATCTGCCGAACGCCAGATATTCATCATCGGCACATCGGAAAAACGCGGATCGCCGCAATACAGGGTATCAAAAGCCTCCAGCCAGCGGAGATTAATATCTTTTTCGAACGGCGTGAAGGTATCCTCCATGTGGCCGCCGAATCCATTGTACCCGGTAATGACCACATCCGGATTTTGATAGCGGAATTTTTGCAGCATGCCGATAAATGCCAGTTTATTTTTTTCCTGCACCTGTTCTGGCGTGTATTTGTCTTTCGATGCCGGGGTGACCGCTTCAAAATAAGCAAAGTCGAATTTAAAAAGTCGCACACCCTTGTCGTACCAGAGTTGCAGCGAACCCGCCAGATGATCCAGATAACCGCCTTCAAACAGACAAAGAATATTCGGATCGGTAGCCAGCGAATCCTTCCAGGCATCAATTACTTCCAGAAATCTTCCGCTGTGAGTGGCAATCAGGTTCGTGGAGAACCACATGCCAGGTAGAATATTATTCTCCTTACAACCTGCGAGCCATTTGCCGGGTCCTTCCGGCCAGTGCTCCTTTTTCCAGGTCCGGTAGCCGCCCATCTTATCGAACCAGAAAGCATCCATCACATAGTAATCCAGCTGCACGCCATTCCGCTTTAGCCGGATCATTTCATCCAGTTCACGTAATGCGAGTAATTCTGTCTGGGCTACATTATCGGACAGCTCATCGTAAGCCGACCAGTTATTGTAAACAAAAACCGGCTTTTTAAGTCCGCCGAATACAGCCCCCTGCAGAAACGCCGGCGATGATTCAGATCTTTGTCCGAACGCTTTTACCAACGGGTGCGCCGCAATGCCCAACAGGGCTGCCTGCTTAATCAGTTCTCTTCTTTTCATTCGATCTGTATTAAATGACTTCAAAAACTTGCGCCGATCCCTTTTAAGGGGGCCCTGGCGCCGCTAAAATCCAAATTCCCGGTATCAATGCCCAGTAGCTGATGCAAATCCAGGCCATGACGACGGAGTATTGAATTCGCCGGTATGTTGTAAAGATCAAAAGTTGCCGGCGATTCCGGAAAGGATGTGATGCTCATTTTGCCTGGCTCCTGAAAATGTGGATCCAGATTAAACCCCGTTATTTTTCCGACGACTATTTCTTTGTCGTATTTTTTTGCCCAGCCGGCGAAATCATGCATCCCGTCTGCACTAAATCCTTTTTTCAGGCTCCACCAGTCGTTTCCCTGAAAAATATCTTTCCCTTTATCGCCTTTGATCAGGCTGTCCTTCCCGACAAAGATATTATTGTAAAAACCGAATTCTTTTCTTTCAGCTTTCTCAGAAAAGCTGAGGGCTGCCTCCCTGGCATTATAAACAGTATTATTATAAACCAGGCAACTGTGAAACTGGCCGGCATCGCCAGAACTGTTCCAGACATAGATGCCGGCGCGTGAATCGGAAACAGCGCCGTCATTCTCGCTGATATTATAGCGAAAGATGTTATTATGCCAGGGGCTTGCTCCCCAGTATTGAAAAATACAATAACCGCTTCCCTGATTTTCGTAGGAGAGATTATACTGAACGATGGAATTGGTAACGCCGCCATCCAGGTCAAAGCCTCCGCCATCGGCGCCGCCCACCGAAGTCTTATTCCGGTAGGAGAGACAGTGCTGAATGATCACACTGTCCGATTCATAACACCAGATGCCCACCGGTCCATTCCCGATCCGGGGCATATCCCAGCCATTGTTCGTGGCGGTACAATATTCCACCAGCAGGTTCGTACAATGGCCTGCAACGATGCCGTTGCCGCTGTGGTTGTTCAGATTGGTCGGATCACCGGGATTATTTTCCGCGCGGCAGTGGCGGATCTGAATATTATGGGATTCCTTTTTCCCATTATTACCCTCTACCGTAATACCAGCGGAACCGTTGTCATGAGTGAACACGTTTGAAACCGTAACCTCTTTTGAAGAGTAAATGAGCAGACCGGATTTTTGAAATCCCGAAATATCCAAACTGTCCACGGTAATGAAATCGCTGTTGAGCAGGGCCAGTCCGTCTTTTATATTCCCTTTTTTCCTCCCATTGCCCAGCAAGTCCAGGTTTTTCACTATAATATGCCGGGTAAGGTACAATACCAGGGCGTTCCCGTTTCCCCCGTCAATTTTCGCATGTCCGTTTCCGTAAGAACCGATCAGGATGGGGGATTGGGCAGCTCCCAGGCTGTTGGAATCGATCAGCAGTCTGCCTGGAAATATTTTCCCTCCTTCAAATAAAACCGAATCCCCGGATTGTGGATGTGCCTCATTTACTTTCACAATGGATTTCCATGGATCGTGCGGACTGCCCTCCCCGGCATCATTTCCGTCTGCACTAACGTAATATGCCCGTGGCGAGCGGACCGGCTTATTTCCACATCCGATGATGTTCAGGCCCGACAACATCATCAGGGTAAGGGCAGCAAAAAATAACCTCATCAGAAGCGAATATTTTTTCAATATTTCCTTTTATTCAGTTAAAGGGATCAGTCTTGAATTTTATCCGAAGGTATTATCAATACCCCGGATTTTGCAGCAGGTTTTTATTCAGTCCGATTTCTTTCTGGGGTATCGGGAAATATTCGTTTTTACCGGGCTTAAAGCTCACCCCGTTCAAATGATCAATCCGCGTTTGTTCTTTTTGAAAATAGGCATTCAGGTAATCGCCTGCAATACCCCAGCGAACCAGATCAAAAAACCGGTGGCCTTCCAGGGAAAGTTCAATCCTCGATTCAAAACGCACGGCATTGCGGGCAAAGCTCTGATCGGTCCACGGCGTATTGTAAATATCTACAAAATAATTGGCGGCGGGATTTGCACCATTCATCACCTTGCAACTGTTTACTGCGCGATTTCTTACCTGGTTCACCAGGGAACGGGCATTCTCCAGGTTTCCCGCTTCTACTTCACATTCCGCAGCCCATAATACTACTTCTGCATAACGGATCACATTATAATTTACGGAACTTCCCGCACCGCCGGCAGCATAGAAATTATTTCCGCCGATACCATAATCCTGGCTGGCCATGTACACATTTTTTATCGGCAGGAAGGGTCCGCCGATGGCCTGTCCGGAGGAACCTCCGGCCCAGTTCTGACCCGGATCAACGCCCCAGTCAAGATAGGGAATCCCTCTTCTGCCCACGGACCAGTCCAGCCGCGGATCAACGGTTCCGGCGTAGGGCGTAAACGGATCTCCGGGCGCAATACCCATATCGCTTTTCATATTGGTAACATTGGAAGTATCGTTACCAGCCGCATCCAGCATTGGCAGCCCCTTCACATCGGTTTTGAATGCATTCACAAGGCTGAAGGTTGGCCTCTTCCAGTATCCATAATATGGATCGGGACCATAATATAAATTAGGCACTGCGCCGGTTTCCCCCAGGTTGCTGTTATAACCGTAACTGTTATCATCCACAGAAAACTGGATCTGGAATACGGCTTCCTTTGTATTCTCGGTAGCCGCGTTGAAATTATCTTGGAAGCAATCATTCAGTCCATAAGCAAGTCCGGCTGAATTTTTTCCCTGTACCATGATGGTATCGAGAAGCGCCAGGGCTTCAGGATATTTTTTTTCAAACATATAGCATTTGGCAATGTAGCATGCGGCCGCCCATTTATTCACGCGCCCTACTTCCGCCTGCTGCTCCGGGAGGTTATCATAAGCGAAACGAAAGTCGGCTTCGATATTGGGCCAGATATCCGTAGTATTGGACAAGGTAAGGAATTCAACTTTTTTTGTGACTTCTTCATCAACATACGGAACGTTGTTCCACATGATCTTGGCATTGAAATGGTAATGACCCCGCAAAAACCGGGCTTCCGCAATCGCTTCCCTTTTTTTAGTATCCGGCATATCCGTTGCATTTTCTGCTGCAATCAGCACATTATTGGACCTGGAAATACCATCGTAGTCCGTTGTCCACTGATCCTCCAGATATCCCGTAAAGGAGGTAGTTTGAAATTGCTCGATGCTGGAAACCTCCGGCAACGTATTCGGACCTCCGGTATAAGCATCTCCCGCGGTTACGTCGCCATAAACCCAGTAAGTACCGGAGGTGCTCCACCAGCCGCTATTGGTGGAAATACCGGTAAGATCGTGGTAGGCGCCCGTGAGCAAATCATTTACGCCCTTTGCGTTGTAATAGGCATCCAGACTTTGCTGTCCCTGCGGGGGCACATCCAGAAAGCTTTTGTGACAGGCAGTGGATAGTACCGCAGCTATTGATATAAGAAAGAATATGCGTTTCATCTGAATATTTTTTATTTTTTTGGTCAGCTTTCGCTTCCCACATAAAATTTACAAACCGAGATTAACCCCAAATAATATTTTCCTGGAAATCGGGTACTGGTTACCGTAATCAATACCCAGAGTACCCGGATTACCATTGTTCACTTCCGGATCGATTCCGCTATAATTTGTAATGGTGAGCAGGTTAAAGGCCTGTGCATATATCCTGAGCTTTTTGAATGCCCGGTTCTTTGGAAAAGTATACCCGATCTGAAGTGTTTTCAGCCGCATGTAACTGCCGTCCTCCACAAAAAAGCTGGAAGGGACATTGTCGTTATTTCCGTTGATTCCATTCTGTGTATAAATGGGCAGCTTTGCGTTCTTGTGACCCGGCATCCAGGTATCCAGCGAACCGGATCCATAGTATCCCGGCCATTCCGAAAAAGAACGCCAGTAGTTGAAGATCTTATTTCCCTGAACACCCTGAATGAATATGCCTAAATCAAAGTGATGGTAGTAAAGGTTGAGGTTAAATCCGTAAGAGAATTTTGGACTCGGGTTGCCGATAAAGGTTTGGTCTTCCGGCCCGATATTATTATCCGGCTTACCATTGGGCCCGCTGATGTCTTTAAATTTAAAATGCCCGATGCCGGAGGGATCCGTTTGGTTGATGCCCGGCTGGGTCGGACTGTTTTTCACATCGTCCATGTCCTGGAAAGTCCCGTTGTGAACAAAACCGTAAAAGCTGGAAACCGGGTGGCCGACCATGCTGCGGGTCAGGTTATAATGCGTGGGCGCGAATGTGGCCAGGTCAATAAAAGTGGCGGAATCCCCGTCAATAAAATCCACATTGCTCCGGTACCCGGAAATGTTAAAATTGATATCATAGCCGAGCTTATCCGGATTGCCGCCGTGCAAACCGAGTTCAAGCTCAATGCCTTTATTGGTAAAGTTCATGATGTTTTTATATGGTGCTGATGCCGCGCCGGCCGTCCCGGTATAAGGAGGCTCGATACAATAGGTCGCTGGTTTTCCGGTTGAACCAATTAAAGCCAGCAGTGATCCGGTTATTCAAGAAAGCCGCGTCAAATCCTATATTGGTGGTGATATTGGTCTCCCAGTGGATGCCGGGATTTCCTATCTGTGATGCATATGCGCCGAGGATCTGGCTTAGATTGGTTCCGGCCAGATCATATCCACCATAAATGGGATCATTGGAACGAATCAGCCCGAACTGGCTGCCCGGCGGAATGGCATCGTTGCCCGATTTACCCCAGGATGCCCGCAATTTCAGGTCATTGACCCAGGTAATGGGATCCATGAATTTTTCCTGGGATATCCGCCAACCGGCACTAAATGCAGGGAAGGTACCGTACTTGCGGTTGGCTCCAAAGATGGAAGATCCGTCATAGCGCAGCGTACCGGAGAAAAGATATTTATCCATCAGCGAATAAGTGAGGTTGCCGAAAACGGAAGTGCCGGTCTGCACTGAACCAAGACCCTGTGGCGGGAAATTCGGATTGAGCAGGCCGTCACTCACATATTGAAAATTGGGTGCGCTGGAAATGAGATTGGTCATCACGATTCCGTTATACCTCGATCTGAGTTCCCGCGCTTCGTACGCAACAAAGGCTGAGATCTTATGGATTCCGTTCAGTGTTAGGCTGTACGCAATCTTATTCAGCCAGCGCCAATCCGTATACGAAGAACCACCCTCATAATAATAGGTCAGATGACTGGGAATGGGTTCCTGCGGAAAGGAATCGTTGAAAGAATGATACTGATTGGGAACAAACTGAACGCCGATCTTCGTTTGGAAGGTCAGATTCTTTATGGGTTCAACTTCCATATAGGCGGACCCGATAATGCTTTCCGTATAACTTTTTGAATTGCCGGCGTTCGATCTGCCGATCAGCGGGTTACTTCCGCCCAGCAGGTTGGGAGCGCCTCCGGTTCCCGCGATATTTCCTTTGATATCGTGGGTTGGCAGCAGGGGCGACAGATAATAGAGACCCGTGATATCGTTGTTAAAATTGAGCTGATTATTATCCGCGTTGCTGGTCGAAATTGTATTGTTGGTGGTATAGGAAAACTCCATATTTTCCCCGATCCGCAGCCAGGGCTTCAATTTAAAATCGGTGTTCACCCGCAGCGATAATCTTTTAAAATAAGAATTCAGCATGGTCCCGTTGTCGCCCAGATACCCAAACGTAACAGCATAATTATTTTTTTCAGTAGCGCCGCTGATGGACAACTGGTGATTTTGGACAAATGCCGGTTTGAACAGGGTCTTCCACCAGTTGGTGCCGGTTTTATTTGCTCTTAAAATGCGATAATTCACAAAATCATACAGGGCCGGATCGGCAGCCGGATCATTGGCAGCCACGCCCACATTCGGGGTAGGGCCTTCGATAATATAATCAGGCAAAACAGGAGACGCGCCGGTTGCCGTAAAATGAGCCATAGGGAAAAGCCTGTCCGGAATTCGTATAAGAATTGATACAGCGCATCTGCCTGTTGCTGCGGCGTAACCATGGACGGAAATTTCTTCGGAATCTGATCCCCCACATAAGCATCGTATTCGAGCTGCGGTTCACCTTTTTTTCCGGATTTGGTGGTGATCACAATTACGCCATTGGATCCTTCGGAGCCATACAATGCGGTTAGGGAAGGATCTTTGAGGATCGTTACGCTTTCAATATCATTCGGGTTGAGCAGGTTGGCGATATTCTGACTGCCGGTTCCACCACCCACACGCACCTGCACGCCATCAATAACATATAAGGGATCATTATTTCCCAATGAACCCACACCCCGGATGCGGATCACGCCGGAATTGCCTGGTCCGCCCTGGTCATCCACCTCACTCCGGCTACGCGACCCTGTAATGCGGTGCTGACATCCGTTACAGGCGTTTGTGCAATCACATCTGCGGAAACGGTTGATGCTGCGCCGGTAACATCTCTTTTTGACTGGCGGGAATAGCCGGTAACAATCACCTGATCCAGGGCCATGTTAATAGATTTCAGCTGGAAACTAAATTCCTGCATCTGGTCATCTGTTATCGTCACTTCCCGGGTAAGCGTTTCGAAACCCACGCCGGAAATCCGAAGCGTATATTTTCCCGCCTTTAAACCCGTAATGGTAAATTCTCCCTGCGGATCGGCGGCGGTGCCTTTGTTATTCTGGCCAACCACAAGCACGGATGCCGCCGCTACCGGTTCACCTTTTTCATTGGTGATCTTACCCTTTATCGCCACCCTCGCCGGCTGGATGATTCCGGCGCCTGCAGATACTGTTTCTTCTTTATCTTTTTGAAAAATGATGATCTTATTCCGGAGCAGCCTGTAGGAAAGATCCGTATTGTCCAGCAAAATGTCGAGCAGTTTCTGCAGCGGTATAATCATCCTTGGGAAGATTAATCCACGATAGGGATCAATCTGTTTTTTATTATAGGCAAACCGGTAATCGGTTTGCTTTTCAATTTTGCTGAATGCCGTTTTTAAGGACTCATTATTGAGTTCCAGGGTTACTTTCACTTCATTCAGCCCCTGGGCCTTACCCGAATCCGCCATCAGCATCTGCAATCCGCAGCAGCTTACGGCAATGAGGAAGCAACTGATTTTCATAATCCGGGATTTGTGTTTTATTACAGTTGCAGAAAGGAATGAGTGCATCAATGCCTCCGGCAGGAAATAAAAATTTCATAGTTTTGATATGTTTTAAATAATTACAGCCTAATTGTTTGAAATGCTACTACATCCCGGCTCCACCCGGGGTGTATTTTTTATTTAATCGGTACAGCCTTTTCCATTGATGATGATTTTATTGTTTTGAATGGTAAATTCGCATTTTGTTACACCACAGATCACCGTCAGCATCTCATCCAGCATATCATCTTCCGAAAAAGTGGCGGTTATCCGGCAGTTTTTAATCTGCGGGTTGGCAAATTCGACCTGCACGTTAAACCGTTCTGCAATTCTTTTAGCAGCGTCGACCATACTGATATCGTTAAATGCGACCTCTTCCGGTTTCCAGGCTACCAGCGCTTTACTGTCCACCGTTTTCTGGATCGCTTTCTCCGTCGTTTTACTAAAGCTGATCTGCTGATTCGCGGTAATAAGTCCGAGACTTTTATTTTCTTTCCATACCTGCACTTTTCCTCTCGTAACCGTCACCTTAATGGTTTCATCGCCCGGATAGGCCCGGATATCGAAGGCGGTCCCCAGAACCCGGGTAACAATTTTCCCGGTGTGCACAAGAAAAGGTTTTGACGGATCATGTTTAATATCGAAATAAGCCTCTCCGCTCAGGTATATTTCCCGGGTTTTGCCGGTAAAGGCCGAAGGATAATCCAGGTGGCTGTCGGCATTGAGAATCGCCGTGCTTCCGTCCGGTAAATGAATGGTTTGTTTTTTATTTACCGGGGATGGCTTATCTTTTTGCAGGGCAAGGGCTTCCGTTGTACCTGCTTTTTCGGGCACTGCAGACCGGGTGGTTAAATAGCGCCACGTAAACGTTCCCGCAAAAAGGATCAGGACGGCAGCCGCAACCTTCAGCCAGACCCCGTGATTACGGCGTCCAATTACCGGCAGCCCCTTCTCCGAATGAATAACCCGCTGATACATCCCTTCCCAGTCAACCGGATACTCAGGATTTTCCTCCTGCACTTTCTCCCAGAGAACGCTTAACCGTTCATGGAGTGACCCGGGAATGGGATCCTGTTGCAGTAACAGGACGAGTTCCTCCACTTCCTCCGGGCTGCACTTGCGCCTGAGCCATTTTTCGAATAAAAAATTCAGTCTGGATGATTGATCCATAAAACAGGTTGATTGAGTTGTTGCTGAAAGGAGACACCCGGGAATACGGGAAGGACTAATGGAGGCGGGGATTTATTTCAACGCCCGAAATCGTTGGCGGGAGAAATGCAGGAAGATGTCGTAATCGGCCATTTACATTGTCGTATTTGCACCGCATGAAAATCTGTTAATGACGGTAGCTTTGTCTTGTCAATTTATCCAATGAAACAATATTCAATAATTGTCTGACAAATAAAACAAACATGAAATCAGAAAACACAATCACAAGAAAATCGGTTCGGGCAGGATGGATCATCAGCATCGTGGTCATCTTATTCCTGCTTTTTGATATCTCCGGAAAATTCATGAAGCCGGAGCCGGTCATCAAAGGAACCATGGAGCTGGGCTACCCCGGTAGCATGATCACACCGATTGGAATCATTCTGCTGATCTGTACCATTCTGTATACGATCCCGCGCACTTCTTTGCTGGGCGCAATCTTACTGACGGGTTATCTCGGTGGCGCGGTTGCTTCCAATTTCCGCATTGAGAGCCCGCTTTTCACCCATACGCTCTTCCCGGTATATTTTGCGATTCTCCTGTGGGCAGGACTCTATTTTCGCAATGCGTCCCTGCAGAGACTGATAAAACATAAAACCCTTCGCTAATGGAGGCCAGGGTTTTATCAGGGCCTGAAAAAAGAGATCAGGGCGAGAACTGCGACATTCATCGTATTCAGGTGTTTACGGATTAGCTTTAAAGCCGTTACCAGGTGATTCCTGACCGTATTGGGGGATACATGTAGCCGGCTGGCGATTTCCAGGTGATTCAGCCCCTGGTCCCGGCTAAGCCGGTAAACCAGGCGTCTTTGCGGCGAAAGACGCGTCATTGCCTCCTGCAGCAAGCTGTTCTGATCCGACAAAAGCGATTGCTCTTCCACGTTATTCGTGTCCCGGATCATGCGGTTTTGCAGTTCCTGCAGCATTTTTGATTCATGCGCCGATTTGCGCAGGTAATTCAGGCTCTTATTGCGGGCCATGCTAACCAGATAGGCCTCCGGGTTGTTCAGGTCGCCCAGCATATCCCGGCATATCCAAAGCTTAATAAAAATTTCCTGCGTAATTTCTTCTGCAATGTAAGCAGAGTGGGTGAGGGCCAGCACATAACCGTAGATCCGGTTCTTATACCTGTCAAAAAGACATTTAAAGTCAGTCTCGTACTTTTTTCTTTCAGCAGCAGGCATGGCAATCATTTTAACCCCTAAGCAACGGTGGGATAAAATTAGGAAATTCCGGAATATGCATTTCAATTAATTGATTGCCCTTGTCCTTTTCGGCATACCGGCCACCCATCCGATTCCCTCACTTACCATATTGTAAACCAACGATTCAATTATATTTTGTGATTTGCTCCCAAACCCTAATTTTGCACGCGGAGAGATGGCAGAGTGGTCTATTGCGGCGGTCTTGAAAACCGTTGAAGGTCAAACTTCCGGGGGTTCGAATCCCTCTCTCTCCGCCTTCGCCCACCGTAGCTTTAGCGAAGGTGGGTTTTTGTTTGTGGGCTTCGGCGGACGATGTCCGCTTCAGGTGTTCGATTGAGATCCGTCTTTCCGCAGATTCCCGCTTTTACAAGGAGCATTTTTTATTTCCGGAAACTTGGAATGATTATTTAGCTACTTCTTTTCGAACGTATTCGAAAACACTCTCTGGCCTCCGGCGTATAAGGTCAGTATATACACGCCGACCCTCAGGCCCGAGCAATTGAGATCGGCGGTTGTACCGTTGACAGACTGCCGAAGCATCAACTGTCCCTTCATATTGAATATGCGCAGTTCTTTTGAACTATTCCATCCGACAGGCAACTTTACATGCAGCAAGGTTGCAACGGGGTTGGGCGACATCTTAACGGAAACGTTGTTCCCAAGCCTGATCTCCACGATCTTGCTATAGCTGGCCTTGAGATCGTCGTCAACCTGCCGGATGCGGTACCAGACCTCGCCGGAGAGTTCCGCGGTATCCAGCCAGCTATAGGTTTGGACGGCAGCACTGTACCGCGCACCGGATATGCGGCCGATGTCCGAAAAGTGGTTAGCGTCGAGACTGCGTTCAATCTCGAAATAGCTGTTTTGGGACTCAGCTGCCGTAGACCAATGCAACTGCACGCCATCGTTTTGGGCCTGGGCGGTAAAATCGATCCAGGTGACCGCCAGGACGACTGACATATTGGTGAAAAAGTTGATACCATTGGTATAGGTAGAAAGGGATGCAATATCATTCTTGCCGTCGCCATCTACATCCTGGATCACTACCTCGGTGGCGTACTGCGCCAGGGTAGTGGAGGGATTCAGGGCAATATCGCTGCCGAAGCTGAGGCTGCCGGGCACAGAGTTGTTCTTGATGACGTACATGGTATAGTTGCCGTCGTTGAAAGCGATATCTACCTTACCATCGCCATCCAGGTCGCCGATAGCAGCGTCGGCTAAGTTATTACTCGTGGAACCCGAGATAGTATAATAAGGGTCGAAGCTAACCGAGCCGCTGGTGGAGTTGTTGCGCAGGATATAGAGTTTGCCGCTGTTGCCAGTTGCCAGTACGTCCACTTTCCCATCGCCGTCGATATCTCCTAACTTCAGTCCCTGGCCGCCAGATTGGACATTGAAGGCTTGTGCAGCAGCGAAGCTGATGCTGCCGCTGCCTGCCGAGGTATTTCGTAGCACCCTTACCTGGTAGTCGCTGTACCCCCGGGCCACAATGTCTAACTTACCGTCTCCGTCGATGTCGGCCACTTCGATAAAGTCTTCTACGAGACCAGCGGAGAGATCTGCAATGGCAGCAAAACTGATCGTGCCGGGAGTGGAGGTATTGCGAAATACGGATCCGCCGCCGGCATCGTCGCTCACCAGGATATCTAAACGGCCGTCGCCGTCGAAGTCGGCCAGTCGCACACGCCTCGCCCAACGGCCACTGGTGCTGTAAGTAACGGGGCTCGCGAAATTGCTGTTGGTCAGGGAGCCGGACGAAGCGGTGACGTTCCGGAAAACAGATACCCGGTCGGTGTTAGAGGGACGGTAAACGCAGGAAACGACGTCTATCAATCCGTCGCCGTCAACGTCCCCGAAGTCGATATCGCCCTCCTGCGCAGCATTGGTCCCGAAGCTCGTGAGTTCGGAAAATATGCCCTGGACGCTATTGCTAAAGTCTCGTGCTTCGAAAGTCGCGCCTACCACGCTGCTGCCGCTGATAGTGCCTTGCGAGATCGTTCCGGGAGTGGAAGAAGTGTTGAACTGGACGTATGCGCCCAGGCGCCCGCAGATGATGTCGGGCTTTCCATCTCCGTCGAGATCGGCAAATTTCAGGTTAGCGAGAGAGTTATTGGCCAGGCCGGAATAGCCGCCATTCTGGATCCCGAAACCCTGGGTAGGCACCAGGTTATTAAAACTGGCGGCGGAAAGACTGGCCGTTCCCGGAAAGGTTAGGACGAAAAAGACAGGGCTCTGGCCTTCGAGCCCGCCCGTATATACGCGGACCGGGTTACTGGCTCCGGCAGGCACGGTAACCGTGAGCGAAGTGGAACTGGCGGCTGTAACGGTGGCTTTGAGGCCCCCGAACCAGACCACATTGCTCGAGGGTGTAGCGCTAAAATTGCTACCACTGATTACTACGCTGCTGCCGACGAAAGCCGCTACCGGCGATAATCCTGTGATCACGGGGACAGGCTGGGCCTGCAGGTTTTGCAGCGGAATAAGATAAAGACATGCGAAGAATGCGAGGATCTGGTAACACTTTATATGTAGGTTGTTCATATCGGGATATCAGAAAAAAATACATTGCTGTGCTTTATAATGCATAACGCGTTCCATTAAGAGATTATTACTTAACAGTTTAACCTGATACCGCTTACTATACACAGAAACCATTAGAAAAAACCGCAGAAAAATTTGCGTAGTTAAATAGCTACATATATATTTGTAGTCAAATAGCTACGCAATGAATTTAAGACGAGACGTATTTCAGGCCATAGCAGACCCCACCAGAAGAGCCATACTGTTGCTCGTAACCTCACAATCCATGACTGCAGGTGCCATCGCCTCAAACTTCGACACAGCAAGGCCGACCGTTTCGAAACACCTGCAGATACTTACCGAATGCGAATTGCTTAAACCAAAACAAAACGGCAGGGAAATTTACTATCATATCAATGCAAAAAAAATGAAAGAAGTAGCCGACTTTATTGAGCCATTCCGCAAAATGTGGGATGACCGGTTCAACAAATTAGAAACCATCATGAAAAAATATAAAAGCAAATAACATGGAACAAAAAACAAAAATCAATGCCGAAGACGGCAAACAGGAATTAGTGATTACCAGGGAATTTGATTTGCCATTGGAATTACTTTTTAAAGCGTATGCAGAGCCCGGAATTGTTGAGCAATGGATGGGCACGAAAGTGCTGAAACTGGAAAGCAAAAAGCATGGCAGTTATCAATTTGAAACAACCGATGCTCAGGGAAACCCGGTATTCCGGGCCAATGGGGTAATCCATGAGTTTAGCCCGAACAAAAAAATCACGCGAACATTTGAGATGGAAAATACACCTTTTGGTGTTCAGCTTGAAATCCTGGTGTTTGAAAAACTCACGGACGATACGAGCAAACTAAGCATTCACGCAATTTATGAATCAAATGCACTCAGAGACCAGGTACTGCAGTTGCCCTTTGCTAAAGGTATAAATTACGCACATAACCGGTTACAGGAAATCGTGGGCAAACTAAAATAACATATTATGACAAAGAGAAATGAAGGAAATATTTCCCTCGTTGTTATACCTGATGCTGATTGCGGTGTCGTGGTATTTCAGGCCTGCGAACAGAAAAATCGTTCCGGTCAATATATCCATAAATTGAAGATTTTGAAATAAATTTAAGTAGCTATACGCCTGACACATCTATTCAACAGAGATAACATCATCAGATGAAAAAAACAAATAGCAGCAAAAAGGACCTGGCACCAAAACAGCGTGAAGAACTGCTCAAAGTATTGAAAGCCCGTTTTGAGAAAAACATGAACCGCCATAAAGGTATTGAATGGGCTGAAGTGCGAGCAAAGCTGGAGGCTGATACTAAAAAACTGTGGTCACTCAATGAAATGGAAATAACCGGCGGCGAACCGGATGTTGTTGGTCATGATAAAAAGACGGGCGAATACATTTTTTATGATTGTTCAGCGGAAAGTCCTAAGGGTCGCAGAAGTTTTTGTTACGACCATGAAGCGCTGGAGTCAAGAAAAGAAAATAAACCGGAAAACAGCGCTGTTGAGATGGCGGCCGACATGGGCATTGAGCTTTTAACGGAAGAACAATACCGGGAGTTGCAGACAACTTGGAAATTTCGATACGAAAACGTCGAGCTGGGTGACAACGCCTTCTGGTATCAGAAAACTCGGCGGCGCCGTCTTTATGGATCGCCGCTACGACAATGTCTTCCTGTATCACAACGGTGCAGAGTCTTACTATGCCGCCAGGGGGTTCCGCGGTTCGTTAAGGGTCTGAATTTTGCACAGACAATAAAGCGGAATGTTAATCAATAAATGAATAGCATGAATCCTAAGGTTGATTTTTATTTTAGTAAAGCCAAAAACTGGCAGGAAGAATTTGAGAAATTGAGAACGATCATTCTTGACTGTGGACTGACCGAAGAATTGAAATGGGGCCAGCCTTGTTACACGTTTCAGAAAAGTAACATCGTTTTAATTCATGGATTTAAAGAATACTGTGCGCTTTTGTTTTTCAAAGGCGCCTTGTTAAATGATCCCAATGGTATTCTGATCCAACAAACGGAGAATGTGCAGGCGGCGCGCCAGGTCCGGTTCACCAATGTCCGGGAAATAGTTAAGATGAAACCAATCCTGAAAGCCTATATCTATGAAGCCATTGAAGTGGAAAAAGCCGGTTTGAAAGTGGAATTTAAAAAGACCACAGAATTCAAAATTCCTGAAGAATTTCAAAAGAAATTAGATAAAATACCTGCCTTGAAAACTGCTTTTAATGCATTGACGCCGGGACGGCAAAGAGCATACATTTTTTATTTTTCTGCACCCAAACAATCCAAAACCCGGGAGTCAAGGGTTGAAAAATATATGCAGCAAATTCTCAATGGAAAGGGATTAGAGGATCGGTAACCCCGATGAATGCCATCAGCATTACGCAACAAGATGCTTATTAAATCCAAGGGCGACCAGCCGCTCATAGGCCTGCCACACAGCATCGGGTATGTGTTGCGCTATCTGAAACCCTTTTTCGGGATAAAGCTTTATTCGCTGAAAGTCGCCGGCCATAATGTTAATCAGCTTTTCGATACTGATCTCCGTCGGTTGGATAATCTTCGAATGAAATTTGGGGAGAAGTAACGACTAAGTGCTTGTCTGGCCAGTGTTTTTTGAAAGTGGCAAAGCTTCTTCGTTCCATGTAGGGTTTCTGAACAACGATAAAATGAGTAATATCTAGTTTTTTCTCTTTTAGCAGTTGACCGGTAAAGAGAATATTCTCCCCCGTATTCGTTGATTTGTTCTCTGTCAGGATCGCTTCCGGGGGAACGCCGCGTTTGATGGCGATCCTTTCGAATTGGTCTGCTTCAGGCTCCGTCCACACACCCTTCGTAAAGTTTCCGAGTCCGCCTGAGAAAATGATCAGGGGGGCCCATCCCTGCAGGTACAGGTCGGCGGCGCGTTCAGCAACCCGCAGATCATGACTGCCAAGCGCCAGTATGCATTCCGACTTTTCGAGTTCGTGATGCATGTGATGGTATTCCCATAATGTTTTAGCGAGATGAATTACCTCCTGATCCGTTGCCATATTGTTTCTTTAAAAAAGTAATTCGCAAAGTTGCTGAAGTATGCTTGTTTGTCAAAATCCAATATCTTTGCCGGCCCCGGAGAGATGCCAGAGTGGTCGAATGGGACGGTCTCGAAAACCGTTGTACGGGCAACTGTACCGAGGGTTCGAATCCCTCTCTCTCCGCTTTCACCAGCCGAAGCCCGAAGGGCGAAGGCTGGTTTCACCTCACAGTCATTCTTCTCCTGCCCGGCTGGTTTCAGCGGACGAAGTCCGTTTCGGCTGGTGAGATCGAAGGTTGTTTCCCTACATATTCGCCGTTAAAATACCTTTTTCCACATACTATACGATTTTACATTTACGTCTATGTATTATGTATATATTCTAAAATGTAACAGTGGCGAATTGTACAAAGGCTGCACGTCCGACTTAAAAGCAAGATATAAAAGACACATTAGCGGACATGTACCTGCTACCGCCAACTGTCAGCCTGTTGAATTGATCTTTTATTGCGCTTTTAAGAATAAATACACCGCCTTCGATTTTGAAAAGTATTTAAAATCAGGGTCGGGGAGAGCATTTATGCAGAAAAGACTTGTTTAGTAGGCAGTTCCATTATTATCCTGATCATCGGGTTTTGGGGATGTGCTGGGGGCAGATTAATTCATATCCTCCCTTGATCGCACTCATTGACTTCTGCTGAAAGTGATCCGGCGATAAGCCTGAGCCGGAATATTCGACCGGTTTAAACATTCAGTCCGGAATCCCGTCCGATTGCCGGGGTATTTTAAAAATTCTGTATGCTCATTTACCCTCCCGCAGAAACGAAAAAACCGCCAGGATTAGCCAGCGGTCTTTCAAAGAAAAGGATTTTTGCTTTCTTTCAGTAGGAATTGGATAATTGGTTTTTCGGATATCGGTTAATTCATTCGGATTGGATATATCAAAGGTATGTTACGGCACAATACTTCTATAGCGCATGAACACTCGATCTTATCGTAAGATTACGATCGTAATTACCCCAGAACAAAGTAAACAAATCATTTTCAGTGAATTGCAGGCTTTAACAAAGATCTGACTGTATACCCCTAAGCAGCGTTTCACCTGTTTCCATAATTAAGAAACCTGAATTGCACCGGAGAGCGTGACATTGATAATTGGGGCGAATTCAGCGGAGAAGACCTGACTCGGTTCGGGGATATTGACATGCCCGCCGGATCACCGCCGATGAGTGATGCCGACAAGAAGCTCATCATTCACGAAGAGGTCCACATTCTCGGAGGCTATATCCTCATGGCCACCGATGCCGCGGAAAGCATGGACTTCAAAATGGCGCCTGGCACAGGTAAGTACGGGATTAACTGGATGCTGAATTATCAGGTAAAAGAATAATGATGGTAAACATCCGGGTTTAGTTTTACATTAGGAGATTCATAAATAAATCTAACATGAAACTGACCGGCCTGTTCTTTTTGTTGTTCTGCGGGAAAGTCATGCTGGCGCAAAGCCGTCTTCAGCAAAAGCGGGAGGCATTGCCCGTTTATTCTGCAGTTGAGCATCAAAAGACGGAGGGCGATTGGCTACTGGGAAACAGAAATGCCGTAACCCGCGTTTTCAAAAGCGCCAATGGAAAGGATCTGGTTATATCGAACGGCCTGATATCCCGGCAATTCCGCATGCAGCCGTATATGGCCTGTTTTGGATTCAGCAATCTGATCTCGGGAAAGGAAATGCTGAGGGCCATTGAACCGGAAGCAGAGATCGTGATCAATGGCCAGCCATACGCGGTGGGTGGGGTGAGGGGGCAATTCGAAAGAGGATATATTCAATATGACTGGCTGGATAAGTTTACGGCAGATGATGGCGCATTCCGGCTGGTTGATTTTTCAATCCGGGATATACAGCGCCGGTTTGAATGGAGACCATTGCGGTGGAGTACGCATAAACAATGGCCGCCCAAAGGCAAAGAAATAGATTTTACATTCCGGTTGCCCGGGAAGGCATTGGCAGGAGTAACCATAGATATATGTTATGAAATGTATGATGGTATTCCGCTCCTGTCCAAATGGATGGTTGTTCATAATGCCGGGCAGGAGCAGATCCGGATCAATTCATTTAAAAGTGAAAAGCTGGCCGTGGTGGAAGAAAGTTCCGGTATCGACAAGGATGGAAGTTTTCCTTCCCCACATATTTGTGTGCAAAGCGACTATGCCTTTGGCGGAGGTTCTTACGCGGACGCCAATCATACTACCAACTGGCTGTCAGACTCCTTATACAGCTCCCAGGTAAACTATACCCTGCAAAGTCACTGTTTACTGGAAAGCAAACCGCCCATCGGGCCGGATGAGATTTTGCAGCCCGGACAGCATTTTGAGACATTTCATACCTATGAATTGATGTATGACAGTTATGACCGGGAGCGTTGTGGTTTAGCTGAACGCAAAATGTATGCATTGCTTGCACCGTGGGTAACCGAAAATCCCATTTTTCTTCATTTAACCACCACCAGCCCGGAGCAGGTAAGGTCCGCGATTGACCAATGTGCAGATGTAGGTTTTGAAATGCTGATCCTGAGTTTCGGCAGCGGGCTGGATATGGAGGATACCAGCAATACCAACATTGAAAAATTCAGGCTGCTGGCGGACTATGCCCATTCCAGGGGGATTGAGATTGGCGGATATTCCTTATTCTCCAGCCGCAGTATTGATTCCGCAAATGATGTGATCAATCCAAAAACCGGCAAGCCCGGCGGAACTATTTTTGGCAATGCACCCTGTCTGGGCAGCCGGTGGGGACTTGCCTATCTGCAGAACCTGAAAACATTTATCCATAAAACTGGATTTAATGTTCTGGAAAACGACGGACCCTATCCGGGTGATGTCTGTGCTTCAACAGCGCATCCGGGCCATACAGGTTTGAATGATTCGCAATGGAAGCAATGGCGGCTGGAGGCGGGTTTTTACCGCTGGTTAAGGGAAAGGGATGTTTATCTAAATGCCCCGGATTGGTATTTTCTGAATGGCTCCAATAAAACGGGCATCGGATACCGGGAAGATAACTGGTCATTGCCAAGGGAAAGACAGATTATGCTGGGCCGCCAAAACATTTATGACGGCACCTGGGACAAAACCTCGGGGATGAGCTGGACTTTTGTGCCGCTCACCCAATATCATGGCGGAGGATCTGCAGCAACCATTGAACCTTTGCACGAACATCTGGATACTTATGAGGCGCATCTTGCCCAGAATTTCGGAAGCGGTATCCAGGCTTGTTACCGCGGCCCGAGATTATTTGATACACCGGCGACAGAAGCGCTGGTAAAGCGGGAAGTAACCTGGTATAAAAAATACCGGCGCATACTCAATGCCGATATGATACATATCCGCCGCCCGGACGGAAGGGACTACGATGCGGTGATGCACGTGGATCCTTCAGGAAAAGAAAAGGGCCTGGTCATGATCTATAATCCGCTTGACGTCCCTATTAGCCGGAAAATCAGATTGCCCCTATACTACACCGGTCTGACAAAAGTCGCCCGCATCAGGGAAAAAGAGAATGAGGTGAAATTATATCCCTTAAACAGGGACTATTCCGTGGAATATGTTGCAAAAATCCCGGCGCGCGGGTACACCTGGCTGGTGATTGAATAAGGACGTCCGAAAGGGCGCTTTTTTCATACCCATTTACCAACTGATCCGCCGGGATTCCGTCAAAGCAGACACATGCTGCATTTTCCCGGCGCGAAATTCCTTGTACAAACGGGTAATATCATCATTCGTGTCGCCAATGAAAGGTCCGTGTGAAACGATTTTTACTCCCTGCGGCTGGCCTGAATACAGGACGAACCTTGTTCCCGACACTCCTGCCGACAGGGTAAGTTCGCTTTCATCCCCGCCTCCTAACCGGTTCAACCATCCCACCTCGTCATGATCGAGCAGATCCTGCTCGTCTCCGACCAGCACCGCTCCGTCAATCACATACAGAAAGCTGGAATACGATGCCGGAAGATTCAATACGGTAGATGTACCCGGCTGCATCCGGATATCTGCGATGATGACCGGGGTATGGTTTTGCAGCGGTGATGAAATGCCCGCGAGGGAACCGCTATATAACTTTATTTCGACACCGTTGACGGATATTGCCGGTACATGATTCAGCGCAATGTCCTGCACACGCGGACTCGTCCACCGGTCTTTTTCCGGCAGGGTAAGCCACAATTGCAAAAGCCTCATCCTGATCTTCCCGGTAATCGTCTCCGCATGAATGATCCCGCTGCCCGCCGTCATCATTTGCAAATCGCCTCCTTTCATCGTATGCGTTTCATCGCCCATCTCACCATCCAGCAACAGGGAAACGGTTTCAAAGCCGGCATGTGGATGCGGCCCGCCTACCGGTTCATCCGTTTTCTTATCCAGCATATCGTCCATCAGCAATATGAAGGGATCGGTATCGGTAAAGTCCCCCTCCACCACCGCCCGCGCAATATGGCCTTCTCCAAGAAATCCGGGCCGCCCCGCCGGGCTGTATTTTCTGACTAATTTTCTTTTCATTGACATTTTGTAATTTCTCCTTTTTTTGAATGGCAGCTGACTGCCATTTTTTATTTTGAAACCCAAAATTAGCGGATATTGGCTATACAAAGTATAGCACTATACTAAAGGATAGCCTGTGAACAATATAGAAGATTCCCGCCCGGTTAAAAAATTCTAAATTTATAAAAAATAAACTTATGAAGGTTTCCGGGCTGCTCCGTTTGATCTCTTGCGTTGTGCTGATATTGTGCGGTTACCTGCCGGCAGCAGCACAGCAAAATGGATTTGTCAGCACCAGGGGTAAAGAAGTGATAAGCCCGGACGGAAAGCCATTCATCATGCGGGGTACCAACCTGGGTAACTGGCTGGTACCAGAAGGGTATATGTTCGGATTTCAGCGTGCGAACTCACCCCGGCTCATCAACCAGGTTTTCAGGGAATTGACCGGTCCTTCGGAAACCCGGCTTTTCTGGAAACAATGGCTGGATAATTTTATTACCGCAGCGGACATTCATTACCTGAAAAGCCTGGGCATGAATTCTATCCGTGTGCCTTTCAATTACCGCTTATTCACCAAGGAAGATTATCTGGGGGAAAATAATGAAAACCACGGGTTCGAACTGCTGGACAGGTTATTGACCTGGTGTAAAAAGGAGCAGCTTTATGTGGTATTGGATATGCATTGCGCGCCCGGGGGACAAACAGGTGATAATATTGATGACGGTGACGGATATCCTTTTTTATTTGATAGTGAAGCCGATCAGGAATTAACCGCTTCCATCTGGAAAAGGATCGCAGCGCATTACAAAAATGAAACCACGATCCTCGGTTATGATTTACTGAATGAGCCGATCGCTCATTATTTCGATAAAGCTCATTTCAATCCCAAACTGGAACCTTTGTATAAAAAGATTACCGCCGCTATCCGTACGGTAGATAAAAATCACATCATCATCCTGGGCGGAGCGCAATGGGATTCCAACTTTCAACCCTTCGGACCGCCATTTGACGATAAGCTGATCTACCAGTTTCATAAATACTGGACGGCGCCCACAAAAGAGGTTATACAGGATTACCTTGATTTCCGAGACAAATACCAGGTTCCCATTTATTGCGGCGAGACAGGGGAGAATAGCGATCACTGGATAGACAGTTTCCGGACTACGTTAGAACAGAACGCAGTGGGATGGCACTACTGGCCTTACAAAAAGCTCGAAAGCGCCAGCAGTGTTGTACAGATTAAAAAACCGGCTTATTACGACGAGATCATCCATTATGCAGAAGAACCCAAACAAAATTTCGCGGATATCCGTAAAAGCAGGCCCGAGAATATGGACCATATCCGGCAGGCAATAAAAGAATGGCTGGTCAATTGCCGGTTTGAAAATTGTACTCCCAATAACGGGTATATCAAAGCCCTTGGGTTCAGATAAAAACAATGTTTTCACCTAAAGCTTCTTTTAACGCAATACCACTTTCACATGACTATAATTGCTTACCAAACCGGTTTAATTCAGTTAAGGATCATTCCACTCATCAGCTTAAATTCTTTTTATGAAAACAACTTATAGAAATTTTTTAATGACGATGGGCTTGATGATCTGTATGGCGGCTCCGGGAAATGCGCAGCAGGATAACAGCATACGGATTATTATGTTCGGCGCACATCCTGATGATTGCGATGAAGAGTGCCGGCACGGCTGCCCTTTTTGCCCAAATGGGATATGCGGTGAAATTTGTTTCCGTGACCAACGGGGATGCCGGTCACCAGACATTAAAAGGGGCGGAGCTGGCAAAAAGAAGATATGCGGAAGCGCAGGAAGCAGGAAGACGCCTGGGCGTCACTTATGACGTACTTGACAATCACGATGGTCTACTGTTGCCCACACTGGAAGTAAGAATGGAGATCATACAAGAGATCCGTGAATGGAATGCAGATATTGTGATCGCGCCCCGGCCAAATGATTATCATCCGGATCATCGTTATACCGGCGTGCTGGTGCAGGATGCCGCCTATATGGTGGCGGTGCCTAATATTGCGCCGGAAATACCTGCACTGAAGAAAAATCCGGTTTTCTTATATTACGAGGATCATTTCCAGAGACCCAATCCTTTTCGCCCCGATATAGCGGTGGATATCATCCGGTCCTATCGATAAAAAGATTGCGGCCCTTGATGCACATGAATCGCAGGATGTATGAGTGGTTGCCGTGGATCGGGCATTATCTCGAGCCAAGTTCCCCAAAGCAAGACAGATCGCATTCAATGGCTTAGCAGGAGAATTGCCGGGACCATTAATCCTGAAACAAGGGCGGCCTTGGAAAAATGGTACGGAAAGGAGCGGGCCGGTAAAGTAAAATATGCAGAAGCATTTGAAATATGTGAATACGGCGCACAACCTAATGATGAGGATATAAAAAGATTATTTCCGATGCTCGGTAAATAAAAACTCTTCAGTGTGCCGTTACTACCGGAGAGGGATTTCGAAAGAAAATAATTAAATTCAATCTGCCGGATATCTATCTTTATAACCTGCTTTTTACGGCAGTCAAATCATGGAACAAAACAACACTGATAAAAAAACAGCCCTCCTGGTGATGGATGTTCAGGATGCCACGGTAAAAATGCTTCCCGATAATACCGCTTTTATCAAATCCGTCAGCCTGGCCATACAAACAGCCCGCTCCAATAATATCCCGGTGCTCTATGTGGTGATTGGCTTCAGGAAGGGATATCCCGAGATCAACCCCAATAATAAATCTTTTTCCGCCATCAGGAAAGATGACAGCAGGTCGTTTGACACGGAAGAAGGCGCCAGGGTTCATGTTTCAGTTGCACCGCAGGCCGGCGATATCATTATAACGAAAAAGCGCGTAAGTGCATTTACGGGCAGCGACCTGGAAGTGCTGTTGAGATCCCTTGGAATAACGCATCTTGTGCTTACCGGCATTGCAACCAGCGGCGTGGTGTTATCCACTTTGCGTGAAGCCGCCGATAAAGATTACACCATCACCGTTCTTTCCGATTGCTGCGCCGACAGGGATGAGGAGGTTCACCGCGTACTGACAACCAAGGTTTTTACCCGACAGGCCGAAGTAATGAAGGCGGCAGAATGGGCTATTTCGCAGACGGGGTAACGGTAGTCACTGAATGGACATATTGCAATAATGAAAATAAATTGATATTTTTATTGGCAGCACAATAGCCTTTCTTCACAAACCGGAAAAGTATCTTCCTCTCATTCAATTCATGCAGGTTATAAAATAGGGAAAGCACTATATATGAGTATGAGCAATAATCGCCTTTTATGCTGTATTATGTGGTGTAACATCTTTTGTTCACTCTCCTGTAATAAAATCACCAACCCCGATAATTCCACAACTTCCGACATCACTATTACCTCACTAAGGCCTACGCATGGTCCGTATAATACAATAGATACGGTCACAGGTAAGGGCTTTGATCAAATACCGGTGTTTGATAGTGTTTTATTAAATGGTCAAAAACTTACTGTTATCAGTCGCAGTTCAGAACAGGTGATTATTAAAATTCCTTCTCTGGCGGGTACCGGGAATATTGATATTTGGTACAAGGGGAAAATGATCGAAGGACCCGTATTTACCTACGACAGTATACTTTTGGTGACCACTGTTGCCGGAAGCAGTACGGAATCCGGTGAAGTAAACGGGAAAGGGGCTGACGCGCGCTTTAGTAATCCATTTGGCATTGCCGTAGATCATTCAGGGAATGTCTACGTGGCGGAAGCAGGAGGGTCTGCCATCAGAAAGATAGATGCGGACGGGAATGTGACTACGCTCGCAGGGCCGGCAAACTTCGAACCCGGCTATACCGATGGAACCGGTTCATCAGCCAGGTTCGGCAGCCCCCGGGGTCTGTGTATTGATCAAAGCGGATTTTTATATGTGGCAGATCAGAATAATTTCAGGGTTCGAAAGGTATCCCCCGCGGGAGTTGTAACCACTTTTGCCGGAACAACATCGAATGGCAGGCCTTCAGACGGGGCCACAGATGGAGACGGCTCAATCGCCACTTTTGATACTCCTTTTGGTGTCGCTTGTGACGGAAATGGAAATATTTACGTCGCGGATGCATACAACAATAAAATTAGAAAAATCACCAAAGCGGGTGTCGTGAGCGCATTTGCCGGCGGCGATTATTACCACTACGGGCAGCAGGATGGCCAGGGTTCTTCGGCGCTATTCTATGAGCCAACGGCTATTGCGGTGGATCCCCAGGGGAACATTTATACAATCGACAGTGAAGGTCATCTTTTGAGAAAAATAAAGCCGGATGGAACCGTTAATACCTTGTTAGGTCCGAGAGCACCTGATATTGCCGGTCCCTATGATCTGTTTCATTCCGTTGCATTAGCTACGGACAAAAACGGAAATTTGTTCTTTTCTATTTCAGAGGGAATAATGGAAATGAATCCTGATGGAAAAATAACCCGATATGCAACCGGAGGTATTGGAGAAACAGATGGCCCTGCTCAATTGGCCACCTATAGGGCAATCGCAGGTATCGCCGTAGATGACGCAGGAACATTATATATTACGGATAATAACAGGATTCGTAAAATTGGGTGGCAATGACATCAAACGGTTTTCACTCCCCATTCCTTCGGGACCCGATTAATGAATATCATTTTACTCCCCGATTTCCAAGGCATTCGCCAAGTTACAAAAATGCTTTTTTTAAGATAGCTCCCACATTCATTATCAATATTTGTAAAAAACTGACAGGAAATAAAATTCTACAATGAACAATTCAGTTAGAATATCCATTTTCATTTCCGCAAGTGCTGCTCTTTTTAGTTGCGGAAGTCCGCGCACGGTGATGCGCTCCTGGGTAGGGAATACGGAAAATGAACTTTATCAGCGATGGGGAAAGCCGGTAAAAATAATAGATAACGGGCATGATGGCAGAATTGCAGTTTATATGCCGGATGCAAATAGCAGTGCTGCCAGGAAAGATGCCTATTGCGACTTTAAATTCAAAACCAGTTGTATTCCCCCAAAAATCAAACAATATAAAATGGCAAAGCTTTTTTACATTACCCCATTAGGAAATATTTATGCGTACAAAATAGAAACCCGTGAAAAAGCAATATCTACCATTCTACATTAGAGGCATCCGATATCCGGGAGCAGATCACAAATTCAATAATGAAACGTACAAAGCGACTGCTTAGAATAGAACTCTATGATCCTTTGAGCCGGATCACGGAAGTGGGCCAGATCAACAGCGGAGTGGGAGCGGTTACGACCGGCACCACGAAAGTTCCGGCCAGCTGGAATACCTGGCTGGGTAATAACGCTACCAACCGCTACCAGGTTACGAACACCGTTTATGATCTGCCGGCAACGGGCATCGATCTATTGCTTGCACAGAATCCATCCACCTTAAGGAACCGGGTATCTTTCAGCAGCATCACGCCGGGACAAAAAGGATCGGAGCCTGTTTATTCCACCTATTACAATTACGATATCGAAGGCAATGTGAGCAGCCTGCTGCAGGACTATGGAGCAACGGGCCCGATGCATAATACAGACCAGCAGTACAAACGGATCGACTACGGTTATGATCTCGTCAGCGGCAAAGTGAACAGCGTTTCTTACCAGGCAGGGTAAAACGGATGCCTTTATGCATTTCTATCAGCTACGATGCGGAGAACCGGCTGACGGATGTGTACACGCAGCGCCGACTCGGTAACCGTGGAGCACGAAGCGCATTATGAATATTATAAACACGGCCCGCTGGCAAGAGCGCTGATCGGTCAGAACCAGGTGCAGGGGCTGGACTATGCCTATACCCTGCATGGCTGGCTGAAGGCAGTGAACGGCAGTATGCTGGACAGTGTGAATGATATGGGCCGTGACGGAGATCCCACGGTGCAGAGCAGAAAGTATATTGCTAAAGATGCTTATGGGTTCAGCCTGCATTACTTTGAAGGAGATTATCAGCCGATCAACGGCACATCGTTCCTGACGGATCTGAAAGCGAAGCTGGGGGCTTCTTACAGCGGCCTCTACAACGGCAATATCTCTTCGATGGCGGTGAACATCGGGATCCTGAACAATCCGAAACTGTATAATTACCAGTACGACCAGCTGAACCGGCTAACGGGCATGGATATGCTGAACGGAACAAATAACGGACTGAACCTTTGGACAAACGATCTTGCGCCTTCAAACGATTACACGGAAAAAGCCAGCTACGATCCGAACGGTAATATTCTGACTTATATCCGTCATGGTTATAGCGCTACGCCTGCTATGGACAGCATGACCTATCATTATCAGGCGGGAACAAATAAACTGAATCATATCAGCGACGACCCGACTATTTCCGGCAACTATCCCAATGATCTGGATGATCAATCGGCAGACAATTACACCTACGATGCCGCAGGTAACCTGATCCGGGACAAAGCAACTGGGATCACCACGATACAGAGGATTGACCGCAGCGCCATGGCGTTTACGCGCGCTGTAAAATGAACCTCCACTGATTTGATGAAATTTACAAAAAGCCTTTACGGTTATGCCGGAATTTTTATCATATTCTCTCAGCAGTTCAAGTATTTGTGACTTGTTACGCCTGAAGATGAACTGCCTGCCATTCGGTTGTTCCATCGATTTCGTTTTTGATGAGCCCCAAAGGTAACAGCGGCTTTTATGAATTCATTCGCGGGGCTGGTTGGAGGCTTACACCGCGGATTAAATAATAATCTTTCAGCAGGCGGAGCAAATCCGCTGTTTCCTGCCCGTTTTCATCCCGTATCGTCAATTCCTGCATGGAAACTGAAGAGGATTTTCTGTCGGAGAAAAATAAGACCGACCGGAAGGGCTCATGCGCCGGGCTTTGCCTGATCAGCAATTTTTCCTGCAGGAAAAACCCTTTCGCGGAAGCGAGCTTTTCGAAATAAGTTGTCCGGTGAAAGGGGAGGAGGATACTGAAAGCGCCGCCGGGTTTCAGTAATGGCTGAATGACCGAAATCAATTCTTCGAAGGTTAAAGCATCTTCATGCCGGGCTTTATTTTTTTCAGGCGAAGGGGATCGTAAGTCCGATTCAAAAAACGGTGGATTGGTAATGATGAAATCGTACGGATGGGTAAATGCATGGCGCCGGACATCTCCCTTTATCAGGTGGATAGCGTTCGACCAGGGCGTCTGTTTTATATTTTCTGCGGCCTGTTCAAAAGCCTTTTCGTCCAGTTCTATTGCGTCGAACTTCAGCTGATTTTTCTGAGCGAGCATCAGGGTAAGCAATCCGGTACCCGCGCCGATATCCAAAACGCTTTCTGATCCTTTTAATCTGGTAGCCGTCCACGCACCCAGAATGCAGGAGTCTGTACATACTTTCATGCTGCAGCGTTCCTGCTGAATGGTGAACTGTTTGAACCGGAAATAATGATTGGACATGGAACGAGGATTTACCAGGCGGCTCTTGCACTAACGGTTACCGTTAGCGGAGAAAACTGCTGATGCAGGTATTTATAATATCCGGTGATGGCGATCATTGCGGCATTGTCGGTACAGTACTCCATCTTCGGAATGAATGTTTTCCAGCCCTTGCTGTCGCCGGTTTCCTGAAATGCTTTTCTCAAACCTTTATTGGCTGCCACGCCGCCGGCGAGACAAACGGTTGAAATGCCTGTTTCATCAGCAGCTTTTTTTAATTTATTGAGTAAAATGGAAACGATCCGGCCCTGGATGGATGCACAGATATCCGGACAGATTCTTTTCAATAAATTCCGGGTCTTTTTCTTTTTCCTCCTGCAGAAAATACAGGATCGCTGTTTTGAGTCCGCTGAAACTGAAATTCAAACCGGGAATCTGCGGTTCGGGAAATTTAAACCGGTCCGGATTTCCGGATGCCGCATACTTGTCAATCAACGGGCCGCCGGGATAGGGAAGTCCGAGCATTTTCGCGGATTTATCAAATGCCTCTCCGGCGGCATCATCCATGGTTTCGCCGATCACTTTTAAATCGATGGGCGAATGGCAAACAACAATCTGCGTGTGGCCGCCACTCACCGTTAAACATAAAAACGGGAATCCGGGAAGTTCATGCCGATCTGTTGCGCCTTCAATCAGGTTGGCCAGCACATGCGCCTGCATATGATGTACGGCAATCAGGGGAAGGTTCAGGGAGAAGGAAAGCGATTTCGCAAATTGTGCGCCCACCAGCAGGGAGCCGATCAGTCCGGGTGACTGGGTAAATGCGATGGCATCCAGGGATGAAAGTTCGCATCCGGCGGTTCTTAAAGCCTGATCCACCACGGGAACAATATTTTGAATATGCGCGCGGCTGGCCAGTTCCGGAACAACGCCTCCGTAGCGGCTATGAATTTCCTGACTCGCAATGATGTTGGAAAGAATCCGGCCGTCGCGGCAAACGGCTGCTGCCGTTTCATCGCAGGAAGACTCGATGGCTAAGAGGGTAATGGACAATGGACTCATTTATTTCCGCAAAGATATTTGAGAAAGGGGAAAGCGGAAAAGAATCAGGTTGTGGAACGGATGGCGACCACCGGATCCAGTTTAGCCGCGGTGATGGCGGGAATAATGCCCGCTGCAATGCCGACCACCATGCAAATGCCGACCGCCAGCCAGATAATATCCATTGGAATAAATACTTTGAAACTAAACAGGGTGGAGAAGATCGCCGCCAGAATGAATACGGCAATCAACCCGATCAGTCCGCCAATGATACATAAAAAAGAGGATTCCAGTAGAAATTCGGAAAGGATGGTGCTCTTTCTTGCGCCAATCGCTTTTTTTAATCCGATCTGACCTGTGCGTTCCCGAACGGTAACAAACATGATATTAGCCACCCCGAACATGCCTACGATCAGGGAGAGCGCTGCAATGGCCCATCCGCCTTTATTGAGGGCGGAAAAAAATGATTCTGTTGATTTGCTGAAGGATTCGATATCATTCAATGAATAGTCATCTTCTACGCCCGGCGCCAATTTGTGAATGGATCGCATGGCGCCTGTAAGTTCTTCCTTAAAAGCGGGAATGCTCACGTTGTTTTTGGCCTGCACGATGATCTTGGGGGAAGCATCTTCATCCCGGATCAGTTGTTTCATGAACCGGTAGGGCAGAATAATACAGTCATCATATTGCCAGATATCCATCAGACTCTGACCCTGTTTTTCAATCACGCCAATCACGATGGCGGGTTTTCCATTCTTCAATACAACGGTCTTGCCGATGGCGCGTTCCGGTTTGACGAATAATTTCTCCGCCACATTATAACCGATCACTATCGAGTTGGCGCCGCGGTCAAAATCGGACTGCTGCAGATACCTTCCTTCGCCAATGGTAAAATGTTCTATTTTGGCATAGTCTTCTCCGGCGCCATAATAATTTACGCCCTTCAGAATATCGTTCTCATGTTCAACGGATGCATTATCCTGCGTCCAGAAAGTAGCGTACTGTATCAGCGGTAATCTTTCTTTCAGTTCCGCTACATTTTCAAACTTGGGAGAAGGTCTCTTTACGTATTTCCACCAGGGATATTCGTTATCGTCGTTTCCCCATTGCCATTTATCAATGATCACCGCATTGCTCCCCAGCGCATTGATATCACTCTGAACAGCGGTTTTCATACTGCTGATGGTGGCCAGCACGCTGATGATACAGAATATGCCGAAGGTGATGCCCAGCAGGGAAAGGAATGTCCGCAGTTTATTGGAGCGAAATTCCGCTAAAGCCATTTTCAGGCTGGTCCAGATAATATTCAGATAGCGTGTCAGGGAATTGGTTTTGAGTATAAATATCGTATAATTTCGGTTAGGAACGCAGCCGTTCATCCGCTTATCCGGTACGAAGACTAAAAAACCCTGACCCGCCATTGCCGGCTGAAAGTGCTTCCCGGGCTGACTTTCTCAATACCCTCCTTGCTTTGCAATTGCTGATTGCTGTTTACCGCGTCCGCAATACCGCACCAGGGCTCCAGGCAAAGGAAATCAGCATCTCTGGCAGACCAGATGCCCAGGAACGGGAACTCGCCCATCTCAAAGCTGATGCCGTGAGGGGTTTTGGAAGAAAGAATTGAAATTTCGGATGATGCAGGGTATTTGAATACCAGGGCATCCTGATAAAACAGCGGCTTCAAAAGGTTCAGCCGGTCGGTATCATTCAGCAGCGGAATGGGCTGGGTCTGAATCAGACCGTCTTGCGAAACCGGCCAGCGGGAAAGATTTTCCGTTTCATTGAATCGCAGATAATAATCAGAAAACCGGGTATCTGCCGTGAGCGGAAGACGGAAAGCCGGGTGTCCCCCCACCGAGAATAACATGACGGCGGCGCCTGCATTCTGAACGCGGTATTCCGTACTGATTTCATCTCCGTCCAGCTGTATACCGGATCCGGAATTCAAAATCAAAAGGATAGATTTTTTTTGTTTCCGCATCACTGCGCAGCAGGAATATCAGTTCGGACGAAGCCTGTTTTTCTAAAATAAAATCTTTATCCCGCGCAAATCCATGCCGCCCCATTTTATAAGGCTTTCCCTGATAATAATAGGTATTGTCCTTTAATGCGCCAATAACAGGAAACAATACCGGTGAGTGTTTGCCCCAGAATGCCGGATCCCCGTTCCAGAGATAATCCAGTTGATGAACCTTATGAAATATCCTTTGGAGTTCGGCGCCTTTTGGCGCGACTTCCACTTTAAGAAATTCATTTTCGAGGAAGAACATGGGGGAGGGATTTTCCATTTATAATTTAATAACGCAAATTAACACAAAGACCGTTCAATAATTCCTTCCTCTACCGGGAAAGACATTATATTGCAATTCTATGAAGCGCGTAGTTTGTTTTTTTCTGATGCTTGCCGGCGTCACCGGCATTTATTCCTGCACCAAGCCGGTAGCGCCGGAATACCTGGGTTTCCGGGAATTGACTTTTGAGAAGTTCAGCATGGATGAGTCCCTGCTGCACACCAAACTGGCATTCTACAATTCCAATCCCTTCAGCATGCAGTTGAAGCGGGCCGATATCAATGTGTACCTCGATGATCAGCTGGCCAATCATTATGTGATGGATTCAACCATTTTTATTCCTGAAAAAGACAGTTTTCTCGTTCCGCTGAATCTGCGGCTGAACCCAAAAATGCTGCTGGGCAGTGCAATCAAAATGCTGATGAACAATAACCAGGTAAAGATTCGTCTCGAAGGGAGTGTCAGGGTGAAGCGGGGTGGGGTAGGGTTTACGGTGCCGGTGAAGTATGAGGAGTTGGAGAAGCTGGATATTTCTTTTTAGGTTGAACGGTTAAGGCATGACGGTTGACGGACTTTTTGATAGAATCAACAGGATTACATACAGTCATTCTCGATTCATCGAAACGTTCACCGTCAATCCGTCATCAACTTTCAGTGTCGTCTCAATCGCCGCTATCCTCTCCTCGGTATCCGATTTTTTCTTTTTTCCAGCGCCACGACTTCCGGTTTGGCGTTTTGCAGAAATCGTTCATTGGAGAGTTTTTTATTCAGGGACTCCAGAAATCCGCGGTAATAGATGAGTTCTTTTTCGAGTTCCCGTTTCTGCAGTTGAGTGTCAGCTTTCTGGACGTCTGAAAACCGATCTGGTGGCCCATAAAGGGGATCCTGTGCAGGTCGGGATTATTCTCCGCCGCCTTCGGGTCGAAATCGAGCACTCCGGCATTGAGTTGTTTCCGGATGATCGCGTACAGGCTCTCTTCTTCCCCGAAAATTTCTTTGGGCAGTGAGATCAGGATAATCGGGTCGCTGTTTTTCAATTGCTGCTGCTGGCGGAACTCGCGACCAACGGTCAGGAACAGGCGAAGGCGGTCTCCCTGCTGCAGAATCTGCGGGTCTGCGTTCCCGGTTTCGCCGAATTGTTTGATGCAAAGATCATCTCCGGCATTGCGCTCCTTCAGCAGATGATATATTTCTTCCGTAATAAAAGGCATAAAAGGATGCAGCCACTGCAGCAGTTCATCAAAGAAAGAAATCGTTTTATCGTACAGATCCGGTGAAAGGGTCTGCTCAAATCCCGGTTTAATCCATTCCAGATACCAGCTGCAGAAATCGTCCCAGATCAGCGAATAGAGGTTCTTCAATGCTTCACTGAGCTTAAATTCCGTGATTAATTTCTGAATATCGTTTTTTGCCTGGCTCAGGCGGTTATCGAACCATTGAACGGCAAAATGCGCGGGAGCAGAAACTTCTTTTTTCCGGAGATCCCATTGGCTATTCCGGGTTGTTCCAGTTTGGTTCCCCACATCTTCACCAGCTTCAGTGCATTCCAGAGTTTATTATTGAAATTTCTTCCCTGTTCAAGGCCGGCTTCATCAAACAGGAGATCATTTCCTGCAGGTGATGAGATCATGATTCCAAACCGGACGGCATCCGCGCCGTATTTATCGATGAGTTGTAAAAGATCGGGTGAATTCCCCAGGCTCTTACTCATTTTCCGGCCCTGTTTATCCCTGACCATTCCGGTGAAATACACATCTGAGAACGGCTTTTCATTTTTAAATTCCATTCCGGCCATGATCATGCGGGCCACCCAGAAAAAGATAATATCCTGTCCGGTTACCAGCACCGATCCCGGATAATAATAGTTGATATCGGGATTGCCCGGATTCGTAATGCCGTGGAATACTTCAATGGGCCAGAGCCAGGAAGAAAACCAGGTATCGAGCACATCTTCATCCTGCGATAAAGTTTTCCCGGGTTCAAGGGCCCCGAATTCCTTTTGGTAGGTTTCAATGGCTTCGGTTTCCGTTTCCGCGACCACGAAATTTCTTTTTTCATCATACCAGGCGGGTATGCGCTGGCCCCACCAGAGCTGCCTGGAAATACACCAGTCCTTTACATTTTCCAGCCAGTATTTATAGGTAGCCAGAAATTTTTCTCCGGGATGAATCCGGATCTTTCCGGAAAGGACCTGATCCAGTGCGGGCCCGGCCAGGGGTTTCATGCTGACAAACCACTGGGTGGAGATCCTCGGTTCCACCACCGCATGGGATCTTTGGGAATATCCCAGCCGGGTGGCATAGGTTTCTTCTTTACTGAGCAGCCCTTCTTCTCTTAGCTTTTCCACTACTTTTTTGCGGGCCTCAAAGCGGTCCATGCCAACGAATATTTCGGCGGCAGGAGAGAGGGTGCCGTCTTCATTCAGGGTATCGATTACCGGCAGACCATGTTTCAGCCCCAGGTTATAATCATTGATATCATGGGCCGGCGTCACTTTCAAGGCGCCCGTTCCGAAGTTCATATCGATATAGTCGTCGAAGATCACCGGCACTTTCCGGTTCACCAGGGGCACGATGATCTGTTTTCCTTTCAGGTGCTGATATCTCGGATCCGCCGGATTAACGCAAATGCCGGTATCACCCATGATGGTTTCGGGACGCTGCGTGGCAATGGTAATAAATTCAGCAGATCCCTGCAACCGGGTACTTTATATAGTAGAGCGTGCCCTCCACGTCCCGGTATTCCACTTCTTCATCGCTGAGTGCGGTACGGGCGGCGGGGTCCCAGTTGATCATGCGGGCGCCGCGGTAAATCAGTTTTTTGCGGTAGAGGTCCACAAATACTTTCATCACGGCCTGGTAATAATGATCATCCATGGTGAAACTGGTCCGGTTCCAGTCCACACTGCATCCGAGCCTGGCAATCTGATCGTAAATGATATTCCCGTATTTATCCTTCCATTCAAAAGCATATTTCAGGAATGCTTCCCGGGTGAGGCTGTTCTTATCAATTCCTTTTTCTTTGAGCATGGCGACCACCCGGGCTTCCGTGGCGATGGACGCATGATCGCTTCCCGGCACCCAGCAGGCGTTGAAACCACTCATGCGGGCGCGCCGGACCAGGATATCCTGAACCGTTTCATTGAGGGTATGCCCCATGTGTAAAACACCGGTAACATTGGGAGGCGGAATGACGACGGTAAATGGCCTGCGCTTGTCGGGGAAACTATTGAAATAATGTTTTTCCGTCCAGTAAGCATACCATCTGCTTTCCGTGACAGCGGGGTCATAATGTTTACTCAGTTCCATCCGGATGCATCTTTTAAAGGAGTGCAAAGTTAATCAATCGCTTATAAGGATGGAAAGCCGGGCGGCCAGAATAAAAAAGTTTCCTTTTGACGGGAAACTTTTAGCTTAGGAGAGGTAATATAAAATCAGCCTCTCGTATCTCGGGAATAGAGGGTTCTGAATATTCAATTCAGAAGGTAAGCGGTATTTTAAGCAAACCAGTAGAGATAAGAAAGCAGCATCACCAGCGCCAGAAAACCAAAGGCAAATAATGCTGTTTTTGCATTTTCTCCCAGGCGAAATGAGTGTAAAGTTCTCTTCATAAATAAGAAATTTAAGGTGAAACCATGTTAATAAAAACATTTGTTTCAAAGGGACACAATAATCAACTTAGGGTAGGTTTCTCTTACGATTTGGGAAGGCCTGGAAGGTAGAAATTATGGCAGGCTCACCATAACTCCTTACAAATATAATCTGTTTTTCCGGCCTTTGCCAGTGTTTTGGCATAAATTTTTCCAATTCCCTACCCCTTTATCTGTCCCTTTGAAAACAGAAAACTCCGGCCCGGAAGCCAGTGCTAACCAGTCGGCTTTTGCTGCCTCAGGTCAGGGTAAAGACGTAAGCAAATAGCATGATGGAACAGAAGTACAGCACAGCGATGATCGCTGCCAGCGTTGCTTCTTCCCCAACATGAATAGCGTGAAAGTGTTTCATGGAGATGAATTTAAGGGTGAATAGAATAATAAGGACGGATCTAAGGCGCTTTCAAGGGGTACGAAAGAAATATCTGAAAAACGGGTAAATGAATCGTTCACTGAAGGGTGATTATTCCTAACTTTATTAGCAAATCAAACAGGCTCTCTACCGGTTATGTATGCGATAGTAGATATCGAAACAACTGGAAGTTATGCTGCTAATAACGGCATCACTGAATTGGCTATTGTGCTGCACGATGGAAATAAGATCATGGACCGGTATGAAACCCTGATAAATCCGCAAATGCCCATCCCCCGGTATATTCAGGCCTAACCGGTATTCATGCCGGAATGCTGGAAACAGCTCCTTTGTTTCAGGATATCGCCGGCCGCGTTTATGAAATGCTCAAAGATGCCGTATTCATCGCGCACAACGTAAATTTCGATTATTCCTTTATCAAATACCACCTCGAAGCTTGCGGTTTTTACTTTGATGCCAGGAAGCTCTGTACTGTCCGGTTAAGCCGCAAGGTTTTTCCCGGGCTTCCCGGCTATAGCCTGGGCAAATTATGCCGGGACGCTCGAAATTCCCATTGAAAACCGGCACCGTGCCGGAGGGGATGCGGATGCCACGGCAAAGCTTTTTGACAGAATCCTGGCCGGCGATTCCCAGGGAGATGTACAGCAGATGTTGCAGGGCAGGAGCCGGGAACAATACCTGCCGCCCAACCTCCCGGCAGAACAGATCAGTCGCTGCCTTATACTGCCGGGGTATATTATTTTCATGATCAGAAAGGAAAAGTAATTTATGTGGGGAAGGCAAAAAATCTCCGCAACCGGGTCTGCAGCCATTTTTCGAACAACCATACCGGATTGCGCAAACAGGAATTCCTCCGGAATATTTATTCTGTTTCCTGGCAGGAATGCGGCACGGAGCTGATGGCTTTTCTTTTTGAATGTGTTGAAATCAAAAGGCTCTGGCCAAAATATAACAGCAGCCTGAAACGATTTGAACAGGCTTATGGGCTTTATGTTTTCGAAGACCGGAATGGCTACCTGCGCCTTACCATCGAAAAGAAGAAACGACAGCTGACCACCTGGTATTCGTTTAACGGGATCTTTGAAGGAAGGCAGATCATGCAGCGGCTGGTTCGGCAGTTCCGGCTTTGTCCAAAACTTGCTTTATTCAAAAAGGAGAAGGGGAATGCGAAGGCGTTCTGCGAACAATACTGCTCCGGGGCCTGCGACCAGCAGGAAGAAGCCGCTCGTTTATAATCAACGGGTGCAGGAAGCATTGGGTTCCCTGCAGAAAGCCCTTCCTTCTTTTATCATCCGCGACAAAGGCAGGAATGCATCCGAAGAAAGTTGCGTGCTCATTGAAAACGGACGTTTCTATGGCATGGGTTATCTTGACAGGGAAGAACAGATCAATGACCTGGAAACACTCCGAGAGCATCTCACCGCCTATCCTGAAAATGATTATATGCGGGGGCTGGTGTATGCGTTTGCGGAGAAATGGCCGGGGAAGAAGAGGTTGATAGGGATGTACGGTTGACGGATGACGTGAGTTGACGGACATCCAATGTTATACCTGACAATATTTGGTCAATTGACTTACAGTGAAGTCCGTCAACCGTCATCCGTCAACCGTCAACCTCCTGCAAGTGCTTCCACCAACCCCAAAAACTCCCCCCGCGCAATCATTCTCGCACCCAGGCTTTCCAGGTGGGTGGTGTATACCTGGCAGTCGATCAGCTGAACGCCTTCGGATACCAATTGCTGAACATAGCGGATAAAAGCAAATTTGCTGGCATTGCTGACTTGCTGAACATGCTTTCACCAAAAAAAACATTACCCAGCCGAATGCCGTAAAGTCCGCCAACCAGTTCGCCGTTTAACCAGGCTTCGGCGCTGTGCGCATAACCATGCCTGTGCAGATTGACATAGGCATTCCGCATGTCGTCCGAAATCCAGGTTCCCTGCTGACCGCGGCGGGAAATGCTTTTGCATGCGCTGATGACGCCGTTGAAGTTCCGGTTAACGGAAAATTCCAGTTCTCCTTTTTTTAACACTTGCTTCATGCTGTTACTTATTTTCAGTTCGCCGGGAAAAAGGACAAACCGGGGATCGGGACACCACCAGAGAATATATTGATTCTCATACCAGGGAAAAATGCCTTTCCGGTAAGCAAGCATCAGTCTTTCCATGGAAAGATCGCCTCCGATGGCCAGCAGTCCGTCTTCATCCGCCAGTTCGGCAGGAGGGAATTCCAAATCCTTATCCAGGACGTAAAGCGGCATATTTGAATGAATTGACAGGTTGAAAGGGCGATGAGTATTGGCAGTATAAACAAGCGGTTGATCCGGAAACCGGTCAGGAAGTGGAGAGTACTTCAATGGTAGCGCCAATACCACGATCCGTAATGGCATCACACATGGGTTTCAGTTCCTCATAACTTCCGCGTTTCACCCCATATTTTCCCTGGGTATGTATGATCATGGCGCATTGTTCCGCCTGTTCAGTGGAATGCTTGCAGACTTCAATCAGGGTCTGAATGACCCAGTCGAAACTATTCACTTCATCGTTCCATACAATCAAACTGTATGGTTCTTCCGGATCGGTGAGCACTTCAACATCCGCCAGGCTTTCTTCCCTAGTACCGGGATTATTCAACTGCATTGCCATGGTATAAAATTAGAACAATGTATCTTTTTATGCAAAGCGCCAGGGCTTAAAAATGGGATAAATATTTTAACAATTTATTGCTTATCCGGTATTGTTGCCATTTATACCCAGATTTTACAATTAAACCGCCAATTGCGGGCTAAACCGGGATGGCTTATTGTTTGAAGAGATAGGGTATCTTATTATTAAAACCATTCGTCTCATTTTTAAAATAAAATTATGAAATTACTATTATCCGGTTTTTGTCTTGCAGCCGGTCTCTTTGTTATGCAGGCCTGCAATAATAATACAGAAAGCTCCTCCCACGAAGATGCGGTAGACAGCGCCAAGGCAGTCAATAAGGTTGTCCAGCCTGTTCAGAAAGATGCTTCTGATTTTGCCGTGGCGGCAGCCAATGGCGGCATGATGGAAGTTGAACTGGGAAAAGTTGCGGAAGAAAAGGGGGTTAACCAGCGGGTAAAGGATTTTGGCGCCATGATGGTGAAAGATCATTCCGCGGCCAATGACAACCTGAAAACAATCGCCTCCCCGCTGAATATTACTTTACCGGATTCTGTCAGCGACGACAGCCGCAAAGAAATTGATAAGCTGAAAATGAAAAAGGGAAAGGATTTTGATAAGGCATATGTGGATATGATGCTGGATGATCATAAAAAGGATATAGCCGAATTCAGAAAATGTGCCGACAACTGTTCTGATTCCAGTATCAAATCTTTTGCTTCCACTACTTTACCCACACTGGAAAAACATCTGGATTCTATTCAGGCGATTGCGGGGAAAAAATGATGAATAATTGATAATTGACAATGGACTAATTGATACTGGGAAAGCGGATAACCGTCCCATGGCAGGCAGTATCGGGAATCTGCGTTACCTTCCGCGAACTCTTCTTAGATTTACCCAAATAAATTAAAATGCCAGCGGTAAGAAGGAATAGCAGGCTAAAAGCAAATGAGATACCGGTTTTGGGGCAAACCCGGAAAATTTTGGGGGCCGTTTTGTAAACCGGGACGGGAGTTATAATGTGCGTAAGGAGGGAGTTCCTTTTCTGAGAAGATTCAGCCTTTATCATACGATGCTGAATATGCCGGCAGGGAAATTTTTTGGTACGCTTTTCCTTTTTTACCTACTGTGTAAATTTCCTGTTTGCCTGGATTTATTTCATTATCGGCAGGAGTCAGTTTCAGGGAATTTTTGTTTCCGGCTTTACGCCTGTATTTAAGGAAATGTTCTTTTTCAGTACGGAGACGTTCACCACCGTGGGTTACGGAAGGGTAAATCCGGTAGGGGATGCGGCAAATTCGGTAGCTGCCACGGAATCCATGCTGGGATTTCTGTCTTTTGCCATTGCCACCGGACTTATTTATGGGCGGTTTTCAAAACCCAAAGCCTTTCTGCTCTTCAGCAAAGAGGCGCTCATCAGCCCTTATCGCAACGGAAAGGGACTCATGTTCAGTTTGCCACTTATAAGGATAATCATACGCTCACCAACCTGGATATCAAAGTGACTGCGGCGATGCTGATGGAGGAAAACGGGAAACGGACTTTTAAATTTTATGATCTGGATCTGGAAAGAAACCATGTGGAGAGTCTTCCAATGAACTGGACGATCGTGCATCCGTTAGATGAAAAAAGCCCGCTGAATGATTATACTGCGGAAGAACTGAAACTGGCTGATGTTGAACTATATGTTTCCGTCAGGGGCTTCGATGATGTGTATTCCAATATTGTTCAGCAGCGCACTTCCTATACTTTCGAAGAAATCTGTTTAACCGGAAGTTTGTTCAGATGTATCATGAAAGTGAGAATGGAAAAACCACGGTGGTGGAATTGCATAAACTGCATGAGCATAAGGAGGTAAATTGATAATTGACAATGGATAGTTGAGCGTTACAAACTGTTTGTGGTTGGAAGGTTTTAATCCCAATGAAAAGATGAGAAGAGGCGTTGTTTGTTTTTTAATATTTATTGTATGTTTTTCGCAGGCTTATGGGCAGACTCAACCTGCCGATCATGATTCAGCATATTATCAAACTACCGTGATCAGATGACTACGCGCGTTTATCTTTCCCGGAAATATACTTTGCTGAGATTTGATCCGGCGGGGAAAACCCCCAGATTCGTTTATAATCCAAATACCAGCCTGAACCTGGGTGTTGGCGCCACCTATCATGCCTTTACCCTCAATATTGGTATTGGCGTCAGTAAGTTTAATCCGGATGGGGAAAAGGGTAAAACAAAATATCTGGACCTGCAGGGTCATTTCTATGCGCGTGAGTGGAATTTCGACCTGCTGGGTGAATTTTACAGGGGTTACTATCTGACGCCGAAAGGGAAGGCGGCGCCTCCGGGTTTTTCCTATTACAAACGGAATGATCTGAATCTGAACCTGTTTGGCCTTGCGGTTTACCGGAACCTGAACAACGAGCGTTTTTCTTACCAGGCCGGGTTATTGCAAAATGAATGGCAGAAAAAATCAGCGGGATCTTTTTTGGTTGGCGGGGAAGTCTATTACGGATCCATTCATGCGGACAGCGTACTGGTGCCTTCCATGCTGGATCCGGATTATCAGAAACTGGACATTGACAAATTGCATTTCTTTGAAATCGGTCCTGGTATCGGCTACGCCTATACGCTTTGTGTACAGGGAACATTTTTTTGTGCTGGCTTCCGTATCGGTAAACCTGGCATTCCGGTATTCGAAAGAGCATTCCGCACTTCCCGGAAAATATGAGGACCGGATAGATTTTACACCCAACGATATTATTCATGCCGGCATTGGATATAATTCTGAAAAATGGAATCTGACCGCTTTGTGGGTAAGCACCCGGCTAAACGTTAAGGGAGAGGTTTCGGATTATAAATACGGTGTGGCAACCGGAAATTACCGGCTAATTTTAGCAAGGCGGTTTCAGGTAAACCACCGGGTTAAAAAAATGCTGGAACCCATTCCGGATATTATCGGGAAATAATTCCTGCATAGCTGCTCACCGGCTCACAGGTGCAAATCAGGTTCCTGTCGCCATAAGTATTATTGATGCGTCCGATGGAAGGCCAGAATTTATTTTCCCGGATATAGGCCAAAGGGAAAGCGGCTTCTTCGCGGCTATACGCATGATTCCATTCGTCGGCGCAAATGATAAACTGGGTATGCGGCGCATTTTTCAACGCATTATCGGTTTTATCCGATTTGCCGTCTTCAATTGCTTTTATTTCCTGGTGGATGGCAATCATCGCATCGCAAAAACGATCCAGTTCGGCTTTGTCTTCACTTTCCGTAGGCTCAATCATGATGGTTCCCGGTACCGGGAAACTCAGGGTAGGTGCATGAAAGCCATAATCCATCAACCTTTTGGCTACATCTTCTGCTTCAATACCCGCCTGTGTTTTAAAAGGCCGGAGATCAACAATAAATTCATGCGCGCAGGTATTGTTGAGACCGGTATAAAGGATCGGATAGTATATTCTCAATCTGGCCTTCATATAGTTGGCATTGAGAATGGCATATCGGTGGCATTCCGTCATACCGGCTGCATCCCAGCATTTTAATATAAGCATAGCTGATCAGCAGAATGCTGCTGAACCATAGGGGGCAGCGCTCACCGCGCCCGGATGGTTCCGTGATCGGAATTGATATCATGTCCCGGCAGATGAGCTTTTAATTTTTCATTTACACAGATAGGTCCCATGCCCGGGCCGCCGCCGCCATGCGGGATGGCAAAGGTTTTATGCAGATTCAGGTGGCAAACATCCGCGCCAATAAACCCGGGGCTGTAAATCCAACCTGCGCATTCATATTCGCACCATCCATGTAAACCAGTCCGCCATTCTCATGAATGAGTCGGCATATCTCTATGATGCCTTCTTCAAATACGCCATGGGTAGAAGGATAAGTAACCATCAGCCCGGCGAGATCGTCTTTATATTGTTCTGCTTTTGCTTTCAGATCAGCAATATCAATATGTCCTTCCTCATCGCTTTTTACCACCACCACTTTCATTCCGGCCATCACCGCGCTGGCGGGGTTGGTGCCATGTGCGGAAATAGGGATCAGCATCACATTGCGATGTGATTGCTTTTGTGCTGCATGATAGCGCGGATGGTCAGCAATCCGGCATATTCGCCCTGCGCGCCACTGTTGGGCTGCAGGGATGTGCGCAAAGCCGGTGATCGTGCACAGCCAGTTTTCCAGTTCACTGATGATCTGCTGATAACCTTTCCACTGATCTGCCGGGGCAAAAGGATGAATGCTGCTGAATTCCGGCCAGCTTACAGGGATCAGTTCGCGTAGCGGCATTGAGTTTCATGGTGCAGGTGCCCAGTGAGATCATGGAGGTATTCAGCGACAGATCTTTGTTTTCCAGGCTTTTCAAATACCGCATCATTTCTGTTTCGCTATGGTGTGTATTGAAAACAGGATGCGTAGAAAAGCGGAATTTCGGTGTAAGGGTGGCCGGTATATTCTCCAGGTAGTTCGTCATTGTCAAAAATGATGGCCGCTACGTCGATATTTTTTGACTGTCGCAAACACCGAAACTATATCCAGCACATCGTTCTGTGATAGTGGTTTCATCAAGTGAGATGCCTATATGCTGCTTTCATCAGAAAAATGAAAATTGATTCCATGGACTTCTGCGATCCGTGCGGATCTCGTTCTGTATCCTTAACTTTAATTGAATCGTATCAAAGAAATGTTCATTCAGGTTTTCGATAACCCAGTTCTTCCAAGCTCGTTCCGATAAGCGTATGCGCCAGGAGTGCTGACGCGTTTGGCAATTTCTTTCAGCCCTTCGGGACCATGATATACCGCATACATCGCAGCCATATTGGCCAGCAATGCCTGTGCGGTACAAATATTGGAAGTGGCTTTTTCTCTTTTGATATGTTGTTCTCTGGTTTGCAGCGCCATGCGCAGTGCGCGGTTGCCCTTGGCATCAACGCTCACGCCGATGATTCGTCCGGGAATGGCGCGTTTAAAATCGATCTGTTGCTGCAAAAAATGCTGCATGCGGGCCGCCAAAACCCATGGGAACGCCAAAGCGTTGTGCAGAGCCAACGGCCACATCGGCGCCCAGTTCGCCGGGAGGCGTTAAGCAGCGTGAGCGCCAGCAGATCGGTGGCCATTACCACATAGGCGCCTGCGTTCATGAACTTTCCGATAAAGGCGCGGTGATCCTGAATGGTTCCATTGCTGTCAGGATATTGTACGATGGCGCCAAAATAACCGGAATCAATCGCTGACTGTTCTGACAGTCGCCGGATACAAGTTCGATGCCATCGGTTCTGCCCGGGTTAGCCAGCAGGTCTTTGGTTTGCGTAAATATCGCATCGTCCACAAAGAATTTCGGCACGTGTTACTGGTCATGATCTTTATTCATCTGATTAAAAAACATGGTCATGGCTTCGGCTGCCGCCGTTCCTTCATCCAGCAGCGATGCATTGGCAATCGGGCAGACCGGTAAGATCGCTGACCACGGTCTGAAAGTTCAGCAGACTTTCCAGCCGTCCCTGGGAGATTTCGGCCTGGTAAGGGGTATATTGGGTATACCATCCCGGGTTTTCAAAAACATTCCGGAGAATGACGCTGGGTGTAATGGTATCATAATAGCCCTGTCCGATATAATTTTTAAATACTTTATTCAGGGATGCAATTTCCCTGAGCCGTTTAAGGTATTCGTACTCACTGATGGCCGGAGTTACCTGCAAAGAGCCGGGCGTCCGGATGCTTTGTGGAATGGTTTTATCAATCAGTTCATCTAAAGATTTATTTCCCGTATGCTGCAGCATCTGCCGGGTTTCCGCTTCACCGGAACCAATATGCCGCCTTGCGAACTCATTCACCTGTTGCTCAAATAAATTCATATAACGGATGATAATTATTCAAAAAGATGTGCAAAGTTAACAGGAATTGCAGATCTGTCCGGCAATAAAAACAAAATAAACGGGGGCCGCCCGCATTTTACCGGGGTAGTAATTCCTGCTCAGGCTTGGAGCTAAGTTCTTCATTCTCCTGCAGTTGCCTGCTGGTTTGCCGGCTGCCATCATGGCTCCAGCCGGGAGGGCCGAACAGGTAGAACCATTTTTCCCGCCATGAAATATCCCGGCGGCAAAGATCTTTCCGGATTTCCAGCCATTCGTGAAAAACCAGGTTTACCGGAGAGGGTTTCTCCAGGGGTTTGGTAAGTCCGTATTTTTTCTCCTGGTATTCTTCGTCCGCCAGTTCGGGTTGAAAAGTGCCGAAGAGCTGATCCCAGACGATCAGGAACATGCCCATGTTTTTATCCAGGTATTTGGGATTGGAAGCATGGTGTACGCGGTGATGAGAGGGGGTTACCAATATATATTCCAGCCAGCCCATTTTCCGGATCAGGTCGGTATGCACAAAGATCCCCCAGATCTGGGTGGCGGAATAAATGAATACGATATCCAGCGGTTTGAACCCCAGCCAGGCGAGTGGAATAAAATAAATGAACCGGTAGAGGGGTTGAAATACGGACGATCTGAATCCCACGGTAAAATTCATGTGCGCCGAGGAGTGATGGGTAACATGAACGGCCCAGAAAAGCCGGATCTCATGATCGAACCGGTGCAGCCAGTAATAGATAAAATCTTCCGCCAGCACCAGCATTACCCAGTAACTGACGCCCATTTTCCAGGAAAAAAGTTTATGGTCAAATACCTGAACCAGTATGGCAACGTAAATTACGCGGAAGGCGAGGTCGATCGTTGCATTCAGCAACATGAGATATACATTGCTTACCGTATCTTTCCAGCTGTATAATTTACGATGCTGAAGATGGCTTAACAGCAATTCCAGGCCAATGATAATAACATATACAGGCGTACTGAAAAGGATAAGGAGCTGTTCCCGGACTGGATCGGCCATGAGCGAAATTAAATAACTTGTTTAGAATGCAAAATCCATTAACAATAACGTTGCAAAACTGGCAAAAGGTATCCGGCGAGCATCAAAAAAAGTATAAAGATTTCCTGGCGAGGGCGAATAAGAATAAAGTGTTAAATCTGCTTCCGGATTTGCATGAACAGGCTTTTCAGCAGATTGACTGCCTGCAGTGCGCCCGTTGCTGCAAACGGTTTTCTCCCCGTTTTAAAACGCCTGACATTAAACGGATCTCCCGGGTTTTGGGAATGAAGGAAGGCGCATTCATTGAAAAATACCTGCGCATTGATGAAGAGGGGGATTATGTATTGCACTCCACGCCCTGCGCATTTCTAGGAGAAGATAACCGTTGCTCCATATATGAGGATCGTCCTTCGGACTGTCACCGGTTTCCTTATACGGATGAAGATGTGTTGCTGAAACGGCCACAGCTCACCCTAAAGAACAGTACTTTTTGTCCCATCGTGGTTTCTGTAATGGAAGGATTGCTGGCTGCCGCTAAATAACGCCCTGTATCAATTCATCGTAGGTTGCCTGTAAACCGCGCTCAATACCATCTCCCTTCCATTCCGTTACGCCCGGAATAGCGGTTGCTTTGATTATTTCCTCCCTGGTTTTACCGGCTTTGATTTCTTTATTAACAAAATCCAGCATATTGGAGAGGTAATCCTGCATGGCTTTCAGATCTTCTTTGTACCCGGTTACTTTATCCGGGTCAAAAGCGTGCCCGAATACAAACAGGGTGTCCTTGTCAAATTGCTGTTGTGCTTTCTCCAATGCAACAATCCAGTTTTTAACCGATGCGCCCGCACTGCGGTCGATAAATGCCCAGCGCCGGTTAAATACCAGGTCGCCCATGTGAGCGATATTCGCGTGCGGGAAGTGAATGATGCTGTCCCCGTTCGTATGCCCGGCGCCATAGTAGTAAGCGTTGATCTTTTCTTTTAATTTTTTGTATTCCCATGTATTGCCATAAGTGAGATCGGGATACAGTTGCTGATCCTCATTCTTTTGCTCCTTTGCCACCCGTTGCTGGTTGATCAGTGAATTGCTATGGGCAGCTACATGGTTTACGATTCCTTTAAAGGAAATGTTCCCGGAAGTATGGTCGCCATGATGATGGGTATTGATCAGGATCTCAAAAGGTTTTCCCGGATCTTTTTGCAATGCATCGATGAGGTGTTTGGATTGCTCCGGAAATTCCGCGTCCACGACCGCGACATTCTTTTTCGAGACATAAAATGCGATCGTACCCCCTTTCTCTGTGAAGATGCTCACGTCATTGCGCAGAAACCTTATTTTATATGGATTGTCCTGCATAAACTTTGTCAGCCAGTCGGCACGCAGCAAGGGGATCGCCCCGAATGTTAAACCGGAATTTTTTACAAAGGAACGGCGGTTCATGGGTTGAATGTTTCTGTTAAGTTAGGGTTTAATTGCTATTTCAGGACAAGGCAGACGATCTTTCTGTGTGATACTTAACCGGCTTCAACCGGGTGAACCGGATCACCTGCGGATATAATATCTTTAGAGAACCATTCAAAACGAAGTATTTTCAGCAGTGAATGCTATTCAGCAACTTAAAATAACCGGTGTGGAAATGAAAAATCATATTCCTTTAAAATTCGAACTATTATTTGCAGCAGTTATGTTGTTTGTGGGCAGCTCCGATTGTCAGGCCATCCGGTTTGATCAGTCTTTGTTCTCCACAGCCGGTTTTCACAAACTGGAAAATTCGGATAGCCGCCGGATTTACAGTTTTAACAATGGATGGTATTTTCATAAGGGCGATCTGCCGGAAACGCCCGGAGAGGGATTTAAACCAACGAAGGCCTGGAAACAGGTACAGCTTCCGCATGGCATTGAACCGCTGCCTGAGGAAGCCAGCGGCGGGGTGAACTATCAGGGGATCGTCTGGTACTGTAAACGTTTTGTATTACCCGGCGAGATCAGGGATAAAAGGATCAGCCTGACCTTTGAAGCGATCATGGGTAAATGTAAAATATGGCTGAATGGCCGGTTAATAGCAGATCATAAAGGAGGTTATCTGCCCATCGTGCTCGATCTCACCAAAAATCATTTAAAGGAGACCAGTGAGAATGTTATTGCTGTCATGGCTGATAATTCAGACGATGGTTCGTATCCTCCCGGCAAGCCGGAATACACGCTGGATTTTGCTTACATGGGCGGAATTTACCGGGATGCCTGGCTGCTGGCAACCAATGATGTGCATATAACGGATGCGAATGGAACCGGCAAGGTGGGCGGAGGCGCTGTATTCGTTCATTACGAAAAGGTAAGCGGGCAATCTGCTGATGTGATCGTTCAGACGGATATATTGAATGAAGGGGCCAATAGCCGTCGTGTTGTTGTAGAAACCTATTTGCAAAACGATGCCGGGGAAATTGTTGGTAAAACATCCGGGAAATTATTATTGCATCAAAACAGCAGTAAAACAATTACCCAGCGATTGCCGGTCATGCACCCCGGACTCTGGTCGCCGGATGAGCCCAATTTGTACCGGTTGTATTCACTCGTAAAGAATAATAAAAATGAAATTATCGACGGGTATTATCAGCAAATCGGAATCCGAAGCATTGAATTGCGGGGCAGCGAAGGTCTTTATTTAAATGGTAAACCGTTTGGCGATAAACTGATCGGCGCAAATCATCACCAGGATTACGCCATCATCGGGAACGCGGTATCCAATAACCTGCACTGGCAGGATGCCAAACTGATGCGGGACGCCGGCATCCGGATCGTGAGGGGTTCCCATTATCCACAGGATCCTGCGTTTATGGATGCCTGTGACCGGTTGGGCATTTTTGTAATTGTTTGCACGCCGGGCTGGCAGTACTGGAATAATGATTCCGCTTTTGTGAATGGTATTTACAGCGATGTGCGGCAAATGATCCGCCGCGACCGCAACCATCCATCGGTTTTTGCCTGGGAACCGGTGCCCAACGAAACCCGTTATCCAAAAGATTTTGCCGGCAGGGTATATGAAATCACCCATGCAGAATATCCTTTTAAAGATTGTTTTGCAGCAACGAATGCAGGAAGCGCTTTATCGGAGATCTATGATCTGCTGTACGCTCATCCCGGTGAATTTGCGCGTGAACAAAAAAGATTAAAGAGCCTTTCCGCGGCCGACAGCGCGAAGGCGGATATCATCCGGAAAGAATTAAGAAAATCCTTTTTTACCAGGGAATGGGGGGACAATGTGGAGAATTGGAATGCCCAGAATTCTGACAGCCGGGCGGCCCGGTCCTGGGGAGAAATACCACAACTGATTCAGGCAATTCATTATTCGAATCCGGATTCGGCTTCCCGCCAGGTTAACGTATATGGCACCAGTTGGGAAACATTGTATGAAAGTCCTGCCTCAGACATCGGCGGCGCTCTATGGCATTTTTTCGATACCCAAAGGGGTTATCACCCCGATCCTTTTTACGGCGGACTCGTGGATGGATTCAGGCAGACAAAATATTCCTATTATCTCTTTAAGAGTCAGCAGGATCCGGCTTCCCCTTATTTTAAGCTTACGGGTGAAAATCCTTACACATTATTTATTGCCAACGAAATGACGCCGTTTTCTCCGGCGGACGTGCCTGTTTTTACCAATTGCGATTCGGTGCAGTTAACGATGTTTGGGAACTTCAGCATTACACAAAAACCGGAAGCAGGAATGAAAATGCCGCACCCGCCAATTCTCTTTAAAAATATTTATCATTTCAGCGAAATACAAAAAAAGGATGTTGCCAAATCTGTACTGGAAGCGAAAGGATTTAAAAATGGAAGGGTGGTGATCGTTGTTAAGAAAATGCCCGGCTTTCGCCCTTCTGTCTTAAAACTTTCTACCACTGCTGAACCGGCAGAAATGCTGGCAGACGGCAGTACCGTAATACCCATTACCGTTTCCATGCTGGACGAATTGGGGAATGTGAAGCGATTAAACGATCAGTCGGTTCGTTTTGCTGTTGAAGGAGAAGGACGCCTGCTGAATACTCCGGAAATATTGGAAAATCCAAAAAGAATCCGGTGGGGCACGGCAGCGGCCCTTATTAAAACAAATCTGAAAGCCGGCGAAATAAAAATCATCGTCATGCCTTCGTTAGCCGGAACCAACACCGTAAAAGGCGACACATTGGTTATGCATACCATTCCACCGGTACTGCCATCCATATACGATGAAACAGATGTAAGCAAACCGGAGACCCATGCGGCGCCAAACGGTCCGGATGGCGGCGATGCCGAGCGTATCGACGCTTCTCAAAAGAAAGAGCAGCTTAAGAAAGTTGAAGAAGATCAGAAGAGATTTCAGACAAACGAGCATCATTGACGGCAGTGATCATTAATATTCCATTTTTCGCAGGGAAGGCGCTTTGAACCAGGTTGTTAATACTACGATTATGGTCATGCATCCGCCAAATACCACGGAAGGAACCACGCCCAGCAGTTTGGCCATGATGCCGCTTTCGAACTGTCCGAGTTCATTGCTGGAATTGATGAACATGGAGTTTACGCTCATCACCCGGCCACGCATATGATCCGGGGTTTTTAACTGGGTGATGGTTCCCCGCGTTACCACGCTGATGCCATCCAGCATACCGCTGATCACCAGTATTCCAAAAGACAACCAGAAAAGTTTTGACAGGCCGAAAATGATGATGCAGATGCCGAATCCCCCGACGGCCAGCAGGAGTCGTTTACCCTGTTTCCGTTTCAGGGGAAACAGGGTAAGCAGGATGACGATGCAGATGGATCCCAGATCCGATGCGCCGTTCAGGAATCCGAAGCCCTGGGCGCCGACTTTTAAAATATCACGCGCATATACCGGCACCATGGCAACCGCCCCGCCGAACAATACGGCAAAGAGATCCAGGGAAAGCGCACCCAGCAGTTCTTTTGTCCGGAATACAAAAGCCAGTCCTTCTTTAACACTGTCCCAGGTTTTTTTCTCTCCCCGTTCATTCACCGGAGGTTTGGGTTTCAGGGTGAATAATACCGAGAACGCTGCAAATACCAGGATGACGACCACCGTCAGGGTGCCGGTATTTCCCAGGCCGGCAATCAGGAATCCACCCATGGCATGGCCGGTTACTGATGCAGAAAGATAAGCGCCCTGATTCCAGGTAGTGGCGTTCTGCAATAATTTTTTGGGAACCACCTGCGCCAGCAGCACATTGAATATGGGACCTGTAAATGACCGCACCACTCCGGTGCCGAAAATGATCAGGTAGATCAGTAAGGCAATGGCGTGCGGATGAAAATGATCGCTTCCGATATGGCTGGAAAGAACGAGCAGAAGCAGGGCCGCCAGTCCGTACAGCGATACGCCGGTCAGCATCATTCTGCGCTTTTCACTAAGATCGATCACGTGTCCGGCATACAGGGCAAAAGATACAGCCGGTATAAATTCGGATAGCCCCACAATGCCAATGGCCAGGGGCGCATTGGTGAGGTTATAAATCCACCAGCCTACCAGGGTGCTCATCATGCGCAAACCCATAATAAATAAAAAACGGCCAATGACCAGATTCCTGAATTCAAAGATCCGGACAGCTTCCAGCGGGGAGGAAGATAACGACTCATTTTCCATTGCTTACATGGCTGTTTTGTATTGGTCAGGGCAGGGCGATATAATGCTGCCCCGGTTCGTATTCTTTTTCAAGTGCATCCAGCACGATCTGAAAATGTTTTTCATTCCCGAGAAAATCCGCATTGGATGCGTCTATGAATAATGTTTTGATATTATGCTGCCGGATATAACTGGTATAGGTTTCCTGTAAATTAAAAAGATAAAGATCCGGAATGGATTGCTCGTAGGCGCGGTTTCTTTTCCGGATATTCTTTTGCAGCTGGCTGACCGGTGAATGCAAATAAACCAGCAGGTCAGGTTGCACCAGCTGCTGATAGATGATGTCGAATAATTTCTGATACAGGTGGAATTCCTCATCAGGCAGATTCACTTTGGCAAAAAGCAGGCATTTGCTGAATATATAATCGGAAATGGTCAGGCTTTGAAAAAGGTCTTTTGTATGCACGAGTTCTTTCAGCTGTTTATACCGTTCGGCCATAAAGAAAAGCTCCAGCGGAAAAGCATATTGTTTGGGGTTTTCATAAAATTTGGGAAGAAAAGGGTTTTCTGCAAAGGCTTCGAGAATCAGCCGGGAATTAAAGTGGCGCGCCAGCAGATGGGCAAGCGTGGTCTTTCCCGCCCCGATATTTCCTTCCACGGCAATAAAATGATAGTTCATGCAGCTGTAAATATCCGGATTCCATTTGTGTTATCCCGGACTGTTCATATTTTTTTTACCGGCAGGGGATCCGTACATTCCCGCAGGAGTTCCTGCACTGTTTTCCCCGATACAGGATGAATAAAACCGGCCGCAATTTCATTCAATGGCTCCAGCACAAACCGGCGTTCGGGAATCCTGGGATGGGGGATGATGAGATCTGATGTTGAAATAATTTCCCGGTTATAAAAAAGGATGTCGATATCCATTGTTCTCGGGGCATTTTTTACGGTTCTTATTCTGCCCATTTTTTTTTCTATGGAAAGATTCGCCAGCAGCAGATCTTCCGGTCCCAGGCTGGTGCTGATCAGCAGGGCCTGATTGAGAAAATCGGCCTGGTCTGTTTTCCCCCATGGAGCCGTGAGATATACGGATGAAACTTGTTCAATGACACCGCAAATATGTTCTATATTTGCCCGTGCCTGCTGCATATGAAGGAATCTGTCACCCTCATTACCGCCAATCAGCAAATAAGCCTTGTTCATAATTGATTTCTTTACCCGGATCAAAGATCTTTAATTTTAAATCATATAAACAGGAAAGTGCATGCGCAGCTTTTTTAAAATATTTTTTGCGAGCCTGCTCGCCCTGATCGCCTTCGTACTGATCGTTTTCTTTTTTACCATTGGCTTTTTGAGCAGCATCGCCAATGGGATTGCCGGCAATCAACGCGAAGAAACCGGCAGTAATGGCGTACTGGTGCTGGATCTGAGCCAGTCTTTCGCGGAAAAACCGGTGGAAGATCCGCTGGCCAATTTCAGTGATACCCGTTATAATACGCCGGGGGTCTACGATGTGATCCGGCTGATCCGCTATGCAAAAACAGACAGCTCCATCCGCGGAATATATATTAAGGCGGGCTCCAATGCCAACGGTTTCGGTACTTCGGAAGAAATTCGCAATGCACTCGCCGATTTTAAAAAATCACACAAATTTATTTATGCTTACGGCGACGTGATTTCGCTGAAAGCTTATTATACCTCGAATGTGGCGGATAAAATTTATTGTAATCCGAAGGGCGGACTCGAATGGCAGGGACTTACCAGCGTGATGTATTATTTTAAGGGAACACTGGATAAGCTGGGAATACAACCGGAAATCTTTTATGCCGGCAAATTTAAAAGCGCTACCGAACCGCTGCGAACCGACAAAATGAGTGACGCCAACCGGGTACAGCTGACGGAGCTGTTAGGCGGTATTTTTAACCATATTCTTTATCAAACGGCAGTCGCCCGCAGTCAGGATACGGCTGTCCTGCGCCGTTGTGTGGACCAGCAACTGATTCAGCATCCGGCGGATGCTATCGGGTATAAACTGCTTGACGGTGCAAAATATAATGATGAGGTGCTGGAAGAAATACTGCCGAAACTGAAACTGAAGTCAGTCAATGATATTAATTTTGTGCCGCTGGGAAAGTATTATGAATCGGTGAAGCTGAAGATGAAAACGGACGGCAAAGACCGGATCGCATTGATTTATGCCGAAGGAAATATTGTGGGCGGGAAAAATGATCAGCGGGAAATCGGGGAAGATGCCTACCGCAACATGATCCGAAAAGCGAGACTGGATAAAGACATCCGGGCCATTGTATTCAGGATAAATTCCGGCGGGGGTTCGGCCCTGGTGAGTGAAAATTTATGGAGGGAGCTCAGCCTGGCTAAAGCAGCAAAACCGGTCGTCATTAGTTTTGGAGATGTTGCCGCATCCGGTGGATATTATCTATCCTGTAATGCGGATAGCATTTTTGCCGATCCGATGACCATCACGGGCTCTATCGGTGCGTTCAGTATTATTATGAATGCGCAATCGTTTTTCAAAAATAAACTGGGGGTAACTTTTGACGATGTGCATACGGCAAAAGAACCCGATGCCATTACGCTGGCCCGGCCGCTGACAGAGATGCAAAGAAGGTTTTTACAGAATGACATTGACAGTATCTACCACGATTTTAAAAGCCGGGTCGCCGACGGAAGAAAAAAGGACATCAACTATATCGACAGCATTGCGCAGGGCAGAGTATGGGGTGGCCAGGAGGCGCTTGATCTCGGTCTGGTAGACGAAATCGGCGGTCTGCAGGACGCAGTTAATTGCGCAGCGCGGCTGGCCAAAACAAATGATTACCGGTTAAGGGAATTTCCGGAGCCAAAGAATTTCCTGGAACTCCTGCTCAGTGATTATAAGGAGACCGTCAAAATAAAATCCATCCGGGAGGATCTGGGAGACCAGGGATTGAAATGGTATAAGACCATGACAAATTTTAAATCCATGGCGGGTATTCCCCAGATGCGGCTGCCTTACGAACTGGATATTCTTCAACAATGAATCGTATAAAACTGAATTCTCTTCATGAGCCGTCCCTATAGTCAGTTCAGAGCCATGCTGGCGATCAGCAGGGCCAGTTTACAGGCCATATTGCGTAGTCCTTCCGCCGTTGTTTTCAGCCTTGGGTTCCCCCTGGTTTTCATTCTTGTTTTTGGATTTATCGGGAATACGGGCACTTCGGTTACGATTGCGTTAAAGAATCCGCAGGATACTTCGGTCTATGTGATCCGGGCATTGCTCGGATCACGGGTGGTGAAACTAAAAACGGAGAAAGATTCCATTGCCGTCCGCGAAGACCTGGAAAAAGGAAATATTGCCGCTGTTATCTCGCTGGATTCTTCGATGTCGGCGCTGGGCGTTATGCAATACAAAATAAAAACGCAATCGTCTTCCGCCTCGGGAGATAAATATCCGGTGCTGAAAATGGCGCTGGCGCAGACCATTCAGATCCTGGAAGAAAGCCGGATTCCGGATCAGTATAAGCTGATCAGCGTTGAGGAACTGCCGCAGATTGAAGGAAGACAGTATAAAATGATTGATTTTGTTTTACCCGGAATGCTGGGATTTTCTTTATTGAGTGCGGCGGTGTTCGGGGTGGCTTTCGTGTTTTTTAACCTGCGGCAGACCCTGGTGCTCAAAAGATTTTTTGCTACGCCGATCAACCGGAAGAACATCGTATTCGGGGAAGGCCTGAGCAGGGTGTTCTTCCAGATGATGACTGCGGTGGTGATTATTGTGGTGGGACATTTCCTCTTTGATTTCACCCTGGTGAATGGGTTCATCACTTTTGTGAATCTGATGATCCTGAGTTTTTTCGGAGTGGTTGTTTTTATGGGCTTTGGGTTTATCATCAGCAGTGTTTCCAAAAATGAAAGTTCCATTCCTCCCTTTGCCAATCTTTTCACGCTTCCTCAATTCCTGCTGGGCGGAACATTTTTTTCCACGGAGGTATTTCCGAAATGGCTGCAATCCTTTTGTGAAGTGCTGCCCCTGAAGCAATTGAATGACGCCCTGCGCAACGTGGCGTTTGAGGGAGCCGGATTATTCGATTGCGGGAAACAGATTGGCATATTACTGATCTGGGGAATTGTTATTTATGCAGTCGCCATCAAGACCTTTAAATGGGAGTAATTTTTAACCGCTAACCATTCATTTTGAAACTGATTATTGCCAGCATCATCGTTCTTTTTGGCATTGTCTTTTTTCTTTTTGCCTTATTCCCGGCAGATATGACCGTTAGCCGGATCATTCGCATTAATGCGCCCCGGGATACGGTTGCCCGCGAGATCTCGGATCTGCGAACCTGGAAGAACTGGAATGAACTGGCCCGGGAAAAAACAGGCGGGAATAACGGTCAGCAAACAGATTCAGTCCACCTGGAAAATGGAAGGCTCAGCATTCATTTATTAAAACAAACTGCCGATTCCGTGATCACCCGCTGGCAGGATGCTTCCGGAAGATCTTTTACCGGGAAATTTAATATGATGCAGTCCGGCGGGCAGGTCATTCTGCAATGGAATCTCGAATTTCATTTGCATTGGTACCCCTGGGAAAAACTGGCCAGCATGTTCTACGATAAGCAATTGGGGCCGCTGATGGAACAGTCGCTGTTAAATCTTCGCAAATCACTTGAACCGGCATGAAATAAGGGTTTCTAAGTTATCTTTACCGGCATCAATTATCTAACTAAAAAATTCACCAGTATGAAAAAGATGTTCCTCTTTTCGCTTGTCGCGTTTATCGGTTTAAATGCCTGCAGCCAGGAAAAACCGGTCAGTCCCCACGAAACCGCAGTAGGTTCCAATGTTTCTGTCCGTTACGGTCGTCCGTATAAAAAGGGCCGGGATATCTTTGGTGGATTAGAACCTTACGGAAAGGTATACCGCCTCGGTGCTGATTCCGCAACCACCATAACTTTTGATAAGGATGTGGAATTTGCCGGCAAACCGGTAAAAGCCGGTACTTACACCTTATTTGTTATTCCGAACAAGGAAAGCTGGACCATTATTTTGAACGGGCAACTCGGTCAATGGGGCGCTTACAGCTACGACAAGTACAAGGATAAAGATATACTGCATGTGGATGTGCCGGTTAAAAAAACCGACAAAGTGGTGGAACAGTTAACCATTAGCTTTCCGGAATCTTCCATGCTCATTGAATGGGACCGGACGCAGGTAATCGTTCCCGTTAGATTTTCCTGATCATACCGGGAATCGTTAACAGGAACCGGTAAATCTTTTCCAGCTGTTCGGCGGTAATACAATAAGGCGGCATGATGTAAATGGTATTGCCGAGGGGACGCAGGTAAATTCCTTCCTGCATCGCCTTTTGACGGATGAGCCCGCCAACGGAACTGATATAATCATGCTGACCGCTGTTCAGTTCAAAAGCCAGAACGGTACCAATGGTTCTGGGATTCAATGTTCCATCCGCTACGGCATTCGAAAGTCTGTCGGTTAAAAAGTTTTCATTTTTTTTTGTAATGGCCTGTATCTGTTCGATACAGGTCTTTTTTTGTAACAGGTCCAGACTGGCCAGCCCCGCCGCACAGGCAATCGGGTTGGCCGTATAGGAATGTCCGTGAAAAAAAGTGCGGCTTCGGTCATCGCTCAGGAAGGCATTGAAAATTTCGCCGGTACAGGCTGTGGCGCCCAGGGCCATGGTACCGCCTGTAATGCCTTTGCTCAGGCACATGATATCCGCTTTTGTGGAAACGGATTCGCCGGCGAATAAGGTTCCCGTTCTGCCGAAGCCCGTGAGTACTTCATCTGCAATGCAAAGGATCTGATTTTCTTTTACGGTTTTCAATAAACTGTCCAAACCCGCTGCCGCATACATTCTCATGCCACCGGCTGCCTGCAGCAGGGGCTCATAAATAAAACAGGCAATTTCATCTTTCCGGGATTCCACGAAAGCTTTTAATCCGGCTGCATTATTTTCATCGGGGGTATCGATGAACAGCACGTCGAATAGAAAATCCTGAAAGGCTTCGGTGAACAAACCGCGGGCGCTTACGCTCATGGCGCCGAAAGTATCACCGTGATAGGCATGGCGGAAAGCCAGTATTTTATTTCTTCCGGGCTGGTTTTTATTTCTCCAGTACTGGATCGCCATCTTGATTGCGACTTCCACGGCGGTGGAGCCATTATCGGAGTAAAATATTTTTTCAAAGTCTCCGGGCAGGATTTTCAGTATCCGTTCCGCCAGTTGCACCGCCGGTTCGTGGGTAAAGCCCGTAAAGATTACGTGTTCCAATTGCAGGGCCTGCTGATAAATTTTCTCTGCGATATAGGGATGTGCATGACCGTGGATATTGACCCACCAGCTGCTGATGGCATCAATATAATGATTTCCGGCGTCGTCGAACAAGAGCGTCCCTTCGCCCCGGACAACCGGAATCGGTGGATCCGCCTGCTGATGCTGGGTATAGGGATGCCAGATGACTTGCTGATCGCGGACACTAAGGGAAGAGATGTCAGTACATGATAATTTGTAAGCATTGAGCGTTTAGAATAAAACCAGGTTAAATGGAAACGCAGAAATGGTGAATGATTATGCATGATCAATCTTTCGAATTGTCCTTCTTTGGTTTTCAAAAATTTCAGGTTCCTCCGTATGCCTGCATATTTTGCCCGTTTTAGCGGCGAGCCGGAGAATATTTTTTTAAATCCTTCTTCTGTGATATCTTCCCAGTCCTCTGTCTTGTAATGCAGCAATTCAGGGATGGGAGTAAAAGGCAGGCTCCTGTGTTGGCTTTGGAGAAGCGGTTCCAGGGGCAAACATCCTGGCAGATATCGCAGCCAAACATCCAGTTATCCATTTTACCTTTCACCGAATCCGGGATCAGCAGGTCTTTGAGTTCGATGGTAAAATAGGAAATGCACTGACTGCCGTCCACTACTTTATCTTCATGGATAGCCTGTGTAGGGCATGCGTCAATGCAGCGGGTGCAATCGCCACAGAAATCCTGCGTATAGGGAGCATCATATTCCAGTTCAAAATCGACGATGAGGGTGGCGATGAAAAACCAGGAGCCCTGTTTTTTGTGAATGAGGTTTCCGTTTTTGCCTACCCAGCCGAGGCCACTGCGAACGGCCCAGGATCTTTCCATCACCGGGGCGCTGTCGACAAAACCACGCCCCTGAAAATCGCCGATCTTTTCTTTCATCTGCTGGAGAATGAGATTCAGTTTTGGCCGGATCACCTCATGATAATCCCTGCCATAAGCATATTTGGAAATTTTGGGAGCGGCCGGATCCTGTTTTACGGAAGGGTAATAATTCATGAGAAAACAGATCACAGACTTTGCTCCGGGTAAAAGCTTATAAGGGTTAACTCTTAGATCGAAATATTTTTCCATATAGTGCATGCTGCCATGCATGCCGTGGTGAAGCCACTGTTCCAGCTTTCGGGCGTCTTCATCGAGCGGCACAGCCGCTGTAATTCCGCAATGTTCAAACCCTGCGGAAGCAGCCAGCGAGTGGATAAAGTGGGTATTTTCTGATATATTCTTCATCTGAAACCGTAAATGATGTTCATCAGGCAATAATTTTTTTATTTTTAGAACGTTAACTTTACTATAACACCCCTGAATTCAATAAAAAATCTCCGTTGGCTATATGGACCAACTTCCGGTTCAATAGGCCAAAGTTACCGCTCTGTACAGAATATGACTGATTTGAGGTTCAGGGTTGCTGATTTAAGAAACTGACCAACGCTTTATTTGATTTAATAAGCGGGGTCTTCATTTAAATGAAATCAGGATCATGAAGAAATATCTGTCTGTATTATTGATAGTGTTTTCCGTTTCAGGCCTGGAAGCCCAATCATATCCGGCATCGTCCATTCCGGATTCATTGAAGCAGAATGCTGATATGGTGGTGAGACTGGATGAGCATGTTACTGAAATTAAATCTCCCGGGCATATTATAGCCCGCGAACATCATGTTTATACAATTCTGAATGAGAATGCGGACAGGTATGCCAGCTATAAAACCTTTTATGATAAATTTACTAAGATCAATTATGTAAATGCGGTCCTTTATGACGCGAACGGGAAGGAATTAAAGCATTTCAGGAAAAAGGATATGCAGGATCTTGCTCTTGAAGACGGAGAATCCCTGGTTAACGATGCCCGGTACAAAACCGGAAGTTTTTCCAATCATTCTTATCCTTATACGGTAGATTTTGAGGAGGAAGACGATATAGAGACTGCAATGCGTATTCACGGATGGACCTTACCGAGATCCGTCAAGATCTCTATGGAATCCAGCAGGTATAGTATCATCGCACCAAAGGAGTATAAAATAAGATATAAAATGATCAATGCGGAATCTTCCTCCGGCCATAACAGAAAAGAACGACAAGTTAACCTATAGCTGGGAAATTAAGGATCTTGCTACGATTCCGGACGAACCCTACGCAGTGCCGTATACCGCCTACCAACCTTATATGCTGGCCGGTCCCTCCGATATTGAAGCGGAAGGGTATAAGGGTAGTATGCTCTACCTGGACCGACTTTGGTAAATTCTATGGCAGTTTGCAAAAGGGGCGGGATGTTCTTCCGGATGATGTTAAATGCAAAAGTGCATGCCCTGACTGACGGCATCTCCGATCCTGAGAAAAAGGTGGCTGTGCTGTATGATTATCTGCAGAAAAATACTCATTATGTTGGTATTCAGCTGGGAATTGGGGGAATGCAGACATTTGATGCAATGTACGTGGCCAGTAAAAAATACGGGGATTGTAAAGCGCTTTCGAATTTCATGATCTCCTTACTAAAAGAAGCTGGAATTAAAGCAAACGCCGTTATTATCGAGGCCGGGACCCGCCCGGATGATTTTGTAAAGGATTTTACTTACGACCCGTTTGATCATGTTATTTGTTGTGTACCGCTGCAGAAAGACACGATGTGGCTGGAATGCACTTCGCAATTTTTACCTGCCGGCTATTTAAGTGATTTTACCGCTAACCGGTACGGATTATTGATAGACGAAAATGGGGGGGAACTGGTTCATACGCCGGCTTATTTACTCAAAGATAATTTACAGGAGCGCAAAGTAACGGCGGTGCTCGGTGATGATGGGGTTTTAAAGGTTCAGAGTCAAACCAGTTATAAAGCTGCCTGTCAGGATCAGGTAGAAGATTTAATAAAATCTCTGTCAAAAGAAGATCAATTGAAGTATCTGAAGTCTCAGTTTGATCTGCCAACTTATGATGTGAATGCTTTTAATTACAGCGAGGATTACAGTAAACGATTGCCCGTAATCCGGGAATCCCTGGATCTCACCGTCACCGACTACGCCCAGATCAGCGGGAAAAGGATTTTTATTAATCCCGATATCCTGACCCGCTCCAAAGTGAAACTGATAGAGGACAAGGAAAGGAGACTGGATATAGAATTCCGGGATGAATACTGCCATATCGATTCCATTCAGATAGCCATCCCGGCAGGCTACGAAACAGAAGCCCGGCCGGAAAACATTCAATTGCAAAGTAAATACGGCAAATATGAAACCCGGATTGCAGTTGGCCCGGATAAGATTGTGTATTACAGGAAATTTGAACGTTACAGCGGACGCTTTCCCCGTACGGATTATGCTGCTGTGGTGAAATTCTATAATGAGATTTATAAATCAGACCATTCAAAAATAGTATTGGTTAAAAAAAGCTGATCGAAGATATTCATACAACCTATAACCTGAGATCTACCCCTTAAACCTAACGACAATGAAAAATAAAAATCTGATTCTCCTGTCAATCTGCACGGTTATTTTACAGCTTAATCTGCCGGCTCAGAAAAAGAAGGCTGACAAAGAGAGTAAGGAAGAAAAATTAGATATTAAGTTTGGTAAAATAACAGCCTCCGACTTTGATCTTTCCAAAGAAAAATTTGATTCGGGCGCTAACGCAGTGATCATTGCGGACATCGGAGACACTAAATTTGAGGGAAATTCCAAAGGAGATTTTTCTCTTGTTTTTACCCGGTTTATGCGCGTTAAGATATTAAATAAGAATGGCTTTAAAATTGCCGATAACAGGATTCCTTTGTATCACAGCATGGATGGACGCAATGAAAAGCTTTCCAATCTGAAAGCATCTACATTTAACCTGGAGAATGGCTCCGTTGTCGAAACAAAACTTGATGAGAAATCGGTTTTTGTAGAGAAATACAATAAAAATTATGATATTAAGAAGTTCTCCATGCCTGCATTGAAGGAGGGCTCCATTTATGACCTGAGTTATACCGTCAAATCCGATTTCTATACCCGGCTCAATCCCTGGAGTTTTCAGGGCGATTATCCCCGTTTGTGGAGTGAATACCAGGTTACCATTCCGACCATGTTTCATTATGTAATGCACATGCAGGGGGATCTCCATTTTGATGTCAATACCAGTAAGTCCGTTTTTCAAAGCTTTACCGTCAGGGAAAGCAACGGAACTTCAAGCGACGACGTGTATAATATTTCCAGTAATTCCGTTCAGCAAAGATGGGTAAAGAAAAATGTGCCGGCTTTAAAGGATGAGCCTTTTACAACCTCTATATCAAATTACTTATCGAAGGTTTCCTTTCAGCTTCATTATATACAATGGACGGAAACCTCCGAAAGACACGATTTCCTGAGTACCTGGTTTATTGCCAGTGACAAGCTGTTAAAGGATGAAGACTTTGGATTGGCGCTGGATAAGGATAACCACTGGATGGCGGATGAATTGAAGGGGGTAACCGGAGACTGCAAAACATATGACGAGAAAATTCATAAGATTTTTTGCTTTGTGCGGGATAATTTCACCTGTACGGATCATGATGCCCTCTATGCAAGATCCTCGCTGAAAGATGTATACAAAAGGAGATCCGGTAATGTTGCCGAGATCAATTTGCTATTAATTGCCATGTTGCGGCATGAGGATGTTTTGGCTGATCCGGCCATTCTGAGTACCCGGGACAATGGTTTTGCAGACCAGTCTTATCCGCTGATCGATCAGTATAATTATGTGATTTGCATTGCTCATTCCGGAGATAAGATTTATAAGCTCGATGCCAGCCAGCCTTACAACGGATTTGGTAAAATAGTCCTGGATTGCTACAATGGAGAAGCAAGGATAATTAATAAGGATAAACCCTATCTCATCAATCTTTCTCCAGACTCCATTACCGAATCAAAACTGACCACTGTGTTTATTGTTAGTGACGATAAGGGTAATCCATCCGGCAGTTTTCAGACTACGCTGGGAAACGAGGAATCCTATTCGGTTCGCGAAGATGTTAAAAAGACATCCGAAAAGGATTATTTCAAAAAGATACAAACCGTTTATGGCAGCGATGTCAGCATTGGTCATCAGGAAATTGATTCGCTTACAAAGTTCGATTACCCGGTTGCAGTGCATTATGATTTTGATTTAAAAAATCTGCTGGCGGCAGACGTGGTTTATTTTAATCCCATGATGTCGGAAGCGCAAAAGAATAATCCGTTTAAATCCCTGGAAAGGCATTATCCCGTAGAAATGCCTTATAAAATGGATGAAACTTATGTATTGAGTATGGATATTCCCAAAGGCTATCAGGTAGATGAACTGCCTAAATCGGCCCGCGTGGCTTACAATGAAACGGACGGGATGTTTGAGTACCTTATCCAGAAAAATGATCGCAGCATCCAGATGCGGGTACATTTAAAACTCAACAAGGCCTTCTTCCCGACGGAAGACTATGCCACCCTCCGGGATTTCTTTGGCTATGTGGTTAAAAAGGAAAACGAACAGATCGTGTTTAAGAAAATAAAATAGGTCAGGACTTATCATCTTCCGTCTTTAGGTGCATCTTGTGAAAAAAGCGGTGGATGGAAGGCGTTAGCATGAGCCCGATATTGGTAATAAAAACCACCCCGCTGAAAAGCGCATAAAAAGAGGAGAACCATTTTCCTCCGGTTGATTTGATATCCACCACCGGGCCCATGCCGCTCAGAATCATCGAGGCATTGTGTAATGCATCCAGCCATGGAATACCGGCTGTGAAATGGTATCCCAGAATTCCGATAAAGAGGCAGATAAATAAAATAACGATTCCGGTAAACAGGCTTTTCCGCAGGCGTTTCCGGTATACGCTTACGGGCGCCAGGCGTTGATATTTCGATTCCAGCATTTTTAATTGGATTGTTCTCAAATGTAACAAGTTACATTGTTAAAGAGTGGGTAATAATAATTATCTTACGGCCCACATTTTTTCGCCTGTGAAATATTTTCTTGGATTTGATATCGGTTCGTCATCCGTAAAAGCAGCTTTACTGGAAGCAGAAAGCGGTAAGCCGCTGGCTTCGGCATTTTCTCCGGCAGCTGAAATGGCTATTCAGGCCCCCCGGCCCGGATTTGCTGAACAGGATCCGGAACAATGGTGGAGCGAACTGATTCAGGCTACAAATCTGCTCCGGAAGAAACACGCATTTTCTAAAACCGAAATCGGCGCTATCGGTATTTCGTACCAGATGCACGGACTGGTTTGCCTGGGGAAAGATCTCACGCCCTTACGTCCTGCCATTATCTGGTGCGACAGTCGCGCCGTGCCCTACGGCAATCAGGCTTTTGAGCAATTGGGTCATTCCTTTTGCCTGGAACATTTTCTGAATTCGCCGGGAAATTTCACCGCTTCCAAATTGAAATGGGTTAAAGAAAATGAACCGGAGATCTATAAAAAAATTTATCGCATTTGTCTGCCAGGAGATTTTATTGCGCTAAAGCTGACCGGAACTGCTGCAACGACTGTTTCCGGATTATCTGAAGGTATTTTCTGGGATTATAAAGAGAACCGGATCGCTCAGTCGCTGCTGGATTATTATGAAATGGATAGCGAACTGTTGGCGCCGGTGGTCCCCACATTCGGAGACCAGGGAACGCTGAATGCCGAAGCGGCCGCATTACTAGATATTGCTGCAGGCACTCCTGTTTGTTACCGGGCCGGTGATCAGCCCAACAATGCATTTTCACTGAACGTCCTGGAGCCGGGCGAAATAGCGGCAACAGCCGGAACCTCCGGTGTAGTTTACGGGATCACCGGAAAAGCGGCATTTGATTCCAGGTCGCGGGTAAATCCTTTTGTTCATGTGAACCATCTGCCCAAAACTCCCCGATATGGAATCCTGATGTGTCTGAATGGTACCGGGATCCTGAACAGCTGGCTGAGGAAGAATTTTTTTGGCAATGCTACTTATGAAGAAATCAATGCGGCGGCAGAAAAAGCGGAGCCCGGATCAGAAGGCGTTTTTTGTTATCCCTTTGGCAATGGGGCGGAGCGCATACTGGAAAATAAGAATCCGGGCGCAATGATTCAGGGAATCGATTTCAACCGGCATAACCGGAATCAGGTTGCCAGGGCTGCGCAGGAGGGAATTGTGTTTTCGCTGATCTATGGAACGGAGATCATGCAGCCCATGGGGCTGGAAATGAAGCGGGTGCGCGCCGGCTATGCGAATATGTTCCTGAGTAAATTATTCGCCCAAACGTTTGCCAATATCAGTGGATGCACGGTGGAATTATACAATACGGATGGTGCGCTGGGCGCCGCCCGGGGCGCAGGTTTCGGAGCCGGCTATTATACAGATTTTAAAACCTGTTTTCAGGGAATGGAAATGGTAAAACAACTGGATCCGCAAACAAAAGAAAGTGAACGCATCCGGGCTGTTTATGAAAAATGGAAAGAAGGACTCATTCAATTATTAAATAAAGAACGATCATGAATATTATCAAAGGCAACCGGGAGTTTTTTCCCGGCATCGGACAAATCAAATTTGAAGGACCGGAATCAGATAATCCGCTGGCGTTTAAATGGTATGATGAAAATAAACTCATTGCGGGTAAAAAATTAAAAGATCATGTAAAGTTTGCCGTGGCATACTGGCACAGCTTCTGTAATACCGGCAACGATCCTTTTGGCCCGGGTACCAAACAATTTCCCTGGAATCAGGCAGGCGATGCGATTCAGGCCGCAAAAGATAAGATGGATGCCGCTTTTGAATTCATTACCAAACTCGGCGCGCCCTATTATTGCTTTCACGATATTGACCTGGTGGACGAGGGTCCATCTTCCGCAGAATATGAAAAGAGATTGCAAACCCTGGTGGCCTATGCCAAAGAAAAACAAACCGCCAGTGGCGTTAAACTGCTCTGGGGAACAGCCAATGTGTTTTCAAATCCCCGTTACATGAACGGGGCTGCAACCAATCCCGATTTTTCCGCATTGGCATACGCTGGTCTTCAGGTCAAGAATGCCCTGGACGCCACCATTGCCCTGGGTGGGGAAAATTATGTATTCTGGGGGGGAAGAGAAGGATATATGTCGTTGCTGAATACGAATATGAAACGCGAAGTGGAACACCTCGGTCGTTTCCTTGGCGTGGCGCGTGACTATGCGAGAAAGCAGGGATTCAAAGGAACATTTTTTATTGAACCCAAACCCTGTGAGCCCACCAAGCATCAGTATGATTATGACTGTTCTACGGTGATCGGTTTTCTCCGGCAGTTTGGCCTGGACAAAGATTTTAAGATCAATATTGAAGTAAATCATGCAACCCTGGCGGGACATACCTTTCAGCACGAACTGCAGGTAGCTGCCGATGCGGGCATGCTCGGCAGCATAGATGCCAACCGTGGTGACGCCCAGAACGGATGGGATACCGATCAGTTTCCAACACAACTGAATGAACTGATTGAATCCATGCTGGTGATCCTGGAAGCCGGCGGCCTCGGCGGCGGTGGAGTGAACTTTGATGCGAAAACAAGAAGGAACTCAACCGATCCGGAAGATCTTTTCCTGGCTCATATCGGCGGCATGGACACTTTTGCGCGGGCGGTGATAACTGCTGATAAAATCCTACAGCATTCTCCCTATAAAAAATTCAGGAAAGAAAGATATGCATCATTCGATTCCGGCAAAGGAAAGGATTATGAAGAAGGGAAACTGACGCTGGAAGACCTGCGTAATTTCGCAGACAGCAACGGCGAACCCCGACAAATCAGCGGTAAGCAGGAATGGCTGGAGAATATCATCAACCAGTATATCTGATAATCTGGCGAAACTGAATCATTCCGGCCCGTCCGGTTATCTGCAGGGATCGCCGAAGGAAGCATCCAGTTTTTCCTTTAGCTGTACATATAGTTCAGGCTTAGGTTCGCTGATCCGGTTTTTGGGAGCAATGAGGGCAGCATAATGGCGGCATCGGTCGATATAAGGCCATAACCCGTTTTCATTGAGGCTGGTTACTTCTTTGCCGTCATTGCTGATCCAGCAACCCAAACCGGTTTTATACCCGGCCGCTTCCTTTGGAACAAATTTCACCGGCAGGCTGACAAACTGGAGGGTTTCCATTTCATGAATGGATTTTTCACTTAATACCGTTTTGCCTTCAAAGCTTCCATTATTCAGCAGCATTCCCAGAAAATTGATGAGATCATTTGGGGTGGTGGTGGCTCCATCCTGATGCATTAATGGCTCCTCCGCTTTCGTTAAAAAAACTGGTTCCCCGCATTTTGCAGGGCCGGAGAATTTTCTCCTGAACGATCCGGTCAAAGGTTTTTCGGGTAACCACTTCCAGCACGCGGGCGGCAATATCGGCGCCGATCTGGCTATAATAGACTTCTGTTCCCGGATTCGTTTCAATTTCCCTTTTTGAAGCAAAAGCATTGACTTCCGTTTCAAGATCGGGATACTTACTTTTCTGCAGCAGTTTTAAAGGACCGGGGGGATCGCCCTTGATACCGGATGTAAAACTGAGGCAGTTCCGGATCGTAATATAGCTCTTCATATATTTTGCAAAAATGGGGATGTACTTACTCACCTTATCATCCAAAGAAATTTTCCCGGCATCTACATAAGCCATAACGGCTGCAGCCGTGAGCCACTGGCTCGCTATTCCTGCGGGAATTTGTAAGCGCCCGTTAAAGTCGCCAATCTCTTTTTCCAGCTCCTTTTTGTAAACTACTTTACCGTTCTTATAAGCCAGCACCACCAGGTTCGTGCCCAGCAGCTTTTGATTGGTTTTAAGAAATTCATCGGTTTCCGGGGAAGTGGACGGCAGGGTTTTGGATGATTGGGTAAAGGAAATCAGCCAGAATAACAGCATCGCGGTAATGAAACTGAAGCGACGGCATAAGGATTTTAATTTATCTGACAGAGTTTCAGGGAATTGGGATTGGTTTGAGTTTTGAAACATAGTATTGATTTAAAATGGCTATACAATGAATTTAAACAACTTTACAATAAAGGCTTCTGAATCGATTCAGCAGGCCCAGCAACTGGCCTTCAATGAGCAGAATCCTGCCATTGAAACGGAGCATCTCATGAAGGCGTTGCTTGATCAGCAGGAGTCTCCGGTAGATTATCTGCTGAAGAAAAATAATGTGACCATCAATTTGCTGGAGTCAAAGTTAAATGACCTGATCGGGAAGCTTCCAAAGGTATCCGGAACTGACCCTGCGCAGTCGCTTAGCCGTGAAGCCAATAATGTGGTTTTACGCGCCGGCGCTGTATTGAAACAATTCGATGATGAATTTATTACGCCGGAACATCTGGTGCTGGCTATTCTGCAGGGTAATGATGATACGGCGAAATTACTGAAGAATGCCGGGCTTACGGAAAGGGGTCTGGTAAGCGCCATTAAAGAATTGCGCAGTGGCGGTAAGGTATCCTCCAATACCCAGGAAACGCAATTTAATGCGCTGAATAAATATGCAAAGAACCTGAATGAACTTGCGCGGCAGGGAAAACTGGATCCTGTGATCGGAAGGGATGAAGAAATCCGGAGAACCCTGCATATTCTCTCCCGCCGGAGTAAGAACAATCCGATCCTGGTTGGGGAACCCGGTGTGGGTAAGACCGCCATAGCAGAAGGTCTTGCACACCGGATCGTGAACGGGGATGTTCCGGAAAACCTCAAATCGAAAACAATTTATGCGCTGGACATGGGTCAGCTGATCGCCGGCGCCAAATATAAAGGCGAATTTGAAGAAAGGCTGAAAAGCGTGGTAAAGGAAGTGGCTTCCAGCGACGGGCAGATCATTTTGTTTATTGACGAGATCCATACCCTGGTGGGTGCAGGCGGCGGAGAAGGCGCCATGGACGCAGCCAATATCCTCAAACCAGCCCTGGCAAGAGGGGAACTCCGCGCCATCGGAGCCACTACACTGAATGAATATCAGAAATTTTTTGAAAAGGATAAGGCCCTGGAGCGTCGTTTTCAGAAAGTAATGATCGGCGAACCCAACGAGGAAGATGCCATTTCCATTCTGAGGGGTCTGAAAGACCGGTACGAAACTTATCATCATGTCCGCATTAAAGATGAAGCCATTATTGCTGCCGTCGAATTGTCGAACCGATACATCACCGATCGTTTTCTTCCGGATAAAGCCATTGACCTGATTGATGAAAGCGCTGCCAAACTGCGGCTGGAAATGAATTCCATGCCGGAAGAGCTGGATCAGATGGAACGCCAGATCCGTCAGCTTGAAATTGAACGGGAAGCCATCAAGCGGGAAAACGACGATGAAAAACTCCGGTCCCTGAGCTCGGAAATCGGCAACCTCAGTGTTACAAAGGACACCCTGATGTCCAAATGGAAACAGGAAAAAGAACTGGTTGAAAAAGTTCAGAATGCCAAGGCTCAGATTGAATCGCTGAAACTGGCGGCGGAAAAAGCGGAAAGGGAAGGAGACTATGGGAAAGTAGCGGAAATACGCTATGGTAAAATAAAAGAACAGGAACAAATCGTTACAGATTATTCTGCCCAGCTCAGCAACAGCACCGAAAAAAGATTGCTGAAGGAAGAAGTGGATGCCGAGGATATTGCAGAGGCGGTTGCCAAGGCAACCGGAATTCCGGTTGCGAAAATGATGCAGAGTGAAAAGGAGAAACTGCTGAACCTGGAAGATGAATTGCACAAACGGGTAGTGGGACAGGACGAAGCCATTGCGGCCGTAGCGGATGCCATCCGGCGTAGCCGGGCGGGGCTGCAGGATCCAAAAAGACCCATCGGTTCATTTATTTTTCTGGGTACCACCGGTGTGGGAAAAACAGAGCTGGCTAAGGCGCTTGCCGAATATCTTTTTGACGATGAAGGCATGCTTACCCGGATTGATATGAGTGAATACCAGGAAAAACATGCCGTGAGCCGGCTGATCGGCGCACCGCCGGGATATGTCGGTTATGATGAAGGCGGACAGTTAACGGAGGCCGTTCGACGCAAACCCTATAGTGTAGTATTGCTGGATGAAATTGAGAAAGCCCATCCGGACACATTTAATATTTTGCTTCAGGTCCTGGACGATGGAAGACTGACAGACAATAAGGGACGGATAGTGAATTTTAAGAATACCATTATTATCATGACCAGTAATATGGGTAGTCAGATCATCCAGGCCGCTTTTGAGGACGTTACAGAATCCAATAAGGAGGAAGTGGTGGAACAAACGAGGGTGGAGGTTATGAACCTGCTAAGACAAACCATCCGGCCGGAATTCCTGAACCGGATCGACGAGGTAATTATGTTCCAGCCCCTGCTGAAAACCGAAATCCGGGGCATTATACGGATTCAGCTGGATAATCTTTCACGCATGCTGGTCAAAAACGGAATTGATCTTCAGTTCAGTGATTACGCGGTTGATTACCTGGCGGAAAATGGTTTTGACCCCCAGTTTGGGGCCAGGCCTTTGAAAAGATTAATCCAAAGGGAAATTGTTAACCCATTGAGTAAAAAGATCTTGGCTGGCAATATTGATCATAATAACCCGGTGTTGGTCGACGTGTTTGACGGGCTGGTGGTATTCCGGAATACCCATGAAGAACAGGTGAAATCCGGAGCGACACCTTAATAAGTTGTTAACTAATTTATTATCCTTCCGGAAGACCGTAAAATAAGTAAGAATTCCGGGGGAAAATACCTATTTTTAGCCGCCTCCTGCCAATCCGTCTGGTTATGAGGCTTTTTTTTCAACTTTCAGGGTTGATCGCTGTTATAGTAATGGAACGGAAAAAAGGACTAAAATAAACCAAAGGAATATAAATCATGGCTTTTAAGAAAGAAATCATCGAGATCATTGAGCCCAGGGATGTATTTGTCGGCCCCAAAACGGCTCCGGTAACCCTGGTGGAATTCGGAGAATACGAAAACGAGGATTGCGCCAAGGCGCACGAAGTCGTTAAGAAAATTATGGAGGAATATGAAGGGAAGGTAAGATTCAACTTCCGTCATTTTCCGCTGACCAAGATTCACCAGCGCAGCCTGAAGGCCGGAGAAGCCTCTGTTGCTGCCGCCCAGGAAGGAAAATTCTGGGAAATGCATAATATCCTGTTTCATAACCGTCATAATCTGGGGACCACCAGCCTTAAGCTGCATTCCCGGGAAGCGGGCATTTCCAATAAAAAATTCCTGGATCATCTGGTCAATGCTACTTATGGCTGGCAGGTACAGGGAGATCTCCGGGAAGGAATTCAAAAAGGAGTGACCACTGTTCCGGCATTCTTCATCAATGGAGAGCTGTTCAATGGCAAACCGACCTACGATAACCTGAGTAAGGGAATTGAGGCCGCATTGAAAAAGGCGAAGAAGAAGGAGAAAGCTGCGGTGGCGGTGAGATAATTAGTTGACGGTTCACGATTGACGGACGAACCTGAGAGTTGACCTGCGCGCCAATTTTTATGATTCTGATTATTTTGAGAGCACCTAAAAGGTGCTCTTTTTAATTTGACCTGACTATCAACCATCTTCTGTCAACCGTCAACCAATTTCCTTCTTGTGATTCTGGCAATTAATTCTTAATTTGTTCGAATCCTTGAAACCAGCTATTTTTTAAGCCCAATATTGAATGAAAATTTCCGGAACCTTCGACAGCATTCAGGAAAAATTTATATTGCCAGCCTTTGGTAAATCCCGTGACTGGTTAAAGAGGAAGCGGTCAGGGCGTTCGCCACAGATACGCAATAAGCTGTTGGGCTCCGGAATGGAGAAGCTCTCTCTCAAATCAGGTCAGTTTCTGGAAGAGATTAAATCTCTTGGATTTACGAAAACGATGGATGAGCTGGAAAAAGGGAAGCTCAGTGTATTTAATCAGCTTAACTTTTTTCAGTTTCTTACCGGAATCATCGTTCCACTGATTTGTTTTTTAGGCAACAATAAGTTTCCACTGGGTTCATTTTTACTGGCCAGCCTGCCGGCCTGGGTCAGCCTCCTTGTACTTTGCCTGAATTTTTATGCCCGTTACGAAGCCGGCATGATTAGTTATTTCATTCTGTATCCCCTGATCACTTCCATCATATATATGAGCGGAATGAATCTGGGAGTTGAACTCTATTTTATTCTGAATGGAATTCTGGCTGTATTCTTTCTTCCGCTGATCAGTCAGATGATCTTTTGTGTTGGCCTTTCCATGGTAAGTTATTTTGTACTGGTGGTATTAAACAATCATTATAGTTATCAGCTGCAATCTGCCAACGTTATTTTATACCTGTTTAATCAGATTACGGCAATCCTGTTTATATTTTATGCCCTGTTCCTGATCAAGAAGGAAAATAATCTTTACCAGATCGGAATATTGGGAACCAATAAGGCATTGCAGGATACCAATGATAAAATTGAAAAGCAGAAAAAGGAAATCGAAGAAAAGGCGGCCGAACTGAGTGAGTTGAATTCCTTGAAGAATAAATTGTTTTCAGTGATTTCGCACGATATGAAAACGCCCATGTATGCATTGCGTAATCTTTTTGGCAGTATGCAGCAATCGGATATGACCGGGGATGAAATCAAAAATATTATTCCTGATGTGGTTACCGATCTCAATTATACCACCGGACTCATGGAAAACCTGTTGCACTGGGTAAAGAGCCAGATGAATGCCGCCAGCATATATCCGCAGCCGCTGGACATGCATACGATTGCCGAGGAAGTTATTAATGTGCAGCAGTTGCAGGCCTCATCAAAGAATATTTCCATCAGCTGCTCCATTCCGAAACGCAGTACGGCATATGCCGATAAGGATATGGTCAAACTGGTTTTACGGAACCTGGTTTCCAATGCCATTAAATTCACTCCGGTCAATGGAAAAATAAATATTCAGCTGAAACCGGAAGAAGCCTTTTGCCGGGTGTCAGTTAAAGACAATGGAATTGGCATGGATGAAGAATCCATTAAATGCATCTATCAGAATAACTATTATACCACAAATGGTACGGCAAAAGAAAGCGGTACCGGCCTGGGCCTTATGCTCTGCAAAGATTTTATAACAAAGAACGGCGGAACGCTCCAGATAGAAAGCAAACCGGGCAAGGGGAGCATTTTTTCCTTTGTGCTGCCGGTAGGAGAAGCGGAAGTTCTGTAGTACCAACCATTACATTTTTCTTTTAAACGAACGATAGAAAGAGAATAGAAGGTTCTATTTTCCGGCTCCGGCTATTGCTTTTACTTTGTATCACAATAGAGCAATTACCTGATAATATTACCGGACTATGAAAATTACCAATAAACCACTAAGCCTTTAAAAATCCCTATCCCTGTACCCTTTAAAACCCTTAGATCTGAAACCACAGCGTTGCTAACCTGTTAAAAACAATCCAACCCTAATGAAAACCTGGCCATTGAGTTCATTGATCCTATGAGAGCATCCGAAACCGAGTCCAAAACCGATCCAATCCCGAAGTTTAATCCAGTCTCTGAAAAATCAATGGCCAATCGTATTGGTCCCGGCCTTGGCCGGGACTTTTTTTATTTAGCCCTTACATACTGTACGGGCCAGCTGATATCGATACCCAGCTCTTTGGCTGCGGTTAATGGAAAATTCGGATTGCGCAAAGATTCCCTGGCAATCAGGATCAGGTCGGCTTTTCCCGAACTGAGGATTTCTTCTGCCTGAGCAGGCTTTGTGATCAGTCCTACTGCACCCGTCAGCATGCCGGTCTCTTTCCGGATCCTCTCCGCAAAGGGGACCTGATAGCCCGGACCCACCGGGATTTTCTGATGATGAACCAGCCCTCCGGATGAAACATCAATGAGATCGACGCCGATTTGCTTTAACATGGCGGCAAGCATTACCGAATCATCGGGATTCCATCCGCCTTCGGCCCAATCCGTTGCTGAAATCCGCACAAACAATGGCAGGTTCTCCGGGCCAAACGGTTTGAATGGCAATGATCGTTTCTTTCAGCATGCGGTAACGATTCTCAAAACTTCCCCCATATTCGTCCCTGCGCTGATTGCTTAGAGGAGATAAAAACTCATGAAACAGATACCCATGGGCCGCATGAATTTCCAATACCTGAAATCCGGCTTTCAGGGCGCGGCCGGCCGCTGACTTAAAATCCTCCATGATTCCGCCGATGGCGGCTACCGATAATTCTTCCGGCAATGGATCAGATTCCCGGTAGGGAATGGGAGAGGGGGCTTCGGTCGTCCATCCGCCTTCCGGAAGCGTAATTGTTTTTCCTCCTTTCCAGGGGGCGGAACTACTGGCCTTGCGACCCGCATGTGCGAGTTGAATTCCGGCAACTGCACCCTGTTCGTTTAAAAAATGGGTAATTCTCTTTAACGGTTCTATCTGCCCGTCGTTCCAGAGACCCATATCGTCGGGAGAAATCCTGCCGCGGGGGCTCACTGCCGTAGCTTCCTGAATAATTAAAGCGGCCCCGCCGGTGGCCCGGCTTCCCAGATGAACCAGGTGCCAGTCGCTGGCAAAACCATCCACGGAAGAATACTGGCACATGGGTGAAACGACAACCCGGTTTTTGAGGTGAATGCTTTTAATTTTCAATGATTCAAACAGCATAAGAGAATATTTAAGAGGTCGTTTTTTTACGTGTTTAACCGTAGTTTTTATTCTACAGCAAAATAGGAACATTTACAGTTCAAATAAGTGTTTTGTTCTATTTCTCATCAACTTAACGCAATCTATCTTGCAGGTCAATTACTGATGTTAACCCAATAACCATGGAAAAAATTCGAATCCTGATTGCAGAAGACCACAAACTAATCCGTGAAACCTGGACATTTATTCTGAATAATGACGGAAGGTTCACCGTGGTCGCGTCCTGCAGTGATTCTGCAGAAGCCGTGCAACTGGCCGGAGAGGAAAAACCGGATATCATTCTGATGGATATCAATATGATGCCCCTGAACGGATTTGAAGCGACGGTTAAATTTGCAGCCGTTTCCCCGGATTCCCGGGTCATCGGACTATCCTTTTATTCGGAGATTCTGTTTGTGAAGAAAATGCTGGCAGCCGGAGCCAAAGGCTATGTAACCAAAAATTCCGGCAGGGAAGAAATGTACGAAGCCATTTTAGCGGTGCATAGCGGTCAGCTCTATGTTTGCGAGGAAATCCGCAGCAAGGGATTTGATATGAATGTGCAGGCGGATAATGATATTGATTATTCCTATGTGGAATCCCTGACCAATAAAGAGATCCAGATATCCCAGTGTATTCGCCAGGGACTCCGTTCAAAAGATATTGCTGACAAACTGAATATCTCTATCAAAACCGTTGAAGTGCACCGGCACAATATTCTGAGAAAACTGCATGTAAAGAATTCGGTCTCGCTGGTTAATCTTTTGAATTCAAAAAACGGATACGTCCGGTATAGTATTTAAACTAAGTAGTTCCACTTATTAAACCCTCTCTGCCGGTTTTTCTGAACCGGAAAGGTTTGCTATGCGTACAAAATAGATTAAATTGTAAACGATCTTAAAACAGGGCCGTTGCAATTTATTTTATTTTTAATGTGCAGAGAATATGCAGAACCTTATCTGGCAAAGAATCTTACTGGCGTTTCAGCTATTTCCGGGAAACCTGGCGCTGATAGAATGGATTTTTATCATCTTTTTTTTACTGAGCATCGGTTTTTCTGCAGGATTCATCATCTGCCGGATCGTTTACAATAAACGATTTTCTTCCAATACAAATCAGGGAAATGCCGGCCTGTCTGATCAGACGACCCCAGTCATTCAGTCGGAGAGAAAGTACAAAATGCTGTTCGAAAGCAATCCCATGCCCATGTGGGTATTGTCGCTCGAAAATTACCGGATCACTGATGTGAACCACGCGGCGCTCCGGCATTATGGTTATTCGAAGGAGGAGTTCATGATGCTGGATTCCCGTAAAATGCGACCCTTGGAAGAAGAACAACGTTTTTTGGAAGATATGCGCCAAAAGATTCAGGGAGTCAGCAACAGGGGACACTGGACGCACAGAAAGAAAGGTGGCGGCCTTATTCAGACGGAGATCAGCGTTTTGGACTTTGAATCGGAAGGGAAACCCGTCAGGCTTGTTCTTTCCAACGATATAACCGAACAATTCAGGACCGCCGATAAATTGAAGAGATCTTATGATGAGATCCGGGGACTCGCTTCTCATCTGCAGGACGTAAGAGAGGAAGAAAGGGCCGGTATTGCCAGGGAAATACATGATGAACTGGGGCAGCAGCTTACAAGCCTGAAAATGGATCTTTCCTGGTTATCAAGGAAAATGAATCCGGAAGATGAATTCATCCGCGAAAGAATTGCCAACTCTCTTTCCCTGCTGGATGATACCATTAAAACTGTCCGCAGAATAGCTTCAGAACTTCGTCCGGGTATTCTGGATGATCTGGGCCTGGTTCCGGCTATTGAATGGCAGGCGGAAGAATTTCAAAAAAGGTTTTCTATTCCCACTTATTTTAGCTCAGATCTGGATCAGACAAATTTTCCGGCAGGTGTATCCATTGGTCTTTTCAGGATTTGTCAGGAGTCATTAACCAATATTGCAAGGCACGCTTTTGCATCTAAAATCAACATTGCATTGAATCAGGAAGCGGAAAATATACTCCTGAGTATTGAAGATAACGGGAAAGGATTTCAATCAGAAAAACATGGCGATCAGAAAACGCTGGGTTTGCTTGGCATGAAAGAAAGGGCGCTGATGATGGGCGGCAAATTCCAGATAGAAAGCAGGCAGGGAAAGGGGACATCGCGTGCACGTAACGGTTCCTTATAATATTATTGGCTGATTAATAAAATGAATGATGCATAGATTTCTAATAGCTGACGATCATACGGTGGTTAGGAAAGGGATTAAAGCAGATCCTGCTGGAAGCATTTCCTTCTGCTATTATTGAAGAAGTAACAGATGCGGAAAGCCTGCTGAAAAAAGTATTTGCGCAAAGCTGGGATGTGGTGATTTCCGATATTTCCATGCCCGGCAGAAGCGGCCTGGAAGTTTTACAGCAGATCAAGCAGCAATACCCGAAATTGCCGGTACTGATTCTCAGCGTTTATCCGGAAGAACAGTATGCGCTCCGGGTCCTGAAAGCAGGCGCTTCCGGTTACCTTAATAAGGACTCTGCTCCGGAGCAGCTGGTGGCTGCCGTCAACCGGGTGATGCTGGGTAAAAAATTCATAACGCCCACTATCGCAGAAAAACTGGCCAATTCGCTGGATCACGACCTGAATAAATTATCGCATGAGTATTTGTCGGACAGGGAATTTGAGGTTTTGAAGCTGATTGCCGGGGGCCAGGCCGTATCGGATATCGCGTCCAAGCTTTCCCTGAGCGTTACCACCATCAGTACTTACCGTTCGCGGATCATGTCAAAAATGGGGCTTAAATCAAATGCGGAGCTCATTTTCTATGCCATTGAGAACAAACTTATTTAGAACCCTGTAGTATGATTACTACAGGGCCCGGATCAAATTGCTACAGGAAACTAATTAGTTATACGATATTTGCCTATCCGGCGTCAGTGTAAATTTAGGCGACTAATTATTTTCAGGTGATCTCTAAAAAAGTACTTCTTGTAGACGATTCTCCGCTGATTGTAGAGCGGTTAATGGCTATGCTGAGCGACCTGAAAATTCATTCCTTATTTTGTTGCGGAACAGTATTCGAAGCAAAACAATTTCTTAAACACCTGGTTCCGGATATTCTCGTACTGGATATTAATCTCTCAGATGGTTCGGGAATAGATTTACTGGAGATGGCCAAAGCACAAAGCCCTGAAACCTTGTTATCATGCTCACCAATCAATCCGGCGCTTATTACAGGAAATTATGTAAGGCCCTGGGGGCTGACTGGTTTCTGGATAAGTCCGCGGATTTTGAAATGGTTCCGGCGATCATTAGTGAGATGAAATAGAGTCTGGGGTACCGTGGATGGTAAATAGTGGATGGTGGTGGACACCCGGTCATTCCTGAGTTTCTTTTAATTTCCTAAACGCTTTCCCCAGGCATCCGATCAAATCCGTCGGCAGCATTGCTTCTTCCGAATAAAATTCAGCAGCGATATCTCCGGCAAGCCCATGAAGAAAAACGGCCATTCTGGCCGCTTCTGAAGGAGCATAGGATTGGGCCAGCATGGCGGCCACCATTCCCGTTAGTACATCTCCGCTACCACCCTTTGCCATGCCCGCATTTCCGCTGGTATTAAAAAACAGGGTTCCTTCCGGGCAGAAAATCCCGGTATAATGACCTTTTAAAATCAGGATCACCTGATATTTTGCTGCATTTTGCCTGGCGAGTTCAAATCGATGGGCATTCGTTTCAGCGGGACCAAATAAACGATCAAATTCTTTTGGATGTGGAGTAAGGATGGAATTGGGGGGAATTTTCAGGAGCAGTTCTTTCTCCAGGCTGAGAATATTCAATGCATCTGCATCCAGCACCAGGGGATGCGAATAATTCTCAAGCAGTTTTTTAACCATTCCCTTTGCGGATTTCCCTGTCCCGATCCCCGGTCCTGCTGCAATCACGCGGTAAGGATCAAGATTCTCCGGGAGGGTTGATATTTCATGAGGCATGGGGATCAGCCAAAACCATGGCTTCCGGAACGGCAGTCTGCATAATATTATATCCGCAGGAGGGGAGATGAGCGGTCAGCAGTCCGGCCCCGCTCCGTAAACAGGCTTTTGCAGCCAGCACGGCGGCGCCGATTTTACCATAACTGCCGGCAAGCAGCAGTGCATGTCCGTAAGTTCCCTTATTGGAAAAAGGATCCCGGGGTTTATAAATTGACCGGGCAGATTTCAAATCGATCAGGGTATACTCTTGCTGTATACCACTGACAAAAGAGATAAAATCTTTCATGATCTGAAGGTAGTAAGAAGTCGGCCCATTCCCGCTTGGGAGATCCTATCGCTTTTCTCCGCCGCGGCCTTCCGGGTCATTTTCCGCTTCTTCAGGGTTTTCATGTTCCTGCAGGTAGTTCCCAAATACCGGACAGAGGTTTTTGGAAGAATAAACTCTTTTGTTATCGTTGTTGCAGAGCGCAATAATGGTTGCGTTTTCCTCCATCATCCGGATGAAAACCGTGCGATTCCCATGCCACCAGCCATTGTGGTAGATCAATTTTTTATCACCCGGATACACGATCATCCTCCAGCCCAGTCCGTAGTTGCGTTTGCCGGGTTTCTCCAGGCTGTACGGAGTATAAGCACTGTCCAGGGTGGCTTGTTTAAATAAAACACCCCCGCGCAGGGCTGCATCCCATTTCAGCATGTCCTCCGGTGTGCTGTAAATATTTTTATCCCCATAAACCACATCGAGATACTCCAGCGGATAGGGCCTTCCGTTCATTTTATAGGAATGGGTAGCCCTGCCTGTATCCTGCAGGGTAAAGACATAGCTATCGTGCATCTGCAGCGGTTCAAAAAAAGTTTTCGTAATAAATTCGGCATATGTCTGTCCTGATACTTTTTCAATAATCAGGGCAAGAAACGCATAATTCGTATTTGAATATTCAAAATGCTTTCCGGGCTGGGTATGCTGAACCTGGTCTTTGTGCTGAATGATATAAGCCAGTAAATCGCTATTGGTCAGGTATTTTCTTTTATCCCATCCGGAATTGTCCATAAAATGAACATAGTTCATTAGCCCGCTTCGCTGACTTAACAGGTTTTTAATGCTGATGCCGGGAGGGAATCCGGGAAGGTATTTTGAGATATCATCGTGAATATCCAGTTTTCCTTCTTCCCAAAGCTTCAAAACCGCCATAGCAGTAAAGGTTTTCGAAACGGAAGCCAGGTGAAAAGCCGTATGCGCATTCACGGAATCCTTTTTTCGGTGGAAGTCCCTGAACCCACCATATCGTTCATAAACAACTTCCCCGTCGCGGGCAACCAGGATGCCGCCGTTAAAACCATGCTTAAATAAAGAATCGTAAAAATGTTTGGACACGCTGTTGAGATGGCGGTATTCGTCCGCCGGAAGTCCTTTGGGGGCGGGATTTTTGGCCGCAAGAAGTAAGGTATCCTGATTTTTCACCACTCTTTTAACGGAAGGCGTCTGGCCGCAGCAAATAAGAAAAGAAGCGGCCAGCAGGGCGCAACAAAAGGTTTTCAACAGGTATCTATTTTTATTGGTTTCGGATCGCAAAAATAAAATATTATGTCATTTAAGCCTCCGGAAACGAGTTTTGTTTTTCCGTTTCCGTTTTTATCGGGAATTTTGCAACTCCTTTCAAAGAAATAACGCAAAAACCAGCTTTCAGATTATGGCCGACAAAAAAATTACCAGTTATCCCAAAGAGAAGATTAAGATTTTATTTCTGGAAAACATCAGCGATGCAGCAGTGAAGCACTTTTCAGGCGCAGGTTATACTTCTGTTAAAAAGCTTACAAAGGCTTTACCGAGGATGAACTGATCCGCGAAATCCAGGATGTGCACCTGCTGGGCATCCGTTCCAAGACCCGGATTACGCCGAAAGTGCTGGAAGCAGCCCATAAATTACAGGCCATCGGCTGTTTTTGTATCGGCGTTAATCAGGTTGATCTGAAAAATGCGACCAAACACGGGATAGCTGTTTTTAATGCGCCCTATTCCAATACCCGCTCCGTGGCGGAACTGGTGGTGGGGGCTTCGGTCACTGCTGATCCGCAGAATTCCCGACAAAAGCAAAGCTGCTCATTCCGGGATCTGGCTTAAGGAGTCGAAGGGAAGTTATGAACTCCGGGGTAAAACCATGGGTATCATCGGTTACGGGAATATCGGAACTCAGGTGAGCGTGCTGGCGGAGGCTATGGGAATGAAAGTGATTTTCTATGATATCGTTACCAAACTCCCGCTGGGAAATGCGGAGTCCAGAAAAACCCTGAAAGATCTGGTTTCCGAAGCGGATATCATTACCCTTCATGTGCCGGATACGGAACAAACCAGGGGACTGATCAGCAAAACCGTCATTAAACAGATCAAAAAAGGCGCGATTCTGCTGAATTATGCGCGGGGGGAAGTGGTTGATCTGGATGCGCTGGCCAGCGCCATTCAGGAAGGGAATATATCCGGGGCTGCGGTTGATGTTTATCCTGTTGAACCGGAAAAAAACGGCGATACCTTTAAAACTCCCCTGCAAAACCTGCCCAATGTTCTGCTTACCCCGCATATCGGGGGATCGACTGAAGAAGCCCAGGAGAATATTGGGGAAGACGTCAGCAATAAACTGTATCAATACCTGGAAATGGGAATAACCACGGGATCGCACACGGTTCCGGAACTGAGCCTGCCCCAGCATCCCGATTCCCACCGGATCCTGCATATTCACAATAATGTGCCCGGCGTACTGTCGGAGATCAATACCCGGTTGTCTAATAATCATATCAATATTCTTTCCCAGTATCTGAAAACGAATGATCGATATTGGCTATGTGGTCCTGGACGTGGATAAGAAATTGTCTGCCCAGGCGCTCGGGCTCTTGAAAGAGGTGAAGAATACCATTAAGACAAGACTGTTGTATTAATGAACGAGGAGCCGCTTGAATAAAACGGAATGAGATGGCAAGGCGGAAGATCAGGAGCTGACCTGCCGGTCTTTGCGCGATATTTTTTTAACGATGCCGATCATATCAATGTATGCCAGACCGGCATAACGGAAAGTTTCTCCCAGTTTCACGCCGATCGTTTTATGCAGGACGATATAAATGATCAGGAAAGAAAGAACGGCGGATACGACCGCTCCGTATGCCGCGCCCATCCATCCAGTAAAGCCGGAGACCGGCATACATGCAACCATAGTTCAGGCACATGGTAACCAGGTTTACCAGGAAATTAATTTTTGGTTTACCGATGGCGTCCATGGTTGCTCCGAACTGATAGGAAAATGGCCTGAGAAAACTGAACAGGATAACGGTCTGCAGAATGGGTATTGCCGGATAATATTTACTGCCGGCAATTAAGGAAATAAACAGGTGCGGCATAATGAAAATCAGCAGGCTGACCGGGACGATGATGCTGATGATATTGCCAACCATTCTTTCAAAATAATACCTCACTTTTTCTTCGCCGCTGCTGGCAACCGCTTCCACATTCTTCGGAAACAAAACATCGGCAACGGCAACGGATGGCACGTCCATCATATTATTGATCCGGGAAACCACATTGTAATAAGCCACCACTTCAGACGAGATTAATCCGGCTGTGATGAACTGGTCGGCCGAACGGCCGAAAGCGGAAAACACATTGGTTCCGAAAATATATTTCCCGAAATGGAACATGCGCAGGATGGTTTTTTTCTCCGTATCGAATTTCCGGTAGAAATATTCCTTTGCAAAATACAGGAGCACCAGCATTCCGCCGGCGAGTGCGAGGATCTGTAATTTTACCAGGTTGATCAGACTAAGGGACGACCGGTGGAAGATCAGCAGCAGGATGACGCTGGTCAGAAAAACGCCCTGTCTGAAGAAATATCCGATGAAAATCTGGCGGAATTTAAAATGTGCCTGCAGCAGCACTTCAAAATGATTGAAAGGAATGAGGAGGATGATCAGCAGCATGCCCCATTGAATCAGCGGGTACAGGTCCGGGCTGTTCAGCCATCTTACCAGTAAATGGCCGCCAGCTAAAATGCATAGGATGCTAAGCAGGGAAAAAGCCATATTGGTGAGGAGCGAAGCGGACTGGATCTTATTGCGGTTATTGACATATTCCGGTTCGCTCAGGAACTTGATCATGGGATTGCGAAGCAGTCCCTGTTTAATGGTTTCGATCAGCGCTATAATGCTGGTAAAAAGCGCCCAGATGCCCATTTCCTTTGCTGTCGGAAAAACTTTCTTGGCCAGGATAATATAGCCTGCCACTCCAAATAAAACGAGGGAAAACCTGTTCAGGAGGGTAAAAAAAACCGAATAAATCCAGAAAGATTTTCCTGATTTCAGTTTCAAAAAGGACTGTTATTTGGGGTGAAAATACGGCAAAAATCCGGCATCCCGGAGCTTAGGGTCTGCAGAGGATCCGGATTTGAAGCGCTTCGCAGAGGGTTCTTATCTAATGGCCAAAGTGGCTTTTTCGGCCTGCCGGAATTCTTTTTGATCAAAAATATTGGGATTTCAGGCTGAATTTATCTCCGTAAGATCAGCGGGATCAGAACGGGATCAGAGTAAGATCAGAGTGAGATCAGAGAGTCGCCAGGAAAGGCATTGCCGGTGGGTCGATTTTGAATTCATGCCATAATGGAATATCATTTTTGTTGACCTTTTCCTCATTGCCCGTTTATGTACTTTAAACGCCTGTTTTTCTAAATACCGTAACCTCATAATTGATATTATGTAAAATAGAGCTAGGGGCTATCCTGCGGGCGCTCCATCCGGGCGAAATTTACCTATAGCAACGAAAGCGGCAAACTATTAAAAATGAAGGCCCTTGAAGCAAATCCGCTTTGAGTGGAAGATCAGTGTACTCTTATTTCAAATGCCGGAACAATGCCATATTAATCTCCGTCATCTCTCCGGAACCGGATATTTTTTTGATTTCGAGTAATTTTCGCCCGATGGCGGCCAGTGAAGGAGAAGTTGATGGTTCTGATTTACGGGAATCTGGCGCGGGTTTAACGGCGGTCTTTTGATTGGATTTCATAAAAAAAAGGGATCTCCCATTATAACGGAAAGATCCCTTTTTTATGCGATTGCCTGTTAACAATATTCGTCGAATGCGGCAATCAGGTTATGGGCGATCATCTGGGCCGAACGGCCTTCAATATGATGACGTTCAATCATGTGGACCAGCTGACCGTCTTTAAACAGGGCTACGGACGGAGAAGACGGCGGATAAGGCAACAGACGTTCCCGGAGGGTTCTGACGGCGTCGATATCAAGCCCGGCAAAACTGGTGGTTAAATGATCCGGTTTCTTTACCGGCATTGGCTACGGCCATCAGCACACCCGGCCTGGCGGTTCCTGCTGAACAACCGCAAACCGAATTGATCATACCAGGGTTGTTCCCTTCTGATCTAACTGGTTAATAACTTCTTCAGGGGTCTTTAATTCGCTGAAACCATTTTCGGTCAGCTCTTCTTTCATTGGAATAACAATATCTGCTGGATACATTTTTTGGCTTTTTTGGAACAACGCAAAATTAACCAAAAAGTTCATTCATCCCGACGGCAGATTATGGCGTCATCTGCAATCGGGCATTTCGGCAATAATGGCATCTCGATTTTGAAGCAAAGCGCCATACTGTCGTGTAAAATGACTAAATCCGATGGTATAGGCTTTGTTCATAACGGATTATACCAATCATTTATCAACCTTTAAAACATAAAAATTATGACACTCGTAAAAGTAAACAACAGGCCTTATGGAAATTTTCTTAATGATTTATTAAATGAATTTCCCTCAGTAGCCAGATCATTTGGCCAGGATTTTTTTCATTTCCTCAAACAAAATTCATGAAACCCCGGAAGCATATCATCTTGAACTGAATGTTCCCGGGCAGATCAAAAGAAGATTTTAAGATTCAGGTTGAACAGGGTTTACTAACCGTCAGTTTTGAGAAGAAAGAGGAAAAACCCGCATCGGATGATTACAAGACCATTCGCCGTGAATTCGTGTACAAAAGTTTTCAAACGCAGTTTTTCCGTAGATGAACAGCGTTGATGTAAGATGGAATACAGGCGAAATATGAAAACGGTTTGTTGAAACTCCTCTTCCAAAGAAAGAAGAAGTTAAAGCAGGGCGCACGGCAGATTAATATTGACTAATACCCGATTAACATTGACCAGTGCGGTAGGCTAAAGTGCTTGTATGCAGTTGGTTTTGTTTAATCCCTTCCAATCCTGGAAGGGATTTCTTTATATATGACTTTGTAGTCTTGCCTTGCTTAGTTAATTTCGGGCTTAATTTCTCCAGGGTTATCCATGAATAAATCCAGGTTTTGGACATATGCAGGATTAATGATACTTGGGATGCTCTTTAGTATGTCCGGATACAGTCAGGTTCCGGACACCCACCTGCCATCCGTAGTCGACTCCATCCGTAGAACCGTACTTGACTCGCTCCGCCAAACGGAAGATACCGTCTTGCGGATCCGGAACCTGAATCCCTATGTTACCCTGCATGTGGATTCCACCATGAACTATAACCTGGAGATCAATAAAAATCCAACACATTATTTCTGGTATCTGAAGAACTCACCGCTTGGGCTGAAAATCAATAAGGACAATGGCCTCCTCACTTTTAAGGCCGACAAATCTTATTTCCTTTCCGGAAGACTAAAATATGATTATCCTTATAAGGTAAGCGTGGGCGTGCAAAATCTAAAAGATCCGGCGGAACGGGTGGATACTTCTTTTACCATCCTGTTCTTTACTACGGAAATTATTCCCTCCCGTTTAAAACCTACTGTGAACAGCACCTTGTATATTGATGAAGGGGACACGGTAAATTTCAGAATTGAATGCGAAGAAGGAAGTTTCCCGGTAGAATCCATCAGTTTCTATTCCAATGTGCCCATTAAAAATTATACCATCGTAAAAAAATGCGATGACGAATTTCGTCTGGAGTCCTCCTTATGATTTTATTAAAGATACCGACAGCGAATCAAAACCGGCTGGTTCTCCTCTATTTTATCGGAGTCAATAAATTTTATCAACGGGATACGGCTACGGTAAGAGTATATGTAAAAGATGCCCTTAATTATCCTTTCATGCTGCAGGAATACCAGCGGACCGTAAAAGACGGTATACCATGTATATCCTTCAGCTGAAATATGCATTTCGTTCAACTGGATAAAAAAGTAAAAAATACGAAGGGACCAGTACCACATTTGACCTACGACTGCTTCTTCAGCGCCTTGGGTGGAACCGTATTTTCTTCGGCGAGCAACCCATCGGTGCGCAAAATACCGGCAGGATACTTCCCAGTGCAGGCGTTGCCCTGGTTCCGGTAAAAGAAGCTGTGGCCCCGACAAAAATTGCAGAGCAAAATTCAGCTTCCCTCATCCGTTCTTCCATCAAAAGGCTCGAATATCAGTTGCATGAAAATTCATTGTCCGGCGACAGGGATACGGATATCGTAAAGAAAATAAATAAGCTGAAAGATGAGATGAAGCAGATTCAGATTCAGCTGATCGAAGTGCCGATAGATGAAAACACCAATATGACGGAGGAACAGCTGAACGAATATTTCAACAGTAAGAAAGTAATACGTAAATACAAGCTGAAAAAGCATTAACTCCTCCCCTCCTGAAAAAACCATTTATTTGTATCCAAGAATCTTCAGCATGCTCTGGGCGGTTTGTTCCTTGGCATATAGCCAGTCAACCAGTTTCCCGTTTTTATCATAGTTCAACAATAACATGTTTGGGCGAAGGGATCAGGCAATGTTTGATGCCGCCATAACCGCTGATCTGATCCTGGTAAGCGCCGGTATGAAAAAAGCCAAGATATAACGGTTCCCCATTGTTCAGTTTTGGCAGGAAAACTTCGTTGATATGTTCTTCGGAATCATAATAGTCATGACTGTCGCAGGTAATCCCCCCCAGCACCACCCGCTGGTATTCCACATCCCATTTATTAATGGGCAGCATCAGAAAGCGTTCTCCGATACCCCAGGTATCCGGTAAGGTGGTGATAAAAGACGAATCGATCATATACCAGATCTCCCGGTCATTTTGCATCTTCTGTCCGATAACACTATAAATATGTGCCATGCTTTCTCCCACTGTATAACTTCCGAATTCCGTAAAGATATTCGGCATGGGCACATGATTTCGTTTGCAGGCTTTTTTGATATTGCCTACAATTTCATTGATCATGAACTGGTAATCATACTCAAACCCCAGCGAATGCTTGATGGGAAATCCGCCACCGATATTGATGGAATCGAGTTCCGGACAAATCTTTTTTAACTGGCAATACAGGTTGATCACCTTATTCAGTTCACTCCAGTAATAGATATCATCCTTGATTCCCTTGTTCAGAAAAATATGCAGCATCTTCAATTGGAACCGGTCTTCATTCCCTTCAATCTTATCTACATAAAATTCCAGTACATCCCGCGGCCTGAAACCCAGCCGGGAAGTATAGAAAGGGAAATTGGGTTCTTCTTCGGCCGCTACCCGGATGCCCAGTTTAAAAGGAACTTTCACCGATTTTTTATAGTGCTGCAGTTCATCCTTATTGTCCAGGATCGGAACCACATTTTTAAAGCCTGAATTCAGCAGCGAAGCAATTCGGCTGGTATAAGGTTTCTGTTTAAATCCATTGCAGATAATATAAATATCCTTGTTGATCTTCTTGCTGCGCATAAGCTTTTTGATAATCTCGATATCATATGCGTACGAAGTTTCCAGGTGAATATCGTTGTTCAATGCTTCTTCCACCACAAAGGAGAAATGGGAACTTTTGGTGCAGTAACAATAAAAATATTTGCCTTCATATTTGTGTCGTGCCATGGCGGTCGCAAACATTTTCTTTGCCTTTTTGATCTGCATCCCGATTTTCGGCAGATAGGAAAGCTTCAGCGGCGTGCCATATTTATCGATCAGGGCCTTTATATCAACGCCGTTAAATTCAAGATAATTCTCCTTCACTTCAAAACCTTCCTGGGGAAAATTGAAACGTTTGCTTCACCAGGTCAGCATACGTATTGTTCATGGAATCGTTCGGGTTGATGATGGCTTGAAGTTTTAGAAGTGAAGGAATTTCAGATACAAATGTAATTTTTTGAAAACAATCACAAAATAAAAGAGGTTTCTTAAAAGATTTACTGAACTTTTAAGAAACCTCTTAATATATTCAATATCTTTTTTATTTTACTGAGGCGATCAGTTTTTTGAAGCTTCCGGTTCATTCATGGCGATATCCGCCAGCATTTTCCGGTCAAGGGTAACACCTTTTTCATTGAGCAGGTGGATAAAACGGGAATAGGTAAGCCCTTCTGCCCGAACGGCCGCGTTGATACGCGCAATCCAGAAAGCGCGGTATTCGCGTTTTCTTCAGTTTGCGGCCTACATAGCGATAGGTAAGCCCCTTTTCCAATACATTTTTGGCAACTGTATAAACATTTTTACGTTTTCCGTAAAAACCTTTGGCTTGTTTGAGAATTCGTTTTTCTGCGGGCTCTGGAGGCAACCGCATTTACTGAACGTGGCATATGATAATAAGTTAAAAGTTAAAAGATTAAAAATTAAACACTGACCGGTTGGATTATTTCAGTCTCAACAGGCGTTTTACAAAATCCTGGTTAGCATGGCTGAACTGTTCCTTTCTTCTTCATGAGTCTTTTGCGTTTCTTTGATTTCTTTGTAAGGATGTGTCGCTTGAAAGCTTTCTGGAAAGTGATTTCTCCGGTGCCGGTGATTTTAAATCTTTTTTTGGCACTCGAATTTGTTTTAACCTTTGGCATCTTATGATGAGGTTTTATATGATACCCTGCTGGCGGATCTGCACGGGCAGATCACTTGTGGGGCCATTTGGGCAATCAGGAGTTCCCGCTGCCGGGACTCCTGCCATTAAAAATGGAGCGCGAAGGTATGGATTTTTTGTAAAAATGGGAATAATATCCTGATCTTTATACGAATATCCGTCAATATAATTGGAATCATTTAGCGGGGTTTTAACTGTTTTCCACTATTTTTGCCTCCCTTAAAAATCTCAGACTTACTTAATATGGACAAACTGATTTATCTGGTGCCGCTGATGGGAATTATTGGCCTGCTGTACACTTTTGTGAAATTCAAATGGGTTTCGCGGCAGGAAGAGGGCACCGACCGTGATGAAAGAGATCAGCCAGTATATTGCCGAAGGCGCGATGGCTTTTCTGAAAGCAGAATGGAAAATCCTGGGTTATTTTGTTGTAATTGTGGCCTTATTGCTGGGTTTTATGGCCAGCACCAACCCCCACTCCCACTGGGCTATTGCTATTGCCTTTATACTGGGCGCGTATTGAGCGCTACAGCCGGTTATATCGGTATGCGCGTGGCCACCAAGGCCAACGTGAGAACGGCGCATGCCGCCCGCACCAGCCTGAGTAAGGCGCTGAAAGTATCCTTTACCGGCGGTTCCGTGATGGGTCTGGGCGTTGCCGGTCTTGCCGTGTTGGGCCTAGGCGGATTGTTCATCATATTAAAAGCCATTTTTGCTCCGGATGCCGAAGTTAATTCAGAGGAAATGCTCCGGACCATTGAAGTGCTGACCGGTTTTTCCCTGGGTGCGGAATCCATCGCTCTTTTCGCCCGGGTTGGCGGCGGAATCTATACCAAGGCTGCTGATGTAGGCGCCGATCTCGTAGGTAAAGTGGAAGCCGGCATTCCGGAAGACGATCCCCGCAATCCCGCCACCATTGCAGATAATGTAGGCGATAATGTAGGCGATGTGGCCGGAATGGGCGCGGATCTTTTCGGGTCCTATGTGGCTACAGTGCTGGCAACCATGGTGCTCGGACAGGAAACGCAGTCGGATGATCATTTCGGCGGTATGTCGCCCATCCTCCTCCCCATGATGATTGCGGGTATTGGAATTCTATTTTCCATCGTCGCCACTTTGTTTGTAAAAATCAGTGAAAATGCCAGCATCAGTACAGTACCAGTGTTCAAAAAGCGCTAAATATGGGCAACTGGGGTTCTATCATTCTTACAGCAATCGCCTCCGTAGGACTGGTTTATTATCATTCTTCCCGAAACCATGGTGCTCCGCGGAATTGAATTCACCAAATGGGGCGTTTTGGGTGCAATCGGCGTTGGACTGGCCGTTGGAACCCTCATGAGCATGATCACAGAATATTATACTGCCATCGGCAGGAAGACCGGTGCTTTCCATCATCCGGCAATCTTCTACCGGACATGCTACCAATGTGATTGGCGGGACTGGCAGTTGGGATGGAATCCACCTGTCTGCCGATCCTCGTTCTTGCAGGCGGTATCTGGGGTTCTTTTGCTTGTGCCGGACTTTATGGCGTTGCGATTGCTGCAGCGGGAATGATGGCGACCACAGCCATGCAACTGGCCATCGATGCATTCGGACCGATTGCTGACAATGCAGGAGGTATTGCGGAAATGAGCGAACTGCCAAAAGAAGTACGGGAAAAAACAGATGTGCTGGATGCTGTTGGAAATACCACGGCAGCTACCGGAAAAGGATTTGCCATTGCTTCTGCTGCGCTGACTTCCCTGGCCCTGTTTGCCGCTTTTGTTGGTGTGGCTGGAATTACCGGGATTGATATCTATAAAGCAAAAGTGCTGGCCAGCCTTTTTGTAGGCGCAATGATTCCTTTTATTTTTTCGTCCCTGGCCATTCGCGCCGTTGGCGAGGCGGCCATGGCCATGGTGGAAGAAGTGCGGAGACAATTCCGCACCATTCCGGGTATTATGGAAGGAACAGGAAAACCTGAATATGATAAATGCGTGGCCATTTCTACGGATGCTTCCATTAAAAAGATGATGCTGCCTGGTGCCATCGCCATTCTTTCCCCCCTGATCATGGGTTTTTTGCTTGGGCCCGAAGCACTGGGTGGATTTCTGGCAGGCGCAACCGTAAGTGGTGTGCTGATGGGTATGTTCCAGAATAATGCCGGTGGCGCCTGGGATAATGCAAAAAAATCATTTGAAAAAGGCGTGGAGATTAACGGAGAGATGTCACTACAAAAAATCCGAACCCCATAAGGCTTCCGTTACCGGAGATACCGTAGGTGATCCTTTTAAAGACACTTCAGGCCCTTCCATGAATATTCTCATCAAACTGATGTCCATTGTTTCCCTTGTCATTGCACCTACCCTGGCGCAGATTTAGCAGGCAAAAGAAGATGATGTGAAGGTGAAGCAGAAGACGGAGAAGAGTGTGGCAGCGGACAGCCGGACAGTGAATAAATTGATAATTGATAATTGATAGTTGATAAAGGTGCGCCACTATCAATATCAATTTCTTCTTCAAGTTCTGCTTTCGACTTCACGAGGTCTGCTTTTTGAGCGCTGCTCAGAACCGGGTATTGAAAACCTGCTTTGCTTAGTTCATTTACAATGATATTGGCTAAAGCGAGCCGGGTGAACCATTTGTCATCTGCTGGTATGGTAAACCAGGGCGAAATATCCTTTGATGTATTTTCCAGCATGTCCTCATAGGCTTTGCGGTAATCTTTCCAGAGCGCCCTTTCTTTCAGATCGGCAGAAGAGAATTTCCAGTTTTTTGCCGGATCATCCAGCCGTTCCATAAAACGTTTCTTCTGTTCCTTCTTTGAAACATGCAGGTGGAACTTGAGGATGATGGTGCCGTTCTCCACCAGCGTTCTTTCAAAATGATTGATTTGCTTAAACCTTCTTTCCCAGAAATCCTTATCAATTTTTTCCGTGCCGGTGATGCCGGGTAGATTCTCATTCAGGATATATTCCGGATGAACGCGCGTGACCAGTACATTTTCGTAATGGGAACGGTTGAAAATGCCCACCATTCCGCGGGCCGGCAGCGCAATATAATGACGCCACAGATAATCGTGTTCCAGTTCCTGATGGGTTGGGGTTTTAAAAGAAGTAACCACCACACCCTGCGGGTTCAGTCCGCTCATCACATGTTTTATCGTACTGTCCTTGCCGGCGGCATCCATGGCCTGCATTATAATCAGACGGCATAACGGTTACCGGCATATAATTTTTCCTGGAGTTCGGATAATTTGAGAATATCGGATTTCAGCAGTTTCTCCCCCTCTTCTTTGGAAACCGGCTTATCATCATTATCCGTTTCCCAGTCTTTCAGATTCACAGGTTTGCCCTCCGGGATTTTATATTTCGCTGCATAGTATCCGGGTTCACGCTGATTTGCCATAAAGAAAATTTTAAAATTTACGGTTCCGGTATTCTGGCCGGATTACAAATGTAAGTTTTGTGTTAAAATGAAGGCCCTTTTACGAATATTATCGTATTTTGCTTATCTAAATAAGATGCCATGGGAACCACAAAATATATCAAGCCAACCGAAAGTGAGTTGGAGATCCTGCGGATTTTATGGGAAAGGAATACCGCCAGCGTGCGGGAAGTGCATGAAGAGCTTTCCAAGACCAAGGAAGCAGGATATACCACTACGCTGAAGCTGATGCAGATCATGCATGAAAAAGGCCTGGTGGGCAGGGATGATTCCATGAAGACGCATATTTATCATCCGGTAGTAAGCCGGGAAAAAACCCAGAAGCATTTGATCGGCAAGATGATCACCACCCTTTTTGGAGGATCCTCTACAGAACTCGTGTTACATGCGCTGGGCAATCATAAAGCTTCTCCGGAAGAGCTGGAAGAAATCCAGCAACTGCTCAATAACCTGAAAAAGCAATAAGATGCTTCAATTCCTGGGTACAAACAGCCTGGCTGTACTGGGTTGGTCGCTGCTGAACGGAATCTGGCAGATGGGTATGCTGTGGCTGATTTATCTGCTCCTAACAGGTAACCACAAACGCTTTTCTGCTGCCGTCCGCCATAACCTGGCGGGGATACTGTCCCTGCTGGGAATCTGCTGGTTTTTGTATTCCCTGATCTCATCCCTGGTTTTCCCGGCGGATACGATTGACCGGGTTCCGCTTTTCTTCCTGGCTGCGAATTTTGCCGGGTATATTGATTCTTTCCTGTCTGCCCTCTCCATGCTGTATCTGCTGGTTTTGATTTTTCAGATCTTCCGGTACACGCTGGGATTCTATCAGCTGCGGCAAAAGCGGAAACACAATGATCAGTTGTTTTCCCTGCCCCTGCAATCATTCGCCGACCGGATTTCTGCTGTTATGGGAATACCCAAACCGGTGAATATTCTGCTGGCCGACTGGGTGGACACGGCCCAGACGATCGGATTTATCAAACCCATGATCCTGTTGCCGGTTGCGCTGGTGAACCGGCTCAGCATGGAACAGGTGGAAACCATCCTGCTGCATGAGCTGCAGCATATCCGGCGCAACGATTATCTCCTCAATATCCTGATGACCATTTTCCGTACCGTTTTCTTTTTCAATCCATTTGCCGGTTTATTTTTCAAAACCGTGGCGCGCGAAAGGGAGCATGCCTGCGATGATGAAGTTTTATTATGGGATTACCCTGCGCCGGTTTATGCGGAAGCCCTGCTTACACTGGAAAAATTCAGGCAGCGTCCGCAGTCCCTTTCGCTGGCCGCAGATGGAAACAATCCGCGGCTGCTGATGGAAAGGATCCGGCGGCTGGCCGGTTTGCCGGCTTCGGGAAAAAGAAGCATTTCACCTTTATTATCTTTCAGCCTGATAGCGGCGCTGTTCATATTCGCAATGAATTCCTTTTCCCGTTTTCAGCAGGGAGATCTGAATAACCGCCCTGCTAACCGCATCGTATTTCAAAATAAAACAAGCTTTGTACCGGCCCCGGCTGCGAAGAAAACAACAGGAACAATGGTCCTTCAGGAAATCCGGATTGTTGTTCGGGCTAAGCCGGATGCCGGAAAAAATGAGGTTGTCCGTAAAATAAAAACACCGCCTCCCCCTCCGGAAGTGAAATATCCCGAATATCCCGTTCTGATGGCGGCGCTTCCCCAACTCCATGCGGAAATGGATGAAGCGGGCGCAAATACCCGTTTGCAATATGCGGATCAAACGGAAGTGCGCAATTTTTCGAATGAGAAAGCCGTTCAGGCAGAGATTCCGGCAACCATAGATCTGGAAGGGATGCCGTATATCCCGTCCGGCAGTTTCACCGTTTCACCCGTTGCGGATACGTTGATCACCGATGTTTTGCTCCGGAATAAAATGCTTGCGCTCCTCTCCCTTGGGAAGATAAAAACCGATGAATTGAAAGCGAAGATCCATTCGGAAATCGATCTGCAGCAGAAAGCGCTCCGGCAACTGGAAAAAGAAAACCGGCAGCTGATAAAACAAAAAACGCTTCAGCCTGCAGTTCAAAAGCTCCGGCTGGATGTACAAAAAAGAAAGGATGCGATTCGCATGCTGATGCAGCAGGTGCAGGTGCTGAACGGGGAGATTATTATCATTTAATTTGGGGGGTATTGACTTCGGTTTCCCAAAAATTACAAAACCCCTACCCAGTTTTAAAAAAGCTTTGTGCTCATTATGCCTAATCCTAAAGATTTAAGCGTTGGATTGTTGTGAAGCATTATTTGCCTTCTTTTTCGAGTCAGATGATTTCAACTGAGAAGCTGATTTTGCATTGAGTGAGGTAATAACTTTTTTACCTGTTTTAGCTTCCAGTTCTTTTCTTGCCACTTTAGCTACAATGCCTCCCTGCTTCGCTACTTTCTTATTGTCCTCAAAAGTTTTAGGATTGGTAGCTGCTGAAATATCTTTTGTAGATGCTTCGGCCAGCATGTTTAAGATAAGTTCGGTATTCGTCATATTATCCCTCAGATTTTCTTTTTTCAACCCCTTCAGGATTTTATATTCTTTCGTTGTTTTATCGCTCCATGCTTTGGTAATAATGTCGGTCAGCGTTGCAAACTGAACACCTTGTTTCAGTCCCCGTTTCTTCCATTCATCGGTAAGCTCTTTTCTTATTTCAATACTTTTCAGCCGCTGGTTAATCCAGTTTTCAGAATAGCCTAAATTCAGATATTGTTGCAAAGCCCTGTCAATGCTCAGCTCAGGATCTTGCATTTCGTCTAATCTTTCAGAAGCAACCTGTGCCAGCCAAAGTTTAAAAGGCTCTGCCTTTGGGGAGGGAATAGATTGAATGAGTCGGAAAAGCTGTTCCGTATCGGCTACATCGGTTTTATAAAATTTACTGTCGGCTGATTGCATTTTCAGTTGACTACAATTTGTAGCCAACTGACTTCCCTCCGCTTTAAGCCTTGTTTTTAAAACACTCCAATACTTTCTCGGATTGGGGCTTTCAGTAAGTACGGCAATCACGTCCACTACGGAGAAGTACCATTTCTCCTGCTCTGTATCCCATAGGCTTCTTACCTTTTTTTCTTCAAACGCTTTTATCTCATTTCGATTTTCCATCGTTTTATGTTTTAATTGTCCGATTTCTTCGGACAGCTTATGCTGCAACTAATTTTTGAGCTAACCCAACTATTCATCCATTTCTTTCGGATTAAAAACTCCCCTGATACCTTCAGGACGCAATTGTAACCGATGCCCTGGTCACGAAGAAAAAACTTAAGGAAAGCTTGTCCAGCGCCCTGCGACTGGCGGGCCTATGAGCGGGCTATTATTATGTTTACAAGTGCAATGATTTTATGTTTGTATGTGTGCTAATATTATGTCTGGGAACGTTTTAATTTTATGTTTACGTGTAAAGTTAATTTGCTAAATAATTTCTCCTTATTTAGCTTAAACTCCGAACAACAACCCGTAACGCCTGTTGCAAATATAAGCTTGCGAAAAGCCGATTTTTCGGAGTTTCATCGGAGTGCTGAAAAATAAATCCTGCTTTTTTGAAAATTCCCCGGGGTTTTGAAAAAGGGCCGGGAGAGGGTTCGGATAGGGTATTTATAGGGACTTTGTTGGAGCGGCAAAGGGGGAATCCCCTCCGGCCCCCCTGAAAACCCCCTATGGGGCCCCTATAAATACCCTAGCCCTTACCAGAAATGAGCGGTTATTCAAAAACAGGAAAATCCTTCGTTTTTGAAAAAATATTTTTTAGCACTCCGATGAAACTCCGAAAAATCATTTTTTGATGACCCTATCTTTGAGGGGTAAATGACATAATTTTGCCCTATGAATCTCAATTACCTGGAACTGTTGCCCGCAGCATTTCATGCGGAGTCAAGAGTATGGATCTATCAGTCCAGCCGCCGTTTCACTGTGCCGGAAGTACTTCAGCTTGAAGATATCCTGAATGATTTTGCAGGCAACTGGCTTTCCCACGGGTCGCCGGTTAAGGGGTTCGCCAGTGTGTTCTTCGGACAATTCATTATCCTGATGGCGGACGAAACGGAAACCGGCGTTGGCGGATGCAGCACAGACGCGTCGGTGAGAATGATCAAAGCCATCGAAACAAAATTCCAGGTGAGCTTATTCGACCGGCAGTCCCTGGCTTTTGTCGTAAAAGATAAAATTCAGCTTTTACCCTATACCCAGCTCGTTTATGCTGTTGAAAACGGATTTGTTGATCCGGAAACAATGTATTTCAACAACACGGTGCAGACAAAAGCGGAACTCGAAAATAACTGGATCATTCCCGTCAAAAACAGCTGGCTGAAGAACCGGATCGTTTTTAAGCAGCTGTCGGAATAAAAAACAGCTATTGCTTTTGCAAAACCGTTTTAACATCGGCTACTTCGTGTACCTGCATCAGCACGCCCAGATAATTATTGGTAGAATCCTTCACCACATGGCTTTGCATGGTAAAAGTGTTGCCGCTTAAGGTATACTTTGCGCCCGTTGCCATAGCCGACCCCGGTGCGCCAAATAAACCCTGGCCCGGAAAATACAATGAATCATTTCCTACCTGCTGGTAAGCAGCGGTGGCGCTGGAAGCCGGAATGGAAAAACTAAAAGGAGATTCCAGTGAATCCACCAGGACTCCATCTTCATAACTATATGCTTTGAGTTTCGTATCAATCGCATACGCGATTCCATTCGCTTTCATCGCATCGGAGCTGATGCTGACCGTCCCTTCATTCTGTGTGCTGGTATAATTGGAAATGGTAGTCGTTTTGTAAAGAATGCCGCCTTCCGTGGATTGATTGTCCGCCTGTGTTTGCACCGTCACGGAAACGAACTTCCAATCACCCGTGAGGTTATTTGAAGAACTGCTGTTATCTTTTTTACAGGAATTGAAAAGGGTGAAACAAAGGATCAGGCCTGCGGACAGGAATGCCAGGTTTTTTTTCATGCTAAGGGTTTTTTGAATACATAAAACGAATTTGCAGCTGCTAAATTGTGAATTGAGCCTGCAGACTGCCACCCATGTCCCATATTCAATCGCAGATCAGATCTTTTCCAGGAACTGCCTCAGCACATATTGCAGAATTCCGCCATGCCGGTAGTATTCGATCTCAATTTTTGAATCCAGCCGGGCAATCGCATTGAATTTGATTTCTTTGCCATCTTCTTTTCTGGCAACCACCTGAACTTCCTCCAATGGCTTTATTGTTTCTGAAATTCCGGTAATGGAAAAGATTTCCTTTCCGTTAAGGCCCAGCTTGGCCGCGGTGTCTCCGTTTTGATATTGCAGGGGCAACACGCCCATGCCCACCAGATTACTCCGGTGAATGCGTTCATAACTTTCCGCCAGCACGGCTTTCACGCCCAGCAGGAAGGTGCCCTTGGCAGCCCAGTCTCTTGAGGAGCCGCTGCCATATTCTTTACCCGCTAAAACCAGCAATGGCGTTCCGCTTTTTTTATATTGTTCCGCCGCATCATAAACAGACATTTCTTCACCCGTTGGCAGGATACCTGGTAAAGCCACCTTCCTTATCGGCCAGTTTATTTTTAATGCGCACATTGGCAAACGTTCCGCGAACCATCACTTCATCATTTCCCCTGCGGGAACCATAGGAATTGAACTCTTTTTTCGCCACCCCACGGCTGATCAGGAATTTTCCTGCGGGAGAAGTTTCATTGAACTGATCCCGCCGGGGAAATATGATCGGTTGTAATACTGTCGCCCAATACCAGCAAGGCCCTCGCCTGATTGATATCTTTGCATGGCCTGCGGCTTGTCGGAAATATTATAAAAGAAAGGAGCTTCTTTAATATAAGTTGAATCCTTATCCCAACTGTATAATTTTTCATCCGGTATATTCAGGTTTCTCCAGATCTCATTGCCTTCAAATATTTCTCCGTAATTTTTAGCGAAATCTTTCGGAGAAAGCACTTTGCTCATCAGCTCATTGATTTCATCAGCTGGTGGGCCAGATATCTTTTAAATAAACCGGTTGCTGATTGGGATCATAACTGATCGGGTCATTGATCAGATCTATATCAACACGGCCGGCAATCGCATAAGCAACTACCAGCATGGGCGACATCAGAAAGTTCATTCTTACCTGCGGATGGATCCTGGCTTCAAAATTCCGGTTTCCGGAAAGTACCGAAGCAACCACCAGATCATGATCTTCCACGGCTTTGGCAATATAAGGAGGCAATGGCCCGGAGTTGCCGATGCAGGAAGTACATCCATATCCTACCACATGAAATTTCAATGCTTCAAAATCATCCAGCAGATCCGCTTTTTCCAGATAATCCGTAACTACTTTTGATCCGGGAGCAAGAGATGTTTTTACCCAGGGTTTTATATTCAATCCGTGTTCCCTTGCTTTTCTTGCTACCAGTCCCGCCCCGATCATCACAAAAGGATTGGAAGTATTGGTGCAGGAAGTAATGGCGGCAATGGCCACCGCACCATCGGAGATCATGAATTTCTCCTGGCCGATGGTGATCCAGACATTTTTGATTCCGTTTACTTCTTCTTTTTCGATAGCTGTTTCCGGGGGCATCGGTGCGGGTGCTGCAACGGGTTGTCCTCCGCCTTCTGCAAACCAGCGCGACAATTGTTTGGGCGGACTTACATATTTCCGTCCATAGGTCTGATCCATCAGTTCGATGAACTGTTCCTTAAAATCCTTCAGCAGAATTTTATCCTGCGGCCGTTTGGGTCCGGCAACGGTTGGTTCAATGGAAGAAAGATCAAGCGTGATGGTATCCGTATAAGTGATTTTTTCATTGCCTGTTCTCCAGAGCATATTGGCTTTGCAATAATCTTCCACCAGTTTTACCTGTTCTTCCGACCGGTTGCTTTTGCGCATATACTCCAGCGTTTTATCATCGATGGGAAAATAAGTAATGGTGCATCCAAACTCCGGCGACATATTTCCAATGGTTGCGCGGTCCGGTACAGAAAGATTATCAAGCCCGGAGCCAAACACTTCTACAAATTTTCCAACAACACCATATTTTCTAAGCAATTCTGCAATGGTCAGTACCAGGTCGGTAGCGGTAGAGCCCAGAGGAAGTTTTCCTGTCAGCCTGAGTCCGATCACTTCCGGCATAATAAAATATATCGGCTGACCCAGCATCGCCGCTTCGGCTTCAATGCCGCCTACGCCCCAGGCCACTACGCCAATTCCGTTGACCATGGGGGTATGGCTGTCTGTTCCCACCAGGGTATCAGGGAAAATTTCTCCGTTCCTTTCCATCACTCCTTTGGAAAGAAATTCCAGATTCACCTGGTGGCAAATGCCCATTCCCGGAGGAACTACACTGAAATTATTAAAGGATTTCTGCGCCCATTTCAAGAAAGAGTACCGTTCCCGGTTGCGTTTATACTCTTCATCCATATTCCGCTGATACGCGTATTCCGTTCCGAAATAATCAACCTGCACAGAATGATCAATCACAAGATCCACCGGAATCAGGGGATTGATTTCATCCGGATTTTTGCCCTTTCTGGCCATTTCCGCGCGCAGGGAAGCAATGTCCACCACCGCCGGAACGCCGGTAAAATCCTGCATCAGAACCCGCGCGGGCTTGAATGGAATGTCTTTGTCCGACCCTTTGGCTCCCAATGCAGAAGGGTTTCCACATTTTCCTTGGTGATGGCAAAATCATCAAAATTCCGCAACACATTCTCCAGCAGAATACGAATAGAAAAAGGCAGGTGGCTGATGGGACGGCCCTGGGCTTCCAATTCAGCGAGACTATAAAAAGTAAAGGTTCCGTTTTGGGTATTGAGTAATTTCTTTATATGGAAGGGGTCTTTGGACATGATCTGTTGATTTTAAAATTTCATTCCCTGAACTGAGCCGGCGGGATATGCTGCAAAGATATTCAAACCGCCGTGCATAAATGCTTTCATTCACATTCACCGGAACAGATCCGGATAAAGCAATGACTGATAAGACTGACCTTTTCCGGTTTATCCTTAACTTAGCCGCTGCCGGCAGAAATTCCGGCAGCATGATTAAGATTAAGCGGAAGTAGCTCACCTGGTAGAGCGACAGCTTCCCAAGCTGTAGGTAGCGGGTTCGAGTCCCGTCTTCCGCTCTTTTTGGCTTCTCATTTTCACAGTTCCTGTCATCCTGTCATTTCTCCTTTCTTTTAATTATTTTTGCAGTCCCGCAATACGGGAATTTTTCCATGGAAGTACTGACCACAAAATTGCAAGATTCCGACCGCCAAAAAATTCTATATAGAAAGTTATGGGTGTGCCATGAATTTTGCCGACAGTGAAATAGTGGCATCCATACTGAACGGAAACGGTTTTACCGCCAGCACCACGTATGCAGATGCAGATCTGGTGCTGATCAATACCTGTTCCATCCGGGAAAAAGCCGAACAGACCATCCGCAGCCGGCTTCATATTTTCCGCCAGGCCAAAGCGGTCCAATCCCGGTCTGCTGATCGGCGTGCTGGGTTGTATGGCGGAAAGACTGAAATCAAAATTTCTGGAAGAAGAAAAACTGGTCGATCTGGTGGTGGGACCCGATGCATACCGTACACTTCCGGTGCTGATTGAAGAGGCGGAAGGCGGACAGAAATCCGTAAATGTGTTGCTGAGCCGGGAAGAAACTTATGCCGATATTTCTCCCGTGCGGCTGAACAGCAATGGCGTAAATGCCTTCGTCAGCATCATGCGGGGCTGCAATAATATGTGTTCCTTTTGTGTGGTGCCATTTACCAGGGGCAGGGAAAGAAGCCGGGATGCCGTTTCCATTGTAAAAGAATGCAGTGAACTTTTTGACAAGGGTTACAGGGAGGTTACGCTGCTCGGGCAAAATGTAGACAGTTATCATTGGTATTCAGCCGATGGAACAGGATATTTCCTTTGCGATGCTGCTGGAACAGGTGGCTGGCATATCTCCTCTACTCCGGGTCCGTTTTTCCACTTCTCATCCGAAAGATATTACCGATGATGTATTGCATGTGATTACCCGGCATGAAAATATCTGTAATTATATTCATCTGCCGGTACAAAGCGGATCCAACCGGGTATTGCAATTGATGAACCGTACATATACCCGGGAATGGTATCTGGCTAAAGTTCGGAGGATCCGGGAACTGATTCCTGACTGCGGCATCACATCAGATATCATTGCAGGATTTTGCACAGAAACGGAAGAAGATCACCAGGAAACCCTGTCGCTGATGCAGGAAGCGCAATTTGATATGAGTTATATGTATTTCTATAGTGAAAGGCCGGGAACACTGGCTGCCAGAAGATATACCGACGATGTTCCGGAAGCAGAAAAGAAAAGAAGGCTTGACGAAATCGTGAAACTGCCAGAATAAAATTTCACAGGAATCAGCAACCGGAAAGATATCGGGAGCATTTCAAAAGTGTTGATTGAAGGAGATTCAAAAAAAAGTGAACAGGACTGGATGGGGAGGAACAGTCAGAATAAAGTGGTGGTATTTCCCAAAGAGAACATTGCATTGGGAAAAGGCGATTATGCAATGGTGAAGATTCTGGAAAGTACCGGGGCAACCCTGATCGGGCAGGTCATTCGACGGAAGCAAAAAATTAAAAAATGGAACTTCAGTCAATAAAAAACAGGTTTGGCATTATTGGAAATTCAGCCGGAACTGAATTATGCGCTGACTGTAGCCATTCAGGTGGCCAATACCGATCTGACCGTTTTGATATTCGGAGAAAGCGGCGTGGGTAAAGAAGTATTTTCCCATATCATTCATTCTCTTTCCGCCAGAAAACATAATCCGTTTATTGCGGTGAACTGCGGAGCCATTCCTGAAGGAACCATCGATTCAGAATTATTCGGTCATGAAAAAGGATCTTTTACCGGCGCAGTGGATTCCCGCAAAGGATATTTTGAAACGGTAAACGGCGGCACTATTTTTCTTGATGAGATCGGGGAATTGCCACTGGGCACACAGGCCCGATTGCTGCGCGTACTGGAAGCCGGTGAATATATCCGCGTGGGTTCATCCAAAGTTCAGAAAACGGATGTACGTGTGATTGCCGCCACCAATAAGGATCTCCTGCAATTGACAGATCGGGGTAAATTCAGGGAAGACCTCTATTACCGTTTGAGTACAGTTCCTATCCGGGTACCTTCCCTGCGAGACCGGAAAGAAGATATTCCACTTTTGTTCAGAAAATTTGCGGTTGATTTTGCCGAACGATATAAAACATCTCCTGTACAACTGGATGAGGACGCGAAAAATCTGTTAATCAATTATAGCTGGCCGGGAAATGTGCGGGAGTTGAAGAATATTGCAGAACAGATATCGGTACTGTCGGAAGACAAGCTGATATCACTGGCGCAACTCAGCGCAGATTCATTCCGGAAAGCAGCGGTAACCGGCTGCCCATGGTAATGCCCATCGGCAAATGGCCATGCGCCCAATGATTTTTCCAATGAAAGAGAGATCCTGTACAAGCTTTTCTTCGACATGAAGAAGGATGTGACGGAGTTAAAAAAAATGTTCCTTGAAATATTGAAAAATCCCTCATCTTGCAGCAGATACGCACAATGCGTTATGCGCGTGAAATGAAAGAACTCAATCCGCAGGAACATTATTCGCCGGCAATTCCGTCACATCAGTACAATCCGCAACCGGTAGTGATTCACAATAACGGGAATGACAGACAATGATATTCAGCAGCATGAAGAAGTGGAAGAATCGCTGAGCATTATGGATAAGGAAAAAGAACTGATCGTGAAAGCGCTGAAAAAACACAAGGGAAAACGAAAAGATGCATCGTCCGACCTCGGCATCAGTGAAAGAACACTCTACAGAAAACTAAAGGAATATGATATCAATGAATAGATTCCGGATGTCCTATTCTTTTGGCGCGCTTCGCGGAATTTTGCTGGCGTTGATTTGCCTTGCCGGAATTCCTGCAGCGTCTATTCCTTTAAAGATGTTTCCATTCCGCCCGAAGTAAAAACCATCCGGATCGGGTTTATAGAAAACAGGGCCCGGTATCGTGGATCCGCAATTAAGTCCGCAGCTCACCGATAAACTAAAACAGAAAGTTAGTAACCAGACTAAACTTACGCAGGTGCAGTCTGACGATGCGGATTACGATGTATTGGCCTATATTTCCGATTACTCTGTGAGCTACTTCCGGCGTGTCGAACCAGGCTGCTGTCCACGAACCGGCTGACAGTTACCGTACATATCGCCTTGAAGAACCGACTGAATGATCAGAAACTCGGAACGCCGGATTTTGAAACCGATATCAGCCGGAATTTTGATTTTCCCGGCAACGCAGAGTGTGAATGATGCACAGGCTGCATTAACGCCGCAGATTGTGAGCGACATGACGGATGATATTTTCAACCGTCTTATTTTCTAACTGGTAATATTATTCAGATGACAAGCGGAATGCCATCCCTGTTAGATGCCATATTCGGAAAACAAAAACTGGAAGAGATTTCCCTGGAAGAAATCTATTCAGTGATTGGGGAATTCCCTTCCTTCAATGCCGCGCATTTTCTGCTTTCCAGAAAATTAAAAGCGGAAAATGATCCGGCCTACAACGAGGAAACAAAACAAACGGCCCTGTATTTTAATAATCCGGTCTGGCTGCAATTATTGCTGAATGAAGAACCGAGCCTGGATGTGGAGGAAAAACAATCGTTTTACAGGAAACGGTAAGTGATGTGTCACGAATATCCGACCGGCAGAACGAAGTGGTTGCGGAAGCCGCAAACAGAAACTGTTTCTTTTAGCGAAGAATTGAATGCCCCGGAAGAGAAATACAGGGAGCCTGTGGAGGACTATAGGGCGCCGTTGCAGGAAAATACAGCCCCTGCTGAAGAGGAATACGGAGAAACCCCAGAGGAATCCGCTGCAGCAGATCTGAGCTTTACGGAACCTATTCAGGAATATAATAAAGCGCCGGAACAGGAAATCAGGGAACCGGTCGAGGATTTTAGCGAACCGGAATACAAAGAACCGGTTCATGAATTTAGTTCGGCCGAACCGGATTTTTCAGAACCTGTTCAGGAATATAAAGCGACAGAACAGGAAATCAGGGAACCGGTACAGGACTATAGTGAGCCGGAATATAAAGAGCCCGCCCGGGAATTTAGTAACGCTGAACCGGATTTTTCAGAATCCATTCAGGAGTACAAAGCGCCGGAACAGGAATATAGGGAGCCGGAAAACACAGAATCGCAACAGCACGATATAATAGCCGGACAGAATGATGCCGAATCTATTAATACTGAAGGCGCTATCCACCATCCACCATCTACCATCAACGAAGAATACCAGGACCCGGAAATAACCATTAATGAAGAATTTGCTGAAGCCCGGGAATCCCGGCCGACAGTTAATCAGGAACTTACTGAAGATCCTCAGCCTGTCATAACGGTTAATGAGGAATATGCCCAGGAAGAAGCCGATATTCCGACCGTCAATCAGGAGTTTGCAGCGGAAACGGATCGGGAAGCTTTCGACAGGCCATCTCACCCATTTCCGGAGCCGACCGCCGTTGCGGCGGACGAGGCGGTTAAACCGCAGCTTGCCTTCGATGCTAAAAAGGCCGAATCCATTGTTTTCGCGCCTTATCACATGATCGATTATTTTGCGTCGCAGGGAATCAAACTGGTGCTGGAGGATAATCCTCCAGATCAATTTCGGAAAGCAGCTGAAGAGTTTTACCGACTGGCTGAAAGTGATGAAAAAGCTACCTCCGAAGCAGCTGATCGTCCGAAAAAACAGATGAAACGGGAAGCTGAACGGATCCGTCATTTTGCGGCCCATTCCATAGAGGAAAGGGACATTCTTACTGAATCCATGGCGGAAGTGCTGGCCAAGCAGGGGATGTATGAGAATGCGATTGCGCTTTACCAGAAATTAAGTTTGATTTATCCCCCTAAAAGCGCTTATTTTGCGTCCAGAATTGAGCAATTAAAAGCGTCTTTACCATGATATTTTTTGTTATTCTTTTGTTGCTGGCCTGTGGTTTACTTGGGTTTGATCATCCTGATCCAGAATCCGAAAGGTGGCGGGCTTGCAGGCAATGTGGCCGGTTTCAGCAATCAGTTCATGGGTGTTAAACAAACCAATAATGTTCTGGAAAAGGGTACCTGGATCCTGGCGATCGTGGTGGCGCTGTTCTTTGTATTTTTTCCACCGTGTTCATACCCAAGAGCTGGCTGCCAACAAAGTGCAAAGGACTTTAAAGCCTCTCCCACTTCTGTTCCTTCGGGCAATATTCCGGCTCCGCTTCAGCGAAATAATAGCTTTTGAACAATATTATATTTAAGACCCCGTCATGCCAATGACAGGGTTTTTTGTTTATTTTGGTGCATAATCCAAATACACGTGAAAAAGCTATTTCTCTGTTCTGATCATCGTCCTTACTCGTTGCTGCAAAGCGGGCTATTTGGTATTCGGCCCGGCCACTTCCTTTCAAGGCCCGAAATCACGATCTCTACATCCATACCGGGATGAATTATGAAGAGCTGGATTCCATGCTCGGAAGAAGATGAAGTGATTAATCATCCGGCTGTTTTTAACTGGCTGGCAAGCCGGTCAGTTATCCGGGAAAAATGAAAGCCGGAAAATATGAGATCAGATCAGGAATGAGTCTCTTGAATATTTTGAAAATGCTAAGAAACGGCAGGCAGGCCCGGTGAATCTGGTGATTACCAAATTGCGAACACGAGAAGATCTGGCCGGACTGATCGGAAGGAAATTTGAATGTGATTCCGCTTCCTTTCTATGCGTTATCTCAATAACAACGATACCCTGCAGCGTCTATGGACTGGACACCAACACGTTCATGACCATGCGTTTTCCCCAATACCTATACTTATTTCTGGAATACAACTCCTTCCAGGATTTTCAGAAAAATGGAAATGGCGCACCAGGCTTACTGGACACCCGACGCGGAAGCAGCAGGCTGAAGCGCATAAACTGAATCCGGTAACAGCTTATATCCTGGCTTCCATCGTGGAAGAAGAAACAACCCGCAAAGAAGATAAACCGAAAATAGCCAGCGTTTATCTGAACCGGATCTGGCGACCGGAATGAGACTGGCTGCAGATCCACCGTTAAATTTGCCCTGCGCCGATTTTGAGTCTGAAAAGAGTATACTAAAAATATCTGCTGCGTTGAATCGCCTTACAATACCTACCGGAATAGCGGATTGCCTCCTGGCCCTATTTGTACGCCTTCCATGGAAACCCTGGATGCGGTTTTGAATGCTCCGGATACCAAATATTTATATTTTGTCGCCAAACCTGATTTTTCAGGATATTCAAATTTTGCTGAAACATATTCCGAACATTTCAAAATGCAAATGAATACCAGAAAGTCGCTGGATGAACAAATGCGGATCGGTCAGCAGTCAAAAGCAAATCCATGACCAGGATTGAAAAAATTATAAAAACATCATTCCCTGTACCGATTTTTATCTGCAACAAAGCCAAGAAGATTTATCCTGCCGGGCTTTGAAGGCGTCTCCCTTATATGATGTAATTGTTTTTTTTAATAGCCAGGTACAGAAAGTTGGCCTGAACGACCGGGCGCGTTCCATTGCCTTTAGTTTTCTGATGGCCATTCCTGCCGCGACCATCTTTCATCTGTACCCTGATTCCTTATCTGCCGGTTTCAAAAAAACTAACCCGGCAACTGCTGATGCTGACCAGGGAAATCACGCCCAATCAGAATACTTATCAGCTGGTTCAGAATTTTCTGAATGATTTTCTCAATAAGCCGCGGGGCGGATTGATTATCTTTTGGATTTTTGTTGCCTTGTTTTATGCGTCGAACGCGATGATGGGGCTCATGCGATCTTTCAATAAATCCCTCACGCATTATACCCGGAGAAATTTTCTGCAAAACCGGCTGATTGCCATCCGGCTTACCCTGGTCATGATCTTACTCGTCATCGGACTGTCATTATCCTGGTTACGCAGGACGAATTGCTGAGATATATCTTCAGGGCATTGAATATCACGGAGATCGCGGAATGCAGGGCGTATTTAAAACCCTCCGGTGGGTGGTAATCATTCCCCTGTTTTATTTTGCCATTGCCTTTATTTATCGGCATGCTCCGGCCATGAAGGAAAAATGGCGGCTTTGATTTCCCCGGAACCCTGCTGGCTACCGTGCTGATGATCATTGCTTACTTTTGCTTTTTCTTTCTGGGTAAATAAATTCGGAACATATAACAAAGTTTATGGTTCCATCGGAACGATCCTGATCCTCATGATCGTTATTTATATCAATGCCATGATCCTGCTGATCGGATTTGAGTTGAATGTAAGTATTCATATGCTGAGGCGGAAAAAGGTGGATGGATGATGGTTGATGGTGGATGGTGACACTCCGCAGGAACATGCGTAACGATGTTACAAGACAACGTTGCATGATCTCTGTCTACCATCTACCATCCACCATCAACCATCCACCCCTCTTCCCCATTCCCCCATAATCCTCCCATACTCCTCATTCCCCAGTTTCACGCTATCATAATGGCCGGCCGCATTTTTCTGCCGGAATGCTTCGTAAAGCGAAACGGCGCAGGCAACCGAAATATTCAGTGAGCGGATCATGCCGACCTGCGGGATAATGAAATTTCCATCGGCCATGTTCCGGATTTCCTCACTGACGCCATCGTGTTCATTGCCAAATACCAGGGCGATGGATTGGGTGAAATCGATCTGGTATAATGAAACGGCTTCGGATGGAGAGATGTGTGGTTAGAATTAGAGGAAATTTTTTCCTGCAGTTCGGTAAAACAGGTCGCCGGATCACTGTATTGTTGTATGCTCAGCCATTTGGCGGCACTGCTGCTGCTTTTTGCGCCCCATTTTTTATGCATGCTGATCCTTGGAGTTCAATGCATAAATATCCTGAATCCCCACGGCATCGCAGGTACGCATAACCGCAGAAATATTATGCGGGTCAAATACATTTTCCAGCACAACTGGTCAGGTCATTCTGCCTTTTATCCAGTACCTGTTTTAGTCGTTGTTATCTCTCGGGTGTCATGTAACGTGCTTTAATTATTTTTTCCCTGCAGCATGGGCACAAAAGAAAAATCATCAAAGTCTCTTCCAGTACGGAACCATCCGGATATTTATTGATGCGGATCATCTGCTGAACTTTACCTTCTCCGACCGGGATCACCATTTTACCGCCCGGTTTCAATTGCTCCAGGAGTTTTTCCGGGATCTCCGGTGCGGCGGCAGTTACAATGATTTTATCGAAAGGGGCAAAAGTTGGCAGGCCTTCATAACCATCTCCATAAAAATAGCGGATCGAAGGAAATTTCCTGGAGGTAATTAAATTATTTATTCTGGTCGAAAATATTTTTTTGCCTTTCAATGGTATATACCTGGGCGCCCATTATCAGCCAGCACGCAGGCCTGGTAGGCGCTTCCCGTGCCGACTTCAAGTATTTTTTCATGCGGTTTTACTTCCAGCAACTGGGTCTGATAGGCCACCGTATAGGGTTGAGAAATCGTTTGCCCTTCTCCGATCGGGAAAGCCCGGTCTTCATAAGCAATCTGATCAAAGGCAGAATCCATAAAAAAATGACTGGGGATTTCCAGAATGGCACGTCAGAACCCTTTCATCGGTGATGCCTTTGCTCCTGATTAGGGCTACCAGTTGTTTCCTCAGTCCCTTATGCCTGTAAGAATCGGTTAACACCCGCATACGCTGCAAGATAATTGAAGAAATTTTTACAATGAGTCTTTTTCATTTGTAACTTTTCGCCCGAAATACTTCTTTCCATTAAATTGATTTGAATGAAGCCAATCACCGCTTTCCTGCTTTGCCTGATGATGTTCCTGGAATATTTTATCTGGGGCTCCTGGTATGTTACCATGAGCACTTATATGGGGAACAATCTGCATTCCACCGGGGTACAGATCGGCGCAGCCTATAGCGCGCTGGCCATCGCCACCATGATTTCTCCTTTTTTTGTAGGGCTGATTGCGGACCGTTTTTTTGCCGCCCAGCGGATCATGGGTGTATTGCATCTGGTTGGAGCGGTTCTGCTTTTTCTGGCCACGACAGTTACCGTCAATACGTCCTTTCTACTGGATCATTTTGTTTTATTCCCTTTTGTACATGCCACGATTGCACTTTCCAACAGCATTGCTTTTTATCAGATGAGCGATCCGGGAAAACAATTTCCCTGGATACGTGTTTTCGGAACCCTGGGCTGGATCGTGGCCGGCCTGCTGATCGGCAATCTGCAATGGGAAAAAACAATCTAATACTTTTTATCTGGCTGCAGGCGCTTCTGTGGCCATCTGGGCTTATCAGTTTTATTCTTCCCAATACGCCGCCTAAAGGCAGGGTTGCAGATGCTTCAGCGGCCAAAGCGCTGGGAACCGACGCATTTGTTCTGTTTAAAAATAAGGCATATCTGATATTTTTTATCGCCGCCATACTGGTTTGTATTCCGCTTTCTTTTTATTATGGATTTGCCAACGCTTTTTTGAATGAAATTGGTATGCATAATGCCGCATCGAAAATGATCCTGGGGCAGGTTTCAGAAGGATTGTTTATTCTGGCCATTCCCTTTCTGTTTAACCGGATCGGTGTAAAAAAAATGCTGCTCATGGGCATGACGGCCTGGATTCTCCGCTATGTTTGTTTTGCCTACGGCGACCTTAGCAGCAATCTCTGGATGCTGTATGCCGGCATCATCCTGCATGGCGTTTGTTATGATTTCTTTTTTGTTACCGGCTATATGTATACGGAGAAAAAAGCAGGCGCCGATATTAAAAATGCAGCACAGGGTCTTTTTACCTTTGCCACTTATGGTGTGGGCATGTTTATCGGAACCTGGTTTTCAGGATTCGTAGTGGATAATTATAAAATCGGTGAAGGACATAACTGGATGAAGATCTGGTTTGTTCCGGCTTATATTGCCCTGGGCGTATTGATCTATTTTATTTTATTTTTCAGGGAGAAACGGGCCACTGCGGCCATCAGCGCCTGATCGTAAATTTCAATTATTCATCATTTAAATAAGAAGTCATGACGAGAATTGCCATGTTAGGTTCAGGATTTATCGGAAGATTTTATGCCGATTCATTACAGGGACAGCGCAGCCGTGACAAAATCGTCAGCATGTATTCCCGCCGCGAAGAAAGTGCAAAAAAATTTGCTGCAGATTATGGATGTTCCCATTGGACGATCAATATGGAAGAAGCCGATCGCGCATGCTGATGTGGATGTGGTTTGCATTTCCCTTCCGAATAATCTGCATGAAGCAGCGGTACTGCTCTGCTGTAAACATAAAAAAGCAGTGATCACCACCAAACCGCTGGGCCGAAATGCTGCCGAAGCAAAACGCATGCTGGAAGCAGTGGAAAAAGCAGGTATTTTCAATGGTTACCTGGAAGACCTGGTGTATACACCAAAGTTTTTAAAAGCCTATGAGAGTGTGAAGAATGGCGCGCTGGGAAGGATTCTCTGGTCCAAGATCCAGAGAAACACATCCTGGTCCGCACAGCGACTGGTTCTGGGATCTGGAACAGGCAGGTGGCGGATGTATCCTCGATCTCGGTTGCCATTGCGTGGAGATCGCGAAGAAGTTTTATCGGTAAAGACATCAAGCCGGTTGAAGTGATGTGCTGGGCGGATACGCAGGTAAAACCCATCGAAGCGGAAGATCATGCCATCGGCCTGGTGAAATATGAAAACGGAGCCATCGGGCAGTTTGAAGTCAGCTGGACTTTCCGCGGCGGCCTTGATCTGCGCGATGAAGTGATGGGCACCGAAGGCACCATCTGGATCAATAATTTTTTGAGAACCGGTCTTGAAATGTTCACCACCGGCAAAGGCGCTGATTACGTGGCGGAAAAAGCCGAATCCAATACCGGCTGGTTGTTTCCCGTCGGCGATGAACTGAATGACCTCGGATACAACCACATGTTTACCGATATGTTCAACGCCATGGAAAAAGGAACCGCACCAAAAGAAACTTTTTATGATGGCTATGTGGTGAATGCGGTCCTTGATGCGGCTTACAAATCTGCCAAAACAAAACTTGGGAACCGGTTCAACTGGACATCTGGCGGGGCCAGACAGGTGTCGGCAAGACAGTCACCTGGTGGAATACGATGCGGACCATTACCTTGTAAAAGAAGAAATGACGCACTATGGCGCGAAAAAAGTAATTATTAAAAATAAAAAGACGGGGAAGATTAGTGAGAAAGTTGACGTTAACAGTTGACAGTTGAGAAATATGGAATGTATTGAAAATAAGCCATACAATTACGATTACACTGACTTCAGTCTTCTAACTTCAAGTCGTCCATCCTTGTTCATTTCCCAATCTCATACTTCCTCCCGTCCGTCATTCCCTTCCACTGATCCGTGCGGAAACGAAACGGCGGGAAATCCTTCCTGGTTATAGAGATTGGCATCCCCGGCGTCATCGGCCCATGCATAGCGGACTTCCAGGGGTTCGGGAACGGCATCTGAGGAAACGATCACCTTGTTGCCGCTGATGGATGCTTTGGCATAATGGAAATGGTGATCGCTGCCGGCGATGGCAAAGCCACGGAGATATCCGTATTTATCTTTTGCGGTCAGGCCGCTGCCGGTATGCGTGAACGTTAGTATGATCTGATGGCCGCTCACGGTCAGGGATTCATAAACCGGTCCGCTATACTGCATGGTGTGACCATAAATATTGTTGAGCGCGATGGCTGCAAGTCTTTTTCCTACATCCTGTTTATCTGTCGGATGAATATCATTGGCCTCGCCGATATCGGTGGTTACTGCCATTCCGGTATTGGGCAGGCTCAGCGTCATGGTCTGTGCCTCCCTCAGTTCTGCCCAGGTGCTGCCGTGTTCAGGATCGCCATTCGCTGCATTAAAGCTGGCCAGCTGAACAAAATAAAAAGGAAAATTTCCCTGATTCCAATGCTGTCTCCAATCGGTGATCATTAAGGGGAAAGCCGTGCGGTATTGTAAGCCCGGTCGGCGTTGGCTTCGCCCTGATACCAGAGCGCGCCTTTAATTCCATAGGGGATCAAAGGGTTGATCATGGCATTGTAAAGCAGCGTTGGATAACTGTTCGGATCTGATATTACTTGTACCGGCCGCCACCCGGGCGATCCGGAAACTCCAGTTGCCGGATAAGGAAATATGCTGGTCGCCCGCGTTCAGCATTCATTTCAGCAGAATCTCCATAAATACCACCTCCGCCACCGGTATCTTCCACCCGGACGGCAATCACATTTTTGCCGGCTTTAAAAACGCCCGGAGCTACTGTATAATGCCGGTCGGCATCGTAGGATTTTGTTGAGCCGACTTTTATCCCGTTAACATAGGTATCATCATTATCGTCAATTTTTCCAAGATTCAGGACAACCGGACCAGCCGCTTCTGCCGCAGTCGAGGCTGATTTCCTTCCTGAACCAGACAATACCATCCAGATCGTCCAGACCCATATTGGCAGATTCCCAAAGGCCGGGCTCTTTCATTTTCGGCCAGGCGTCACTGTTATATTCCGGATTTTTCCATTCGCTTTCCGGTAAGCTGTCGGTTATTGTTTTTTCAAGCGCTTTTACCTTTTCATCCATCGCCAGTTTGCGCTGCTTAGCCAGGTCCTCCATATTGACATTGGGAAGTTTCGCGATCATGGTTTTAAACTCCGGACTTTTTTCAAATGCCCCGCGGCTGGTCCAGGTTTCCACCATGGTGCCTCCCCAGGAAGAATTGATCAGTCCCACAGGCACATGTAAACGCTTTTGGATTTCCCTTGCAAAAAAATATCCCACCGCTGTATAATCAGCTGCAGTTGAAGGCGAGCAAACCGTCCATTCGCCGGAGGGAATATCTTCTTTCGGCGCAAGACTTACGGTTTTGGGGATTTTGATTTGCCGGATCTGCGGATAATTGGCATCCCGGATTTCATCTGCCGCATGCATCGCCTGTCTCAATTCAAATTCCATATTGGATTGCCCGGAACAGATCCATACTTCTCCCACCAGTACATCGTGTAAAACCAGGCTGTCCCTGCCGGTAACTTTCAAATCATAAGGGCCGCCCGCGGGCTGCGGATCCAGCTTTACCTGCCATTTTCCGTTTTTATCAGCCTGGGTTTGTTTTACCTGCTGATTAATAAACACGGTAATCTTTTCATTTGGAGACGACCATCCCCAAACCGGCACAGCCTGGCTGCGCTGAATCACCATATGATCTCCGAAAATTTTAGCAAGATGAACCTGGGAATATCCGGATATAGAAAATAATAAAGCAGCAAGACAAAATAATTTCATTTTCATGTTCAATCTGTATTTTGAAAACCCTATTTAAGTTTCATGTCACTGATGATGGCATCAATCCTTTTTTGCAAAAGATCATCCATGCTGTGAAATGAAGATCTGTCTTTCAACTGATCCCGCACGCTGAAATAAAATTTGATTTTGGGTTCGGTGCCGGAAGGCCGGGCGGAAATTTTACTTCCATCTGCCAGTATAAACTGCAATACATTGCTAACCGGCAGATCGATTTTCCAGGTTTCTCCGGTTTTCAGATTTTTACCTGTGCTGATTTCATAATCCAGCAATTGAATAACGGGTGAGCCATTAATGGCGGAAGGCGGATTTTTCCGGAAACCGGTCATCATATCCGCAATCTGTTTTTGCCCGTCCATTCCTTTTTTGGTAATGGAGATCAGGGATTCCTTATAAAAACCGAACCGGATATAGAGCTCAATCAATTTCTCGTACAGGGTTTTGCCTTTATTTTTTTCATAGGCGGCCATTTCGCAAAGAATGGCCACTGCACTAACCGCATCTTTATCACGCAATTTGGATCCGATCATCAGGCCATAACTTTCTTCGCCGCCGATCACATAATTTTCTGTTTTCTCTTTCTCCCTGATCAGTTCGGCGATCCATTTGAAACCGGTGAGTACATTATAACAGCGGATATTGCTTTGTTTTGCAATTTCATCAATCATATCAGTGGTTACAATGGTTTTCACCACCATATCATTGGGCTGGGCAATTCCTTTTTCCTTTCTGGCTTCGATCAGGTAATTAAATGCCAGCACCGCAGTCTGATTTCCATTCATCAGCACCCATTCCCCCTTATCGTTTTTAATGCCAATGCCCACGCGGTCTGCATCGGGATCTGTTCCCAATAAAATATCCGCATTGATTTCCCGGGCTTTTTTCAGACCCAGGCTCATGGTTTCCTTTTCTTCCGGATTCGGATAGGCTACTGTAGGAAAATTGCCATCCGGGGTTGCCTGCTCATCCACCACATGTACATTGCTGAATCCGAACCGTTGTAATACTATCAGGAACCAGTTTGATGCCCGTGCCATGAATGGGTGTATACACAATGCACAGATTGTGCTGTCTGTTCAATGATTTCAGGATATACGGAAAGTTCCTTGACCATGCTGATATAGGCTTCATCCATTTCTTTTCCGATCATGGTGATATGCGATTCGCCGCCGGTCCATTTTACTTCATCAACCGAACTGATTTTTTCCACTTCGATGATCACATTCTGATCATGCGGCGGCACCAGCTGACCCCCGTCGTTCCAATAGGCTTTATAGCCATTGTATTCTTTCGGATTGTGGGAGGCCGTACAAACCACACCGCCCTGGCAGCCCAGGTAGCGGATCGTGAAACTGAGTTCAGGCGTTGGCCGGAGGGATTGAAACAGAAAAACTTTTATACCGTTGGCGGCAAAAACCTTCGCCGCTGTTTCTGCAAAAAAACGGCTGTTGTTCCGGCTGTCATGCGCAATGGCCACTTTTACCATCTGGTTCGGAAAGGATTTTTTCAGGTAATTGGAATAGCCCTGTGTGGCCATCCCAATCGTGTATTTATTGATCCGGTTTGTGCCCACACCCATAATGCCCCGCAAGCCCCCGGTTCCGAATTCCAGGTTCTGGTAAAAACTTTCTGTCAGTTCTTCCGGGTTTTCCTTTTGCAGCCGGGTAATGGTCAGCCTTGGTTTCCTCATCGTAATTTCCCGTTAACCAGCTATTCACTTTGGCCAGAATGGCTGCATCCATAAAACTTGCTTTAAATTTGAACCTAAGGTATAGATTTTTGCACGAAACGAACCTCCTTTCATTGAGTAGCCGTTAAAATTATTTTCTGATTGAAAGTATTTATTTTATTCAAATATAAACTCCGGAACGGACTGCTTCGCTTCGCTTTTATATTGGTTTTTTTGTTTGAGTTTTTGAACGGGCAGTCGCAATCCGGATTTCTGCCTCCGGGCGACCGGTACAATCCGAACAGGATGCGCACGGTCATTATCACCGAAGTGGCCAGTGGCGTAGCTATCTCTGCGGGGCTTTATTTTTTATGGTACCGCAAACATCCCCGAAGCCGCTTTCATTTTTTTAATGATAATGCGGAATGGCTTCAGGTGGATAAAGCAGGCCACGCCACAACAGCCTATAATATCGGAACCATTCAATACGACCTGATGCGTTGGTGCGGGGTAAAAAAAGACGCATCCATTGCCATTGGCTCCATAACGGCTTTAGGATATATGTCCATCGTGGAAGTGCTGGATGGATTTTCTTCCAAATGGGGTTTTTCAAAGGGCGACATGCTGGCCAATATTTTTGGCACTGCTTTGTTTGCCTTTCAGCAAAAAGCATGGAATCAGCAACGTATTTCACTTAAATTTTCTTTTCATCCTACCAATTATGCCCAATATTATCCGTCTGAATTGGGATCGAACCTGGTTTCCCGGATGCTCAAGGATTATAACGGTCAGACCTACTGGCTTTCCTTCAAATTGGTTCTTTTCTTCCGGCCAAAACCGATTTTCCCTATTGGCTGAATATGAATCTGGGTTATGGGGCGGATGGAATGATTGGCGGCTATAATAATCCCGATTCGGTGAGAGGGGTTAAAATTCCTGCTTTCCCCAGGTACCGGCAGTTTTATTTTTCACCAGACGCCGATTTATTCCGCATCCCCTCCTCTTCAGCAGCGTTTAACACAGCGGCTTACCTGACCCGGTTTTCCAAACTTCCGGCGCCCGCCCTGGAATGGAGTAAGGTAAAAGGCCTGCGCTTCCATCCCTTTTATTATTAGTAAACTCCGGGAAATGACTGGGTTATAACGTCTTCTTCACAAAAAAATCGATACATTTGGGGCGAATTTCGATCGGTACCCCTCAAACCTTTTATCGATTGGATTATGAGCACCTATTTATTGTTGCGGAACAATAAACAAACCGGACCTTTTACACTTGATGAGCTCAAAAAAATGTCCCTGAAAGCCTACGATCTCGTATGGGTTGAGGGAAAAAGTGCAGCCTGGCGCTACCCGGGGAAATTGCCGAACTGACTTCTTTTGCGCCTCCCGCGCCCGAACAGCCTTACGACCGGTTTTTTAAGAAAGCTGTTCCGGAGCCTTCCTTAAAAGCAGATCAACATGCATTTGATGAAGTGAAGCCTGCAGTTAATTCAGCTATACCTGCCTTAAGCGAAGCGAAGCCTGCGCCTGGTGAGCCTAAACCAGTTCCGGCCTTCGCAGTTATCGCCAAAGAGCAAACTTATCCGGATCAAAAAAAGGAATACCCGGAAGAGAGTCAGCAGAAAACGCCCTTTAGTCCAAAACGGGAAAACAGAAAATCGGTTTATATTAATTTGCCTGGCTCCGAAAAAAAATTGTCCGGGCAGGCAGCTGTTCCCCCGGCTCACGAACCGATCGATCTGGACTGGGATGAACCAAGAGATCCGGATTCAGTGAAACTGCCTGTGGCAAAAGGGAAATCAAAGAGAAAGGTTCTTTTGGCCGGAGCCATTGTCCTTTTTTTTATTGCCGGTATGCTGACCGGGTTTTACATCTCAAATCGTAGAAATATTTACTCAACAGATGGAAATACTCCCCAGTCAATAACGCCGGTGAAATCCCTTAAACAGGCGTCTCAGGAGCAGCATGACTTTTTATCCGGCGCTGATGAAAGTAAAGGTCGGAGAAACAAATAAATCCGCCGTTCAGCCGCAACCGGCTGCTTCCATTGTTACCCGATCCAAAAAGAGACAGGCTGCCGAAAATCCGGAAAAGAAAGATTCCGCTTTTGCTGCCGCCATGCCGGTTTTAGCGCATACTGCCGCCGATTCTGCCGGAAAGAAACAGGAGGCTGACAATAAAATGAATGCCCTGGCGGCAAGGATCAGGGCGCATCCCGAAGAATATCTGCTCATTTCGACAGGTAATTATAAAACAGGTCTGCTGGGCGGCATATCAGAAGCTCCGGTTTCCGTAACCAACCGTTCGGGCGTTACCATGGATCTGGTGGTTGTGGAAATTGATTATATCCTGCATAATAAAAAGATTTTCAAAACAGAAAATCTGAGTTTCAACAACCTCAGCTCCCGGAATGACAGTTACCGAAGCAGCTCCGAAAAGCGCCAGGGGCATAAAGATCACCTATCGCTTAACCGATTGCCAATTCAAGACAAATCGGAATGGAATATTCCAATTTCAAATGAATTATCCGTTAACGATCCGTTTTTTTTCACAAATATTTTTCCTTGGCATAAAAGTTGAAAAGTGTATTATCCTATTCACATCCTGTGTAACTCCATTGCTTGGCATTCTTTGGCTTAATAGTGAAAATTGAAGATTTATCAGTAACAGTTTAATTTAATCAGATGAGAAGGGGAATATTGGAGCTTGTTCTGCTCATTGTTGCAATTATTGGTATTCATGCACAACGGGCGATGCACAGTGGTACAATCGAAGGAAGTGTTTATCCCTCTAACTTAACGCCCTCGGTGGTGGCCGTAAGGGGGAATGATTCGGTAAGAACGTTCAGCAATGACGGTCATTTTGGGATGCGGCTGCAACCCGGAATGTGGAAAGTGATATTTGCAGTAAAGAATCCGGTTCAGGGCCGCCTGGTCGAAAAGAATGTACATGTTTCAGAAGGTCAGCGGATCGATCTCGGAGAAATAAAATTCGCTGAATAGTATAAATATATTGGCAAAGGATGGTAATTCAGGATCAGCCTGGCGTACGCCAGGCTGATTTTTTTGGCAGAAATGATTTATCATTGGATATGAAAAATATCGTGCTTTTTGGCGCCGGAAAATCTGCCACCTGCCTGATAGATTATCTTTCGCAGGTCTGCGTGGCCAATCATTGGATTTTAACCATTGCCGACAGCAACCCGGACCTGCTCAATAAGAAACTATCCGGCCTGCAGGCTGTTCAGCCGGTTCGCGTGAATGTTGAAAATCCTGCAGAGAAGGATTCGCTGATTGAAAAGGCCGACCTGGTCATTTCCCTCCTGCCCCCCGCCCTTCATATACTGGTTGCACGTGGTTGCGTGGCCGCATCGAAAAGCCTGTTGACAGCCTCCTACGTAGATGAAGATATCCGTGTAGCTTCAACCGGAAATCATGCAAAAGGGCATCTTCTTTTTATGCGAAATGGGGCTGGATCCGGGAATTGACCACATGAGCGCCATGCAATTGATCCACCGTATCCGGAAGGGAGGCGGAATAATAAATTCTTTTCGTTCTCATACCGGCGGACTGGTGGCGCCGGAAAGTGATAACAACCATTGGCACTATAAAATCAGCTGGAACCCACGAAATGTGGTGCGCGCCGGTTCTGCCGGGGCTGTGTATAAGGAGCAGGGGCAGATCCGCCGGCTCAGTTATCAGCAGCTTTTTGAAAATACCGGAATGGTTACGGATGAAAAAGCCGGAACCTATGCTTATTATCCCAACCGGGACTCCCTGACCTATATACCGGTTTATGGGCTGGAAGAGTCGGAAACATTTGTCCGTACCACCCTCCGGCATCCTGATTTCTGCCGGGGCTGGAAGGCGATCGTTGCCGCCGGATTAACCGATGACCAGCGGATTATTCCCTCCGCCGTAAAAACGGTTGCAGAGTGGAGCAGGGATCTGATTCCCTTTCTGAATTCTTTTAACAGACCCCTGTTTGAGGAGCTCGGGCTTTTCGGAAACAGTCCATTGCCGGAGGGACCGATGACTTCTGCGGACATTCTGCAGGCAATCCTTGAAACAAAATGGAAAATGGAGGAGCAGGATAAGGATCTGATCGTTATGCTGCATGAATTCGAATATACTTCGGAGAATCATCAGCACCAGCTGAAAAGCAGTCTCCTGGTGAAGGGTGAAAATAATTTACGTACTGCCATGGCTAAAACCGTTGGACTCCCCCTTGGCATTGCCGCAAAGCTCATCCTCGAAAATAAGATACAATTAACGGGGCTGCATATTCCGATTATTCCCGAAATCTATGAGCCGGTATTAAAAGAGCTGGAAAGGCAGGGAATTCGGTTTGACGATACCGTTAGTTGACTTCAATGTGCTGGGTATATAAGGTTTTATACCGCATGTCACGGAATATGAGAATGTATTTACCCCTTTTCAGGTATAATAAATATTTACCCTTGCCGGATTGTAAATAGGTTTGATCTGCGGGAATAACCTGTCCGGGCTGGCTGTTGAAAGATTCAAACTGATAATACGCCTGCACCAGAAAAGTGCTTTTATTGGAAGGGTTTACGTAAACAGGTTGCCGCCGGTTCTGAAGAGCCAGCCAGTTTGGCCGCGAATCCCGGTAAACGGTTTTCGGGTGAATGATCGTGAGGTCATAGAGTTCGCTCCCCGTGATATTCACGGGCTCATCATCTGAGAGGGCTATGGACGGATTGCTGATGGGATATTTTTGCAGATAGGCATTGTAAAAAGCATTTCCATAACTGAAATTGCTTCCCTCTGTCATATCGGTCTGATCAATGGTCAACGGATCAATTCCGGATATTTTTTTAAATGCCATGCCCATCGGTACAAAACTTTCCGAAGTGGTTTTTTCGGCAATATGTCCATATCCGGCAAATACAAAAATTTTTGCCGTGCTGTCCGCCTTTATGATCCGGAAAATATTTTCCGCCTGAACGGAATCCCTTTGCCGGGGAGTATGTTGTATGGCATCGGCATCTTCATATGCGACCAGTTTGAAACCCATATCCAGGGCAATGCGAACCATTTCACCCGCAACCGGTTCTGTTGTATAAAGACCGGTTTGCCAGGTAAGTTTGCCAAGCTCCCCGGTTGGCCCGGGATTCAGCATTTCCATAGCGAGGTATTGAAATCCCCGCTTATGCAATTCGTTCAGCAGGGAAATGGCAAACGCGCGGTGCAATGGTTTGCAGTGCGCCTCATTTAGCATGATGACCCGGTAATTGGGTGCAATAAAACTGATGAATCTGCGGGCGTCAACATTTTTTATATTCTTCAGCGCCTGGATGCTTTTGAAGATCTGCCGGTTCTCCACATCGGATACCGGCGTGTCGTTGGCCATATGTTCGTAAGCCAGCGCGCTGGAATAGTCTCCGATCCTGGCAAGGTTCTGACTTAACAGATCATAATAACCTTCGTCGGATAATTTTTCCCTGAACTTTTTTTCATCACCAAGCAACTGATATAATGGATAGAGATAATTGATGTTATCCCCGATGCGGTAATTGATATGTTGAAGGGAGGTGTCGTAAAGACCTGTTTTTGTTTCTTTAACAAAGTCCTCCAGGTTTTTCAGCTCATTGGAAGGCTGCGCCTGTACAGCAGATACGGAAGAAATTAACAGAATAAACCCGGAAAAGAATTTTTTGAATTGCATGCAGCACATTATTCCATACCTCCCATTTTCATGATGATGTTCCATTCCTCGTCGGATACCGGCTGAACCGACAGGCGGCCAATTCTGACCAATGCCATATTGGCCAGCTTTTTTTCTTTTTTGATCTGTTCGAGGCTAACAGGTTTCAGTAATTTCTTAACCGGTTTCACATCCACTGCCGTCCAGTCTTCGGTGCTGGTGGGATCGGGATATGCTTCCCGGACCACGGCTCCGATCCCCACGATTTCCATTCCCTTGTTGCTATGGTAAAAAAATAGCTGATCCCCTTTCTTCATGGCCCTGAGGTGAAGACGTGCTGCATAGTTCCGTATGCCATCCCAGCGGGTTTGTTTGTCTTTAACCAATTGATCCCAGGAATATACTTCCGGTTCGGACTTGATCAGCCAGTGCGCCATAAATTCAGGAAATAAGGGTGATATCTGATTTGGATTCAAAGATAGGCCGGTCGGGATTATCAGACGGGGCGCATTTTGTAATCTTTTCAGAAAATCAGAAAAAGCTTTAACATTTTAACAAACATTCTCCCGGAAACCCAAACATCCTTTTTCAAATCTTTACGTATAGATATGTAGTGTCGCTTATTACCGGCTTAATTGTTTGCGACAGGTTGTTTTAAGGTCAGACCATCTGCCTGCCTTCTGGCATGGGGGATGGTCTTTTTTTACCAGCCGCTGGCCAGCACGTCGGCGATGTGCATGGTTTTGATGGGGAGTTCTTTGTGACGGATATAACCGTCCAGGTGCATGAGGCAGGACATGTCGGTGGAAATCATAAAATCAGCCCCGGTATCGAGCGCGTGATGCACTTTCTGATCAGCCATGGCCAGGGAAATGGATTCAAACTTCACGGCAAAAGTTCCGCCAAAGCCACAACAGGTTTCCACATCTTTCATTTCCACCAGCTCAAGTCCTTTAACTTTCGACAATAACCGGCGGGGCTCCTCCTTGATTCTGCATTCCCGGAGGGCGGCACAGGAGTCGTGGTAAGTGGCTTTGCCCCATAATACGGACTGAAAATCGTCGATTTTCAACACATTCACCAGGAAATCGGAAAATTCATAAATCCGTTTCCCGGTTTGTTTTACTTCTTTCAAATGAGCGGAGTCCGGAAACAGCGTGGGATAATAATTTCTTACAAATCCGGTGCAGGATGCGCTGGGGGAAACAATATAATCGGTTCCGGAAAAATCTTCCAGGAATTTGATACAGACTTCTCTGGCTTCTTCCCGGAATCCGGCATTGAATGCGGGTTGTCCGCAACAGGTTTGTTCAGTATTATAAACAACTGTACATCCTGCTTTTTCAAGCACTTTAACCATATTGAAGGCTGTTTCAGGATAAAGCTGGTCGATAAAGCAGGGTATGAAAATCTGTACTTTCAAATGCGCGAATATTAAAAATCACCGGATATTCCGGCAAAAAGAAATCATTTTCAATGCGGTTTGGGCTGCTTCTTCTCCCTTATGCCCGTGAATGCCGCCGATTCTTTCCATTGCCTGTTCCAGATTGTCTACGGTAAGGATACCAAAAATTACCGGTACCGGTAAGCTGAGGTTCAGCCGCACGATGCCGTCTGTTACGGCCCGGCATACATATTCAAAATGTGGCGTGTTGCCGCGGATTACGCAGCCCAGGGCGATGAAAGCTTCCGGCCGCCTGGTTTTGGAGCCTTTGGTCTCATCCCAGTATTTTTTGATGGCGAAAGGAATTTCAAATGCTCCGGGAACCAGTATGTCGCCGGCCAGGGTTGCTTTTTCAGCGGCAAGAATTTTTGTGCAGCCTGCATAAAGTTCATCCACCACCCGGGCATTCCATTCCGTTCTTACCAAAACCACAGAAGCTTTTTTGATTTTTGGTGCAGACGTTCTTGATTTACCGGAAGATGCCATACGAAGTTATTTAACAACGCCCAGTCTGGCCAGATAACGATCAATATCAAATCCTCTCTGGGAAGCCGGATATTGGTCTTTAATAAGCTGGTACATTTCAATAGCTTCTTTGTTCCTGCCCATGCTTTCATAAAGATAACCGGCGCGAAAAAGATATTCCGGTGAAATGATTTCATCCTTTTCAAATGCAGTTCCCGCTTTTTTGTAGGCAGCGATGGCTTCGTTCTTTTTATTTAATTCAGAATAAGCATCGCCCAGTAATCCGTAAGCTTTTGCCTGAACCTGCAGCGAAGGGGTCTTGAAATCTTTCAGGTACTTCACGGCATTGTTGAAATCTCCCAGTTTCAGATAACAGCTTCCTGCATAAAAGGAAGCGAGGCTGGCTGCCTGGGTGCCACGGATACCTGGAAATGATTTTTGTAAACCCGGCATTCACATTGTCGCCGTTCAGGGCAAGGTTTACGGAATCCATGCGGAAATAATCCTCGGCGCGGAACATGGCTTCCATGCCCTTTTGCTCTTTTGGTTCCTGAATAAAATGCCGGTATCCGAAATAACCGCCGGCAATCAGCAACAGGATGATTACAGCAACCATCGTTTGTTTTCCGTATCGGTCCTGGTAAAGCATCCAGTTTTCGGCTACGGTCTTTTTATGTTGAAGATGTTCGGGATGTTTGATTTCACTCATGGCTGGGTATTATAAAATAAACGGGTTTGGGATTAATGATCAGTCTTTAATAAAAGGATAGTTCTTGTCGATATAAATGTCTTTATACACTTCATCATCATCCGGAATGGGAGATTCTTCTGCAAATTTTACAGAAGCGGCAACGGTATCAGCTACGCGTTTGTTGATGGCTTCCAGTTCTTCTTTCGTTGCAAATTTTCTGGTGAGAATGGTGTTGGTGACCTGCGAAATGGGATCTCGCTGTTTATATTCTTCCACTTCTTCCTTGGTTCGGTATTTCTGCGGGATCGGAAATGGAATGGCCCTTATAGCGGTAGGTTTTGATTTCCAGCAGGGTTGGCCCCCCTCCTTCCCGGGCTCTTTTAATTGCCCTGGAAACGCCTTCGTGTACGGCTTCCGCGCTCATGCCGTCAATGGAATCGCCGGGCATTTCATAAGAATCCGCCAGTTTATAAATATCCACTACATTGGAAGTTCTTTCTACGGAAGTACCCATCGCGTAGTTGTTGTTTTCGCAAATGAAAACGACCGGCAGTTTCCAGAGCATGGCCATATTGAATACTTCATGCAGCATACCCTGGCGGGCGGCTCCGTCGCCAAAAAAAGTAAGAACCGCATTATCGGTTCCCTTGTATTTTTCAGCAAAAGCCAGGCCGGCGCCGGTTCCGATCTGTGCCGCCACAATGCCATGTCCACCGAAAAATTTTACATTCACACCAAAAAAGTGCATGCTTCCGCCCTTGCCTTTGGCGGCGCCGGTTGATTTTCCATAAAGTTCGGCCATGCAGGCATTGGCGCTGACCCCTTTTGCAAGCGCCAGGCCATGATCCCGGTATCCGGTAATAAACGGATCGTCCGGCCGGGACGCGGTCATGCATCCCGCGGCAATGGCTTCCTGTCCGATATAGGCATGAAAGAACCCACGGATCTTTCCCTCCATTTTATATTTTTCTTCCGCCATCAGCTCAAACTGACGGATCAGCTGCATCAGTTCGTACCAGTATAAATAGGTTTCTTTTGAAAACTTTGTGGCCACTTGCGTAAATTTGGTTTTAACCCGCCGGGGATCGGCAAAGGCGGGGCAAAGATAAGGGGTAAACAGGAATTTTATGAGCAAAGATGGACATTTGCCGGCCTGATTTTAGCCCGCGGACCGCTTAAATCAGACCGGGTACCGGACCGCCTGCTGCCGGTGCTTTCTCTTTCGGATGAAAAAATTAAGGCAGGCGCTGTAATTGGGCGGGATATGGATTCCATTATCTCCGGAATTGTTTATAATGATCCGGATCGTTGGTAAAGGCCTAAATTGCATCGCGCCTTACGATTTACTCACATGCTGTCGTTAAAACGTATATCCCTTCTCCAGTACAAAAATTATCTGAAAGAATCCTTTTCATTTAATAAGCAGGTCATTGGTATCCACGGCAATAACGGGGTTGGAAAGACCAATCTGCTGGATGCCATTTATTACCTGAGTTTTACCCGGAGTTATTTTTATAAATCTGATCTGCAGAATGTGTATCACGGGCAATCGGGTTTTCGCATTGAAGGGGATTTCGATTCCGGCGGCCAGGATCAGAAGGTAACCTGCATTCTCCGGGAAACCGGAAAGAAGGAAGTGCTGGTCAATAACGAAATTTATCAGCGGCTTTCCGCCCATATCGGGAAATTTCCAAGTGTCATCATCACACCGGATGATGCCCGCATCGTAACGGAAGGAAGTGATGAAAGAAGGAGATACGCGGATGCACTGCTTTGTCAGCTCGACAGCCAGTATCTTCAGCACCTGATTGAATATAACCGGCTGCTCCAGCAACGGAATAACCTGCTCCGGGCGCTGGCTGACCGGGTTACAAATGATAAAATCCTGCTCGATGTATATGATGCGCAATTACTGGTTCCCGGTACCTATATTTTCGTGAAGCGCCAGGAATTCTTCCGGGAAATGCTGCCTGCCATAAAATCGATCTACCAGTATATTTCCGCATCAGACGATGGCCTTGAACTTTCTTATCAGAGTGATCTTTTGTATTCCTCTTTTGCGGAGATCCTGCATAAATCGCGTGACCGCGATATTCTTTCGCAGCGTACCCAGGCGGGCATTCATAAGGATGATATAGAGTTGCGGCTGAAAGGACAGCATTTTAAGAATATTGCTTCGCAGGGCCAGCGCAAAAGCCTGCTCTTTGCCATGAAACTGGCGGAATATGATGTGCTGAAATCCAGTAAGGGATTCGCACCCATCATTCTTTTGGATGATGTCTTCGAAAAGCTCGATGCATCCCGGATGCACCAGCTGCTGGAAAGGGTTTGCCATCCCGGAAACGGCCAGCTCTTTATTACCGACACCCACGGCGGGCGGATAAAAGAACATTTGGATAAGCTGGCGGTGGATTATGAGATGATTGGGTTGTGAAATCGGTTGACGGTTAACGGATGAACGGTTGACGGACTTCAGGTGCCAGTTCGTGTTACAGAAATTTATCACTTTGATCCATTAAAGTCCGTCAACCATTATCCGTCAACCGTCAACGATAAAAAGAAATATCTTTACACTATGAGCGAATACTCCATGGCCGACGCCATAAAACAATTCTTAAATAAAAGCCGGTTAAAGGGAAATGTGCTGGCGCTGCAGATAACGGAGATCTGGGAGAAGATCATGGGAAAGACCATCGCCCGCTATACCGATCAGATTGAAATTCATGGTCACACTTTGTACATTCATACCACCGTTGCCCCGCTCAAACAGGAATTGCTGTATAAGAAAGACCTGATCATTGAAAGAGTGAACGAAGCCCTGGGAGAAAAACTGATCCGGGAAGTCGTGATCAGGTGACACGGGGATCCACTACCCGGTAAAGCCAGTCGGCCAGAATATTGATGACGATAAAAAAGAAGGCGGTGATCAGTACGGAGCCCATTACGACAGGAAAGTCGAGTTTGGCCAGCGCGTCTACCGTCAGCTTACCAATTCCCTTCCAGCCAAAAATATATTCCACAAAGAAAGCGCCTGCAAGTAATTCGGCAAACCAGCCGGTAATGGCAGTGATTACGGGATTCAGCGCATTTCGCAGTCCGTGCCGCCAGATCACCTGTTTTTTGGATAAGCCCTTTGCATAGGCCGTGCGGATATAATCCTGGTTCAGGATGTCCAGCATGGAACCGCGGGTGAGCTGGGCAATAATGGCGAGGGGGCGAATTCCTAAAGTGATGGCCGGCAATATCAGGTTTTTGAGTTGCCATTGTTTACCCGCAAATGGGTCGGTATCGAACAGACTGCCGGTCATATGGAGACCGGTATAGTCACTCAACACAAATCCAAAAACATAGGCGATCACAATACTCATAAAAAAAGAAGGAGCGGAAATTCCCAGCACACTTCCGAAAATGGCGGTTGTATCCATCCATGTATCCTTCTTTACGGCCGCAAGAATTCCCAGCCCGATGCCCAGTACCGTGGCAATGAACATGGCGGCAAAAGCCAGGATAATGGTACCGGGCAGGGCTTCCATCAGCATGCTCCATACTTCTTTGCGCGTTTGATAAGACCTGCGCAGATAAGGGAATTTCAAAACCAGCCTGGTATCCGATCCGATACTCAAATAATGAATTTTTTTCTCTTCCAGTGCTGATTTTGTGTAAATGCTTACCGGACTTACGTCATTGAGGTAAAGAACAAACTGCTTCCATTTTGGCTGGTCCAGGTACAGCTCTTTCCGGATATTGCTGAGTGTGCCCGCATCGGCCCGCTGGCCCATGATGAGTCTTGCCGGATCTCCGAAGCCCTGAAATAAAATAAAAACGACTACCACCACCCCGGCCATCACCAGGCTGCCGTAAAATATTTTTGAACCGATGGAAGAGATCATGATTGGGTTTTTATTGTGTCCCGGTTGCAGGGCTCATTTATTTCTCATTTTTCCATCTTCAGTGAATCCCGGGGCTGACCCTCTATATCCGGTGGTAAAGCGGATTGGATGGAAAGCTGGTTCAGGTCCGGAATAGCAGACTCCAGCGCAGCATAGCTCCATTTATTCAGAATGGTCCCTTTTTTCAGGAGGTAGATGGTGGGGTCTGCGCGGGCTGCGGTTTTAATGGCCGTGGCATCGCAGGTGAATACGGGGATCTCTGCTGAGAGATTATTGGCAGCGAGATAGGCATCGGCTTCTCCCCGGTTGGCGGTAACAAAATAAACCGGAATATTTTTTGATTTGCATAAAGTGTATAGTACGCTGAAAGGCTTATTCCATTCCGGATTGGCTTCCGGAAAATTGCGGGAGAATAAAACCAGCTTAAATCCGGGCCTGTCCAGGATCTGCGAAGTGCTGTCGTTACCCGAAGCGGAACCTAAGGAAAAATCTTTGATGGCCGGTTCTGCATTTCCTTTCCGGATCAGTTTATCATATCGTTTGATGAATTTATAGCTGTCGTCAAAATCGGCCGGTAAATCATTTGCCGAATATTCCACCTGTTTGTTGTTCTTCTCATAAACGAAATGGATCACCGTGCTGTCCGGAATGGAACCCACCGGCGGTTTCATCTTTTCCGGAATATTGGCGCCGGTTTTATAAGGCAGGCAATCGATGAAGGGTAAATACTGCAGGGCATACCATTGAACGGAAAAAGAGAGAATGAGGCTGAAAGCCAGAATCAGTATACTTGCATTTTTGGATAACAGCGGCCTGATCTTTTTCCGGTAAGCGAAGAGGAAAAGAATCAGGACGAGCAGAATGAGATCTTTAATAAAGGAGCCCATGGCCTGCAGGGGAATGCAGTCTCCGAAACATCCGCATTCCCTTATTTTCCCGGATAATACTGCATAACCGGTCAGAAAACTGAAAAAAAGAATGAGGAGTAACAGCAGCCATCCGAACAATTGCATGCGCCAGCCCAGGAGCACGGCCACCCCGGCAACAATTTCGAAAATGATCATGACCACGGCAAGTACCAGCGTATAGTGATTGAATGCCGGCATATGCCATACATCAAAAAACTCCTGCATCTTGTAACTAAGTCCCAGCGGATCATTTGCTTTGATGAGTCCGGAGAAAATAAACAGGATTCCGACCAGAAAACGCGTGGTATTCAACAGGACATTTTTCATGAATATGAGCTTTTAATGACTAGGCTTTGTGTCTTCCCTCTTCTATTCCGATCAGTGCAAAAATGGAGTAATTGATGATATCGGTCAGGTTGGCGTCTATACCTTCACTGATCAGCGTTTTTCCTTCGTTGGCCAGGATCTGTTTTATCCTTAAAAGTTTCATCAGGATGAGGTCTGTAAACCCTTCCTGGCTCATTTCCCGCCAGGCTTCACCGTAATCGTGATTCTTTTTTTCCATTACTTCCTGTACGATCTTTGCTTTTTCGTCATAAAATGCCCCGGCCTTCGAAGGATCCAGATCCTCGGTCGTTTCGGTATCCAGTTCCAGCTGAATCAAACCGATAATGCCATAATTCACCATTGCCTGAAACTCGCCGCGGATGTCTTCCTTCACCAGGCTGATGCCCCGTTGCTGAAGCGTCCGGATGCGCCGGGCTTTGATGAACAACTGGTCCAGAATGGAAATCATCCGCAGCACGCGCCACGCAGTACCATAGTCGGAAGTTTTCTTCATAAAGATGTCCCGGCAGGAACCGAGCGCTTTTTCATACTGACGGAGCGTATCTTTCATGCCCAAAAGTAATATTTAGTATTGATCGGCCTAAATTTACGGATTCAAAACCATGTATACATTCAATTGCAAAGGTCGTTTACTATGTTGGGACCAGCCCATCGTAATGGGTATACTCAATATAACACCTGATTCATTTTACACCGGCAGCCGCATGCAAACCCGGGATGCTTTATTAAGAGAAGCCGAAAAAATGATGAATGGATGGAGCAATCATCCTCGACCTGGGCGGAATGAGTTCAAGGCCTGACGCTCCTGAAATTTCGGTTGATGAAGAATTAAACCGGGTGATACCGGCTATTGAAGAGATCTCCCTTCACTTTCCGGAAGCCTATATTTCAGTGGATAGTTACCGGCTTCCGGTGATTGAAAAAGCACTCGGGTCAGGCGCTTCCCTGATCAATGATATCAGCGGAGGACAGGATGAGGCTATTTTAGATCTTGCCGCCCGCAGCGCAGTTCCTTATATCTGCATGCATATGCGCGGAACACCCCAGACCATGCAAAAGATGACCGGCTATGAAGATTTAATCCGGGAAGTGCTGGATTATTTTATTCAACGAAAGGCAGCCTGCCTTCAACGGGGCATCAAAGATCTGATGATTGACCCGGGTTTTGGATTTGCAAAAAAATCCGCGCAGAATTTCCTGCTGCTGAAACAACTTTCGGTTTTTAAGATGCTGGAACTGCCTGTTCTCGTTGGACTATCGAGAAAATCAAGCATCTATAAAACTTTGGGTATAACAGCAGAAGCTGCATTAAACGGCACTACCGTAATGAATACGCTGGCATTGCACAACGGAGCATCCGTATTGAGGGTGCATGATGTAAAAGAAGCCGTTGAGGCGATCAGGTTGTGGACGAATTACGATAGGCGTGAATAGTTGATAAGTTAAAGTGGATAATTGATAGTGGATCTACTATCAATTATCCACTATCAATTATCCACTATTTACTTTCCCTCCCGGCGCTGGCCTTCTTACCGGCGGCATTTTAGGCATATTGCCCGGTGTTTCCGCAGGAGCGTCGGTAACATCAACAACCTGTACATCGAAAATCAGGTTTTCATTGGGTGTTCTGCCCGGGCCCATCTCAGCATCATAAGCCAGGAATGCCGGTACGTATAAAGTACCTTTGCCGCCTTTTTTAAATAAACGCAGGCCATCATCCCATCCCGGAATGATTTTCCCTGTTCCTACTACGAATTTGATGGGCGCTTTTTCTTTGCTGTCGTTGGATTCAAATATTTTTCCGGACGGGAATAACTTACCGGTATATATTACCGAAACCTGTTTGCCGGAATCCACGGCAGGACCATCGCCCTGACTATCGATCTTTACAAACGTCCCCTTTTCTGTTTTTGTGGTCTGAATATTATTCTTCGCCAGGTAATCTGCTATATCTTTGGATTCTCTTGTCATGCAACCCTTCCTGGGCCAGCTTACGGTCTTTCTGAACGCCGTCTTCATTATCAAATACGTCCACCACTTTTAAGGTCAGCACGATCTTATCTTTTTTATTCAAAAAAGCAGGCAGTGGCTGACCTGATTTTTTTTCAATACTGTCTGCCCGCAATACAATGATTGCACTGTCGCCCTTTCTTAATAAATGAAATATTTCCACCGGACTATAGTTGTTCTGAACAGCCGTGTCGATGGGAACATAAGCCGGTAATCCCATATCGGAGCTCATCATTACAGAGTCTTTCTTTTTATGGGTATAATCTTTCAATACCTGTGAAAAGGTAATTTTAATGAACTGACCTTTTTTAACGACCGGGTTTTTCCCGTCGGAGATGATTTTGTATGTTAATCCTGATTTTGTTTTTTTCAGGCCCTGATTATTACAGGAACCCAAAAGCAGGATGGCTGCCAAGGCAAACAGAAAGGAATTGATTTTTTTCATTTTCAGTGTTATTGTAATTGTAAAGCGTTTTCTTTTAAAGAAGCTCTGAATCGTTGTGTGGTTTGTTCAAGGGTTTCACTGCTCCTGCCCCCGGCTGCATTTTTATGACCGCCCCCTTCAAAATATTTCCTGGCATACAGGTTCACATCAAAGTCGCCCTTGCTTCTGAAAGAACATTTGATTTCTTCGTCGCGGTCAATAATGAGCGCCGCAAATTTAATTCCCAGAATGGTTAACGGGAAATTAACCAATCCTTCTGTATCGCCTGTACGGATCTGGTATTTTACAAGATCTTTCCAGGGAACCCAGATCAGGGCAGTATTGTATTCATAGAATACTTCCATCCGGTTCAGCAGGGCATGCCCGGTAAAGCGCAGGCGGTTCTCCAGGAAGTTGTCAAAGAGATTTTCATGAATTTTGGAATGATCCATTCCGGTATCTTTCAGTGTGGCCACCATCCGGTGAACGGATGCGGAAGCCGAAGGGAACCGGAAGGAACCGGTATCCGTCATAACGCCGGCATATAAACATTCTGCGACGGCCCTGTGAATTTTATCTCCGTTGCCGGACGCGATAATAAAATCAAAGACCATTTCACTCGTCGAGCTTTTGGAAGTATCACTGATGCCATAAGCAAACATTTCCTCCTGAGGTTGCTGATGATGATCAATCAGTATGCGCGTGGCTGATGAACGGGCAATCGGTTCGGCCATCTTCCGGCTACGCATCAGGGTATTGAAATCGAGACAAAAAATCCATTCCGCTTTTTCCAGTACTTCATTTGCCTTTGCGGTATTCAGTTCGTAATCGATCACCGCTTCCGCGCCTTTCATCCATTTGAGCCAGTCGGCCCAGTTAGTGGGTGATATGACCGTTACCGAATGACCGAGCGCAACCAAAACATGATAAAGCCCCAGGGAAGAACCCATGGCGTCTGCGTCCGGTTTCTGATGCATCACAATAACAATAGACCGGGGTTCATTCAGTAAAGGAAAAATTTCTGTAATCTGTTGCATATAAAATGGTTGGCAAAGGTGCAGAATAATACAACCATTCCCAAATCTGCAGTAAAATGTATTACCTTTGCCCGCCAAACAAAAACAAATGAGCAACCGTACGTTCACAATGATCAAGCCCGATGCCTTTGCCAACGGGCATTCCGGCGCAATTCTGGACAAAATAATCAAGGCTGGATTCAAATTGATCGCACTAAAAATGACCAGCCTTTCCACCGCCAAGGCCGGCGAATTCTATGCTGTTCACCGGGCGCGTCCATTTTACGGAGAACTGGTTGAATTCATGAGCCGGGGCCCCGTTATCGCCGCCATTCTTGAAAAGGAAAATGCAGTAGCCGATTTTCGCAAACTCATCGGGGCAACCGATCCCGCAAAAGCAGATGCAGGCACCATCCGGAAACTCTTCGCGGCTTCCGTTGGTGAAAATGCCATCCATGGCAGTGATAGCGATGAAAATGCAGGCATCGAGAGCGATTTCTTTTTTTCGAATCTGGAGAGAATCTGATCTGCGGGTATCATCGCGGTATTAGACCGGCTTCTAACCCTGATCAGTTTGTTAAATAATCCGTGCTGAAGTCCTGAATCCGGAAAGATTCTAAGCATGGTTCGTATTCCCCGGCAGCAACAAAATGAATTCACCGGAACAGTTCCGGAAGGCTTTAAATCCGGGATTTATAACAATTTTAATTTCCTGGTTTACAGATAATTGAGACAGATCTGGATGTTAATGTTCCGGCATGGTGAAATAAGCGGAAAACGGCAGCGTTAAAGGGTATTAACTAAATATTCAGACTCTATGAAATTCCGTACTATTTACCCAATCCTTGCCATTCCGGCATTGTTTTTTACAACGATCCTGTAAAAAGGATATCACCCAGCCTTTGAAGGGCAGCGATGAATCGGCTGCAGCCAGCCTGTCAGATTCTTCTACCGTTGCCGATAATGCTTACAATGATGTTTTGATAAATGCATTTTATGGTACTTCGGATAAGATGGCGGTCGGTGGCTCCAATGGATTGCAGCAGGGTGGAACGGAGGTCAACGCAACCGGATTACTGTACCGTCCCTACTTTAAGCTGTGCGGCTTATACTTTAACGACTACCGGTGGCACTTATCCGATGACGCTCACCCTCGACTTTGGAGCGGATGGTTGTTCCGCAAGTGTTGACAGTATCAAACGCCAGGGAAAGATCATTTACGTGTTCTCCGGGCCGCTGATGGTTCCTGGTACTATTGTAACCGCAACCTTCGACAAATATTTTGTAAACGGATACGGCCTGCAGGGATCTGTTTCCATTACCAATACCTCAACTGCGGATGGTTTTGGTTTCAAATTGCAGATCAGCAACGGGATTTTTACTTTTCCTGACCAGACCAATTTTCATTACAGCGCCAATAAAACGGTTCAGATGTCGGCCGGCGGCAGTACGCCCTTCAATGTGCTGGATGATGTCTATGCCATTACGGGAAACAGCAATTTTTCCGCTTCCGATGGAACAAGTCTTGTTTCAACCATTACGACCCCGCTCTCCAAAGCATTTACCTGCCCATTTATCAGCACAGGTGTCATTTCCTTTGTATATAATCAGGGGTTGACCGGTACCATCGATTTTGGCGATGGCGATTGTGATAATAAGGCAACATTAAATGTGGGAAGTATTACGCGTGATTTTACTTTGAGATAATCCTTCAAATAAAACGTAAAAACAAAAACCGGATCAGCCCATAGAGCTGATCCGGTTTTTATTTTTTACATGATACTTTGCAAACACGAAACCACCTGTTCCTTCCTTCAATGCCGGCTGTTCTTCTTGTTATTCCGTCAATCCCGAAACACATGTTCCTTCAATTCTTCCAGTTTTTTTTTCCATAGGAAAGACGCGTGATCACCACAAACAATACCGGAACAATAAAAATGGCCAGCGAAGTGGCGGCCAGCATTCCGCCCAGTACCGTCCATCCAATGGTTGACCTGGCTACACTGGCTGCACCGGTTGCCAGCGCCAGCGGTAATACACCCAGGATAAATGCCATGGAAGTCATCAGGATCGGTCGAAGACGGAGTTTAACGGCATCCAGGGTGGCTTGCACAATCGGCATTCCCCTGTCCACCCGCTCTTTGGCAAATTCCACAATCAGGATCGCATTTTTTGCTGAAAGCCCGATCAGCGTGATCATTCCGATCTGCGCATATACATTATTTACCAGATTCGGAATGATCAGTGTAAGTGTCAGAATCGCCCCGAACATACCAACCGGCACAGCAAGCAAAACGGAAAAAGGAACCTGCCAGCTTTCATAAATGCAGCAAGAAAAAGAAACACAAATACAATGGATAAAGCGAAAATCAGCAAGGGTGCTGCTGCCTGCTTTTAATTCTTCCCGGCTGAGTCCGGCAAATTCATATCCATAACCGGCAGGCAAGATTTCAGCGGCTACTTCCTTCAATGCCTGCAATGCCTGACCGCTGCTATAACCCGGCTTTTGCATCGCCATTGATTTCGCTGTTCTGAATAGATTAAAATGGGAAATCAGTGCAGCACTTTCAATCACCTTATAGGAAATAACTGCACTCAGGGGAAGCATGGTGCCCGCTGATTTCTTACATAATAATTATTCAGATTGTTTAATATCTGCCCCGGTAGATTGGAATCTGCCTGCGCCACCACGTGGAAATTTCTTCCATAGATGGTAAGGTCATTTACATAACTGACTGCCCAGATAAGTTTGAATGGTATTATAAACATCGGTCAGCGAAACACCCAGTTTTTTACATTTTTCACGGTCCACATCCAGCTGATAGCCCGGTGTTCGGGCATTGAAGAAGGTAAAGGCCCTGCTGATTTCCGGTCTTTTATTGACTTCTGCGATAAAATTGTTCACCACTTTTTCAAATTGCTTGATATCATCTGTACTTTCTTTTTGCTGCAATTCAAAGGTAAATCCGCCGGTTCTGCCCAGACCCGGAATGGCAGGCGGGGAAATGACCAGGATATTGGCTTCTTTAATGGCAGCGAATTTTTTCTGCAGGGTGGCCATGATGCCTTTCAGCTGCAGGGATTTATCCTTTCGTTCATCCCAGGGCTTTAGATGAAGTGAAAATGGTTCCGCTGTTTGATTTGGTGGCAAAAGTGACGACATTCAATCCACCCAGTGCGGCATAATGACGCAATGCCTTTTGTTTCCTGAATAATTTTCATGATTTTATTCAGCGTCACCAAGACTCCGTGTGGTGGAGGAAGCTTCCGGTAATTCATAAGTGACATACAATCTTCCTTCATCTTCCTGCGGAATAAACCCGCTTGGTTTGGATTTGAACAATAAAAATGCGCCGACGCAAATACAAACCAGCAGGACAATCACATAGGGTGCTCTTTTGATCCAGCTATTTACACTCCTGTGTATATCTGTTGGTAACCTTCCCAAACCAATTATTAAACCTGATAAAAAAATTGGTTTAATCCTCTGGAAGATTTATCCAGATGCATCGGCCTCAGCAACATGCGTACAAAGTGCCGGCGTCAGCGAAAGCGCAACAAATGCAGAGATCAGAACAGAGATGGCAATGGTGATGGCAAACTGCTGATACAATCTTCCCACAATACCCGGAATAAATCCACCGGAACAAATACCGCCGCCAGGATCAGTGCAATGGCGACCACCGGTCCGGAAATATCCTTCATGGCTCTTTCTGTAGCTTCTCTGGCCGAAAGTTTTTCAATATCAATATAATGCTGCACGGCTTCCACCACCACAATGGCATCATCCACCACAATACCAATGGCCAGTACAAATCCAAACAAGGTAAGTGTATTGATGGTAAATCCCAGCGGAATAAAAAATATAAATGTTCCGATGATAGAAACCGGAATGGCCAGAACCGGAATCAGGGTTGCCCGCCAGCTTTGCAGAAAGAGAAATACAACCAGTACAACCAGCCCCAGCGCTTCCAGTAAGTGTCTGTACCACTTCATGAATGGATACCTGCACCACCGAAACGGATTCAAAGGGAACCACATAATCAATATCGGTAGGAAAAGATTTTTTCAGTTCTTCCATCGCGGCATAAACACCTTCGGCAGTTGCCAGCGCATTGCTGCCCGGCGCCTGGTAAACCAGCAGGTAGGAAGCTCTTTTGCCATCTACAAAAGAATTGCTGGCATAACTGAATTTTCCCAGCTGCACCCGGGCAACATCTTTCAGATAAACAATCGAACCGTTCTCCGGATTGGACCGGACGATCACATTGTTGAACTGCTGTTCGGTTGAAAGCGGCTATTGGCAACAACCGTATATTCAAATGCCTGACTGAATTTTGCGGCGGCGCACCTACTGAGCCGGCCGCAATCTGACATTTTGTTCCTGCAGTGCATTGGTGACATCCGATGGCAGTAAGTCCCAGTTGCGCCAGTTTATCCGGTTTGCAGCCAGATGCGCATACTGAAATCATCTGCACGGCTAAACACATCTCCCACGCCCTTCACACGCAGCAAAACATCCCGCACAAAAATATTGGTGTAGTTATCCAGGAAGGTAACGGCATGTGTTCCCTTGGGTGAATAAATGGCCACCAGCAACAGGATGCTCGGATTTCTTTTACGGGTAATCACGCCCAGTCTTTTTACTTCATCCGGCAAGTTGCGGTGTGGCAATGCCCACGCGGTTCTGAACATCCAGCATGCCGATATTGACATCGGCTCCCACATCATAGGTAACCGTAATAGTACGTCTGGCCGTTGTTGGTGCTGTTGCTTTGCATATAAGCCATGCCCGGCGTTCCGTTTACCTGTGTTTCTATGGGCGTGGTAACGGTTTGCTTCCACGGTTTGCGCATCGGCTCCGATAAAATTGCTGGTGACCTGAACCGTGGGCGGCGTGATATCAGGATACTGGCTTACCGGCAGCTGTAATCAATGCCAGTAATCCCGACCAAAACAATGACAATGGAAATCACAATGGCCGTTACCGGTCGTTTAATAAAAGTATCTGCAATCATATTTATATCAGGTTACGATGATTTTCTTTTTGTTGAATCTGCTGACGAAGCGTTTGCACTGAATCATTCCCGGGTTCGGATGGCTGCCTACTTTAACTTCTGAACCGTCTCTTAATTTTTGAACTCCATCCGATACGATGATTTCATTCTGCTTCAAGTCCGGCTTTTACAACCACCATATCCCGATCCGCTGCCCCAGTGATACTTTTTGCTGATGCACTTTATCTATCGTTTACCACAAATACAAAATATTCTGCCATCTGCTCCACCACGGCCTTATAAGGAATCAGAATGGTGTTTCCGCCACTGTTATTTTATGACCAGTACATTAGCAGGACATCCCTGCTTTAAGAAAATTATCCGGATTTGGAAATATAGCCGCACTTTAATGGTGCCGGTTTGCGGATCTACTGCCCGGTCAATAATATATATTTTCCGGGATAAGGATATCTGGACTGGTCGGAAAGTTCAGTGTAAAAGTGGAATCATGTTTTTGACGGCTTCTGCTTTGCATTTTCAACCAGAAAGGGAATCAGTGTTTCATCCAAAGCAACATCTACTGCAATCGGATCATCCGAAGAAATCGTATTCAGTAACGTTGAACCGGGAAAACCGAAGCGCCAGTTTTACCTGAGAAATTCCAATGGTTCCGCTGAAGGGTGCATAAATGGTGGAATACCGCAGATTTACTTCTACCGCACTTACATTTGCCTTTGCCGCATCAACCTGTTTTTTTGCCGTTTCCAGATCGGCCAGCGCATGATCCACTGTTTGCTTGGCAATGGCATCCTGTTTTCCCAGTTCCTCGTAACGGTCAGCATCCTGTTGACTTTTCGCCAGATTGGCTTGCTGGCATTCAGCTGCGCAACGGCCTGTTCATATGCGCCGCGGTATTGCTGCTGATCGATCTGGTAAAGTTTTTGTCCTTTTTTACGTGTTGTCCTTCTTTAAAAAATATCCCCGTAATATATCCGGCAACCTGTGGTCTGACTTCCACTTCATTCACCGGCGGTAACAGTTGCCGGATAGTAGTCGTAATAAAGCGGCACTGCCCTGACTTGACCGTATACGACATTTACATCGGTTGCCGGCAGTGGCTGTTGGCGCGATGGATCTTTCTGATCGCCGCAGGAAAACAGGCAAGGACGAGCAATGATAAAAATAACAATCTGTAAATATGTATGTCATAACAGGATGATTAATATTAATATTTTAAAGTTCCCAGGGCTCTTTCCACATCTATTTTATTACTCAGCACCTGGAAAATGGCATTGGTATAATTGATCTGTGCACCAAAAAGATCATTGTTGGCGGTAACCACATCCAGATAGGTTTTAATTCCCGCCCGGTATTGCAACCGGATCACATCATATACCTCCCGGGCCAGTTCCAGATTTTCTTTTTGCTCAAAATAATTATTCAGATTGGCTTTATAGGATGCCAGCGCCTGAATATACTGGGTACTGATCGAATCCTTTGAGGAAATAAAATTATAATCCAGTCTGTCGATCTGCAATTGGGCAATGTGCACTTCCTGCGTGCGTTTGGTTCCCGTGAAATATGGGAAAAGTAACAGCGAAACCCGGCGTAAGAATTCGGATAATTGTTATTGTACAATTTCTGAACTGGTTATTGTAATAGTTCAGGTTATATTGCTCCGAATGCAGAAACCGATGGCAGAAATCCCCATTTATAATATTTCAGATTATCCTCCTGCAGCCGTTTTTGGGTAACCAGCTGCTGGTATTCGATCCGGTTATTAAAATCCACCTGCTGCAGTGTATCCAGTGATGTCACTTCCTGCTTCATCCGGGCGCTGTCGTAAACCAGGTCCAGAGTGGAATCCGTCGGATAACTCATAAATAGTTTCAGCAGGGCATTCCTGCTTTTCAGTTGTTCCTCGGCAGTTTTTCTCAGCGCTTTCGTATTATTCAGGCTGATGGTGGCACGCTGATAATCGGTTTTATCCACGAGGCCGCCCTTATACTGATTATAAGCATCTTTCAGGCTTCTTTGCAGCAACACAATATCGGAATCCAGCAGCAGGATCTGTTGTTTTGAAAGCAGCACGTCGTAAAAAGCCTTACTCACATTGGCCACGACATCAATGCTGGTGTTGATGCGTGTTTTGTTTTGCCAGTGTAGCCGGACATCATTGGCAGATTGTTGGGTCAGCAGAACATCCCGGTTAAAAATAGTTTGGTTGAGGCTGAAATGGCCGCCTGATGTATTATAGGTTCCGATATGGCTGGGCATTCCCGTTAAAGATGCTGTCTGGCAGTTGAAAATTATGCTGATAATTCCCATTAAAATTGATTTGCGGATACCAGTCTGCCAGATGGACTTTTAATTTCCCGGTCGGCGATTTGCTGATCAATCAGCGACTGGCGGATATTTGTCTGATGATCCAGAGCATACTGAATACAATCTCCGAGTGATTTATTGCCTCCGGAGCTATCCGGATTTTGTGCATTCACCGAACCAGATAAAATCAGTAACGGGTAATAACAGAAAAGATTCTTTTCATAATAACGTGAAAATATATAGCGTCGGTCTGACTTTAATGCTGATGGATTTAACCCGGTTACAGAAGGCAAGCAATTGGGACTGCAAAATTAATGGTTCGTGACTTGAAATTAAACAGTTGTTTAATTTTTTTATGAAAGCGGATCAGTGAGAGGATTTGACCGAGAAACAACTGATCGGTGTTATCGAATGCGGCATATTGGGAGCTGTCTGCATCAAAAACCCCAACTACTGCCTGGTTAATGATCAGCGGAATAACGATTTCGGATTTGGACAGAACTGTTGCAGGCAATATGTCCGGGAAATGTATTCACATCCGGCAACAATCATCGTTTTCATTTCCTCCCAGGCGGTGCCGCAAACTCCCCTGCCCTTTCTTTATGCGGGTGCAGGCGACGGGTCCCTGGAACGGACCCAGCACCAGTTCATCTCCTTTAACCAGATAAAACCCCACCCAAAGCCATCCGAATTGTTCTTTCAGTGCAGCGGCAATATTCGCCAGGTTGGCAATCAGATCCGGTTCGCCTTCCAGCAGGGCTGCGATTTGCGGGAATAAGTTCCTGGTATTGTTCTTCTTTGGTTCCGCTGATTATGATTAGATCTTCTGCCATATGATTTGGTTGATGGTTGACAGTTGATGGACGACTGGTGATAGCAAATGGTAATGGCTTAATGATCACATACAATCGGTCAACCGTCAACGTTAACCGTCAACCCGGTAAATTCCACCCCCAAGCCCGGCTTCCCCGAAATACCGCCAGTCCGTTTTCGATCTTCAATCCGGTGGCGATATCTTCATCCAGCAAAAGTATTCCGTCCATATCCACATAATCCAGCAGGGGCAGCAGGTGGCCGACCGCTGCGGATCCGATGCTGCTTTCATTCATACCGCCGGCCATACTTTCATATTCAGTTTCCGGGCGGTTTCGAATCATCCGGAGTGCAGGGGTAAGTCCGCTGCATTTGGTCAGTTTGATATTGATGCCATGAAACAGACCATGACATTTTTCCACATCCTGTTCAGATACGCAGGACTCATCAGCAATCAGGGGAATGGGAGATTTTTCAAATAGAACCCGCATCCCGTCCAGATCTTCCTTATCCAGCGGTTGTTCAATGAATTCCACACCGCATTCGTGCAAGCGCGGGAATCAGATCCAGCGCCTGCTGAAGGGTCCATCCGGAATTGGCATCCACCCGCAAAATGGCATCCGTATGTTTTCTCAGCGTGCGCATGATATTCAGCGTCGTCGGTCTGTGCCGAGTTTTATTTTATAAATCGGCCAGGGTTGGCCAGCATTTTCTCAACCATTTTATCAATGGTATCAATGCCGATGGTATAATCTGTCAGACGGATGCCTTCGCCGATATCCAGTTTCCAGCATGATACAAGGGTTTTTTCTGCAGTTTTCCATAAAGATCCCAGGCGGCAATATCCAGTGCGCAAACGAGGAATGGATTGTCCGGAATGAGATGATGCAGAAAATGCCAGAAACGGATCCGGTTCCGTAAAAGCAGAATTTTTCAATCATCGGTTTTTTAATTTCCAGATCGGCGGCCATTTTTTCCACCGGAATATGATAATAGGTGATGGCCGGCGCTTCACCATATCCTTGTCGTCCAAATTGTTCCAGACTTACAATAAAAGTGGGCTGATGTGTTTTGGTTCCCCGGGAAATGGTAAAGGGATATTTAAACCGCAGGTTATAAGGCAAATGTTCAATTTTCATTCATCGGAATTATCTTCCGGAAGATTTCAGCATTTCCCTGAGTTGTTCGTTAAAGGCTTTTGCTTTTAGAAGGTCTTCCAGATAATAAATGCATCCGGTATCTCCAGTAATGATTTGGAATCGGCGGGTACATTGATTCGTTCATCATTTGGATTTTCCCGGCGGATATTTTCATCCATGCCCAACAAATCCTGCAATTGAAAAATACTCCACATGGCCGGGGAATGCAGATGCTGCTGCACAATGGCTTTATTGATCCAGGCATCGCAGAAAAAGGGGCTTCTCCCCATTGACCCAGTTCATCATTAAAGAATTTCTGGGTTATAGCTCCGGTCTTCTTCCCACCATCCCCGGATCGTGCTCATATCATGAGTAGAAGGCGTAACCACCGACAAATAAGGCGCATCGGCCGGATGAAAAAAATCGCGGGTACTGATCCTTGGGCATGCGCTGGATTTCCAGGCTGAGAATGCCAAGTCTGTTTCATGACGTCCGGCACACAGGCCGGCACCATGCCCAGGTCTTCTCCGCAGACCAGCATATTGGTTGATCTTTTCAGCAGCCGGAAGTTTTTTCATGGCTTCCTTCTTCCAGAATGCATCCTGCCTCCGGAAAAAATAATTTACATAAAGTTCCTTTAACTGATGCTGCAGATTCCAGTCCAGATACCGGAAAGAGGAAGTGGATTCCATGGAAATCCGGAAATGAAATTCTTTTCCCCCGGAACCTTCCACTTCAAAAAGAATCAGGTTTGAAATCAGGCTCGAGCAGGGCTGTCCCGGCTCAGCATATCAAAAGGGTCTTCGGTTTTATCTGCGAAATGATCTTCGACTTTTCGTTGTGTATTTACAAAATCTTTGATCCGGTAATCTTCCGTTGGAGGTTTCATCAAAATAAAGTGGTTTTGCCTTTTCGGTATCCTGTCCGAAATAATTCCCAGAGCACGGCTTCATTGATAAATGGTTTGGTATAACGGTCATGGTCAAACCAGATATTTCTTTCATCGAATTCCATCCGGTAAACCGGAATGGCCGGATCAAAACGGCCCATGATCCCTTCCGTTTCCTGAACCGGAATACTCCAGATCCGGAAAAACCCCAGGATATGATCGATCCGGAATGCATCAAAATAAATGGCCATCTGTTCAAAACGATTTTTCCACCAGCGGAAATCATCTTTTGCCATCTGCTCCCAGTTATAGGTGGGAAATCCCCAGTTCTGGCCTTTCAGTGCAAAGGAATCCGGCGGCGCGCCGGCCTGCTGATCCAGATGATAGAGTTCCGGCGACATCCAGGCATCGCAACTGTACCGGTAAACGCCGATGGGAATATCCCCTTTGATCACGATGCCGTTTTCATGGGCATAGTCGGCCGCATTGCTGAGCTGCCGGTGCAGATGGTATTGAATAAAATAATGAAGGGCGATCTGGTCGTATTGTTTGGATTGCGGAGCAGTCAGCCGGTCAACTGCTGAGTTTGTTATACCGTCCGTACGTTTTCCATTTTGTAAAATCAGCGGTTCCGTTTATATCCCGCAGATAACAAAATGCAGCATAGGGAGTCAGCCAGAATTTATTGTGCTCAAAAAACTTTAGATATTCCGGATCTTCATGCAAATCTCTTTTTCTGCAGTTCATAAAGTTCTTTGAGAATACTCATTTTGGTCTGATCACGGTCTCATAGTCCAGATCCGGCAGCTCATTGAGTTGCTTTTGTTTTTTCTTCAGCGATTTAAGATGAGCTGCATGTTTTTTCCGGCCGTTTCTTCCAGATTGAGATAAATGGGATGCAGGGCAAAAGCAGAAATGGCGCGCATAAGGATAGGAATCCAGCCAGGTGCCGGTTGCAGAAGTATCGTTTACCGGAAGAATCTGGATCAGTTTAAGCCCGGTTTTATTTGCCCAGTCCACCAGCAGTCTGATATCGGTGAATTCACCGGTTCCGAATGAATCCTTGCTCCGCAGACTGAATACCGGAATACTTACCCCCGCTCCTTTCCAGGTATTATTTGGAAGGCGTATAAAGCCATCATGCACAATGATGAGCTTTCTGATCCAGCGCATCGCCCGGCAAGGACCTGTTCGGGCCGCTTTCGAAAGAGAGAAATTGTTTATGCTTCTGATCACAGATTCCGTATTTATAACTTACCGGCAAAAATTCTCGGCGGAAGATTTACGGATGCGTCCACCAGTTTCCTTCCTTTCTCATCAGGATCGGATCTTCCATGGACCAGTCTCCCAATCCCTCTCCGCTTCCCGCACAGGCAAAGGCATTGGCTGGCTGAAGCAGGGGCGCTTTTATTTTAAAGATATGGGTGAATTGCTTTGGTGTTTGGCTGCCCGATTTTCTTGTATGGGCAGGAAGCAGGATTTTCTGAAACGGCGCGGTATAAAATGCGTTTTCATATTCACCGGCATAATTCCAGGTATCGATGGTTTGAATTTCGGTTGCTGACTTGCGGGAATCCGGATCTCCCGGTCATTTCCCCATTCACTGATCATGCTGCCGTCTTCCATTTTCAACTGATAGTGGTATTGAATGGGTGTATGAGGTTTGTTCAGCAGTTCCACGCTCAACTCCCAGAAATCCGGTATTCATATACCGCATGAGCAACCGGCTGCGGTGATTTCAGTGTATTCTCATAGCCCAATTCGGGTATATTCCCGTCACATATAAAGAGCCTGTCCGGGTTTGGTGCTAAATCGTAAGTAGAAATGTATTTTCATCTTCCAGTCGAATTCAAAATCGATCACAGGCTGCCTGTAAGCAGATGCAGTCACGAAATTACCAAAAGGGGCGACTTGAAATAAAATTAAAGTGCATCTGGATTCAGGATTTGAAATATATTTGCGCATCTAATTTCTCCTGCATGGAAAATACAAAAAAATACACCGGTCTTATTTTGGTTCCTTTTTATTCTTTCCGTGATTGCATTTTTTCGGCCTATACTAACTATCGGCGGACCCTGTATCATGATTCTTCCTTTTGTCTGCACTTTTCTTGCCAAGGCCCTGGATATCATGTAAGGAATTTCCCTCTAACTTTCCGGAAATAAAAAAACACTGCTTTAACAGACAGTGTTGTCAGATCGTTAGACCCATTTATTTTCCTTTCCATGAGGAAGGTTCTGAGGTTATTATCGTATTATTTAGATTCCCCATTTTCTGGTAAACGGGAAGCTGTCTTCAGTCCTGGTGAATATTCCAGAGATTCACTGAGTGAAAACTGCTTTTTACTTTTGGCAAGGCTATAACCGGTTGCGAGGGTTTCTCTTACTTCAGTAGTCAGTTTTTTCAGGGTTTCCTGGTCCATCTGGACAATAGATGGCATTACATCTTGTTTCATAAATATTCTTTTTTAAGATTTAAAATTCTCTGAGCAATTGGAGGAAGAACACGAAAGAATCGTTAGAAAGAAGTGTCGAATCCGCTGTGAGCTTGCAAGACTAAAAATTGCTCAATTGCGATGCAAATATACGAAGCGTTTTATGAATCATGCAAGCTTTTCCGTATTATTTAAGAATAATATGTCATTTTGTATTTTATTAACATAACGCAATAAAATAAGAAAGGCTGTCGTATGCGGACGGCCTTTATCTCCATATTCATTGATTTAATCTATTTCACTTCTTCAAACTCAGCATCCGTAACATTTTCAGCGTTTTTATCTGCGTTCGTTTGTCCTTCTACCGTTAGGCTGATGCCTGATCTGCAGCGGGTTGCGCACCGCCTCCCTGGGTTGCCTTTGTACATTTCTTCAGAAGCAGCAGTCCATGCAGTATTGATTTCTGCAATGGCTGCGTCAATTTGTGCAATATCCTGTGATTTATGTGCTTCTTTCAGTTTGGCCAGGGCAGATTCGATCGGAGCTTTTTTATCAGCAGGGATTTTATCGCCAAATTCTTTCAGTTGTTTTTCAGTCTGGAAAATCAAGACTATCTGCCTGGTTCAGCTTATCCACTTTTTCACGTGCTGCTTTATCGGTTGCTTCATTGGCTTTGGCTTCGGCTTTCATTTTTTCCACTTCTTCCTTGCTCAGACCGCTGCCTGCTTCGATACGGATCTTCTGTTCCTTACCGGTTCCTTTATCTTTTGCAGTTACATGCAGGATACCATTGGCATCAATATCAAATATCACTTCGATCTGCGGAACACCACGTGGTGCCGGCGGAATGCCATCCAGGTTAAACATTCCCAGACTTTTATTCTGGTTGGCCATTGGCCTTTCACCCTGCAATACATGGATCTGCACACCGGGCTGGTTATCGCTGGCGGTAGAGAATGTTTCTGATTTTTTGGTCGGAATGGTGGTATTGCTTTCGATCAGCCGTGTCATCACACCGCCCATGGTTTCAATACCCAGGCTAAACGGCGTAACGTCCAGCAACAACACATCTTTTACTTCACCGGTCAACACAGCACCCTGGATGGCTGCGCCAACGGCAACCACTTCATCAGGGTTAACACCTTTATTTGGTTTTCTGCCAAAGAATTTTTCTACGATTTCCTGTACTTTAGGAATACGGGTGCTACCACCTACCAGGATCACTTCATCAATTTGTGAAGCAGTTAATACCGGCATCTTTCAATGCCTGTTCACAGGGCTTCAGACAACTTTCAAAAAGGTTATCAGCCAGCTGTTCAAATTTTGCACGGGTCAGTTTTTTCACCAGATGTTTGGGAACACCGTCAACAGCGGTGATATAAGGCAGGTTGATTTCTGTTTCAGTAGAAGAAGACAATTCAATTTTTGCTTTTTCAGCGGCTTCTTTCAAACGCTGAAAGCCATCGGATCTTTGCGCAGATCAATATTTTCATCTTTTTTGAATTCATCAGCCAGCCAGTCCATGATCACTTTATCAAAATCATCACCACCCAGGTGGGTATCACCGTTGGTGGATTTTACTTCAAATACACCATCTCCCAGTTCCAGGACGGATATATCAAATGTACCGCCACCAAGGTCAAATACGGCAATTTTTTCATCTTTTCCTGCTTTATCCAGTCCATAAGCCAGGGCTGCGGCGGTAGGTTCGTTTACAATACGGCGAACATTCAGACCGGCAATTTCACCGGCTTCTTTGGTTGCCTGGCGCTGTGCATCATTAAAATAGGCCGGAACGGTGATAACAGCTTCGGTTACTTCCTGACCCAGATAATCTTCAGCCGTTTTCTTCATTTTCTGAAGGATCATGGCGCTGATTTCCTGGGGCGTATACTGACGGCCGTCTATGTCAATACGGCAAGTATTATTGTCACCTTTTACCACTTTATAGCTCCAGTGGCTGATTTCATTGGTTACTTCATCATAACGACGGCCCATAAAACGCTTTACGGAAGTGATGGTGTTATCGGGATTGGTAATGGCCTGGCGTTTGGCCGGATCACCCACTTTACGTTCGCCATTTTTTAGGAAAGCCACTACGGAAGGCGTTGTACGGCGCCCTTCGTCATTGGCAATGACCACCGGTTCATTACCTTCCATTACGGCAACGCAGCTATTGGTGGTTCCAAGGTCAATTCCGATAATTTTTCCCATAATATTGATTTATTTAAGGTTAGTATATAAAGTTTCATAAGTGAATGTCAATCATTATGCCATGCAGGCCAGAGTGCAAAAATGGCAGTAAATCAGCCGAAACGGTTATATCAGGAAAACTGATTTTTTGCCCAAAGCGGATAACAGGCCGATATAAAGCTTTTTTAAGGCTCTAAAGGAAAGGATTAATTTCTCGGATATATCAGGGAAATTGATATCGTCGGCTTAAAGATATCGCCAGCTTACTTTAACGCGATGGCCTTTTATTCAAAAACGAGCCCGGATAAGCCATGAGGCCCGGGATCTCCCCCTTCATCTCATAATCGGCCGACTTAGGCTAAGCCGCATGGAATTTTTTACACAAATAACTTTTTGACACAATTAACGTCCGGCTGCTCCTGAAAATCTCTATAATAATCTGATAATTGAATCCAGCTTTCAGGATAGATATCTTCAAAATGTCTATTTGCAATAAAATTTCTTGGCACAATGACAAACGGATGCATGCTTTTATCTAACCAGGAAGACCACCAGCTGAAAGATCCGTTAGAGTTGATATGGTGGGAACAATTTGAGATAAGAAACATATCTTTCCAACTGTTATCCTTTGTATTTATATCGATAATCGTAAAATCGGGCGCATTGAAATTGCTTTTAACCCAGGAATGATCATTTGTAAAAAAAAAGAAATGTGGCTTGTCAACCAGCGATTTCATTTTTTCAATGGCGAGTAAAAAATAGTTCAGGGTACATACAGCCCCCAGTTTGTCGTAGTTGTTGGAATCCAGAAAATCACCCCGTCTGACATGAACGGATACACTGTTCGATCTTTTTATTTGCTTCCAGAACTTCCAGATTTTCTTTTCCAATATTATTTAAATCGAATTGAAATGCATTCCGGACCCTATCTTTTACAGTAATGAAATATTTCTCTGAATGCCATCCGCCTACATAAAATTTCAACCCTTTGGAAGGCAGTAAATATTCGGGATTAAAATTATAATCATCATTTTCGTTTACAATTGATATTCCCAGAAAATTCAGAATTCGGATGACAGGTTTTGAAATAAAAGGAAATTTTTGATAACCGGCAATCCTGAAAATTAAATACAGGACTTTATTAACAAGTGAATCGTTATATTCGATTCCAAAAACATTGTTCAGTTCATAACCATTGTGAATTTTATTCGACTTTTTTGAAAATAAAAACCTCGTTGATTTAGAAACATTTGCTTTACTTAAATAAAATGCATACTGAGACATCTGATTCCCCAAACCGTTAAATATCATCACCACATCCATAAAGAAGTATTTTTTTATTCTCTTTTAAAATTAAACTATTTTACACATTTGATTTAATTTATCATTATGCCTCATTTTTTGACCAATCTGGGCAAGGGAGTTTATAACAGAATTAAGAAATTGTTTCATCGGCCATACGCCGTCTTTGATATTGGATGGGTAAAAGAGAAGACTTTAAAGCATCAGACAGATGACAGCCTGAAATATCATACTTACAGAAATAAATATAAAATAGCCTTTAGGGATGGCCCCGTATTCCTTGTTTCAATAAATGAATTATTTATAAATGAGTTTTACAAGTTCAGGTCAACCACTGATCGCCCGAGAATAATTGATTGCGGATCATATATCGGTACCAGCATTCTCTTTTTTAAGGTTAATTACCCGAATGCAGTGGTAACCGGATTTGAGCCGGATGAAACAAACTTTGATATTATTAAATCAAATCTTGAAGCTTGGAATTTTACCGATACAAGTGTCGTGAATGCGGCCATTTGGATTAACAATGAATCCCTTTCTTTTAATGCCAAAGGCAGCATGGGAAGCAGAATTGAAACCGATAATCATGAAGGCGGTAATAAAAAGACCGTTAAGTGTGTCAGATTGAAGGATTTGTTGGTGAAGAAATTGATTTTCTGAAAATCGATATTGAAGGGGCTGAACATGCCGTGCTAAGGGATTGTGCTGATAATCTAACAAATGTCAGGAACCTTTTTGTTGAATATCACGGCATTTATTCCGAAATGTTCAAGCTGAATGAAATCCTGGATATCCTGGTCCGGAATAATTTTAAGTATTATATTAAAGAAGGGAGTCCGGTTTATGCAAAACCGTTTTGGGAAAGAGAGAGGAAGGGTGATTACGATATTATATTAAATATATTTGCTTTCAGAGATTAGCATAAAAGATCGGATATTCAACTTCTTTTATAAACAATATCATAACAGCTTCCTCCATCGGGGTGTGTTGCGAATTTTCGACGGGAAACTTCCCGGTATCCATATTGACCAAGAAATAATTGGAGATCCTTTAACTGACAGCAATCTTTATAAGCCTCAAAATCCGCTGCTTCAGTTTGAATATATCTGAAATGATGAAGAATAGGTACGGCTCCTTTCAGCACCAGCAATTCCGAGCCTTGGGTGTCAATAATCAGCATATCATAATCAGAAAGGATTACATTATTATCTTTTAATAACGACGACAGCGTTTTGCTATGTAATTTAATTGTTTTCTCGTAACTGATATCGGGCCATATATCCTGGTGAAGATTTAATTCCAGGATGGAAGAAGAAGCTCCATTGTTACTGGCAACGTGAAAATGATATTCTGCATTGTCACGGTCAGTAACAAGGCCCTGCAGCGCAATCTGCCCCGGAACACCCACCAGATTCGATTGTAATTTCTCAAATACATCCGGAATGGGTTCAATCCAGATTACCGACAGCCCATGCTTCGCGTAAGTTTTTATTTCCTGTCCGGTATTTGCGCCAACATGGACCACCCCCTTAATTTTTTTTAGAAACCTATCGGGGTTTTTTTTAAAGAAAACTTTTGTCCTCCTGATCAGGGCCTTTCTTATTGTCGTAAGATTTCTCATCGCCGTAAAATTAGCACAAGAATTCGTATTGGACTTGCGCCCTTCAAAAAGATATGCTGCGCACATGGTGGTGCAGCTATACAATATTGGAAACGGACGAAGTTACGACAAAAAATGACGAAATACCCTTACAGCGACTCAAGGCCGGCAAAAAATTAACTCCTTTACGACCTCTATTTGAATAATTTACGTCGAGTTAATTAATCCTGTTTAAAGAAAACGTTCCTATAGCATTGGCCCCCACTGTTTCCCAGGTTCCAGCAGATAATGTTCCTTCATTTTGATTATAAGTTGCACTAAGATTTTGAACAACTCCCTTATTGGATAAAGTTGTGGAGGTTATCGTTGCAGAGAACGTAGAACCAGACAATCTCCAGGCGCCTGCCGCATAATATGTGTTTCCGTTAGCTCCAAGGCCCTGACTAAGAATTGTGCTATCGGATTTTATATCAAGGCTATAATATAAGGGTCCAGCCCCAGGCTCATTATTGGCCGTAAGTGTGCCAACCCATAATCCGACAATTGTTGGAACAGGTGCAGGATTTGTAACAGTTTTTGTACAAGAGCTAAAAAACAAAATAACAGAAATCAACAAAAAGCTTAAAAATCTCATTTTTTGATCAATTGATGGGGTTAAATCAAGCGTAAAATATAAAAATAATTTGTCCGTTTTAATAATATGGGAGGTTATTTCAAAAGTTGAAGTAAATATAGGTGTAAACACCTATCTATTGGGGAATTGCTGTAAAACTCATCGTTAACTTCTTTATAGTGTATTTTGTCGGTTTTTTAAAATCCCGGTAAATTTTTATCAGTCTTGTTTGAATACCTTTGAATGCCAATGAAACTAGGTGCTTTTATTCTTTTCTGGTTGCTATTGAACAGTTCTCTTGGTCAAATTCCACCGATTTCTAATAAGGTATTAAGAAATCAAACTTTAGCAAATTGCAATAATTGGCTGTATTTACCATCCCAACCTTCCTACGTTAATATTGGGGATCTGGATGTTCCGGGAAATCAAATTACCGTTGAAGCGGAAATTAACAGAACTACACCTTTTGTTGGAGGGAACTTGTATGCCGGAGACATCGTTTCTAAACATCAGGGGCCATTAGATATTAACTATTTACTACGACCCAACAGTGCAGAAATTACAACCGCTGATGGAGTCTATCACATAACACCCCCGATTTGTGATATTGAATTGAATAAGACTTATCATGTTGCGCTGGTCTACGATGGAAGTACATTGAAATTTTACAGAAATGGCTTTTTGTTAGCCAGATTGCGGTATCCGGGAATCTGTTTCAAAATGATTGTAGTACACAAATAGGGATTTATCAGGCTCGGCCTTTAATAAAATTTTATCGGTTATATCAATGAGGTCAGGATCTGGAATGTTGCACGAACCCAGGCGCAGATTCAGGCCTATATGAATACCTCTCTTCCCTCTCCGGCTACACAGACCGGACTATTGGCCTACTATACTTTTGATGACCTGATCAATAAGCAGGGAAATCCTGCCTGGAATGGAACTATTGGGCGGCAGTGCGGTGCTCAACCAAACAAATCCAACCTGTGCATCGTTTGTGCCGACGATAATTGTTGCCCGGTTTTGAGGGAACATTGACAGGGAAATTCAATTTGCCCTGGAAAACGGGTACTCTTACTTTTCATTCCACTGGTACTTCCAATCCGCCTTATACGATCACTTATTCTGATGGAATCAGCAATTATATTCAGAATAATGTACAGGATGGTGTCCCATTTGCCGTTGCAGTCCAGCCATCCGTCGACAACAAATTATTCTTTGGTAAGCATTCAGGATGCGGGTGGCTGCGCACCTACAACCGAATTTCTGGTCAAACAGCCTGCATTACTGTGAACTCCGGTTTGTGATCATTGCGATAACTGGCTTAATCTTCCTGCGCAACCTGTCATATGTTACAGGTGGGAATTTAAATGTTCCCGGCAATCAGATTACAGTCGAGGCTGAAATTAACCGACACAACGCCATATGCGATGGCGGCCTACGCTGGAGAAGGAGATATTGTATCAAAACATGATGATCCCAGGGATGTAAATTATTTATTAAGACGCCAACATGCCCAGATAACCACAACCAATGGTTATTATGGAACGCCGGACGCGTGCCAGATTCAATTGAATAAAACCTATCATGTTGCGATGGTTTATGACGGATCACGTTTAAAATTTTATAGGAATGGTTTCTTAATGAGTCAGGTTGCCGCAACCGGAAATCTGTTTCAGAACAACTGGCATACCCAGATTGGGTTTTATTCAGCTCAGCTTTATAACGAAAACTTCATCGGCTACATCAACGAAGTCAGAATCTGGAATGTTGCCAGAACCCAGGCGCAGATCCAGGCATATATGAATACTTCCTTGCCCTCCCCGGCTACCCAAACCGGCCTGCTGGCCTATTATACTTTCGACGACCTGATCAATAAACAGGGAAACCCGGCCTGGAACGGCACACTGGGCGGGAGCGCAGCCATCAATCAGACAAACCCAACCTGCGCGGCTTTTGTTGCCGACAACGACTGTTGCCCGAAACTGGCCGGAAGTTTTACCGGCAACAGCATTTGTCCGGGGGGAACCGGTGTGCTTACTTTTCATCCCACAGCCACGCCCTTGTCGGCTTCCTATACGATTACTTATTCAGACGGCATTACAAATTATGTTCAGAACAATGTGCAGGATGGCGTTCCTTTTCCTGTTCCGGTTCAGCCAACAGCAACAACGAAATATGCTTTGTTGAAAATTACAAACGCCGAAGAATTGCTCTACAGATATTACAGGAGATACGGCGAGTCATTGTGATGAAAGACCTGCCCAAGCCTGATTTACTGCCGATCAGGACGTTTGTAATCCGTTTCAGGTAAAGTTTTACGGGATTACGCAGCCCGGAGACGGTTTATGACTGGAATATTAACGGTGTGGCTTATCCGAATAGTTTAAATGTCCTGCACGATTTCGGGACAGGCGGGTACTTATCCGGTAACACTTACGGTAACCCAGACCGGGGGTTGCGTGAACAGCCTTTCCCGGAATATCAGCATCAGCCTGCAGCCATCGGATATAATTACTACGAGCGATACGACCATTTGCTTTGGAGACAGCATCCGGTTAAAAACAAAGTCCGCGCTTGAATACTGCTGGTCGCCGGATGCTACGCTGAATGATCCGTGCATCCGGTTCTCCGGAGGTTAAACCGCTGTCGTCTACCCAATATTTCGTCAATGCAAAAGTCCGCGGACCGAACCTGATCGTTAATGGAGATTTCAGCCAGGGAAATACAGGTTTTCTTTCAAATTATACCTTATCAACTTCCGGAAATCAGGAAGGTACTTATACGGTTGCCGGCAATCCCGCTTCCTGGGATCCTGGTTTTTCAAATTGCACGGATCATACCGGTGGGAATGGTAATATGCTATTGGTCAACGGGTCGAAAATACAGCTAAAATGTGATTTGGTCGGAAATAATACCGGTGCAAGCCAATACGGATTATCATTTTTCTGCCTGGTTTCAGCTGATCAGCAGCTCGAACAACGCCGGAATCAGGATGTATATTAATGGAATTCCACTGGAGGATTTTTATTATTCAGGCACAACCCCCTGCAACTGGCAGCGAGTATTTTACGGACTGGAATTCAGGTGGCAGCACCAGCGCCACAATCGTTATCGTAAATAACTACACGGATATTGCCGGAAATGATTTTGCCCTGGATGATATTTCTTTTACCACGCTTAGCATGGAAACAGATGTGATCCGGGTGAATGTGGATAAACCGCCTTTGCTTGCCTCCGCGGATACCACTATTTGTCCGGGTGCAAGTGTTCCACTATGGGCGAGCGGAGTGCCTTCTTATTCCTGGTCGCCGGCAGACGGACTGTCTGATGCTTCCATTGCAAACCCCATTGCAACGCCGCAAGGCAAATACTGCTTATATTGTAACCGGCCGCTCTTCTCTGGGTTGTCTGGCAAAAGATACGGTGCAGGTTTCCCTTTTTCAGCCGGTGCCGGTTACCATTACGCCCGATACCAGTATTTGCATAAACGATGCCGTGCAATTATATGCCGCCGGCGCACTCGCTTATTCCTGGTCTCCGGCCGCTTTCCTGAATGATCCCGCGATTCCCAATCCCATTGCGAAACCGGATCAGCCCACGCGGTTTATTCTAAATTATAAGGATATGAATTCCTGCATGGAAAAGGATTCGGTATTGGTTTCTTTCCGTCCCGTGCCTGTATTTCAGGCGCCGCCCGACCAGACGATCTGTAAAGGATTTTCGGTTTTGCTGGCCAGCGACAACGATCCGGATTTTATTTATGAATGGTCTCCTGCAGATCATCTTAACAATCCTTCTTCCCCTGCTCCGGCAGCATCACCGGAAAATTCCACTTACTACCAGTTGAAGATCAGTGATCCGGTTTGCAACAGCTACGACAGCAAGTTCAGTGTTTTCGTGGATGTAAAGCCCAGTCCGACGGTGATCGCACAGAAATCAAATGATATTAATTGTTCCAATCTGTTTACGCAATTGAATGCAACAGGTGCAGTATCGTATAGCTGGTTTCCGGTCAGCGGATTAAATAACGCACAGATAGCCAATCCCGTGGCGGCGATCGACAGCATCACCACTTTTGTTGTGCGGGGAACCAGTGAAAACGGATGTTATGCTGAGGACTCGGTAACCGTGAATGTAAAAGCAACCGGAAAGAATTTATTTTCCGTTCCGAATGCATTTACCCCCAATCACGATGGCATAAACGATTGCTTCGGAATCAGAAAATGGGGCGATGTGACGATAAAGGAATTTTCCGTTTATAATCGCTGGGGGCAAAGAGTTTTTGATACCCGCACCCCGGGAGATTGCTGGAACGGAACCTTTCACGGAGAAATGCAGGATACCGGCCAGTATGTTTATGTTATTCAGGCGGTTTCCTTCTGTGGGAATATTACCCGTACCGGTACCGTATTGCTGATCCGGTAATGGCCTGCCCGTCCCTGATTAATAATTGCCGAGCTTTTCCAAAAAAAGTTTCAATCCTTTTTTCTTTCCTGCGTCGAGTTCATAACTCAGATAGCGGGTATAATATTCTTTCAGATCAAACAGACTCATGCGTTAACCCTTCCAGTACCTGCTCAATATGATGAACGCCGGATCCATTGGCTTCATCAAATGCTTTTACCCAATCCGGATCCAGCTTTTTATTGCTGATCCAGGCAGCAAACAAAAATGGAAGTCCGGTCATTTTTTTCCAGGCTTCCCCGAGATCATAAACATGAGCGGATACGGATCTTTGTTTCAATGCCCGGTCGCCAATGACCACGGCTCCGGTTGTTCCCTTAATTTCATTCAGAAATCCGGCGCCGGCTTCTTTAAATTCCGGTTTGATTTTCCAATATTCTTTCAGCAGAATTCTTGCCAGGGCCACGGAAGTCCTGCTCTGATAGTCCAGCAGTACGGTCTCCAGATTTTCAACCGGAACTTCGCTGAAAAGGCAAACGGAAGCCACCGGCCCGTTGCATCCAATACCATAACCGGTATTGATATGGTATTCTTTCATTTCCGGGAATAATGGCAACGGGCACCAGTCCAATATCGATTTCATCTTTCAGCAACATATCTGCAATGCTGGCCGGATAATCTGTAATCAGCGTCTATTTTTTCCAAAACGGGTGAACTTTCAATGCCATATAACAGCGGTTTTGTGTTCAGATAACTCACCGCCCCCACCCTTATTTTTCTGTCCAACGCGTTTAGTTTAATTTTGGCTGCAAAAGTAGGCTAAGCAACCAGATTATCTCATTCACCGGCAAACTCATATATGGAACTCAATGCACTCACTGCCATTTCTCCGATCGACGGAAGATATCGCAGCCAGCTTCAACACCTGGGTGAATATTTTTCGGAATATGCATTGATCAAATACCGGATCCGGGTGGAAGTTGATTATTTTTTATTCCTGGCAGAAAAGAAATTTTTTACGATCTCCGCCGCACACCCGCAAACAACTGGAATCCATTGCTGAAAATTTCAGTGTGGAGGATGCCCGGGAAATAAAGAAAATTGAAAAGACAACCAACCACGATGTAAAAGCTGTTGAATATTTTCTGAAATCGAAACTGGAAATGACCAAAGATGCGGAAACCAGGGAATGGATTCATTTCGGACTCACTTCCCAGGATATCAACAATACGGCCATTCCCGCTGCTCTGGAAACATGCGATGGAAATAGAATACATTCCTTTTATGCTGAACCTGAAAAAACAACTCACGACTGCTGGCCAACCCATGGATCGATAATACCCATGCTGGCCAGAACGCATGGACAGGCCGCTTCCCCCACCCGCTGGGCAAAGAGATCATGGTTTTTGTGGAAAGAATCGAGAACCAGGTGGAACTGCTGATCCAGATCCCGTTCACGGCAAAATTCGGCGGGGCAACCGGAAATTTCAATGCCCATCATGTGGCATTTCCAAAAAAGGACTGGGTGAAACTGGCGAATGAATTTGTGGAAAATAAACTTGGATTTAAAAAGGCAGCAATACACCACGCAGATCGAACACTATGATATGCTTGGCGCGCATTTCGATGCCATGAAAAGGATCAATACCATCCTGATTGATTTTTGCCGGGATATCTGGACCTATATTTCGCATGGATTATTTTAAACAAAAAACAAAAGAAGGCGAAATCGGTTCTTCGGCCATGCCGCATAAAGTGAATCCGATCGATTTTGAAAATGCAGAAGGAAATCTCGGACTGGCCAATGCCATTTTTGAATATCTTTCCGGCAAACTTCCGGTTTCCCGTCTGCAGCGGGATCTTACCGATTCCACCACCCTGCGCAGTATCGGCGTTCCGTTTGCGCATACCATGCTTGCGCTGAAGTCCATTGAGCGCGGACTTTCCAGACTGGTACTGAATGAAAAAAAGCTGAAACAGGATCTGGAGAACAACTGGGCGGTGGTGGCGGAAGCCATTCAAACAATTCTGCGCCGGGAAGATTATCCGAAGCCATATGAAGCCCTGAAAGACCTTACCCGCGGAAAAAATGGCATAACCCGGGAATCCATGCATGAATTTATTGACTCACTGAAAATTGCAGCAGGTTGTAAAAGAAGAATTGAAAAAAATTACGTCCGCATAATTACACCGGAATCGCGTTAAAGTTCTGACAGATTTATCTTCCACCAGCGCATATTCTCCCGGAGATCAAAGGGAATGAAATTATTTTTTTCCAGCACCCGGATGGATGCTGCATTATCTTTATCCGTTTCCGCCAGTATACAATGAATTTCCGGTCTTGATGCTCGCCCATTGAATCATGCCTGCCACGGCTTCGGTCATTATATCCCTGCCCTCTGTGGGACGGCATGCTTCCATAACCAATTTCAATGTTTCCCTGCTTGTCCGGTTTGCCTTTAAATCCCAGTTCCGCTACAATGACCGATGAAGATTTTTCAACGACGATCCAGAATGTGCTGTAACAGATAATCCGGATCCTTTCATTTTCCGGAGTTATGGCAAGAACGGTCCGGATGACTCTTTCTTTATATGGCCGGAGAAACCGTTCTGCCGGTAAGCTTTCAGATTGAACAGTTTCTCCAGTCTGCCTTCTCCCTGAAGATAGCATTCAAGTTCCGCCGGATTGAGCGGAACGATTTTCAGTATTTGCCGTTTCAACCATCAGTCTTTATGGATCTCTGAAGTATAATGAAATCAATATCCGGATTATTGCTGATTTCTGTATTCAGAAACCATTCGCTTTGCGCGAGATAAACCATTTGTCCGTCTTTATCTTCGGCAATATTATTTTGTTTGAACCGGGCAAAGTCATCCAGTTTTTTCTGATCCTTACTGGTTAGCCAGCAGGCTTTAAAAAAAGGCAGGTTATTGAATTGCACGGATGCGGAATATTCATGCAGCAGCCGGTATTGGATCACTTCAAACTGCAGTTCGCCCACACAACCGATGATTTTTTTATTTCCGCCAAACTGGGTGAATAACTGGGCAACGCCTTCATCCGTCAGTTGCAACAATCCTTTTTCCAGTTGTTTGGTTTTCATCGGATCCTTATTCACTACTTCTTTAAATATTTCCGGGGAAAAAGAAGGAATTCCGGTAAAATAAAAATTTTCTCCTTCGGTAAGCGTGTCGCCGATCTTGAAATTGCCGGTATCAAACAGTCCGACCACATCTCCCGGATAAGCTTCTTCGATCACATCTTTATCCCTGGCCAGGAAACTATAGGGATTGCTGAACCGGACATCTTTATTCAGACGACATGATGAAAATATTTATTGCGTTCGAATTTCCCGCTGCAAACCCGGATAAATGCGATCCGGTCCCGGTGACGGGGATCGAGGTTGGCATGAATCTTAAAAACAAATCCGCTGAGTTTTTCATCTTCCGGACAAACTTCTCCTCCGGTTGTTGGGCGGCATTGGGGAAGCGGTGCAATGCGGATAAAAGTATCCAGCATTTCCTGTACACCGAAATTATTGATGGCGCTGCCAAAAAATACCGGTGCAATTTTTCCGCTGAGATAATCTTCTACATTCAGCGGGCCATAAACGCCATCCACCAGTTCCACATCTTCTCGTAACAGTGGCGGCATCTTTTTCGCCCAGTTTTTCATCCAGCATATGATCTGCTGAGGTCTTCGATCTGCACCACATCTTCATCGGAAGCCTTGGTATTGGCAGTGAACAGAATCAGGTTTTTATCATGCAGGTTATACACTCCTTTGAAATCCTTTCCGCTGTTGATGGGCCAGGTCATGCGGATGCAGTTTGATGTTTAGTTCATTTTCTATTTCTTCCATCAGTTCAAAACGGTTTTTCCCGTCCCGGTCCATCTTATTGATGAAAACAATGATCGGGGTATCGCGCATCCGGCAGACTTCCGTCAGTTTGCGGGTTTGTTCTTCCACCCCGTTCACACTGTCAATGACCAGGATCACACTGTCCACGGCCGTCAGCGTCCGGTAGGTATCTTCCGCAAAGTCTTTATGTCCCGGCGTATCCAGCAGGTTGATCAGCATGTTCCGGTATTCGAAAGCTCATCACGGAAGTGGCCACGGAAATACCGCGCTGCCGTTCAATTTCCATGAAATCGCTGGTGGCATGTTTACGGATCTTATTGCTTTTTACCGCACCGGCCGTTTGAATGGCGCCTCCGAAAAGCAGAAACTTTTCCGTCAGTGTCGTTTTTCCGGCATCCGGATGGGAGATGATGGCAAAGGTTCTTCTTTTCTCTATTTCTGATGTATACTTCATGCTGAATGATCCGCCGGATAGCTGTTCTGCCGGGGCGCGCAAAATTAAGAAGTTCTGCGGGGATGAGACGGAACTTTCTACAGGTTTGGTATTGCGGTGGCTATAGCCCTTATCCAGCAGATTCAGCGGCAGGATGAGTTCCCATTGATTTGGTCCCCTTCCCTCATAATCCGGATCCAGCAGACGACTGTACCGGATGCCAAGACTCAGCGGCAGTTCATTCCACCATTTGGTATCAAAATAAATTTCCATACCGCAGGAACGGTATTGGGTTTGAACGCCCGGCCCATTGGTTGCATAAGAAAGGAACGCCGGTATAATCAAAAAAGACATTGGCCCGGATCCGTAAAAAATAAAGAATGTTCCCAAAACCCCAGTCAGGATAAGCCAGTGGAAAATTATAATTGACCGCCAAGCCGGTACATCCGGTAAAAATTTTCTCCGGAATATCCCCGGGAAAAAGGAAAGCCGTTGCTGAAGCGGACCTGGTTCAGCGAATCGCGTTGTTGCATGGCCGCGCTGAATTCGAGACTATGCGTAGAAATAAATCCCGGGAAATAAAAATTGCCGGAAGCCAGAAACTGATTTCCGTGCAAGATTCGAAACGGCGCGGTTATATTGTAATCAAGAGAGTCTGCGCAAAAGAAGGATAGATCTGCTGTCTGGCCTGTCTGAAGCTGGTGTGAAAATGAAATATACGGATCCAGACTGCTGAATCCGACGGTATATGCAGACTGTCTTTGTATAATTCCTTTGAAATAATTGCTGGTGATAAGTAAAATTGACTGCCCGGCTCCAGGCTGGTCAGCCATCTGCCCCTGCTGAAATTCAGCGGAACGGAGAATCCGGCATAAGCCAGCAATTCATTCCAGTAAATCTTTTGTGCACCGTGAAATAAGCGCTCCGGTCAATCCGGTATTCCGCGCCGGCATTGATAAACGGGAAAAGTCCGCCGTAGGTAAAATCCAGCGCCGACTTTTTTATATTGTTCATTCCGGTTATATCCGATATAAATTTCCGATTGAAAACTGTTCAGCACATTTTGACCGACCAGCGAAAAACGTATAATCCGGATCATTGATATAAGGCCGCCAGCTGTGAAAATGAAAAATATCCGTGGTGGCGGCATAAGGTTTTACCGGAAATCTCGAATCCGGGATGGAATCAGGAATCTGAAAAGGCGGATGATCCAGGGAATGAACTCCGTGTGTCTGAGAGCGGTCCTGTCTGCATTAAACTGCAACGGATCATCGTTGAATAAAGAATCATTTTCTGCGATAATTCAGGTGATATCCGGCGCTGGTAAAACTGTTCCAGGCCAGTTTTCCAAAGCCGGCATGTGATCTGGTAAGTTGCCGGTTGCCGGTCTGCTGCAAGCATGGTAAATATTTCTCCCGACCACATGCGAAACCCTTTATCCACGCCATCTTCGGTGCGGGTAAAATAAATCTCCCCGTTTCTGTACAGAAAGGAAACCAATGGGATCCATGGACCAGGGAACCAGCAGCGTTTGTTTTCCGGAAGGAATATCAATCATCATCAGGCACATTTGTCCCCTGCTCGTTTCGGACGGCAGAAACGAGTTGCTGATCAGAAAAGAATTTCGGATAGGTATAAATAAATTTCCGGATTGGGAAGCCGGACTATTATTTTTCCGGATTTGCTATCCAGAATATCCAGGAAACAGCGGCCCGATGTCCATGGTAAGCACGGCAACAATCGATTTACCGTCCGGAGAAATATCAGGAGAAAAATATTTTGTTTTGCTGGTGAGCCGGATGTCTTTTCCGGTATTCAGATCCAGTACACGGATCACGGAATAATCCCGCCATCCCCAGCGCAGGTCGGGTTCATAAGCCGAATAAACAATTTGCTGGTTGCGGTAGGAAAACTGATCGTCTGATGAAACGGCCCGGAATCTGATCCTGTGTTTCTTTTTGCGATCTTAGGTCTTTCCGGACAAACTGCGGAGGCTGGCGGTAAGATGATTTTAAAAAAATCAGATGATTTGAATCTGTGAATTGCGGGAACAATTCATCTGCATACAAAATGCGGTTGCTCATTTCCATAAATGGCATTGGAATCCCGGTATAGCCGTATCCGGCAACTGACTGCTGAAAATAATCAAATGCCTGTTGCCTGAAATGAATCGAAAGGGAATGCCGGCATTTCTCTGAATGGATTTTTGAAGCGGATAAAACAAGCCTTTAAATGCTGCTGCCTCCACGGCGGTCTTTCTCCAGAAATCCATTCCGTATTTTTCTCTTCCATAAGCCACCAGCATATATCCCAGGGGATAATGATCCGGCGTATAATCCCGGAATGAACCATTGCGGAGTTTCATCCAGGAATAATTTTTTTCCGGAAACCCAGAGGGCCTCGATATCCGGTCAGGAATAGAGGAAGCCGCCCGCGGCCCTGCCGGCTGACCAGGGTTTCCTGGTAAACCGCATCTCCTTCCCAGAACCAGTTGGGAACGGAAAGATTGTTGGCCAGGGCCAGCCCTTCCTCCCCAAACAAATAATAAAAGACTTTCGACAGGCCCACCCGGAAATTATTGTACTGCTGAACATGCCGGTATTCATGAATGGCCAGGGTCTCGTGCCAGGGAAGGCTGCCCAGTTCAAAACTATTCTGGGAAGGCGTTAGCTGAAATTCACTTCGGAAAGGAGCCAGCTGCACATATCCATTGGGAATCGTGGTCAGGTTATGAAAAACAATATTGATCTGATGCTGATGGTCGCCCAATGGTTGAACAGTGTGCTGTTGTTGAGTGCGGAAACCAGGAAGGCCACATCGCCCCGCTTCTTTTTCCAGTCCCTTAGGGAAAATGATCCTGGCCGGGAGCAGAATTGATCTGGTTCCATTTAACGGAAGGAGGCGTTGCCTCCGAATATCTGCGCGCCTGCCTCAGAAGACAAACAAATCAGTATCAGCAGGAACAAATAAGAAGAACCGGTTCATCCGAAATGGTTATCTGGAACGAAAATTGAAATTACCGGATAACGATTGACAGAAAAAATTATGATAAATTCTTATACCTTCGGATTACCGGCATGAAAGTAAAGTCGCGTTTATTTTCCCTTTCCAACAACCTGGATTCGCTGGTTGCCGCTGCAATCGGGTTTATCATTATCCAGATTTTTTCAAAACACAGCGGCATCGGCGTTTCACCGGATTCCGTCACTTATATCAGCGCCGCCCGGCATTTGCTGCACGGAGACGGCTTTCGGTCATTCGATAATTTACCCGTCGTGGATTTCCCTGCCGGCTATCCCGTTTTTTCTTGCAATCATTTCTTTTTTTACGCGGCTGGATCCTCTGCAGTATGGGGCCATCCTGAACGGGATTCTTTTCGGACTTCTGATTTATTTATGCGGCAGCATCATGAATGGCTTTTACCATACGTCGAAGTGGTATAAACGGATTATTGCTGGCCTGCATTGTTTTGAGCCCTGCCCTGCAGGAAGTTTATTCCATGTTGTGGTCTGAAACCATTTTTCTGTTGCTGCTATTGCTTTTTACCATTGCCATTAAAAAATATCTGGAGCGGCCCGGAATGAAATGGCTGATCATTAGCGCCGTGCTGGTTTCCCTGGCCTGCGTTAACACGGTATGCGGCATTGTATTGGTCGGGATCGGACTGTTCCTGATTTTTTTTGAAGGAAAATTATCCTGGGGAAAAAGGATTCAGCATTGTATCTGTTTCGGAGTGCATTTCCGTTTTGCTGCTGCTGGTCAATCTGATCCGGAATGAAATGGTCATGCATTTTGCTACCGGGGAAAGGCAAAAAAGCACCAGTTCCCTGCTGCAGAATATGGAATATTTCGGGGGTGTGCTGAGCGACTGGCTGTTGATTACAAAGGAAACCCGTGTCTTTCAGTAGTGCTGACCCTGGTTGTGCTGCTGATCTTCCTGATCAGCATGCTCTGGTGTTATTTCCGGAGGAAGTCCCAGCGACGGTACGAGTATATTGCGGCGGCAACCGGATTTTTTTACTGTCTTTTTATGCTGGTTTCGGCTACTCTTTCCCGTTACGAACAGTTCACCAGCCGGTTATTGTCGCCCATGTTTATTCCCATGATCTGGTGCGCCGGTTTCTGGGTGCCTTCTTTTGTAGCCGAAAAGAAAAAGGCCATTAAATCAATCTTTATTACCTTTTCATTAGTGTGGCGGCTGCTTTACTGACTGTACAATGGTCGGCCGACTTACGAAACCTAGGATGGCGTAAAGGATGCCGGCATTCCCGGATATTTTGAAGATCCTTTTCCGCAGTCCGAAATTGTTCAGTTCATTGAAAATTACAAAACGGAAATTCAAACCCGGATATCCGGATTTATTCCAATGCCGGGGATGCCGTTTATTTGTTTACCGGACTGCCGGCAAGGCTTCTTCCCCAGGATGTATTTCCAAAAGAGATCCGGAAATATTATCAGGAAAAAAACGATTACCTCGTCTGGTTCAACGACGTGGACAATCCGGATCTGCTGGATGAAAAATCAGTTATCCGCAATAAAAATATGATCCTGATAAAGCGAGTTCGCCGACGGGGCTGTATACATCAGCTCCGACAGCAGCTTCCATTCCGCTTCGCACTAACAGCCGGCTTATAACTGGACGCATCCAGATATTCCGGTAACTGATGGGTTCGCTCTTATCCCCATGCGCCTGGAGCTTGATCGGAGCCGGGCCGTGTTTTGTATAATGCGGTATGCCGATATATAAGGTGGGTCCGCTCAATATAAAATTATTCTGTACCAGCACGCCATTCAAAAAAACTGTTACCCGTGCCGGTGATATCAGGATGCCATCGTCGTTAAAACGGGGGGCCGTCCAGATTACGTTATAATCCTGCCATTCACCGGGTTCGCGGCAGGGATTGGCCAGGGGAACACCCTGCTTGTAAATACTGCCGGCCTGTCCGTTGGTATATGTCTTGTTATTATAACTATCCAGCACCTGCAACTCATATCCCTCATCCCCGCTGTTGCCGATGGATGCCAGAAAAATGCCACTGTTTCCGCGGGCCTGTCCGGAGCCGGTAATTTCTTTTGGAATCCGGTATTCAATATGAAGCTGATAATCGGTGAAACGACTGCCGGGTTACGATCCCCCCCGCTTTTTTATCTACTGTCACGATTCCGTCATGCACATTCCATCCGGCGGCCTTGGTTGTATCGGATCCTTCAGCCCTCCACTGATCCAGATTTTTTCCATCAAATAAAACAAGGGCATCCGAAGGCGGCTGAGCGTCTGTTTTACCGGGTGTTACAATCGGGGGAACCGGAGTATAAAATTCGGTCAGTTCCGGGCTTGCCCTTTTTCATTTTGCGCGTTCACCGCAGGGTTCAGGATAAAGACAGAAAGAGATAAAAAGCAGATCTTTTTAAGGAATGGTGAGACAAGTTTATACATATTCATATCTTTTAAATTGGATTCAAGTTAGTATAATCCGGGAAAAAAGGATCCGGCTTTTTTAAAATCCGCTCATTAACCATTCGTTTACGAACCGGAAATAGCAGGAAATCACTATGGTGAGGGCTTTACTTACTGCTCAATCGTGATTTCGTGTGCGTATTGACGTTTGAGGGAATCTTTGATCTTGACGGTGTCTTTGGCAAGCGCAGGGAATTGAAAATAAACCTTGAAAAAGGTGGAATCCTTTTCATCGAGATGAGCCTTGAGATTCAAAGAAAGCAATTGCCTGTATCTTCTTAAGGCGCGCGCTTTATTATAGGTGGGCAGGATGATAAATTTATAAAGGACCGAATCACTGCTATTCACCGCCAAATGGTGCGTGCTGTCTGTTCCGGCAGTATCTTTTGCGAATCTGTTTTTGACGGGATCTGTCAGCTACGGCCGTATCTACCGGCAGCGAAGTATTGGTTTCCGTGTCATTCTTCAATTCCGGAGCAGCCGCTTTTCTTATACATCATGATATCCGCCCCATCCAACGATCAGCAGCGCGGCAATAATGGCAATGCCCCTGATCAGGTTGCGGTTTTGCGGTGACTGTATGGCGGACGCTGAGTGAGTCTGTCTCCTGCTTTTTGTGCTTATGATGATCTGGTCCCGCCGGCAGATTGATTTTCTTTGATCACGGTATATTCTCCGGGAGAAAAATCAAACTTTCCCGCCTTGTTTTTGGTTATGGTTCCGATACCTTCCAGGTAAAATGGTTTGCCGATATTCAGCATTTCCATTCCCAGGGTCAGATAAGATTCGAGGTCGGAAATGGCCAGTGGCTTAATTTTGCCGGTATGTTGCGCAATATAAGAGATCAGATCTTTGTCCGCCGCCTGCTACATTTGCATTTTGAAACTGAACCCCATTGGGCAGGAATAGCAGGTCCTGATCATTTTCTTCCGGTAATACAATGGATTTGTCGAGCGTAAAAATGCCGATTCCCGGCAAGGCCAGCCTTCTGGTCTTATATAAAAACTGTACAAGCAGTATGGGGATCTTCAAAGCCAATGGATTTCAGGTTTTAAAAGTAATAAACGAACGCCAATTAGCAGAAATAATTATATGAAAATTAAAATAAAATATTGAGAATTAGCCATATATCTATCGAAACCTCCATTTTTTTTCAATATTTCGCTAACCATGGATCTGCAATTAAACCCCTATCGGATATGCTCACAGATGAAGAAGAAGCTTTTATTGAATACTGGAAGACTAACCGGGAACGCCAAAAAAAGACTTTCCGCCAGTTTCTACTGGGCATACCGGTGGCCCTTCTGTTTGTTATACCGATCGCTGTAAATTTTTTTTCGGGATGGTATAAGCGGGCGGCCATGATGGCCCGAACCAGCAGTTTTAATCCGGGCGTGCTGCTCCTGGCCCTGCTCCTGATTATCGTCTTTATTGCCATTTTCTCCCGCAAATTCAGATGGGATCAGAATGAACAGCGATATATCGAACTGCTTGCAAAAAAGAAAAGAGACAGTCTGCCGAAAAAAAATAATTTCTTGCAGCGTTTTAAACTAACGCCTTGTCTTATTATGCATATTAACGTAATTGTTTTGCGTGCCGTAACCATAGACTACCTGCAAGACCAACCCTGGACAGCCTGTTCGGGGTTTTTTATTGTAATTTTGACCAAACCTGTCTCCTTGCCCTACGAGCCCATATCGGTTTTTGATATCTTTAAAATAGGTGTTGGACCATCAAGTTCTCATACACTGGGCCCTGGCGGGCGGCTTAGTCCTTTATCGGTTTGCTGGATCAGAAGGGACTGTTGCCCGATTTGAAACAGATCCAGGTACTGCTTTTCGGTTCCCTGGCGAAAACGGGAAAGGGCCACGGAACAGATATTGCCGTTCAGCTGGGCCTTTCCGGCTATGATCCGGTCCGGATTGATACCGGCAGCATTCCCGGCATCATTCAACAGATTGATCAGGATAAAACGCTTGCGACTGCCCATGGCGTGGTCATTCCTTTGATCCGTCGAACGGATATTGAATTCCATATAAAGGAATCCCTGCCCCATCATCCCAATGCGCTCAGCTTTATTGCCGATTTTAACCACTGCGCCGCTTGAAGAAACTTATTATTCCATCGGCGGCGGTTTTATCGAAACAGGAGAACCAGCACATCGTCTGAAAAAGCGAACCCGCAGCTTCCCTTTCCCATCGATTCGGCCAATGATCTGCTGCATTGGTGCATGAAAACCGGTTTAACCATTCATGAAGTAGTTATGGAGAATGAACGCGTCTGGCGGGAGGAATCAGTAATAAATAACGAATTGCTGGAAATATGGCGGGTGATGAAGGAATGTATGTACAGGGGTTGTCATTCCGATGGTGTTTTGCCAGGCGGACTAAAGGTAAGCCGCCGGGCCGCCGGCTTTAAATAAAAAATTACTGAAAGGCAGGACGTATCAGACTACGAAGAATGGATAAGGCCATCCGGGACGGAGGAAAGGATTTTAAATATATCCTGGACTGGGTAAGTTGTTTTGCGCTCGCGGTGAATGAAGTGAATGCCTCTTTTGGCAGGGTGGTCACGGCCCCTACCAATGGCGCAGCAGGCGTCATACCCGCCGTGCTGCAGTATTTCATTTGTTTTTGTGGCGGCGATCGGAAGAAAAGATCATTTCTTTTCTGCTTACCGCCGGGGAAATTGGCAGCATTTTCAAAAAGGGCGCTACCCTTTCCGCCGCCATGGGCGGCTGTCAGGCCGAAATCGGCGTATCATCGGCCATGGCGGCAGCGCGCATTACCGGAAGCGCTGGGCGGCACCCAGCGACAGTCGCTGATGGCGGCCGAGATTGCGATGGAACATCATCTGGGACTCACCTGCGATCCCATCGGCGGACTGGTGCAGATCCCCTGTATCGAACGCAATACCATGGGCGCCATCAAAGCCATTACCGCTTCCCAACTGGCTCTTCAAAGCATGCCGGATTTTGCAAAAGTATCCCTGGATGCTGTGATCCGTACCATGTGGAACACCGCCCTCGATATGAACAGCAAATACAAGGAAACCTCCGACGGCGGACTGGCGGTGCATGATTCCGATTAGTTTGAGTGAATGCTGAGGAGGAGATGACGGTTGACGGACATCCGGCGTTGCAAGCCTGACAATATGTTGATGCTTTGTGATTCACATAAACTCCGTTAACCGTCATCTGTCAACCGTCATCCAATCATGAATCAAATCACCATCAGGCTTGCAGAAAAGAAAGATCTCTCCACCATTCAAATGCTGGCAAAAAAAATATGGCCGGGTACCTATGGGCATATTTTATCTGCAGGCCAGATTGAATACATGCTGGAACTGATGTACAGTCAGGAATCCCTGGAGCGGCAGATGTCAGCATCCCATCACATCTTTCTGATACTGGATTTCGATTCGCATCCTTCCGGATTTGCTTCTTACTCCATTCCTGCAGCGGAAAAGAAAGGGAAGCTGCATAAAATTTATATTGACCAGGAGCTGCAGGGGAAAGGGTTGGGAAAATCTTTGCTGGAGGAGGTAAACCGGCGTGTCCGGTCCGCCGGTTGCACCATATTACAATTGGACGTGAATCGTCAAAACAAGGCCAGATCTTTTTATGAGAAACAGGGATTTAGAGTAATGGCTGAAAAAGATACGGATATTGGAAATGGTTTTTTGATGAAGGATTATGTGATGGAGAAGGAAATCGTAGATGGTAGATGAATGATTGGTCGTCGTTCAGGATTTGCCGGATCATTTGAGCAATAAAATTAATTGGATGACCAGAAAGCCGCATTCAGGTAAATGAATGAGCGGGGAATTTCATTTAATGGTTTTTTATTGATCCATCTGGACCAGGTGCCAGAAATTCACGATCATATTTAAGATAATGGAAAGAACAAAACCCATCACAATGATCAGTGATGCCAGGCCCGGGATCAACCGGTTGCCGTACCCGGAGAATCAATATGGCAAGGAGAAAACATACATTGCAAATAAAAGCCGACCGGTTGAGCATTCTGAGCAAACCCATGGTTCAAAAATCCAAATATCTGAATAAAATACCATTATTTTGTGGGATTAATCAGTTTCATCTTTATGAATTCATCCTTCCTGAAGAAAGCCCTCCCGCATATCATCGCCATTGTATTGTTTCTGCTGGTTTCCGTTGTATTTAATAAAACAGCCCTTGAAGGAAAAGTACTTTATCAGTCGGATGTGATCGGTTATACCGCCATGGCGCAGCAATCACAGGATTTCAAAGCAAAATATGGTCACTTCCCATTGTGGACCGAAAGCATGTTCAGTGGGATGCCGGCTTATAATATTGCAATGGAAGGCACTTCGAATATCACGATTGGATATTTTTATTATTTGTTTAACCTGGGTCTTCCCAAACCCATTTATTTTTTCTTCATCGCCTGTGTTTGTTTTTATATTCTTACCCAGGTTTTCGGGTTAAATCTTTTGCTTTCCCTGTTGGGTTCCATAGCCTACGCATATTCCACTTACGATCCCATTCTCGTAGCAGTCGGACACGAAACCGAACTCATGGCCATTGGTTATATGCCGGCTGTCATTGCCGGAGTCCTGCTGATCCTGCGGGGAAGATATCTCGGCGGAACAGCGCTCACGACGCTGTTCTTCGGACTGGAAGTGAGTACACAGCATCTTGCAGGTTGTTTATTATACCGGGCATTATCGTGGCTGCCATTTTAATCGCTTATCTGATCAGCGAATGGAAGGAAAAAAATTACAGGCACTGGCTGATCTCCTTTTCACTGTTGCTGTTTCACTGATGATCGGATTCATGAACTATGCGCTGGTGATGCTGCCCACAAAAGAATATGCAAAGAAACGATGCGGGGCGGGAAATCGCGCTTACGCAGGCGGATAGTAAGAATAAAACAAGGGTGGACTGGATAAGGATTATGCATTTTGCTGGAGTTATGGTATTTCCGAAACGCTTACGCTTGTTTGTTCCCGGAATGCAGCGGCGGCGGAACATGCCGGTAAAGAAATAACCGGGAATTCAAAATTTGCTGATAAGCTGACTGAACTGGGCATACCGGAAGACAATGCGCTGCGAATTGCCAATTCCAGAGCTTATTGGGGACCGACAGCCAATTACTGCCGGGTCCGGTTTATCTGGGTGCTGTCATTTGTTTTTTATTTATTCTGGGAATGGTATACGTGAAGAGCTGGCATAAATGGTGGATCCTCGCTATTGCGATAGTCGGTATTGTCCTGGCCTGGGGAAAAAATCTTTCCTTTATGAATTATTTTTTATTTGACCACCTTCCTTACTATAGTAAATTCCGTGCGCCTTCCATGGCGCTGATGATGCCCCAGCTTGCTTTTCCCCTGCTGGCGGTACTGGGATTGCAGGAATTGATGGAAAGTAAAGAATCCAAAGAAATAATCTGGAAGAAATTTAAAAAAGTATTATATATCACCGGAGGACTGGTATTGGTCAGCTTTCTGGTTTATATAACGAGTGATTATAAATCCGATACGGATAACCGGTTTAAGGAAAACTTCTCTTCCAATATCATTCAACAGATGTCCCAGGGCAAGCAGCCCACACCCGAAATGCAGCAACAGGCTGGCCAAATGGTAAATGGCTGGATGACTGGCCTGCAGGAGGACCGCAAAGGAATTTTTCGGATCTGATCTGTTGAGAAGTATAATTTTTGTTTTGCTGGCAGCGGGCTTTGCTGGTTTTATCTTAAAGATAAAATAAAACCGGTCGTATTTATTTCAGGTTTGCTCCTCCTGAGTTCTTATGATCTGCTGGCGGAAGGAAAAAAATATCTGAATGAAGATACTTATGTGGAACCGGAAAATATTGAAGCGGCCTTTAGTCATGTCGGATGCAGATAAACAGATCAAGGCCGATCCGGAAAAAAATTTCCGGGTATTGGATGAAAGCAGCGGCGATCCGTTCCAGGACTCTCACGCTTCTTATTATCACAATTCAGTCGGCGGATATCATCCGGCTAAGCTGGCCATTTACAACGATCTGATCGAACACCAACTGGCAAAGGGCAATCAGATGGTGTATAATATGCTGAATACAAAATATATTATACAGAAAATCACGGGATGGCCGTGAGGATGTAGCCGTACTGAATCCGGGCGCATTTGGTTCCTGCTGGCTGGTATCGCAATATAAATTATGTAAGCAACGGCTGACCAGGAAATGGCGGCCCTGGACAGCATGAATCTGCGGGATACGGCCGTCGTTCAACAATCCTTTACAGGACGATATTCCTTTTATGCCGGTAAAGGATTCAGACTGCCAGCGTGAAACTGATCGAAAACCTGAATGATAAAATTATCTTATCAGTTTCAAATCAAAATCAAATCAGTTTGCGGTGTTCAGTGAAATTTATTACACAAAGGGATGGAATGCTTTTATCGATGGGAAAAAATCACCTTATGCAAAGTGGATTATGTACTTGCGGGGCATGGCCGTTCCTGCCGGTGACGCATACCATTGAATTCCGGTTTGAACCGCAGTCCTATATCATCGGGAATCAGATCAGTGTCTGGGCTGCGATTATTACCTATTTGTTGCTGATCGCGCGCATTGCAGTTTTGGCGTTATAAGTCGAAAGCGAATAAGAAAAGATTGAGGCTTAACGGTTGATAGTTGATGGATACCTGTTGCAAATTCACTCATAATATTCACATTAACCAGTAAGCTTTAGGCCTTCAGCTTTAGGCTTTAAGCTTCGAACAATGAATATCATCTCCCTTGTTTCCTATCCCTTTCTTCCTGCAAAATCCGGAGGACAAAAACGGATTGCCTGTTTTATAAATATTTTTCAAAGTATCATCGGTAACCTGTTCGCACAAAAAAAAATCACCCGGCATTTGCCGAAGGATATGACTTTACTGAACTGTCTGTCAGATTCCCGGATCCGTTATATCAATCTGCTTTATTTTTTCCGCCTGCGAAAGATCATCCGTGAAAAAAAAGCCACCCACCTGATCCTCGAACATCCTTATTATGGATGGCTGGGTATTTTGCTGAAAAAATTTTGCGGGGTAAAACTCATCGTGCATTCCCACAATATTGAGGGAATCGATGGAAAAGCCTGGGAAAATGGTGGTGGCGTATATTATGGCATTATGAAAGATATACCCACCGGCAGGCGGATTATAATTTTTTTATTCCAGGATGCGGACAAACAACTAGGCGATCCGGGAATTTGGATTGAAGCCGAACGCTGTCTCACTGTCAGTTTTGGAACGGAAATCTCCGCGCCTCCCCGATCCGGAAGATCTTCAGCGCATGCCGGCATTCGTTGCAGCAGCAATATTCCGTATCACCGGATGTTCCGCTTTTATTATCAATGGCGCATTTCGCTATGGTCCCAACCGGGAAGCGCTGGAAAATCTGGTTTTTCATATCAATCCCCTTTTGCAAAACAAGGAATTCTCCTATCTTATCCTGATTTTCGGAATGGATATTCCGGAGAAATTATCAAGACCATCCTTTCCCGATGTACATTTTCGCGGATTATGTAGAAGATCTCAGCATTTATCTTAAAAGGATGTCAGCTGTTTTTAAATCCGGTATTACAGGGAGGCGGTATTAAAACCAAACTGGTGGAAGCGCTGGCATATAACCTGAATGCAGTATCCACAGAAAACGGAGCGATTGGTATTGATCCTGAACTCTGCAATGGTAAACTATGATTTGCCCGGATAATGACTGGAATGCATTTGCAGACGCATTCATCAGCAGCATAAAAATGCAAAGCCGATACTCCGCAGGCTTTTTACGATCATTTTTATTGGGAGAATATTACCGAAACGTGCGGCGGAGTTTATTGAGCGATTAATCGATCGACGTATGACGATTAAATCGTAACAACATGATCAGATCAATCCTGATAATAAAAAAACCTCCCGTCAGAGGCTTTAATCTTGACGAGCAGCTGTTACCATTTATCCACTTCTTCCAGATGATCCGTAGCCGAAGAAGTGGGCTTGCGCCTGTAACCGTGGCACTTCGTCTTTTATTTCATCTGGTTGAAACCTGAACAACCGGATCCAGGATAGGATTCTACTTGGTTTCTGCCGTTTTCATGAATGGCATTCTCCCCATTTTCAGGAACCTGGTCATGATTAAATGCATCGAAATCAAAATCCGGCATCAGGTCCGTTTTCACATAATCAACTGCTTCGGTGAGGCCTTAATAAATTTATTGAAGTCTTCTTTGTATAAGAAAAATTTTGTGCCGGTCATATCCATCTTCATTAAATTTCTTACGGCTTTCGGTAATCGTCAGGTAATAATCATTGCTCCGTGTAGCCCGTACATCAAAAAAATAGGTTCTGCGCTTACCGGCCCTGATTCTTTTACTGTAAACGCTCTCCATTCTTTTGTCATTGTTCTCGTACGCCACGTTGGTTGGTTTTAGGTAAAAAAATTAAACAAGCCATACAAATATAATATTGTTATGGAACTGGCAAAAAATTCCCCAATTTGTACAAGCATACGTGTTTTTACGCAAATCAGGTCAGTCGCGGGTTTGGAGCTTCTTCACCAGTTTTCTGTTGCTGCTCGTACAAGCCGGGTATAATGGCCATTCATGGCCAGCAGTTCTTCATGGGTGCCGGTTTCAACCATTTTTCCCTGATCCAGGACAACGATCCGGTCAAATTCAAACAGAGTGAAAATCCGGTGGGTAATGATAAAGGCCGTTTTATTCTGAAGGTATGCATAGAGGTTGGTAATGATTTCTTTTTCCGTCCGGGCATCCACTGCACTCAGGCAATCATCGAAGATGACGATTTCATGATCTGCCGGCCAGGGCACGGGCGATAGAGATTCTTTGTTTCTGTCCCCCGCTCAAGGTAACCCCCCTCTCTCCGATCAGGGTATCGTAATCCGGAAGAAAACTGTCGAATTTCTTTGTCAATGCTGGCAAATTCGGCTGCTTTTTTTGCTTCATCTGTCGGCTTTCTTATCCATACCGAAAAGAATATTCCCGGTAACGGTGTCGCTGAACAGGAAAACATCCTGCGGAACATAACCGATCTGGTTGCGGAATCGTGCAGATTCAAGGGTTTTAATATCCTTTCCGTCCATCCGGATAATTCCATGGGTAGGATCATAAAACCGAAGCATCAATTGGGCCAGGGTGGTTTTGCCACTGCCGGTTCTTCCGATGACGGCAATTTTTTCTCCCTTGCTGACCTGCAGATTGAAATCTTTGATGGCATGAATTCCGGTATGCGGATAAATAAAATCCACATGTTCGAAAGAAATATTTCCGGTAAGCGGCTGTTCAACTGCTGCGGACTGATTCCGGATCACCGGAATCGGTTTCCAGAAATTCATTCAGTCTTTTTTGGGAAGCGGAAGCCCGTTGGATCATACTGGCAACCCATCCGATGGCGCTTACCGGGAAAGTAAGCATGGTAATATAAATCACGAATTCCGTAATGGTGCCCAGATCGGTCTGATGCGTGCCATGGATTACATAAAATCCACCGAGCATGATGGTTAAGCAGGGTGCTCAGTCCGATGATCAGGCCCATGGAAGGAAAATAGATGGCTTCCACTTTGGCCAGGCTAATGGCATTTTTCCGGTATTCCTCACTGTTAGCACGTGAAAAAACGGAACATGGCAGATTCCTGAACAAAAGATTTGATCACCCGGATGCCACTATAGGATTCCTGTGCATTGGTGGTGAGATTACTCAGCAGTGCCTGGATCCTTTCGCTTTTTTTATGGATAATGTTATTGACCAAGTAAATCGTAACGGCCAGAATGGGCAGCGGGGCCAGTACATACAAGGTGAGCAGCGCATCTTTCCGGATCATAAAATAAAGACTGAAGCCGATGGTGGCCAGCAGATTTGCGAGATACATGATGGCGGGCCCGGTATACATTCTCACCCGGCTTACATCTTCTGCCATCCGGCTCATCAGGTCGCCCGTGCTGTGGGATTTATAAAATGAAGTATCCAGTTGCTGATAATGCTGGTAAATTTCATTTTTCTGATCAAATTCAATATGGCGGCTCATGACGATAATGGTCTGCCGCATGAGGAACATAAAGATTCCACCGATGATCGCCAGCACCAGTAAGGTAATTCCGGAAATGGCTACTTTCTTTCCAAAACTCTGGTCGGTGAGACATTCAATTTCCGGATGAATTTTTTTACCAGAATATCGTAATTGGCTGTATCCGATCTCTGCGTTTTGGCAATACTGATTTGCTCTGCGGAAGTAACGGGCTGTGGCGATGTTGCATGGGCCTGCGCAGTCAGTTCCTTTTCCACCGTATTCACCACATATCCGGTTACCTGGGGCGCCAGAATGCGAAAATAATTGGAGAGGATAACAAAAATAAGACCCAGCAAAAGCCTCCACTTATATTTCCAGAAGTATTTGTTGACTGCCCGTAAATATTTCAAACGCCCGGTTTTATCACTGCAAATTTACGTGTAATGCCAAAGCTTAAGTCATATCCTAAGGTTAAAGACAGTCTGCGAGGCTTTAGCAGGCTATAAAAGTGAATTGATTATACTAGACAACTTCTCTTTCTCAAGCACCTTCTGGAGTGGATAACCAGTAAATGACCCTGCAGATATTTTTCTGCATGCTGACTGGAATCCAGACCTTCTTCTTCTTCTGCCTTTGCTTACACGAATCGGAAGAATCAAATTGATAAATTTGAAAATTCCATAACGACACGATAAAGCTGAATGGAACCACAATCAGCAAGGCTTTAACCTGTGTCCAGAAAAATGAAGAATTACCATAGAACCAGCCATCGTGCACCGGCAGAGTTCACGGTTTTGGTGGCGAATATTCCGGTCATCAGCATGCCGACCATACCACCAATACCATGACAGGGAAATACATCCAGCGTATCATCCAGTTTGGTTTTGGAACGCCAGTACACGGCAGTATTGGAAATAACGGCTGCAACAACACCGATGAAAATACTTTGCGGAATGGCGACAAAACCTGCGGCAGGCGTAATGGCTACCAGACCGACAACGGCTCCGATACAGAATCCGAGTACTGAAGGTTTTTTGCCTTTGATCACATCAAAGAACATCCAGGACAAACCGGCTGCAGCCGGCAGCTGTATTGGTAGTTGCAAAAGCAGAAACAGAAAGACTGCTTGCAGCTCCGGCTGATCCTGCATTAAATCCAAACCAGCCAAACCAGAGAAAACCGGTTCCGATCAGAACATAAGGAATATTGGCCGGTGGAATTTCTATGTGATCAATATGACTTCTCCTTTGTTTTAAAACCATGGCTCCCGCCAGTGCTGCACAACCGGCTGAAATATGAACCACGGTTCCTCCCGCAAAATCCAGGGCGCCCCATTTTGGCGAGCATGCCATCCGGATGCCAGCTCCAGTGCGCCAGCGGCGCATACACCAGCAAAGCTGAATAAAACCATGAATAAACATATGAAGTAAACTTGATACGTTCAGCCACCGCACCCACAACCAGTCCGGGAGTGATGATGGCAAACATCAATTGAAAAAGTGCAAATAAAGTCAGCGGAACGGTTGGCATCGAAGACCCAGGGCTGTCCGGAATTAACACCCTTAAACATAAAATGCGTCATCGGGTTGCCGATCAGCCCATGACCTTTACATCCTGACCGAAACAAAGACTGTATCCAACCACAACCCAGAGAACACTAACAATTCCTGCGGCAATCAGACTTTTGATCATGGTGGAGATCACATTTTTCCGGTTCACCATGCCGCCATAGAAAAAAGCCAGTCCCGGTGTCATCAGAAAAACCAGGGCGGTGGCTACAATGATCCAGGCAACATCTGCCCCATTGTATTTGCCATCATCAAAATTTGTTACAGAAGGGACAAACATGGCCATAATGGCAATTCCAACAAGGAATACAAACGGCAAAGCTGTTTTTAATGTGATTTTGTTCATGCTCAGAGAATAGTTTTTGTAAATAAGTTGTTAACAAGGACTAATTTCCGTTAGCCTGGCAAATTAAAACAAAATCATATTAAAAGTATACATTTATATTAAAATTAATATGTATTATTTATAGATATTTTAAATCGTTAATTAAGATAAATTTTTTCATAAGTTTCTGTTTTTTTAGTTCATTTCACTGCAAAACCGGCTGCCCGGGCCGTAAATGCCATATATAAGATGGATGGGCTCTGGTTTGCCGTACTCGTCATGCAGGCCCCGTCTGTAACAAATACATTTTTACAATGATGCAATTGATTCCATCCGTTTAGCATGGAGGTTTTAGGGTCCTTTCCCATCCGGCATCCGCCCATTTCATGAATATCCCTGCCCGGCGCCCAGTGATTGTCCACTTGTTCAATATCCTTTACTCCGCGCATTTGACAGCGTTTCGGACGCCTGTTCCAGAAAATCTTTCAGTGAGCAATTCATCATTGTGGTCATAAGCCACATCGGTGACCAGCAGCGGAATACCCCATTCGTCTTTTTTATCCTTACTTAAATATACCCGGTTGGTTTCCTTGGGAATGGTTTCTCCCTGCATATACATGTAACAACCCCAGTCGCCCGCTTCGGATAATGCTTTTTTATAATCTGCGCCCGATCTCGGGTCCGTCGGTACTGGCAGCCCCCCCTCCGGTAACAGCCCATAAATGCCATATAGCCACCCACAAAATCCATTTCCTGCTTTTTCAGATTTCTGAAATTGGCCATCATGGATTCAGCCGGTTTTCTTCCATAATAATAAGTGTCATGAAATCCTTCAATCCGGCCATTTACAGAGCCGCGATAATTCTGATGACAGATATATTTCCCCAGCAATGCCATTGATCATTTCCCAATCCATTTGGAAAACGATTGGAAGTGGAATTCAGTAGAATCAGGTTGGTATTTAATGCAGAAGCATTCATGAAAATGATCCGTGCAAAATATTCCGTTGCTTTCATGCGTGACGGCATCAATGATGCGCACGCCAACTGCCCTTTTTTTCTTTTCATCATAAATAATGGAATGAACCACAGCTGTGCGGTCGAACGGTCAGATTCCCTGTCTGCGCAGCCCAGGGAAGAGTGGAAGAATTGGAACTGAAATATCCGCCAAACGGGCAGCCGCGCATGCAAAGATCGCGTGCCTGGCAACGGCCCCGTCCCTGTTTGAGATGAATATCCCTGGCTTCGGTCAGTTGGGCCCAGCGGCCATGAATCATAAACCGGTCTTTATATTGTTGAACTGATTTTTTTCTGAAGATCTTTTTCCACGCAGTTGAATTCAAAAGGCGGCAGATATTCGCCATCTGGCATGGCTTCCAGACCGTCTTTATTTCCGCAGATCCCGGCGAATTGTTCCACATAGAATACCAGGGCGCAATATCATCATAGCCGATCGGCCATTCAATGCCATATCCATCACGGGCGGGTGAGATAAATTCATATTTGCTCCAGCGCGGACAGGCCCTTCCCCAGATCAGCGATTTTCCACCCACCTGGTATCCCCGGATCCAGTCAAAGGGTTTTTCCTGTACATAAGGATGATCCTTATCCTTGATAAAAAAATGCTGCTGTGGCTTCACCAAAACCTGCCGCTTTGGTAATCAGCGGATTTTCATCCATAAATTTTTCCGGCATTTCTCCCCGGTGCGGAAACTCCCAGGGCGCCAGCATTGGCCGTCGGATAATCTTTCAGATGCACAACATCCCGGCCCCGTTCCAGAACCAGGGTTTTTAATCCGGCTTCACAAAGTTCTTTCGCTGCCCATCCGCCGCTGATTCCGGAGCCGACCACAATGGCATCATATGTATTCAAATATTTCCTTTTTTTAATTCTGAAACTGCATGATCAACGGCTCTTGCCGTAAACGCCATAAAAGTTAAGGAAGGATTTTGCGTGCTGGTTGAAACCATCGCGGCGCCATCCGTAACAAATACATTCGGACAGAGTATGAAACTGATTGTATTTATTTAAAAGTGAAGTTTTAGGATCTTTTCCCATCCGGCAACCACCCATTTCATGAATGTCCAGCCCGGGCGCCTGTTTGCTGTCGTTTCCCTGAATATTTTTACAACCGGCCAGCTGCAGCATTTCGGCTGTTTGTTCCAGGATAATCTTTCATGGATTTTATCATCATTCTCATCATAGTCCACAGAAATAACCAGTTCCGGAATTCCCCAGGCATCTTTCTTATCAGTGCTCAGCCGCACATGATTGGTTTCCTTCGGAATGGTTTCTCCCTGCATCTGGCGAAGATACAAACCAGGGACCGGCTTCGGAAAGATTTTCTTTAAATGCTGCACCTATTTCTTCATGGCCGGTAAGATTTCCCCTGCCCCTGCCTGCGCCAAAAAATACCATATAACCCCGCAGAAAATCCATTTCCTGTTTATGCACATTCCGGAAATTGGGCATCATGGGCTGGGTCGGCCTGCGCCCAAAATAATACTGATCCATCGGCCCGTCGTAAGTAGCGTTTACATTCCCCGGTAATTATGGAAACAAACATATTTTCCAAGCAATCCGTTATCATTTCCAAAACCATTTGGAAAACGGTGGAGACTGGAATTCAACAGGATGAGGTTTGAATTCAGACAGGCCGCATTCACAAAAATGACTTTCGCAAAATAACTCGACTTCTTCTTTTGTATGGGCATCGATTACGCGGACGCCGGTGGCCTTTTTTTCTTTTCATCATAAATAATCGAATGCACCACACTGTCCGTCAGATCGTAAGGTTACCCGTTTTTGCCGCCCAGGGAATGGTGGTTGAATTGGAACTGAAATATCCGCCATAGGGGCAGCCCCGTTCGCAATCGACTCCGCGCCTGGCAGGGATTGCTGCCCTGTTGCAATATGTATGTCACTTGGTTTGGTGAGGTGTGCACAACGTCCCTGTACCACATGCCGCTGTCTTTATAATGCGCGTTGATTTTTGAGCTGATCTCTGATTCCACACAATTCATTTCCCATGCGGGCAGGAACTCTCCGTCCGGAAGTGTATCCAGCCCGTCGAAATTTCCGCTGATGCCGGCAAATTTTTCCACATGGGAATACCAGGGCGCCAGTTCATCGTAAGTGACCGGCCATTCCACGGCAAATCCATCCCGACCCGGACCCTTCAAAATCATATTTGCTCCAGCGCTGGGTTTGCCTGCGCCCAAAGCAGCGACTTACCCCCTACCTGGTAGCCGCTGATCCAGTCGAACGGCTTTTCCTGTATGTACGGATGCTCCGTGATCCTTCACAAAAAAATGCTGTGATGTTTCATTAAAAGCATAACAGCGGTTGACGATCGGGATTGTTTTCGGTAACGGAAAGCGGCAATTTTCCCCGGTGTGGAAAATCCCAGGGATTCATGGTGGCTGTCGGATAATCTTTCAGATGAACTACATTTCTCCCCCTTTCAATCACCAGGGTTTTCAGTCCCTGGTCGCAAAATTCCTTTGCTGCCCAGCCACCGCTGATTCCGGAACCGATCACGATGGCATCATAGGTGTTTTGCGTATTTGCACGGCCATTAATATTGGGCTGAGGGTTACCGGCTTCGCCCGCCGTAGTATCACGAAGGCGGGTTGATGCTTGACGGAGGGAGTCGTCGGATGGCATATCGTTATTTTTATTAGCAATTTTTATTATAAAGATCCGTTTCCGTGGTAAGAAAGCGCTCTTTTCAGCGCCATGCAATAACCCAGGTGCAGGCCTTCATGATGGAGCAATACTTTTAGTACGTCTCCGATATTTTTTACTTCAATTCCATAAGAGGAAATCGTAAAAGGAGTGATATTGGTAAACAAATTATTTCCCAGGTCCTCATCCAACCGGATCAGTGCCGCATCGGAGCTTTTTTTTATGGATTCAAATTCTGTCTTATCCACGAATTTACCCGGTTTGGTTCCCTTCCGGAATTTTGCAATGATGGCGTCATCCATGACGGGTTTCAGGCCGGCATTCAGATAGCATAGGGTTTGCTGGCTCACCACTACATGCCCGAAATTCCAGATCAGATTATTGTTAAATCCGGGCGGTATGGTATTTAAAGCGACCACCGACAATCCGCTCAATACTTTCAGCGTGGTTTTCCTGTAGGCAATGAGCATTTCGACCGTTCTATCCATTTCTTAACGTTTAGGTTTAGGCTGAGGAGACAGATCAGGAACTGTTCCGTATTTCATTCATCGGAAAGGAGTAATTATTACAAAGAAATGGAAAAATCCAAAGAGGGGCCCGTTTTTTATCAGGGGACCGGGAGGGGTCGCCGGCTTAGCATTAGTTTTGCATAGGTCAGGCATAAAGTCTCGCTATGGCGCTGAAAGAATATAATAAAAAACGGGTGTTCGGTAATACACCGGAGCCAACCTCCGGCAAGCCTGCGGCGGCCCAATTACAATTTGTGGTTCAGGAACATGATGCCAGCCGGCTGCATTACGATTTCAGGCTCGAAATGGAGGGCGTCTTGAAAAGCTGGGCCATTCCTAAAGGGCCGTCTTTGAACCCGGAGGATAAACGACTGGCCATGATGGTGGAAGATCATCCGTTCGACTATAAGGATTTCGAAGGAATTATCCCGGAAGGAAATTACGGAGCAGGCCAGGTGATTGTTTGGGATCAGGGAACCTATGAGCCGCTGGTAAAAAAAGACACAAAAAAAGGACAGGAAAAAGAATTGCTGGAAGAATTGAAATCAGGCTCCCTGAAATTCAGGCTGTCGGGCAAGAAATTAAAAGGCGAGTTCGCCCTGGTGCATATAAAAAATAATCGGCAGAAAGGGGATAATGCCTGGCTGCTGATCAAACACAAGGATGAATTTGCATCTCCCGCCGACATCACAAAAAAAGGGAAGTCGGTCCGCTCCGGTAAAACCGTTTCACAGATCGGGAAAGATAAGCATGCAAAACAGTGGATTTCCGATAAACCCAAAACAGTAAAAAAAAGGTCCGTAAAACAGACCAGTACCCCCGACCCGGAACCTATTTCTGAAGATGTTCAGAAATTGATCAGCAAAGGGAAAAAAGCTGCAATGCCGAAACAGGTGAAACCTATGCTCTCTGCCCGGGTAGAAAAAGCTTTTGACGGAGACGACTGGCTTTTTGAAATTAAATGGGATGGATACCGGGCCATCGCCACGGTTCAGCAGGGAAGCGCCGCCATCGCATCCCGGCACAATATTTCTTTTGATAAGAAATTCCACCCTGTAAAAGAGGCCCTGGAAAAATGGGGAGTGAATGCCGTTATTGATGGGGAAATTGTGGCGCTGGACGCTAACGGACAGCCTGATTTTCAGGGACTGCAGGGATATCTTAAAAACAAAAAACCGGCGGATCTGGCATTCTACGTATTTGATCTTTTATGGTATGAAGGCCGGGACTATACCCGCCTTCCATTGATCGAAAGAAAAATGATCCTCCAATCCATCCTCCCTGCTGGCGACAGCATCATTCAATTCAGTGATCACGTAACAGCGGAAGGCATTCCTTTCTTTAAAGCGGCGATATCAAAAGGCCTGGAGGGCATAATGGCAAAAAAGGCAGACAGTGAATATACGCAGGACCGCCGCAGCCAAAACTGGCTGAAAATTAAGAATGAACAGTTTGCCGAAGCCATTATCTGCGGATTTACGAAGGGGCGCAACAGCCGTGAGTATTTCGGCGCAGTTATCCTTGGCCGTTATGAAAGAAAGGAATTAAAATATGCCGGGCACAGTGGTTCGGGATTTAATCAGGCCGGATTAAAAGAACTATTTGCGAAATTTCAACCCCTGATCACCGCGGAATGCCCTTTCCGGGTGAAACCCAAAACCAATATGCCCGCTACCTGGCTGCGGCCCGAACTGGTTTGTATGGTGAAGTATACCGAAGTCACAAAAGACGGAAGCCTGCGCCATCCCATTTTTGCCGGCCTGCGGGAGGATAAGAAAGCGGAGGACGAAAAGAATGAACGGGTAATGAAGGCACCTCCAAAAAAGGAAACCGGCAAAAAGACTGCTATTGGAAAAAAACGGGCCGTTCAGAAAAGAATGAAAGTGGAAAGCGCAAAAGCAGCTTCGATGGTTAAAGCGCGTGAAAAGAAAGGTTCAAAAAATACTGCACCCGGTGCGGAGACGATTCTTTCAGATGAAAATAATCAGGAGATTACCCTAAATAAGCATACCCTCACGCTCACAAACCTGGACAAGATTTACTGGCCAAAGGAAAAGATCACGAAGGGTAATATGATCCGTTACTATGATCAGGCGGCTGATTTCATCATGCCATACCTGAAAGACAGACCGCAATCGCTAAACCGTTATCCGAACGGCATCGGCGGAGAAAGCTTTTATCAGAAGAATGTGGGCAACCAGGTGCCGGACTGGATGAAAACCTACCGGTATAAAAGTGAAAGCGACGGAAAGTATAAACAATTCCTGGTGGCGACGGACAAGGCGAGCCTCATTTATATGGCTAACCTGGGCTGCATCGAAATGAATCCCTGGAACAGCCGGATCCAAAAGCCGGATAATCCCGACTGGTGTGTGATCGATATTGATCCGGATAAAACGAATACCTTCAACCAGGTGATTGAAGTGGCGACGAAAATTAAAACATATCTGGATCAGTTGAAAGTAACAGCTTACTGCAAGACTTCCGGTTCCACGGGCATGCATATCTATATTCCGCTGGCTGCAAAATATACTTACGACCAGTCGAGGATGTTTGCAGAAATGCTGGTGACAGCTGTGCAGCAGGAACTGCCTGCCATCAGCAGTATTGAAAGAAGCCTCTCCAAACGGAAAGGGAAAATCTATCTCGATTTTTTACAGAACCGGCAGATACAAACCATTGCTGCGCCCTATTCATTGCGTCCCAAACCCGGCGCGACGGTTTCCATGCCCCTGCACTGGGAGGAAGTAAAACCCGGACTGAAAATGTCGGACTTCAATATCCAAAATGCGCTTAGCCGGATGCAGCAGGAACCCGATATCTTCAGAGGGGTGCTGGGCCCCGGAATAAACCTGAATAAGATTTTGTCTGGTATGGAGGAAAAGCAATCATTGGGACGGAGAATTTTAAAATAAGAGAGAACTGTAAACCATAGCAATGAAACTGAAAATTAAAAGGGTGTATGAAGGCCCCGACCCCGCAGACGGGAAGCGTATTCTGGTGGACAGGCTCTGGCCCAGGGGCCTGACGAAAGAAAAAGCAAAAGTGGATTTATGGCTGAAGGAAATTGCGCCCAGTACAGCACTTCGCAAATGGTTTGGACATGATCCTGAGAAATGGACTGAATTCAAAAAGCGGTACAGTAAAGAGCTGCAGGAAAATAAAGAAACGGTTTCCATCCTCAAAGAGCAACTGAAGGGAACGGTTACCCTGGTTTACGGCGCAAAGGATGAATTGCATAATGATGCCGTTTTGCTGAAGGAATATCTTTCCGGTTCCTGATATATCCGCCTGGGATTAAGTGTTGAAAGCCGGATTCAGTCACCTGGGTCATTGTTAGTAATCCGGAATTTTATCGTCGCGTTGATATCCGGATCTATTCTCTGGAACAATCTTTGCCTTTACCAGGTGGAACCTGATTGTAAACGGATATTAATTGCATCCGAATGAAGCAGCGTACGATTTCTCCCGGAATATTGATTGCTGCTGTAATTGGCATGTTCCTGATGGCTGCAGGATTCAACAGTCCAAAAAAACAGGATCAGCAGCATTCAGAATCAGTAGGAAAATGTACGAATCAGCTCCCTGTCTGTCCGGTTAAAAGAACTTCCCTTCCTGCCGACGGAACGATACTCGGAATTGTTGTCCCGTTTTCCGTCCAGACAAAAGTGCTGGCCATTTCTGTTGCGGATACCATTGCTTCCACCGATTCGGATACCACTAATGGCGCTTATATACTGAAAGATGTGCCACCGGGAAATTATGCATTGACCTATATTCCATCCGATAAGCGATACAGAAAAAATTCTACCCGCGTCGCCGTATCCGACGGACAGATCACCATTGCCGATACGATCTGGTTAATGAAATAAGTTTTTTGATTACTACACTTTGTACTTATTCATCAGGTTATAGTATTATATTATCCATATTCAAACGTTTAAGCCTGCTTTGTTCGGAATGCGTAAAATTTTCACGAAAATTGACATAAAATCCAAACACAATCATGAACAGGAGATTGCTTTTCATTGCCGCGTTGACAACAGGCAGCTTTTTCTCCAGGCGCAGCGCGTAGGCTCATCGCCGGAATATATTAAAACGTTAACCGCCGACTGGAAGGGCGAACGGTTGCCCGACGGCCGGCCCAAAGTATCCGACGCCATCCTGGAAAGACTAAAGAAAGTTTCCATGGAGGAAGCCTGGGGCGTACTGCGAAATAAAGGATACCAGAATCAATATGAAGGCAACTGGCAGGTGATACGGCCGGATAGTGTGATGACCGGACGGGTGGTTACGGCGCAATACATGCCTTCCAGACCGGATTTCATCAAGGTGGTGCAGGAGCAGGGGAAAACAGAAGGACGTGCACAGCAGGGCGGAACAAATTCCTGGCCCATTGACATCCTGGTACCCGGCGACGTGTACGTTGCCGACGGATACGGCAAAATAGCGGATGGAACACTCATCGGAGATAATCTCGGCAATTCTATTTACGCCAAGTCGCAGAGAGGCGTGATATTTTACGGATCGGTGAGAGACCAGGCAGGACTGGCGGAGATTAAAGGCTTTAATGGCTGGATAAAGGGTCAGGATCCTTCTTACATACAACAAATGATGCTCACTTCCATCAATGCCCCGATCCGCATTGGCAGAGCGGTGGTATTGCCCGGCGACGTGGTGTTGGCCAATCAGTACGGAACCATTTTTATTCCGGCAGCCCTGGTGGAAGACCTGGTGCTGACTTCCGAGGTAACGGAACTGCGGGATGAATTCGGGCATCAGCGTTTGCGCGAAAAAAAATACCTCGCAGGGCAAATTGACAGCAAGTGGAGCGACGAGATTAAAAAGGATTTTCTCAACTGGCTGAAGAATTATCCGGGCAAACTGCCGATGAGCCAGGCTGAGCTGGATAATTATTTAAAGGACCGCAATTATTAGACCGGCGGATCAAAAAAAAATTTCATTCAAAAAAATCATGACTACATGAAGAATATGCTGAAAAAAATAGCCGAAGGAAACAGGCAAATGGAAACAGCGGAAGCAACAGCTGCACAGAAAGAAATGCAGGATCCCGCAACCGGCCGCAACCGCCGGAATTTCCTGAAGAAAACAATGCTGGGCGGCATTTCGCTGGGCGGAATGATGTGTCTTCCGTTTGAAGATGTAATTGCGCAGACGACGTCGAAAGTGAACCGCGCTTCCAGTCCTTCGGAATTAAAAATAACAGATGTCCGGTATGCGCTAACCACGGTGCTCGGCGGCACCGCCATTCTCCGCATTGATACCAACCAGGGTATTTATGGTTTGGGTGAAGTACGGGATGGCGCCGATGCCCGCTATGCATTGATGCTGAAAAGCAGGATCCTGGGCATGAATCCCTGCAATGTGGAAATGATCTTTAAAACGATCAGGCAGTTTGGCGGCCCCTCCCGTCAGGCCGGCGGCGTATGCGGCGTTGAAATGGCTTTATGGGATTTGTGCGGAAAGGCATACAATGTGCCTGCCTGGCAATTGCTGGGTGGAAGGTACCGCGATAAAGTCCGGTTGTATGCGGATACCCCTGAATCCCAATCGCCGGAAGAACAATTAAAACTGATTAAGTATCGTACCGAAGAACAGGGATATACCTGGTTGAAAATGGATCTGTCCATCGGTGAGCTGAAAGATATTCCCGGCACGCTGGTGAACCAGAAATTCTGGGAAGACAACGGAACGCTCAGGCAATGGCAGGGCGACTACATGTCGTACGCAAATGCCGAACATCCCTTTACCCAGATTCAGATTACAGATAAGGGGCTGGATGAATTGGCCAAACTCGTGGATCACGTGCGTGGAATGGTGGGTTACGATATACCGCTTTCTTCGGATCATTACGGGCATTTTGATCTGAACAATGGCATCCGTTTGGGTAAAGCCCTGGAGAAATACCGACTGGCCTGGCTGGAAGACATTGTTTCCTGGGAATTAACGGACCAGTGGAAAACCATGTCGGATGCTTTGGAAACCCCGCTGCTCACCGGAGAAGATATTTACCTGCTGAAAAATTTCAAACCCCTGATCGATATTCATGCGGTGGATATCATTCATCCGGATCTTGCTACTTCAGGCGGACTGCTGGAAACAAAAAGGATCGGCGACTATGCAGAAGAACACGGAGTGGCCATGGCCATGCACCAGGCCGGTACGCCGGTTTCCTTTATGGCGGGTGTACATTGCGCCGCAGCTACGCAAAATTTCCTGGCCATGGAACATCATTCGATTGATCTGCCATGGTGGGAAGGACTGGTGAAAACCACCGACGGCCGGCAACTGATTACGAAAGGATTTGCCAATCTGCCGCTTTCGGCGCCGGGATTGGGCATTGAACTCAATGAAGAAGAAGTGAAAAAACATTTGAGTCCGAAAGACAAAAGCTATTTTGCCCCAACGACAGAATGGAATGAAAGACGCTCACACGACAGGGTGTTTAGTTAACGGACCGGCAGCGTCCGCTATTGAAAATTTCAAAATTGCAAATGAAGCAGGCTGTTATTTTACCGGCTTTGGGTTTTTTATTGCTGACAGGATGCACTCCATCCGAAAAAAACAAAACGCCCCGTAAGGATTATCCGGCATACGGCGGGAACAAGGCCGGCAACCGCTACTCGGCGCTAACGCAGATCGACACACGAAATGTGCAGCAGCTGAAGGTAGCGTGGATGTATAATACACTGGAAGCCGGATCAGGTGATTCCGTTCCCGAAAAACCCAAGGCCATCCAGTGCCAGCCCATCGTGGTGAACGGTGTGCTCTATGGAACCACGGGTGATCTGAAACTGTTTGCACTGGATGCCGGCACAGGTAAACAGCTTTGGAAGTTCGAGCCTAAAAAGAACGGAATGAAGCTGCGGATGATCAACGCCAACCGGGGCGTAGTGTACTGGGAAAACGGGAATGATAAACGCATTCTCTACTCCGCCGGCCCCATGCTGTATGCAATTAATGCTGAGAACGGGAAACCGGTTGCCGGTTTTGGCAGCAACGGAATGGTGGATCTGCACGAAGGACTTTCAACCAACCGGGAGCATGATGCGGACGAACTGTCAGTAACCGCGAACACGCCCGGCGTGGTATATAAAAATTTACTGATCATCGGTTCCAGCGTATCGGAATCAGGAGATGCGGCGCCGGGGCATGTGCGCGCATTTGATATATTGACCGGAAAAATAAAATGGATCTTTCATACCGTGCCCAGGCCCGGTGAAACGGGCTATGAAACCTGGCCGAAAGATGCTTATAAGAAAATCGGCGCGGCCAACAACTGGAGCGGGATGAGCCTGGATGAAAAACGGGGCGAAGTATATTTCGGAACCGGTTCCCCCTCGTCAGATTTTTATGGCGGGAACCGTGAGGGCATGAACCTGTTTGCCAACTGCGTGGTTGCGCTGAACGCTGCAACCGGGAAATTGAAATGGTATTATCAAACCATTCATCACGATCTGTGGGACCGGGATATCCCCTGCCCCCCTAACCTGGCAACCATCAAATTTAACGGACGCATGAGAGACGTGGTTGTGCAGGCGACCAAGGACGGATTGGTATACGTCCTTGACCGGGATAACGGCCAGTCCTTATTTCCGGTAGAAGAACGTGCTGTTCCGGTGAACGGGCTGCCGGGCGAACATCCGTGGCCGGTGCAGAAATATCCGCTGAAGCCGCTGCCGCTTTCTCATCAAACATTTTCGGATTCAGATATTACCAATATTTCTCCGGAAGCGCATGACTTCGTGCAGAAACAATTTCAACAATTCCATTCCGAAAATAAATTTACGCCGCCCAGCGTAAGCGGAACGCTGCTATTTGGCTATAGCGGAGGTGCGGAATGGGGAGGCAACTCCATTGACCCTGACGGCATACTCTATCAGAATTCGAATGACGATCCGTGGGTATTGCAGATGATGGATACGGCTACGCGGAATGCGGAGATGGCTTCTGTTTCGCAGGGGAATGCGCTGTATATCATGAACTGCGCGGCCTGTCATGGCGCCGACAGAAAAGGAAGCGGCTCCTCCTTTCCGAGCCTGGTGAATATTGGAAACAAGCATTCCCCGGAAGAAATTAAAAAGATTCTCAAATCAGGGAGCGGCAGAATGCCCTCCTTTCAGCAACTGACCAATGCGGAGCGGAAGGCGATTACGGATTTCATTCTGAATCCCTGGGCTGCGGGCAGACCTATGCAGGCAGCTGGTAATCATCCCGAGAGCCATCCGGTCGTTGCCGAAACAGCACCTGAACAGTTTGGATTTGAGCCGGCATACATCAGCAGATCCTGGAGAAAACTAACGGACTCGCAGGGTTATCCCGCCATTAAACCGCCATGGGGAACGCTCAGCGCCATCGATCTGAAAACCGGGGATTATTTATGGCGCGTGCCCCTGGGAGAATTTCCGGAACTCACGAAAAAAGGAATACCGGTTACCGGAATGGAAAGTTATGGCGGAACACTGGTAACTGCCGGGGGACTGGTATTTATCGCCGGCACCCAGGATGAAAAGATCCGGGCCTTCGACAAAAAAACAGGAAAGATGCTTTGGGAATACCAGCTTCCCGCGGCAGGTTTCGCCACGCCCATCACTTATGAAGTAAATGGAAAACAATATGTGGTCATCGCAGCCGGTGGAGGCAGGGGGCAAAAACCCGGTGGAAATTATGTAGCTTTTGCATTGGAATAAAAAATAAACAGCATGAAAGATAATCGCAGGGACTTCATCAGGAAAAGCAGTTCACTCGCAGCTGCTTTATCTATTGGCGGAATGAGTTCCGCCAGCGCAGAGCTGCTGCACCTGAAAGGAAAAGAAAATGCAGCGCAGGATCCGCGCACTTTTATCAGGGATGGCGGAATGCAAATGTCGATGGCCTATTTCTGGGGAATCGAACCCCGCAGAATAGCGTTTGCAAAACAGATGGATGTGCTGGGCGCTGTGGGCGGCATCAATACAAATATCATCGGGGAACCGGACGCAAAACCCTGGGAGTATGATACCATCCTGGCGGTAAAAGAAGCATGGAATAGACAAGGACTGAAATTTAACGTTGTCGAAGGTCCGCCTGCATTGGGCGAGAAGACAAAGCTCGGACTGGAAGGAAGGGATGAGGAAATTGCGAATTTCATCCTCTTTATGAAAAATCTTTCCAAAGCCGGTATCCAGGTGATCTGTTATAACTGGATGCCGGTGATCGGCTGGTACAGGACGGACAAGGCAAAGCCCGGTCGCGGTGGCGCTTTGGTAACGGCATTTAACAACAATGATATAAAAGATGGCTCCCTGACGAAATACGGAGAAGTATCAAAAGAATCCATGTGGAAAAACCTGGAATATTTTCTGAAGGCCGTCGTTCCGGAAGCTGAAAAATATGGCATCAAACTCGCCATGCATCCGGACGATCCGCAGGTGGATCAGATCAGGGGAATTTCCCGGATCATGACAACAGTGGACAATTTCAAACGCATGCTGGATATTTATCCGAGTACCAGTAACGGCATCACTATGTGCCAGGGGAACTTTTCGCTGATGGGCGCGGATATCCCGACCATTGTAAGGGATTTCGGAAAAAGGAATGTGATCCATTTCGTTCATTTCCGGAATGTGCTGGGCGGGAAATTTAAGTTTGAAGAATGTTTCCATGACGAAGGGCAGATTGATATGAGCGCCGCCATGCAGGCTTATTATGATATCGGATTCAAAGGCCCGATCCGTCCGGATCATGTGCCCACGATGGAGGGGGATAGTAATGAAAAAGCCGGATACAGCACCCTCGGCGCTTTATATGCCTGCGGATATATCCGGGGGCTGATCGAAGGCATTGGCAGGAAAAAAGGCTAATCTTTTGTATTTTCAGCCAGATTGATTTAACTATACAGGATTTTAGAGATTCCAGTTGCGAGATACCTGTTCAGCACCATTTTACGGATTATTTATCACATTCGGATCCGGGAGGAATTGCTTCCCGGATCCCGTATAAAGTAAAGTATTGACAATGGCTGAAACGATTGCGAAGCGGCGATGGCTGCGTTTGATTCCCGTTGCATTTATTACCTATAGCCTGGCTTACCTGGACCGCGCCAATTTTGGATTTGCTGCAGCAGGCGGAATGGCAAAGGATTTAAATATTACGGCATCCATGTCCTCCCTCCTGGGATCGCTGTTTTTTCTGGGTTATTTCTTTTTTCAGATTCCGGGCGCCTTGTATGCCGCCAATAAAAGCGCGAAGAAATTAATTTTCTGGTCGTTGATCCTGTGGGGCGGACTGGCCATGGCCACCGGCCTCATCAGCAATGTGAACCTGCTGATCGTGATCCGTTTTATGCTGGGGGTGGTGGAGAGTGCCGTAATGCCAGCGATGCTGATCTTTTTAAGCAGATGGTTTACGAAATCGGAACGGTCCCGGGCCAATACCTTTTTAATCCTGGGCAACCCGGTCACGATTCTGTGGATGTCCATCTTATCCGGTTACCTGGTGAAGTCGATGGGCTGGCGCTGGATGTTTATCCTGGAAGGATTGCCGGCCATCGTATGGGCTTTCTTCTGGTGGCGGCTGGTGAATGACCGGCCCAAAGACGCCAAATGGCTCACGGATCCGGAAAAGCAGGCATTAGAGGATCAGTTGCTGTTGGAACAGCAGGGCATTAAACCGGTAAAGAATTACGCAGAAGCATTCAGATCCAGAACCGTTATCCTGCTCTGCCTGCAATATGCTTTATGGAGTATTGGTGTTTACGGATTTGTGATGTGGCTGCCTTCCATTATTCATGCGGCGCCCCATATGAGTATGGTGAAAACCGGATGGCTTTCTTCGGTGCCTTATGTACTGGCGGCGCTGGGCATGTTAACGGCCTCTTATTTTTCTGACAAGACCCTGAAGCGAAAGATTTTCGTATGGCCCTTCCTGTTAGTGGGCGCCATTGCATTCTACAGTTCCTACCTGGTCGGAACCAGTAATTTCTGGTTGTCTTTTGTATTACTGGTGATTGCCGGCGGCGCCATGTATGCGCCCTATGGTCCTTTCTTCGCCATCATCACGGAAATCCTGCCGCGCAATGTTTCTGGTGGAGCCATTGCGCTGATCAACAGCCTCGGCGCGCTCGGATCATTTATCGGAGCCTATGTAGTGGGCTATCTGAATGGAACGACGGGCGGGTTCGGCGCATCGTATATTTTTATGGCCGGTTCTTTATTGCTCTCGGCGATACTGACGATGCTGGCGGTAAAGGGGCCGGATCCAAAAAGCATATAAGCTTTTACCTATGGCTGTTGTTGTCATTAAATTTCAGGTTTAAAAAGCGCCTTTACCCCTCTGAAAGTTTTACCGGCGCAGCATTCGGCGTTGCCTGGTATAAGATATAAGTTCCCTGCCTGTCGCTGGCAGCCTGCACCTGTTGTTTTTCCACGCCCTGCATTACCTGAACATGCTTCCAGCCGGCGGGCACATAGGTCTTTAACGTTAGCGGAACCTGGTACAGGGAAGCATCCAGGGAATGGTTCAGTTTTATGATGATTTCCTTTCCTTCTTTATTCGATGCTACTTTGCTGTTCATTCTTTCCCTAAGGTACCGGGCGACAGTGCCGAAAGGCGCAATCCAAAGGCTGTCCTCCTGCTTTTTGATATATTGGAAATAAGTATCGAGCAATTCATGGCGTATCCCCTCCCACCCGATATCATCCACGCCATGGATCACCAGCACCAGCCAGATATTGTCGTGTGTGCGGGTTGTATCCACCCATGACTGCATTTTTTCCAGTGTCGTTTTGGAAAGCGGGCCTCTTTGCCATTGAACATATTCCTGACTGGGAATGCCGGGTTCGGTTTTATCTCCGCGGTTTATTTCTTTCATGAAAGGTTCCGGCATGCTGTTTCTTAAAGCCGGATAAACCGGCAGGCCATATTTCATCACGCGCGGGTCCTCGATGCCATAGGGCACTTCGGCCGAGAAAGTATATTCCGCGCCCAGATGCTCGCGGATTTCCGCCCTGCTTTTTTCGAGCTCATACATCATGTTGGCCGAATCCAGTACGGCCAGCCGGGCGTGAGTAACCGAATGACTCGCCGGCTCATACCCTTCGGCGGCGTATTGCCGGAGACTGTCCCAGGTCAGTCCCATTTCCTGCAGCATTTCATTGCAAAGCGTTTCCCCTTTCTGCAGCGCGCCGCCTCTCACTTTGCGGTACAGCGAATCCATGATCCCGTAAGCCAGTTCTTTTTTACCCGATTCATATTTTTCATCCGCCCGGTCGTAGAAAGCGATGCTGCCTTTGTAACCCAGGTACCTTGCCGCCGAGGCCCGTTCGAAAAAATTCTCCGCATTAGTGGGAATATTCCCCGATTCGCTGATGATCTCCTTTACCGGCCTGCCGATGAATTTCCCCCGCTCCTGCGATCCCGTGACCGCTCCGGTAATGACAAAGAAAGTCGCCGGCAGTTTCAGGCGCCGCATAATGGGCAGGGCTTTGCTGAACTGGTTGGTTGAGCCATCATCGTAAGTAATCGAAATGGCTCCTTTCATTCCGTTCTGCCACCGGCAGATTTCGGTTTTGCCGGCGTCATCTTTATTGGCGGCGCAGCCGGTAAGTAGTACTGCAGGGATAAATAGTGGCAATAATCCTTTCGTTGAAGTAAAAAAACGCATCATTGTATTTTGAAGTTTCGGTGGACACTAATTTATGAATAGTTGGCCGGATATACGGTATCGATATAACTATTTACTTTTATAATCGCGATGATGCATTCTTAAAAATCAACCATGCAGGAATTCAGTTATCTGAACGGACAGATCTTACCTTCTGAGGAAACAAAGATCCATGTCTCCGATCTCGGTTTCCTGAGAGGCTATGGTATCTTTGATTTCTTCCGGGTGGTGAAAGGCCGGCCGGTTTTCCTGAAGGATCACCTGGACCGCTTTGAAAATGGCGCGAAGCAAATGGGTTTGCCGGTTGCGGAAAGCAGGGAGAAATTGCAGGATATTATTTTTGAATTAATCCGTCTGAACCCCAATGAATTATTAGGTATTAAAATTATTCTGACCGGCGGCTATTCCACAGATGGCTTTACGCCGGCAGAGGATCCGAATTTACTGATCATTCCCAAGCCCTTTACTTTCAAAGACCCCACCGCGGGACTGAAATTAATATCGCTGGAATACCGCCGGGATATTCCGGAAGTGAAAACGCTGAACTATGTCACGCCCATCCGGATGCTTCCCAGACTGAAAGAAATGAAAGCTGACGATTTTCTGTATTATGACCAGGGCCTGATTTCAGAATCTTCAAGAAGCAATATTTTCATCGTAAAAAATGAGCGCATCTTCACACCCAAAACTGCTGTATTGCCCGGCATCACCCGGATGCACCTCATTGCAAAATGTGGGGGGCTGTTTGAAATAGAACAAAGAGCTGTTACGCTCGCGGAAACCTTAGCCGCCGATGAAGTTTTTGTAACACGAAGCTCGCAGAGGATACAGGCTGTTACACAAATCGATGACCGGATTTTCAATCAGGGAAAAGCCGGAAAGATTACAAAGAAGCTGCAGGAATGGATGATGAACGAAGCGTTAACTTTGCAGGATGCCTATTGAAATAATCACTGATATATCCCCGGTGATCAAAAATTTTGACAGGGAGGAAATCATTTACAACCAGGGGAGTCCGGCTCAATACTATTTTGAAGTGAAGAGCGGCGAGGTGTGCGTTTTGAATTCAAATGACGATGGAAAGGAATTTGTGCAGGGTCTTTACAAACCGGGCGACTGTATCGGATTGCCTTCCCTGATTTGCGCCAAACCGTATCCTGCGGCCGCCGTTGCGCACACTGATTGCGAAATGTACAGGGTTCCGCGGGAACAGTTTTTCGGGTTATTACATCAACATCCGGAATTTCATCTTCGCATTTCCCGGATGCTCAGTGAGCGCCTGCTGTATAAAGCGATGATGCTGGAGGAAGTGGCCATTGAGGAGGGAGAGCACCGCCTGCTAACGCTCATCCATTACTTAATCAAGCAAAAAGGCGTGTCAAACAGAACGCTGAAAATGACCAAACAGCAATTGGCGGACATGAGCGGGTTGCGGGTTGAAACGGTTATCCGTATTTTGAAAAAGGTGGAGGAAAAAGGTTTGATCAATACGCGCCGGGGAAATATCGTCTGTAACGCCATGAGCCCGGTTTAACTGAAACCCGGATTGCTTCCCGGGCATTTACTATTTCAGGAAATTATCTACTCTTTCCCTGCTATATGACATAGCTCATAAAACCCTGGTTTCAGGTGTGATAAATTTGTACCGCAAAATTTATCATCATGGAAACAATATCCGCCGGTGCAGGCATTCCGGCAAAAGAAGGTCTTTTTCACAGGGAATCAAATACCGTAAGCAGCTTTAAAAATTGGATTCACGAACAGGAGCCCCGTTGGGAAGACGCCCGGATCACCATCTCAGGCGTTGGAATCTTTATTCAGGTCACGGTTGCCGGCATCATGATCGGTGTTTTGTCTGCACTGGGCGCCCCTCCCCTCGCCTATTCCATCGGAATATTATTTGCGTTCCTGGGCGACAGCATTGCATTCGGCCAGGCTCCCATGCGCTGGGTGCTGGGTTTGTTTGCCGCAAGCGTTGCAGTGAATGCTTTGCTGACCCTGTATTATGCGGCGCTGTATCTGATCCATTAGTTTCGGTCCTTCTGAAACAAGGATGCACCGCCGGATCTCCGTCAAATGTTTTGAGCTGACATTATGGAATAGATCGCAAATAGTTGTTTTCAGGATTTAAAAGGTCTTTGGGAACTAGCATGTAGTTCCTAATAAAGGCGCGATAGGCAAGCCCGACACATGAGGTTTAGTCGGCCGTGTTCGTATACTGTTCGTATATTGTTCGCTTACTGTTGGCATGCCATTGGCCCGGCCCGCGAAAGAATTCCGGTTGCAGAGCAAACAAATCACCAATCATAACATATTGATTTTATTATAGGATAGCAAGTGCTGTACAAGGCTCTGATCCCGTTTGGAACAGGAAGTAAAGGCGCACTTTGGCTATACCTGTTGGAGTCGTGGATGGTATATAGTAGGCTACTATATACCATCCACGATTCCATAATTCCTCAAATACCCAAACGCCTCCGTTATTTCCCCCTGTTTCACCATGGTTGCGCGCTCAATGACCGGGGAGCCTTTTTTAAAAAGATCTTCGAGTACGTATTTGATGAGTTGTTCGCCGAAATAACGGGAAGCATCGCGGGGGAGTTCGTTGGGCAGGTTTCCGTAAGCCATCACGTCCACGGAACCTGGCATGTAGGGAGCCGTTTTTTGCCGCGTTATTTTATCCACTCCATAAACCGGATCTTCCATAACCGCTTCACCGAGGTTGCAGGGAATGGAGCCGTTTTTGTCGTCCGTAACGTCGGCAATGGTCTGAATATTGAAATCTGCCGATTGCAGGTCTTCCCATTCGAACAGCCTGGGCATGCGGGGATCCCAGAAAATGCCATTCAGGAGAATGTCCGTCGTTTTCAGGAACGGTTTGAAAATACCATCGTATTGTTCAGGGTTACGGTGAAAATCTTCCCGCCGGTAGGCCCCGGTTGTTTTATGCGCATACAAAGCGTTTCCTTTCAGCTGCGTAAAGACAGGATATGAATAATTCCTGGAAAGATATTCATCCGGCTCCAGTTCTATAATCCCCAGCAGGTTCATGATCTCCAGCAAACCATGGGCAACCCGTCCCGAGCCGGTGATCGCTACTTTAATATTGGGGAGCCGGAGCCCGAAATAAGAATGAATGAGCTGGCGGAAACTGGGTTGCTGGTAAACCCGCGGCAATACATACTGGCCGGTTCGCTTCCCGTAGGCCATGATGCCATTGTGTGCGCCCACAACACCGGCAAAGAAACCAAATCCAAGAATGCGCTGTCCGTCGTCATGCTCCATACACTCATAATCGATCAGCGTGATCTTTTTTTCCAGGATGGCCCGGAAAAGGGCCTGGTTATAAGGCTGCATTTTACGGGTATGGGAGAAGAAAAGGTATTGCTTACCCGGAATGAGATGATCAATATCTACTTCTTTAATACCAAATAAAAAATCGCAGCTGCTCAGGTCCTCAGTTACTTCCACCCCGGCCATGCGATATTCCTTATCCGAAAAACACCGGTGGACGGAGGGCTGGGCGAATATTTTCAGGGAGGGGAAATTCTTCTGCAGCCATTTACATTGGGAGGGGATCAGCGCCACGCGGTTATCTGCCGGAATTTTAGTCTCCCTGATTAATCCGATCTGGGTCATTAAAGCCTTGTTTGGACAGTAAGTTATAATAAAAACAGCGGGCAAATTTCGCGGAGTTCTTTCATTCTTCCGATAAAAATTTCGATTTGAGCCGGGAAGGAATCGTCGAAAAAGTATTGGTTAAAAACGGGTGATCAGTGTCTGGAAACCCCTCTTTCATCAAATAACAGCAAGGAATGGCAAAGATAATATCAATATAATGATAAAAATAGACTCAAATTTGGGGCGGCAATTTCTGTAAAAGGATATTGCAAAAACTAATACTAAACCAAAACGGATCATGATGCTTGTACCATTCACCTGCCGTGGGCATTTTCTGCCTTTACCATTTCGGAAATCTTCCTTCACCTCATTTTTCAACACCATCCATAACAACCCTGCTAAATATGCATAGTATGAAAAACAAACCATTGAATTTTAAGTGCGGTATCTGCCGGCAGGTCTTTTTACTGGCTGCAATTTTGTTTCTGGCAATTAATCTGCAGGCCCAAACCAGGCCTGTGACGGGTAAAGTAATGGCAAATGAAAACGACAGTGCGCTGGCTGCGGCTACGGTGCGGGTGAAAGGCACAACAACTGCCGTATCCACGGGTGCGGACGGTTCTTTCACCATTAATGCGGCGCCCAACGCGGTATTGGAAGTTAGTACGGTAGGATATGCTCCACAGGAGATCCCTCTTCGCAATCAGACTTCGGTCAATATCCGGCTCGTTTCAGAAGCAATGTCTTTGCAGCAGATTGTGGTGGTTGGTTATGGCACCCAAAAAAGAAAAGATCTGACGGGCGCCATTAGTAGCGTAACAGCCGACCAGATCGAGAAGGTGCCGGTGACCACACTTGATCAGGCGATGCAGGGCCGCTCGGCCGGTGTTCAGGTTACCAATAATGATGGTGCTCCGGGTGGTGGCGTTCAGATTCAAATCAGGGGTATTGGTAGTCTGGGTTCAAACGATCCTTTATATATTGTGGACGGCTATCCGGTCGGTGGTGGTATCAACACGCTGAATCCAAATGATATCGCATCGATAGATATCCTGAAAGACGCATCAGCCACCGCCATCTACGGCAACCGGGCATCCAATGGTGTGGTAATCATCACTACCAAAAGAGGCAAAAAAGGACTTGCGCAGGTTACGGTTTACTGCTGAAGCCTCCATTCAGTCAAAACCAAAAACTTACAAAGTGTTGAACGGGCCGCAGTGGGGAGCACTTGCTTATCAGCATGCGGCGCTGGACGGATATACTGCGCTTGCAAATTGGGCCAATGCAGATACACTGCATACAGCAGACTGGCAGGATGCTGTTTACCAAACTGGTCTGAGGCAAAACTACAATATCGCAGTTCGCGGTGGTTCTGATAAGGTTCTGACTTCTTTTTCCGCTGGTTATTTTGATCAGAAGGGAATTGTATTGGGCTCGGATTTCAAAAGATACAATCTAAGCGCCAACGTGGATTTTACCCCTCAAACCTGGCTCAAATCTTCCAGCAGTTTCAAATACAGCCGCGGTGATGCAAAACTACCCTTCGGCACTGGTGGCCAGGGCGCCGGCGCCGGCGTGGGATATCTGAGCAAATTGCCTCCCACCCTCGATGGGGGGAATATGGCCACCCAGTCAGATTAAGGATGGTAATGGCAATTATGGCTATTTCAATCCGAATAATCAGTCCGTGCGAAATTGGGGGAACGGCCCGGTATACAGTATAGAAACACAGGATCAGAAAAATCTAACGAATTGGTTTTTGGGATCAACTTACCTGGAAGCCACGATCCTTCCCGGGCTTAAAGTAAAAACCAATTTTGGTATTAATACCAATGATTATTCGGGATATTATTTTACCCCTTCCGATACGCGCGCGCTGGAACAATACGGCGCCGGTACGCAATCAACATTGAATTTTTATTCTCAATCCGCCAACAATACATTTGAATGGCTGTGGGAAAATACCATTGCATATACCAGAACTTTTGGAGATCACAGCATCGACTTCGTAGGAGGTATTTCTGCGCAGGAGAGCACTTTTCGCCAGATCGGCGGACAAGGTAATAATTTAAACAGTGATCAGCTGCGGGATCTGGGTCAGATTCCGACGCTGTCCAGTATTTACGGGAATCAGGTTACCACAAGTCTTGCTTCTCAATTCGCAAGAGTTAATTACAGTTATAAAGACAAGTACCTGATTACAGGAACCGTAAGAAGAGACGGATCATCCCGATTTGGTCCAGGCCAGCAATATGGCGTTTTCCCTTCCGGATCTGTTGCCTGGAGAGCAAAACAGGAATCCTTTTTACAGGATGTGAGTTTTCTCTCTGATTTGAAAATCAGGGCCAGTTATGGAGAGGTTGGCAGCGAGTTAAATGCGGGTAACTTTAAATATCTCGCGCAGTATTATTCCGGACCTGGCGCTGCAGATCAGGGCAACAATGGATACCCGTTCAATAAAACCTATCAACCGGGCCTGATATTAAATGCACTGCCCAGCCCGGATCTGAAATGGGAAACCTCCGATCAGACCGATATCGGAATGGATGCCGCATTTTTGAACGGCAGTCTTACTGTTACGGTTGATTATTATAAAAAGAAATCCAGGGACTTCCTGCTGTTTGTTCCCGTACCGGCTCAAACCGGATTTACCCAGGCATACCGGAATGTCGGCAGCATCAGCAACAGCGGTGTCGAATTTGCTGTAAATTATAATCATTCCTCCGGCTCCGGTTTCCATTATGGTATCGGGGTTAATCTGACTACGGTCAACAACAAACTGCTGAGCCTGACGAGCGGTGAAAACTTTATATACAATCTGGCCAGTTTAGGCTTTCCGACCACGGGTTCCAATAACTGGGGAACTTACAGCAAGTCCAGCGTTGGCGGACCAGTGGGAGAATTTTTTGGATATAAATCTGCCGGAATTTTTCAAAATCAGAAAGAAATTGACGATCTGAATTCCATTACGGAGTCTAAATACGGGGCCGGAAATTTCTATCAGCCGACCTCCAGCGGAAGCGCTAAAGTAGGAGACCGGAAGTTTATCGACGTAAACGGCGATGGCAGAATTACGGCTGACGATCAGGTGAACCTGGGCAGTCCGATTCCCAAATTCTATGGCGGTCTCACTTTCGATGGTGCTTACAAGAATTTTGATTTCAGCTTGTTCTTTTATGGAACTTATGGTAACAAGATTTTTAATTATCAGGAAAGAACATTGGAAAGTTTCCAGACATCTACCGGATCGGTGGGGATTGAAAACATTGGCCTGAAATATTACCAAAATGCCTGGACTCCCTCAAATCAATCTCAGCGCTATGCCGCAATCGATGCAAATGATTTCAATGTTAACACACGACCTTCCGATGTATATGTTGAAGACGGCAGTTACCTGCGGTTGAGAAACCTGACCATTGGTTATACGCTTCCTCTAAAATTATCGTCAGCGAAGTTTTGCACCGAAGACCCGGATATATTTTACCGTGCAGAATCTCTTTACCATTACAAAATACACAGGGCTTGATCCGGAAATCGGGATACCGCAGGGTACAGATCCGAATAACAACAATGCCGCAATCAGGAATGTAACTGCATCCGGAATAGACGTAGGTACCTATCCTTCCTCCAAGTATTTTACATTCGGATTGAACGTGACATTTTAATTTACGAGGCAGCCTAAAAAATAGAGATATGAAAAATTATAAAAATATTTATTTGCTGGCCCTGGTTCTTTTGTTCCTGCCCGCGGCCTGTTCAAAAAATTTCCTGAATCAGACGGATACGTCGCATGCCAGCGAATCTGCATTGTTCCATAAAGCCACAGGACGGGATCAGTCTCGTAAATGCCATTTATGATGGTTTTCAGCATGATAATCAGAGTTTTGTGCTGAAAGCACTGTGGTACAATGCCAACTATTGCTCCCAGGATTATTTCAACTGGGGTGCAGACGTTTCCTATAACACTTATCTGTTCCCGGTTGATTTCGGATCCACCGCTACCTATTGGAATCTTTCGTACCAGGGTATAGCAAGAGCCAATTCCGCCATTCCGATTATAGAAAAAATGCACACCGATGGTGTGATTAATGATTCCCTGGCCAATTTCCTTTCCGGTCAGGCTTATTTTCTGAGGGGCGTATTTTACTATTATCTCGGCTGTACATTCGGCGGGGTTCCGTTGGAATTAAAAACCGTTACGGATAACGGATTACATCCGCGTTCAACGCAGGATTCGGTATTTATGGCTGTTGAGGCTGACATGACAACCGCCGCCGGTTTATTGCCCTGGCCCGAAAACCTGGCACCATCCGATATCGGAAGAGCCACCAAAGGTGCAGCCCTCGCTTACCTGGGTGCAGCACAAATGTGGCTAAAAAAATATTCGGACGCTGTAGCGAATTTCGACCAGTTAATTCCGCACTACCAGCTGATGGAAAATTACATGGACATCCATGAATACAACCATCAGAATAATAAGGAATCCATCTTTGAATTGCAGTTCGCCCTTCCGGGTGGTGTTACGCCGGACTGGAGCTATAACAATAATGAAGTAACCTGGAACTCATCGTTTATGTGGCCCTGGGAAACATCCAACTTTGGATATACCTACTCCAACAAAAAGCTATACGAATCATTTGAAGCGGGAGATACACGGAAACCAGCAACCATCGTAGGCCCCGGCGATACACTCGCCAGTCCGGGTATCGTTGCCATCGGCGGCATCAAAGCCTATGCACAGGTTATTGCTGGATTTAATGGAACCACTTCAATGCCCAAAGCCCATTTTACCGGCACCGACGGAAAGATCATCAATACCTGCGGAAAAGTATCCGATCCATGGCTGGGCGACCAGCCTGGTCAGCTGAGATCAGGATATTACGGCACGAAATTCTGGCGGGATCCCAATGTAAGCGGAAATACGCCAAGCGCGGTGGATGGGAAAACACATATTTTCGGCGATCAGAATGTTACGTTGATTCGCCTGGGCGAAATATTACTCGACAAGGCCGAATCACAGTTTCAGGCAGGTGATCAGGCAGGCGCTGAAGCAACACTGGCCATTGTAAGGAACCGCGCCTGGGGAGGAACAGCACCCCCATCTCCTTTCGGCCCCGATTTCATGCAGATCATGCTGCAGGAATACCGGCACGAACTGAGCGGTGAAATGTCCTTGTGGTATAATCTTCGGAGAACTGGTCTTCAGATAGATTATATCAAAAACAATTTTGGCATCGACATTCCTGCGGGTCACGATTTGCTGCCGATACCCATTACGGCGATCGCCAGCAACCCGACGTTAAAACAGAACCCGAACTATTAACAACATCAGATCAATATTTACACAGAAGGCTCTGTATTTTTACTGAGCCTTCTTTTATTTAAGACCGGGATCAGAATGATGAACCTGTTTTTAGCTTCTATCGAAATATGAAAAGAACGAACCTGTTATTGATTCTCTCCACCCTCTTACTGGCTGTGCCTGCCATCAGCACCAATACCTTATTTGAAAAAATCTCTTCCGCCCATTCCGGAATAAGTTTCAATAATAAGATTTCGGAGAACGACACGATCAATCCGCTGGACGTAGTGAATATTTATAATGGCGGCGGAGTGGGCATCGGAGATTTTAATCAATGACGGCCTACCCGATATCTATTTTGCTGGCAGCATGGTTCCCAGCCGGCTCTACCTGAATAAGGGCGATTTTAAATTTGAGGACATAACCGGAAAAGCTGGCGTCGAAGGACTGGGCAGATGGGCAAGAGGCGTTTCCGTGGTGGATATCAATAACGATGGGCTGATGGATATTTATATAGCCAATACCATTTACAAAGACTCCCTGAGAAGACGGAATATCTTATATATCAATCAGGGGAATGACAAAGACGGCATTCCGCATTTTAAGGATATGGCCGCCGAATATGGCCTCGATATTCATGTTCAATCCACCATGGCCAGCTTCTTCGACTATGATAACGACGGCGACCTGGATATGTATCTGACCGTTAATGAAGCTTCCAATGGCGACAATACCTCGGTCTTTCAGAAACGGAATTACCGGAACGAGACCGCTCCCAGCCTCGGAAGATTATTCCGGAATGATATGGACAGCGCCCTGGGGCATCCGGTGTTCCATGATGTTTCCGCAGCAGCCGGAATAAAATATGAAGGATTCGGTCATGCCGCCAGCATCTGTGATATCAACAACGACGGATGGAAGGATATCTATATTTCCGACGACTTCCTTTCTTCCAATATTCTCTACATCAACAATCACGACGGCACTTTCACTAATAAGGTGAAAGACTATTTTAAACACACCTCCTATAATTCCATGGGGCAGGATGTGGTGGATATCAATAACGACGGCCTTCCCGACGTCGTAGAACTGGATATGAATCCGGAAGACAGTTACCGGAAGAAAATGATGCTGGCCTCCAATGGATACCTCACTTATCAGAATTTCGATCTTTACAATTACGAGTATCAGTATGTGAGAAATACCCTGCAGATAAATCAGGGGCCACGCGTTTTACAGAATGATTCAACCGGCGATCCGGTATTCAGTGATGTGGGTTTCATGAGCGGTATGAGCCAGACCGACTGGAGCTGGTCTCCGCTGGTGGCGGACTTCGACAACGACAGTTACCGCGACCTGATCATCACCAACGGCTTTCCCCGCGACGTTTCGGATCATGATTTTATGGCTTACCGCGATGTAAACCAGGGACTGATCAGCAAACTGGATTTAGTGGAGAAGATTCCGCAGGTAAAGCTGCACAACTACGCTTTTAAAAATAAGGGTGATCTGACATTCAGTGATGAAACGGCTGACTGGGGACTGGATCAGCCGACTTATTCCAACGGAATTGCTTATGCCGACTTTAACCAGGACGGTGCAATGGATATGGTGATCAACAACATCAACGATGAAGCATTGTTATACAAGAATACTTCGCGTGAAAAAGATACCACGGCAACACATTATTTACAAATCAGGTTCAAAGGAGATAAGCAGAATATAAACGGGCTTGGCGCGAAAGCCGCTATCTACTATGATCATGGTAAACAACAGGTTTATGATAATAATCCCTACCGCGGCTATTTATCCAGCATGGAGGGTGTTGCTCATTTCGGCCTCGGTAAAACTTCCCTGGTTGACTCGGTGGTCATTCAATGGAACAATGGCAAACAGCAAACCATAAAAGAGGTAAAGGCCAACCAGGTGATTACGGTGAATATCAGCAACGCTAAAATGGATTATCAGCTGCAGAACCCCGTGCTGGCCGGCAATTCACTTTTTAAAGAAATAACAAGCGCAGCCGGAATCTCATACCGTCACCACGACTATGATTTCATCGATTTTAATATCCAGCATTTGCTGCCGCATAAACTTTCCGAATACAGTCCCGCGCTGGCCGCTGCGGACATTGACGGAAACGGATTTGACGACCTGGTGATCGGCGGCAACAGCGTTTACGCCACGCATCTGTTGTTACAGCAACCCGATGGCAGATTTCTGCAGAAAGATTCCCTGCCGGGCGTCAGGAACAGATCCAAACTGTCGAAAGACGAGGGCCTGCTGATTTTTGATGCGAATGGCGATGGTAAACCGGACATCTATATCGCCAGCGGAGGATATGAATTGCAGCCGGGCAACCCCGGTTACCAGGACAGGTTGTACATCAATCAGGGCAAAGGAAATTTCAAAGAAGATTCCTCGGCGCTGCCGGTAAATTATACCAGTAAATTCTGTGTGCGTTCAATGGATTATAACAAAGACGGAAAACCGGACCTCTTTGTATCGGGCCGGGTGGAACCCTGGAATTATCCAAAGCCGGTCAGCAGTTTTATCTATCGGAACGATTCTGAAAAGGGCCATGTGAAATTCACCGATGTAACGGATGAAGTGGCGCCGGATCTGAAAAATATCGGAATGATCTGCGATGCGTTGTTCACCGACTTTGACGGAGACGGACAGACCGACCTGATCGTGCTCGGTGAATGGACGCCGGTCACTTTCTTAAAGAATGAAAACGGGAAGTTTAAAAATGTGACCAATGCCTCCGGCGTCGGCGGCGAATCCGGCTGGTGGAATTCCATTGCAGCAGGCGATTTCCGGCACACTGGCCGCACAGACTATATCCTGGGCAATACCGGCTTGAATTCATTTTATAAAGCAAGTGAGCAGTACCCGGTTTATATAACGGCAAAAGATTTCGACAGCAATGGAAGATATGTTGGTATTCCATCTTTATTCCTGCCGGACAAAGACGGAGTGAAAAAAGAATTTCCTGCAGATGGCCGGGATGATCTTACGCGTCAGCTGAGCAGCCTGAAAAGAAAATTTGCCAACTATCAATCATTTGCCGTGGCTACGATGGACGAAGTGCTGCCGCCCCAAAAGCGGAAGGGAGCCCTGCGGTTAAAAGCGACCATGCTGCAATCCTGTTTTCTGCGGAATGACGGCGGCGGTAAATTCACGATGATTCCCTTACCCAACGCAGCCCAGGTTTCGGTGATCAACGGAATGGTTGTGGATGATTTCGACGGGGATGGAAACCTGGATGTGCTGATGAATGGCAATGACTATGGAACGGGAATCTCTGTCGGCCAGTACGATGCCATGAATGGTTTATTATTAAAGGGAGACGGAGCGGGCGGATTTAAACCCCTGTCCATACAGCAAAGCGGAATCTATATCCCCGGTAACGGCAAGGCGCTGGTGAAGCTGCAAAGCAGTGCAGGCAACTACCTGGTGGCCGCCAGCCAGAACAAGGATGTCTTAAAATTATACGAGCTGAAAAGAAAAACAGGAAGCATACGGATTGCACCGGACGATGTAAGCGCTCGTCATCCGGTTTAAGAATGGCAAGACCCAAAAGGAAGAGTTTTATTACGGCGATTCATTCCTTTCGCAGTCGGCCAGGTTTATAAATGTGGACAGCAATATGCTGAATATAACCATCACCGACAGCAAAGGAAAAACAAGGACTGTCAATTTACCATAGCGGATTTCCCGGACGTTTTTCTTTCTTCCAGCCATTTTTTTGTCTGCTCCGGATAGATGCTGATATAATGCGAACGGATGGTTGCGGCCGTTGGATTCGTCTCGCCCGAAAGCAAAACGGAGATCAGTCGTGATGGCTTTTTCGGCATGTGGCAGTCAATACAATTCTGCTACGATGCCCGGCCCGATCTCCGCTCCCATTTTACAAAAATTGCCATGTTCCTTATTGTGGCAGCTCATGCAGCGCTCGGAAAACAAAGCCAGCTGCCCCCGCTGGTTTTTATGCGGATCATGGCAGGTAACACAGGTCATAGTTCCGCTGATCCGGAAACATTTGGACGAGCTGAGCAGGCCATACTGATTGCCGTGCACATCTATGTTCGCCGGATCCGGCCTGCTGGTATCGGGTAAAAAATAATCGGCGAGCCGGTCGCCGGCGGTAAACTGAAAAGAAGGTTTTGACGGATGCAATCTTCCGCCGTGGCATAAAGCACAGAGCTCCAGGTTTTGCTGCCGGGACATGATAGCCGGGTTCAGAATATATTGCGCCTTTGTTTCCTCCGGGTGCTGCGTTTGAAAAGCAACATGCTTTGCACCGGGGCCATGGCACTTTTCACATTCAACCCCGTAAAGCATCTGATGTTGGTCAAATGCTTCGGGTTGATGATCCGGCGCAGAGATCGTCTTCGCATAGGTGCTGTGGCACTCCAGGCAGCGCGCAATGATGGGCCGGCTGAAATCAATTTTATGCGGCAGATAACCGGGGCTGTTTGCCCAGTTGTTTGTGTGCGTAAAATAAGAAACCGGCAATTGAAAAAGGCTGTTTCCGACCCAGGATAAATAGGTTTGGCCTCTTGTGCCCGAGCCAACGGTAATATCAAAACGGCGCACCGTTTTTTCCGTATTGTGGTCATATAATACCTGATAAAAGCCGCTGTCTCTTTTTTCCATGACCACTTTCCTGACGAGATCGTAGTTGTAGATGTTTTTGCCGGTAGCAAAACTTCCTTTTATGCTGGTTTCAGATGCCAGTGCGGAAGTAAAGTAATGGGGAGTATGAATAAAATCCTCGTGAATATTTTTGTGGCAGTTTGCACAGGCTTCAGAACCGGCAAACTGGTTGAAGCTAATCTGACGTCCTGTTCCGGAATCATCCTTGTGCACACAGCGTGTCAGTAAAAAAACAGCAGCTCCCATCAGCAGCGCAATCAGAAAAGAACGCGGGAGCAATTTTATTTTTTTCATGAAGCAGGTTACCGGGAAATTTCTCTTTTGGCAACGATCATAAAGTTAAATCATCCGGGAGATTGGGATTGAATAAAATATATTTGCATAGTTGTTTTTATTCAGCGCCCTATCCGGCTGGCGTTTAAATATCCCGCAACATCAGTCGGGGACCGGCCTTCCGGCACCTCTTTTTACATCCCATTGCAATTTTACCAGGATCTAATCAACAGAATAATAAATTGACAAAAAATAAGAATCAATTCATCGCTTTCTTGCCTCATAAACCTGAATCCATTACATTTGCTGCCATTTCCCGTTTATCCCTGCCCGGATGGCGGAATTGGTAGACGCGTCAGACTCAAAATCTGGTATTCGCAAGGATGTGCAGGTTCGATTCCTGTTCCGGGCACAAGATCATCTTCATTCCTTAAAACCCGCTCTGGCAGCGGGTTTTTTAGCTCGGGATAGCCGGCAGTCGACTCTGGATGAGGTTTGTAAAATATTCATATACTTCTTCATTGCAGATGCCGTAAATAATATTCCGGGTTATCCAAAAAAGTCCTGGTAATACGGTAATGATCGGTTTCTTTATATTTAACCTGCTGCATACTATCTTCCTGTATTTCGTAGAGCATGGCGCCCGGTATCCCCATTAGTATGGGCGAATGAGAAGCGATGATGAACTGTGAACTATCCCTTTTCAATACGTCAGGATAAATGCAATCAATGACAATTGTTTCAATGGTGAGAGCGCAGCTTCCGGCTCATCCAGCAGGTAAATTCCTTTATCCTGGATCCTTGCCTGTATTATTTTCAGATAGGCTTCCCCATGAGAGAAGGCCTGCATATCTTCGCCATAGATTCTGCGCATTTCACGAAGCGTGTAGTTCATACTTTGGCTCATACTCAATTCTTCGATGATGGAATCCTTTACTTTTCCCCTTAATTCCCCAAGCTCTGCAGCTATTTTATTCTTTTCCTTTTCTACCCCATTGATGAAATCACCAAAATCTTCTGCCCGAAAGAAAAAACCTTTGTTAGTCTCCTTCTTCCATTCTAATTCAAAATATGGTTTTATCAGCCTTGCAGCCTCAAAACCTGCTGAGGATGATATATGCCCTCCGATCAATGGCATTTTTAAGTAAAATGCGATACTTTCAAGCAAGGTAGACTTGCCCGATCCATTGTCTCCTACAAAAATGGTCACCCTGGAATCCAACCTGACTTGCTTTGCAAATCTTACTGCCGGAATATTAAACGGAAACGGATTTTGTTTATCCGTATTAATTGAAAAAGAATTTATAAAGGGCATATAAACGATTGGAGAATTATTTTAGGCAACCGACATACAATGAAACTTAACCAGCACTACTGAATTCAGCCATTTTTTAAATAAAATCTTTTTGCTGAAACTGACAAAGGAAGCCCGATACAAACAATTAAAATGCCAATAGCAACAACAGCCTTTGCAAAATCAAATTTAGCAGGCGGCGCCGTATTGCTAAGCGGTATAATTATAAACCGGGTAACAGCCCAGGCTATTAAAGCGATCAGTATGCTGTTGAGTAAAATATGGTGATGCAAAAATTTCAATTTGGTGTACAACATAAAGAAGATCACCGTGCAGGCAAATGCAATGGTAAAATGAAATAACAAACCCATTGACATCATGCCATAACCACCGGCAAAGGCTTCTTTTCCAAACACACCGCTCGCAATATATTTAAGGACAATACCAGGGGTAATGCGACTGGCTGCATAAGCCTGAATAAAAGCGGCAGTAATATCCAGACTGCCTGCCAGCAATGTTGTTTTTAAAATTCGCGTCCACATATCGAACGAGTTTCCAGGTTAAGAATTTCCTTTGACTAATCTACCCAATTTACAGTTTATAATTGAAGGTGATCCGAAGCGCCGGTAGGATTATCTAAAATCCAGACAACGCCCGACTCCTGCTGCAAATATGGGCTTTCGAAAACCCGGTTTTTCGGAGTTTCATCGGAGTGGTAAAAAATAAATCTCGTTTTTTTGAAAATTCCCCCGGGTCTTGGAAAAGGGCCCGGAGAGGGTCCGGATAGGGTCTTTCCAGGGTCTTTGTTGGAGCACCAAAGGGGAAATCCCCTCCGGCGCCCCTGAAAACGCCCTAGGGGGGCCCTAGAAATACCCTGGCCGGCATCAGAAATGAGAGGCTGATCAAAAACAGAAAAATCCTTCTTTTTTGAAAAAATATTTTTTAGCACTCCGATGAAACTCCGAAAAATCATTTTTTGAAGACCCTATATTTGAGGGGTGACCGTGTTGCATCTAAAATCGTTTCGTTGAAGGCCTGCACAAAAAGCTGAATAAGGAGCAGTTGGCTGGAGCAGAAACGGTCAAAACAAACGCTGCCCGAAAGTGAGCAAATTGCTGTCCGGGTCCAGTAAAGAGAATTCTTTTTGTCGCCAGGGTTTAATTTGCAAATGCCCGGCTTCGGGCATGTCTATTTTATTTTCCAAAGCCAACCGGTATTGTTCATCTATATCGTTAGTCCGGATATATACCTGTCCATAATTTTCTTTCGGGTCAAGTTCTTTAAACTCAAAAAAATGGATTTGAATACTGTCTTTTTGCAGCATCGGATTGATATCTGTAAGCATATTTCTTGAATTTGATCCGTTTAATGCAGATCAAATGTAAGGACAATTTTCAAAGCCTGGTAAGCGCTGATCCTTTATGAGCGGCGATATGATCCGATTTATCAGCTTTGATTTCATACTGCGGATCCGCTTCCGTGGCGTGATGTGTATAGCCTTTGTAAGCGAAGTCCCGGGTATGCACTTTGATGATCGTGCCGGAAACTCTCCCCGCCTCGGAGTTCCAGCTTACTTTATCGCCTGCTTTAAATTTTATTGCCACAATGAAATTTCGTTGTCCATTGTTTTTAGTCGGTTCTCAGGCTCTTTGCAGGGTTTGCAGTCGCCGTTTTATGGATTGATAGCTCAGTGGGCAACGCAACAGCCATTGCAATAACACCCGCTGAGGCAAATATCCACCCGTGGATCTCAATTTTATAGGTATGGATATAATCTCCGTTACCGATGCGCTCAGTACCTTTCTGATTCAATTTTAGGGCGGCCGTCATAATATTTTAGGACAGTTTATCTTTAAACAGTTCCAAACTAATGATGTTAATTTTAGGAAAAGCAATAGAGGCAAGAACATTGAAATGCTTATAGCATTTGTAACGACGGCTAATCGCTACATTAGCGGCAAATGCGCAATCTGAAAATTTATTATCGTCTTTGTCTGTATCATATCAGAAAAAGTTGGAAATAAATATCTGCCTTTTTAACATGGTGTAGTGCAGCAGTGTTCTAAAGCCCCCAATATTAGTTCAGGCAGTTCTCTTTCGAAAAGATATCAGATGATCTTCTCTTCATATTCCAAAAGGATATCATTAGTTACCCATAATTCATAACGCACTCTTATAAATTTGTCCAGGATTATAGAAGGGCGAAGATGGGATATGGAACGAAGTAAGGCGTTAGGTGTCAAGCACCACTTTCAACGGAGTCATTACTTTTTATCAAGTATTTGCTGTAGCTTTTGTCGGAATATCCTTTCTCTCCCAAATGGTATCAGCCCGGTCCCTGGCCTTGTCCAATAAGAACTTAGCCATGACCTTTTTAAGCTCAAATAAATGAATCTCCGGAATTTCGGTGGAAAACAATTTGAGCAATTCAGCCTGAATATTGCTTAAAGGCGGTTGGACAGAAAAATTTGCCATATTCTACTAATTTCACTCTTATGAAGATACAAATATCGCTGTATTTTCCGGAAATACTATTTGTCCGAAAGTGATAGCTATTTCAAGTGCTATTTTATCAGAAATATCCCCTGTTTTATGGATGCCCCAAATTAAGTATCAAGGTATTCATTTCCGGCGTAATGCTGAAAACACCGCCACCAACCGATTTGGAGAAATTACCTTTCGTTGTCGTTACCTGATAATCCATTCCATCAAACCTGCAATCCACCCGTTTGGAGGTTATATTTTTAAAGGGCAGTGATGCATGGTCCGCAGTGGTAAGTTCCAGAAACCAGTCGACTGGCTCCCGGCTATTTAATTTCATCTTTATCTGCCGCTCGTCAATATCCATAACCAGCGTTCCTGCAAAAGAAGTCAGCGGCCAGCTGATATGCAGCGTGCCGGGAAGAGAATCCTGTATTACCGGATCGCCGCCTTCGGGGAATATTTCCTTTCCGTTCACGCGGGCCTTAAACCGCAAGCCGGCTATTTTTTCCTTTGTGCTCCAGATGTATCCGTCAACAAAAGGAAGCGTAAAAAAAGTGCAGGTATCGGAGCCGGCTTTTTTTGTGATATAGCGGGAAGGAAGGTTCTCATTAAATAAATGGATATCGCGAAAACGCAATTGGCCCTTTTCCCACAATAAATTGGTCCGGTAAAACCGGCTGTTGAACCATACTGTTTTACGGTCACTTCCTTTCAGATCCTTCTTTCACGGTAACGGAAGTGGCCGGTGTGACTTTATAGTGTTCCCGGAACCATTGCCCGGATTCCGCCAGGGTCTCCACTTTTATTTTCTGCTCATCCCGCAGGCGTGCAATCAAAGGCAATTGTATTTCAAATCCCCTCGCCATGCCCTTCCAGGTAAATGAATTCTCCTGGCCGGCCTGTACGTACGCGTATTCCATGGATGGCCCCTCAATGAATTCTTTAAAATACCAGTTCACCCAGGTGGAATCGCCGCCTCCGAATTTATAAACGGGTTCGAGGGTCACCACTCCCTGCCTGTCGGAGCCGAGCCCGTTATCGTACTGGCGCACCGGGTCGCTTCCTAGCATCCGGAAAACAGGCACGGGGATCTGGTTCTTTTCATGCTGGGCGGGCATATACGCATTTATTTTACTGGGATAATAAGCCTGGTTCCAGTAGCCGCCCCACAGCGTGTATCCATCGGTCCCGATCTGGTCCTTGCAATTGGCGGACGCCACAATATTATACTTCTCATACATATAATTCAAAGTGTGTGCATCGATAAACCAGGAAGCGACTGATTTGGGATAATAGCCAAATATTTTTTTAAAATCCCGCATGTACACGTCAGCCAGTTTTTCCCGCTCTGCGGGAGAATAGCCGGTAGAGAAACCGATATCTGCGCGCCAGTCCCAGGGATAACGTCCCCGCCATTTTAGTCCCGCATTTTCCACCAGCGGCTGGGGGATTTCCCACCAGGCGCCAATTTCAAAGGAATCCCGCGGCAGGCTCTTTAGCAGCTGCTGATAGCGGGGATCCATCAAAGCATCGTACTGCAATAGAAAACTGCCTTTCAGTTTGTATTTTTTCATCATTTCAATCTGGCTCACCACGGTCTGGTAAAGGACATCCTCCGTAATTTCAGGGTCCCTGGGTTCCAGTAAACGAATAAAATTGACGATGTTTACAATTTTCGGCCGTTCAGACTTTTCTCCCGGAATGCTGCGCTGGCTGATCAATACCGGTGAATGAACAAAGCAGGCTGAGGATTATGAGGACAGGCCAGTTTCTGTTTTTCATTATATTCCATTATTCTTTGCGGCATGAATTTACAATAACTTCCGTTTTTATCCGGATGCATCAATAAAAGTATATTTATCAGATTAAAGCCCTGCAGGAATGAAAAAAGGAATAACATTAAAGGACATCGCCGGGAAACTGAACATGTCCATATCAACGGTTTCCAAATCACTTAGCAATGATCATTCGATCAGCGCCCAAACGAAAGAACGGGTAAATGAACTGGCGAAAGAATGGAACTACGTCGCCAATGAATCGGCCCGCAATTTTAAATTAAATAAAAGCTTTACCATCGGTCTGATATTGCCGGATCTCCTGGACCAGTTTTTCGTAATGGCAATCAACGGCATGGAAGAGATCGCGATAAAAGAAAACTACAATATAATTCTCACGCAATCGCATGAAGATGTTAAGAGAGAGGAAAAGGTAGCGAATGTGATGATCAGGAACCGGGTTGACGGTCTGATCGTGGCCGTTACAAAGAATACGGTGGACATGGCCTTATTCCAAAAATTTGAATCAGTCGGCATTCCGGTTATCTGCATCGTCCGGGAGCCCCAGAACCATGCCTTCAATTATGTTTCCCTGAATAACGCGGAAGGGGCCTTCAAGGCCACTCAATTCCTGATCAAAAGAGGGCATAAGCGGATTGCCCATATCATGGGGCCTAAAACCCTGCAGATATCGCTGGCGCGGCTGGAAGGCTATCAGCAGGCGCTCCGGAAAAGCAGGATCCCGCTGGATATGGAAATGGTCAGGGAAGTTGATTTCTCCAAAAAGGAAACGGAAAATGCAATGGCTGCGCTGATGAAATTAAAGTCCCCTCCCACCGCAATCTTTACCTTTAAGAACTATATCAGCCTGGATGCGATCGGATTCCTGAAAAGAAAATATCCGGATAAACTGGACACGATCGAATTCACAGACTTCGGCAACCTTCCGTTGTTTGATTATCTCGACCATAAACCCGTCGCTTCCATTGAAGAAGACTTTTATGAAGTGGGCAAGCAGGCGGCTACTTTGCTTTTTCAAATGATCAATGAAGATAACCCGAATCAAAACGGGCCTCCCCGGAATATTGTAATACCCTGCAAACTGGTCATTCACAAATAAAGATCTATAGCAGCCTATCGGCCCATGGCTTTTTCCAGCGCCTGGGTTGTTGTATAATATTTGGCCAGCATGGCGGCTACTTCCCATTCCGGCATTTTGCCTGCGCGCAGGAACTGTAAATATTTTTTTACAACCAGCGCGAAATGCTGTTCATGTCCTATTTTATATTTCTCCGGTATGATGAGTTCCCATCCGGTTTTATTTTCTTTCAACTCCAGCCCCGGGATATGTTTCGCGAATAGAATCCAACCCTTTTTCAACAGCCTGCTTCCAGTTGTTTTGATCGTCTTTCATCACCGGTTCAATGTATAATACCGGTTTGTATTGTTGCTCCGCACCCTGTCTGATGACCAGATTGGCTTTCGTACCCCGCAGGATGGAATAAAAGGTATCTCCGGAACCCTTTGGCGCTTCGAATTCCCAGTTGACGGAAACCCTGACATGCGTTGCCCGGATCGTGTAATTCATCTCCCCGTTGGAATACACATTTAGCAGGCTGTCTTTTACATCTTTTCTCAGGAAAGCCGGATAGTCATTCCGGTTGGTTACCTGCCTGAATTGAGCCGGATTCAATTTCGTTGCCCAGTGTTTTGCCGCAAGCATCTGAATATCCTTTTTATAATCCAGGTTCACATCGGGAAAGCAGGCCCACTGAATCAAATCGATCATGTGGGTGGTTACGTCCACAATGCCCTCGCCTTCCTGATCTGTATCAAAATACCAGTCCGGCCGTATCAGCGGGGCTCCGGAAACTTCTTTGAAAAAATAATGCACACTCCCGGAAATAACCGCCGGGTCTTCCAGGCTTCCCTTTTGCAATTCTCCGAAAACATCCTTCATACCGGAAAATGCTTTCTGCAATATATTGGTGATCTCATACCGCTCTGTCATGATATCATATAACAATACCCTGTGCTTTCCCGCCTCTGCAAACGCTTCTTTCAGCTTAATAAAGTCCCGCGCAGTGATGGCCATGGGTTTATCTGCCAGCACATTCAACCCCGCCGCTATGGATCTTTGAATATAGTCTGTCTTCATCCGGTTATTGCCGGCAATCACAACTACGTTCCCCGGCTTTGTCTTCAGCATCTTTTCAAGGTAATCCGGGGCCGTATAGACATTTTCCTTCCAATGGGTGGGGTCGTTCGCGCGGTGATTGTAACCATCTATTAATGCCAGGTGCGATTGCAGATCCTGTCCTTCCGGCGCAAACACATACACGGTGGAATCGACATCGGCATTCATCGATTTCTGCAGCAATGCGGCGTGGAAATGGCCCGGATCCAGCACAATCAAATGAGCCAGCACCGGATCTGGCTTTTTACCCCGATCGCTATTTACACAACCTTCACTCCATATCATCAGGCAAATTAAGCAAAACAATTTCAGTCGTCCCGGTCTGAAAAGCGGCTAAAAAAACGGAATCTGTGCAGGGGATAAGAACATGGGTAAAAATAATCAGATTTTATAATCTGGCGGCGCTCTCTTTATCCAGGTAAAGGATAACCTGGTTGTGTTCCCTCAATGCAGTGGAAGGGAAATCTTCTTTCACGTCGCTATTCAGCGTGTGATAGACCGCCTGCGCCTTTTTATTTCCCGGCACAATGCAATAAATTCTTTTGGCCTGAAGCAAAGCAGGAACGGTAAGCGTAACCGCAGCAACGGGCACCTCGTCAATCGTAGCAAAACAGCCGTCATTAACCTGCTGTTGCCGGGATACCTCATCCAGGGTAACTGCTTTTACCATCAGCGGATCATTGAAATCCGCGTCGTGGGGATCATTAAAGGCAACATGCGTATTTTCGCCGATGCCCATGCAGACAATATCCACAGGATATTGTTTTAGCAGGCCCGCATACCTCCGGCATTCTGCCTCTATATCCATCGCATTTCCATCCAGGTAATACACTTTATGAAATGGCACTTTATCGAATATGTTTTCCTTTAGAAATTGACCGAAGCGCTGTGGCGCTTTTTCGTCCAGCCCGATATATTCATCCATGTGAAACGCATTGATCCGGCTCCAGTCAACCCTTTCCTTTTCAGATAAGGAAGAAAGAAATTCATTTTGAGATGGCGCTGCGGCAAAAATAATATTTACGAATTGCTGCCTGGTTAACAGCACCTGTATTCTTTCACAAACATCATTAGCCGCACCGCGACCCATCTCCGAACGGTTTTCATAGATCTTTACTTTTAATTTATTGGTGGTCAATTCCCTGATTTGTGCCATTTCCTGTATTTATAATTTAATATGTTGATTTAAAAAGATTGAACCCTTCTCAAAAACAACCCTTCCGGATTTAATTACCCGCATGATCTGTATCCTGTTTTCAATTACCTGAAAGATCACCCTGTCGTCCTGATGATAAAAGGCATCATCGTTTGCTGCCAGCATGTCCGCCACATTCTCTGAAGCCATTTGCCAGGCTCCGCCAATTGTTGCGAGTTGATGATCCAGCAGGCATTCCACGTTTTCCAGCAATGATTTTGCAGATCCCGCCAGCAGACCCGGAGCGCTTTTAAGTGATATTCTTTTATCTTTATCCAGTATCACCGTATCGCCGATATGACTACGGTATTCTCCGGGAGGCATTCCTGTGAAGCGGGTTGCATCGCTGGTTACGATTGTCGCTTTGCCTTTGATTTTCATCACTACCTTGATGAATGAATCCGGAATGTGTACGCCATCGGTAATAATGCAGGCATAGAGTTCCCCGGCCGCCAGTTGGTCCCAGAGGATATTGGGATGACGCGGCAGCAGTAAGGGAACAGCGTTCCCCAAATGAGTGGATAACGAAGCACCTGCTTTTACGGCGCTGGCAATCTGTTCCGTATTCGCCATAGAATGCCCAATAGACACAAGTATTCCCCGGCTTCTGCATTTTTCTATGAAAGCGCCTGAACCTTCCCATTCCGGCGCCAGGGTAATGAGTTTTATTTTTCCCCCGGCAGCTTCCTGAATCCTGTTAAACAAATCCCAGTCAGGCGGCTTTATATAACTTTCATCATGCGCACCCCTGGCGCCGGGCGCCGGCGAAATAAACGGCCCTTCCAGATGGATACCCCATATACAATCATTTACGAGGGGATCGCTTTGGCAGGCATTATAGATGGTACGCACAATTTTCAGTATGTTCTCATCTGAATTCGTAATGACAGTCGGTAAAAAAGTAGTTATCCCTTTACTTAATAAATAGTGCGTGGCATTTATAATATCTTCCCCGGTTAAAGCAGGATCATTAAAATCAATTCCGTTGATTCCATTAATCTGAAGGTCTATTAAACCGGGGCCTGTAAACGGCAGATTATTTTCTCTGCTTTCTGTTTCAGCAATATGATTTACCGCATGGTCCCGAAAGCTGATCGCTTCCGTTTTTCCTGTGATACAATTTATGCAAAGGACGACCTCGTCTCTCTCCTCCTTTCGTTTTTCCATACACAATTGTTTTAGGTGGGTCTTTTTTAGCGCGGCAGCGAGTTCTTTCACCGCGATCAGGCAATGTTTTGGTTGCCATTCCCGCAATAACAAACACAATGGCTGAAACAATCGTGGGCAAACCGACTTCAAGCGCCAGGCTGTTGTATATTTACATTCTTTGTAATGATAAATGTCAGCAGTCCGGCAATAATGGAAGAAATCGCCGCCCTGGGTCCACAGAATTTAAAAGCGGGGAGTAACCCGAATAGCAGGGGCATCGCAATAGGTCCAAGCAACGCGGCAAACCAGTTGATGATCAGTCCCAGCACGCCGCCAAACTGTTCATAATTCAGCGCAATGGCCAGCGTTGCGAGCGTAAAAATAAATGTCGTGATGCGCGCAGTACGCAGCGCATGCGGATCCTGACGGAACTTACCGGAAATATTCGGAAGGATGTCCCTGGTGATGACCGCAGCGATGGTGTTGACATCGGAAGAAGTCATGCCCATCGTAGCTGCAAAGAGAGATGCGATCACCAGTCCGATCATTCCCTGCGGTAATATTTTCACCATCAGCCAGCCGTAAGATTCACCGGGATTTGTCAAACCCGGCAGAATCAGGGGCGCCGCCCACATCGGAAAAAATAATATCAGGGGCCAGATAAGATATAATATCCCGGAAAGCCTGGCTGCTTTTGTTGCTTCCTTTTCAGTGGGCGATGATATATACCGGGTAGCCAGGCTCCAGTTGCCGCCGTTATAACTTAAAAAATTAAGAAAGAACATGACCGCCTACAAAGCCGGCAGTGTAGGGATCATTAAATAAATGATGGTGGCTGGCCGGAAGACGGTGCCAGATACCGGTGATGGAACCCAGTCCGCCGAGGCGGTTGACAACAAACACGAACATCACAATACCACCCAGCACCTGAACAATAAACTGGATGAAATCCGTTACGATTACACCCCACAAACCACCGAAAGTAACATAGACCAATGTAACCACTCCGGAAACCAGGATACCCGTTGTCATTGGAATGCCGGCAACCACATGAAGTAAAATACCGATGGCTGCCCATTTGGCGCCCACATCAAATACTTTCAGCAATACGCCGATCCAGGCAATCACCTGTTGTGTTAAGACATTATACCTTATTTTCAGGTATTCCAGCGGAGACTGAATCTGAAATTTTTTCCGCAGGCGAACCCAATAGACCGGAAATATCCTGGCAGTGGCAATCACAACAACGGCAATGGTGAGCGCCCACCAGATATATATGGTAAACCCATGCGTGTAGGCAACGGCGGCATACGCTACAAAAACGGCTCCGCTATGACCGGAAACATGATGGGAAACACCAGCCAGCCACCAGGGCAATTTTCCTCCGGCAACAAAATAGTCTTCTGAGCTCTTGTTTTTGAAATGGGACCAGATGCCGATCGCGAGCATTCCTAAAAAGAAGACAATAATAACCCCTAAATCGAGCGTATTGAATACCATGTATCGGTTTGATTACAGGGTTGGCTCCCAACCTGGTTCATAATCTCTCTTCCAGTATTTGCCCGCTTCTTCGTTATTCAGAATATGTCCGTTCTGCGGATCTGTTTTGAAGGAAGTATTGCCCGCACGGACCGCAATATTACCCAGCTGGCAAAGCAAAGTGCTCTTGTAGCCTTGCAGTATTTCTGCATTCAACGGGGTTCCTTTACGGATGCCGTCCAGGAAATTTTGAATATGCAAAGCATCCAGCGACTGCGAGGGATCAACGGTGTTCCGCACATCAATGGCCGCATTACTTTTAACTTCTTTTACGAGTTTGTTTTTCAGATCATAAACCTTATAGGCGTCGCCTCCTCCAATGACCAGCACGCCGGTTTCACCGTAAAAGGATACGCCTACACTGTCGCCTTCGATGGTATGGCCATTACAACTTCTCCCTTCCCAATCCATGAGGGTATTATTCGGAAATTCCCAACTGATCACTTGTGTGTCGGGGGTTTGCCAGTCGTCCTTATAACGGTAACGCCCACCGACTGACCGAACGCTGGTCGGATATTCAACGCCAAGCCCCCAGCGCAACAGGTCCACCATGTGGGTTCCGTTGTTTAACGCTTCGCCGGTACCCCAGTTCCAGAACCAATGCCAGTTATAAGGCAGGATATTATCCCGGTAAGGCTGGCGCGGGGCAGGCCCCTGCCACAATTCATAGTTTAACCAGGAAGGAACAGGCAGTTCCTTTCCTGTTCCGATGGAAGGCCGGTTGGCCGTGTACCATCCTTTGCCAAAATAGGCCCGTCCGATAATCCCATCCTGTAATTCTTTTATGCCGGCGATCACGTTGGGCCAGGAACGGCGCTGGGATCCCATCTGCACCTTACGATCATATTTTCTGGCGGCGGCTACCAGCATTTCTCCTTCATGCGGATTATGGGAACAGGGCTTTTCCACATAAACATGTTTCCCGGCTTTGCAGGCCAGGATGGCGGCAGGCGCATGCCAGTGATCCGGCGTGGCAATCACCATCGCCTCCAGTGATTTATCTTCCAGGGCTTTCCTGAAATCCGGCGCTGCTTTGGGACGGCTGTTCTGAATCTTTTCTACCGTGTCAATACATTTATTCATCGACTGACTGTCCACATCACAGATATAAACGATCTCGCAATCTTTCAGACGCGCATAATTTTTAGCCAATGCCAATCCGCGGGCATGAACACCCATGATGCCTACTTTGATGCGCTCATTCGCACCTAAAATGCTGTTATAACTTTTTGCGCTGAATGCGGGCAATATACCGCCAATGGAAACGGCAGCTGAAGCCGCCATCGTATTTTTGATAAACTTCCTTCTCGAATCTTCCATATTTGAAATTTTAACTTGATAATAAATAATATCCCGACTTAAAATTTAAATTAAATTCCTGAGCTTTTTCTGTGCTTTTTTTTCTGCATGACCAAATATCTCATCCATTTTTACGGAAGCCCCGTTTCTGCGCCTGCTTTCATCTGCGGCTTCCATAAACGTACAGATCTCTAAAGTATCTTCCGCTTTTACCGGCGCAATACCGGTCTGAAAAAATTTAATGATTTCGGCCAGCAGGTCTTTATATCCTGTAAAGGGACCTAATATGGCATTGTCTTTCTCCCCAAAAGCAGTTCCTCCAAAAAAATGTTTGCCTGTGCGGGTGCCGCGAAAAGTACCGATGCGTCCGTCTTCCCAGGTTCCGACGGCCAGGTCCGTGCCGTCGGTATGCACCCGGACCAATTCCTTACATCCGGTTCCCATAACGGCATAAAGAAGTTCCACGCCATGTATGCCGTACCAGAAAAAATCGGGATGTGTTTTTTCAATGGCTGCCGGACTGAAGGTATCGGCCCCCAGCACTTTCCCTATTTTTCCCCCGGAAACTTCTACTGCACTGGGTATAAACCTTAGGGAGGAAGCAGAGAATACCGGCACATGAAAATGTTTTGCGGCTTCAAAAATCACGATGGCGTCTTCGAGCGAAGCGGCGATGGGTTTATCAATAAACATTGTTTTTCCCGCTTTTAATACCGGCAGCGCCTGTTCGAGATGTGGACGCCCGTCATTGGTTTCGAGCAGTACAACATCCACTTTCTGCAGCAGGGCATCTATACTGTCCACAATCTCAACCCCCATTTTCTTCACCTCCTCTATATATCCCGGGATGCGTTTCACGGAAGATTCGATGTCCGCGCTGCCCTTTGGATAAGCCGCCACAACCGTATATCCGCCAAATGCAGCGCCCGCTCCGGCAGCATTCATTTCTTTCGTGAATTCCACGCTATGGGAAGTGTCAAGCCCGATGATACCCACTCTTTTTCCTGTTGCTCCTGATCCTTTACTGAAAAGCGGAAGCATGGCGCCCGAAATACCGAGTCCAAGACCGGTAACAGCCGAGGTTCTGATAAATTTTCTGCGGTTATATGACTGGTTCATCATGAAATGATTTTTTTGGTTTATATAAGCACTTAACTCATTCAGGTAAATCTTTCAGAAAATATTCCAGGAACAGATAAGCTTTTTCGTTTGAGTCGGGCGTTGGCGGAATGCGCCGGACGATTCGTCATCGCCACCCGGTTTTGATAACCGAGTAATTGATTTACAGCGACCGTATGGTTTAAGGCAATCCAGCGCTCAACCGTGGTTTCAGAGCCCCCGGAAACCAGAAAAGGGCGCGGAGCCATCAGGGCATGCAGTTCCTGGAGATCATATCCTTCGGCAACCAGCTTCGGATACAATCCCTTTGCCGGGTTTTCCGGAGTGATCATACCTCTTTTCCGCCAGGGTTTTGGATAATAGCCCAGATACCAGGGCTCCCAATAATTAACAGCTTCCCTGGTTTCGTCAAATACAATGCCGGGATCGGACCATACTGCACAGGCAAACTTGTCGAACAGGCAGGAAGCAAACATTGCCCATTTGCCGCCAAAAGAATGTCCCATGATACCGATACGGGTGGAATCCACTTCCGGCAATTTGGAAAGCACATACCAGGCGTTTGCTGCGGCACAACCTAACATGGAAAGCGGTTCAACTTTTGCATTTTCAATATCCGGATAATATAATGAAAAAGTTCCTGCAGCTGTCGCATTGGTGGTTCCCAACGACAGCGTAACAAACCCTCTTTTTGTCAGTTGATAAGCAAAATCACGATTGGGATGATCCGGTTTTCCCAATCCCGCAGCGGTTTCCGGTTCATAATAGACTGTAATGACCGCCGGTTTCTTCCCCTTGCCATCCGGCACCAGCAGGTATCCCTGCGTTTCCTCATTCGGCGTCCAGTTAAACCGTACACGATATTGGGTGAACCCGTCTCTGCGCGTGGAATCTATCATCTTCATCTGCTGGTCTTTTAACAGGGGCGGCCATTCACCCATCATTTTATTCCAGCGGGAAAGTATTTCTTTTCTTCTTCGCTGCCAGTCGGCCGGCGTCTTCACCGCATGGCCGTCATAAAATTTCAGCGGCGACCGGTACTTCCCGTATTTACCTGCGTACTCCGGAGGAGGCGAAAAAAAACGCCCGATCTTTTCCCAAATGGCTGAACGGGAAACAGCATCAGCTGCATTTTTATTTTGTCCCTTTGCGCTGATCGACCCGGCGCAGGCAAACAAAAACAAAGCAGCGATTTTGATTGTTGATTTCATGAACTCATGGCAGATTAAGCGTTCGAATGATTTTTAAAAAGGAGTGTATCCCGGATTCTGTACGAGTGTCTTATTGTTATTCCAGGCCTCCTGGGGAATGGGCATCAGAATGGGGCTCGTGAGCAGCCACGGTTTATTGTCCACACCGAGTGTACTGAAGTCGGGCCGGTTTGCACGGATAAAATCAATAAAACGGCCGCGGCGGTTCAGATCGGAAAATGCGCCGCCCGGTTCCCAGATGAACTCCATACGCCTCTCATAATAAATCGCATCCAGTACTTCATCATGGTTCAGATCCAGTGGCTTTGGATCCAATCCCGCGCGCGCCCTGATGCGGTTAACCTGCTTCATGGCGTCTTCAGACCGGTTTACTTCGTTGAGTGCTTCTGCATAGTTTAGCAATACTTCCGCGAAACGAACGATCGGCGGATTAACACCCTGTGCGTTGATATTCGCCTGCTGCCAGTATTTTGTAACAATATAGCCGGTTTTTGACCAGCCGGCCGGAACATTCGCGGGCATTACAAAATCCGGCATGTCCTGATGAGCTTCGCCAGGCCCGATGATGGTTCTCCAATAACGATTGTCTTTAATCTTACCGGTACCGTCCTTTTCATAGGCATTCACCCATTGCGGCTCCGGAACAAAATTACTCCAGGCTGCCGCGCCGGTATATTCTGACGAAGCTCCCCTGGGTGCAGACCGGGTAGCCAGATTGTTTCCTTCTCCGTCCGTACCTGCTTTATATTGCGTGGAAAATAAAAGTTCCTTGTTGTTCTTATTCGTTTCCAGAAAAACACTCCTGAAATCTGGCAGCAGATCATTTACACCAGCATTGATGATATCTTCACTGTTGGTAACCGCATCACTGTATTTTTGCTGCCACAGGTGCGTTTTTGCCAGATAAGCCAGGGCAGATAATTTGGTTGCTCTCCCGGCATCTGCATCATTTGTCCAGGTAACCGGCAGTACAGACGCGGCATCTGTAAAATCTTTTTCCACCTGCGTCCAGACTTCATCTGCCGAAGCCCTGGGAATGCTGAGGTTGGAAGTTGCGTTCAGCTCTTCCAGTACTAATGGAACCCCTCCGAAATAGTTGGCCAGGCGATAATAAAACATCCCCCGCAGAAATTTAGCCTGGGCTACAATGAGCGATTGTACCTGCGGATCCAGGTCCTTCATTGCGCCCACGCGCCCGATGGTCACATTGGCCCGGCCAATGCCCTGATAAGCGCTCTTATATACGTCCCGGATGATGGTATTATTTGCAGGCAGGATCAGGGAGGCAATGGTAACCCGGTCCAGATTGCCATCCATGCCGTACATATCTCCGCTCATCTGCCACTCAATGTCGGCCGCATCGCGCACATTATTGAACGACTCCTCGGGTTGCAGCGCCCCATACACGCCGTTCAATGAATTCTGGGCATCCTGTTCGGTAAGAAAGAAGTTGGCATCCGTAGTAAGATCCTTTGGCGTCAGGGTAAGAAAAGATTTTTTACAGGATGTTACGCAAGCCAGTAAGGAAAGAACGACAGCTATTTTAATAAATGATTTCATGATTTCTGGATTTAAGGCAGTTAAAAACTAACATTTATTCCGGCAAGGAAAGTACGTGGCTGCGGGTAAACGCCATCATCGATTCCGGCCCGTAACGGATCCGTACTGCCTACTTCAGGATCAAATCCGGAATATTTGGTGAAAGTGAATAAATTTTGCGCACTCACATAGATTCTGATATTCTGAATCAGTTTTGTTTTGCTGACCAGGCCGGCGGGAATGGTATATCCCAGCACTACATTCCGGACACGCATGTACGCACCATCTTCAATGTAAAATGAAGAGAGGTTTGCATAATTTCCGTTCGCGTCAACATATTTCAGCCCGGGTACGGTGTTTCCGCCTTTTTCAGGCGTCCAGCGGTTCAAAACATTTTTATCGGCATTAACCACTCCGGTTCCGCCGAAATATTTAATCGGATAGGTGGAGAATTTATTGGAATTGAAAATCTGGTTGCCGGACACTCCCTGCAGCATCACATTCAGGTCAAAGTTTTTGTATGAAAAATCCAGGTTCGCACCGTAGAGGATATCCGGCCAGGGTTTTCCTAATTTTACTTTATCTGCATCCGACAGGAGGCCGTCGCCGTTTACGTCCCTGTACCTGAAGTCACCGGCAACAGCGTTGGGTTGAAGGGTTTTGTCGACCGATGCATTGGTTTGATAAATGCCATCAACAATATAACCCCGGTAGTACCCGATCGGCTGACCCACTTCGGTATAAGAGGCGCTCATACTGGTGAAAGTAAGTGTGGAACCGGTAATCGGGCGCCCAACGCCCAAACTGATCACTTCATTTTTCAACGTGGAAAGGTTGCCGCTGATATCAAAATGGAAATCGCGGAAATCTCTTTTATATCCCAGCAGGAATTCAAATCCTTTGTTTTGAACCTTACCGCCATTAACAGATGGCGCGCTCTGGAAACCGGCTTCAAATGAAACGGGCAGGCTGACCAGCATATCCGTGGTATTCTTTATATAATAATCGGCTGTCATGTAAAGTTTATCATCAAAGAAGGAGGCATCCAGTCCGATATCCGTTTGTGTATTGGTTTCCCATTTCAGGTCAGGGTTGCCGGGCCTGGAGATGGTTGAACCGGTTACAATGTCCTGTCCGACGCCAAATACATAATTATCACTTGCAGAACCGCTGCGGATAGTACTCAGATACCCGAAAGATCCGATGGCGTCATTCCCCAGTTGTCCCCAGCTTCCCCGGAGCTTTAAGGAACTGACAAATTCCACGTCTTTCATAAACGCTTCACTGGCGATATTCCATCCGGCAGAGACCGCATAGAAATCTCCCCATTTATGATTCGCTCCGAAATTGGAGGAACCGTCCCGGCGAAAACTGGCGGAAAGCAAATATTTATCTGCATAGGAATAATTCACCCTGCCCAGATACGAAGCCAGCGCGTAAAGGCTTCCCGTGCCCGCCGACCTGCTCAACGCCAGGGTGCTGGCATTGATCACCTGCAATTGCTCATTCGGAAAGTCCCTGCCGGTTGCTGAAATCCAGTTCACATCATTTTTTTGTGCAGTTTGTCCGACAACAGCTGAAATTCTATTGTTACCAAAACGTTTGGAGAACGACAGTGTATTCTGGATCAGCCAGTTTAGTCCCTGGGTGCTGGTGACCGCGAGTACAGCCTGCGGATTAACATAAAATCCTCTGTGCGCCGATGGGTTCCAGGAAGAATTCCTGCTATTGTCTGCATCAATACCGATTTCCGTTTTGAATTTTAAGCCTTTAATAATTTCATATTCTCCAAAGGCATTTCCAAAAAGCCTGAGATCATTCAGCCGGTTATCCATGGATTTGGCGCGCAACACCGGATTATCCCCCTGCGTAGTGAAGTAAGCCGATGATCCACCAATAACCGCATCAGGGCCTAAAGTCGGATACATCTCCTGCGCAAGATTAAAAATACCATAATTCATCACCGAGTTCTGTTGCGCTTTGTTTTGTGAACTGGCAAAAGACAATGCGCCGCCAAAACTGAGTTTATCATTCACTTTCAGATCAACGGTCGCCCGCCCGGTATAACGCTTATAATAAGTTTCAATCATGGTGCCCGCCTGGTTGAGGTATCCAAGGGAAAGGGTTGTCTTGAGCTTATTGGTACCCCCGGAAACATTAATATAATAATTCTGAACCGGCCCATTCCTGAAAACCTGTTTAATCCAGTTTGTTCCCTTGCCCAGTGAAGCGGGATCCGCCCATTCCGGATTCGGGGTCATCCCTGAATTGGTATAAAGTTCGTTGGTTAAAGTAGCGAATTCCTGTGCATTTAAAAACCCGGGATTCTTCCACAATTGCTGGAAACCGGAGTAGGCGCTGAAATCAACTTTCGCCTTTCCCTCTTTTCCTCTTTTTGTGGTAATCAGGATAACGCCATTCGCAGCACGCGCACCGTAAATGGCTGCGGCGGCAGCATCTTTTAATACCTCAACCGAAGCGATGTCATTCGGATTAATCACAGATAAGCCATCCACCTTATCCGAACTTCCTGCTAGTGCTCATCCCTCCCCCGCCGATCGGAACGCCGTCAATGACATACAGCGGCTCATTGCCTCCTGTGGTGCCTACGCCCCGGATGCGCACAGAAGAAGATCCGCCGGGCGCCCCACTGGTATGAGAAATAAAAACGCCGGGAACTTTGCCCTGGATAGCGCCGGTGAAGCTGGTGGATGGCACTTTTTGCAGATCCTCTGCTTTCACCGAAGAAACCGCCCCGGTAAGCTCCCTTCTGGAAGTAGTGCCGAATCCGATTACCACCACCTGGTTAAGAGAAGAAGCATTTACCTGTAGTGACATATTCACTTCGGTGAGCCCGTTAACCGAAACGATTTCAGTTTTAAATCCTGTGTAGGAAAAAAGCAGGGAATCCGTTGAAGAGATGTTTTTCAGCACATAATGTCCTTTGGCATCCGTAGCAGTTGTATTGGAACTGCCCTTTACCTGGATTGTAACACCGGATAGCGGCTGGTCGTCTGTAGCCGACCGGACTGCGCCGGATACTTCCCCTGTCTGCGCTGTAACGACCGAAGCAGTAAGAAAGAAACAACTAAATAATAATATAAAAGATTTTCTGCACGTTAAGATGTAACAAATCATAATCAGTAATTTGGTGTGAGAAACTTTTCCGCTGTATCTCGTAAAAACAAATCTATCATTAAATCCAGTCGGAAAATTCGGCGTACCGGGAAACCGGGAATGAATGAGACGCTACAACGTTTGAAATGATTTACTACAACGTTTGAAATAGTTTTGGAAACGAAGAATCCCTGAATAACTATTTTTTAATAAAGTAGTCTAATGAACTAAATTTAGAAGCGGCCGCCTAACCTAATGATATAATTTTGGGTAAATCCTTTAAGCAGCAGTTTTCATCCTGGACAAATAGCGTTTCAAACGATATTGATGTTGACTGGACTAAGCAGCTTAGTATTTTAAATGAAATAGCCGATCTGATAACATCCCGACTTACGCTGCAGGAAATCATTGCCGTCATTTATCAGAATGTAAATAAACTGATCGACGCCTACCAGTTTTGTATAGGAATCTACGAGGAAAAGGAAGGATTGATTCATTACAAAGGAATGATTGAAGATGGCAAAAGGCTCCCCGATTTTACCGTAGATGCATTGGATGATGGTCGTCTGGCATCCTGGTGCATCCGCAATAAACAGGATATTTATATGAATGATTTTGACAGAGAATATAAAAGATACCTTCCTGTAAAACCACTGCCGCTGATGGGTATAAAGCCAAAGGCTGCGTTGTACACTCCATTGATGATGAATGAAGAAATAGCAGGGCTTGTTGTGGTACGAACGATCCGTAAAAATGTTTACCAGCCTCATCATCTTTATATTTTAAAAACGGTTGGGAATTTTGTTGTCAGAGCGCTGGAACTGGCCCGAATATCGGCAACCCCTTTTGTGCAGGGAGAAGGAAGAACCAAGGAGTGGCGATGGAATCAACCTGAAGCATTGTCTGTGAAATCTAAAAGGGGATTACTGATGCTGACCGGACGAGAAAAGGAAGTCCTGTTTTTACTCGTAACCGGCCTTCCCAATAAAGCCATCGCAAAGAAACTCTTTGTGTCGGCAGGCACTATTAAAACCCATACACTGCATATTTACCAGAAGATGGATGTGGGCAACAGAAGTTCCGCCATTCTAAAAGCGGTTGAGCTGGGCTGGGTTGTTTAAAATCCACCATTTGGTAGACAAAACCGGGGTTAACGGATTTTATCTTTATTGAAATCTCTTTTTATGATGGAAACAATATTACGCTCATCAATCGGGCAAAAGCCAACCCTGGAAAACTCCGTTCATTATCTGGCCCATACCTTCTCTTTTTTAGCCAGCGGACAGGATACGGATAATGCGTATGCGCTCATCCATTGCTTTTTTAGAAAAGGCTTTACTGCGCCACCGCATTTTCATAAATATGAAGACGAATCGTTTTATATGCTGGAGGGCGTAATAGATTTCCAGGCAGGAGATAAAAAAATCCGATGCAATGCCGGAGAATTGATGGTGTTACCTAAAGAAGTGCCACATAGTTTTAATTTGGCAAGCGATACTGCAAAAGCCCTGTTACTGATAACACCTGCAGGGTTCGAGATCTTGTTTAAGGAATTTGGAATCCCGGCACAAACTTTGGATCTGCCTCCTGTTCCGGAAAATTTACCGAAAGAATTGTTTCATCAGATTCATCAGCGATGTATTGAATTGGGAAATGTCTGGATGCCCGCCATCTGAAACACTCCTGTCTAACGGATCAGCACCATGATTCCTTTTTTTATAATCGTGCTGCCGGTATAATCCGTTCCTTCCACCATCCATACATAACCGCCCGATGCCTGCGGCACACCATTCAGCCTGCCATCCCATCCATTGCCAAGGGCTGAGGTATTATAAACCTGCCGGCCCTGCCGGTTATAAATCCTGAAATACCGGAGAGAGGCGATGCCAACGGGTATCGGACGGAAAACCGCGTTGCTGGAAAGTCCCGGCGTAAATGCATTGGGCACAAAAATATCCGGTTTTGTTTTGAATACTTTCACGGTAATAAATCCTTCGCCGGTGCATCCGAAGGCGGTTGTTGCTTTTACCGTATATTTTATGATATTATCATTGATGTTATAATAACCTATGGGATTAGCAAGAGAAGGATCACTGAGGCCGGTTGCCGGCAGCCAGGAGAAGGCATCAGGCCCTTCATCATTCGAAGAGGCGCTGAATTGCAAGGGCTCTCCGATAACCACGGAAGTATCCCTCCCCGCATGAACGATCACCTGTGGAAGAACCGCAACATGAAATGTATCCAGCAAGGGATTCGGACATCCTTCATTCAATACCTGCAGGATGTAATCAGTTGTGCCAGCAGGGAATACCTGGCTGACAAAACGATACGGCGTACTGTTGATATTTCCACTTCCGGTTGATACCGGTTTCCATGTATAGCTGGATCCGATACCAATACTAACATTCAGCAAAGCTTCCGTTCCAAAACAAATCGTGGTATCAGCCGGTGATGTGTTCGCTTCCGGATAGGCAAAGGGAACAAAAGAAATAGCAGCAACGGAACTGGTATCCGGCGGACAAACACCATTCTTATCTATTGACCGGTATTGGGTTGATTCAGTTATACCATTTACAAAGTGGGTCGGCTGATTATTGGCCGGACTGATATCTGTCCAGCGTGATCCATCGGTTGAATATTGCCAGTTCTGCACCAATCCTGTATTTCCCGAAAGGGTCAGGGTTTCCCCGGCAATCTGTCCCGTACACAATGTTGAAACCGCCGGATCGATTTTTCCGCCAACCGTTTTTTGATCTACCGCAATGGTTGCCACGCTGCTGGTATCCGGCGGACAAATCGTTCCTTTTTCCACCACTACTTTATAAAAAGTAGTGGCATTCAGATTCTCTGCAAGGTATTGCGGCGTCAGGTCTGAAATGGCAGACCAGGTGCTGTTATCCGTTGAAGCCAGCCAGCCGCTGATATTACCGGAATAATTGGCGAGGTTCATCGGACTGCTATTTTCTCCCTGCACAAACTACAACTGACCCGTCCAGTACGCCGCCAACAGGTCCCGGCAGGGTTTTGATCTGAATCGTGTCGGTCAGGTTCGCACAACTGTTCTGTTCCCGGATACTGAGCCGGCCTCCCGCCGCAATGGGTTTGACCCTGATGATATTGCCGGTATCGGCCGATAGCAGGGTCCAGCTATCCGGAACAATCCAATCGTACTTTGCGCCAGCCAGCGCCGGCACCGAATAAGTGACCACCGTATTGAAACAAACCAGGGAATCCCCGCTGATCATAAGCCCCGCACAATTGTCCCGGATGGCTACATAACCATAGGCAAAATGACCGCCCGGAACACAATTATCTGCTTCAAACGTCAGGCTCACTTTTTGTCCCCGGTAAGCTGAAAGATCGAAAGTAACTTCCGTCCAGGCCTTTGTCCACACATCCTGCAGATTCGCACCCCCGTTTGGACTATTGTCAAATCCGGCATTTGGGGAAAAATGACTGCTTACACTGAATCCATTGCGTTTGGCAGTGGCACTGTCCAGGGTAGCTCCCCGGCCACCGGCTGTTACATCATTAAAAGTAGGCAGAAGGTAACTTGGGGATGCACAACTTATCACACTGTCTTTCGTTATCAGCGTCGCCGAAATTAAAGGCTGCTGTCTCGATACATGGGTTCCGTTTTCCAGCACCATTGCATAAGCATAGGTCATGGTATAGGGCTCTGAAACAGGACCCGGCGGCACATTTATCTGGTAACTGACACCCCTGATATATCCGCCACCGTCACCGTTACCGTTATTTCCTCTGGAAATAGCCGTAGAGCCAATCTGGATAGAATAATTATAGCTGTAGCCGTTAATTGTGGGGATGGTTAAAAAACCGCCAAAGGGATCCTGCGTTGCCGTCGTAATTACTTTTATGCCCTGCACAGAGCTGAGATTATATTCAAGCAGGGCTTTGGCGTTCCTTGTACCCACCGGATAATTGGAATTGGAATCGTATCTCTGCTTGATGGCATCGGGCCCGTTTCCTCCTCCGTTATTTCCTGTATAAGCAAACCAGTGTGTGAGGTCCCCCGTGGCAAAATTAATATTCGCCGGGCAGGTTTGCGACTGGGAGAATGATCGCAAACAGAGAATAAGTAACAGTATACTCAACCTGCATTTCATCAGCAATATATTGTATGGACTAAAGGGAGAACGGCGGTTTCCAGAGGAAAGAATACAAGAAGAGCTTATACAGGTTAGTACTACGTAATTTACGATAAAAAGGTTGCAGAAAAATAACTCCTTGTTCCCGATTTTGGAAAATCTGCGCCGGCAGAGGTTCCTTAAAACCAAACGCGGCGGGTAGTATCTCATTTGGACGATGAGAATTATTTTTTCAGCAAATGAGCCTGCAGCAATCTGCTGATCTCCTGAGCTTTACTATAAACCATCAGATGTTCCCCTCCTTCCACTCTGATCGCCCGCATATTTTTATTGAATGGAAGTATTTTGTCACTGGTTCCATGAATATGCAATAACCTGTCGGGTTTCCATTCATTCTTCCAGGCGAACATCCGGCCCATCGCCCATTGGAAAAAGAGGGGATCTGTATCCAGGAGAATATTATTTAATAAGTTCTTTTCTTCATTTGTATGCGCCCCAAATAAACGATATAAGATCGGGGAAGGTTTCAAAAAAAGCCGCATCGGAATGATTTTCTGTAATTTCAATTTGCTCAGCAGGGTGTAGATATTTCCAACTTCATTCGTCGACGAAATGCTGGATATCAGCACCGTCTGTACCGGCTTTATTTTTCTGGCGAGTTCAATAGCCACTAAGCCCCCAAATGATAATCCCGCCAGGATAAAGGGTTCATTCAAATCGATCTGTTCCGTCAGCCGCGAACAATATTCGGAAAGGCTGTCGGTGGGTTGGACCGGCATCCATTCCACATGATGAATATTAAAAGGTTCCGGAATTTGTAGTTTTTGAAAAACCCTTTTGTCTGCCCCCAATCCGCTGATAAAATAAAGATTCATAGTAGTTCCGGATGTTGAATTGAATTCGATAATCTTACAAATACCTGAGCCACTGTTTACCCCGATGCGCCGATTTATATCTTCCATACCATTTGCATAAAGGGTACAGGAGGGTAACCACTGCGGCCCAAATCAGATATATCAACCACAATCTCACCCCGGACGGCGCTTCCGGCCTTCCGAACCGAAAGTTCCCGAATAATAAATCCTTCCATTGAAAACCCTGTAAAAAAAGCACGGCCATTAGTATTAAATGCAACAGGTACAAGTGAATCAGGAAATAGAAAAAGGGAACTTTTCCGTAAATGGATACCATACGTCCGAACCGGCCCTTGATATTTTCTGAAATAGCAAGAACCAGAAACATTCCGCCAAGCGTTAACAGGGTAAATAATAATGAAGGCGGATACTTGGTTATGTTCAGGAAAGATAAAATACCGTATACCGCATTCTTCTGAACCGACCATTTAACAGGATCCCCATAAAAATTACTATACCGGATCAAAATAAAAAGTATCAGCAACACAATGCCGGATTTCAAAAATATATTTTTTCTTTTTGATTCAGATAATTCAAACAATCCTCCGCAGGCAAATCCGGCCAGCATGATACCCAGCCAGGGAATAACCGGATAAGCAACAAGCAATACCGTTCGGGTATTCACCTGAAAAGGAATCAGGGTAAACAATGGCGACAAAACAATATTTAATGCCGATCCTTTTGTAAACGGAATAAAAGCAAACAGATCATGCAGTGCGATGATCAGTAACCCGGCGATGCCAATCGTTTTTGCCGGAAGTTTTAATAAAAAAGAAAGTACAACAAAACCTACCCCGATTGCTCCGATCACTTCAAAGATCATATTTCTGAAACGAAAGTCGAACCATAAGGCGAAGTTGACAACCGTAAATTCTATAAAGATCAGCCAGAGGCCCCTGCTCAATAAAAACCGCCTGGTTTTTTTCACATCCTGCTGCCGCTTAAAGGAAAGAAAGGCCGAGCTTCCCGCCAGAAATACAAAAACCGGCGCGCAGAAATGAGTGATCCAGCGGGTAAAGAATAATGCGGGGGAAGTTGTTGCCAGGTCCGTCGGACTTTGCGTCAAGGAACTGACATGCATAAAATCCCGGGTGTGATCCAGGGCCATAATGATCATGACCAACCCGCGGGTAAAGTCGATGGAATTAATGCGTTTCATGATGATATTCCGGGGTTTCCCCTTATAGCAAAACCATTCGTCATTTCAAATATAATCGAATCTTTAGGGTAATTTTAATTGTTCCCTTCTTCCTTTATAAAATAATCGGGTTGCAGGGTTAAAGCATGCAGGACAATCTAAACTACAGGAAAGGTTCCGTTAAGGATCTGGAACAGCTTAAACAACTGGGGATCGCTTCCTATGGGCGGTTCAAACCAGATTTAAGCTCGTTGAACTGGGAAAAAATGCAGGCGACGCTGAGCGATGATGCAACCTATCTTCATCTCCTGCACAACGCGGTTCCCCTTGTATGTTCCGACCATTCAAAAGTGGTGGGAATGGCATTCCTGGTGCGCTCCGGCAATCCAACCGATATTTATCCTGCCGATTGCTGTTATATCCGTTTTGTAGGGGTAGACCCTGCATTCGGAGGAAGAGGAATTGCAAAAATGCTGACACAATTATGTATTGACCAGGCCAAAAATTCCGGCGAAAAGACCATCATGCTGCATACTTCCGAAATGATGGATGCTGCAAGACACATCTACGAATCGCTCGGATTCAAAAAGCTGCGGGAGATTGAACCGCGTTACGGAAAAAAATACTGGCTGTACAAACTTGAACTGGTTCCCTAATTGGGTGGCATACTGAATATTACGGGTTGGCTGAAATAGTAATGCTCAAAATGCCGGAGTTCTTCCTCCATCCACCGCAATATTCGTTCCGTTCACATAAGATGCTGCCGGAGAGGCAAGGAACCCGATCATATTGGCGATTTCAGCAGGGGTTCCAAACCGTTTCGCCGGAATGGTCTGAATCATCTGGTCTGCCGTTATTTTCGGATCCTTGTTTTCAGCGGCAGCGGAAAGGCTGATCAGACTCTCCAGCCTGCCGGTTTGGGTTAAACCCGGGAGCACGTTGTTAACAGTGATATTATATTGCGCCACTTCATTCGACAAACTCTTGGCCCAGGAGGCGACGGCCAGGCGGATGGTATTGGAAACGCCGAGATTGGACAATGGTGTTTTCACCGAAGTTGAAATGACGTTGATGATCCTTCCATAACCGGCTGCTTTCATTCCCGGGATCACGGCCTGCGCCAAAATCTGATTACAAACCAGGTGCTGGCGAAAGGCTGCCTCAAAGGCAGCCGTAGAAGCATCCAGCACCGGTCCGGCTTTGGGGCCTCCGGAATTATTCACCAGGATCTCTACTTTTATATCGCTTACAATCCCCTTAATCGCATCCCGTACCTCTTCCGGATTTGAGAAATCTGCAACAGCATATTGATGCTGCTGCTCGCCGCTTTTCGGCAGCCCGGAAACAGCAGTTACCAATGCGCCTTTATTTCTGGCAATCAAAATACAGTTGGCGCCCAATTCGGCAAGTTCCTTTGCAGCCGCAAAGCCGATGCCCTGTGTGCTTCCGCAGATCACAGCAAATTTTCCGGTGATGAAAATATTCATATCGATGTTATCTAGTTTATTAAAAAAAGTTCGTGGTAAAGTTAAGCACTGAATATTATTTGCATCAATGCGGCAGGGCAAGCGAAAAAATTGATCAAACTAGCTGCCGGATTCGTAATTTCACCAACATTCCGTTGTAAAGGTCATTAAGCAAAGGATATAATGCATTCTCCCGCAAAACAAATATTACATATTCCGCCAATCTCATTTATCAAAAAATCAGGACATCTGAAATGAAAAATGCAAAATCATTTTTGATGCTGTTGATCCTCTTGTATTCATCCGCATCCGTTTTTGCGCAGGATAATTATGAGATCCAGGTATACGGATCGCAGACTGTTCAAAAGCATACTACCATGCTGGAGCTGCACAGTAATTTTACGTTTAACGGCAGCAAGCAAACGACAAACGGCGTATTGCCAACGAATCATGTATTTCATGAAACCATTGAGATAACGCATGGATTTACTGAATGGTTTGAAGTAGGATTTTACTTTTTTAATACAATCGGGAATCAGCACCGGACCACTTATGTCGGCAGTCATATCCGGCCAAGGGTAATGCTGCCGGAAAAATATCATTTCCCGGTAGGCCTGAGCCTCTCCACTGAATTCGGATACCAGAAAAGAGAATACAGCGAAGACGACTGGAGCATAGAGGTCAGACCGATCATCGATAAAACGATTGGCGGATTATATGTTTCCCTCAATCCGGTGCTGGAAATAGCCCTGCACGGATTGAACGCAGGCCAGGCTCCTGCATTTTCTCCTAATGTCAAGCTGAACTATGCCATTACAAAAATCATTTCTCCCGGGCTCGAATATTACGGAGGCCTCGGCCCACTAAATCATTTTGATTCTCCCCCTGAGCAGGAACATCAGTTATTCTTTACAGTCGATCTGAATTTCTCGGAGGACTGGGAATTTAACGCCGGATACGGCATCGGCCTAACAGACTCCGGCGACAGATCCATTTTCAAGATCATTCTGGGCAGAAGGTTTAATAAGTAATAGGATCTATCAGTTAACCAGCCTGAATGGAAATCTGTTTCCTCAAAGCCCCGGAGATTCGACGCACGCGTATAAACCGGTTAATTCCCAAATTTCTTCTTTAAAGCATTCAATGCGTCCGCCATAGAACCGGAAGAAGGTTCCGGTTTTTTTGATTCCGGCCTGCCGGAGGGGTTGCGCTTTTTTTCCGGCATTTCCTGCGCCTGTTTAATGGACAGGGCAATCCGTTTTCTTACCAGATCAACTTCCATCACTTTTACCTGAACCTTATCATTGAGTTTTAAAACCTCATTCGGATCTGTTATATAACGGTTTGCTATTTCACTCACATGCACCAGTCCGTCCTGCTTCACCCCGATATCGACAAACGCACCAAAACGCGTGATATTCGTCACCACACCCGGAATCGACCATGCCCGGCTTTAACATCTTCCATTTTAAAAATATTGGCAAATTCAAATACTTCCAGTTCTGTTCGCGGATCCAGTCCCGGCTTTCTCAGTTCATTCAATATATCTTTGATCGTGTGTTCTCCGGTTGTTTCCGTTACATATTTCTTCGGATCGATCTGTTTGATCAGCGCTTCTTTTCCAATGAAGGCATTCAGCGCCACTCCCAGATCACCCGCCATTTTTTCCACTACCGAATAAGCTTCCGGATGAACGGCACTTTCATCCAGCGGATTTTTTCCCTGGCGGATCCTTAAAAAGCCCGCACATTGTTCATAGGCTTTTTCACCGAGCCGGGTTACTTTCATCAATTGTCTCCGATCTGTAAACTTGCCGATTTCAGTCCGGTGTTTTACAATATTTTCCGCCAGGCTCTCCCCTATTCCGCTTACATAACTGAGTAGTTGTTTCCCGGCAGTATTCAGGTTCACCCCCACCGTATTTACACAACTGATCACGGTTTGATCCAGTTTTTCTTTCAACCGGTATTGGTTTACATCGTGCTGGTATTGTCCCACCCCGATACTTTTCGGATCTATTTTTACCAGTTCTGCCAGCGGATCCATGAGTCTTCTGCCAATACTGATGGCGCCCCGCACCGTAATGTCCTGATCCGGAAATTCTTCCCTCGCTGTTTCCGATGCAGAATACACGGAAGCGCCATCTTCATTGACTAGAAAAACCGGAATATCCAGACTCAGTTTTTTAATAAACTGTTCTGTTTCCCGACCGGCCGTTCCATCACCAATGGCAAATGCTTCAATATGATAGCGGTTCACCATATCCCGGATCTTAAATTCCGCATCCTGCGACCCTCGCAGTTTCATGTACAAAAATCAAATCCGTTTTTTGCAAATCTCCCTGTTCATTCAAACAAACCACTTTACAACCCGTGCGATAACCCGGGATCAATGGCCAGTATCCTTTTAGAGCCCAGCGGGGAACTCAATAATAACTGGCGGAGGTTTTCTGCAAATACGGTAATGGCTTCTTCATCGGCTTTTGTTTTTAGCGCCATCCTGAATTCACTTTCCATTCCCGGTTGCAATAAACGACGGTAACCGTCTTTAATCGCTTTCTTTATTTCTTCCGCTGTTGCGCCGGTACTTTTAATAAATATCTCCCCGATTATTTCCAATGCTTCTTCTTCATCCGGCGCTATGCTCATCCGCAGAAAGCCTTCCATAAATCCCCGCAATACCGCCAGTATCCGGTGAGAAGGAATTTTGGCGATCTTCTCCGCAAAATCAAAATAATCTTTGTATTTAATGGCTTCCGTTTCTTTTCCGGAAAGAATCTTACTTTCCAGGTTTGCATGCTCTTCAAAGAGTTTACGCATCCGGTTGCGCACTGTTTCATGCTCATTGATGATCTCTGCAATGATATCCCGTGCGCCCTGAAGCGCTTCTTCAGCGGTTTTTACTTCATCCTGTAATAAAGCTTTGGGCAGTTGCGGGAAGATCCATGGGCTTTTGTTCCAGGATCAGCAATGCCAGCGGTTCCAGCCCTTTTTCACGGGCTGCCTGCGCCTTCGTTTTTCTTTTGGGTTTATACGGCAGGTAAATATCTTCCAGCTCCACCAGGGTAAGGGCATGATCCAGCTTATCCTGCAGGGCATCGGTCATCTTTCCTTGTTCCTTTATGGACTTTTCAATCGTAGTTTTTCTTTCCGTGAAAGCTTTTAAGGCTTTCGATTCATCCTGAATCTGCTGAATCTTCACTTCATCCAGCGCACCGGTTTTATCTTTCCGGTAACGGGCAATAAATGGAATGGTAGCTCCTTCAGCCAGCAGATTCAGTACAGTTTCCGCCTGTTGGGATCGGATATTCAGTTTTTCAGCGATCAGCGGTGCAAATTCAATCATGACCCGCAAAACTAATGGCTAAGCTGCTAAACAACAATTTGGATAATTGAATTTCATTAAGTAAACGAGATCCCCGCCCGGTGATTTTTAATGTTTAAACAGTTTTGCCAAAAAAAAGCCCTCCCGGGAACGGGAAGGCTTCTAAACATTGCTTACCAAATATTTTTTTTGGATAGCAGATCAAAGATAAGCGATGAATGAATCCGCTGCTTTAATAAACGTTAAAAACACATTAATATTTATAGCATTGGGTTTGGGAGAGCACCATCGTGTATTATTAACGCAGTTTGGCCAGCTTCCGGATATCTGCTACTTCAATTATTTTCTGAATATAGCCACGGGTAACCACATGAATCATGGCGTGGCCGACTTCCGCCAGGCTGTTAATGGAATTCGGGGAAACAGTCCGCATCAGGGGCAGCAGCCAACCCAGCCATTTATACGCAGAGAGTGTATTCTTTAATCCCGGAGTAGGGCTCATGATTCCGGGCCGGAAGCAGTAGACCGATCTGAAGGGAAGCTTTTGCAAGTCATTCTCGGTTTTACCTTTTACCCGGGCCCAGTGCATCCGGCCTTTTTCTGTTGAATCGGTTCCTTTACCCGAAACATAGCAGAATATCATGCCCGGATTTTGCACGGCGAGTACGGTCGCAAATCCCATGGTCAGCTGGTAGGTGAGCCTTTCATAGGTTTCCTTTGAGATACCAACGGAGGATACTCCCAGGCAAAAAAAGCAGGCATTATAGCCGGCCATTTGAGATTGAATGGATGAAAGGTCAAAAAAATCAGGAAGCAGCAGTTCTTTTAGTTTTGGATGTCTTATACCGGTCGTTTTCCGGGAAACCAGCAGAACAGCCTCCACCTCATTTGAAATCAGGCATTCATGCAAAACGCCCTCGCCTACCATGCCGGTGGCGCCGGTCACAATTACCCGGACGGGACTTGCTGCCATAGATACTTGTTATCGTTGCGAAAACTTTCTTCCGTACCTTCTTCCCCCGCCGGCTGAGCGTCCTCCCGAAGAAGATGCAGCAACCGCCGTGGACATAGGTTCCATAAGCTTTACATGAAAAGGATGATCGCTCACCACGGGAACGGTTTGTCCGATCAGTTTCTGAATATCCCTAAGATAAATTTTTTCTTCGAAATCACAGAAAGAGATGGCTTTGCCGGTTGCTCCCGCCCTGCCTGTTCTTCCGATCCGGTGAACATAGGTTTCAGGAATATTGGGCAGGTCGAAATTAACGACCAGTCCCAGTTCGTCAATGTCAATACCCCGGGCAGCAATATCGGTAGCTACCAGGATCTGCAGTTTCCCGTCCTTAAATCCCTGCAGCGAGCGTTCCCGAACCTGTTGTGTTTTATCACCATGAAGTGCCGTAGCCTGGAAACCGGAACGGTTCAGGTCTCTGGCAACCCGGTCAGCACCATGTTTGGTGCGGGTAAAAACCAGTACGCTTTTGCGGCCGCCGTTTTTCAACAGATGGTGCAATAGCGCTCTTTTCTCGGCCTTCTGTACATAATACAGCGACTGATCAACCAGTTCAGTGGTTGTGGCAGCGGGAGTAACCGAAATTTCCACCGGGTTCGTCAGTAATATCTGAACAAGAGAAAGAATAGCCGGTGGCATGGTTGCGGAAAAGAAAAGGGTCTGCCTGTTCTTAGGCAGTTTGGCGATGATGCGTTTTACTTCGACCACAAAACCCATATCCAGCATACGGTCTGCTTCATCCAGTACAAAATATTCGATGCCGTTTAAAGAAAGAATGCCCTGATTGAGCAGGTCCATCAAACGGCCTGGTGTGGCAACAACAAAGTCGCAGCCCCTGCGCAATTCCTGTACCTGCCGGGATTGTGGGACACCCCCAAAAATAACAACCGACTTCAGGTTGAGGAATCTTCCATAGTTTCCTATGGATTCATGAATCTGGGTAGCCAGCTCACGCGTAGGCGTTAAAATTAGCGTTTTGATCACGTGCCCTTTGAATCCCGCAGCTTCCTTTCGTTCGTGCATGCGTTGCAATAAGGGCAGTACAAACGACGCAGTTTTACCGGTACCTGTCTGGGCACAACCGAGTAAATCCTTTCCTGCTAAAACAACCGGAATGGCCTGTTCCTGGATCGGAGTTGGAGTTTTATAGCCTTCCTGGGCTACGGCTTTGAGCAAGGGCTCAATAAGGCCTAGTTCTGTGAATAACAATTTTGAAAAATATTAAGTAAATAATGTGGTAAGGCTACCGCTGATTCAGGGTACTTTACCTGCCTTACGTTACACTGTTCTGGGAAAACTCCGGAGATAAATAAAACACTCAAAAGAAAACGCAGTAAAAGTCATAACATACAGAACAACAAAGATAGTACTATTTTTTCAGGTATACTAATGATCATTAAAATGTTAGTCCGGGGCCCCCACGCCGGGCACAGGCAGATCGGGGAACCGGCCATTGCCGGCAGATGGCCGGAAAGCTGTCCGAAAATAATTTTTTATCATAAATTGTACATTCTGTCACCCGGATTTAGCGGACACCCACCTGTTTAAAATGAAAAAACACGAGCTTCTCATTTTGCTAATCATCTGCGGTTCTCTTTCTTTTATTCCAACGAACCGCAATGGGCGGCCGCTTCCGGATCCCATCCGCATAGAAAGCGGTTTGATCCAGGGCTCATTGAACGAGTCGGATGGAGTAACGTCTTTTAAGGGCATTCCGTTTGCCGCGCCACCGCTGGGGGCCCTGCGCTGGAAGCCTCCGCAACCCGTACAGCCATGGAAAGGAATACGGGATTGCAATGCATTCGGACCAAGCCCGATGCAAATGAAACCCGTTCCTTTTTTTATGATCGGACCTGAATTCGTAGTTCCCCGGCAACCCCTGAGCGAAGATTGCCTTTACCTGAATGTATGGACTGCCGCCAAATCACCTGCTGAAAAAAGACCGGTAATGGTTTGGATCTACGGAGGCGGTTTCATTACCGGTGGCTCCGCGGCGCCGGGTTATTCCGGGGAAGCGCTGTCGAAAAAAGGAATTGTTTTTGTTTCCTTTAATTACCGTTTGGGAGTTTTCGGATTTCTTGCCCATCCCGGACTGACTGGTGAGGATCCGCATCATGCTTCCGGAAATTATGCGCTGCTGGACCAGATCGCCGCCCTGCAATGGGTCAGGAAGAATATCCGGGCTTTTGGCGGAGACCCGGACAGGATTACGATTGCGGGACAATCCGCCGGATCTGCCAGCGTAAATTGTTTGCTCGCATCTCCTCTTGCAAAGAATTTGTTTGAGGGTGCAATAGCAGAAAGCGGATCCCTGGTGCTGGAAAATCCCTTGCTCCGGATGAAGACGCTCGCCGTTGCGGAAAAAGAAGGACAGGCCCTTGCGGAAAAACTAAAAGCGAAAAATATCCAGGAGCTTAGAGCATTACCGGCTGAATCCATTCAAAAAGCCTTTGGCTTTTATTCACCTATTGTAGATGGCTATGTGATGCCGGCGTCTGTTGCGGAAATTTTTAAGCAATCCAGGCAAACACATGTTCCCTTTTTAACCGGCTGGAATGCAGATGAGGGATTTCTGCCGGGAATAAAAGAGAAAACCGCCTTTGCGGCAGAAGCAAGAGATTTTGGCTCCGATTCAGTATTGTTTACCAAATATTTCCCTTCGTCAACCGATGCCCAGTCGCTGGTTTCGCAGACAGCCCTGAGCGTGGACAAAACCATTGGTATTCCGCAATATGTTTGGGCGCTTAAACAAAATGAGAACGGCGAAGCCAAAACATTTCTATACCGTTTCATCCGAAAACCGCCGGCAACAGGAGATAAAAAAAGGTTCGGAGCTTATCATACCGCGGAGATCGGATATGCGCTGCATAATCTGGACAGTATTCAAAGACCCTGGGAAACTGCAGACAGGAAACTGGAAGAGATTATGAGCAGTTATTGGGTCAATTTCGCAAAAACAGGAGATCCGAACGGATCCGGGTTGCCCGATTGGCCTGCATTTACCGGCAAAGATCCGCAAACCATGTTTTTTGATGAGAACCCTTCGGCAAAAAAATTACCTGACCGGCAGGCACTGGATTTCCTCTCTGGCAAGATATCCCGGCAGGTAAGAAACCAGGAGCCTTTCAGGCCTCTATGCCTTATCCGTTAAATTATGCTGAATTGATTATCTTAGACCCTGTGACTAACCCTGACCCTTAAATATGTTTCGAAGAACACTGACGACTGCCCTCCAACTGTTTTTCCCTTTGTTTTTAATTGCACAATCTTCCGGCAACCAGGATTATGAAGATGGTGGAATAGATATCCTTGACGGCATTCACCGGATTTTTCACAAAGACAGTATTGCCGCCGATCGGGCTTCCCGCAAACGGCATATCCGGATCGGGATTTTGCCCGCTGTCGGTTATACACTGCAAACCGGATTTGCTGCTGTACTGAGCACGAACATGGTCATTTATAAAAGGCATAAAGGAGATACCATTTTCCCTTCCACGGTTATTGCCAGTCTTTCCTATACCCAAAAAAGGCAAATCATCTTTCCGATCCGTTCTGTCTTTTATTTTAATCGCAACCGGTCCATGCTGATCTCGGACTGGCGTTATTTAAAATATCCCTCCTATACTTACGGGCTGGGAATGCATTCGGGCCCCGCCAATGAAAATCTGCTCAATTTCCAATATTTTAAATTTCACGAATCCATTCTTTTCCGGCTGGTTCCGGGATTATATCTGGGGGCCGGTTATTCTTTAGACTATTTCTGGAAATTAAGAGAAGTGCATCCCCATGTAAATCCGGTAACCGATTTCGAGAAATACGGCTACAGGACGGAATCTGTTTCTTCCGGGCTTTCGTTTCATCTCCTGAGGGACACAAGAGATAACCCGATCAATGCCTATTCAGGTACCTATTCGAGTATTGCCGTGAATCCCGCGATTTAAATTTCTGGGATCGAATAACAACTGGGCCACCATGAATCTGGAATGGCGGGGGTATTTTCGCTTTCCGGCAAACTCAGCCAATACGCTGGCCCTTTGGAGTTATAACTGGTTCACCCTTTCCGGCAAGCCTCCTTATCTGATGCTGCCGGCGACAGCCTGGGATAAATCCTACTGTACCGGCCGTGGTTATATTCAGGGACGGTTCAAAAGCAATAACATGCTCGATGCAGAAGCCGAATACAGGATCCGGCTTACAAAAAACGGATTGCTGGGTATGGTTCTGTTTGGAAACCTTCAAAGTTTTTCCGAGATCAATACCTGGCGTTTTGAAACGGCCGCACCTGCTGGCGGCCTGGGCCTGCGTATCAAACTCAATAAATACTCACGCACCAATATCTCCATCGATTATGGTTGGGGAAGACAGGGATCGAGGGGATTTTTTGTGAATCTGGGGGAAGTGTTTTGAGGCTGGGATTTTTGAATCTCTGTTTTGATCGTTAATGGTAGATGGTAGATGGTGGATGGACTATCGTGCGAAATCAGTCAGCCTGTGTATCCGCAAAGTCCGATTCTGCCTTGCGGGCTTGTCCATCCACCATATACCATCCACCATATACCATTTACGATTCATTCAATACCCCATCAATCCTCTTCATCTCTTCTTCGCTGAATGAATAATTCTCCAGACATTTTATTGAATCCAAAAGCTGGGCTGTTTTACTCACGCCGATCAGAACAGAAGTGATTGCAGGATCACGGAGAACCCAGGCCAGCGCCATTTGCGCAAGACTCTGGCCGCGTTGTTTTGCAATTTCATTGAGCTTTCGAGCCTGTTCTATTCTTGCCGTTGTAAGTGCAGATTCCTCAATGGCGCCGTTTCCCCGGTGACTTCCCGCCCTTGATCCTTCCGGAATACCTTTAAGGTATTTATCGGTCAACATTCCCTGAGCCAGCGGAGAAAAGCAGATACAACCCACCCCTTCTTTTTTTAATGTATCCAGCAGTCCATCTTCGATCCATCTTTCAAACATCGAATATTTGGGCTGATGAATGAGACAGGGTGTGCCCAGTTCGCGAAGTATCTTAACCGCTTTTGCCGTTTCTTCCGGCTGATAACTGGAAATACCCACGTATAACGCCTTGCCCTGTCGAACGATAAGATCCAGCGCTGACATACTTTCTTCCAACGGCGTTTGCGGATCCGGCCGGTGATGATAGAAAATGTCCACATATTCCAGCCCCATTCTTTTCAGGCTCTGATCCAGACTCGCCACCAGGTATTTCTTAGAACCGAGATCACCATAGGGCCCGGGCCACATACCCCATCCGGCCTTGGTGGAAATGATCAGTTCGTCGCGGTAACTTTTAAAATCCTGCTTAAATATTTTTCCAAAATTCTCTTCGGCAGAACCCGGAGGCGGTCCATAATTATTCGCCAGATCAAAATGCGTAATTCCATTATCAAATGCCAGGCGTAAAATATCACGCGCGGTCTGCTGATTGTCTATATCGCCGAAATTGTGCCAGAGCCCAAGCGAAACGGCAGGCAGTTTCAATCCGCTGCGTCCGCTGCGGCGATACTCCATTTTTTCATACCGGTCTTCCCGAAATGCATAACTCATTGTTTAAATAAGTGGGTGAACAGCAAAGATGGTTTATTTCCTATTTCTAATTACATTTAGAGAAATATTTTCTTGTTTTCCGTACGATTCTTTCTTTGTCTGCTGCTTGCCCCGATAACTCTTTTTGCGCAACCCCGGTCCGGGAAAGATTCCGTTCTGGTTAAATACGGATTTGAAAAAGAATTACTGACAGGTAACCCGTCCTTTCTTATCGACAGCACTCACCCCAGGTCATTCCCGCAGATCCGGATGGATAGTTTTTCTGTTACCGAACAAAGATTTCTGCAGGAAATGCAGCGTCCGGACAGGGCGAAACGGTATTGGATAAAATTCAGCATGGAGAATCTATCTGATTCAACCCTGGATCTGCATCTCTTTCCAGGCTATGCGGATTATACGGATCTCTATTTTCAATCCGGGGAAAACAACATCCTTCATCTGGAAAGGGGGCACATGCGCAAACATGATGCAGGAGATGCGCTGGCGGATGAAATTTCAGGAACCGTTCCGCTTACTTTGCAGCCCCGTCAAAATGGAACCCTGTTTATTGGATTGCAGCAGCGCAGCAATGAATTCTATTTCAAAGAGATCCAGATACTGGATAGAGATCATCTGAATGCCTATGTAATGCAGGATTATGACAGCAACACCCGGTTTCTCTTCCTTCAGGCGCTTTTCCAGGGATTTCTATTGTGTCAGCTGCTGTATGTATTCTTTCAGTGGCTGCTCATTAAACGGATCGAATACCTCTATTATTTCTTTTATTTATTACTGCTTACCCTCTATTTCCTTAGCAAGTACGAACCGCTTTTCGGCATTCACATTTTTTTTACGAGATTCCCCGCGCTTCGGATTTATCTGGCCAGAACCTTTCTCATTCTTCCTTATTTTTTTTACTTCCGTTTTGTAAGAAGCTTTCTGGAAATGCCCGAGCAATATCCCGCGCTGAACCGATGGATCGTGCCCCTGGAATATTTTCTGCTGGGCTATTCGCGTATTTGATTTTCTTTTTATTGTCATCACTTTCAACCAGTATTGGCAATCCATCATTTCAACCATCGTACTGATTACGGTTTTTTTACTTTCCGCCTGTTTCATCGTATACATGTTCCGCAGAAGGAAGACCCTGATTTATTATATCCTCTCGGGAAGTTTCTTTGTCGGGTTCGGCAGCATCGTCGGAACCATTCTGACTTTTTTGCAATTCAATGAGCATATCAACCTGGGCATTTCCAATATCATGATCTTTCCGCGAAACCGGTGTGATCCTGGAAATCTGCTGTTTTACCGCAGGTCTCAGTTATAAAAGTCAGGCTTCCGAAAAGGAAAAAATATCGGGACAGGAAAAACTGATTGAGCAACTCAAGGCGAACGAGTTACTACAAACGAGGCTTCAGCATATCCGGAATAAGATTGCCCAGGACCTGCACGATGACATCGGTTCTACCCTCAGCTCCATATCCATTCTCAGCGATCTGGCAATAAAGGAAAAAGATTCCTTTCAGACCCTGGCAACGATGAACGAAATCAATATCCACTCCATTCAGCTCATGGAAAGGATGGACGATATTGTCTGGAGCATCAATCCTAAAAATGATACCCTGGAGAATCTCATGATCCGGATAAAGCATTTCGCAACCACCCTGTTTGAAGCCAGGAATATAGAATACGACATCGGATTCAGGCAAACATCAACGAATTAAGAGTTCCCATGGAATTTCGTCAACATATTTACCTGATCCTGAAAGAAGCCATCAATAACCTTGTAAAATATTCAGGGGCCACAGAGGCCGGGAGTCCGTATCTGGTTCAATGAACAATTGCTTTCCATGGAAGTCCGGGATAATGGCAAAGGATTTGATCCGCTCGTTCAATATTCCGGAAACGGAATATATGGCATGCAAAACCGGGCAAAAGCAATGAATGCCCGGCTGGAAATCAGGTCCGCTCCGGATTCAGGAACCGAATGGCGGCTCTCAGTACCTTTAATATAAATCAGATCAATATCCGACCCGCCCATTCAGAAAAAATATTGAATTTTACTTATGATCAAGGTGGCAATTGTAGAGGATAATGCCCTGTTGCGGAACAGCCTGATAAACCTGTTTGATAAAACAGAAGGAATTCGCTGTGTTGCTGCCCTGAATAACCTGATGAACGTAGTCAGTGAAATCGGTCATGCCTCACCCGATGTGGTACTGATGGATATCGGACTTCCGAATATTTCGGGTATTGAAGGCGTGAGAACCCTGAAATCCAATTTTCCGGAGATACAGATCATGATGTTTACGGTGTTTGATGATGAGGAAAGGATTTTCGATGCTATTAAGATGGGGGCTTCGGGCTACCTGTTAAAAAAAACAGCACCGGAAGAAATTGTACTCGCCATAAAGGATCTTTACCAGGGAGGCGCGCCCATGTCGGCCAGTATTGCCAGAAAAGTGATCCAGTCCTTTCAATTGGAAAAAACCAGCAATGCAGCCGATTATAATCTAACGGTTCGCGAAAATGAAATCCTTTACTCGCTGGTCGATGGGCTCAGCTATAAAAAAATTGCGGAAAAATATTGTATCAGCATCAGCACCATCCGGACACATATCTGCAATATTTATACAAAACTGCACGTGCATTCCAAATCAGCCGCTGTTGCTAAGATCCTGGGGAGATCCGCGCCAACCAATTCATCAGACTAACCCCCGGAGCGTCCGTAACCATTTAATCATTAAACCCTTCCCGGGCAGCTTTCCGTTGAGAGCTGCCCATTTTTAAATGAAAATCCGGGTGCCTGAAAAGCTATCCCGGAACTCCCTTGGCGTGCAGCCTTTTTTCTTTTTAAAGATGCGGTTGAAATTGGAAATATTATTAAATCCGCAGTGATAGGCAACTTCCGCAATCGAATTGGTGGATTCGATCAGGAGGCGGCTGGCATGGCCTAAACGGATTTCCGTTAAGCTGTCAATAAAGGTATTGCCCGTACGCTGCCGGAAAAAACGACTGAAAGAAACATCCGACATATTGGCCAGCCTGGATACTTCAGCCAGGGTGATGTTCTTATCAAAATTCTTATTCAGATATTCAAACGTCCGTTCTACCCTGCGGCTGTTATAGGTAAAATGTTCGGTTGTAAAAGAAAGATCGGAAAGGATGCGCATGTTGCGCGAAATGGACAGATCGTGCAGAATGGACATCAGTTCCAGCACGGAATCAAATCCCTGTTTCTGGTTTAGTTCCATGATCCGTGGAGCAAGGGCTAAAATAGTTTCCCTGGAAAAAAGAATTCCACGGGAACACTTATCAAACATGCTTTTAATGAAACTCAGCTGATTACGTCGTAAAAGCTTCTCATCAAAAAGATCTTTGTGAAATTGAATGGTGATCTCCCGGATTTCCGGCGATTTGCAATGATGGGTAAACCAGGCATGCTGAAGATTTGGTCCTACCAGTACCAGTTCCAGGTCATCAATTTCCTCCATATGATCCCCGACAACCCGCCTGGATCCTTTGGCATGCTGGATAAAATTCAATTCGAATTCTTCATGATAATGAAGCGGAAAATCAAAAGCTGTTTTTATACGGGAAAATAAAGTAAAGCAATCGCTTTGGGTGAGTGGCGTGATTTCCCTTAAAAGATTCTTTTTCATATGCATTCGTTAGCCGGTAATAGTCTTGTGCATCGCAACAAAATACCACCTATACTTTTGTGGAAAGGTAAAATAGTATCATGTTTATGTTCATCATCAAAAATACAAAAATTGAAGCCGGGTCTCAATTCTAAAGGGTTGGTCAAGCTAAATTAGGGGTAATTAGTAAAAAAATACAACTACTTGCTAATTTAGTATTTATTTAGGGATAAGAATGAGAATAGTTTTGGAAAACGTTGTTTGCATTATGGGGAACTCAGTATTGCGCGAATTATCTGCTGCTTCAGCTGATTCCGGGTTTGCGGGATCAGGACAGAATTTCTCTTTTTCACCGGAATTAAAACGATATTTATTACGTGAATTTTAAATTTGCGCTTATCTCATTATGCCTGTTTGCTTTTTCAGCGATCAACGCCCAGGAATGCATCGACAGACTGGCAACTCCGGAAACCAGGGCGCTCTTTAAAAATCTTTACCGGCTTTCAGGGGTAAAAAATCTTTTTGGTCATCAGGACGATCCCGCTTACGGTGTAGGCTGGAAATATGAAGCAGAACGAAGTGATATCCGCGACGTGACGGGAGAATTTCCCGCTGTTTACGGGTTTGATCTGGGAAGAATTGAACTCGGTCAGGACCATAATCTGGATGCCGTTCCTTTTGCAAAGACAAAACAATATATCCGGGAAGCTTATGACCGCGGGGGCGTTATTACCCTAAGCTGGCATCTCAATAATCCACTTACCGGAGGAACGGCCTGGGATAATAAACCGGGCGCCGTTGCCTCCATCCTGCCGGGCGGAGAAAAGAATACGCTGTATCGGGAGTGGCTTGACCGGGTTGCTGATTTCATTGGCGAACTGAAGGGGTCAAAGGGAGAATATATTCCGGTTGTGCTGCGGTTGTTCCATGAATTGAATGGTGGCTGGTTCTGGTGGGGGAAAAATCAATGCAGTCCGGATGAAATGAAAAAACTCTGGCGTTTTACCATTCACTACCTGAAAGATCAGAAAAAAATACACCATTTATTATTCGCTTTCAATACCGACAGGTTTAACAGTACAGCCGAATGGCTCGAAAGATATCCGGGCGACGAATGGATTGATATTGTCGGATTTGATATTTATCAGGCGCACGATATTAAAGAAAATGCGGCTTTCACTGCATTTTTTGAAAAGGATCTGGGTATGCTGGACAGCATTGCGGCCGGTCATCATAAAATTCCGGCGCTAACGGAATTTGGTTACAATGAGATCCCGGACAACAACTGGTGGACAACTGTTTTTCTTCCGGCAATCCGGAACCATAACGTGGTTTATGCCCTTGCCTGGCGAAATGCCGGAGCGCATGAAAACGGGATGTCCGAATACTATGTTCCGTATAAGGGGCAGGGTTCTTCAGCCGATTTCAAAAAAATGTACCAGTCAGGAAAAATATTATTTGAAAAAGGTTTACAGGCAGAAAACATTTACAAATGACAAGACCCATCTTCCGTCCGTTCGCGCTTATCCTACTGAATATGCTCTGCATTACCAGCTTTTGGCCAGAAAGATATTTACGAAGTCCGTACCTATCTGCTTAAATCCGCCGGCCAGATCCAGGCAACGGATCAGTATCTGAAAGATGCTTATCTGCCAGCCCTTCACCGGTTTGGATTTCATCATATTGGCGTGTTTAAACCCATTGCCAACGATACCGCAGCGGTTAAGAAGATTTATGTGCTCGTGACCTATCCATCACTTGTCAGCTGGCAGAAAACCAAAATCAGGCTGCAGCAGGACGCACAATACATGCAAGCGGCAAAACCCTTTGCAGAAGCGGATACCGGCAACCGGCCATTCATTCGGGTGGAGTCCGCATTACTGGAAGCATTTCCGAAGCATATCCGGCTAACGCCTCCTGAAATAAAAGTAAATGCTGAAACCGTTTATGAATTGAGGAGTTATGAGAGTCCGACAGACAAGCTTCATGCAAAAAAAGTAAAGATGTTCAATGATGGTGGTGAAACAGGTATTTTCAAACGGCTTGGATTTCATCCTGTTTTTTATGCTGAAGTTTTGTCCGGAAGTCATTTACCCAATCTCATGTACATGATCGTATTTGAGAATAACAAAGCCCGGGAAGAGCATTGGAAGACTTTCGGCAGTGATCCGGAATGGAAAAAAATATCTTCCGATCCGCAATTTGAAAATCCGGTTTCCGTATCCCATATTGACAGCATCCTGATGCACCGGACGGACTATTCCGATTTATGAAACTTTACACGTTTAAGAAAGGAGCGAACAACACATAAACCGAAAACCCATGGAAGTATTTGCCGAAAGGCTGAATAAATTAAAAAAAAATCACCGGGAAGTTATACGCAGGAAAAACAGGGTCGCAGAAACTGAATGGCAGTGGTGTATTTGAAAGATATCAGTTTCCCGTACTCACCCGGGAGCATATTCCCCTCAGCTGGCGATACGATCTGAATGAAAAGACCAATCCTTTTCTGATGGAAAGATTCGGAATTAATTCAGTAATGAATGCAGGGGCAATAAAGTGGAATAATAAATATTTATTAATCGCCCGGGTAGAGGGTATTGACCGAAAATCATTTTTTGCCATTGCGGAAAGCCCGAATGGTATCGATCAGTTTACTTTCTGGGAAAGACCCGTTACCATGCCGGTACTTGACGAGGAAGAAACGAATTTTTATGATATCCGCCTGACAGCGCATGAAGATGGCTGGGTTTATGGATTGTTTTGTACGGAGAAACTGAATCCCGATGCAGCGGAAGGAGATCAGACCGACGCCGTTGCCCAGTGCGGAATAGCCCGCACCAAAGACCTTATTAACTGGGAAAGACTGCCAAATCTGATAACCCATTCACCGCAGCAAAGAAATGTGGTGCTGCATCCGGAATTTGTAAATGGGCAGTACGCTTTCTATACCCGTCCCCAGGACGGATTCATTCAGGCGGGTAAAGGCGGCGGTATTGGTTTTGGCCTCTCTACTTCCATTGAACCGGCAGTTATTGAACAGGAAACGATTTTAGATAAAAAAATTTATCATACCGTTTATGAATTAAAAAACGGGCAGGGACCTGCGCCAATTAAAACAGACAGGGGCTGGCTTCATCTGGCGCATGGCGTCAGGAATACAGCTGCCGGACTGCGCTATGTACTATACATTTTCATGACCGATTTAAATGATCTGACAAAAGTTATCCATAAGCCGGCCGGCTATTTTCTGGCGCCTGAAGGCGAAGAACGGGTGGGTGATGTGTCGAATGTGGTGTTTTGCAATGGATGGATCTGGAACGAAAGCGGAACGGTATTTATTTACTACGCTTCCTCCGATACGCGTTTGCACGTGGCAGTTAGTTCGGTAGAAAGGTTATTGGATTATATCCAGAACACAGCGCCGGACGGCCTCACTTCAGCTCATTCCGTTCAGCAGATCAATAAACTGATCGAAAAAAACCATCAGATTCTCCACAAGGAAAAAGAAAAAGTTTAATTCCGGATTTGATATGAAGGACCAGGGCCACCCCGCTGTTCAGGCAGAACAGGAACAATTTCTAGAGGAGATCCGCGAGGAACTGGATCATATACTCGATTACTGGAGTCAATATTCCGTTGATCACGAAAAAGGCGGATTTGCCGGTAAAGTAGATAACAGAAATATACAAATTCCCGAAACCGCAAAAGGCGCCGTGCTGAATGCCCGGATTCTCTGGACTTTTTCAGCAGCTTATCCGTTAACCCGGAATCCTTCTCATCTTGTTCTGGCCGAACGGGCGTTCCACTTTATTCGCGATCATTTCAACGATCCGGTTTACGGTGGTTTATACTGGTCCGTGGATGCCGGAGGAAATGCGTTGGAGAGGCATAAACAGATTTATGCCCAGTCATTTGGCATATACGGCATGAGCGAATATTACCGCGTCACAGCCAATGAACAGGCCCTTGCAATGGCCATTGAATGGTTTAAATTAATTGAACAATACAGCTTCGATGCAAAGCAGGGAGGTTATATTGATGCTTTTTCCGAAAACTGGTCTTTTCTGGAAGATAAAAGGCTGAGCGCCAAAGACGACAATGCGACGAAAACCATGAACACTCATTTGCATATTATTGAGGGATATGCAAATCTCTATGAAGTGTGGCCAGACCCGCTGCTTCGTATCCGCATCCTGGAACTGCTTACCGTTTTTCAGGAAAAAATCCTGAATAAGGAAACCTTTCACCTGGAACTTTTTTTTGATGAAGAATGGCATCCCGAACCCGGAATAATTTCTTACGGGCATGATATCGAAGCCGGTTGGCTCCTACAGTCCTGTGCAGAATCCATTAACGACACAAACCATATCTCCCTTGCCAGATCCAATGCGGTTCGGATAACAGATGCCGCAATGGAAGGGCTCGATAAAGACGGCGGTCTATGGTATGAACTCGATATAAAAAAAAATGAGCTGATAAAAGAAAAACACTGGTGGCCGCAGGCTGAGGCACTGGTCGGATTATGCAATGCCTGGCAAATCTCCGGCAAAGCTCGACTATCTGAATGCCATGTTACGTAACTGGCAATTCATTAAAAAACACCTCCGCGATGCAAAATCGGGAGAGTGGTATTGGGGAATTAACAGCGATCATACCATCATGAAAGGTCAGGATAAAATCGGCTTTTGGAAATGTCCCTATCACAACAGCAGGGCATGCATTGAATTAATCAACAGGCTATCCACGCGCAGGCCGCGCTGAAGGCTGAAGAATAAACAGGGAATAAAAACAGGCCGGAAGATTGAAACGAGACTTTAAAAAAATGGAAGTGGACGGAATGTCTGATCTACATTCACGAATTCCCTGATCATATTGCCTTCTTCATAAATAACAATATAGGAACGTTTCCGGTCGTCTGTTTTCTTTCGTAAGTCAAGTATTTTTTTGACGAGAGATTTTTTATCTACCCACGAAAAACGGCTTTCAATTTTCATGAAATCCTGTACTGAGTAAATGATTTCACCATTGCTGAGCACATGAATCGTGCTGACAAATCCTCTTTCTGGTACGTGAGCGTCAATGAATGAATCCATAGAACTAAGGGTTAAGCAGTGAATTTACAGGAGATCGAAATAATTATTCCGGATTCTTATCCACAAATTCGGAACAATAGTTCACCCGGCATTTTTGTAATCATTTAGTACCTCACGGGCCGTTTCCAATCCGCTGATGATGGCTGCTTCCACTGTACCAACATGAGGCCCTTCATAACACGCTTCTCCCGCAAAATAGAGCGTTTTGCCAAGCGGCATTTTCCAGGTTGCTCTCGCTTTTTCATACCCGGCCATTGAAAAACTGTATGCTCCCCGCGTAAATGCTTCTTTTTTCCAGTTGATGGATTTTGCGTATAGCAGCAGGCCATTTAATTCGGGAACGGGGAGGTTGAAAACGGCTGACAGATTTTCAACTGCAATCTTCAGTAATTCTTTTTCCGGCAATTCCGAAAGATCATCCGCTGCGGTCCCCCCTACCCATCCGGTCAGCACATTTGAATCAATCGGATTCTGCATCCACCAGGTCGGAATATTCCCATCTGAAAAAATAAATTGTGCATCCGGAATATAGTGTTTCCAGAAGGGGTGCTTCCATCGCATCAGTATTTTTATTACCGAGCCGTATCCGATCTGCCGGAGGGCTGCCCTTTTGCCGGGGATTTCAGGAGAAAACTGTACCGAATAGTCCCCATTTTGCAAATGGTTTAATACGCCAACCGGCAAAGTGACGATTATTTTTTTTGCCGGAAATTTATGATGATCCGTGGTTGTAAGATAAACTTCGTTTGCTAACCAATGCAACAGATTTACCTGGCGGTTCAGAAGGATTTTCCCTCCTGCCAATATAAATTCAGCGGATAATGCTTCGGTAATTTGCCCATAGCCGTCCGGAATCCGGAATTGAACGGATTCTTCCAGTTCCCACTCCCTCATCAGCGACAGCGTACTAACGGTATTCACATCCGCCAGATCAAATCCTTCTGCAAAACGAACCGCCTGCTGCCGGAGCGGCCTGTATTCTTCACCTTTAAAGTTTGCCAGCAGGAATTGCATAAAAGGCTGATCTGCCTTCAGCTCTTTCATTCTATTTATCAGGACATCCCAATATGCTTCCCCTTCGGAATGCGCTTCAAAACGTCCGGATCGCGCATAATAAGTTTTACCTGCCACTTCCCTGAACGGAATTTTGAATTCCTTTAAAAGCGAAAGCGTTTCTTTTAGGTGGCCATGAATAAATTCCGGTCCTGCTTCCAGCGTTATTCCGTCTTCCTGAAAGCTTAAAATTCTTCCGCCAATACGATCCCTTGCTTCGATAACACCTACTGGCAAACCTTCCCGCTGAAGAAAGCGGGCTGCGACCAGACCAGAGATTCCGGCGCCGACAATCAGAATATCTCTTTTATCCATAAGATTTTCCGGTCAAAAATAAGGCCCGCCCGGCAAGGAATAATATTTGCACTTTTCTGAATAAATCAATCCGGAATTATGCATAGAAGTCACTTTGCGGGTTTTATGGCCCTGGTTTTCGCGTCCATCATGCTGTGTTTTGCTTTCCGGCCTTACTGGAATAGTCCGGTAAAGGGCTCCATTACGCCGGCTGATGCCGGTATCCGGGCGTGGGTTTTTTCTAAAACGGATACCCTCAACGCTCCCGTTCTGCAGGGAAATTTTATGATCGAAAATGTTAAGCCTGGTAATTATACGCTAATGGTTGAAGGAAAACCCCCATACCGAAATACGGTAAAACCGGGGATTATTGTGGTGAATGGACAACTTACCGATGCAGGCGTTATCCAGATGATTCAATAATCAAATAATTAATCGTGCCGACAAACAATACAGGTAAAAAAGAAGATCCCCGGGAAAATGAAAAAGATGCCCCCGGGAAGCAACCATTTCCAGCGAATCAGGGTACTGCTCATTTAGGATCATCTAACGCATTTGAAGAAACTGAAGATCCCCGGTCAGCAGATCCGGATGGAATTACTGATGAGAAATTGGACGAATGGATGGATGAATGAAAATCCACCCGGAAATGGGAACGCCGCTCTGGCATTAGTTTGGGGCAAAATGGAATATACTGGGGAATTCATTGCCCAATAAAAAATTATGACTTTCTTTTTAAACAGCCCTGATTTTTGGCACTAAATAGGTAATAATATACATCAATATAACAATAGCATGCTTAAAATAATGATTGTAGAAGATGATCTGGATCTGCTGCACGGGCTGAGGTTTTTACTTCAGGCCTACAACTGCAAAATATGCCCTATATCAGATGCGGATGAAATCTTAAAAACAGCCGGATTACTGCAACCCGATCTGATTTTGCTGGATATAAAACTGGATCACGGAAATGGTTTGGATATCTGCCGCGAGTTAAAAAACAGCTATCTCAGGAATATTCCGGTGTTCATCATGTCCGGCTTACCGGATGCGCAAAGTAAATCATACGATGCCGGAGCGGATTATTTCTTCGCAAAACCTTTTGATTCGGAAATACTATTATCCAAGATCAAAACACTCGAGACTTCATCGTCTGAAAAATTTTAGCTATAAAGCTTTTTCTATGAAGAGAATAACGATTCCGGCTTGTCCGGAATCGTTTTTTTATACTATTCTCTGTCAATGATCCTTTCGTTATTAGCCGAAAATGGTTTACTTTTCGGATAACTGACTGAATTTTTGACTACATGGACAATAATGCCGGATGGCAATGGGAAATAAATGCTGATCAGGGTTGGTTCCGGATCAACCTGAAAGAAATCCTCCAATATAAAGAGCTTATTCTGCGGTTTGTGCGCAGGGATATCATCGCGAGCTACCAGCAGACCGTTCTGGGGCCCTTATGGGTTTTTCTTCAACCCCTTTTTACCACCTTCGTATATTTCATCATCTTTAGCCGGGTAGCGAAGATCCCAACCGACAATATCCCGCCAATGCTTTTTTATCTGCCCGGCAGCATCATATGGACTTTCTATTCCGACAGTCTCTCATCCACCATGTATACTTTTGTGACGAATGCCTATATTTTTAATAAGGTCTATTTCCCGCGACTAATCGTTCCGTTGAGTTACATTCTTTTTCATTCCTTCCGGATATCCATTCAGTTGCTTTTGTTTATTGCCGTCTACCTGTTTTTTGCATTCGGTGGAAAGCATATTCATCCCAACATCAGCATGATCCTGATCCCTGTTTATATTTTTATCACTGCGTGTTTTGCTTTAGGTTGCGGACTCATCATCAGTGTTTATACTGCCAAATACCGGGATCTGGACAATGTGATGCAGTTCCTGCTGCGCCTGTTTATGTTCGCCGCACCCGTTGTTTATCCGGCATCTCTCATTCCTGAAAAATATAAACTGATCTTTTGGCTGAACCCGCTTACTCCGGTAATTGAATCCTTCAGGTCCTCATTTTTCAGTCACCGGCCCATTCCGCTTTTTTACCTTGGCATCAGCATGCTGACTTCATTATTTATTCTTACCCTCGGAATTGTATTATTTAACAGAAGGGAAAAACAAATCATGGATGTAATCTAAGTTTATGGGCAATCTGATGATCAAAGCGGAAAACATTTCTAAATTCTACAGGCTGGGTGTTTTGAGTTCCGGCACGTTAAAAGAAGACCTGAAAAATTGGTGGAACAGGAAATCCTTACCTGGAAATGCTGCCTCCGAAAACAGTAAAGATTATATCTGGGCGCTCAGGGATATACATTTCGAAGTGAATCAGGGTGAAGTGCTGGGCGTCATTGGCAAAAACGGTTCAGGGAAATCCACGCTGCTGAAAATCGTGTCCAGGATAACACTCCCCACCAGCGGCAGGATCCGGGGAAATGGCCGCATCGCCAGTCTGCTCGAAGTAGGAACCGGCTTTCACTCCGAACTAACCGGAAGGGAAAATATTTACCTCAATGGTCATATCATGGGCATGAAGAAAAAAGAAATTGACCGGAAATTTGATGAGATCGTAGATTTTTCCGGTGTGGAAAGATTTCTGGATACGCCGGTGAAAAGATATTCCAGCGGGATGTATGTGAGGCTGGCTTTTGCCGTTGCAGCACACCTGGATCCTGAAATCCTGATTATCGACGAAGTGCTGGCGGTGGGTGATGCGGAATTTCAGAAAAAATGTATCGGGAAAATGAAATCGGTTTCCGGGGAAGAAGGAAAGACCATTCTTTTTGTGAGTCATAATATGCAGGTCATTCAGAACTTATGCAACCGCGCCCTGGTACTGGAAAAAGGGGTTATCGCCGCTTCCGGAACTCCGGAAAATGTGATTTCACAGTATTTAAAAGGCGGCGAAGAACAGTTTCTGGGGAACGATTATACCCTTAAGCCGGTAATGCCCGGCAATGCATTTATCCGGGTGCAAAAAGTAGAAATGATTCCGGAGTACCTTCCGCAACAACATTTCATCGATATCCGGACTCCCTTACGGATTCGTTTTGAATTCTGGTACGATGTCGCAGAAGCCGGGGACCTGATTGCAGGCATACAGTTGTTTAATTATACCGGAGAAATGATCTTCGACCTGGCCTCTGAAAGACAGGTTTTTGAAAAGGGATTGATTTCGGCGGAATGCCTGATACCCGGAAATTTCTTAAATGACGGATCGTATTCTGTTTCTATCGTTTTCGTGCGCAATGCGACCATCAGGTTATATTACCTCGAAGCCTGTCTTTCCTTCGATGTGGAAGACTACCGCGAAAACGGCTCCTGGTATGGTAAGTGGGCTGGAATGGTAAGACCAGGTTTTCCCGTAAAGCTGACCCCATTTTCCCATTAGCCTGCTCCATTCGTCGAAGAAAACCGTTCATTGACCGAAATCAGAACTATTGATACCGCCTCTGATAAAATCCGGGAGAAACGGGCTGTTCATTGATTCTAAACAAAATAATTAAAAGGAAATGACCAGCAATCCCGGATGGAAAGTACCAGTCTTGTCGAAATGAAAAGTTCTTGATATGAATCAATCGTAATTCTTTTTAACTTAGTACCGGATAAGCATTTACACTTATCCTTATCCGGCGAACCCTTGTCTAAATAAGCTTATGACAGATCGAATTCCAAAGACTCCCCCGGTTATTAAGCCGGTATCTGATCAGGTAAAAAGACCGCTATGGTCCGTCATGATCCCCTGCTTTAATTGCAGTTCATATCTGATTGAAACCCTTCGGGCCGTCCTGCAGCAGGACCCCGGGCCGGAGATCATGCAGATCGAGGTGGTGGACGATTTCAGCACGGATACCAATGTGGAAGCATTGGTGGATTATATCGGAAAGGGAAGAGTGAAATATTTTCGTCAGCCTGAAAATGTGGGCAGTCTCCGCAATTTTGAGACCTGTCTGAATCGCGCTACCGGTCAATATATTCATATGCTGCATGGGGATGATCTCGTCAAACCGGGATTCTATGCAGAAATTCAGGAGATCTTTTCCAGGTTCCCGGAAGCGGGAGCCGCATTTACCGGTTTCAGCTACGTGAATGAACAAAACATGGAATTGTACCACAATGATGAATACCTTACTGAACCGGGCATATTAAAGAACTGGCTTTTGCAAATTGGCCATGCACAGCTTATTCAGCCGCCTGCCATGGCGGTAAAAAGAGAAGTGTATGAAAAACTCGGCGGTTTTTTTGCAGTTCATTATGGAGAGGATTGGGAAATGTGGGTCAGGATCGCAGCACATTACCCGATGGCGCATTCCCCAAAAAGGCTCGCCCTTTACCGGGTTCACGAAAATAATATTACCAGTCGCTATTTTTTGTCGGGCCAGAGTATTAAAGATGCGATGACGGTTATCAATATCATTCAGCCTTATTTCCCAAAATCTGAAAGAAAACGGATGCGGCGGATGGCTAGAAGGCATTTCGCTCATTATTTTTCTTATACCGCAGATAAAATATATCACGAATATTACCGCCCGGATATTGCGCTTGCCCAGGCGAAGAGCGCATTGAAAATCCACGTTAGCTATACCACGCTTTTCTACTTTACAAAAATTTACATTAAGATTCTGACCGGATACAAAATGGAAAGAGAAAGAAAATTCTCATTCAGGCCGCTGAACCTTTTCAGGTAATGCCGCCGGTTTCTTTTCTTCGCCTGTTCCGGATTTTGGCTTTACGTAAAAGATCAATTTCCTTAAACGATCTATAGGCTGCTCCAGGCAATACCAGGAAACGGTTGCGCAGCCTATGGCCAGCAGGATATAGATCCAGAAACCTCCAAAAGGGGATTCGGCCAACCTGCCAATGGCAGAAAGATCGTAGCCGCTGAAATAATGTTGTGCAGCATTCAGCATTTTCCAGAAAAAAACCGTTACAATCAAATGATATAAATAAATGCCATAGCTGATTTTGGAAAGATATTGCACGAGCCCGTTTTCGAGGAATTTTTTCGTGATCCCTTTATAACCCCGGTTGGCCATATCGATTATCGTTACGGCAAAGAGGGAAACAAAAACCCTGTCTAAACCGATAAACGTTCTGCGATGATTAAAGAAGATCAGGTAAAACCAGATGGGTATCACGGGGATCCAGATCCATTTCAGCCAGTGATTTTTTATAAATCCCCGGTTGTGGTAATATGCCAGTAAGGCTCCTGCTGCAAAACAATCAATACAGGCAGGTAATAATACAAGCATCGGAAATATTTCTGTGTTGAAATCCGTCATCCGGGTAACAGATATTATACGGAAAAGAATTCCGCCAAGGATCATGGCAATGAATACCCGTGGAAGATATTTATCCGGCATCAGCAGGAGTATCCAGGGCCAGATCAGATAGAACTGCTCTTCCACCGCCAGCGTCCATAAATGAACGGTAAAAGGCCCCCAGGTTTTGGTGATATACAACAGCACATTCGACATATAAAAGAAATATACGCCCGGGTGCTGCCGGACGTCACGGCCTTCAAATGCCAATAGAATCAGTATAATCAGATAAAGATAATATGCCGGGAAAATACGCAGTGTCCGCCTCGTAAGAAAGGCAACGGCTACTTTCCACCTGCCGAAACCATTCGCCAGGGCCTTTTTTTTGGCGCCCAGCAATATCCGGGTAATCAGATAGCTGCTTAAAACAAAAAAGAATACAATGAATGAGCCAAGGTCGTAGACATATTTCAGGTTGGTGAGTGAATTGGAAAAATGATAAGCCACAACAAACAGCACGGCGCAAAACCGGAGACCGGAAAGCTGGGGTTGATATTGCAGTCCCGTGCGCGGGGTTTCAGCCTGAATCTGCGACAAGAAGTTTATTTTGATTTTAAAGGATTAAACGGGAAATCCGGATAAATCATAGAACGGATGAATTCCCAATTTAGTACTCTTTCCTATTATTGTACTTTTTGAAAAAAAAACGGAAAACGCTTTTAAAAGCCGGCTCCAGTGATTATTTTTAACGCCAGGTCCAAGATCATCCGATCTTAATCTACCTCATATCCATTTTCCTTCGCTTTACACACAGATCCTCTCCTCGAAATTACCGCTGGTCTCTTACCCGGAATAATTCCCAATAAACTGCCTTAATATGAACCCTTCCGTTATTACTGTGAGGATAATTTCACGCTCCCGTCAAATGAAATGCAGTAAATTTTTCCCTTTATTGTTTTTCATTTTTTGCTGCACTGGTTTTTCCGCCTCCGCGCAAAAAAAATGTAATGCCTGTTCCGTTCCTTCCTTTGCCGCGCTTACCGTATATCACGTATTGCAGACCGGGCCATCCGCGGGCTTTGGCATTGAGGCGGGGAAATGGAAAAAAGACGCAGGGAAATTCAGCTATTTCCTCGGAACCAGCCTGGTTTGGGAGGAGAATGACTCCAGGAATCAGAAAACTTCAGATCATTATAAAGAATTGAATATTTCCTTTTACTGGAAAGGCCAATTCAAACTGGCGGACAGATTCTATCTGATCGTCCAGCCCGAACTGATTAATCTTTCTGCTTTCGAAACGCGAACCGCGGTACGATATGTTTTCCCGCTGACAAAAATAATGGGAATTGGTCTGGAACCCGGATATGCACTGATCAACAGGAAATGGTCTCTGAATACGAATATTCATTTCGCATTGCGGTAATAAAACAAATCCGCGCATCCGGTTGTTGCCAACCGTTGCGCGGATTTGTTTGTATTCAGATTAGTGAACTTTCTCTACGTTGTTATATTTGTCGGTCCAGGCAGCCGCCTTATCCTTGTCCTTTTTCTGCTCATAGATTGTTACCAGCAAATCATATGCATCTTTCAGAGCGCTTTTATCCGCTCTCTTTAATTCCCCCTGCTTTCCAAGTAACTGATCGATCTTTTCAAAGTAAGGAATGGCTTCATCAAATTTCTTAATTGCTTCGGCCCTGATTTCCGCACGTTTTTTCAAATCTTCCGGTTTACTTCCTTTTATGGCCTTGGTCTGCTGCTGGATTTCAATCCCCTGGTTATAGGAAATCTGTCCCATCACAAGATTTGCCTGGGGATAATCGGGATTTAACTTTAAACTCTGGGCTGAGCATTTCCTGCGACTTCTTAATCAGCGCATCGGCATTGGCCGGTAAAGGCCCCTTGGTGGTATCCGATGCATACTGATAAAATTCCAGTCCGTAATTAAAGAAATAGATCGCACTGTCCGGATGCTCTTTGATAATCTCATCATATTTCGCAAACAGGGAATCCTTGGGGCCATTTTTTCTCAGATCATCCAGTACGAGTTCATCAAAAAAAAGATCTTTGGGATATTTTGCTTTCCCGATCGCCACATATTTCGCCGCATTGGCTTTATCTCCTTTCCGGTTATAATAATCGGCCACCCATTTATAAATTTCCGCCATATCGTTGCCGCCGATCTTGGTTATTCCGGAGTCCGCGATCTGGGTATAATAAATTGCCGCATCATCCCTTTTACCGGCTTTTTCAGCAGAGATACCCGCATACAAAGTAGAAGTGGTATCCATATTCTGTTTGATCCATCCCTTTTTATACATGAAGCCAATGGCTGCTATCGCATGGGTAAAATCAGAATAGGCTTCCGGGTATTTTTTTTCATTATAATTAGCTGCTCCCTGCTGGAAGAGCCCCTGATAAATTTCATTAATGGGTTTGTACTGATCAAGGGTAAGCAAAACCAGTTTTTTATCGTCCAGCTCCGCATATTTTTTAAGCGCCTCCAGCGACTGCACATATGCATCCGGAACCGTTGATTTCAATGCGGAATCCGCAGCAATGGCATTGTATATTTTCACTTTGGTGTACCAGGCTTCTGCATTTTTCTGATTTTTTTCAACAGTAAGCGCCTTATCGATTTCAGTCTTTGGCTTCCGTCAGTTTTTTTCCTTTCAGTAAATCTTTTGCTTTATCTACCGATTGGGCAAACAATCCGGAAAAAAGGCCTGCCATTGCAAGGCTTAAAAAGATCCGTTTCATGAGATTTTTTATTTGAAGTTTTCAGATGACAATTATTCCGGACTTGATTTTCTTCCGGTGGCATATATCCGAAAACCGGGCCTTCCCTTTCTTTTTTCTTCCATGGTACTATTCTTCATCCAGTTGGGTAATGGCGGCAATGCCATCTCCTTCATCCAGCCGGATCAGTTTTACACCCTGTGTGGCCCGGCCCAGTTCGCTGATCCCATTCACCGGCATCCGGATGGTAATCCCCGATTTGCAGGTAATCATCAGATCTTCTTTTTCCGTTACATCCAGGATGCCGACCAGTTTACCGGTTTTTTCTGTAACCTGAATGGTCTTCACTCCCTTTCCTCCCCGGTTCGTTACGCGGTATTCTTCAACCGGGGTTCGTTTTCCATAACCATTTTCACTGACAACCAGTACGGTTCTGGATTTATCGTCCTTATTGACACATATCATGCCAATCACTTCATCGGATTGATCATCCACTTCTATCCCGCAACCCCAATGGCGCCCCGTCCGGTAGGGCGTACATTCTCTTCCGGAAACCGGATGGCCCGGCCGGATTTAACGGCCATCATGATTTCACAATTGCCATCTGTTAAGCGGGCGTCCAGCAAATGATCATTCTCCAGAATCGTAATGGCATTTACCCCACTCTGCCGGGGACGGCTGAAATCTTCCAGCATGGTTTTTTTAATCACACCCCGCTTGGTGCAAAGCACAATATAATGACTGTTCAGAAATTCATTGTCCTTAATATCTTTTACATCGATGATCGCTTTGATCTTATCATCCGGCGGAATCTGGATCAGGTTCTGAACAGCCCTTCCCTTACTAACCCTATCACCTTCCGGAATCTGGTAAACATTCAACCAGAAACACCTTCCTTTTTCCGTAAAGAATAACAGGGTATGGTGTGTGGATGGCGACAAATAGATGTTCAATATAATCTTCCAGCCGGGTCTTTCCGCCACTCGCTCCCCTTCCACCCCGGCGTTGCTGACGGTATTCCGTGGCCGAAGTTCGTTTAATATATCCGTGATGGGAAATGGTGATCACCACATCTTCTTCCTTGATCAGATCCTTGATCTGCATTTCATCATCCAGGTAAGTGATTTCCGTTTTGCGTTCATCACCAAATTTTTCTTTTATTTCAAGCAGTTCCTTCCGGATCAGGCCAAACCGCTTTGCTTCATCCTGCAACAGATCTTTCAGATAGGCGATCTGTTTCATCAGTTCATCAAATTCATTCCGGATCTTATCCCTTTCCATGCCGGTAAGTCGCTGCAGACGCAGTTCCAGAATGGCTTTGGCCTGGATCTCACTCAATCCCCAGCCGGCATTGATCAGATTGTCTTTGGCCAGATCGGGTGTGGAGGAGGAACGGATGAGTGAGATCACTTCATCCAGATGATCGAGTGCGATCAGATAACCCTGCAGAATATGCGCTCTTTTTTCTGCTTCCCTCAGTTCAAACTGGGTGCGGCGGATCACCACTTCATGACGGAATTCCACAAATTCCGAGATCATCTCCTTCACGTTCAGCGTTCGCGGCCGGCCCTTTACCAGCGCTACATTATTAATCCCGTAGGAAGTCTGAAGTTCGGTATGTTTAAACAATTGATTGATGACCACATTGGCAACCGCATCCCGCCGCAGATCAATGACGATCCGGGTACCTTCTTTCTCGTTGGATTCATTGTTCACATGGGTAATCCCTTCGATTATTTTTTCATTCACCAGCTGTCCGATCCGGTCGCAGAGGCCATCCCCGTTTACCTGATAAGGCGTTTCAGTGATAATGATCTGTTCCCGTCCGCTGGGTTTGGTATCCACATGCAATTTCCCGCGAAGTACTACCCGTCCGCGTCCGGTATGCATGGCCGGCTTTCACGCCCTCCATACCATAGATTACGCCTCCTGTCGGAAAATCCGGAGCCTTCACATGCTGCATGAGTTCCTCGATCGTAATATCCCGTTTATCAATATAGGCAACACAACCATCAATGACTTCAGACAGGTTATGCGGGAGCATATTGGTGGCCATGCCGACAGCGATCCCGCTGGCGCCATTGATCAGCAACTGGGGAATCCGGGAAGGAAGAACCGTCGGTTCCTGTGAGGGAATCATCAAAATTCGGCTGAAAATCACCGTTTCTTTTTCGATATCTTCCAGCATGGCTCTCGGCAAGCCGGTGCAGCCGGGCTTCTGTATATCGCATGGCGGCCGGACCATCTCCATCCTGACTGCCGAAATTTCCCTGCTTGTCGACCAGCATATACCGGATACTCCATTCCTGCGCCATCCTGACCATGGTATGATAGATGGCCGCATCCCCGTGCGGATGGTATTTACCCATCACTTCCCCCACAATACGGGCTGATTTTTTAAAGGGTTTGTTGCTGTTACTGCCCAGTTCATTCATCCCGATAAAGGATGCGGCGGTGAACCGGTTTAAGCCATCGCGCACATCGGGCAGAGCCCGGCTCACAATAACCGACATAGAATAATCTATGTAGGCCATCTTCATTTGCTCTTCGATATTGATCGGAACGATGCGGTTATTATCCTGCGTTTCTTCCGGTATGATTTGTTCTTCCATAATTAATTAAATCCCCTGAAAATCCCAGTTTTTACAAGGGCTCAAAGGTAATGAAATCAACCCGGCAATGGCTCATAAGAAAGGGCCTATTTTCCATCTATTCCAGCCAGGCTCCTTTTACCGGTCCCCTCCACTTCCACATAAATATGCTCCTGAAGAGTGGTGGCAACAGATAATCCCACATAATCGGGTTTTACCGGAAAAGTATTATGACTGCTTTCCACGAGCACCAGGGTCTGTATTTTTTTCGGATCGGAATCCAGAAAGGGTTTGATGGCATACATCAGGGTTTTGCCACTGTTCGATACATCATCAATCAACATGATCACTTTATCCTGCAACCGGATTTCCTTATCGAGCGTTACCAGCTGTGGATTTTTTTTATCCAGATTAACGGTGATCAGTTCGGTGGATATCGTTGAAATTTCTTCAGTAGCGACTGAATATTCCGTGCGATCACGGTTCCGCTTTTCCCGGATGCCGGCCAGAATAAATTGCTTTTCACCAAAATTATTTTCCAGGATTTCATAAGCCATCCGCTTTAGTTTTTTGGCAGCGATTTCCGGAGTCAGTATATAATTCTTCTCCATGCCCCAAGGTAAAGAAAATCACAAATCCTGCAAATCTGCTATAACTTAGGGTTATAAATAAATGCCATTGATTCAGCAGATCGCTTTTATTTTACTGTCCGGAGCCGCCATCCGGTTGTTTGCCATAAAGATCCTGCGCATCCGGAAAAATATACTGCTTGGGAAAGAGGAGGATTTTTCTGATCATCCCGCACTTCGCTGGAAAAATCTGCTGTCCTGGCTTTCGGCCAGAAAAAAATGTTCCGGAATCCACTGGTTGCCGTACTGCATTTTTTTATCTATGCCGGATTTATCATCATCAATCTGGAAGTGCTGGAAATTTTTCTGGATGGTATTCTGGGAACACATCGACTGTTTTCCCGCCCGCTGGGTCAGCTTATATCCTGCTGATCAATGCATTTGAATTACTGGCGCTTGCCGTGCTGATTGCCTGCGTTGATTTTTTTATGCAGAAGAAATATTCTGAAGATCCGGCGTTTTATAAGTCATGATCTGGATGGATGGCCAAGATCCGATGCCAATTATATCCTGATTACAGAAATTGTACTGATGACGCTTTTCCTGACGCTGAATGCATCGGATACTTTATTGCAGGAAAGATTATACGGGCACTATGCCGGTCACCCGACCGGGAAATTTTCTTATTTCACAATGGCTGCATCCCCTGCTGAACGGCTTTTCAAATCACCAGCTTGCGGTCGTTGAAAGAACCTGCTGGTGGCTGCATATCGCCGGCATTTTTGCTTTCCTGAATTACCTGCCTTATTCCAAACACCTGCATATTCTGCTGGCATTTCCCAATGCCTATTATGCACGCTTGTCGCCGGAAGGAAAAATGCGGAATATGAAATCCGTGCAGCAGGAAGTGTTCTATGCCATGCAACCCGAACTGGCTCCGGCAGAATCTGCACCGCCTGCAAAATTCGGCGCCAAGGATGTTTTTGATCTGAGCTGGCGAAATCTGCTGGATGCATATTCCTGTACGGAATGCGGCCGCTGTACGGCTGCCTGTCCCGCAAATATCACCGGCAAAAAATTATCTCCCCGAAAGATCATGATGGATACCCGGGACCGGACTGGAAGAAGTCGGGAGAAATGTGCGGGCAAACGGATCATTCAAAGATGATGGCAAACAACTGCTGCATGATTATATCAGTGAAGAAGAATTACGCGCCTGCACCAGTTGCAATGCCTGTGTGGAAGAATGTCCGGTCAGTATCAGTCCGCTGGAAATTATTCTTGAATTGCGCCGCTCCCTGGTGATGGAAGAAAGCAAAGCCCCGCCGGAATGGAATACGATGTTCGGCAATGTGGAAAATAATTTCGCTCCCTGGAAATTCAGTCCGGATGAACGCGATGCCTGGAAAAATGATTAATCCTTCATTAACCGGTAAAATTGAGCGACGGCAGCCAGGATGAAAATGATCCCCATGATTTTATTGAGGGTTTTATTGCTGGTCTTCATTTTTGTAACCAGCCAATTTCCGCCATACATATAGAATGCAAGCCCCGCAAGGGTTCCCAGACCGGAGCCCAGCGTAAACAAATTAAATGACAGCAATCCGGGAGCAAGCCAGCCCCTTTCAAGAAAATACCCCGACCAGATAAACCAGAAAGGAATCTGTGCCGGATTCAGTGCACTCATGCTGATGCCCAGGAAAAAACGGTTGATCCGGTTATTCAGGAGCAGGGCTTTTTTGCCGGCTCCTGTTTTGCTGCAGCAATAAAACTCATAATACCCAGCACCAGAAAAAATATCAGGGTGATCCAGTTCAGGATACTGAAGAAAAGGGAATGCTGCATGATCCACTGCATGCCGGACAATACCAGCCGCAGGTAGATCATTTCAATCAGCGCAACGCCAACAGAATATTTCCACGCATTTCCGAAATTTTCCTGAACCGCAATCTGTGTGGCCGTCATGCTCATGGTACCCAGGGGAAGTTGCCCGAGGAAACTCAAAAAAAACCCAAGGACAAAAGTAAATAACACCTACTGAAGTTTTTTCATGAGATCTAATTGTTTCGAATGCTGCCGGTCTTCCCTGAACATGCGGAGACCTTCGGAAAAGGAAAGATAAGGATAACCGCGACGACGATTGGCGCGGCTGATCTTAAACAGAATAATCCAGTGCCGCACGATTTCTTTCCAGGCAAAAAAGAGGGAATGCCGCGGATCGTACATGTGCGTGGGTTCACTTCCTGCTCCGTTCACTTCAATAATGGAAAAATCCTTACCCGCTTCCAGCAATTCAAGGCTCCGGTACCGGATATCCAGGCGCCCGAAATAAAATTCCGGAATTTGCCCGCAAATAGCGTTCAGCCGGTGGCGGAGGCCTGTCGGTAAGTTCATCGGTTTCATCAAGGAATTTCGCACCCCTTGCATGATTGCCGTAAGGTACTACCGTAAAAACTTCGGCCATCGGGATCTACGCGGTCCAGCAATTCCGGCTGGTTTTGTTCCAGATCTGGCAATTGCAGGAGCGCTCTTGGATTCGGCAGGAGCAATTCCCTGACAGATCGTTTCCCATCTCCCGTTACCTTTAAAAATTCTTTACCCACCATTCCGGAAATTTCACCCTGCTGCCGGTTTGGAAACCGGTAATAAAAAATACCGATTTCATTTTCATACGGAATGAATTCCTGTATATGAAAATCCACCGTAGCCTGGCTGGCATAAGCCACTACCGCCCCGGAATCGTCCAATTTTTTCACCCCCCTTCCCCTGCCGCCCACATCGGGTTTACCGATCAGGGGAAACCGGAATTGCCGGATCTGCAACTGGTCCGTTATCCTTTGATGATCCGTCCCCTTTTCAAAAAAAATTGTCCTGGGTTGAAGTGTTGCGGGGACCAGTTCATGGATCTCCTTTTTGGATTCACCAAGAAATCCCCCATTTTTTATCCGGGGATTGGAAGCGGCGAAAAAAAACAGGGAGCGTGCGCGCAGGCATAGCAAAAGCCAGATGGGATATACCGGAAGGTATACGGTATGAAAACTCCAGTATTCCCACCGGAATAAGCGGATCCTGAAGATCCTGCTCTTCATGCGGGTAACGCCGCTCATCCGCTTACCGGAATTACTTTTAAGAAGTTTATGGAACAGCTGGATGCTTCCATATTCAGGAGATCCAGGTATTGAAAACGGGCCTGGCTTGCAGAAATATGAGCGATACTGATACTGTGCGTAAATAATTTATTGTTTCTGTTCATCAGTAAGTCGTGATGCGGATTCCCATCGCCTGCTTCCTGGTGAAAACGCAGCATATCTTCAGCCGATGGTTTTGGATTCAGACTTAGCCAGTCTGCAAACCATTTCTCTCTTTTTGCAATTGCCGCCGGATCATATAAAGTTACTGAGGACCAGATATGCGGAATCCTGGCATTTTTTTTATTCATCATCTTAAAAGTTCCATCCCATCTGCACACCCATAAATTTCCTTCTTCCGAAATAATGAGCGTAAAAGGCGCTATCTGATCAAGATCCATCTGATCAAAAGCATTTACAGGCGAACAGGTTGCCGTCAGATCCAACAGGATCAAACCCCGGCTCTTCCGGTAAGAAGTCTGCGGAATATGATTTTCCAGGGCCCCGTTCAGCAATACCACAGCCGCCCCATTTTCATTAATGGCGAACCAGGTGCCCCCGGCAGGCTCATCCTTAGGAAATAACAGTTCCATATTATTCAACCGGTAAATACCGGGTATCCGTGCAGCGGGCCTCTCCTTTTGTTCATCCCGGCTGGCGGTAAGAATGATATGGCTGCCGGATGGAATATAAGTTACTGTGCACATTCTCTTCTGTACTTTACGGTTGAAAACGCAACGCCGTAGCTGTCTTCCAGCGATATATCGCACAATTCACCGATCCCGATACGGATCAGGGCCATATGATGAATGCTGTGCTCCAGATTATAGGCTATTTCCCGAAAGTAATTGGATTCGATTTTCTCCGGATCCTGAACCTGATCATCATAATAAGTGAGCAGTAGAAGCGGTTTATCCGGTTTATTCAGCCTGGGATAAATTTCCTGAAGTTGTTCTATGGCAAACAATTTCTCGTTTTCGATCTGCTTATCCCGCTTTCTTTTTTCATAGTCGATCAGGCCGCTTTCATAACCGTCATCCAGGCATTGAAACATTTCGATGATATGCCGCACATGCTGCCCGATACTGTTATTGGATAACCGGCTGCAGGGCTTCGCGTACTGTTCGGGAGAAAGCAGTACAAGCGAATCCGACAATTGAACCAATATGGTATTTACGGCTGTCTGAAGCATCACGAAAAGTAGATAACTAAAAATAATATTATTTCCTTATTATCTGGCGAGCACTTTCAGGTTAACAGTAAGGTTATCAGAAATAGTGCTCGATCCCCCCACTGCAAAGTCCTTCCGGTTAATTTTAAAACTCCCGGTAAACAAATAACCATTGCCCGAAGGTTCCGCAGTAAAAGGGAAACTAATTTCCTTTGTTTTATTCCGGATGGTTAAGTTTCCGGTCATCTGGTAGTTTCCCCTTTTTTTAGCCTGTCTGACGCTTACAGACACGAAACGGATGCGGGGATAGTTTTTAACGTCCAGATACTCTTCTCCCTTCAAATGACCATCCCGCATATTATTGTCCGTGTTGATGCTGGCGGCATCCACGCTAACATCAAAACCAGCCGCTCCGGGATTGTCCGGACTGAACCTGATTTCTCCTTCAATTCCCTGCAGTGATCCCCCCACATTAAAACCAAAATTTTTTACGGTGAAATGAATAGTCGATTCCTTTTCTACGGGATGAAGCTGGGCAAAACCAAACCGGGTAATGAATACAAAACAAAAGAGCCAAATGGTACCTTTCATAGTTCCTTTTAAGTTAGCAATTCCTTTTCTAATAATATATGCAACGGGCAACCATATCGCGCAACCGGTTCTGTATGCAAAATAGATGCCGCACAGCACATAAAAGCAGTGACTGCATAGATTGCCCCGGTCATCATGATCAGCCCTGTTTTAAAGTTAATAAACGGCAACCAGTTTTTTTAATTTTTTAACATTCAGGAAGCAGATCTGTTGCCGGTTATAAGAGAGGATACCCTCCGTTTCGAGTTCATTGATCATGGTGGTGACGGTTTGGCGACTCGATCCGATCAGGTTGGCAATATCCTCATGTTTTAAATAATTGGGAATACAGAATCCTTCCGGCATATTCTCTCCCAGCTTCTGTTCCACCAATTGCCAGAAGAAATGGATCAGCCGGGTTTTTACATCTTTATTCAACAGGTTCAGCAAACGGTTTTCAATATTTCGGAGTTTGGCGCCCACCTGTTTGCTGTAACGCAGCGCCAGATCGGGTCTTTTTTTCAACAGCTTTTCGAAATCATCAATATGAAAGGCGCAGATGCTCACATCCTGTTTATAAGCCTGGGCGAATTCACCGTGAAGATTATTTCTTTCCAGGGTAAACTGCCCGAATAATTCTCCTTTCTGGATAATCTCCTTCACTTTTTCATTTCCATCAGCATCTATATATCCGATGCGGATATATCCTTCCTTTACGAAATACAGCTTATTGTGATTATACGCTTCAAAATAAATGTATTCTCCTTTGGGAATCTCCATATAATGATGCTCGATATTCAGGTCTTTATAATCCTGATCGCTTAAATGGCACCACAGGTCATAGTTTCGGATCAGTAGCATTTTATCATCTGCGGGCATACTCGGTATTAAGCACTAAAATTACCGATTCATCGGTTAACCCCGCTCACGGAATTTAAGTTAGATTTACGTTATAAAATTTTCCGTATGGAAATACCGCTGATGGCCGAGCTTTTCGCAAATGGGGAAGAACCGGAGATTCTTTTCTGGGTTGGTTGTTCCGGAAGTTTCGATCAGCGTGCGCAGAAAATTACGCGCGCGTTTGCCCGCATTCTTCAGCATATCGGTATCCGTTATGCCATATTAGGAAAAGAGGAAATGTGTACGGGAGATCCTGCCCGGCGTGCGGGAAACGAATTTATTTTTCAGATGATGGCCTGGCAGAATATTCAGCTGTTAAATAATTATCATATCCGCAAAATCGTAACGGCCTGTCCCCATTGCTTTAATATTCTCAAAAATGAATATCCGGAGCTGGGTGGCCATTATGAGGTGATCCACCATTCCGTTTTTCTCCAGCAGCTTTTGGATGAAGGGAAAATCAGGCTCCGGGAATCCGGTGGCTTTAAAGGAAAGAAAATTGTTTATCACGACAGCTGTTATCTCGGACGCGCCAATAATATTTATGAAGCGCCCAGAAAAGTGCTTGAAGCACTCGATGCCGAACTCGTCGAAATGAAGCGCTGCGGGAGTAAGGGGCTTTGTTGCGGAGCAGGAGGCGCACAGATGTTCAAGGAAGAGGAAAAAGGAACCACCCGCGTTAATTTTGAAAGAACCCGCGAAGCCGTGGAGACAGGCGCCGGTATTATTGCCTCCGCCTGCCCGTTTTGCAATACCATGCTCACCGACGGAGTAAAACACGAAGAAAAAGAAGACCAGGTGCAGGTGCTGGATATTGCTGAACTGATTGCTGCCGAACTGGCAGACTCTGAAACCGGCGGAAATCAATAGCTCTCCGTCAACACTCAGCCTTTTAATAAATCGCCGGCCAGTTTACCCGTATTAAATAATAAATCCAGAATCGAAAGATTAGGCAGGAATCCCGTTTTTTCCTCAAAAACCTGCCGGTATTTTACAGGGCTGTAATTCATATAATTTTTAGGCAATACCCGGTCGCGGAGATCCTCCCATTCTCCCTTTCCAGGTCCGGTTACCGGATCTTCCGTCAACCGGATTTCTGCTGGCCATCGCAATTTTTCCCTTACCCATTTCAGGCATTCCAGATTCCAATCCATCAGCAATTCGGTTTTTAGCCGAAAGTGCTTTTCCAGTTCATCCCGGTAATATTCAAAAAAAGGCGATCGGTTGTAAGCCGATTGGATGGATTTCCAATGCTGATCCTGCCAGTCCGCCGACCCGTCAATCTCCACTTCATTCACTGGCATGTGCTGGTTCCGCCCATGCCGTAAAGGAACCGACAAAGAGATGATTCCGTTTGCCCCGGCAATCAGGCAGCGGTTCCGGAAACTCATTTTACGGTACTTTTCATATTGATCTAAAACGACATATATATTCTTATACGAAGTCTTAAAGAAGGTAATTGGTGGAAAGTATTGTATTTCAGATAAAATCATAGATAAATGCCGTGCGGCGAATTTAACGCATAAAAATCATTTATGAATGGCCAATGTCATGGCGAATTAATATTCATTACTATTATCATTAAAATTTATAATAATATTAACAATCAATAATTTATAATATTTATAACTAACTAATAATATTAGGCTTATAAAAATAGTATCCTGATATTTTGAATTACTCTGTTTTTATAAAATTTTTAGTAATGATTTTTGCGCTGGAATCAAAGAGATTTTCATCCATTCCCCTACCCGGAAATCCTTTCATTTTGTGGCTGTCCCGGATAGGTCTCTTCCAGGATTGGGGTCTGATATGTTTATTTTTTTGGAAGGAAGGGTTGTTGGAGAATCAGCCCTCATGTTCCCTGCTCTATGGCCCGGCTGACGAAACATTCTTTTTGAATTCGGCATAATAAATGAATCGGCCAGATTAATGGACCGGCAATTGCGAATGGGAAGCCTTTCTGCTTTCCGGACGGATTTTTGATGAATTGGAGAGATCGGGAGAAAGGCTGGCCATTGCAGGAACTCAGGAAATAGCCAACGTGGGATTTAAGGTGATGTCGTGAGATTATGTCAGCTCCTCTGCCGCAGAATGACGGAAAAACAGGCCGCTGTTATTTTTGAATTGCTGCGGGGTCGTTCACAGGTTTATCGGCAATTTGGCTAGAAAACAGAATGCAGCAGGATTGGATATTCATCCCATCGTTTGCCGGTATTCCAGTTGAAAGTTTACCACTGAGAAGCTTTGGATAACTGACATTACGTCGCAAAATTTACCATCCAGGCGCGGTATGCTTCTACATGCAGGTGGTTTACTGAACCGGTCAGCGTGACCCAGGAGTCTCCCCCGGCGACACTGGACAAATGAAATATAAAATATACCCGGCATGGTTAAAACTGATACCTGGACTATACAGCCTGCTGAACTGCGCCATTTTCGTAATCAGAAAACAGTACCGGTTGAGTTTTCCCTGGAAATCAAAGGGCGTTGTGGAGCGGGTAATGTCCTTTACCGTTGCATCCCGGATGCTGTCAGTAAGCATTTGAAAGCGACTGAAATTGGTGCTGAAATACAAAATACCTCCCGGTTTCATACCCCTTAAGGCCTGATTGATCAGCTGCGGATGATCCCGCTGAATATCCAGAAAATCCTTCATTCTTTTACTGTTGCTGAAGGTCGGGGGATCCATGATCACCAGATCGAAAAAAGCCTTCCGGAATGGTTTCCAGGTATTGTTTTACATCTTCCTGAAGATAATGATGCCGGGACGCATCATATAGTTTATTCAGTTCCATATTTTCCGGTCGCCCATTTCAAATAGGTCCTGGATAAATCGACAGAAAAGATTTCCGAAGCGCCGCCTGCGGCTGCATAAACGGAGAAGGATCCGGTATAACAAAACAGGTTCAGAACCCTTTTGCCGGCAGCTTCCGCCCGGACCCGGTTCCGGGTTATCCGGTGATCCAGAAATAAGCCGGTATCCAGATAATCGGTAAGATTGATTTTAAATTTCAACCCCTGTTCTTCTACTTCAATAAATTGTTGTTCATCATCCAGCTTCTGATATTGATCCTGGCGGCCCGCCTTACGCTGGCGGGTACGGAGCAGGATGCTTTCTCCGTTCACCCCGGTAATCTCACGCATGATGCCCTTACAGTCTTCCAGCCATTGTTCATGCGCCGCTTCCTCCATATGGTGATTCCGGCGGTATTCAGCCACGTAAAGCCAATGGCCGTACATTTCTATGCAAAAAGGAAACTCGGGTAAATCGTGATCGTAGATCCGGTAACAACTGATGGATTGCCGCTTTGCCTGCTTGTTAATATGACGAAAAACCTTGCCGAGCCGGTTGCTGAACATCAGGGCTTTTTCCTGCGAAATCATAGACCGGCAAGATAGGAAGTTTGAAAAATATCCCTTAGAAATCGCGATGGATCCAATTATTCAGGGTAGCTCCGTTCCAGGTTCCCGGTACAATGATCCGGCGGAGACTATAGAGGGGATCGGTCTGGTCCAGTTTCTCATTCAGCTGGAAAGCAGCCAGGAAACCTCTTTTTTTCAACTCCGGAATCGCCGCTTCATTCCACAACCCATAGGGATATGCGAAATAGCGAATGGATTTACCGGTAATGGCTTCCAGTTGCCTGGTTGGCTTTTCTATCTGGGTGATCCAGTCATTCCCGGCGAATTTCTTCACATTGTGGTGATCCCAGGTGTGGGAGCCGATCACATGGCCTTCATCCGACAAATGCCGGACCTGCTCCCTGCTCATATAATGCGGGCGGCCCAGGGAAACGGTCATTATAAAGAAGACGCCTTTAAATCCGTACTTCTTCATTTCCGGATAGGCAATAGTATATTGATCCAGGTCAGTATCATCAAAGGTCAGCATGATGGGTTTTGAAGGAAGCGCGGCCCCTGTAAGCAGGTAGGCATAAAGCTGATCGGGTGAAATGCTATGATAACCACTGTCGGCCAGCATCCTGATCTGCAGGGCAAATGCTGATGGCGGTACAATATAGGTCCGGGAAACTTTTGAATCGGTCGGCCGCCAGTCCCGGATCTGATGATAACAAAGCACCGGAATCTGTTTCTTGCCCAAAATAACCCCGGCGGGCGGTATTTTTAATGATGCAAACTGAATATTATCCTGATTGGAGGCTGCGGGAGCTGTTATAGCCATGTCAGCAGAAGGAATAATGTTTTTGGCTAAATCAGCAGGCGCTGAATGACAGCCGGCGCAAAGCAGCAGAAGGCTGCCAAAAAGTTGTTTCATTGGGTAACGGATTTTACTTTGATTATAACGCTTTCACCCCACAAATTTATTGCATTCGTGCATAATCTGTTTAATGTAAATTGCAGGAATCTATTATTTAAAAATATTTCCATGCGCTGGATAATCTTTTTTATGTCCTTAACATTCGCCACATCGGTCTTTTCCCAGGATCCTTACCTCTTTGTCGGCACGTATACTAACGGCAAAAGCAAGGGAATTTACGTTTACAGATTTAATACCGCAACGGGAACCGGTACGGAAATCAGCACCATAAAGGCCGACAATCCGTCCTACCTGGCCATCGGGCCCGATGGTAAACATCTTTATTCCGCCAATGAAAGCGGCGGCGGTAATGGTTCCGTAGGCGCTTATGCCTTCGACCCGGAAACCGGGCAGCTGCGCTTGCTGAATACACAGTCCAGCCAGGGGAAAAGCACCTGTTATATTTCAATCGATAAGACCGGGAAATGGGCGGTCGTTGCCAATTACAGTTCCGGAAGCCTGGCGGCGCTGCCGGTGAATTCCGACGGTTCACTCGCCCCGGCTGCCCAGGTTATTCAGCATACCGGAACCGGCATCAATAAAGAAAGACAGGAAATGCCGCACGTTCATTCCACCATCTTTTCTCCGGATGAAAAATACTTATACGTAGCCGATCTGGGAACAGACAAGGAATTTACTTATCGGTTTGATCCGAATCAGCCGGTTCCTTTGACAGATGCACCCGATTCCTTTGTTTCGGTTACTCCCGGTTCCGGGCCCCGTCATATTGTTTTTCATCCCACCCTGCCGCTGGTTTACCTGATTTCCGAAATGTCCGGCACCATAGATGCTTTTCATTATGATGAGCATTCAGGCAAACTCACCCCTTTTCAACGTGTCCGTACCACCCCGAAAAGTTTTAACGGGGATCCCGGCAGTGCGGATATTCACATTCGCCCCGACGGGAAATTCCTGTATGCCAGCAACCGCGGGGTATCCAATACCCTGGCAGTTTATGCCATCGGAAAAGAAGGCAGGCTGACCAATAAGCAATATATTTCCGTAAATGGAAAACATCCCAGGAATTTCGCGATTGATCCCACCGGGCGTTTTCTGCTGGTGGCCAACCGCGACACGGATAATATTGTTGTTTTTGCCATTGATCCGGTAACGGGTCTGCTGAAAGCAACCGGCAAGGAAATGCAAGTGCCCAATCCGGTTTGCCTGAAATTCCTGACGCCCTGATGCGCCAAACGTTAGCATTCATTTAATTCAATCGGATATGTGGTGGGTCTATGCTATACTCTCAGCCATCTTTGCTGCCCTCACCGCTATTTTTGCGAAACTGGGCGTAACAAATGTGAATTCCAACCTGGCTACCGCTATCCGTACAATCGTAATCCTGCTGATAGCCTGGGGGATTGTTTTATTCCGGAACGAATACAAGGGGCTGGCGGCACTTTCAAAACAGAATTTATTCTTCCTGATCATTTCGGGGATTGCAACCGGCTTATCCTGGATTTTTTATTTCAAAGCGCTGCAATTGGGGAAAGTATCTCAGGTTGCGCCGGTCGATAAACTCAGCGTGGCCCTGACCATCCTGCTGTCGGTTATTTTCCTGGGAGAAGCGCTGAGCTGGAAAACAGCAATCGGCGCTTTGCTGATTATTTTTGGAACGCTCGTGCTGATATTTTGATAATACGACAACCATCTGCCGCAGAACCATTAAATCTGCCCAGTTTTGCCGGCTTGTACAATTTTCAGAGATGGATCAGGCGGCCGCTCCTTCTTTTACCTTTTTAAAATAGTGCAGGACCTCTTCCCAGTTGTTGACACGCTGATGATGGGTGAACAACACGTTATGGGAGGCTGTGTACATAATGGGCGTTCCGGGAAAATGATCCAGGTTCTTCAGATGATCGTCAATCAGATAATCCGTGCGGATGATATGTTTGTCGCCGCAGAAAACAATATTCTTCCAGGATATAAAAGGAAAATGTTCTTCCAGCCATTCCTTTTTCTCAAATAAAGACAGCGGGAATTCCATAGCGGCAGAAACGATGTAAATATCAAAATCCTCCATCAGGTTCCTGATGGCATTTACGCTGCCGGCGATCACCGGCAGGGTCCTGAAAAAACCATTCATCCGGACAAAACGCTGAACAGCCGATTTATCAGGAAATGCTTCGTTCTCCGGAATGCCCAGCATGGATGCGGGATCCACTTTTATCCCGGTTTCCCGTTCATAATATTGAATGAATTGAGTTTGGGTATCCGCCAGCACCCCATCCATATCCACGGCGATCGAAATCCGGTTTTTCTTTTTCTCCATAATGAATCCCTATCCTTTCATATATCTTTCGTGAATGATATTGATGTGGTGTTTATGATGCCCGTATACGACATTCAGCAGCAGGGCGACTGTTAACGGGTTATCACTGGCAATTCCCTTTCTTTCCAGCGCTTCCTGATTCAACGATTCCATAAAGCTGATACTGGATTCCCGCACCCGGCTGAATTCCCGCAGGATGTCTTCCGCTTCCCGCTCATTTGCCCGGGCATATTTGGCAAAAACCTGTTCATCAAATCCGGGCAGGGGCGTTTCATCGCCGCGGGAAAAACGAAGCGCCCGGTAAATAAATACCCTTTCTGTATCACAGAGATGAACGAGAATATCTTTTATAGTCCACTTCCCTTCAGCATAAGCATAGGTAAGCTTTTCCGGCGGAAGCTCATTTACCAGTTCTTCCGTATCGGCAAAAATGTCCTGCAGATGCATGAGCAGGTTTCCGTCATCGGGTACCAGGTCCAGATAGCCTTTAAAGGAAGGCGGACAAAATCCCTTTGGCTTATATATTTTATTTATATCCAATTTCTTTCTTTTAGATTCCAAATGTAAGAAACATCCGGCCGAAACCGGCGATCCCTGTTACCGGCGGTATTGATTGATGTCCTGGCTATTTAGTCTACTTATTTTGTAGACTAAATGAAATGTTTTAATATTGCCCTTCCTTTCAGGAGCTGGTCATGTGGCCGAGCGGTCAGGCACGGGTCTGCAAAACCTTTCACGGCGGTTCAATTCCGCCCATGACCTCCGCGACAAGTTAGAGATATGGCAGTCGTTTACGGGGTATATTTCTATATGCCCCTCTTTTTATTTCCCTTACCCGTTGCATTCTGAATTAGACTTTATCTTTAAGGAATTTTCAAATCCAATTCAGCTGCCATGTTGAAATATTTTGCGCTTCTTTTATTATTTATTTCCTTCGGCCGCATAATGGCTCAGCCGCTGAGTTCAGCAGAAATCGATCAGGTTGCGGAAAATGCATTAAAAACATTTGATGTTCCCGGAATAGCCGTCGCCGTTATTAAGGATGGGAAAATAATTCATTTAAAAGGTTATGGCGTAAGGTCGCTGAATACTGGCCAGCCGGTGGATGAACATACCCATTTTGGCATTGCTTCCAACAGCAAGGCATTTACAGCCGTTGCGCTGGGAATACTGGTGGATGAGGGCAAACTGAACTGGGACGATAAAGTGCGAAACTATATTCCGGAATTTAAATTATACAGCCCTTATGTAACCGAAGAATTCACGATCCGGGATTTGCTTACACATCGCAGCGGACTGGGTCTCGGCGCCGGCGATCTGATGTTCTTTCCGGATTCGAGTGATTTTGTTTTGAAGGATATTCTCCATAACCTGCAGTTTCTGAAACCGGTATCGGGATTCCGCACAAAATTCGATTACGACAACAATATGTATATCGTTGCCGGGGAAGTGGTGAGCCGGGTCAGTGGCATGTCCTGGGATGATTTTGTTGAATCCCGCATTTTCAGGCCCATCGGCATGATGCAGACCGCTGGATCATTCGACAGGCTGAAAGATAAATCCAATGTGATTGACGGACATGCGCCGGTAAATGGAAAAGTGCAGGTGATTGCCCGCAGCACATTAAAAGTGGGGCATTCGGCCGGGGGGATCAATTCCGGTATTGCCGACCTGAGCAAATGGGTGGAGCTGCTTTTAAATCATGGTAAATATGGCGAGGGGTTGAAAAAAAGGATTTTCAGCGAGGCCGTATCAAATGAAATATGGTCGCCGCAAACCATTATCCCCAGAGATGAAACCGGTTATTACAATACCCATTTCAGTGCGTATGGTTTTGGCTTTTTTATTTCTGACGTAAAAGGATATAAGCAGCTCAGCCATACCGGCGGCCTGGAAGGGATGGTTACCCAGATCACAATGATTCCGGAACTCGGACTTGGCATCATCGTACTGACCAATCAGCAGGAAGGCGCCGCCTTTCGTTCCATCAGCAACGAGATTAAAGATGGATATCTGGGGCTGAAAAGATTTGACTGGGTAAAGCAGTTGGATAGCGAAAGAAAGGAAGAACTGGATTATGGAAAACACATCACCGACTCGGTATGGAAAGAAATCAGGGAAATACAAGGCAACGGTTCAGGAATTGATTTCTCCGTCTACGCGGGCGTTTACCAGGACCCCTGGTTTGGAAATGTGAGGATATCGGTTAAAAATGGCAAATACTGGTTTGACTCCAAACGCTCTCCCAAATTAACCGGCGAGCTTTTTCCGTTTAAAGGAAACAGTTTTGTGGTGAAATGGCGGGACCGGAGCATGGAGGCAGACGCATATGTAATATTCAGCCTGAATGAACAGGGAAAAGCGGATCGCATCCTGATGAAACCCATTTCCCCATTAACGGATTTCAGTTTTGATTTTCAGGATCTCGATTTTAAAAGGGCGGATAAAAATTAAGGCCTTCTTTTATAAACGCGTTTACCATCCGAATACGTAGCCAGCACTTTGGTGTTCAGTATGATCGCTTCATCGGCTGTCATCAGATCCTGATCCAGCAATATGAAATCGGCTTTTTTCCCGGGTTCCAGGCTTCCGGTTTCTTTTTCCAGGAAATCCGCCTTTGCGGCCCAAATGGTCATTCCCCGGATTGCTTCTTCGCGGGTTAACGCATTTTCAGGCTGAAAGCCGCCCGCCGGATAATGATTCGCATCTTTTCTGAAAACGGCGGAATGAAATGTTTTAAAGGGAGATATATCTTCCACGGGAAAATCCGTTCCCAGGGGTATCCAGCCGTTCTGCTGCAGCAGATCTTTATTCGCATAAGCTGATTTTAATCTTTCCGTACCAAGTCGTTCTCCTGCCCAGTACATATCGCTGGTGGCATGCGTTGGCTGAACCGAAGGAATGATATTGGATTCCCCAAACAATTCAAAATCATTTCTATTGATGACCTGCGCATGTTCTATACGCCAGCGGCGGTCATTCTTCCCGTTTAAGTATTTATTGTAGACGTCCAATATCATCCGGTTACCGCTGTCGCCGATGGCATGCGTGCACATTTGAAAATCTGTTTTGATCAATATTTTGGCTACAGAATCATAATGCTCTTTGCTGCTCAGCAGAAATCCATACCATCCGGGTTTATCCTGATAAGGTTGAAGCAGGCAGGCGCCGCGGCTCCCCAGCGCCCCGTCGGCATATAATTTAAATCCATGAACAAAAAGGCGCGGGGTTTTATATGGGCCCGATTTCAGATAGCGGCTGTAATTTGCCGGCCGGTCACTGAGCATGACGTATAATTTCATTTTCAGGCTGTCAATTTTTTGCAGGGAATCGATCAGCGCCACATCGGTATACATCAATCCGCAGTCGGTGATCGTAGTAAGCCCCTGTGCAAAACAATTTTCCTGCGCAGCTATTAACCAGCGGCTGTAATCTGCAGCTGAAGGATCCGGAATATGCCGGCCCACCAGTCCCACCGCATTGTCGACCAGTAAGCCGCTAAGTCTTCCACGCACCGCTCCCACCACCCCACCGGCCAGCTTAACCCCGGCACGAACCCCGGAGAGCTCCAGGGCCTTTGCATTGGCAATGGCTGCATGGCCGTCAATCCGGCCAAGCAACACCGGAACATCCGGAAACAGAATATTCAGCGAATCATTGTTTGGGAAATCTTTACCGGGAAAACGATTCTGGTCCCATCCATAACCCTGTATCCAGGAAAGTCCGGGATGGCCGGCAACGAATCGCCTTACCCTTTGCAATACTTCAGACCAGCTTGCCGACCCGGTAAGATCAACCTGAAACAGACTGCCGGCATAATCGACAAAATGAGCATGGGCGTCAATAAATCCGGGGAAAATAAATTTACCATTTGCATCCACCGTATTAGAAGACCGGTATGTATTCATAATATCCGATTCATTACCAACGGCTATAATTTTCCCGTCTTTAACAGCCATGGCTTCCGCCTTACTAAAACCTGAATCAACTGCGTAAATGGTTGCATGATGAACGATCAGGTCGACGGACTGTTGCGAACGGCATCCAAAGGAAAAAAGTAAAACAATCCCCAATCCTGCAATGATTATTTTTTTCATAACCATAAATAATTTTAGTTAACATCAGAATTCTTTTTTCAATTCACCATACAGCCGTTCAAATTTTTTAAACTGTTGCTGATAAAGCTGGTGATCTTCATGCGAAGGTCTGAATGTTCTCAATATTTTTTCTTCAGCTGGCGGACTCATTTTCAAAGCTTCCATTCCCAGCTTTACAGCCCCCCAGGCAGCATTCTCAATGGTTTCAGAAACCCTCACCGGAAGATTGAAAATATCCGACAGCATCTGAATCCATAAATCGTTTCGCGCAAATCCGCCGGTAACATGGATCAGTTCAATATTTCTTTTTTCCAGCACAGATTCGCCAATCGCATATACACAGAAGATTACAGCCTCCATGGCGGCCCGGATAGCATGGGCGCGGGAATGGTTTACCGACAGCCCAAACAATACGCCTCGTGCTGCCGCATTCCAGATAGGCGCTCTTTCGCCCAAAATATACGGAAGAAAGATCAATCCGTCACTTCCGGCTTTTACGCCCGAAGCCAGGGAAAGAAAATCCGTCATTGTTTCCGGAGCCATCAAAAGATTTTCTCTCAGCCATTGCAGAACGATCGCTCCATTGTTACTTGCTCCACCCAGCAAATACTGATCATCGCGGATATGATAGCAGAAACTACGCATTTGTGGATCCGTTACCGGACCCCGGACAATGATCCGGACTGCGCTGCTGGTTCCGATGCTTACTACGAGCGCGTTATTTTTTTGGGAGGTTCCAAGATTTGCCATGGCCCCATCGCTTCCGCCAATAACAAAGGCTGTATGGATCAATTGAGGAAACCACGCAGGCCCGCTGAAAATTTCGCGTACGGAAACAATCCGGGAAAGCCTGTCCTGATTTATTCCGGTCAATTCCAGGATCCCGGTATCCCATCGTTTGCTGTCTATATTCATCAGTCCGGTGGCAGCTGCCAGGGAGGAATCCACTGCATAAACACCAAATAATTTAAAGAAAATATATTCCTTGATTCCAATAAATTTGAATGCTTTCTGAAAAAGGGAAGGATCATTTTCTTTCAGCCAGAGGAGTTTACAAAACGGCGACATCGCATGCACCCGGACGCCGGTTTTCCGATACAGGGATTCTGCTTTTTGCTCCTCCCAGATGTGAGAGGCGGTAACCGCTGCGCGGTTATCAGCCCAAATGATGCAATTTGAAAGCGGCGCCCCCTGCTCATCCACGGCCATCAGGCTATGCATGGCCGCACTAAAACTGATAAATTTGGGAGGATTATCAAAATGCTGAAGAGTATTTTCCACACATTGATGAAAAGCCATCCAGATTTTTTCAGGTTCCTGTTCACTCCAATCCGGTTTGGGATGCAGCATGACATATGAACCTGATTGTTCACCCAATACTTCTCCCGCGGCTGAAAAAGCAACAACTTTTACAGAAGTGGTTCCGATATCTATTCCAAGGAAATAATCCATTCAGCGTTAAGCAGGCTCAAATATAAATACTTACCGCAGATGCAGCCACGAATATCCGGCAAAGCGGCTGCCGGTTCAGGCACGCACAGGGGGAGGCGTTGGAATGGGGTCTGTTGTAGGAGGAAGAGGAGACGGCTCCACCGGTGGCATTTCCGGTTTAGGTTTGGGAACAGGAATATCGGGACCCGGCTGAGGTCCGGGATCATCCGGCCCCATTGAGAAGGAATTAGCAGATCGATTACTATACATCGTATTATCTTTACAAGGAATGTTTACATACTTCATGCCACGGATTCGTTTTTTGGGGATTCCTGGATTATACCGCCCTTATGTATTTTAAAAATAAAACCGTTCTCATTACCGGCGCCAGTCGCGGGATTGGAAAAGCCATTGCCCTGAAACTTGCCCGCGAAGGAGCAAATATTGTAATTGCGGCAAAATCCACCACAGAAGATGCACGCCTCGGGGGGACGATTTTTTCAACGGCAAAGGAAGTTGAAGCTGCCGGGGGAAAAGCGCTGGCCGTTTTCTGCGATATCCGGGATGAGAAACTGATTCAGGAACTAATGGAAAAAACTTTCAGGGCATTTGGTTCACTGGATATCCTCGTCAATAATGCTTCGGCCATAAACCTCGGCAATACAACTCAACTGGAACCCAAGCGGTTTGATCTCCTGTTCGATATTAATGTACGCGGAACCTATCTGATGACCAAATTCGCATATCCATTACTGAAAGTATCCGTGAATCCGCATATCCTGACGCTTTCCCCGCCATTAGATCTGGACATGAAATGGTTCAAACCCCATCTGGCTTATACGATGAGTAAATACAATATGAGCCTCATGGCCATGGCCTGGGCGGAAGAATTCAAAAAAGACGGGATCGCTTCCAATACCCTGTGGCCGGCCACGACCATTGCAACGGCAGCCGTAAAAAATCTATTAGGCGGTGAGGAACTGGCGCGTCGAAGCCGGAAACCGGAAATCGTAGCCGATGCCGCTTTTTATATCCTTCAGCAGGATGCAAAAACAAATTCCGGTAATGCCTATCTTGATGAAGAAGTATTGCGCGCTGCTGGCATCACCGATCTGGAGAGTTATGCCATCAGCCCAGGCGGACCTTTGCAAACCGATTTGTTTTTATAGGTTCAGCTTCCGGTTTCGAAAATATGCGATGGGTGACCGGACTGGAGAGGATAATAGAAGTCGTTGTATCTCCATACTCCATAAAGCGAGTCAGCATCTGTTCCAGTTGAAGGGAGTCTCTTACCATCACTTTTAAAAAGATACAGTAATTACCGGTAACCCGGTGGCACTCCAGCACCTCATCCATTTTTTCTATATACTTTAAAAAAGGCAGGAGCTTTCCTGAATGAGCAGTAAATGTAATGAAAGCCTTCAGCGCGTAACCCGCTTTTTCATAATCCAGGTCAATATGGTATCCCCTGATGATTCCGGCTTCTTCCAGTTTTTGCATGCGTTCGGCGACTGCCGGCGCTGATAACCCTACTTCACGCCCGATATCTGCATAGGATGCACGCGCGTTTTCCTGCAGGCTGCCGATGATGGACCAGTTAATTTTATCTATTTCCATTGTCAGGCATTTTATATGATCTGGTTTATTTTCAAATGCAAAAATACATAAAAAGCATTGATTCGAAAGCTAAATTAATAAAACACCTCGTAACTTTGAAGTCGCAAAGTTGAGCCGCTGTATCCGATAAGGCTAAAATCTACTTTGAAAATGAGCAATAATCTTTCCAAAATACCGCGTTCAGGTTCCGTGATGCTGGCTTTTATCACGGTATACATCGTTTGGGGATCAACCTACTTTTTCATCCGCCATGCCCTTGGCGGGTTTCCTCCGCTCCTGCTGGGAGCCATTCGTTTTATTACTGCCGGATTGCTGATGATGGCCTGGGCAACTTATAAAAAAGAAAAATTGTTCAACGGGAAGGCAATGAAAACAGCCGCCATAACCGGATTTTTTATTCTTTTTATCGGAAACGGCGTGGTGATTTACGTGGAACAATATGTAAATAGCGCCTGGGTGGCCATTATAGTATCTGCAGCACCCATTTGGTTCGTGCTGTATGATAAACCCCACTGGAAAGAAAATTTTGGCAGTAAATCCATTCTGGCCGGTCTCGCCATGGGCATCATCGGAATTATTTTGCTGTTCTCTGAAAATATCATTTCCCTTAAATCGGGCTCGAATCATTATCAGACCCTGGCTTTCATTTCCCTGATTATCGGATCCATGAGCTGGGTGATCGGGTCACTGTATGCGAAGTACAGCAAACCCAGGTTTCCTGCGGCGGTCGATACCACCTGGCAAATGTTTTTTGCCGGCATCTATTTCCTGGTGGGTTCATTGGTCAAAAATGAATTCAGTCATTTCCGGTTGGCGGAAGTATCTTTTGATGCATGGGCTTCCCTGGGTTACCTCATCATTTTCGGCTCAATCCTGGCTTACAGTTGTTATGTGTGGCTGATGCAGGTGAGACCTCCCGCCCAGGTGAGTACCTACGCTTATGTGAATCCGGTGGTGGCCGTTCTTTTGGGTGTGTTTCTCGCTTCAGAACACATCAGTCTGCTTCAGATTACCGGTTTGCTGGTGATTCTGCTAAGCGTGTTACTGATTAATCTGAAGAAATACTTTAGGAAATTGATAGCTGATAATGGATAATGGATAATGGAATACATCAGTTTCATGATCCTTTTCGTTTGCAATTTTCAATTTATCGTCAATTGTTTGCTTTCAACCCTAAGTTCAAAAGCTTCAGCCAGCAATTCAAAAGACCGTATCCGGTCTTCCTGCGAATGGGTCATGCAGGTAGCCATAATTTCATCCACTCCCATTGTTTTGGCCAGGTCAAGCAATTGTTGTCTGACCTCCTCCGGAGTACCCGAAATGATTCTCCCGCTATTATACCGGATTCTTTCCAGTTCGGCAGCTGAAAAAACATAATCCCGGATATCTTCGTACCGGTTCATCTCCCGGAAATTCCCTTTTTCAAATTGCAATAAAGTGTAATCGGCCAGCTTACGGAGCTGATCCGCCTTTTCGCGGGTATCTGCACACAAAACGGAAATCGCCAGCAGGGACTGCGGCGATGCAAACTCGCGCGAGGGCACAAAGTTTTCTTTATACGCATCCACGATTTCCCTGCCGGCAAATCCATTGATAAAACGGGCTACGGCAAGGCCCATCCCCATCTTTGCGGCAATGGCGGCGCTTCCCCCGCTGGAACTCAGTATCCAGGGAGAAGGAACCGTATCAACCTGCGGAACCGCCAGCAACGTCCCGTACTGCGTTGCCGCTTCGTCGTGAAAAAATGCCTGCAGATATTCAAGCTGTTGCAGATAGGATTCTTCCAGAAAATTATTGGAAGGATTCAGCATGACCGCGGTGACCCGGTCTCCGCCCGGCGCCCTGCCCATACCCAGGTCAATTCTGCCCGGATACAGGGTTTCCAGCAGCCGGAAATTCTCAGCTACTTTCAACGCGCTGTGGTTGGGCAGCATGATGCCGCCCGATCCAATCCGGATATGACTGGTTTCACTGGCCAGCCTCACCATCAGCAATTCCGGCGCCGACCCGGCGATCATCGAAGAATTATGGTGTTCGGAAACCCAAAAACGATGATAGCCCCAGGATTCCGCCAGCTTCACGAGGCGGATGGTATTGGCAATCGCCTGCGAAGCGGTCGAACCCTTTGGCACGATGGATTGATCAAGGATGCTGAGCGGAATCATGAAATTTCTTTGCATCATCAACAATTTAATAGTGCCTTTGTTGTAAAAAGAGAACCTGACTGAGCCGGATGCGTTAATTTTAAGCTCTGATATTTTATCATGACCTATCAACAAATAACCGCTTTGCTTGGTAAAGAGAATGAAGATCTCTTTACCCATGTCTGCAAAAAAGTCCCGAAAGAAAGTCTTCAGCTCCCTTCCCCCCATTTTATTTCCGAAGTCTGGAGCCATTCCAACCGTAACCTGCAAACACTGCGAAGCCTGCAGCAGCTGTTTGATAACGGAAGGCTTTCCGGTACCGGATATCTTTCCATTCTCCCGGTGGATCAGGGCGTGGAACACAGCGCCGGCGCATCCTTCGCAAAAAATCCGATGTACTTCGACCCGGAAAATATTGTTCGACTCGCAATAGAAGCCGGATGTAATGCGGTGGCCAGCACTTTCGGCATTCTGGGTATGGTGGCTCGTAAATACGCCCACCGTATTCCATTTATCGTGAAGATCAATCACAATGAATTGCTTACTTATCCGAATAAATATGATCAGATCCTTTTCGGTACAGTTAAAGATGCCTGGAATATGGGAGCTGCCGCCATCGGAGCCACCATTTATTTCGGCTCGGAGGAATCAGACCGGCAGATCACCGAAGTTTCCAGGGCCTTTGATGAAGCGCATCAGCTCGGGATGGCCACCGTGCTCTGGTGTTATCTCCGGAATAAAGCATTTGTGAAAGAAGGAAAGGATTATCATGACTCCGCCGATTTAACCGGACAGGCCAATTATCTGGGGGCAACCATTCAGGCAGATATTCTGAAACAAAAATTGCCGGAGATCAATGGAGGATATAAAGCCCTGAATATGGGCAACAGTCATTATGGCAAACTGGATGAAAGAATGTACACCGAACTTTCATCGGATCATCCCATCGATCTTTGCCGCTACCAGGTGTTGAACGGTTTTTCCGGCCGGGCAGGTCTGATCAATTCAGGCGGAGCCTCCGAAGGCGAGAAAGACCTGATGGAAGCGGTTCGCACAGCGGTAATCAATAAAAGAGCCGGCGGTTCCGGAATGATTTCCGGAAGAAAAGCCTTTCAGCGTCCTTTTAAGGACGGGATTCAATTATTGAACAGTATTCAGGACGTTTACCTCGAAAAACAAATCACGGTTGCATGAATAAAAACAAAAAGCTGACGCCCACCACTATTTTTACAGATATCGGCGGCGTTATGCTGACGAATGGCTGGGACCGAAATGGAAGGATCAGGGCCATTAAGAAATTCAAACTGGATCCGGTAGAAACAGAAGAACGACACCATCTTACCTTTGATACGTATGAATCCGGGAAAATCTCGCTGGACGAATATCTTAAACGCCTCGTCTTTTATAAAAAGAGGAATTTCAGCCCTTCGGATTTCCGGAAATTCATGTTTGATCAGTCCAAACCTTTCCCGGATATGCTGAAACTCATCCGCGGCATCAAGGAAAAATACGGAATCAAAATTGCCGTGGTCAGCAATGAAGGCAGGGAACTGAATAATTACCGGATACAGACTTTCAGGCTTAATGAATTCGTTGATTTTTTTATTTCCTCCTGTTTCGTTCATTTCAGAAAACCCGATGCAGATATTTTCAAAGTTGCCCTGGACATCGCACAGGTGTCCGCAGACAAAGTCATCTATATTGAAGACCGGCCTATGTTTGTGGAGGTGGCAGAAAGCCTCGGCATCCGGGGGATTCAACATAAAGATTTTACGACAACCAGCAGGGTGCTCGCTTCTTTTGGCTGGGAACTTTAGAGTTCCATTCATCAGTATCTAAGCTTTTCCAGATGTATCGGAATGCGTCAGGGCTGTATCAAATGCGAACAGTCCATTTATCTTGCTTTTTATATAACCATGAATTTCAGGAATATAGAAAATGGCACATCCTATGATGCGAATGGAGGGAAAATTACCTGGACTTCCAATGAATTTTTATGATCAGAAATTACCTGAAGACCGCTCTCCGCAACCTGATCCGGAATAAGAAATACAGTCTGATCAATATTTCAGGGCTTGCGATCGGAATCGCTTCCTGCATCCTGATATTTATTGTGGTTCACTACGAACTAAGCTACGACCGGTTTCAGCCGGATTACAACAGGATCTACCAGGTGGCCATCGAAGATAAAAGCCCGGATGCTATTGATTATACGCCTGGCACTCCTTATCCTGTACTGGAGGCAATGCGCGCAAAATTTCCACAAATTGTTACCGGAGTACTGTACTCGGGTTACAATAGTCAGCTCTCCGCATTCAATGCCGATGGTTCGTTATCCGGAGAAAAAAAATTCATTGAAGACAAGGGGGTATTTTTTTCAGATCCCCAATTCTTTAAGATCTTCCAATATGAATGGCTCTCCGGCACACCCGATATCCTGGATCAGCCCAATGTTACGGTTCTCTCAAAAAAGACGGCGGAAAAATATTTCGGCCGCTGGCAGGATGCAGTGGGGAAATTCCTTCGGCTGGATAATCTAAATACGGTGCAGGTCAAAGGCGTCATCGGCGATGCGCCCGGCAACTCGGATTTCCGGATCAGGATGGTCAGTTCTTATCTTACTTTTAAGAATACCCCGTTTTACGGATATTCCAAAGAATGGGGAACCACCAGCAGCAACGAACAGCTTTACATGTTGCTTCCCCGGCATCTCTCTGCCGCCTCAGTCAACCGGCAACTCGCTCAGTATAGCATTGAAATGCAGAACCGGCATTCCGTAAACAAACGGACCATTTTTATCCGTCCGCTCAGCATTTTACATTTTGACCAGCGCATGGGAAATATGGGTGACCATGTTACCAGCAAGAGCACTTTATTGACCCTTTCCCTGATCGCATTATTTATCCTGATCATGGCCTGCATCAACTTTGTGAACTTATCTACCGTTCAGGCGGTGAACCGTTCAAAAGAAATCGGCGTGCGAAAAGTATTGGGAAGCAATCGCCGGAATCTGCTCTGGCAAATGTTGGGAGAAACCGCGTTTCTTGTACTGGTCTCCATTGTACTGGCTGTTGTGCTGGCAGAGATCTGCCTGCCATTTATTAAAAATATCGCTTCGATCGACGAACCGATAAGCCTGTTGAATCTGCAAACGATCTTTTTCCTTGCGGCCATATTTATTACGGTCACCCTGATGTCCGGTATGTATCCTGCCCTGATCGTTTCAGGATTCAGTCCGATGCTCGCATTGAAAAACAAGATCAATTCCTCCACGGTGGGAGGCATTTCGCTGAGAAGATCCCTGGTGGTGCTGCAGTTCTGCATTTCCCAGGTGCTGATTGCCGGTACGCTGATCGCCATAACCCAAATGAGCTTCGTGGCGCATGCCGACCTGGGACTGAATAAAGATGCCGTACTGGTGATCAATGGCAATGGTGACAGTACCCAGACCTCCCGGATAGACGCTTTTAAAACCGAGCTCCTGAAGATTCCTGCTGTGAGATCCGTATCCCTGTCAACCGATGTTCCGTCTTCGGAAAACAACTGGGGATCTAATTTTGCCTTCAACCATAAACCGGATGAAAACTTTATACTTTATCTGAAATATGCAGATCCGGATTATTTCAAAACCTTCGGACTTCAGTTTGCAGCAGGCGGTCCGCCCCGGCTCTCCGACACCCTCGGGGACGTGGTAGTGAACGAAACCTTTATCCATAAAACAGGGCTGAAGAATCCCGAAGATGCTATTGGGAAAGACGTTCGTATCGGTGGCAGTGCCTGGAAAAGAATATCCGGCGTGGTACGCGACTTCAGAACAAATTCCCTGCGCGAAGGAATACGCCCCATCCTCATCGGCTGCACTAAAAAAAACTATTCGACCATTTCTCTCAAATTAAGAACCGGCAATCTGGCACTGGCCAGGGAACAGGTACAGCATGTTTGGGACAGGTTTTATCCTGAATATGCAAACCAGACCTTCTTCATGGATGAACAGCTGGAAAATTTTTATCAGCAGGAACACCAGCTTACGCTATTGTACAAAATTTTCGCTGGTATCGCTATCTTCCTCTCCTGCCTGGGACTGTACGGACTGGTTTCTTTTATGGCAGTGCAAAAAAGGAAAGAAGTAGGTATTCGCAAGGTGCTGGGCGCCGGAATTACACAAATTATTTACCTGTTCTCCAAAGAATTTACCATTCTCATCCTCGTGGCTTTGGTCATCGCTGTTCCGGTATCCTGGTATATGATGAACAGCTGGCTCAGCCATTTTGCTTACCGGATAACAGTAAGCCCCTTAATATTTATCGCTGCGGCCCTGATCTCAATTGTTATTGCCTGGGCAACCGTCGGCTATAAATCTTTCCGGGCGGCGCTGGCAAATCCGGTCAACAGCCTTCGTTCAGAATGAACTATGCCTGCCGAAAGTGGTCTGCGCCCGGAATGAACTACGGCTGTCCGCGACAACCCCGCCGCTGTATCAGCCAGTTTCACCAGAGCATTAGTCTACCTTTAGGTTTCACTCTTCCTATTCTTCATGAATCAAAGAATCCTGATTGTTTTCACGATTTTTTTACTGATCACGATTTTGCTTTTGTTGCTTTTGTCCGACGCAAAGGCAAAGAGCGCACGGATCCGAATGCTGGTTTATATTTCCGGGAACCCCATGGATCCGCTGATAACGGATAATATCAGATTTCTTCTGGAAAAAATTACTTCGGAAGGCCCTTTCATTTTACCATTTCAAACGATAGCAATCCGGAAGATTTCCAATCAACGGGTTCCAATGCCATTATACTTCAATTCCAACCCCATACATTTATCAGGGGAAAATGAGTCCAATCGAATTCAGCAATCTCCTATCGAGGCAAATTCGTTTAATGATCCAGCAGATAATCTCAGCATTCCTGCCGGCAATCCTTCCCCCGTGTGGATTGATCCGGCAAGTCCTCATGCAATTTATATCGCCGCTGGTACCGATGCCGTGCGATGCATTGATCCAGACTTTGAGCTTCTCGTTCGGAATGCCATTCTGAAAGTAGTCTCGCTAAAAAAAAATCAGTGATGGGAAAATCATCACTGATCTGAATCTTTTGCAATAGAGCACAGGGTAAAGTGCCGGATTATTTTTTAGTTGAAAACTTATAAATAGTCGTCTGATGATAAGTCTGGCCGGGCTCCAGTATCGAAGTCGGAAAGGAAGGCTGGTTCGGGGAATCCGGAAAATGCTGCGTTTCCAGGCAAAGCGCACCATGTTGTGGAATCCTTTTTCCGTCCCTGCCGGTCAATGATCCGTCCAGGAAATTACCAGTATAAAACTGAACACCGGGCTGGGTGGTCCATACTTCCATATACCGGCCGCTGCCTTCGTCATAAACGGATGCTGCCAGGGCGATTCCACTGTCAGCTCTGTCAATCACAAAATTGTGGTCATAGCCGCCTTTTACCTGATCAATATCTTTTCCGACTTTCTTTGCTTTCAGGAAATCCATCGGCGTATTCTCCACAGGCGCCAGTTGGCCGGTTGGAATTAATCCTGCATTCACCGGCGTATATTTCGAAGCATGCAGCGTTAATTCTTCCTGCAGGATAGTGGAATCTTTTCCTCCGGATAAATTAAAATAAGAATGGTTGGTCAGATTGACAGGCGTTTTTTTATCGCTCTGTGCAGTATAGTCGATTTTTAAGCCCGTCCTCGCCGGTAACCGTATAAATTACTTTAACGCTCAGGGAACCGGGAAATCCTTCTTCTCCATCCGGGCTGGTATAAGACAAGGCAAGACTGGAGTCATTTACCTGATCCACCGACCAGATCATTTTGTCAAATCCTTTAAGTCCGCCATGCAGCGTATTGCCATGGTCGTTAGGCGCCAAAGTATACTGCTTTCCATCAATGGTAAATTTCGCATTGGCGATACGATTTGCATAACGGCCAACCAGGGCCCCAAAATAAGGGTTGTTCTTTTGAAGATATCCCTCCAGGGTACCATAACCCAATACCACATCCCCGGTAACTCCCGATCTGTCTGGTGTCCATAGCTCCAGCAGCGTTCCGCCGTAATTGGAAACAACGGCTTTCATTCCCTTTGCGTTCTGCAGCGTATAAGCGTAAACCGAATCCTGACCGATTGTTCCGAATACTTTCCTGTTTCCGTTCTCCATAACAACGATTTCTTTTGTTTTTTCAGGTGATTGATTACAGCCGGTAAGCAGACTGCCGGAAATAAGTGAGGAAATGGCAATCATGAGCGTCGCTTTCATGGCTTTTTTGATTTTGTTAACTGTGAAATTGACATTTTTATAAATATACAAAATTTATACACCCACGGATGGGTGGCGGATCTATTTGCCGGAGTTTTTTGCAGTCATTGAACCGCTGCGCCGTTTGACGACAAAAAACTGTTTCGTAATGTCCGGCTGATTATCCCCCAGTAAGAAGCCAAATGGCTCCAGGGGCTCAATCCGGTCAAAGATAACTTTAATTATCGCCGTCAGCGGAATGGAAAGAAACATTCCGGGAATGCCCCAAAGCGCGTTTCCGATCAGCACAACGATAATCGAAACCAGCGCATTGATCTTCACTTTGGAAGCCACAATCTTCGGCACAAAAAAATTATTATCGATGAACTGAACAACCAAATAAACGATTAAAACATAAAGCGCATCTACCGGCTGCCTGGTGGCAAGGGCCAGCAGCATGGGCAGCGCCACGGCAACCACGCCCCCAATATAAGGGATCATATTCAGGAAGGCGCCGATCACTCCGAGTAAAATAGCATAAGGAATGCCCAGTATCAGCAAACCAATAGAATTGAGCGCGGCTACAAGCAATGCTTCCAGCAGCAGGCCCAGCAGATATTTTTGAATTAACCCTTTGGTTTTGGTAAGTACTTCCACCACGATGGAATGTTGCCCTTTTGGAAAGAGTTTCGAAATGAATTCCAGCAATAAGGGTTTATAATAAATCATCATAAATACATACACCGGCATAATTACAAAGGTGGTCAGCACCGCACCGATCGTACCGGCCGTTTTGCCAATGACCGCCGAACCATTGTCCATACTCTGCTTCTGCGTTTTGGCTACCCAGGCATCCACCTTCCATCTGGCTACATTAAACGTGCGGGCAATCCAGTGCTCGCTGTCATTGTAAAAAGTCAGAAATTTCTGTTTGAACCGGGGCAGGGATTCGCTGAAAAGCGAAATCTGGGAAATAAAAAAATAAAATATTCCGGCGATAATCAGCATCGTAACAATCAGCGACAGAATGATGGCCAGTACACGGGGAATTTTCTTCCTGCAAAGGAAAAGGACGACCGGATTCAATAAAATGGCAATCATACCCGCAAATACCAGCGGAATGATAATATCCTGACCCACATAGAGGATAAAAAAGAATACCGCAATACCCATGAGGATTTGCGCCAGTTTGAGGTATACCGGCAGTTTTACTGAATCATTGTCCATATGGGTTATTTGAGGTTTTAAATACGGCTTTTGGGCATTGAAAATAGCCTAACTTGAAATGCAAAACGAATACCATGCCGCGGTACTGCTTTCCCTTCTTTTTATAACAGGGGTTATTCTATCCGGTGAGTCGGCCTTGGGAAACCGGGTTGAAATGCTGAATGCGTCCTGACGCGGATCTTAAACGCTCCCTGCTTTTCCAACGCATTTAACGAATCCGATACGAGCAGGGAAAGTATTTCGGGTTCAGTTTGAACACGGGCATTCAGTAGCAATGTAGCGGATGATGCCGGTACGGTTTTGAGAATCAATTCAGGTCCTGAAGTGGAAGTAAAGCTGAATTTTTCGTCCCCATTTAATAAAAACTTCAAATGCCCGACAGGAAAATGGCCGGCAACGATCCGCTCATGTATATCCTGCATCAACCAGACTGCCCCCTGGTCCGCTGTTTCATCTGCACTTTCAATTTCAATGTCCTGGTCAAGCCATGCCAGCTTTGCCTCCCCTTCACCGTAAACCTGGTAATCCATTTCCAGCGACTGCGGAATGACTACGGAAGCTGACCGGTCGAGAATCGCGATCCATTGCTCGACCTGATCATTATCCGTGGATTTTTGATAGTGAAGAATTTTATCCGGGAATTTATCACTCATTATTTTGCTAAGCTTCAGAAATTGATCCGGATTTAATAAATCTGTTTTATTGATGACGAGCAGGGTCGATTCTTCCAGTTGCTTAAAATAAATATAGCTGACTGATTCATCAAATAATTCATTCCCGTCAACGAATAACATATGTAATAATAAGGCGTCTGCAAAAACCGAGAGCGTTACTTTTTCGTCCTGCCTGAAAAGACGTAAAGGCTTTAGTACGGTAGCAATAATATCTGTACAGGATCCGACTGACTCTGCAAAGATCACTTCCGGAGCAATCGAATCTTCGAGTGATTGAATCTGACGGTCCAGATCCTGATAATTACAGCAAAAACATCCATTCATTACCTGGCGGCCGGGAATACCCAGGTACTTAAACAAATCCGCATCCACCAGCCGGATCCCCTGGTCATTGGTTATGACGGCCGTTCGAATCCCCTTATCCAATAAGATCCGGCACGCAGATTGAATGGCTGTCGTTTTCCCACTTCCCAAAAAACCACTCAGCAAATGAATTTTCACGTTAAATTCCGGTTTCAATTCCTTCAATAAAAACAGGCGCATCCGGGTCCGCATTCCATGGCCGTACCGGTGAGCGGGTAACCCAGGGTAATCTCCTGCGGCAGTGCCTCCCTTATTCTATCCACCAAAACATCAAAACTGAAATCTTCTTCCAGGTTGTCATAATCCTTTAATAAATAAACCTGCTTCCGCTCCCCTTCCTGTAATCCTTCCAACTGCACCTGCAATGAAGGGAGAATACCGGAACTGCCATGCAGGTAACTTGCAGCAGGACCGGAAATCGTATTTTCCAATACTTCATCGCGGCTGTTTCGCATGATATACCGGATGCTGACCACCGTATCTTTACCCACCTGGATCATACTGTCATTTCTTTGCCGTTTATCATCATCTTCTTAAGCGGAATATTACCATACACCACTTTTAGTGAAGGCTTGCCCGCCTGAACGCTTACCGTTCCAAATCCGGTTGCAGTGGAAATAAAGGAGGTAAAATCTCCCATCCTGGATTCAATGTATAAATTCTGCTCAACCGCATCATAACGGACACCTGTAAGCGCTTGTAAAAGTCCATAGCTGGACATGGCCCGGGCATACCAGTGTCCGCATTCATATTCATTAAATGGATTGCGGATCCGTCCGTCATAGCGGTCGCGGCAGGTGCGCACAATATCCAGACCGGCTGACACATTCCCGGTCAGCATCAGGTGGGAGGCCACCTGGTATTCAATACCCGTCCATACTTCATCACTATAAACAAAGGGCAGGGAAAGTTTTCCTCCCTTTGGCCAGCTGCAAAGCAATAAACCGCCTTCGTTCCCCAGCGCATAATCGGGCCGCTGCGGATTCGCATGATCGATCAGGTTCTTTTTCAGATTATACTTATGAACGGCCAGCAGATGGCTTTTAATTTTTTGCTGATCTATAAATGGAGAAAGTCCGCACATGCTCCCGATCCAGGCGCCCAACACCCCATCGCTCAAACACCCTGTTCCATATTGGTATTTAGGTCCTTCTTTTTTCAGGATCTCTTTTGCTTCCGGAGAATAATCCCCGCCAAAGGATTGGGCGACAGAAGGGTCAGGCGCATTCAGATTTTTGTATTCGATATCCTGAAAAAAATATTCCCCATTGAATAATCTGGTTTCCAGGTACGCCCTGCCCTTTTTATAAAGATCTTCATACCTGCCCACTTCTTTCTTCAGATGTTTTCCCATTTCAATCACGGCGGTCAGTGCACCCAGATAAAAACTGCAGCACATTCCATCGGGTCCCCAGAATTCTATATCATACGTATTGTGATGTGGCTCTTCCACAACTCCTTTGTGATTCGGATCCCAGGTACTGATGCAATAATCCATGCTTACACAAACCATGGGATAAATCTTTTTAAGCCAGTTACTGTCTCCGCTGATCCGCCAGTCCCGGTAAACTTTCATAATACCACCGAGCTGTCCGTCTGCCGCCGCATGAAAATCGTGTTTCAGCGGACTGATGGGCAGGTTGGCGCGAAAACCCTGATGCCCTGCATGGTTTTGATTCTCGCAGAATTCTGTATTGCGCAGGGTTTTTTCCAATGAAGGAAATAAATGCGGGATGGCCTGGGCATAGTTCCAGACATGCGTACAGGAGCCATGACAGCATCCATTGTCATCGCCGCATCCTTCCCAGCTCCAGAGCCTGCCATCATACTGGCGTAAAACAGTAGGTGATTTTAAGATGGTCAGGTTCGCCGCAACCGCTTCCATCACTTCGGGCGGCAGGCTGCTGTTATAAAACGCATCTTTAAAAAGAATTGATTTTTTATTAAGCTCATCATAATTTTTCTTCCAGTAATCCGCCACCTCTCTTACATCATTAAACTTACTGCTGTACCAGGGTTTATAATTGGCTGACGGGCTTTCCTTCCCATTGACCACGCCCAGATCTGAAGGACCTGCACAACAACCGGATTCCGGATCACAATTCTTCTTTTCATCCAACACGACTGTTCCGATATGCAGGTTTGTTTCCGGAACATACCAGGCCATCATTAGCCGGATGGTTTTCGAAGAGCCGGGCGACAACGAAAAAGGAATAAAAAGGGAAGCGCCTCCCGCATCTTTTTCAACCGGGTCGACAGCTTTCAGTTTCGCATCGCGTATATTATTCCAGGCCATGGTCAGCGGATCCCACCATCCGCCCCGGAACCAGCAATGATCCACCACCGTATGATCATCATCTGTGAAAATGGCAAAAGCCGCCCGTAAATAAGGTTTATCTTTTTCTCCCTGCTGGGCAAGAACAAAACCATTGGCTATTTTTTCTATTGCGTTGACGGCATGCTCTTCTCCCGCAAGAAAGTTCTTTGAATTATAAGAAAATACTGCTTCCAGTTTCTCCTTACCCTTGTTTACGAAATGATATTCCAGCGCTCCCACGGGCAAACCGGAATTGTCTTCATCCGTCGGGATGAAAGGGCTCCATCCTGTAATTCGCACTTTCAACGGCAACTCGTCGTCTTCCAGGCTGATGCTGCTATAAGGAAACCGGGTAAGGCATTCGGCAGATTTAAACCGGGGAAGACCCAATGTGGAACCCGCGAGTCCGTTTCCGCTGCCCGCGCGTCCGAAATATTTCCATTCCGGCACCTGGCCTTCCAAAACTTTTGCGCCGTTTTTTAATCCTTTTACAGACACCGCTGCAAACATGGCCGGTTCATTAAAAACTTCCGGTTTATTGCGGACACTCATATGGGAGATGGCTCCGGTTCCCTCAAGACAGAACATGCCGGCTCCCAAACCGCCAATCGGAAAAGCCACGCGGTTCAGATATTCCCCCTTATAGGGTCCGTTATATTTTCGTTGAATCTTTTGTGCGTTGCCGTCCTGATTTGCTTTTTCCTTAGTCTCACCGTTTTCTTCCGCATTTAATATCTGAATGGGCGCAGCAGCGCCTAAACTTCCAAGCGTAAGCGTTTTGAGGAAGGCGCGTCGTTTTTGATGTTTATCCATCCTGCTGAATTTAATGATGATGAATCAAAACGGGCTGATTCAGTTCCTCGCCTGCTTTTTTCTTTCTGGATAATGCATAATAAGCAATGAAAGCAAAGCAGCATAAGGGGATCAGAAAGGCAACCGCCATTCCGAAATGATCTGCAACGGCGCCCATCAACGGCGGGCAAAACGCACCACCGGCAACCGCCATCACCAGAAAAGAAGCGGCTTTTTTCGTGAGCGGCCCCAGATTCCTTAAACCGAGGGCAAAAATGGTGGGGAACATCAGCGACATGAAGAAATAGGTGGAGAATAAGGCAATTACGCTGAACCATCCCAGACGCATCACAACGATGGCCGTAAGAAAAGTATTGACAATCGCATAAATGGCAAGTAATCGCTGAGGCCTTACAAATTTCATCAGCCAGGCGCCGGTTAGCCGGCCGATCCAGAAAGATCCCATACCCCCGAGCGCAAGAATCAGGGAGGCGGCCTGTTCAGCATTTTTCGGCATAAATACCTGACCGAACTTGCCAAGATGTTCCATCATGCCGGAAATGGTTGCCTGCACGCCATGCAGGGTTTCCGTTACGTAATTAATAAAGAAAGAATTGACACCTGTTTGGGCAGCCACATAAAGGAATTGGGCAATCACCGCCATCACAAACGCCGGATGTTTCCATAACTCACGGGTAGGCGCATCCGCTTCTATACCCTCGGCATTTTCCTCCTGAATGACCGGCAGCCTGGTGAATGCAAAAACGAGCGCCACCACTACCACAATAGATCCCACGAGCATATAGGGTTTTAGCAGGGAATCAGAAGATCCCGCCGTGCCGGATTGTTCTGCACCAAAAATAAAAAAGCCTCCCATCAGGGGGCCCAGTATCCAGCCCAGGCCATTGAACGACTGGGCTATATTAATCCGGCGTGCAGCGCCGGCCGGCGGTCCGAGAACCGTAGTGTAAGGGTTGGCGGCTGTTTCCAGGCAACACAAACCACAGGCAATAATAAATAGCGCAATCAGGAAAGAAATAAATAAAATGTGCTTTTCCTGGATACCCATTTTTACGATGGGAAAAAATAAAAAGGCGCCCAAAGCGAACAATGTCAGCCCCAGAATGATCCCCCTCTTATAACCAAATCGTTTCATAAATAATCCCGCGGGATAAGCCATGGCGAGATAACCGATATACAGGGAGAACTGAACAAAACCCGACTCCGCCTTCGATACATGCAGGGTGTCCTGAAAGTGTTTGTCGAGTACATCGAGCAATCCATGTGCAAATCCCCAAAGCAAAAACAAACTGGTGATCAGAACAAAGGGTTTCAGATAGCTGGATCCATCGGCGCCTATCAGCAGGCCTGGCGGTTTATTTCCTTTTCTCAGGTTCATATTTACGATATTATTATTTCAATGGCTTTCAATCAATCTCTAAATATATATCAATATCATCATCCATTTCATCCGTTCCTGTAGCTGTGGCGATATTATAAGTTTTATTCAGCGCTCATATTTACAAAAAAGTTCAGGAGTATAAAGGCCCATAGGATGCACAGGCCCGGTAATCGGCCCCTTCCGCATCAGAACCAAATGCCGTCCATGCCGCCGGGCGAAAAATATTTTCCTCCGCTACATTGTGCATGCAGACCGGAATCCGCAGCATGGAAGCCATGGAGATCAGGTCCTGCCCGATATGCCCGTAACTGATGGCTCCGTGGTTAGCTCCCCAGTGCGCCATCACGGAATATACATCTTTAAAATAACCCTTGCCGGTTAACCGGGGAACGAACCAGGTAGTCGGCCAGGTTCTGTCCGTTCTTTCGTCCAGCACTTTATGCACGTTTTCCGGAAGTTCGAGGGTCTCGCCTTCTGCAATCTGTAATACCGGGCCAAGGCCCTTCACCAGATTCAGGCGGCACATGGTAACGGGCATGCCCCCACGCGTTACGAATTTGGAAGAATATCCGCCACCCCGGAAATACCCGTTGTTTGCCGGATACCATGTTGTTGCCTGCAGGCAGTCACGAGATTCTTCCGGTGTGATTTCCCAGAACGGCTTCATGGCAGGTTTTCCGTTTTTGTTTTGCCTTCCGCTTCCGTCCAGTGTACAGGCGCCGGAATTAATCAGGTGGATAAAGCCGGATTCAGCTGAACCCGTTGGTTTCCATCCGGAGACTCTTTTGACCGCATCCGGACTCCAATAGGTGCGGACATCTGCAAAGATCTGCGCCGTATTGGTGAGTAAATAATTGAACAGCATACTCAGGCCGTTGAGCGAATCATTTTCGGTAGCTACTACGAATGGCGCCCGGATCCCGTTCCAGTCGAATGACGAATTCAGCAGTGCTTCGGAAAAATCACCGTTCGGCAGGAAATCCGTCCATTGCCGCTGACCCTGAAAACCCGATACCAATGCATTATGCCCAAACGCTTCTTCTCCGAACCCTTTTTCTTTGAGCAGGGGGTTCCCGATCATCAGATCCCGGATGATCATAGCCATTTTGATCACGAATTCCCAATCCTTATCCTTCTGCTCCCGGGAAAATTGTTTGCCGGCAGTATTAAAATCTTCACCTTCTTTGCAATTTTCTTTTACCCAGCGAACCGCTTTTTCATATTCAGCTTCGTCATAAATCTTCTTTTCTATACGGCGCAGCACTTCAGACGAATCGACGTATTCGTTTCGCATGCCCAGGTATTCCCGGAAAAGATCGGGATTCACCATAGAGCCGGCAATGCCCATGCAAACAGAACCTATAGACAGATAAGATTTTCCCCGCATGATGGCGACGGCCAGGCCCGCCCGGGCAAAACCCAGCAATCTCTCCTGAACATCCTCCGGAATCCGCTCATCTCCGAGATCCTGCACATCTTTTCCGTAAATCCCAAAGGCCGGGATCCCCATCTGGTTATGCGCTGCCAGGGTGGCTGCCAGGTACACAGCACCCGGTCGCTCCGTTCCGTTGAAACCCCAGATCGCTTTTGGAATGAAGGGATTCATGTCCATCGTCTCACTGCCGTAACACCAGCAGGGCGTTACGGATAAAGAAACACCTACATTTTGGGCTTCCATCTTCCTGGTGCAACGCGCTGCTTCCGCAACACCTCCGATACAGGAATCGGCGATCACGCATTGCACCGCAGTGCCATCGGGATATTTTAAATGCTGTTCATAAAAGGCAGCTACATTTTCTGCCATCCTCATGGTTGTTTGTTCGAGGGATTCCCGGACTCCTCCAAGACGGCCATCAATAATGGGTCTTATTCCTATTTTGGGGTAATCGTTTTGCTGGCTCATCTGAGCGTGGATTTGTTCAATTAAAAAATATTTTTGAGTTGGTTTATTTTATTCCGTCGCCGGCGATTTAAACCGGTCGGTGTTCAGCAGTTTCCCCGGGGCAGCCATTCTGAACCATGCCCCGAAGAGATCCTGCTTTTGCCATAGACTAACCTAATTCACTTCCAGCGCGTCCTTTCCCGGCAACGCAGGAAATGGAGCATGCGGTTCGGCCTGATACCAGAATACAGTAGAAGCAATATCATCCTGAAGTGGAAGATAGCGGCCTTCAGAGCGCCATCCCAGGGCCTGGATGGTCACTTTCAGATCCTTCTCAAAGCGTATGGGATCGGTGATATGCCAGCGGTACATGCCAAAGCGCTGCGAAACATTATAATGACCGTCTCCACGGATCACCTGGTGCAATCCGGAATAGGGTGTTGAAAATTCTGTATAATCGGTGTTCTCTACACCATACGCATTTTTCTTCCGGGTATCAAAATCATAGGAACCGCAGAAATAATCCTCCGTGCCCGTTCCGCAGATGGTCGGATATTCGGTGTCGCCGTCCATATAGAATTTAATTTCCCCCTCTCCCCACCAGCCGTTGTTGTGCACGCCCATGGCAATATAAGTTCCCACATACTGGCCACGGCCCTTAACTCCATCTAACAATGTGTAAACGCCTTTATACGGCAAAGGGTTTGTCCGGCGGAACTGTGCATGGAAATAAGCGGCATCAGACGGCACTTCTGTCAGAATATAATCTACCTGGTAATACAGCACCATATCTTTTTCATCAATGTTCTCCATGGTTATCCTGCATTTTTTCCTGAATGGCATCGGCCAGTAGCAATTAAAGGCGCTCCCCGGATTCACACAGACTGCAAGGGACTGTAAAGGAGAATATTGCCCCCAGCCCATTCCGAAAAAATCGCCGACGGGCACTTCCACGGAAGGGGTCTTTTCATCATCCCAGTAGAAACGAAGAATAGAATTGCGCCAAACGCCGGTCGGTGTCATCCAGATATGCTGGATTGAACCGGAGCCGTCAATCTCTGCAACCGTAAAAGTGGTTTTTGATTTGATGATCACACTCGGGCTTACCTTCCATCCTTTGCCAAGATCGCGGGAAGCTCCTTTCCCTGTGCCTTCTACAGCCATGCCGCCCTTCCCTTTTTCGCCGTTAAAATTCTCCGGACTGATGGAGCGGGTCTTTGCATCGGACATCCGGAAAATATTACTCATATTGGCATCAATACCGTTAAATTTTCCCTGGGCAAGCGCCGATGCCGAAATGCCCAGGCATATCATCAGGCAACCCAACGTGTTTTTTTTCATGCTGTAAATTTTAAATATTAAATGATCCTTATCCGGGTCAGTGGTTTTTTATTCAGTATGATTCACTCAGAAAATTAGTTCATTAACCCCCATCTTTTACTATTTCTTATAAAAATTTATTCTGCCCCGGCTTATCCGCCATTTCACAATAAGCATCCCGCTTCAATTTAATGAACGTATCCCGGGTTCTGTGTTGCCAGTGTATTCGTTTGAATTTCCGTATCCGGAAGCGGAGCCAGCAGATTGTGCGCATCGATCACAATATTATTACCGGGAAACTCCCTCGCCAGGTGGGCATTCATGATGCTGAGCGTTTGTGACGGGTCCAGCCTCAGCAGATCGTGCCATCTGTGACATTCGAATGCAAGCTCAACCTGCCTTTCATGCATCACTTTATCGATAAAGGTACCGGGAGTAGCCGCACTGATCGGTCCCAGATTTGCCCTCGCTCTTACTTCATTGATCAGGTCATAGGCTTCTGGTGATTCTCCCAGGGCCTCCGCGAGCAACAATAGCGCATCTGCATACCGGATCACCGGAAAATTGTTGTTTGCGTCGTTGCCTACGGACACAGCGGGATCCTTAAATTTCAGAATATACGGCGTGCCGCCCGGATCGTAAGCGATAGAAGCAGCCAGTCTTGCATCATTGGGTTCATATGCGTCAATCAGATCCTTCGTAGGCGTATTGGGAGCCGTGCTGCCATTTGTTCCGCCCGGAATAGCCAGCGTAGCGGGTGCAAAATAATTCCAGAATGGCGAACCATTCAGCGGCGGCAGGAACTGAAGTTCAAAAATTGATTCCGGAGAATTCTTCGTTGTCGGGTTCCAGAGATCTGCATAATCCGGCAACAGGGAAAAAGGTGTTCCGGTAAATACCACTTTGCGTAAAGCGGTAACCGCCGCAGCCTTATCGCCCTTTTGCAATTCCACTTTACCCAGCAATGCATTCGCAGCATAGGACGTAGCCCGTCCGATATCTGCGCCGGTATAACTATCCGGCAGGCTCGCTGCCGCGGTCTGCAGGTCACTGATTATCTGAAGATACACGGAGTCAACAGAAGACCTGGCCAGATTGTTATCCCCGCTCAGTGATATGGTTTCGTTTAACCGTAAAGGCACTGCGCCATAGTCCTGAACCAGCAAGAAATAAGCGTGGGCACGGATAAACAATGCTTCCCCGATCATCTGATTTTTTCGGGTCTCGTCCATATTTATTGCGGGCGCCCGGTCTATGATGGCATTACACAAATTGATACAATTATAGTTAGCCCCCCACTCGCCGGTAATGGAAGTATTGCCCGATTGAACGGTAAAATTATCTACCGCCTTATGTTCTGTCTGACGCCCGAGATTTTCGTTTGTATTATCGGATCTGGTTTCTTCCAGGTTATACAGGGGAAGCTCGCCACCGGTATACATGCCCCGCTGAGCGGCGTAGGCTCCGTATACTGCAGCGGTCAGGTCGGCCTCTGTTTTATAAAATTCCTGTTTGGGAATTCTGTCTACCGGTACTACATCCAGAAAATCTTTTTTGCAGGATGAAAGAATTAAAACCGATAAGATGGCAATCAGCAGGGTCCTGTTTGAAAACTTATATTGATTCAACATTTTAATAGTTTTTACAGGTTAAAAGGAAAAATTGATTCCTAAAGTATAAATCCTGGGAATGGGCGCGGTGGCTACCGAATTAAGGCCCAGCGTTCTGTGATCTCCAAAGATCTGCGTGTCAAAACCATTTCGGCTTGCCTGCGGATTTCCTCCCTGATAATTCTTAAAGGTGAAAAGATTTTCCACCGAGATATAAGCACGGAGATCATTCAGCCAGATCTTATTACTGATACTGGCAGGAAAAGTATAGGAGAGATTCACATTCCTGATCCTTAAATAATCCGTCGATTGCACTTCCCAGGAAGATACTGCGCCAATATCATTGTATCCTGCTCTCGGAACCTTCCCATTACCCGGTTCTGAAGCGGACACGTAACGGCCATTATAGAAGTAGGTATCCATATTGGTATTATTCCCATGAAGGCTCATGATCTGGTATACAAAATCCAGCACCTTCCCCCCGGCCTGGCCCTGTAACAATGCGGAAAGCCGGAAGTTCTTGTAGCGCACATTCGTATTAATTCCATACAACCACCTCGGATTGTTATCGCCCACCAGCACACCGTCTGCTCCGTTAAATGCGTCAATCAGCCCGTCTCCGTTTGCATCCAGGAATTTGTAATCTCCTGCCTTATCGCCTACTGCTTTTTTAGCCACTTTGGGATCATCTATGTCGGCCTGCGTCAGTATACCGGTCTGCTGCAGCGCGTGTTCCTGCTCAAGGGGGCCGCCGATCTTGGTAACAAGCACCGCAAAGAACTGATAAAGCGGTGCGCCTGTAGGACCCAGCGTCAATACTTCCTGCCTCAGGTGTGAAGCATTAAAACCAATATCCCAGCTGAAGTCTTTTTGTCTGATGATATTAGCATTAACCGTGGCTTCATAACCCCATTTTTTCATGCTCCCGATATTCTGAAGATTGCTGCCATATCCGGTGGAAGCGGGAACATTTACTGCCAGCAAAAGTCCCTTGGCAACATCATTAAAATAATCAAGGGTTACTGAAATACGGTTGAATAAACCGAAATCCAGGCCTATATCCGTCTGGTTTGATTTTTCCCAGGAGAGGTCAGGGTTTCCCGGATCATTATTCACAAATCCGACCACTGAAGTATTTCCGAAGGAAGAATTAACAGCCCGCAGGCTGGCTTTGGATGTAAAATCGCCGATGAAATTACTTCCGGTGCTGCCATAACTCGCGCGGATTTTCGCATGATCAATGATCCGGTTATCCTGCAGGAACTTTTCATTCCCTAAATTCCAGCCAACCGCTACGGAAGGAAAAACGCCCCACAGATTATTCGTCCCGAACCGGGAACTGCCGTCGCGGCGAATGGTGGCGGTGATCAGGTACCTGTCCTTATAAGAATAGTTGGCTCTTGCCAGGTATGATAAAAGGGTATTGCCGGATGCTCCTGAAAAAGCGCTCTGATTGGTTCCAAAACCAATTGTTTGTCCCAGGTTGCTCGAATAACCATTCGCATTCGCACCCGTAATATTATAATCCGCTTCCTGAACCGTATAACCCGCGAGTACATCCAGCTTATGGTCCTCATTGATAACGGTTGAATAATTCAGGGTATTTTCATTCAACCAGTTAATGGTTCTTTCTGAATTCAATTCCAGGGCGGTAACCGGATACAATGCCTGTCCGCGCAAACCATTCTTCTGAAATAAGCGATAAGAATTGTCGGCAATATTGGCGCCCAGCGAACTTCTGAAATTCAGTCCTTTCAGAATGTTCACCTGCACATATGCATTGGAAAGCAGAAAGAAATTCTTATGCGTCTGCTGGTAATTGTCTGCGATGGTCAGCGGGTTCACCATCTGGTTGCTCAGTATGCCAAAGGAATTCGGATCGGAAGGCGTTCCGTCGCTGTTATACACCGGAATGATCGGAGGAAGTAAAACGGCATCTCCTGTAAGGGAAGAAAAATCATCTTCCGGTGCGCTCAGGCGCTGAACGGTAAAATTAGGCGCCAGGTTTATTCCGATGGTAATTCGTTTGGACGCTTTATAATCCACTTTAACCCGGGCGGAATATTTATCGTATCCCGCATTCAGCAGAATATCTTCCTGATTGAGAAAACCGCCGGAGAACATATAGGTTAATTTATCCGTTCCGCCGGAAACACTTAATCCGTAATCGCGGAACGGCGCCTTCCGGTAAATTACATCCTGCCAGTTGGTGCTGGTTCCGTTCCAGTTGGTGACCCAGGAAGGAATCGGCGTTCCGTTATTGATCGCTTTTTCTTTATACCACTGAACGTACTGCGCGCCGTCCAGTACTTTATAATAATCGTGTTTGTTAGCTTCAGCATAACCTGTTTTCAGGTTCACATCTACGCGTGACTGACCGGCCCTGCCGGATTTGGTCGTGATGATGATGACCCCGTTTGCGCCCCTGGAGCCGTAAATGGCCGTGGAAGAAGCATCTTTCAGAATATCCACCGACGCAATATTATTGGGGTTGATGGCAGCGGCATTCAGGGCATCCGTTGGAAATCCATCCACTACAAAAAGAGGTTCCCGGTCGCCGGATATGGTCCCGATACCGCGGATTACAATTTCGGCCGTATTACCGGGTCTTGCACTGCGGGGAGCCACGTCTATTCCGGCTGCGACCCCTGCCAGCGCATCTTCATAGGAACTTACCGGACGCTGACCGATCTGCGCCGCTGAAACCGAAGCAATGGAGCCGGTGAGGTCTTTTCTTTTTTGCGTACCATAACCCACTACCACCACATCGTTCAGGTTTGTGATATCGGTTTCCATTTTTACCAGCACCGTTGAATTGCCGGTCGTGGAAACCTCCTGGGTAACAAAACCAACCGAACTGAAAACCAGCACGGCATTCGCCTGATTGTCCGGGATTTCAATGGTGAAGGCGCCGGTATTGTCCGTGCTGACCGCAACAGCAGTCCCCTTAACCGTTACCGTTACGCCGGACAGTGGGGAGCCTTCTGCATTGGTTACCTTTCCCGACAGGGATCCGGGGACTGTGACCGGCGCGGCAAAACCAAAAGAAGCGAATCCAAGAAAAAGAAAAAGAAGGGCCCGCGATGCCAGCCATCTTTTTGGCGCAACTACGGGCGTAAAGCAGGAAGTCTGCAGGTCAGGCAATCGTCTCATACATTTAATTTTAGTATTAAAAAATAATACAGCCGTTCCGGGCCTGTATTAAATTCTTTATTTAAACGTTTAAGCAAACCGGGCAAAAAAAATCAGCCTGCCTAAAAAAGGCGCATACTGCACGCTTTGATGGCGGCTGAATGAGCACTGTCCTGTTAAGTTTAAACGTTTAAGCATAATTCAAACTTAGCTTAAACGTTTAAATTGGCAAAATTTATTTTCTGGGGGTGCTGTTTAAAAGGCCGACTTGATTTTTTCGATGGAAATATGAAACACCGATTCGGTGATTTTATTTAAATCCGCTTCGGGTCCGGTAAAATGAAATACGCTGTGAACGTGCTCCAGCGAACCACCCGGCTTCAGCATTGCGGCCGGCGATACACTTTCAATTTCATAGAAAGGTCCCATCTGGCGTTCCATCGGCCAGCGGCCCGTCGTTATAAGCGTTAACGGCATCTCCTGAAAAAACAGGCCGGTTGGTATTCCATTCCTGATTGAGATAACTGGCAGAGGAATCCATATCAAAGTAAGCGATCGTCAGAATTTTATTTTCCGCATCATAACTTCCGGCAAAACGGGTGGCGCGGGAAGGATCCAGGCCCAGTTTGCCCCGGCTCTTTCCATCGGCTTTAAAAAATAAAATACCGTCATGATGCTTTAACCGGTCTGCCGGAATCTCTCCGAAATAATTGGTTGTCGCAATTTTTGAAACGGTATCCGATGCCCTGCTGATAAGGAACAATAATTACCGTTTTTTCAGATGGGTTGAACATATCCAGCATCCAGATACAGGGCATGCCCGTCTTTTCATCCCAGGCAGTACTTCCCAGTATTGGTAATCTTATTCCTGCGCTTCATAACCAACCGCTTTCACTGAATCATCCGGTTCCAGTTGCAGCAGGGCGAATAAACGGTTCCTGCGCGGAATAATGGATATGATCCGCTCTGCTTCGATCTGCAGATCGAGTTCCGGCATAATTCACCAACGACATATTTTTCCGCAGACTCACCTGCTGCCTGTTTTGAGAAATCACATCCCAGGCTTCTGTATCAAAAGCCGCCGGCGTTTTCCAGTTATCGAATACCATCTTTGCTCCCTTTGAAAAGAACAAGGAATATTTGCCGCCTTCCGGACCCAGCCAGAAACGGTTCTCCCCGCCATAAGCATTCATGTGCGCATTCGGCGCTCCTTCAAATGCTTTATAGTTGATCCAGCCAAAACTGGGTCCCGCATCCCCAGATGCAGTAGAAGTAAATACCTTTCCCTGATATTTGGCCGATACGATCAGTTTGGCCTGATCCGCATGAATCGGAAAGAACAATCAGGCTCTCCATGCGATTTCAAAAAAGAAAGATCATATCCGAAACTGCCTTTCACAAGTGCAGAATCGGATTTGATTTCCTTCCGCTGAGGGCTGATCCGTGCATCCGGTTTCCATAATGGTCACAATAATAAATATGAATGAAATAAATTTTACTGGCATAATCATCGTTTTTATCAATTAATCCGAAACCGGGATATAAAGAGCAGGCTGACTTGCGCCGGACTGCCTGCTCTTTAGCAATCATTCGGAACACGATCAAGGCCGCCTCAAATGATTAACAGCTTCTTTCCGGAAAATGAAAGTATGCTTAAAACGTTTAACTAAAAAAATCTTATCCCATTTGATTCCGATTCCATGCCGACACCGGAAAGTTCAGTTCAATAACCGGCGTTTTGTTTGTATACCCCATAAGAATAATTCATCTGCGGCTGCGGAATAGGCATATATTCATCCCGCCCGGCAGTGAAATGGCCATCTTTAAGCCATGAACGACCGCGTGGGAATTCCGCCGCAAAATACGTGTTCAACGTGCTTTCCGCGATCCCCCAGCGAACAAGATCAAACCACCTTTCGCCTTCCATGGCGAATTCCAGCCGGTTTTCCCACATCAGTGCTTTCCATGCAAAATCACGGGTCCAGCTACAGTTTACTCCATCCTGGTAAAGGCTGATTTTATAAGGCAGTGTAGGGTTACCATTGGCAAATTTCAATAGCCCCGTACTGTTCGCCGCCCGTTGCCGAATGTCGTTAATGATCGGCAATGCCTCATCCTGGCGGTCAATCTGAATCAGAATTTCCGCTTTCCATAATAAAATTCTATCGTATCGGATCGCTGTCTCATTTTTCGAATTCCACATCCAAAAAAGATTTACAAGTCCCGGGCTGCCGGCTTCCACATTTTCTTTAAGCGAATTAAAATATCCGTAATTGGTCGGATCACGCGCCCCGCTGCTGTCAAACAAAATATCTTTTTGGTATTTCCACGGGAAGGCCGGGAATGGCAACTGTATGGCCTATTCTCGGATCCCATTCATTACTGGCAAAATAAGATGCTTTATTTGTGATCTCTGCAGCATTATAGTCATCATAAAGCGGGAGGCCATCGGCATCCACCCGAAAGGCGTTTACCATATTGTAAGAGGCCTTATGAAAATCACAGCAACTGAAATAGGGCGGCCACCAGGGTGCATTCAGCGGAGTCCCTCCGTTTAAATTGCCATTGGGCGTTCCATCGTCGTGCGTGTATTGCCATTCCCAGATATGATTCGGGATGAAGAATTATCATCTGAAAACAAAAAATTTTGCGCGAAGTCCGTACTGAGACTGTATTTATTGCTGTTAATAATATCATCAATATAGCTCAATGCTTCTGGTCAGTCTGCCTTTATTAATATTCACCACCTGGTTCTGATCATTTTCTTCATAAGCCATCCAGAGCAATACATTGGCCATTTCAGCTTCGGCAGCGTATTTGGTTGGCCGGCCGGCATCCGATTGGGTAACCGGCAACCCGTTGGCCGCCGCACTGAAATCCTGGTATATATGCATTCCAGATATACAGATCGCTTGTTGCAGTATCGGGATGATTGGGAATGAGCTTTATGGAATCCTCGGCTAACAGTTTTCATCATAATAAGGAATCCATTTATACCATTTCTTCAGATTGCATATACATGTATCCCCGCAGGAACCGCATTTCCGCAATTCTCTGCTGCTTCTGCGCATATTTCGATTTTCATCAATAGCATTCAGCGCCTTGAGCGCCGTATTACACCTGGATATACCCTCGTACTGGCCATACCATACGCCGTCGTTATTATCAATACTGGGCGTAACAAGAGAAAATACTTCCATCTGATACCATGAGAGTCTGATCGGATAGTCCGCCTCCGCCTTTATACGAATCATCGGATTTGATATCCGCAAGCCAGGGGCTCATTTTCTGATTGAGAATGCCTTCATGCGGTATCCAGGCATAGGCCGCAATCACCAGGCCGTCCACATTTTCAGGGGTGCTCAGATCTTCTTCGCGTTATTGCCCCTGGGGTTTAACATCCAGGAATTTCTTACAATGGGAAAGCAGAAGAAGAACCACCGTCCCCAAAATGATATAATATATTATTTTTTTCATGACTGCAATTTTGATGAGTTCAAAATCTGTGCTGTTATATAAGTTCTTAATATTGAATTAAAACGATACATCGAACCCCCACTTTATAAACTTGCGGCCGAACGTAAGGATTGCTATAGGAAGAACCATCAGGGTTTTCCGGATCAGGACCCGTAAACGCATCGCTGCCCGATGTTTTTTTCAGATTCACAATATTTTGGGCCAGTACATAAATGTGTAATCTTTCCATGCCGATCGATGAGGAAATTCGTGCTGGCAGGGTATATCCTAACTGAAGATTCCTCAGCTTCAGATACGAGCCTGATTCCATAAAATAAGTGGAAGTCCTGAGTTCATCATTCGGATTGATTAATGACAGCGCAGGAATATTCGAATTAGGATTTGCAGGCGACCATGCATTTAATACCCGGGTAGGATGGTTAAACCCATTCTGCACCCATACATTGTAGAAATCGCTATAGCTTTTCCAGCCATCGTTCACCGTATTGCCGGCAACCCCCTGCCAGAACATGGAAAAATCGAAGTTTTTGTAATTGGCGGAAAAACTGATTCCATATTCAACGGTTGGATCCCAACTGCCAATCCAGGTGCGGTCATAATCATAATCAATTTGTCCGTCAGGTTTGCCATTCGGCCCCGAAATATCTTTATACCGGATCCTTCCCAATCCCTTTACCCGGCTGAGTAGCAGAGTTAGTCACTTCATCCTGGCTCTTAAAAATACCATCCGTAATAAATCCATAGTAGGAATGCAGGGAATGCCCCTGAATATCATCACCTTTCAATGCGCTTCCTCCGTATGAATATTGTACAGACCGGGGAAGGTGTGGCAATCGTGTTTTTATTGTGACTTATATTGCCGCGTATGCTATACGTAAAGCTTTTGGCAGGATTGCTTCGGTACCCGATTTCCAATTCAATTCCATTATTTGTCATATCCGCAGCGTTTACCCATTGGTATCCTCCCTCTCCGATTGTTCCCAGATAAGGGGGCTGGAACAACATACCGTCGGTATACTTATGATAATAATCTATACGAACCGGTAATCCGCTGGTCTAATAATCCAAAATCGACGCCTATATCTGCCTGCGTCGTTGTTTCCCATTTCAAATCTTCATTTCCAGTTTGCAACCGGCGGTATCCCGACGGAAGGCTTCCGGTTTCACTACCGCCAATACTATAGGACGTGCCATTATAATCCGAAACAAAATAGGTTTGGGTCGCTCCGGTTGGAATATTGGAGTTTCCGTTTTTACCCCAGCTCGCTCTTAATTTTAAATCCGATACGACTTTATTCGCGCGGAGAAAATTTTCCTCGCTTAGTCTCCATCCAGCCGATACGGCGGGGAAAAGCCCATATTGATTGTTCTTCCCGAATTTCGAAGACCCGTCGTATCGTAAAGAAGCCGATAACAAATATTTGGAATTGAATGAATAATTGAATTTGGAGAAATAGGAAAGAAAATTATATTTATTGCCACTCCCGTTAACTGACATATTACCGGTTGCGTTACTTAAATAGGCATAGTCATAATTCTGGAACTGGATCGTCTGGCGATTGGCATCCATGGTCTCCGTAGCGTATTGGTTTGTTTCCATCCCGGCCAGAAAATCGAGGCTGTGTTTACCTTTATTTAATTTATAGTCAAGGGTATTGGTAAGGTCAAGGGTTGACTCCTGCCAGTACCATTGGTCAACACTGCTGATCGGATTAAATTTTCCGCCTCCTTCTTCAAATGTGAATTGGATGGTGCGATGATATCCTTGCGTATAAATGAGACCCAACTGCGACCGCAAGGTAAAATGCTTTAAAAAGGTCAGGTTGGCATAAACATCCCCGAACACCTTATTGTAGGTATTGCCATTATCTTTATTCAGCGTTAATTCTCTTACCGGATTCCAATAGTCATCCATTCCAAGCGCAACCGCCGAACCTCCCCAACCCCCGTCGGTGGTATGAACCGGTATGATCGGCGGCTCTACGAGCGCGTCATGCATCACATTCTGATCATTGATTTTCATATGGGAAGCTTCCAGGTTTTCTCCGATCGTCAGATGATCATTAATCACTTTATAATCTGTGTTCAAACGAACAGAAAATCGTTTGTAACCCGTATAAATCTGCGTCCCCTCATTCTGGAAAAAATTAAGGGACAGCAATGTCGTGGCCTTATCATTTCCGCCGGATACCGTTAACTGGTGGTTATTCTGAATACCCAATTGTGAAATGGCATCCAGCCAGTTTGTATTGGCCGACGGCATCGTGGAATCGGCGTTTAACCATTTAACCGGGGTTACCTGATCAAGAACCGGTATAACCCCGTCATTGTGCCAGCCAAAATCATAGATCTGGGTAACCGCATTGGGATCCTGCCCGTCATTCACTGCGGCCTGCCACAGCGCCTTTCCATATTGTTGCGTATTCATCATCGGAACCTTGTTCCTGAAATCCGAAACGCCGAAAGATCCGTTATAATTTATTCTGGCTTTGCCTGCTTTTCCCTTTTTGGTTTCGATGAGAATAACCCCTGCAGCACCCTGAGCCCCATAAATACTTGCGGAGGCCGCGTCTTTTAAGACCTGCATGGAGGCTATATTGTCTGCATTCAGATCCCTTAAATTCATGTAACTGGGTACGCCGTCGATAACGATCAGGGGAGTAGCTCCGTTCACCGAGGTTAAGCCGCGTATCTGAATGCCGATATTGCTGCCGGCGGGATTGCCATCGGTGGTAATGTGCATACCCGGCACCACGCCCTGCAGCGACTCCAGGATATTAGTGGATCCATGATTCTTATTCAGGTCCTGTGAAGTAACAACGGATATAGAGCCCGTTAAATCCGCTTTCCGCTGCGTCATATAACCGGTAACAACAACCTCATTCAGATTCGAAGCACCTCCCGTTTTGAGGGAAACATTAACGGTATTGTCAGATCCGACTACCTTTTCCGCCGGAGCCTTGCCAATAAAAGTAAATTGCAGCGTTTGACCTGGGCCGGCCGTAATCGCATACATGCCATCGGCATTGGTTACGGTGCCGATCGTTGTCCCTTTTACATTCACTGTAATACCCTCCAGCGGTTGATTCTTTTCATCTGTAACCGTTCCGGTGACTTCTTTCTGCTGTGCAAAAAGCGGAACATTACATAATAACATGGCCCCTAACAGAAATAAAGAATAAATAAGTGACTTTAAAATGGCTTTATGCCGGAAAGACAGGAACAGCAGCGATTCTGTCACCGGTAATCGTTTTCCCATTGTATTGATTTTAAGGTTATAAAAAAGTAAAGAATCTGCAGTTGGATTAGAAGTCATTAGTCTGCGCAGGGCTGTCATCAGGTACTGCCTGCAGGAAGTTCTATTATCCGGCCCTATTTGAAAATCCGGAAATAATTCCCGCCATATAAAATGAACCGGCATTCGGGTAGGCAGGCGCTTTTATCCGGACGATCAAACGCGGAGAATGCCGAAGGCGGTGGTGGGCGAAGGGCGGTGGTAAACAGGTTTTCAGTCCAACAGGCAATCGTTTCATAAAGCTGGTTTTGCGCTACTGAAGTTCACTCCGGGTATTCCGGGGATTGGCTATCCGGCAGACGTATCATTGTGATGCCTGCACGGTCCGCCACAGTTCGTTTTACACTACTTAAACGTTTAAGCATACTAGTCAAAAAAAATGATTTACTTCAACCTGCGTCCTTCTGATGGACGGTAAAACAATTTCCAGCTACAATCATAGTATATTTAAACGTTTAAGCAATCCAAACTTAGCTTAAACGTTTAATTTAACAAAATTTATTTTTTATTGGAGGTTTCCGAAAGAACCAGGTTACCCTTGCCAACATCCGATAGTATTGTATTATTTTACCCGCTTATCCACGCATCCTGTCAGTCGGCCGGGCGCTGCTTTTTCGCACGATCAGTTTAGTGGCAATAATGGCCTGCTCTTTTTTCCCCGACGGATTCTTTATCTGATTCATCAGCAGATCCAGCGCGCGCTTGCCAATATCTTCAATACTCTGCCGGACGTAGGTAACCGGCGAATAAAAGAAATCAAAGGCATCGCTTTCATCAAAACTGATTATGCCAAGCTCCTCCGGAACCCGGATACCTTCCCGGTAGATATACTTTAATCCGGATACAGCCAGGGAGTTGGTGGCAAAAAAGAATGCATCCGGAGCATCCTTGCCGCCTAATGCATTACGAAGACCTTTCTGCACATCCTGCTCCAGTGTTGTATAGCCCGCTTTCTGCAACCAGCTCCGCTTTGTCCGGATGCCATTCGCTTTCAATGCGGCATTGTATCCCCTAATCCGCTCCTGCATGTGGGGAAGGGCTGTTTCATAAGCCATCATCCCGATCCGCTGATAGCCTTTTTTGATCAGGTGCTCTACAGCCTGGAAGGACGACTGGTAATTATCGATGTGCACCGAATTGGCATTGAGCCCCGCGAAATACCGGTCAACCAGCACAAAGGGAAATTTATCATCCAACAGTTTCTGCAGCTGTTTCTCACTCTGTTCGGCCGGCGCAATGATCAGCCCGTCCACCTGCCGGTTAAGAAAGGCATTGATCAGCGACGCCGACTTGGATGCCTGTTCATCACTGCTCCCGATAATTACAGTATAGCCATGCTGATTGGCCGCATCCTCTATCACCCGCGCGATATAAGAAAAAAAGGGATTCGAAATATCGGCTACAATCAGCCCGAGCGTATTCGTGCGGCCGCTCTGCAGGCTTCGCGCAATGAGGTTCGGACTATAATTGAGCCTCCTGGCTACCCGGCGAACCTTCTCCGCGATCTGCTTTCCCACCCGCGCTTCCTTCTCTTTATTATTGAGGACGTAACTGACCAGGGCCGTGGAGACCCCTACCTCTTTCGCAATATCCTTGATGGATACTTTCTTCTCCATCAAATGAAAGTATGCTTAAACGTTTAATTAAACAAAATTTTTTACTCCGGGTCTTGATTTGAATTCCCGGGCAGCTTCCCTGAAATCCCGGACGAGGCAGTGACCTGTTTTGCAGTTATTCCCACGCAGCTTATATTTAGGGATGATTTCCCTGATATGGTTTCCCGAATATACTAAGGGTATTTCTGCTATCGCTTTTTTACTATGGGGCATCCGGACAGCAAGTCGCTAAAAACTACGAAGTTTCCCATGGAGCCATCATCCGGGGTGATCATACAAAGAAAAATATCGCCCTCGTTTTTACCGGTGATGAATTCGGCGACGGAGGTGAATCCATTGCACATTCCCTTAAACAACAAAACATCCGGGCTTCCTTTTTCCTGACCGGCAATTTTTACCGGAACCCGCAGTTCAAAAGCATATTGCAGGAATTACAGCAACAGGGTAATTACCTGGGTTCCCATTCCGATAAGCATTTGCTTTATTGCGACTGGACCAAACGCGACAGTCTTTTGGTTACCCGTCAGCAGTTCGATCTGGATATCACTCATGCTTACGCAGAAATGAAAAATTGGAAAATTACAAACCAAAAAGCCAGGTACTTCCTGCCGCCCTACGAATGGTACAACGACAGCATCGCCCGCTGGACACGGGAAGCAGGATTACAGCTGGTTTGCTTTACGCCCGGAACACGCAGCAACACCGACTATACTTATCCGGAAATGAATGGCCGTTATTTAACCTCCGATTCCATCCTCCAATCTATTCTCAACTTTGAAAAAGAGTCCCCCGATGGTTTGAACGGATTTATTTTACTGCTGCACATTGGAACCGATCCGCGGAGAACGGACAAGACCTACGCCCGCCTTCCCGGACTCATCAGCGAATTGAAGTCCAGGGGATACCGGTTTGTTACCATTAATAAATTACTCTCGGAGAAACCAGTAAAATGAAAATAATAATATTGCCTGCGCTGATCCTGCTGAATTGTTTTGTGGTAAATGCACAGAATACGGAAATCCCACCCGGTTATCTAAAAGACAGCCTGCCTGCCCTCGTCCTGCGCTGCAAAGATTTACTGGATCATGCCTATATGGCCCAAACCCTGCTGGCAACAACCGACACCCTGCCGGGCTGGGAAGGGTTCCCGGTGAAATTATATGAATACAAAACCACGCCGGACCTCTACACGCAAGAGCCGAAAACGGCAAAAATTTATTTGCTGAACCCCGGTCCGGAAAAATTAGCGATGTGGATACTGACTACCTGCCAGGAAGTGAAAAAAAGCGTCGCTTATCAGTATGTCAATGAATTATTTCTATGGATCAGGGGGCAGTCGGGCGCCCAGTTCCCCGTAAAGGGGCTGCTGTATGAAGATCAGTATATAAAAGATTTCCAGGAACCTTATGTTTTCAAAGATGGCGTAACCGTATACATTCAGGATAGCAGCAAATTTCCAAAAGATAAGACCTGCACAGCTGAACAGATTGAATTTTACCTCCGGCTGACCAATAACGATTTAAAAGCACAAACCGGTCAATATGCAAGAATCGCCAGCACGCGCAGGGAAGACTATCTGTCTGATGGAGGAACCGAAGACGTCGGCAATGCCGGCGACCGGAAACTCAAATGGCTCGACGTGGTTCGTAAACTTTATCAGCAGGCGTGGAATTCAGATCGTAACGAACTGATGATTGCCTGGGCGAAAAACCATCTGTAATAATGATCCGTCACCGCCATCAGCCCGGTAAAAAGTGAAAGCAGCAGCTTTTTCATGCGTAACAAATCAGTTGATCAGTACCCGTACGGTAACCAGCAATTGCCCCAAATGCCGCATACTGTGTTCGGCAGCATGCGAAAGCAATCCGATAACCGTTGACGGAATTCTTTTTCTTCCCACGTAGCGGGTGTCTGTTAATACTGCAGGATCTGTATTTTTTAACTGCTCAATGGCCTTATCCACCTGTTGATTGAGTATATTCAATAATTCTTCCACCGGCAGGGACTTATTTTTCCCCTCCCCGCTCAGCCATTCCATCTGCGCATCGCTGAGGGATTCTTCCCGCGCATAAGTAAAGAGCCGGTCAATAACACCGGTAATATGCTGCAAATGAAAACCCGGCGCCGCAACCCCGTTGGGCTGCACCCAAAGCTTCTCTTCAGATAATCCCGGCATCATTGAATTTACTTCCGCCCTCATCTGCAGCAAGGCATGCGCTGCAGGTTGCAGCAATGCAGGCACCTGATCGACAGGGCCCCGCAGCCAATGCTCGGGCTGAACACTATATTTCATGTTTTTCCGTTTTATTAACAGTTCCGCAATGTGCGGAACTTAACGTTTTCAATGCAAATTTCATTTCTCTGTCTGTAAAAACTAACCTACCTTTAAAATGATACGACAATTTATCTCTTATCTCCTATATATTCCCCTCACCCATGTATAAAGTTTCTTTCAATAACAAAAACAATTCCTTTCAACAGGAACTCAAAAGATCCGTTGATCAGTATTTTTCCACGAACCATATCAATAAAACGGGGAACTGGAAGCTCTATATTAAAACCGCTACCCTGGTTCCATCGGCAATTGCCATTTACCTGCTTTTACTCCTGGTTCATTTTCCTGTTATTGTTGCGATAGCCCTTTGCGCTGTGCTGGGTTTTGTTTTGGCGAGTATCGGCTTCAATGTGATGCATGACGCCTGTCATGGCGCTTATTCAAAAAGACCCTGGGTAAATACCCTGATGGGACTCAGCCTGAACCTGCTGGGCGGGAATGCCTTCATCTGGAAATTCAAGCATAATATCATTCATCATACCTATACCAATATCGACGGAATCGACGATGATATCGCCAAGAGCCCGATCATGCGCCAATGCCCTTCCCAGAAATGGGTTAGCGCCCACCGCTTCCAGCATTTTTATGTGGTGCTGGTCTATGCCATCTCTTCTTTCGCCTGGGTAACGATGATGGATTTCAATAAGTACTTTAAAAGAAAAATTCATAACACCAGCCTGCAGAAAATGAATCTGGAAGAACATTTTATTTTCTGGGGGAGCAAGGTCATGTATGTAATATGCTATATCCTGATCCCGGTCCATTTTGTCGGATGGGGCGCCTGGGGCATCGGCTTTGCCTGTATGCATGTTACGATGGGCCTTACCCTGGCGCTGGTATTCCAGCTGGCTCATGTAGTGGAAGATGCAGAATTTGTTTTTGCTCCCGGAATCGAGCCGCAGAAAATTGAAGATGAATGGGCCATTCATCAGGTGCGGACCACCGCCAATTTTGCTCCGCGTAATAAATTCGTTTCCTGGTTCGTCGGCGGACTCAACTTCCAGATCGAACACCATCTGTTTCCCAGGGTCAGCCATGTTCATTATCCCGCCATTTCATCCATCGTAAAAAAAATCTGTAACGAACACCATGTTCAGTACAATGAATTCCGTACCATGACCGGCGCGGTTGCCTCTCATTTCCGAATGATGAAAATGCTCGGTAAAAAACCGGCTGATTACTGATCAAAAAAAATCCGTGCAACGGTTGAGCCGTTACACGGAATATTCAACACCCGCATACTGCTTACCGGGTAACCGGCTGCTTGTAATAATTCATGATCTCATCCTGAATCGCTTTTTCCCTTTCCCTTTTTAATTCCCTGACTTTCTGACGTCTTTCCTTATGCGAAATACGGGTATCGTGTTTTACGGAATAGATCCGGTCCGCATAATCATTCCGGATACCCTGTACATTCAGGGTAAGCTGCGACGCCCTGCCATGCCGCCATAATAATATGGATAGGCATAAGGGCCATACGGGCTCATAAAAAAAGGAGAATAATATCCATAGGGACCAAAAGGAGAATAAAACCCCACTCCGACGCTAATACGGGGTCTGTAGTAATTACTGCCGCCATGCCTGATCACGCCTCCGTGTCCCCTCTGGGCAGCGGCTCCCAAAACAAGTACCAGGGAGAGGAGGATCATTGTCATCTTTTTCATAACTCACTGCGTTTATACTAATATATACGCATGAGCCTGCAAAAGGATTGCCCTGAACCGGGGTATAACGATCCGCTAACATTCGCCAACAAATGCTTAAATCATTCAGCACTCATCAGCTTATACAACTTTCCATCCGATTTGGTTAAGATATATAATTCCCCCTCGGAATCCCGGCCAAAATGGAGGTCTACCCGGCCGGTCCCATGATTTCCCGGAAGGTTTCCGGTGCGCCGTTTAAGGATATCTTCCATTCTTCAACAGGAGCCAGTTTCCCCTGCTTAATATCAGCCGTTTTAATGAAAAACAATCTTCCGGAAGGGATATCTCCAAAAACGTATTTCCCCTTTAACCGTGGAATTTTATTCCCCTGATATTCCAGGCCGCCCGAAATGGCATTGCCTTCGTCGTGATCAAATTCGGCTACCGGATAGGTGAATTTGAAAATCGAATCATTGGCCGGAAGCGGATAAATCTTATCCAGATTGCCATTGGGATCCAATAAAAAATTCCCTTCCCGCACCGGCCATCCGTAATCATGACCCGGCTGAATCAGGTTGACAGATTCAATATTTGTTTGCCCGACATTACAGGCAAGCATTGCACCCGACCGGGTCCAGGAAATGCGATGCGGGTTCCTGAATCCGTAAGCATATATTTCTCCAGGAATTTTGCCCGGATTATTTACAAACGGATTATCCGGCGGAATACCATACTGTCCGTTCACGCTGTTTCGTCCGCCGGGATCTATACGAAGAATGGTTCCCCAGATCGTTTTCAGATTATGCGCGAAAGAGGGATATCCATTATCAACGGAACCTCCATCTCCTATTCCGATATACAGAAGCCCATAATCCTTATCTCCGGGTTTTGCGAGCGGATTAAAAACAATCTCCTGCATGCCATGACTGCCCGACACCATATTTATCCGGAACAGCTCACGGCTTGTACCCGAAAATTTTGATGCACCCGGGTCTTTGGCCTTCCATTCCGTCAGCACCCACTGCATCGCCACTTTAATGGAATCCGGATAACGAAAATCAGCGCTTGCCGTCCCTGCCTTTTCAGTATGGGTTGTATAAAAAATTCCGTTTCGCGCATAGTCCGGGTGAAAAGCAAAACTTCCAAATCCGGTTGCGAGTCCGGGTTCATTAATGAATGCAGGTCTCAGCCCCGCCATATCCATCCACACAACAGGTTTATTATTCTTCTGCAGTTTGTACAGTTTGCCCCGGAGATCCAGCACAAATAAATCACCTGTTCCCGGTTCAAAATCCAGTTTGGTGATCCGGGCTGCCGGATGTTTGCCCGAATCAACAGAAGGCGGAAATTGCGTCAGCAGCTTTAGATTGATAACCAGGTTTGAAAGGGGGATTCGTTCCGGAATGGGATTGGCGATGGCATTACCCATTTCTTTCCCCGCAGGTTGAACGGATATCCGGTGCACATTCAAAAAAGCAATGATAGCATTCAGATCACTTTCCGGTAACATGGAAAAAGAAGGCATCACGGTTTTGTATTTCTTAAGCAGCTGCCTGCCACGTTCATCCGTCGATGAAATAACCTGCTGCGGGTTTTTTATAAAATGCAGGATCCAGTCAGCGGAAACCTTCGTTGTTATCCCGCTCAACTGCGGACCAATACCGTCCTGCCTGAAATTGTGGCAACCGCTGCAATGCTGATTAAAAGCCTTTTCGCCTGCTGCAATGCTTGCAGAATCTGCAGAAATTAAATTCCGGTCACCGGAAGTTCCGTTATTACAGGAAATGAAAAACAACAATATCCCTGCTACGCCGGAAGAAAGTAGAAATCCTTTTTTCATCTCTATAGATTTATTTGCTGATGCCCCCCGGTAAGCTTTATTTCCTTTCCTTCCCAAACCAGCCGGCCGCTGATATTCCCGGGAAGCGTCACTTCTCCTTCAAGACCGCTTTTCCCTTTGCGCTTAAGCGATACTTCCACCATTCCTGCCGGAACCGGCATAGTCCCTTTCACTTCTTTTAATTCACCCGGCTCCGGACGGATCAAAACTTTTTTAAACCCGGGCGCATCCGGCATAATTCCGCAAATGGTTGCCAGGAAATCGTAGTTCGGGCTGGCGCTCCAGGCATGACAATCGGAACGCGTCGGGTCCGGCTGTTCAGCGAACGTGGTCAGTCCCATTTTCAGCATATCCCGCCACGGCGTTAACTGCGAATAATATAAATTACCCATGCCTGTTTTGATCATGGCGCGGGTAAGATAGAACCGGTAATAAAATGTTGCCTGGCTCAGCGTGCTGTCGTATAAAATCTTTCCCAGCACCTGCTTTTGTTTGTCGGCCGGAATCGCTCCGGATAAAATACCCATGATACCGGCATGCTGACTGAAAGTATTCTTCTGTGGCGTATTCGCCATTTCCATTTTACCGGAATCGAAGCAATGCTGGTAAGTATTTTTTGCAAGCCGGTCTGCCAGTTTTGCAAAGCGGTCTGCCGTTTCATTTCGCCCATAATATTTAAACATGGCAGCCGCCTGTTGCAGCGTATAGGCAAACTGGAGACTGACTACGGAAGAATGTCCGTCCGTTGCACCATCCGGCGTTCCATTCGGAAACGCCTGATTCCAGTCGGTGAAATTCCACCATTTCAGCGGACCCAGCATTCCATATTGCGGATCTATCCGGTTTTCAAACCACTTCAGCACAATATCCGCTCCGTCCAGATATTGTTTCAGGAACTGATCATCTTCGCAATGCATCCAGTAATCATACAGCATGGAAACCCAGAAAAGGGAAAAAGGCGGGATCACCTGTAACCGGTTGCTCGGATAACGGCCCTGCGTAAGTCCTTCCGGAACCCGGGAATTAAAAAAATCATTGATCGCTTTTCGCATCAGCCGGTTGTCGCCGGTATTGTATAATGAAATCAGCGATTGAATCCGGGTATCGCCTTCATATTGCAGTTGTTCATAGTAGGGACAGTCGAAATAGGTTTCACCCGCACATAAACGGGCGGTATGCCAGCCGGTTTTCCAGATTTCATTCAGCGAAGCATCGTTGGATGAAAAAGTTGCTTTTTGCACAAAGGGATAACCGGTATAGATCCCGTACATATCTGCAATTACCAGCGGTTCATCAGCAGTTTGCACGTCGATCTGAACATAACGGTAAGTGCGTACCCAGAGCGGACTGAAACTCCGGTTTGGTTGTCCGTCCGGATAAAAGATATCATACAGCCCTTTAATGGTTTTGCCATCGATCTCATTGCGGTTGCCTTTTTGACCATGCTCATCAAACAAGGCTTCCGCATAAGTAAGTTTTACCATTGCATTTTTACCCTCACTCAGCCTGATCACCGGATAGGCAACTGTTTCAAACGACTGATCCAGCAGCATACTCATTTTCGTATGCGCGGGAATCGTGAGCGGATGCGAACCGGAAAGAAATGCAGCATCCGTCTGGATCCCGTTCATCCGGCGGATGATGCTTAACCGCTGCAGCTTTTCTTCCATCTGTGGAATGCTGCGCGGACTCAGCGTCCACATATTATCTGTTCCGTATCCTGCCGTAACAACGGGCGTATTCAATTGCATTGCCGCGGGCCAGCCTGTATCATTATACTCTTTCTGTTCCCATCCCCAGGGAAAATACTCACCCCGGATCTCATCCCCCGGGCCCACTACCATATAACGAGTGTAATTCCGCACCCATATTCTTCAGCGCAGGGCGTATAAGCTGTATCGTGCAATCACTTTCCAGGAATGATCTGAATTCGCAATCTGCTCTGCCTTCGTATCACCCTGCAATAAAAAACCGGTTTGATTAGAGATCTGTGCAACGGGCGCCAGTTCTCCCATATTCCATACCATGGCCGCAATCACATTTTTCCCCGCCTGCAGATGGGATGCAATGTCGAAGGATCCGAAATTCCAGTTATACAGGCTGCTTCGGGCAGGTCCCTTCCCGATCTCTTCTCCATTTACATACAGAATATAGCGGTTGTCAGCCGAAACATGAATAATAAAATGCGCCGGCTTTTCCTGCAACTCCAGGGTCTTGCGGAAATGATAGACCCCATAAGCCCGCAATGGCACGCCGGGACAGCTGACCCATTGCGCATTCCACGAGCCATTCAATAGCGCGGGATTTACGGCACATCCTGCGCCCGGGCGGGCGTCAGCGAAAATCAAAAAACAGCCGCCAGCAGCCAGTATCCGATTCCTTTTAAGAAACAATGATTTCAATGGAAGAATTTTATGAGGTAAAAAATTTGATTAGGTTGATTAAATGTAAATCATTTACCGATAAATTTTCATCCTCGCTTTTTAAGGGGAACGACATCAGGGATGGAAGCGGTCTACAGGTTGATCCTAAGGGGCTGTCTTTATTTTTTGGATCAGGTCAAGAAAATATTCGGGAGACCAGATGTCTAAAATCTTTATGTCCGGAACAAACCGAACGATATCTTGCCGGATATTTCCAAAAGAAACACTGTTGATCTTTTGGGTAAGCAGTTCGATCAGCTGGGGTCTGGTCAGTTTCTTTTGATTCCAGTCACCGCTTTCTGCTGCTCTTTTTGCAAATGACCGAGATGCAGACATCGGATATTTTCCGATATTTTACGTAACTTTTGACGGATGATAAACAGCGCACTCCACAATCTCCACAACTTATTAAAACAATTCGTACAAATCGAAGACGAAGCCTGGCAGGATATGCAGGCGCGACTTAAAAACAGAGCCTGCTATTAATCAGGAAACGGGTTTTAGTTTTGTGCTGTCAAACAAATACAAAATTCATTTTATGGCACTCCACACTTTATTAGGCGCAAACGGAACGATCGCCACAGAACTCGTTCCCATCCTTCAGGCAAACAAAGAAAAAATCCGGCTGGTTTCCAGAAATCCCAAACCTGTTGCAGGCGCGGAAACCAGGGCAGCCGATGTGCTGAACCGGCAGCAGGTGATCGATGCCGTTGCCGGATCCGACATCGTTTATCTGCTCGTCGGCATACAATACGACCACAAAATCTGGAAAGCCAACTGGCCCGTCATCATGCGGAATACCATCGACGCCTGCAAAGCGGCCAATGCGAAACTGATCTTCTTCGACAATATCTATGCGTATGGATTGGTAAAAGGAAAAATTACGGAATCAACTCCTTTTCATCCGGTAAGCAAAAAGGGTGAAGTCCGTGCGACGGTCGATCAGATGCTGCTGGACGAGATGCATTCCGGGAAAATAAAAGCAGTTATCGCCAAAGCAACTGATTTTTACGGCCCCCGGAGCACTGACAAAAGCGCGGCCGGCATCCTGGTATTCGACAGGCTGAAAAAAGGCAGCACAGCACAGTGGATGGCCAATGCGGATCTACCCAGAAGTTTCAATTACACCCCCGATGCGGCAAGAGGTCTTTATATCCTCGCTACCCACGAAGAATCTTTTGGGCAGACCTGGCATCTCCCGGTGAGCAGCCCGGATCTAACCGGACGGCAATTCATTGCCATCGCCGCGAAATACATGAACGGGAAAAACAAGGTTCAGGTAATCCCGAAATGGATGCTGAAAATAATTGGCTGGTTCAGCCCTTTAATCAGGGAGAGCAATGAAATGCTCTACCAGTACGAATATCCCCTGCAATTCGATTCTTCAAAATTTGAAAAGGCTTTTCATTTTAAACCCACTTCTTATGAAGAAGGGATCCGGGCGACTGCAGAATGGTTTCTGACTGTAAGTTAGAAATCCGGGCGCCCCCGCTTTTCCTGCTTTAAGGAAACCTCCGGAAAAATTCAGATTTTCTGCTATTTAACCCCTTACAGCTCCAACTCCAGCCTGTAATGGGATCATAACGGTCTTTGGGCGACCTCTTTTCAACATAACCAGTGTTTAATCAGATAATTATAAGTATAATAACAGGTATATAATGGGCATTTAATGGACTTAGTGCCTGTTATATACCTGTTATATACCAGTTAAATACCTATTTAATACCAGTTAATTACTCGTTTTATACCTGTTTATACGAAAGAAGGTTGCAGGAAGAAATAAATATGAGTTTAACCCGGTTACTCCGGATCCGGAAACCCGGAAATGAAGGAAAGTCTTGCCTTTTATTTTCTGAATAAGTCAGGGGAATCCAACTAAACCGGGCCGGGAAAAGCCCGGTATGGCTATTTTATTCCGGATTACCGGAGGCGATGGCGGTTACAGGCAACCGCAGCGTTTCGCCCTGTTGCTCCAAATCTCCTGCCGAAACAAGCGCTTTCAGACGCCAGAGCAAAAATGCTTCTCCGGTCTTTACGGGAGATTTGGAAAGAAACTGATGAATGATCCGCGGAGGTTTTCTGGAATTCCCCGCTGAGGAATTTCTTTAATGATGCGTCGAAGAAATCATCTTCCTGCTGAACCAGTTTTTTTGCGCCTTCCAGGATGCGGACATTTTTATGCTCATTGCTGAGCTTTGTCCATTCATCCGGATCTGTTTCAAATTCGGAAAGCGAAACCGGTCGCGCGAGTTTTTTTGCCTTGATGAATTCGCGGGGCGGAATTTCGGATAAGTAAGACGGATAAAATACCGTTCCTTTATCGCTGATGAAGGGCAGGTTATTCAAAGACAGCACATCGATACGTCCGGCAAATTCACTCAGCTGGGAAATGAGCCAGTAATATCCGCTCACGTCCTGCGCATTCGATGCCACCCAGATCCAGATCCTGTCAAATTCTTCTTCCCGCATGCGATCCAGGATCTGCTGCAGTTTTACATGATCCTCAGAAAAAGAAACAGCATCCGGCACAGGTCTCCGGTTCACTCCGAAATACTCCGCCACCAGGTTTTACGCAACGCCATTCCTTCTTCCGAAAAAAGATCCGCAACCGGGCCGGCGGAATAATCGTCTGAAATGCATACGATCTCGCCATCCAGCGCTTCATCCATATCCATCGCTGCTGTCAGCACAGCTGCGTCGCGGGCCTGAAAAACTACATGAAACATGAAAATTATTTTTATGCCACCAATCCGTTTTGCTCCGTGTGGTCAATCTCCATCCGCAGATTGCCAATGATGAAGTCCTGCCGCTGCGGCGTGTTCTTACCCATATAATATTCCAGCAGCTGCTGGATATGGGTTTCCGGCATGATCATAACAGGCTGAACCCGCATATCGGGGCCGATGAAACGCGCAAACTCGTCGGGAGAAATTTCTCCCAGCCCTTTGAAGCGTGTCACTTCGGGTTTGCTGCCCAGCTTTTTCATGGCCGCCTGCTTTTCTTTTTCATCATAACAATAAATAGTCTCCTGCTTATTGCGCACGCGGAATAAGGGTGTATCCAGTATATACACGTGATTGTTCTTCACCAGGTCGGGAAAGAATTGCAGGAAGAAAGTCATTAACAGCAGGCGGATATGCATTCCGTCCACATCGGCATCCGTAGCGAAAACAACATTATTATACCGCAATCCTTCAATGCCGTCTTCCACATTCAGCGCATGCTGCAGCAGGTTGAATTCTTCGTTTTCATAAACAACTTTTTTGGTCAGCCCGAAACAATTCAGCGGTTTACCCCGCAGACTGAATACGGCCTGGGTTTCCACATTCCGCACTTTCGTAATGGATCCGCTGGCGGAGTCGCCTTCCGTGATGAAGATCGTACTTTCTTTCTGCTTCTCCAGAATCAGGTTCTTGTCCTTCCCTGTAGCTTCTTCATTATAATGCACGCGGCAATCCCGCAGCTTCCGGTTGTGCAGATTGGCTTTTTTAGCCCGTTCATTCGCCAGTTTCCGGATACCGGATAATTCCTTTCTTTCTTTCTCACTTTGTTCGATGCGTTTTTTCATCGCATCGGCAATGGAAGGATTTTTGTGCAGGAAGTTGTCCAGTTCGCGGGCCAGGAAATCATGCACGAAATTTTTCATGCTGGCGCCGCCTTCCTCCACATACTGGCTGCCCAGTTTGGTTTTGGTCTGGGATTCGAACACAGGCTCCACCACCCGTACGGATACTGCCGCCGTAATGCTTTGCCGGATATCGGCTGCATCGTAATCTTTCTTATAAAAATCCCGCACTACTTTTACAAAGGCCTCCCGGAATGCCTGCTGATGGGTTCCCCCCTGCGTGGTGTACTGACCGTTCACAAAACTAAAGATCTCTTCCCCGTAATCGCTGTTATGGGTAACGGCCACTTCAATATCATCCCCCTTCAGGTGAATGATCGGATAGAAGAGTTCGTCCTCGTTGGTTCTGCGCTTCAGCAAATCCAGCAGGCCATTCTTTGAAATATATTTCTTCCCGTTATAATCGATGATCAGTCCCGCATTCAGGTAACAATAATTCCAGAACTGATTATCCAGGTATTCATTAATGAAATGAAAATTCTTGAAGATGGATTCATCCGGCACAAACTGAACCAGCGTGCCGTTTGGCTCCGTGGTTTTGGCTTCCTTAAGCTCTTTCACCAGGTTCCCTTTAGAAAACTCCGCTTTTTTTTCTTTTCCTTCCCGGAAGGCGGAGACCGTAAAGGACTGGCTGAGGGCATTTACCGCCTTGATGCCCACCCCATTCAAACCCACGGCCTTCTGGAATGCCTTGCTGTCGTATTTAGCGCCGGTATTGATCTTACTCACCACGTCCACCACTTTGCCCAGGGGAATACCGCGACCGTAATCCCGGATCGTGACCAGTTTATCTTCGATGGTCACATCGATCTGTTTGCCATGCCCCATGGTGTATTCATCGATGCAATTATCCACCACTTCTTTTACCAGCACATAAATGCCGTCATCGGCGCTGCTGCCGTCGCCAAGCTTGCCTATATACATACCCGGCCGCAGGCGGATATGCTCCTTCCAGTCCAGCGACCGGATGGATTCCTCGTTATATTCGAATAAATTCTGTTTATTTTCTGCCATACCGGATGGGCGCAAATATAGGCAATTGAATTTGTTCAATTGCTTCACAAATTACGCACGAATGTGAATAATTAGGGGCCTAGTAACCTGATTTACCGGATTTTACATGCATTTCACGGGCAAACACCCCGCGTAATTTGAGAATAAAACTACGTAGTTTTACCTATAATAAAATGGCCTGTTTTAGCGCTATTATAGCCTAAACTCTTACCCTTGAAAACGGGCCTGTTACCTGTGCTGAACCTGCTTATTTCCATTATCGCCATCGGGCTTTGCTTCATTCCCATGGTTTTATTCTGGTTTAAAAGGCTGGCGCCGGACAAATCATATTTCTTTATCGCCTTATTCTGGCTGATCAACGGCATCACCTATACCCCGGAGATCTTCCGCTGGCAATGGTACCATGTGGTGAGTAACGATATCACCCTGCTGTATAACCTGATTGATACGCCCCTGATCCTGCTGATCTTCTACTTCTCCTTCAAAAAGAAAATATTCCTGGGATTACTTTATGGTTTTCTCCTTTTTGAGATCGTCATGATCCTGTGGAAGGGCTATAATTTTGATTCCAATACGCCGATCATCGGACTGGGCAGTTTAATCAGCCTGATACTGAATATCTGGGGAATCAGCGTGTTCTTTAAAAAGATGCAGCATTCGGCATTTGAAAATGTACTGGCCTTCGTCAATGCAGGATTCATTTTTTATTATGGCCTGTTTACCGTAATCTATATTTTCAATTATTTAAACTTCAGCATGGTTACTCTTCCCTATGTAACGTTCATCAACTACATCAGCATCACCATTGCCACCGGCCTTATTTCCTACGGATACTGGCGGTATGGCACTTCTCCGTGGAAGGAAGCGAACCTGGATTAATCTTCGTCCTCCTCGTAATTATAACTGCTCTGGTTATCGTTATAAATCGATTCCCAGTCTTTAATCTTATCGTCACTTACGAGTTCAAGAATATCAAAAATCGGATCTCCCTTTTTCTTCCATTCAATCGCCGGCTCATCCTGGTATTTGGAAACATACATACACTGCTCCGTTTCCAAATGCACTTTAATCAGGTTCACGGGTGACTCTTCAGTTTCCTGAATGAGATAATAACAATTTTTTTCTAACAGAGCATAAGAATACATACTACACAAGTTTTAATAATGAACGCCGCTGGTTGGGATATCCTGAATTTAATGGGAAGTATTAAAACCTGATCTGCAGCAGAATGATGGGTAAGTAGGGTTGAAACTGCAGCTCTCTGCAAATTTACTGTTTTTCCCAATCCTTCATCAGGTTTTTACACCCGGGCGGGAAGGTATTTCTCCGTAGCGAAAACACGGCTGATTATCAATTCATTATACGATGGAGCCTTTTTCCAGGCGCAAAAACCGGGTTACACAGGCCGGCAGCTCTTCCGGGTAATGGCTCACAAAGATCAGCGTGGCGCCATAGGTTTCGCAATACCGGCCGATAAGCCCTTTTACCTGCTCAATATGCTCCGGATCCAGGCCCTGGCAGGGTTCATCCAGCACGAGCAGGGGCGGCGTCCTGACCATGGCGCGGCCCAGCAGCAGCATACGCTGGATGCCTGCGGGCAGGCTGCCGAGCAGATGATTGCGGTATGGGTCCAGGTCCAGAAAATCCAGCCATTCCAGAATCAGTTCATGCTCCGCTTCCGAGGGAGTGCGAAATAATCCGGTTGTGCTCCATAATCCGGAAGCGATCGTGCTGTATGCCGTTGCCGCATAGTCGAAATACAAATGCAGTTCGGGAGAGAGGAAACCTGTTTTCTGCTTGATATCCCAGATACTCTCGCCAGTACCCCGCTTTCTGTCGAACAGGTAAATTTCATTGGCATAGGCCTGCGGATTGTCGCCCGTGATCAGACTGAGCAGGGTGGATTTTCCCGCGCCGTTCGGTCCCGATAAACTCCAGCAGGACCCTTTTTTTACTTCCCAGTCAATGGAACGCAGAATAAATTTTTCATCATAGCAAACATTCACGTTCAGCATGCGGACCGCATATTCAAAATCCGGATATTGAAAGGATATCCGGGAGGGAAATTTTTCCGGGAGAACGGGCGTGAAGGAACCGGCAGATTGAAAATCTTCAGGACTCCCCTGCGCCACGACCTTTCCCTGATCCATCACCAGAACCTTTTTAAAACAGGCCGGTATATCGCGGCCGGAAGTGATCAGGATCATCTGCTCTCCCCTTTCTCCCAATTGATTTAATATTCCGGATAAGCGTTTCCGCCCTTCCGCATCCAGGCCGGTAAAGGGCTGATCCAGGATCAGCAAATCATGATCCGTCAGCAGCGCCTTTACAATCTGCAGTCTTTTATTCTCGCCGTTGGATAATTGTATCAGGGGTTCGGCCAATAATTTACGGAGTTGAAATAAATCGATCAGCTCTGCCTTGTAAAATCCATTCGGTCCTTTTTCGGGATAATCCGCCAGGTTTTCCTGCACGTTGATGGTTCCGTTCGCATCATAAGAATTGTATCGCTGCTGATAATAGAAATCAGCCTGGTTGCTGTTATGCTTAAACCGGTGCTGCTGCTCCACGAGCAGCACTTTCCTTTGAAAATCTCCGGAGGTTCCGGAAATCCTTCCCTGAAAGAAATGCTGCCCGGCAAGCGTTCTGGCCAGAACCGTTTTGCCCGATCCCGATGGACCCAGAATGGCCCACTGTTCGCCTTTCCTGATTTCCAAAGAAATTTCCCGGAGTATCTTTCTCCCTCCCAGGCTGACTTCAACATCCTCAAGCTTCAGTATCGTGGAATCCATGCTGGTATATTTAACGGTTGCAAAGATGCTTTTTTATTAAATTCGACGCTCAAACCATTCACCTGATCTCTCCGGAAACCATACAACAGATTCTCAGCCGCATCGATATTACGGAAATCGTGGGCGGTTTTGTAAAGCTTAAGAAACGGGGCTCCAATTACCTGGGACTTTGCCCTTTCCATAATGAAAAGACGCCTTCTTTTACCGTTTCCCCCGCAAAGGAAATTTATAAATGTTTCGGTTGCGGGCGCAGTGGCAATTCCATCAGCTTCCTGATGGAGCATGAGAAATATTCTTATGTGGAAGCCCTGAAATGGCTGGCGGCCAAATACAATGTGGAGATCGAGGAAACAGAATCCAGCCCGGAAGTAAAGCTCCGGCAACTGGCGGCGGACAGCTTATACATCCTCAACGGATTCGCACAGCAATTTTTCACCCGCGTCCTGACGGAGGATGAGGAAGGAAAAAATATCGGCTTTTCTTACCTGAAAGAACGCGGGTTCCGGGATGATATCATTCAGAAATTCCAGCTGGGGTATAGTCCGGCCCGGTCAGACGCTTTCGCCAGCCAGGCGCTGGCTGCGCAATACAGTACGGAGATCCTTCAAAAAAGCGGCCTGGTCGTATTCCGCGACGGGAAAGCATTTGATAATTACCGGGAGCGGATTATTTTTCCGATCCACAATCAATCGGGAAAAATTGCAGGCTTCGGAGCGCGCATCATCCGGAACAACGACCGGGCGCCCAAGTATATCAATACCCCGGAAAATGAGATCTATGTAAAGAGTAAGATCCTGTATGGCGCTTATTTTGCCCGGCAGGCCATTGATAAACTGGATGAATGTTTACTGGTGGAAGGATATACCGATGTCATTTCCCTGCACCAGTCGGGCATTGAAAATGTGGTGGCCAGCGGGGGTACTTCCCTTACACCGGACCAGCTCCGGCTGATCAAAAAATACACTTCCAACCTGACCATCTTATACGATGGGGATGCAGCCGGCATTAAGGCGGCGCAGCGCGGTATGGACCTGGCTTTTGAAGAGAGCCTGAATGTGAAGCTCGTGCTGATTCCCGACCAGGAAGATCCCGATAGTTATGTCCGTAAAAAAGGCGCCGCCGCTTTCCGTGATCTCATTGCAGCGAATAAAAAAGATTTTATTCTCTTTCAGCTCGAGACCTCGCTGGCATCCATCGGGAACGACAGCAATCAGAAAGCCCAGCTGGTAAACCGGATCGCGGAAACCATTTCCCGCATCAACAAGGCGGAAGATTTTACAAAGCAGCAGGATTATATCCGTCGTTCTTCCGAATTACTGAAAATAGACGAAACGGGGCTCAATACCCTGGTGAATAAATTCATCCGGGAACGAATCGGCAAAACCAGTTACCGGGCTGCATCATCCGCTGCGGAAAATCCGGAAGAAACATCATCCGGCGCTACGGAATACGATGATGAACTGACCGACCTGCTCAATAAAGATGAGCAGCAGGAGCGCGCCATCATCCGCTCCTTACTGGAATTCGGATTAAAATCCTGGGATGAGCAAAAGCGGGTAGCCGATTTTATGTTTCCGGAATTTGAGGATGAGGATATGATCGACAATAAAAACCTGATCAATATCGTGCATATATACAAAGACTGGTATCAGCAGGGCCTGGAACCTACAGCCCGTAATTTTCTTTACCAGGAAGATCAGCAGCTGAGCGCCCTGGTTGTTTCCATCATGGATTTCCCTTTTGAAGTGAGTGAAAACTGGAAGATCTTCTTTGAAGGAAAAATTCCCACGCGCGAAGAACTCTATAAAGAAGAAGTGCTGTCCACTTTAACCTATCTCAAACTCAGAAAGATCCGCCGCCTCATCGAAATGAATCAGAAAGACCTGGAGAAATCAATCAACCCCGACGAGCAGATCATGTATATGCAAACGCATTTACATCTGAAAAAAATGGAAAAGGAGTTGATGGGCGGGGCGGGGACGGTGATTGTTAAGATGTAGGGAGCGGGGAGTGTCGTGGATGGTTTATGGTGGATAGTGGATGGTATGTTTCGTAGAGCGGGCTGCATGGATTTATGGAAACAGGGGTTGCCTGAAATTTCAGGGTCGTCCATCTACCATCACAAACCATTTACGAATATGCTATCGCGCTACCAACGCCCCCACAGCCTTTCCAACCTTCTCGAACCTCGTAGCGGTCCAGACATGATCGAGGGTGATTTCGTTGACGCCTTCGAAGCCGGCGTGGGTAATGCAGGTCCAGCTGCATTCGCGGTTGAGGGTGGTGGCGATTTTAGAGCTGGTTTTGGGATAGGCTACCCAGAATTTTCCGCCTTTGCTGAGCGCGGGTAAAACTTCGTGAATAATGCCGCGGAGCTGGGTTTCGTTAACGGCAAACACCAGGGCGAAGTCAATCTTTTTAATCTTAAGTAATGGGGTCACATTTTTTGCGAAAGCCAGCTTGGCAAACTGTTTCTCTATCGAAGAAGGAAGGCCCTGAATTAGAATACTTTTTTCATCTTTGAGTTCCAGCTTTTCCAATAAAGTTAATAGCATACTTAGATTGTTTAAATTTCCGAAACGCGACCAGCGGGCTGCAAAGGTAGAAAAATCCGGCCGGAAGTAAAAGAAATAGGTGATCAATTCCGAAAACGGGCCCATGATAACGATGATTTTAACGCAAAAAGCTAGCTTTTTGCGTCATCGATATCATCATCCGGCCTGCGATGCCTTCTTTTGTCGCGGTACTTGAGGATCGGGATCTTACTTTCGCTTCCTCTCAGCATGCGACTGATGTTTTTCTGGTGGGTTAGAATGACCAATAGGGCAACTGCTATGGCAAAAGCCCGGTAAAGGGGCTCTTTTTCATTGAATATGAATAATATTAATACCGCAAAAGCGATACTGGCCAGAATCGAACTAAGCGATACGAAACGGGTCAGGTAAAGGCATAAAAGAAAGACGCCGACGCAATAAACCGCTACAATGGGCTGTATGGCCAGGATCATTCCAAACAGGGTAGCAACGCCTTTTCCTCCCCGGAAGTCGGCCCAGAGCGGGAAAATATGGCCCACGACAGCAGCCAGTCCCAGTCCCACCATCAGGTTGGTGCGATCCCATTCATTGTGCATATAAAAAGGGATGAGAATATAAAGGCTGGTAGCGACCACGCCCTTTAAAACATCCACCGACATGACGATGGATCCCCATTTTGAACCAAGTACACGAAAGGTGTTGGTAGCGCCGGCATTGCCGCTGCCATAATCCCGGATATCGACCCCGAAAAAATAACGGCTTATCCACACAGCCGTGGGGATGGATCCGATCAGGTAAGCAATGAAAATAAATAAAACCTCCAGCATGAAAGGTTAGGGATAGTTGGATTTCAAAAATAACTAAAAAAAGGGATTAAACCTCCGCAAATTCACCGGAGATCTTCCGTTTTTTCAAACTGAAACTCATCCAGTTGTCGCGAATAAATAAAATATTCATTAAAAACCCTTCTTTAGCAGCGTTTTGTCTGATCTGCACTTCATCGGATTGCAGAACACCGCTGGCGATAATAACGCCATTTTCGTCCAGATGTTGCCATAAAGCCCCCAGGTTCTGCAGGATAACCTGCAGGCTAATGTTCGCGAGAATGATGTCAAAAACGTCCTCCCCTTCCAGGGAATCCTTTAGTTCCAGCGATATATGAACCGCCTGGTTGGCTGCTATATTTTCCGCTGCATTCTCGATGCTCCAGTCATCCAGGTCGATGGCCCGGATATCCACCGAACCCAGTTTTTCAGCCAGTATTGCCAGGACGCCGGTGCCGGTTCCGAAATCCAGCACTTTCTCTGCATAAAAATCAATGCTGCGCATGGCTTCAATCATCATGTAAGTTGTTGCATGATGGCCTGTACCAAAACTCATCTTGGGTGTAATGATCAAATCATATTGCACGTCCGGGATCTTTTCGTGAAAATCGGCCCGTATGGCGCAGAAGTCACCAACGACCACCGGTTGAAAATCTTTTTCCCATTCTTCATTCCAGTTCTTTTGCTCAATCTCTTTTACCGAGAATAATTCATCCGGTTCTCCCCTTTCCAATCCTTTTGCCGTTAATACGGTTTGCAGCAGTTGCCGGGCATCATACAGCGTTTTGGGAATGAACGCCAGCAACAACTGCTCTTCTTCCTCAAATCCTTCAAACCCGATCCGGCTCAGCTGCGCAACGAGTATGTCGGATTCCTGATCGTCTTTTATCGGGATGGAGATTTGGACGTAGGTGCTCATTGGAGTATTAGTTTAGAGAAGCTGATGATTTCGTGGATGGTATATGGTGGATCTGGATGGGCAGCTTGTGGAATTAAGATGCTGACAATTTTAAGAAGTTCAAAAAATAAGTTCGCATAGATAGAGAAACACAGGTTCCGATTTTTCACGATCGTCCATCCACCATCTACCATCCACGATAAAAGTATAGAAATAAAAAAAGAGGCAATCGCCTCTTTTTTTATTTCTATACTTTTATTCTTTATTTTCCTGCCGCTGCGGCCGGATTTCCGGTCTTCCTTCGCTGCCTCGACCTTCCGGTCTTTGCCTTCGGGTCTGTCACTGGGGTGCTGCGCCTTCGGGTTTTGGCATCAGGATTTTGCGGCTGAGTTTGAATTTGCCTGTTTTGTTGTCTACGCCAATCAGTTTCACTTTTACCATATCGCCTTCGTTCAGCACGCCGTCCATGGTTTCGAGGCGCTTCCAGCTGACTTCGCTGATGTGCAGCAGGCCCTGTTTTCCGGGCAGGAATTCCACAAAGGCGCCGTAAGGCATTACGGATTTAACTTTGGCTTCATATACAGTTCCGACTTCCGGAACGGCAACGATGCCCTTGATCCAGGCTACCGCTTTGTCCAGGCCTTCTTTCGCAGGACTGAATATGCTGACTTCCCCGAAATTTCCGACTTCTTCCAGGTTGATGGTAGCGCCGGTTTCCCTTTGAATTTCCTGGATGATTTTACCCTGCGGCCCGATCACGGCGCCGATAAATTCCTTATCGATAAATATCTTTTCCATGCGGGGTGCATGTGGTTTCACTTCTTCTCTTGCTGCGGGCATGCACTCATACATGGCTTCCAGAATATGCAGGCGGCCTTTGCGGGCCTGCTCCAATGCTTCGCGCATGGTTTCCATGCTGAGCCCGTCTACCTTGATATCCATCTGCACACCACAGATTCCGTCGCGTGTGCCGGTTACTTTGAAATCCATATCGCCGAGATGATCTTCATCGCCCAGAATATCGGTAAGTATGGCATGTTTCTGATCCGTCGGCCGGGTAATCAAACCCATTGCCACACCGCTTACATGTTTTGAAAAAGGAACACCTGCATCCATCAGCGCGAGGGATCCGGCGCAAACGGTGGCCATGGAGGAGGATCCGTTGGATTCCAGCACATCACTCACCACGCGAACGGTGTAAGGATAATCCTTGCCGGGCATCATCTTCTTCAGGGAACGCATGGCGAGATTACCATGTCCCACTTCCCTTCTTGCCGGGGCGCGCATCATCTTTACTTCGCCCGTGGAGAAGGGAGGAAAATTATAATGTAAAATAAATTTTGTGTAGTCAGATTTTGCCGCACTTTCCACCAGCAGTTCATCGAGTGGCGTGCCCAGGGTTACGGTGGTGAGCGACTGGGTTTCACCACGGGTGAATAAAGCGGAACCATGCGGTGTCGGGAGGGGATCGATTTCCATTGTCAGCGGCCGCACCTGATCCATTTTACGTCCGTCCAAACGAACGCTTTCATCCAGCATCATATTGCGGACCACTTCCCACTGCAGGTCGGCATAATATTTTTTCGCCAGTTTTTTATCTGCGTCCGTTACTTCTTCGCCCAGGCTTTCAATCAGTTCTTTTTTTACCGTATCATACGCGTCGCTGCGTTCGTGTTTACTGCTGCCGGCGCGGGAGATCTGATAGACTTTTTCTTTGGCAAAGGCAATCACTTTAGCCTGCAGCGCTTCATTCTGCTCGGGCTTTTTATATTCCCGTTTTACTTTTACGCCAACTTTATTGCGAAGTTCTTCCTGTCCTTTAATCTGGATGCGGATGGCGTCATGCGCAATCTGCAATGCCTGAATCAGTTCTTCTTCACTGCATTCATTGGCCTCTCCTTCCACCATCAGCAGATTTTTTTCCGTTGCGGCGATCAGGAATTCCAGGCTGGCCGTTTCCAGTTCCGTGCGCGTTGGATTTACAACGAATCTGCCATTGACCTTGGCCACCCGCACTTCACTGATCATTTCCTGAATGGGAATATCAGAAACGGCGAGTGCTGAAGATGCGGCCAGTCCGGCCAGTGAATCCGGCATAATTTCCGGATCGCTGGAAACGAGGGTCACCAGCACCTGCACATCGCAGAAATAATCATCGGGAAACAAAGGGCGCAGGGCGCGGTCGATCAACCGGCTGGTGAGCACTTCATAATCATTGAGCCGGGCTTCCCTTTTGAAAAAGGATCCGGGTATTCTGCCTGCAGAGGCAAATTTTTCCTGATAATCCACTGAAAGGGGAAAGAACTCCTGTCCTTCCCGCGGCTCTTTATTGGCTACAACGGTTGCCAGGATAATACAATTTCCCTGGCGCACGGTTACGGCTCCGTCGGCCTGACGGGCGAGCTTACCGGTTTCTATGGTAATAGGCTGACCTTCACCGGTAGTAAAGGTTGCGCTGATGGGCTGTGATAACATAATGAATCTTTTGAAATAAATGGATCCGGTTAGTGAAGGGCTGATCCAAGGAAGGTTTAACAAACGGTGAACGATGCGTACTTCAGAAAAAATGATTCCCAACAGTCAGGTATTGGGAATTTCATTTTTCACTTAATTGTATTTATTTTCTGAGACCGATTTTCTCGATCAGTTCGCGGTAGCTTTGCAGGTTATTGTTTCTCAGGTAGGTCAACAGGCGCTTTCTCTTTCCGACAAGCTGCATCAATCCCCGGTTTGTTGAAAAATCTTTTTTATTGGCCTGAAGGTGTTCCGAAATCCGGTTGATCCGTTCTGTCGTTAAAGCCACCTGGGCTTCAATGGATCCGGTATTCGTTGCACTGGTTCCGAACTTTGTGAAGAATTCTGCTGTTTTTTCTTTAGTCAAATAAGGCATCTCAATTTTTTTAAGGCATCCAGATAATATTCTGCTAATTTCGGCGCGAAGGTAGAGAATTATTTGAGAATTATGACGTTTTTACATGAAAATCGCGGCCCGGCAATAACCATGAACCTGAATATGACCAGCTACCAATACCCATATCAATCGAAACAGATCCTTGTTACGGTTATTTCCGATCTGGTAACGGATTACCGGGTTCATAAAGTTTGCCAGACCCTTCATGAAGCGGGTTACCGGGTGCTCCTGACCGGGACCGCCCGAAAAGGCAGTCTGGAACTTAAACAACGTGATTATCAAACAGATAGAATAAAACTTTGGTTTGGCAGATCCGTCCTATTCTATGCGGAATTCAATATAAGGCTCTTTTTCAGGCTTTTATCCCGGAAAGGGGATATTTACCTGGGAAACGACCTGGATGTGATGCCCGCCACCCTGCTGGCGGCCTGGCTGCTTAAAAAACCCCTGGTTTACGACAGTCACGAGTATTTTCTGGGAATGGCAGGGCTGGAACGGAAACCGATCCGGCCGCAGCATCTGGAAGAGCATCGAGAAATTGCTTTTTCACCACCTGAAATATGCTTATACGGTATGCGATTCGATCCGGAACCTGTACCGCCGTGAATATGATAAAAAGCTTTCTGTGGTCAGGAACCTGCCCCGCAGGGAGAACAAGCATCCGGAACTTTCAGCGGAAGAAAAAGAATGGATCGCCTCCATCGACCGGCGGATTCCCCAAAACAAGAAGATCCTCCTGCTGCAGGGCGCGGGCATTAATGCCGAGCGCGGTGCGGAAGAACTCGTTTTCTCGATGATTTTCCTGGATGGGGCCCGGTTTCATCTCCTGATCATCGGCGGAGGGGATGTCTTTTCCAAGCTGGAGAAAATAATTCAGGATAATCAGCTGCAGGGAAAAATCACCCTGATCCCAAAAATTCCCTTTAGCGTTCTGGACCATTTTACCCGGCAGGCCCACCTCGGGCTCTCGATCGATAAACCCTCCGTGCTCAATCACCGCTACAGCCTGCCCAACAAATTATTCGAATACCTCCATGCCGGGGTGCCCGTTCTGGCCAGCCGGCTGATCGAACAGGAACGGATCATCAATCATTACCAGGTCGGAGCATATATCGACAATCATCAGCCTGAGCATATTGCCGGGAAAATCAGGGAAATTTTTGATGATGAGGATAAACTAGGCGCAATGGAAGGAAAACACCGTGAGGGTGCGGGAGGAACTGAACTGGGAGAATGAAAGCAAAATAATCATCGACATTTTTAAACAAGTAGAAAGCGATTCGGTTACTTATTAAGTCAGTGCCAATGCGTGCGGAAAAAAATCTTCATATTGTTTGCCATGATGTTCCGTATCCCCCCGATTACGGAGGCGTATTTGATCTTTTCTACAAGATCAGAACGCTTCACGAAGAAGGGATCCGGATTCATTTGCACTGCTTTGAATACGGCAGGGGTCAACAGCCCGTACTGAATGACTATTGCGAAAAAGTATATTATTATCCGCGCCGCACGGGGCATAAAGGACTTTCTCACCGCCTGCCCTATATCGTTTGTTCCCGTTCCAATCCTGAATTGCTGGACCGACTGCTGGAGGATGATTATCCCATTCTCCTGGAAGGCGTTCACTGCACTTATCTCATGAACGATGCCCGCTTTGCCGGCCGGAAAGTATTTCTGCGCCTGCACAATGTGGAATCCGTTTATTATCATCAGCTGGCCGGCTGCACTTCATCCTGGTTCAAAAAATTATATTACCTGCATGAAAGTTCCGTGCTTAAAAAATATGAACAGCGGATTGCCGCGCACTGGCCTTTACTGGCAGTGAGCCAGTCGGATGCTGAAGTGGCGAAAACGGCTTACCGGACAGGAGAAGTAACCGTGATTCCGGTCTTTCTTCCTTACCAGGAAGTTGATTCGCCACAGGGTACCGGTTGTTATTGTCTTTATCATGGTAATTTATCGGTGGAAGAAAATGAAAAGGCGGTTTGCTGGCTGCTGGAAAATGTTTTCAACGACCTGCCATTGCCCTTTCTGATTGCAGGCAAAAATCCTTCTTCCCATTTGCGGCGTGTTGTTTCCCATTACCAGCATGCCTGTATCATTGCGGATCCAACGGGCCCTGAATTGCAGGATATCATTGCAAAAGCCCAGTTGCACGTGATCCCGTCTTTTAATTGCACGGGCATTAAACTAAAACTGCTGAACGCTTTGTATAACGGACGACATTGCGTGGTGAACGAAGAAGCGGTGAAAGGCACCGGATTAAAGGAAATCTGTCATGTTGCAGGAGCAGCGGAACAATTTAAACAGGTGATCGAAACGCTGTATGACCGGCCCTTTCACTTTCCTGGATTTACAATTCCGGCGGGAGAAATTATTGATTCAGTACGACAACCATCTCTCTGCCCGCAAACTTATAGAGCGGATATGGTAGCATTGTCGGTAGACCCTGCCCTTTTCTGTTCTGATGGTTCTGGCCGGAAATTTATGTACGACCCGGTAATCGTGTGTAGCCATGATCACCGTAGTTCCGTATTCTTTTGATATCTGAAACAGCAACTGCATGATTTCATCGGAGGTTTCCGGATCCAGGTTGCCCGTCGGTTCATCTGCCAGGATCAGCTTGGGCGAATTCAATAAGGCGCGTGCAATATCAACCCTTTGCTGCTCCCCGCCGCTCATTTCATAAGCCATTTTAAATCCTTTGGATTTCAAACCGACTTTATCCAGTACATCGCTGATTTTTTCATTCATCAGTTTTTCATCCTTCCAGCCGGTGGCCCGGAGTACGAATTTTAAATTGTCGTTCACGTTCCGGTCGGTAAGCAGTTGAAAATCCTGAAATACCACCCCCAGGTTCCGGCGCAGATAGGGCACTTTCTTCCAGGTCATTTCCTTTAAATTGAAACCGGCAACCACCCCTTCGCCTTCCTTCATCACCAGGTCGCCATACAGGGTTTTCAGCAGGCTTGATTTACCGGTTCCGGTTTTGCCGACCAGGTAAACAAACTCCGCCTTGTTCACGATAATATTCACTTTCTCCAGGATCAGATTCCCGCCCTGGTAAATATTCACATTTTTCAGTTCGACAATTGCTTCTGCCATATTTCAAAGTTAATGAGCAATCCGCATTGGGCAATGGATGGGCTAAATTAACCGCCCCCCGGAGGTCGCCTGAATTAAAGAAATTGCTTGCAATTAAAAAATAAAATGAATATCTTAACGTTAGTAATCCACCCTGTAAATAATCGTACGCTATGAAATCCGCACACAAACCATTTATCGCCGTTGTTGTTTTGTCATTGATCATCCTCTACGGATTGATGGCCGTCATTGGCTCCTGACATTTTCCCTGATGCATCAATGAGCCTGTTTTACTTCATAAACCGGGCTGAACAGGTAAATTTTACCCGTTTTGATTTCCGCGCATTCAATACGTTTCCGGATCTGCCTGCCTCTTTTAAACAATCGCCCGTCGGAGGTTTTGAATAAGGTTCCTTCCGCCAGGTCTTCCACCAGCACGACCGATTTATCCACATCATATTTTTTTAAGACCCGGGTCAGGTTAACATCCGAGCAACTGCTGGCCGGGAGGTTATGCAGCGATGTGCGGAGTGTTTCGAGAATGTCCGGCGGAAATAATTTCAGCCCGATAAAATCTTCCAGCACGCGGCGATAAGCCAGTTTCCATTCTTTTCCGTGAGAGAGTACCCGGTTCCCATACTGCTGAAAAGTAATCAGGTGGCCCAGTTCATGGATCAGGGTGAGCAGGAAAGCATATGGGTTAAGGCTTCCGTTTACACTGATGCGGTGATGATCTTCATGGGTTGCATGGCGGTAATCGCCCAGCACGCTTTTACGCGTACGGGTAATGGTGAGGTGTATTTTATAGGTATGCAGGTACTCGTAGATCAGGGCTGCCGAACCCTTCGGCAGATAATTTTCCAGGTGATCGAGCGGGGCTTCCTTTTTAGGCATTTTTCTGCTTGCTCTGTTGCATCACCCCCCGGACTTCGGTGAAGGTGTAAATAAGATAAAGGCCAAAGCAGCCGAATAAAGCCGGTTTATTCACTTCCTGCCTGAATTGAAAAATATAAATAAAGGCGGCAATGCTGAGCAGAAATAATTTTAATAAAAGGGAACTGTATACCAGACGCAAAAAGACCTGTACATTTTTATGGTGCAGCGCCTTCATGCCCAGCCGGAAAGAATAATAACTGATGGCAAACAACAAAAAATTGCCGGACAATAAGATCATAAAATCAACCGGGGTCCGGCCAAAGAACACCCATCCGGTTCCAAACAGGACTGAAAAGCCCAGGAACAGGTAAATCAAAACAGGAAATGCTTTGCGGACGGGATTGTTTTGCATGAAGCGATGTTAGCCGGCTGCAAATTAATCAAACCGGGGCTTCGGGCAAAGCATTCCCTTTCCGCCTTCCGGCAGATCTGAAAAACAGGATTTCCCAATCAGGAAATAGCTAAAGTAGGCGTCTTCTGAAAGCCATCCTTCCGGGTTTCGGATCCCGGTTTACTACTATTCAGATTTTTTGGTTCTTCCTGGGTCATGTGGCACTGTCCGTTGAATGTGGCAGCCGGCTCTATCTGCAATTTGGCTGAATAGAGATTGCCGTTCACCTGGCAGTTACTCTTTAACTGCAGAAGTTCCTTTACTTTGATGGTTCCGGAAACCTTGCCCATGATGTCGGCCTGCTGGCCGCTCACGTCGCCTTCCACCACACCGCCTGCTCCGATGATCACTTTTGCCGAACAGATGATGTTGCCCACGAGGGTTCCGTCAATGCGAAGATCCCCGCTGCTGGTAATGTCGCCTTTCATGGAAGTGCCGCTACCGATAAGACTTGCACTGCCGGATGGAACCGGGCTTTCTGAGTCTGTCAGACTTGGATTTGTTATTAAACATTGGTATCAGATTTTAAAAAGGATATCAGACGCTAATCGTCTATCTTCTCTGTTTTGGGAATCTTCAGTGCGGTCGTATCCGTTTTCACCGAACTATTCCCCTGCAACACATTCCGTACGCTCTGAAAATACTGTTCCCGGTAGATCATTTCCTGCTCTAACGAATCAGTACGTATTTTTAGTTCACGAAGCTCCTTGGTATTATTCATATCTCCATATCCGGGAATATAAAGCTTAAGTGGAGTAAATACGATTAAAGCCACTGTGAGCCCGGTCAATAGCACAAAAACCGTGCTGAGAAAAACATATACGCTCAGGCGGGAAAGTTTAAAGGTGACCACTTCCTCATAGGTATCGTCGTTCATGACTACGAGGCGGTAGCGGTTCTGGAGTCGCTTCAGCGTGGAATTGGCATCGAATTTGGCCATAAGGGCATATTGCGGTTTAAAGATAACAAGTTATTGGTTCGCAGGTTAAAACGGCCTTAAAATCACATTTTTTTAAAATAAAAAGCGGGATTATCAGTTAATAACCAATTAGTTTGCAATCCTAAAGGGATAAGGGTGAAGCGGATCGTTTTCTCAGTTACCGGTTTTATATTTATTTTTTTTCTGAACGGCTTCGGACAGGAAGGCGTTACCTACGATTTAAAGAAACCGCCAAAATACGAAAACCGGACCCTGGGTTATGAAAAGACCACGGAAACAAAGTTCAAAACACCCCGGCATTTTATTCAGAACAGCATTACCCACTACAATTTTTATTACAACGCCAATATCAAACTGAATGAAGTGGTGGCCAGGGCCAAAGCTTCCTTTCAGGACGATTTCACGCGGCTCCTGCCCTTTTATAATTATTCACTCCAAAACACGGCCAGGGATAAACGAAATCTGGATTCGATCATCGACAAAGTGAATACGGCTATCCTGGTGCGTGATCTCCGGAATGACTGGAACGACAATCTCTACATGCTGATGGGCCAGGCCTATTACTATAAAAATAACCTGGATTCAGCTTATGTGCTGTTCCAGTTTGTGAATTATGCCTATGCCCCGAGGGAAAAAGACGGGTACCCGATTCCCATTGGCAGCAATGCCAACCACGACGAAGGCGGGAATGCATTTACCATTTCCACCAATGAAAAAAGAAATATTGTAAAACGTACTTTCTCCCTGCCTCCAAGCCGCAACGAATCTTTTGTTTGGCAGATACGCACTTACCTGATGAAGGGCGATCTTTCCCGCGCTTCCGTATTGATTGAAATGCTGAAGCAGGATCCGAATTTCCCTGAGCGGCTCCAGACTGACGCTGCACGAATTGCAGGCCTTCCTGTATTATCAGCAATCCAATTACGACAGCGCCGCCTTCCATCTGAACCAGGCGCTGGACAATGCGGTCAGCCAGGGCGAACGGGCGCGCTGGGAATACCTGATCGCCCAGCTTTATGATCATGGCGATCATCATGAAGCAGCTAAAACTTATTTTGAAAAAGCGGCATCCCATACCCTTGATCCGGTAATGGAAGTGTATGCGCGTTTAAATGCGATCCGTCAGAACAAGGCCGGGCAGGACGGCGATGATTATATCCGGAAAAACCTGGCGGCATTGCATAAAATGACCCGGAAGGAAATATTCGCTCCCTACCTGGACATCATTTATTATACGGCAGGCGAAATGGAGCTGGAAAGAAATAACCCTGCCGGCGCAAAGGCTTATTTCCTGAAATCCATAGCGAAATCCGGTTCCGAAGGCACTATGCGGGATCAGGCTTTCCTCAAACTGGGCTGGCTTTTTCTGGATGAAAAGAAATATCCGCAGGCAAAGAATGCATACGACAGCGTGAATACAACAAACCCGCTGATATCCGATTCCCTGCGCATTTTAATGGACCACAAACTGGCGCTGGACCGGGTAGTTCCGCAAATCCTGATCATCGAAAGGCAGGACAGCCTGCAGCGCATTGCCGCCATGCCGGAAAACGAACGGAATGCCTATATCAAAAAAATGATCCGGGCTTTCCGGAAACAGCAGGGGTTGTCGGAAGAAGACCAATCCGGATCCAATAACAACGGATTCCGGACGAATGCGGCCAACACGGATATGTTCAATGAAAACAGCAGTGGCGAATGGTATTTTTATAATTCATCCCTGAAATCCAAAGGATTCAATGATTTCCGTTCAAAATGGGGAACCCGTCAGAATACTGATTTCTGGCAGGTACAGTCCATGGCTGCCAAACAACAAAAACCGGGCACGCGTTCCGGCCAGCTGAATAAACTCAATGGCGCAGAAGCGGCCGCCAATGCGGCGCCTGCAGAACTCACCGCCGAATCGCTATTACTGAACGTTCCGCTTACTCCGGAAAAATTAAATAAATCACAGGATTCCGTTGAGCATGCCCTTTATGCGCTGGGAAAAGCGCTTCAGGATATGATCCCTGACTACCGGGCGGCCATTCGGACATACGACAGCCTCGAAAACCGTTTCCCTTCCACCCGTTTTTACCAGGAAGCCCTGTTCAATACCTATTACTGTTATCTGAAACTGAATGAGCAGGACAGCGCATCCCTTACGCTGGCCCTGCTGAAACAGAAATTCCCTGCCGGTAAATATTTATCGCTCATTGAAAATCCGAATCCTGCAGCGCCCGATGCGGAAGTCAGAAAGAAAGCCACGAAGGACTACGAAAAAATATATGAGGAACTGATTGAGGGTCATTTCGAACAGGCGCTGGCGGAGAAAAAAATCCAGGACAGTATCTACGGCCAGAAATACTGGACACCCCAGCTTTTGTATGTGGAGGCATTGTATTATATGCATACCCGCCACGACAGCCTGGCGAAGGCGACGCTCAACCACATTATTTCCACTTATGCCGGCACGGGCATGTCGGCCAAGGCAAAAAACACCCTGCGCGTATTAAATGAAAGGGAAAAACTGGAAGAATACCTGACCAACCTGAAAGTGGTCCGCGCCCGGGAAGACAGTGTGGCGGCGGTGAATAACGGCAATGCACAGGCGAAGAACGCAGCGGCGGATTCTGCAGGCCGGATCTCCATAACGAAAATAAAACCCGACAGTGCACAGGCATTGGCGAAAAAGACCGGATTCCCTGCAGGCAAAAATACCCGCTTCCTTTGCCTCCGCCTTTACCGCTGCTCCGGAAAAGCCGCATGCGGTGGCCCTGCTCATGGACAAGGTAGACCCTGTATACGTAACGGAATCCAAAAACGCATTCGACCGTTATAACAAGGAGAATTACTACGGGAAACATTTTGAGATCAACACTGTTACATTAAGCGACAGCATGAAAATCGTGCTGATCAATGGATTTGAGAATGCAAACGCGGCTTTGGCTTATATGGAAAAAGCGGGAAAACTGGCCGGAAGGGAAATCCTTCCCTGGCTGCCGGCGAATAAATATTCATTCATCATTATTGATGATCAGAATCTGGCCACCCTGCAATCCAATAAGGATGTTCAGGCATACAGAAAATTTTTATCCGTGTATTTTCCCGGTAAATTCGCGCCCGTAAAATAGGGAACAGGCGGGAATACCGGGATTGGAGCTTTAAATTTAAAATTGAACCCTTTAATATAAAAATATGCGAAAGGCAAACCCCATTTTCTGGAAAGTCTTTTTCGGCGGACTCGGAGCATTCCTCCTTTTCATATTGCTGATTAATTTCGGCGCCTTTGGCCCCCTGCCCTCCTTAAAAGAACTTGAGAATCCCTCCATCATGCTGGCTTCCGAAGTATATGCGGATGACGGAACGCTGATGGGCAAATATTACAAAGACAAAAGCAACCGGAGCAATGTTGAATACCACGATATATCCAAAAATGCCATCAATGCCTTACTGGCTACGGAGGACAAACGTTTTTATGAACATTCCGGAATTGATGGAATGGGTGTGTTGCGGGCTGTAGTGAAACTGGGTCGCGACGGTGGCGGATCCACCATTACGCAGCAGCTGGCCAAATACATGCTGGGTCAGGGTTCAAAAAATGTAGTTCGTCGGGGAATTGAGAAATTAAAAGAGTGGATTACCTCCGTAAGACTGGAACGAAATTTTACCAAAGAAGAGATACTTGCCCTGTATCTGAATGCGGTTCCCTTTGGCGATAATGTTTACGGCATCCGGAATGCTTCCCGCACTTTCTACCAGAAAGAACCGGATCGTCTCAATGTGGATGAAGCCGCCATGCTCATCGGCATGCTGAGCGGAAACACTTTATACAATCCCCGCAGAAATCCGAAGGCCGCCATTGACAGACGGAATACAGTGATCAGCCGGATGGTGGAAGGCAATTATCTGACCGAGGCGGAAGCAGAAAAATATAAGGCAAAACCCATTGATATGTCCAACTATAAAAAGCTGGATGAGAATAATGGTCTTGCCCCCTATTTCCGCGACGTGATCCGGGACGAACTGAAGAGATGGTGCAAGGACCATAAAAATCCGGCTACCGGAGAACCTTTCGATCTGTATGAGGACGGGCTGAAGATTTTCACGACCATCAATCCCAGAATGCAGACCTATGCCGAGGAAGCCGTATCCAAGCAAATGCCTTATCTGCAGAAAGTGATGAGCGCCCAGGCTTCTGTGAGAAGAGGGACCGTCTGGAAGGAACACCAGAACATCCTGGAAGCATTAATGCGCAACAGCGAGCGCTGGCAGGCGATGGAGGACGACGGTATTCCGGCTGCAGAGATCCGCAAGAGTTTTGATCAGCCCGTTCAGATGAAGGTATTTGCGTGGAACGTAAAACGGGAAAAAGACACGGTGATGAGTCCGCTGGATTCCATAAAATATAATCACCAGATGCTGCAAACCGGGTTCCTGGCAATGGATCCGATGAGTGGCGCCGTAAAGGCCTGGGTCGGGGGAATCGACTTCAAGACCTATAAGTTCGACCACGTCAATATCAATACCAAAAGACAGGTTGGTTCTTCCATCAAACCCCTGCTTTATTCAGACGCTATTGAAGATGCCGGGTTTACGCCTGAAACCGCCTGTAAAAATGAGGCGCAGTATTTTGACGGTTACGGGCTGGTCCCTGCCGGCGGAAGTTGCGGCAGTAAAGGCGATACAGTAAATATGGCGACGGCACTGGCGTATTCCCTCAACTGTGCATCGGCCTATATCATGAAACAGGTCACGCCGAAACGGTTCGTCGCCTTTTTGAAAAATATCAATATCAAATCAAAACTTGAACCCTATCCATCCATTTGTCTGGGCGCCGTGGAAATTTCCCTGTATGAAATGCTTTGGGGATATACCATGTTCCCCGCCGGCGGCTTCAGCACAAAACCTTATTTTTTATCCCGGATTGAAGATAAGAACGGAAATGTTTTAGCGCGTTTTGATACGGAAAGAAAAGAAGTGATCAGCCAGAATACGGCTTATACCATGTGCCGCATGATGCAGGGTACGGTAGATTTCGGTACAGCCGCGGGATTGCGGGATCGTCTCGGCATTTCAGAAATGGGCGGAAAAACCGGCACCACCAACGATAATTCCGATGCCTGGTTCATGGGCTATACTCCCCAGATCCTGGCCGGCGTATGGGTTGGCTGCGACGACCGGTTCATCCGGCTGGAGAACGGACTGGGTCAGGGAGCCACCGCTGCAAGGCCGATCTGGGAATATTTCATGGCCAAGACCCTGGCAGATAAAGACCTCGGGTTGAGCCGCAAGGCCAAATTCGTGCAACCCGAGAACATGAAGAACGATATCATGTACGGTTATAACATCATCGATAAAACACCGCCCCCGGGCGCTGAAGGAGAAAACCAGGGAAACGGGAATGCCAACCAATACCTGCTGGATACCAGCTCTCCGACGATTCCCATTGATTCCAAACTTTCCATCCGATGAACAACAGGTGCTGAGAGAAGCCAATGCTCCCGCCAAAAAACCGGAGACAGTAAAACCGGAGGACGATGATAAAGGAAAAAAAAAGCCCGGGTTTTTTAAGCGGTTATTCGGGGGGAAGAAGAAATGAAGCGTTGATGGTGGATGATAGATCGTGTATATTATGGACGCCGCCGGATCCACCATCCACCATATACCATCCACGAATAAAAAAAGGCTCCCTGGATAAGGAACCTTGCTGTTGCGAAGGGAGGGTTCGAACCTCCGACCTTCGGGTTATGAGCCCGACGAGCTACCGCTGCTCTACTTCGCGATGTGGGTGCAAATTTACGACCGATGCCCGTACTATCCAAAGTTATTTTGATTGTTAAAATGAGGTTTAACTTATCAATTTGCCATTCTGCCGTTTTCTATCTTTAACAAATGAAAGTTTTTATTCTTCCGGCGATCCTGCTGCTGCTCATTTCCTGCAAGCATACCGAGCAGACTAAAGATGAACTCTACTCGCGCCATTTGCAAAGAAAAGTAAGCCTGACCATTCTGCATACGCCGGCTCCAAAAGACCATTCACAGTTCAATCTGCTCATACTGAACGATGGTCAGGATATGGAAAAGCTCGGGGTAAAAGAAACCATGGACAGCTTGTATAAAAACGGGAAACTGCAACCGCTGGTGATCATCGGTATCGAAGCGGGAGATCCGGTGAAAGAATTTGGCGTATCCGGCAAACCGGATTATCTGGGCCATGGAAACAAAGCATCTTTTTATGACGCATTTATTAACGACGAGCTTTATCCGTTTGCCAAAAAGCAATCCGGCGTGCGTAAATTCAATTCCGTTGTGATCGCCGGCTGCTCCCTGGGCGGCCTGTCTGCTTTTGATATTGCCTGGAACCACCCGGATAAAATCAGTAAAGCCGGTATTTTTTCCGGAACTTTTTGGTGGAGTAACAAATCCCCGGCAGACAGCAGTTATTCCGGTGAAACCAACCGTATCGTGATGGCCAAATTAAAAGCCTCCAGAAAAAAACCCGGACTGCAATACTGGTTTTATGCAGGCGCCGGTGAAGAAAAGAAGCCGGACAGCCTCAGCGACGTGATCATGAATACAAAAGACGTTATTGCCCTGCTGGAAAAAAAGAATGTCGTTTCCGACGGAGGAATTGAATATAAAGAATTAAAAAACGGGGGAAACGATTATACCGGCTGGCGTGCCGCATTTCCGGAATTTCTTATCTGGGCTTTTGGAAACTGAGCCTGTGCAATTGTCAACTATCAATTATCAATTATCAATTCTTCTCAGATCATCTCCCGCTCCAGCACCGGATGCTGAGCCGTACGTTTCGTTGCAAATTCTTTGGCAGCCCGGATGAAGTGAACAAAAATGGGCTGAGGATTTTCCACCGTGCTTTTTAATTCCGGATGGTATTGAACGCCGATAAAAAAAGGATGATTTGGTAATTCGATGATCTCCACCAGTCCGCTTTCGGGATTTTTTCCACTCGCGACCATTCCGGCCTGTTCAAACTGCTCAAGGAAGTCGTTGTTGAATTCATAGCGGTGACGGTGTCTTTCTGAAATCAGGGCTTTGCCATAAATCTTCATGGCCAGTGTTCCTTCTTTGATGGCACAGGGGTAAGCGCCCAGTCGCATCGTGCCTCCCTTTACCGTTATTTTTTTCTGATGTTCCATCAGGTCAATCACCGGAACGGGCGTATCCGGATGCATTTCGGTAGAATGCGCATCGGTCAGTCCCAGAATATTCCGGGCATATTCAATCACGGCCATTTGCATTCCCAGGCAGATACCAAAAAACGGAAGCTGTTTTTCCCTGGCATATTTTACGGCTGCAATCTTTCCTTCCATCCCGCGGTGACCAAATCCCGGCGCAACCAGCAGGCCGTCCAGGCTTCCCAGTTTTTCCGAAACATTATCAGCCGTAATGGATTCACTGTGCACATTCATGACCTGCACCTTGCATTCGTTCATGGCGCCCGCATGAATAAAAGACTCCAGGATGGATTTATACGCGTCCTGGAGTTCGATATATTTCCCGATCAGACCAATGGTCACTTTTGACTTCGGATGTTTTAGTTTATCCAGAAAGATCTTCCAGCGACCGAGTTCAGCATCCTGATGATGCGTAATATTCAGTTTCTTCAGACAGATCTGATCGAGTTTCTCTTTCATCATCAGGATCGGCACTTCATAAATCGTGGCCGCATCCGCCGCTTCAATCACTGCCTCGATTTTTACATTGCAAAAGAGGGCGATCTTTTTCCGGATTTCGGGAGAAAGGGGTTCTTCCGTGCGACAAACAATAATATCCGGATTAACACCTTCCTGGCTCAACAGTTTAACGCTGTGCTGGGTAGGTTTTGTTTTCAATTCCTTTGCCGCTTTGAGATAAGGGATCAGCGTGAGGTGGATCACCAGGCAGTCTTCTTCCGGCATTTCCCACTGAAGCTGACGAACGGCTTCAATAAAAGGCAGTGATTCAATATCCCCGACCGTACCGCCCAGCTCTGTAATGATCACATCATATTCATTGCGCTGGCCAAGCAGCAGCATCCTTCTCTTTATTTCATCCGTAATATGCGGTACCACCTGAACGGTTTTCCCCAGGTATGCGCCTTCTCTTTCTTTGTTGATAACGGTCTGGTAAATTTTTCCCGTAGTCACATTATTGGCCTGGGAAGTGAAGATGTTCAGGAACCGCTCATAATGTCCGAGGTCGAGATCCGTTTCAGCTCCGTCTTCTGTTACAAAGCATTCCCCGTGTTCGTAAGGATTCAGGGTTCCGGGATCAACATTGATATAAGGGTCGAATTTCTGAATGGTCACCCGGAGCCCCCTGGCCTGTAATAATTTAGCCAGCGAAGCTGCTATGATGCCCTTCCCCAACGATGACGTAACTCCTCCTGTAACAAATATGTATTTGGCCATAATATATAAAATAAGACAGCTGAAACCTCAATAAATAAAATGATTGACCTGTTGAATGACGGGTGGAATACAGTATCCAGAAGGTCATGCAAAACTACGGCAATTTTTTGATACGCGAAAAAGCTTACCCCGCGATTGTGGATAAATGGAAGATAAGAAATGGACTGCGGAAAATTATTTCAGCATATTCAGGAAAAAGAATTCAGGCTTTGATTTGGGGACCAATATTGTTTTGGGAAGATTACCCAGGCGCTGAGTAATGGTGACAATGGAATTGTCAGGAAGATCTTTTTCAGCAGTTGCTCTGATCTTAAAGCTGTGAAATAAAATAACTGCTACGATCTCGGCAATCAACAGGATGCCACTACGATTCTTTTTCATGGGTTTAGGATCTTAAACGTTCCTGCAACTTTCTAAGGGTATTCTATAACGACAAATTTCCATCAATATTTCGTCAAATGCAAGTTCTGCGATGCCTGAAATTTTTATTTAGGCCTAAGTAATTGATAACCAGCAGGACTTATTCATGTGCTATTTTATCATAACTCGCAACCAGACCTTTGATCAGGGAGGAGCTGAATCCCCGGTGCTCCATTTCATTTAACCCGGCAATGGTACAACCCTTTGGTGTGGTTACTTTATCAATCTCCTGCTCCGGATGGGTTTGCTTCTTTAATAAGAGTTCTGCTGCGCCTTTCACCGTTTGGGCAGCAATGAGACTGGCCGTGGCGGCATCAAATCCGATTTCTATCCCGCCCTGGATATTGGCCCGGATATACCTCATGGCAAAGGCTGTTCCGCAGGCGCCCAGCACGGTGGCCGCGTCCATGAGCTTCTCATCTATCCGAACCGTACTGCCTAACTGGTTAAAAAGATCGGCGATTTCCTGAAACTGTTCTGCATTCACATCTTTGGTAGCCAGACAGGTCATGCTTTCCCGGATCGAAATAGCCGTATTGGGCATTGCCCTTACAATGGGAATTTCATGATTGGTCAGGCCAGCCAGTTGAGGGATGCCGACGCCGGTTACAACAGAAACCAGTATATGCTTTCCTTTTTTAAAGCTTCCTTTCAGTTTGGTCAGCACATCATCTACCTGAAATGGTTTTACCGCAAGAATAATCAGTCCGGCATAATTCAGTGCGTCTGCATTGTTTCCGCTTACCATTACGCCCTTTCTTTCCAGCGAATGCAACTGGTCGACCGAACGGCGGGTGATGAGGATATGCCCGGGGCTTACAAAACCGCTTTGTATTAATCCTTCCGCAATGGCCATTCCCAGATTTCCTCCGCCGATGATTCCGATTTTATTGATCATGACCTAAAATGTGTTATTGGATGAAAGGTAATTTTTTACATAATCGCCGATACCACTCTCCAGGCTGTAAAACGGTTCATGGTATCCGGCTCCGGTTAATTTCTGCATTTCCGCTTCCGTAAAATACTGATACTTATCCCGGATATCCTGCGGCATGTCGATATATTTTATTTTTGCCGGTTTACCCAGCGAAGCAAAAACAGCTTTCACCAGGTCTTCAAAACTTCTCGCCCTGCCGGTTCCCAGGTTATACAATCCCGAAGGAATGTTCAGGGTCTGAAAATTTTCCATCAGCCAGTAACAGACTTTCAGAATGTCTTTTACATAAATGAAATCCCGCAGTTGTTGTCCGTCCTGATAATCCGGCCGGTGGGATTTAAACAATTTCACCTCTCCGTCTTTTTTGATCTGGAGAAAAGAATGCCAGATCACGCTCGCCATTCTTGCTTTATGATATTCATTAGGGCCATACACATTGAAAAATTTCAACCCTGCCCAGAATGGCGGAAAGCTGGCTTCCCGGATCGCCCATTTATCAAATTCATTTTTTGAAACCCCGTAAGCGTTCAGGGGCTTTAATCTGAAAGGCAGCGTGTGATCATCCCGGTAACCGAATTCTCCTGCCCCATAGGTTGCCGCCGATGAAGCATAAACAAGCGGAATGGACCGGATCATGCAATAATCCCAGATTTTCTGGGAATACTCCACGTTCAGCCTTTCATGCACCGCGTAATCAAATTCCGTTGTATCCGTTCTGGCGCCGATATGAAATACAAAATCAATAACCTTATTTTTTGATGAAAGCCATTCAAAAAAATCATCGCGCTCAATTTTCGCTATATATTTTTTCCCTTCCAGGTTCCGGATCTTGTCAACACGGCCAAACTCATCCACCAGGATGAGTTGTTCATACCCCTTTTCATTCAGAAATGCCGTGAGACAGCTCCCGATAAAACCCGCGGCGCCGGTAATTACAATAACCGAATTCTTTGTCATGCTTCTACAATTGATTCCATCTCCTTTTCAATGGCCGTATCGTATCTGTCTTTCCAGTGCTGCACCGGACCCCAGTCTTCGCCGTTGATGAAAAAACCGGAATCATTTACTTCCCCCAGTTCTTCATAAGGGAAATTTCCGAGCAGCTTTTTCACTGCGGCCAGTTTTTCTTTTTTTACGCTCACCACTACGCGGCTCTGCGATTCACCGAACCAATATGCATCCGGGCGTATGTTTTTGTTGCCCGAAGAAACCCCGAAGCCAAGTCCAAGCTGAAATCCACATTCTGCCAGTGTTACAAACAAACCGCCTTCGGCAATATCGTGCGCGGATTCGATGAGCTTTTCTTTTATTAACCGGCCGATCTTTTGCTGCAGGCCATATTCTTCTTCGAGATCAAAATGCGGGGCCGGACTGAATTCCACCGCATGTACCGTATAGAGATAGGCCGAAGAATGAATATCATTCCGGGATTCCCCGATCATTAATATCACGTCTCCTGCCTGTTTAAAAAACAGGGTCATTTTATCCCGTACATCGTCAAGGAGGCCCACCATGCCAATCGTGGGTGTCGGATAAACAGCTCCCTCCGGATGCTGGTTATAAAAACTCACGTTCCCTCCGGTTACCGGGGTATCAAATTTCAAACAGGCTTCACCCATACCTTTTACTGCCTGCACAAACTGATAATATACTTCAGGCTGATAAGGATTTCCAAAATTCAGACAGTTGGTGACGCCAAGCGGTGTTCCGCCCGAACAGACAATATTCCGGGCAGCTTCCGCCACAGCCATCATAGCGCCTTTATAAGGGTCTGCCAGCACATAGCGGCTGTTGCAGTCGGTGGTCATTGCAATGCCCTTGGAACTGCCTTTAACCAGCACAATGGCCGCATCCGAGGGTTCATTGGTGGAGCAGTTGGCCGCTCCGACGGTGCTGTCGTATTGCACGCTGATCCAGCGTTTGGAAGCGATGGATGGCAAACCCATCAGGATTTCAGCAATGGGCCTGAGATCTTCAGGGACCGGGATCCCGTTCTGGTCAAAAGCCCGGACATCATTGAAATAGCCGGGCTCCCGGTATTCCCTGCTGTATTGCGGAGCTCCTCCACCCAATACGAGTTCATAGGCAGGAATAGCTGCTTCCAGCCGGCCATCAACATAAAAGCGCAGCATTTTATCATCCGTTACTTCGCCGATATTGGAACAGGGAAGATCCCATTTCTCAAATATATCCAGGACCGCTTTTTCTTTTCCTTTTTCCACCACCATCAGCATCCTTTCCTGGCTTTCGCTCAGCAATAATTCCCAGGCTTTCATTCCGCTTTGCCGGGTGGGTACTTTATCCAGATCGATGCGCATACCGGTTTCTCCCTTGGCGCTCATTTCAGCCGTGGAACAGATGATGCCGGCGGCGCCCATATCCTGCATTCCGACCACGGCGCCGGTTGCGATCACTTCCAGGCAGGCTTCCAGCAATTTCTTTTCCTGGAACGGATCCCCCACCTGGACGGCCGGCAGTTCCTCCACGCTTTCACTGGTAATATTGGCAGAAGCGAAGGAAGCTCCTCCAATGCCATCCTTCCCGGTGGCGCTGCCCACAAAAAACACCGGATTCCCGGCGCCCAGGGCGGTTGCCGAAACGGTTGCTCCTTTCTTCACGATGCCCACACTCATTGCATTGACGAGCGGATTGGTATGATAACATTCATCGAAATAAATTTCTCCTCCCACCGTCGGAACGCCAAAGCAATTCCCGTAATGGCCTATTCCGCGCACTACGCCGGAAAGCAGGTGCCGGGTTCTGGGATCCGTTAATTTTCCAAACCGGAGGGAATTGAGGGATGCAATGGGGCGGGCGCCCATGGTAAATATATCGCGGTGAATGCCGCCTACTCCGGTAGCAGCTCCCTGGAACGGCTCCAGGGCGGAAGGATGATTATGGGATTCAATTTTAAAAACGACTCCCAGTCCGTCTCCGATGTCCATGAGTCCCGCATTTTCTTCCCCTGCTTTTACCAGCATTTTTTTTCCTTCCCGCGGAAGGGTTTTGAGCCATTTGATGGAATTTTTATAGCTGCAGTGTTCACTCCACATGGCGCTGAAGGCACAGAGTTCTGTAAAATTCGGTGTGCGGCCGAGTTTTGAGCAGATCAGTTCAAATTCATCGGGTGTAAGACGGAGTTGTTCGGCGGTTTTGACAGTGATTTCCATATTTGTTCGGGAAACCGCAAAATTACGAAGCACGGGTTAATCTATTTGATAATTTTACCCGGTATGAAGATTGCATTCGTTCATCCCAAACGCGCGTTTCTGCCGGAACTGGCGGCCTATCAATCTTTCTTTCAGTCAAAAAACATTGAGACGGTCATTTACCAGTATGGGGAAGAAAAAAGTTCCGATGCAGATGTTTTCTGGTTTATGATGGGAATCTATCCCGGAGCAGCCGCCAGGGGAAAAAGGGTCATTCACGAATATTCTTCCTCCTCCATCCCCCCTTATCGCAGGCTCAAAGATTTAATCAAAAGCAAACTGAATCCCCGTCCGCATTTCCGGTTATATCACAGTGAATATGTGATGCAAGCAAATCCGGCACCGGGATGGGATACCCTGGGGAATCCGGGATCAGGGGGTGAGCGGGGATTTTAACCCGTTACCTGAAGCGGAAAAGCAATACGATTTTATTTATATCGGCGCTTTATCTCCGGAAAGAAGAATGGATCAGCTGCTCCGGGCATTTCAGCTGCCGGTTTTGAAAGACCGGACCATCCTGTTGCTGGGCCAGGACTATGACCGGCTGGCAAGGGAATTTTCTTCCGACCAAAATATTATTTTCAGGGGACCCATATCGCGGGAGGAAATTCCCGGTTATTTATCCCATGCGCGGTTTGCCGTTAATTTTATTCCGGACCGGGAACCATTCAATGCGCAGACCTCAACCAAATTTCTGGAATACGCGGCCATGCAGATTCCGATTGTCAGCACTGAATATTACTGGCTGTCCCGATTCCGGGAAAAATATGGAGGAAAATATTTTTTACTAACCGAAGATCTCTCCAATCTGAACTGGAGCCAGGTCAATGCTTTCAACTACGAATTTCCCGATATGAAATCCTGGCGATGGGAGCAACGGATCCGTTCTTCCGGCGTAATCGAATTCCTGCAGGCTGCATTTCCCGGAATTACTTTTTAAACATGATTCAGGGCGCGGTCGTATTCCAGGAGAATCTTCTGAACATCAAATTTCCCGATGACCAGTTCCCTACCCTTTTTCCCCATGGCGGATCGCCGGGCGGGGCTCAGGGCAATCATATTTTCCATTTTCCTGGCAAGGTCATCTGCATCATTCATTGCACACAGGAAACCGTTCACATTCTCTTCCACCACCTCTTTACAACCCCTGTTCAGTGAAGTAATAATGGGAATCTCCATGGAAGCCGCTTCCATCAGACAACGCGGGATACCTTCGGGATAGAATGAAGGGAATACGAGGCAATCCGCCTGGCGCAAAAAAGGCCGGACATCTTTTGCAAATCCATTGTAGTTGATATAACCCTTCCGCTGCCAGTAGCGGATATCCTGCGCCGTTATGGAATCCGGATGATGCTCCTCAAAAAAGCCAATGAGCTCAAAACGTATATCCCGGTTTTTTTTCTTCAGGATCCTTGCGGCGTCGACATAAATCCGGACACCCTTGCTTTTTAAAAGCCGGGTACTCATCAGAAACTGAAATGCTTTTGTTCTGGCAACAGGCCTGAATTGCGGGGGTGCAAAATATTCCGGATTGATTCCTTCTCCCGGCAGAATCTTCACTTTCCGGGAATCCACCAGTTTTCGCTGAATGAAAATATCGGCGTCTTCCCGGTTCAGGAACCAAATCTCCCGTGTGCGCTTCAAAGCCCGTTTGTATAAATATGAAACCGTTTTGTTTAACCAGTTTTGCCTGGCAAATGCGTACCCCAGGCCTGTGATTACTGCAATCGGATTCAATGCCGCAGGCAGCCGCGGCCATCGAGCCATAGATATTGGGCTTGATGACATAGTGGAAAATAAAATCCGGTTTTTGTTCCCGGTAGATTTTTTTCAATGAGCGGTACAATGAAAAATCCTGCAATGGATTTTCCGAACGGTTGTTGAATTGAATATTCAGGAACCGGCATCCCTCTTTTTTTAATTCCGCCGCAAATTCATCTTCCGGCGCAATCACCAATACATCAAACCGCAGAACCAGGTGCCGGATCAGGTCCATCCGGAAATTATAAACAGACCAGGCGCTGTTGGCCACGAGAGCGATCAATTTTTTCTTCCGGACTGGCTGATTTTCGGACATCAGTAGATATTAAGTTCAAATTTATAGATTTGGGGGATCAAATCCGGTAAACCTTCCAGATGCTTACATACTTTCTTTTCCTATTCTACCTGATCGGCGGCATTACGGTATTGCATTGGGCAGCCCGGAAGCACGGAATTCCTTTTACGATTTACCATACAACGGCCGCCGTTCTGTTTAAAGTATTGATGGGCATTTTGTATGGCTATATTTTTTTCCATTACTACGGGGGCGATGATACCTGGGAATATTTTACCAAATCCAAAACGGCAACCGACATCCTGTTAACCCATCCGGGCAATTTTGTTAAAGAAATGCTGCCTGGGTTTTCCCTGCAGGCTACTCATTCCAACGGATGGAGCGCCATATTGTTCTATGTGCATCATTTCGAATTCTGGTTTATGGTGAAATTCCTCGCTATCCTGAATCTGTTCAGCGCAAAGAATTATTATATCGATCTTTTATTGTTTGATCTGCTGACTATTTCCGGCTTGTTTCTTCTTTTTAAAATGCTGATCAACCGGTTTCCGGCAAAAACCGGCATGTACTACCTGCTGATCTTTTTTATTCCTTCCATTACGTTCTGGTGCAGTGGCATCCGGGCTGAGGCCCTGGTTCTGTTGTTTATTGCGTTTGCCGTTTATAACGGAAAAGCCTATGCGCAAAGACCGAATGGAAAAAATGCCGCCGGCATGGGGCTGGCGCTTTTGGGTTTCCTGCTTTTCCGGATCCAATACCTGATCATTTTCCTGCCTGCGCTGATTGCCTTTATGTTAAGTGCGGGCAAAAAACAGACCGGTCCGGTTTACTTCAACAGGATTTACCTGACCGTTCTGTTGATTTTTCTCGCTGCGTCTCTTTCTTCCGCCCGCCTTTCAGCTGTCCCGCCCCCTGATTCAAACCCAGCAAAGCTTTTTTGAGTTAAAGGGAAATACGCGGTACGGGCTGGACAGTCTGCGACCCGGACCGGTTTCGTTTTTCAGGATCCTCCCCCAGGCGGCAGCCAACAGTATTTTTCGTCCTTATCCCTGGGAAGGAAAGGGACTGCTGCAATCCCTTTCTTCCATCGAGAGTATTTTTCTGATTGCCGGATTCCTCTTTTTTGTATTAAGTGATCAATTGAAAAATAAAGTCCGCAGTCCGATATTATGGCTTTTCCTCTTTTATGCGATTCCGCAGCTGATTGCCATCGGCTTTACCGTGCCCTTTCCGGGGGCCATCGTCCGTTACCGCAGCATTCCCTTTCTTTTTATGTTCCTTTTCCTTTTTTCGGCAAATAATATATTGCACCTAAAACTGACTAAAATCCTGTTTCCAAAAACATTAAATAAATTTTAAATGTGAATATTTGATATAAAATTTATTGAATAAATGATAAAAATCAGTCTGATTACCAGCATAAACTGCAGTAATTTCTAAAAAATGCATAGAAAATCGATTTTTTTTCTCTTCTTATGAATATTCGCTTACATTCGTTCCCAAAATTATTTAAATGGAATCGTTAAGAGTAAAAGCCATTAATGATCTGTCAACGCAATCTTATCAACCTGAACTTGACGGATCCCCCAGAATTACCAGTTATTACGGAGAAAACGTATTTAATCTTAAAACCGCCCGTGCATTTCTGAGTGACGAGGCTTATAAAAGCTTATCGGGATCAGTGAAAGGCGGTAAAAGAATCGACCGTTCCGTTGCGAATCAGATTGCAGCCGGACTGCTCCAGTGGTCGGAAGGAAAAGGCGTAACGCATTATACGCACTGGTTTCAGCCATTAACGGGTTCTTCCGCAGAAAAGCACGATTCATTTTTTACGATTAAGGGCGACGGAACAGCCATTGAGCAATTCGACGGAGATGCGCTGATCCAGCAGGAGCCGGATGCTTCTTCATTTCCCAGCGGCGGTCTGCGCGCCACTTTTGAAGCCCGCGGATATACAGCCTGGGACCCTTCTTCTCCCCCGTTTATTATGGAGATCGGTTCCGGAAAAACACTTTGCATTCCCACCATTTTTGTTTCCTATACCGGCGAGACCCTCGACTACAAGGCGCCGCTTTTGAAATCCCTGGAATCCCTGAACAAAGCAGCTGTTGAAGTATGCAATTATTTTGATAAAAATGTTTCCCGTGTACAGGCCACCCTGGGATGGGAGCAGGAATATTTTGTGGTGGATGAAGGTTTGTATAATGGACGGCCCGACCTGGTAATGAGCGGAAGAACCGTATTCGGGCATGCGCCTGCCAAAGGCCAGCAACTGGAAGACCATTATTTCGGGGCGATTCCGGAAAGAGTTTATGCTTTCATGCGGGATTTTGAAGAAGAAGCCTACCGGCTTGGCATTCCTTTAAAAACCCGTCATAATGAGGTGGCCCCTGCCCAGTTTGAATGCGCCCCGATTTTTGAAGAAGTGAGTCTCGCTGTGGATCACAATACCCTGCTCATGGATCTGATGGACCGGGTTGCCCGCCGCCATAAACTCCGCGCCCTGTTGCATGAAAAGCCCTTTGCCGGAATCAACGGAAACGGAAAGCATAATAACTGGAGCATGGCCACCGATACCGGCGTAAACCTGCTGGCGCCGGGAAAAACACCGAAGACCAACCTCATGTTCCTGACCTTTTTTGTCAATACCATTAAGGCCGTTCATGATTATTCAGAAGTGCTCCGCGCCTCCATTGCATCAGCCGGCAACGATCACCGCCTGGGCGCCAATGAAGCGCCTCCTGCCATCATTTCCGTTTTCATCGGTCAATACCTCACCAAGGTACTGGAGGACATTAAACAGCGCGTAGGGAATAAATTTGACGAGCAGGATGAAGCCATTCTCAAGCTCGACCTGCACCGCAGCATTCCTGAATTGTTGCTGGATAATACGGACCGCAACCGTACTTCTCCCTTTGCCTTTACCGGGAATAAATTTGAATTCCGGGCAGTCGGCTCCTCTGCCAATTGCGCCAATGCAATGACCAGCCTCAATACCATCATGGCAGAAACTTTGAAGAAATTCAAAAAAGATGTGGATGCGCTGATGGAAAAAGGCGACAAAAAAGAAATCGCCATCATGCATGTGATCCGCGAATATATTGTGAGCAGTGAAAAGGTATTGTTTGAAGGCGACGGTTACAGCGAAGAATGGCAGAAGGAAGCGGCAAAAAGAGGTCTGCCCAATGTCAGAACCACTCCGTTGGCGCTGGATGCGCTGATTACGGAGAAGGCAAAAAAGCTTTTCGAAGGAAATAACGTGCTCAATCATGTTGAACTGGAAGCAAGGCATGAGATTGAACTCGAAAAATACATCAAGAAGGTTCAGATCGAAGCCCGTATCATGGGTGAACTTTGCACCAGCCATATCCTTCCCCCGGCAATCAAATACCAGAATACCCTGATTGAGAATATCAAAGGATTGAAAGAAATCGGATTGAAAGAAAGCGCCTATACCAATCAGAAACAAATCCTGGAAAAGATCTCGGAGCATATATCCCAGATCAGCGACCAGGTGAGTAAAATGATTGAAGCGCGGAAAAAAGCCAATGCGATAAAGAATATCCGCGAAAGGGCAATTGCTTATTGCGATCAGGTCAAGGAACCTTATTTCGACAAGATCCGCTACAATGTGGACAAGCTGGAACTGCTGATCGACGACAGCGAATGGCTGCTTCCGAAATACCGCGAAATCCTCTTCCTTCGTTAGTATTATTCTGTTTAAAATTTTATAAGGCCTCCTATCGGGAGGCCTTATTTTTTGCCTGGCTCCATTTCTGCCCCCTCCCGGTGTTATCTCTCTCTTTTCTCTCTCTTTTACTTTACTCTGGTATATTCACATTAAATTAAATAATATATAATATAATATAAGCATGAACTATATTATTTATATATTTACAAATTATTGATAGTATTAGTTTATTATTTAATATATAGTGAATATACCGGTTCAGGCCATATGAAATTCGTTGTCTGCCCAGGCAGAAATGAGATTTAAAACGCTATTTCAAACAACTAAAATGAACTGCAATGGCTAAAGTCAAACTCCTGTTTTTTTCTTTCATCGGATTTTCTTTTTATGCAAATGCCCAGGATTCCACCAAACCGGAATCGCCCAAACCAGTCATCAGCGGATCGGTGGATGTTTATTACCGTTTTAATTTCGCAGACAGTAAAACCTCCCAGAATAACCCGACCGCTTTTACAAATTCCCAGAACTCCTTTGAACTGGGAATGGCGAGCATCCGGGCAGACCATTCCTTTGGCAAAGCCAGTGTTACCGTTGACCTGGGTTTTGGAAGAAGGGCTCAGGAATTTTCTTATACAGATGGCAATGCCAATGGATTCCTTTCCCTGGCCAATGTGAAACAGGCTTATCTCAGTTATGCTTTTTCAGACAAATTCAAGCTTACCATGGGAAAATGGGCAACGCATATCGGCTACGAACTGGTGGACGCCTATCTGAACCGGAATTACTCTATGAGTTATATGTTCTCCTACGGCCCCTTTTCGAATACCGGTTTAAAAGCGGACATTTCCCTGGGCGGAAAGACTGCCCTGATGGTGGGAATTTCCAATCCGTCTGACTATGCAACTACCAACAGCTCCAGGAAATGGGCAATTGCGCAGTTGAGTACGGCGACTGCAGACAGCAAATGGAAATTCTATCTTAACTACCAGGGCGGTAAATACGATTTCGGCTCCAGCCTGAATCAATTCGATCTGGTTGTTACAGGAACCATCACCGACAAATTCAGTGTCGGATATAACGGAACCATTCAACTGCGCAAACCGGAAGGCAGTTCTGCAAAAAACTGGTGGGGATCCGCAATATACCTGAATGTCGATCCTTCTTCCTTTTTCGGACTCACTTTGCGTGCGGAGTATTTTCAGGATAAAGACGGAATCATCACTTCCGCCGGAGGAAACTTTATCGAAACGACTTTATCGGGAAATATTCATGAGGGCAAGCTCACCATTATCCCGGAACTGCGTTTAGACAATTCTTCGCATGACGCGTTTGAAAAGAAGAATGGCGATCTGACGGGGAGTACGTTTAGTGCGATTTTGGCGGCGACGTATTCGTTTTAACCGTTGATGGTATTTTAATGGTTGATGGTATATGGTTGATGGTTGATGGACGAGTCGGAAAATTCATGCAACCCGTGTATCCGTAAAATGCAGGAAATTTGCCGTACAGGTTCTTCCATCAACCATCAACCATAAACCATTAACCAATCCGCTCTTTCGCCCACTTCAACGCAATCCCCAGCTGCTCTTCCGGAGAAAGATTCGTATTGTCCAGCACGATGGCATCGGCGGCTTTTCGGAGGGGGCTGATTTCGCGGTGGGAGTCGATATAGTCGCGCATTTCCAGATTGTTCTTTACTTCCTCGAGACTGATGTTCGGGTTCTTTTCATACAGCTCCCGGAATCTTCTTTCCACCCGTACGGCATTATCGGCCGTCATAAAGATCTTTAATTCCGCATTGGGAAATACAACCGTCCCGATATCCCTGTCCATCCATCACAATCGCTTTCTTATTTCCCAAGCGCCTGTTGCTGTTTGACGGCAAATGTCCGGACTTCCTTGATGGCCGCGACCTCACTTACTTTTTCAGCCACCACCAGATCCCGGATCAGGTATTCCACATTTTCCCCGTTCAGCATAATTTCGCTGACTCGGGTTGTTCCGTTGATGAATAAATTCAATATGATTTCCTTCAAAGCTTTTACGACTGCCTGCGGCTTCGGTCCAGTCAACATGATTTCTTAAAAAATAAAGGTGATGGCCCGGTACATGGCGCCGCTGTCGATATAGGTATACTTCAGTTTCGCCGGCCAGTTGTTTGGCCAGCGTACTTTTTCCGCAGGACGACCATCCGTCGATGGTTATGATGATTTTTTTTCCGGCCATGTATGTTTTATTCACACTGCAAATAAAAGAATTGCCACGGAAACACGGAAATTTTCCGTGCGCCGTGGCAAATAATATTATTTAATTATGCGCTTCTTATACTTCGGAAGCTTCTTTCTCTTTTTCTTTCAGCGTGAATTTAATCTTTGACTCCTTCTTTATCCAGGTCGGCGATCATGATATCTCCGTTCTTGATACTCATATTCAGGATCTCTTCTGCCAGCGGATCTTCCAGGTATTTCTGAATAGCCCGGTGAAGCGGACTGGCTCCAAACTGCTGATCATATCCTTTATCTGCAAGGAAAGCTTTTCGCTTCTTCGGTCAGTTCAAGACTGAATCCCAGCTGTACCAGTCTCTTCATCACACCCTTCATCAGGATATCAATGATCTTGAAGATATTTTCCTTGTTCAGAGAATTGAAGATCACAATATCATCCATCCGGTTCAGGAACTCAGGACTGAAAGTGCGTTTCAATGCTTTTTCAATCACCGCTTTGTTATTTTCGTCTGCATTAGCTGTTCTGGCAGAAGTGGCAAAACCAACACCTTCTCCAAAATCTTTCAACTGACTTGCACCGATATTGGAGGTCATGATGATCAGCGTATTCTTAAAATCCACTTTTCTTCCCAAACCATCTGTCAGCTGACCATCATCCAGCACCTGCAACAAGATATTATAAATATCCGGATGTGCTTTTTCAATTTCATCCAGCAGGATCACACTGATAAGGTTTACTGCGTACTTTTTCTGTCAGCTGACCGCCTTCTTCATAACCCACATATCCCGGAGGTGCACCGATCAGACGGCTACCGTAAATTTCTCCATGTATTCACTCATATCGATGCGGATCAGCGAATCTTCAGAATCAAACATATACCTTGCCAGCGCACGGGCCAGTTCTGTTTTACCAACACCGGTTGGACCAAGGAAAATAAATGTGCCGATGGGTTTCTTCGGATCTTTCAAACCGACCCGGTTCCGCTGGATGGCTTTCACCACTTTCTGAGATCGCTTCATCTTGTCCGACCACCATGCCTGTCATATCATCCGCCATATTCCTCAGCTTTTCGCTTTCTGCCTGCACCATTCTTTTTACCGGAATGCCGGTCATCATGCTCACCACTTCGGCAATATTTTCTTCGTCGATCGGATACCGTTTATGTTTGCTTTCTTCTTCCCATTCCGCTTTTGCTTTTTCCAGTTCTTCCTGCAAACGTTTTTCAGTATCGCGCAGAGAAGCGGCTTCTTCGAATTTCTGGCTCTTCACCACTTTATTCTTTTCATTCTTAACGTCTTCGATCTTCTTTTCAAGTTCAACGATATTCTGCGGCACATTGATATTTTTCAGATGCACCCGCGCACCCACTTCATCCAGCACGTCGATGGCCTTATCAGGCAGCAGCCGGTCGGTCATATACCGGTCACTCAGCTTAACACAGGCCTCAATTGCTTCGTCTGAATAAGTTACATTATGATAATCTTCGTATTTGGACTTGATATTGTTCAGAATCTGGATGGTTTCATCCACACTGGGCGGATCGACCATCACTTTCTGGAAACGACGGTCCAGTGCACCATCTTTTTCAATATACATCCTGTATTCATCCAGTGTAGAAGCGCCAATGCATTGCAGTTCTCCACGGGCCAGGGCCGGTTTAAAAATATTGGAAGCATCCAGTGAACCGGTAGCGCCACCTGCACCTACGATGGTATGAATTTCATCAATGAACAGAATCACATCGCGGTTTTTTTCCAGTTCATTCATGATCGCTTTCATGCGTTCTTCAAACTGTCCGCGGTATTTGGTACCGGCAACCAGTGCAGCAAGATCAAGCGAAATCACGCGTTTATCAAACAACACACGTGAAACTTTTCTTTGAACAATGCGAAGGGCAAGACCTTCCACGATGGCTGTTTTACCCACACCGGGTTCACCGATCAGGATCGGATTATTCTTTTTACGCCTGGAAAGGATCTGTGAAACTCTTTCAATTTCTTCTTCCCTGCCCACGATCGGATCCAGTGAATTCATTTCAGCCAGCCGGGTAATATCCCGTCCGAAATTATCGAGTACCGGCGTTTTACTTTTTGCATTTCCTGCAGGACGTGCTTTCTGCTGGGCATATTTCTTTTCTTCATCAAAATCATCATCGTTCTCTTCAGCATATTCGCTGCGGGTATCATTGCTTTTAACAACACCCAGTTCATTTCTGAATAAATCGTAATCCACGTCAAATTGATTTAAGATTTGAGTTGCAATATTTTCTTTGTTTTTAAGAATCGAGAGCATCAGGTGTTCCGTTTCCACAGTCGGGCTTTTCAAAGCTTTTGCTTCCAGCACGGTAACCCGGATCACTTTTTCCGCCTGTTTGGTCAGCGGCAGACTGTTGATATTGGCAATATTCTTACCGGTCTTATCTTTTACTGCCAGTTCAACTTCTTTGCGCAGTTCATAAAGATCGACATTAAAACTTTTCAGAATCCGGACGGCCGTATTATCGCCCTCCCGGATCAGACCCAGAAGCAAATGTTCTGTACCGATAAAGTCATTTCCCAACCTTAAGGCTTCCTCCCTGCTGAATGAAATAATCTCTTTTACCTGGGCTGAAAAATTATTATCCATTTTTAAGTAATTGAGCTTGATACAATAATAACGAATATTTTTGATTCCTGTTTTCCATGGTTTATTAACGTATGTTAACAATACCAGGTGAATATGAAAGTCAAAATTAGTACCAAAGAGAAATTCCATGCCATTACTATCCTGGAACCCGAATCTTGCTGCTAATATGACAGCAGATCTGCATGATCTGCTTGATGCCTTTTCTGCAGCAGGAAGTAAAAAACCTGCTCCTCATTATAAAAGACATTCAAAAGATGGATTCTGCTGCTGCGGATGAACTTGCTCGAATCAGAAACCGTTTTATACGAAAACCGGGCTTCCTTTGTATTATGCGAACTACAACCGGCAGCTAAAAAAATATTTCGAACAGAATGAACAATTTGAAATCTTGCAAATAGCCCCCACTCAGAGTGAGGCGTCCGACATTATTTATCATGGAAGAAATCGAAAGGGAAGATTAACGGATTTCTTATACAATATGGCATTGTCATCGGGGCACCGGATAATATGATAACGATCAAATCCCGTTCCTATTACTTTTTGTATTATTTTTCAGCTGTATCAGCAACAATCCGGCCTGCTGATCCGATGTGATCATACCTAAATCCATTCTGTGCTCGCGGTAACCATACTTGGAAATAATTCAGCTATTCCGGCTTTTGACCGGCATCCGACTGCCCAGGTGATTACCCTGGATGATCATCTGTTCCTGGTAGATTGCGGAGAAGGCACCCAGACGCAGATGAACAAATACAAGATCCGCCGCAGCCGGATAAACCATATTTTATCTCCCACCTGCATGGAGACCATTATTTCGGTCTGATCGGACTGATCACCAGCATGGGCCTGCTGGGCCGTCACGCAGGACCTGAACCTGTATGCACCGCTCGGTCTGATCGAGATATTTAACCTCAGTTGAAGGTCGCCGATACCAAACTGCCTTTTAACCTGATCTTCCATCCGCTGCAGGAAGAAGGCATGCTGGTGAAGGAAAACCGGTTTCAGGTCAGCTGTTTCCGGGTTTTTCACCGCATCGAATGCTGGGGCTTTATTTTCCGCCAGGTGAAACCCCTCCGGAAGCGTAAATCCTGAAAAAGCCAGGAATGCTGGTATTCCGGCTTCCTTTTTCGACCGGCTAAAATGGGGCGAAGATTACGAGACCCAGGAACGGTACAGTTGATTGAAAATGCATCTGGTGACAGATCCGGCTCCAAAGCCCAAATCTTATGCCTATTCGGCAGACACCGCATACAATCCCGATGATCGCAGAAAAAGTAAAGGGAGTGGATATGTTGTACCACGAAACCACTTATCTGAAGGATCTGGAAGAACGTGCAGCCAAAAGATTTCACTGTACCACCGCCCAGGCGGCCGATATTGCCAAGCTGGCCGGAGTGAACCAGTTGCTGATCGGTCATTTCAGTTCCAAATATGAAAGACTGGATGAATTTGAAAAGGAAGCAAGGGAAGATTTTTCCGAATAGCGATCTGGCGGTGGAAGGGGTGACGTATAGGGTGTCAGTGAAGGCCTTTCGTGGATGACGGTTGACGGATGACGGTTGACGGACTTCTGATGTCGCAACGTGACAGTATATTGTGCTTCAATAATTCACATAAAGTCCGTCAACCGTCATCCGTCAACCGTCATCCCTAATAATCTCTCTTCAACAGATCCAAATGCCAATTCTCTCAACGGCTCCTTTCTTTCCGCAGCCACCCGCATCTGCTTCGAGATCGACCAGGGCCTGATCCGAGGTATATGCTGTTGTGCGGCTTCGGCTGCAAGGTCTACGCCGCAGGTCTTTAAAGAGGGAAAGCATTCTCTGTACTTTGTCCGGACCGGATTCGTCCAGCAATTGCAGCATATTCTTTTTCTGTATCGCATTGGCCGATTCCAGCGCCTTCACCAGCAGAAATGTTTTTTTATTCGGCATAATATCCCCGCCGGTTTGTTTGCCAAAGGTTGAGGGATCCCCGAAAGCATCCAGCCAGTCATCCTGCACCTGGAAAGCGAGACCAAGATTTTTCCCGAAATCATACAGATGTTGCTGATCCGTCTGTTCCGGCTCCGGCAATAATAGCACCCATCTGCAGACTGGCTGCCAGGAATACCGCTGTTTTCAATTCGATCATATGCAGATAGTCCGGCAGTGTTACGGATGCAAGATTTTTCAAAATCCATATCCAGCTGCTGTCCTTCACAAACCTCGCTGTCCGGTTTTATTCAGCAGCCGGATCAGGAGTTGCACATGGCCCGGATCCGTACGGATCAGATATTCATAAGCCTTCAGCAACATCACATCTCCGGCCAGCAGGGCGGATGGATTCATTGAACCTGGCATGCACTGTGGCTTTCCCCCGCCGCAACGGGGCGCTGATCCATGATGTCATCATGAATCAGCGTAAAATTATGGAAGAGCTCAATGCCGTGCGCCGATCTTCCAGGCATCGGGATGAATGATCCGCAAATAATTCATTCCCCATCAGACAAAGCACCGGTCGGATCCTTTTGCCGCCGTCTTCCAGCATATAGGAAGCGGCTCCGTATAACCCCGATGGTTCGCCGGGAAAATGTCTTGTATTAAACCGCTCTGAAAAAGCAGCTGATAATTCAGAAAATTTTTTCATGTAATCAGATCATGGAAGTCAGGATTTGAGAGATGCAGACGCCGAGAGAACCCATTCATAATCCAGCTGACGTTTCGCCAGATTTGCGGAAACCACTTTAATCCTGACTTTATCGCCCATCCGGAAACTTCTTCCGCTGCGCCTTCCCACCAGGCATAATCGCTTTCAATCAAGCGGAAATCATCATATTCCATCAGGCTGTTCAGACTCACCAGTCCTTCACATTTATGCTCCACGGTTTCCACCCAGAATCCAAAAGCAGCCACTCCACTGATAACTCCTTCAAACTCATCCCCCACAAATTCTTTCATGTATTCCACCTGTTTATATTTATTGGCGGCCCGTTCGCTGTCCATCGCTGCCCTTTCCCTTTCACTGCAATGTTTGCATTGTTCTTCCAGTTTTTTATGTGACCTGAATATTCTTCATCCAGCACTTCCTGCAGAATGCGGTGCACCAGCACATCCGGATAACGGCGGATCGGTGAAGTAAAATGACAGTAATTCGAAAATCCCAAGCCCATAATGACCGATATTTTCTGTTGTATAAATCGCCTTGGCCATGGTGCGGATGCCCAGTTGCTCCAGCACATGCTGTTCGGGTTTTCCCTGAACATCCTGCAGCATCAGGTTAAAGGAAGCTGCAATGCCTTCCGGTGTTTTGGTATCGAATTATGTCCGTATTTTTTTGCAAACAGCACAAAGGGCGCCAGTTTTTCTTTATCCGGCGTATCATGTATCCGGTAAGGAAAAGGAACCGGTTTCTTTTTGATTTTTATTTTCGCTACATGGGTGGCAACCGTCCGGTTGGCGAGCAACATAAATTCTTCGATCAGCTGATGCGATTCTTTACTTTCCTTTATCAGTGATGCCAACCGGCTTTCCTTTTTCATCCAGTTTAAACCTAACTTCCACAGAAGAAAAATTGATCGCTCCTTTTTTAATCCGTTGCCTGCGGAATCGCTGGGCAAGGTCATGCAGGATTACAAATTTCTTCAGCGTATTTGCCCTGCTTTTTATCAATGATCTCCTGCACATCTTCATAAGCAAACCGGTGATCGGAATGAATGACCGTTCTTCCCAGCCAGTAATCTTTCACTTCCCCTTTGCAGATGATATTGAAATACGGCTGAAAAGGAAAGTTTGTCTTCATTGCGGCCGCAACGAACAAAGTTCATTGGAGATACTTTCCGGCAGCATGGGATTCACGCGGTCCGGCAGATAAACGGAAGTTGCGCGCTCGTAGGCTTCTTCGTCCAGCAGCGGTATCCGGTTTCACATAATGGCTCACATCGGCAATATGAACGCCGATTTCATACATATCATTTTTCAATTTCACGGAAAGAAATGGCATCATCAAAATCTTTTGCATCGGCCGGATCAATGGTAAAGGTCAGTACTTTTCTGAAATCCTTTCTTTCGGCTATTTCTTCGGGTGGAATATGTATCAGGCAGTTTGCCGGATTGCCAGCATCACTTCTTCCGGAAAAACGATCGGAAATCCGTTTTCCAGCAGTATCTCTTTCATCACCCGGTCATTTTCATCCGATTCATCCAGTACCTGCGATCACTTCCCCCTGGGGTTTTTTATTTTTATCTCCAATCGGTAATGCGCACGATCACCCGGTCTTTATCCACCGCAGCATTGAGCTTTGTACTGCGGAATATAAACATCGGGCATAGGCCTCGCTGTTTCTGCGATAAAAAAGGCAAAGCCATCGCCCATTTCGATATGGCCGGGAAAATCGGTTTGCTTTCTTTCCACCACCGATTCCACTTCGCCCTGCACCCGTCCGCTGCCGGCCTGTCCCCTGGTAATTTTCACCAGCACGGTATCCCCATGCATGGCGGTATTGAAATCATTCGGACGAACGAGCACATCCTGTCCGAAGGTTTTTGCATATTACAAAACCCATTCCGGAGCGGGTTACTTCCAATGTGCCTTTGTATAAGTGAGCCGGCTGATTTTTTCTTTTTTTTATCGGGATGTTTATGACCCATGGTTAATTGGCTTGATCAGGAAATTCCTGAATGAATGTAGTGATTAAGCGGGTAAAATCATTTTCTTCACGGAATAAAAATACCGGCTGGATCGGGCATCACAAACAGGGGCAGTTCCCGCAACTGATGCGAAAATTTAACGCAGTCGCACGGCGTCTTTTTCCGTCGTCAGTATAATCTTATGCCCGGCGCTGGATCTGTTGAATTTCTTAAGGATATAATTCAGATCATCGATCGTAAAAATATGATGGTCGCTGTAAGCCAGTTCGTCGTATTCCGTTAAAGTTTTCTTCCAGGTGTTTTTTAAGCGGCACCGGATTGGCAATGCCTGTTACCAGCAATACCTCCGTTTCCTTTTCAGGAATCATATGTTTCCTTCGTAATCGATCTGATAGGGATCACCATACCGGATGGCTGAAAAAAAGATCTGCTGATGCGCCGCCGGGTTGATTTCCCTGATCAGCTGGTGTTTTTCTGCCAGGGACAGATCCGGTGAACATTTGGTAATTACGATGATATCCGCGCGCAGATAACTTTTTTTCTGATCCCGCAGATCGCCTGTTGGCAGAAACCAGTCGCGCGTAAATAAATTATTCATAGTCCGTCAGCAGGATATTGAATCCCGCTTTTACATAACGGTGCTGAAATGCATCATCGAGAATAATCACATCGCGTATCGGGTTTATCATGCAGCAATTGCGGAATGGCTACTATCCGCTCTTCCCCGACGGCAACCGTAACGTCCGGGAATTTAATAAAGAACTGCATGGGTTCATCGCCAATTTCCAGCGCGTTGGTAATACCGGTAGCCAGCGCATAGCCCCTGGTTTTGCGTTTGTAGCCCCGGCTCAGAACGGCCACTTTAAACTGGTCCCGCAGGTTCTCAATGAGAAATTCCACCATCGGCGATTTACCGGTTCCCCCACAGAAAGATTTCCCACACAAACGACCGGCAGGTTAAAAGAAGCCGAATGAATGAATTTTATGTCGAAGAGCCAGTTCCGGAAATAGACGATCAATCCATAGATCAGGGAAAAAGGGAGCAGCAGGATTCTGACAGGTTTTAATAAGGGATAATTCAGATTGATCATATCGGCCTGCAAAGTTAAATCATTCCCCGTGATGGCCGCTTACGGGTATTAACAGGCTGCTGACCCGGTCGCGAATCCGGTTTGCTTCCTGAAAAACCGTTTCCCTGGTCCTGCTTTGCAGGAAAGGAACAGAACAGAGGGAAGGAATGCCCGTCCATCTGACAATTTCCCCCTCATAATCCATAAACTGGTCGTTGAAGATCCAGCCGGCAACCGGCAATTGGCGGTAACGGCATATTTCCGCCGACATCAGGGAATGATTGATGCTGCCGAGGTAATTGCGGCTGACCAGGATCAGTTTTGCGTTCAGTTTTTTTACCAGGTCTATCACCATTTCGGAATCATTCAGGGGTACCAGCAAGCCGCCGGCCCCTTCGATGATGAGTGGGCGGTCCGGATCCATGGTTTGAAGCTGTCTGCAGATCTGTTCCGGGATCTATCAGGATATTTTCCTCACGGGCAGCAATATGCGGAGAAGCGGGCATTTTCAACCGGTAAACTTCCGGGTGAACCACCGTTTGGCGGTTGCTGATCAGGGAATGAACGGTTTCCTTATCGGTTCCTTCTTCATACCCTGCCTGTACCGGTTTCCAGTAATCTGCCCGCAATGCTTCAGCGAGAAGCGCGGAAATAAAGGTCTTTCCGATCCCCGTGCCAATACCGCTGATAAAAAATGGCTGCATCAGGATTTATTGATGAAGATGGAAAAAAAGGTCGTCCCATAATTCCTTTCGGTAGCAAACAGCGGATAATTCTCGTAGTGGTTCCGCGGGGTGTGCTCCAGCACAAACCATCCGTTCTTTTTAAGGAAATTACCCTGTACGATGAGTTGCGGAAGCAGGTCGATGCTTTCGAGCGCATAGGGCGGACCGGCAAAAATAAAATCGTATTTATCGGTATGTTCCTTCAAAAAACGAAAAACATCCGACCGGAAAGTTTTCAGGTTGGCCAATCCAAGTTCATCAGCCGTTTTTCTGATAAACCTTTCCATATCAAAGTTTTTTTCCACGACGCTGAGATCTGATGCTCCCCGTGAAGCCAGCTCAAAACTGATGCAGCCGGTTCCACCGAACAGATCGAGTGTTTTGATGCCTTCAATCTTCCCGTTTGCCTGCAGGATATTAAACAATCCTTCTTTTGCGATATCAGTCGTCGGACGGGTTACCGGCATTTTTGCCGGAGGATTAATTTTTCTTCCGCCAAATTCACCACCGATTATACGCATATAGCCATTTTCAGTAAGGAAGAAAAAAAATGGTTGGGAAATTGCAGCATTTCATCTGTGGTCAGGATGCTGTCCTCCATGCTGTCGAACCGGATATGCAGAAAATATTGATCAAGCGCTTCATACAGCGCGGATTTCTTTTCAATCATTCCTGACAGTTCAACGATTACTTCTTCCCGGTTTATATTCAGCTGATGACAACAGTTCAGCAGGTTAAACAAAACATCTTTGGAATCCTGATAAACAAAATGCTGAACCAGCTGCAATTGCCCGCGCTTAAAGATCATTACCTGCATTTGGTCCGGATAGAAATATATTTTCAGGAAAAAGGGTTCTTCTTTAGCCGTAAACATTTTATAACATTTCAGCTGCAGGCTGTAGAAATGCCAGAAACGCGCATTTGGGAATTTCTCCTGCATCAGGTAATGGAGCTGGCGGGGAACACGATAAACATTATGGAACTCAAACCAGGGAATTTTTTCATCCAGTACCAGGTCCGTGCTCAGGTCACCATAAACCAGGCTGGTAACGGGTCTTGCACAATCGTCAGAAAAATATTTTTCCGGAACCAGATTGCTCTCCGGAAAATTATAGATCAGGAAAACTTCATTCGCCGGGAATTGCGAGAGGATCGGTTCCTGGTCTATAAGATCCCTCACTACTTCATCGGCCGGCCCTGCTTTTTGCGGATTCCACTGAAAAGACCTGATCAGGGCGGGTCGCATGCCTCTCACATTAAGCAAAACATAAGTAAGCGCGGAAGGGCCAACCTCGACGAGGAGGCGGCACTGGACCGGATCCTCTGCTGCGGGATCCTCATTGTGAATATCAAAATCGGGTCTGATTGCCATAAAGCGTGCGCAATAATACTACAATTCTGCGAGTGAATTACCAGCGGTCACGAAGCTTAATTTTTACAGGTGGCGGAAACTATTGCCATTCCCTGATCAATTCGTCTGCCGTGGTTTTTACCCGGGCATCATCATAGATCATGTTGGGAAGCGTCAGCAGGGTATGCAACAGCTCCATGGCTTTTTTGTCGTTGTTATTGCGATGATAAGCCCGGGCGAGTTCCAGGTAATTGAGCAGAAATGCCGGATTCAGGGTCCTGCTCTTCTCAAAATAATAAATAGATTGTTTTAAGCTGGCCGAGGGAAGACCACCATAAATAATTTTAGCAATTGATTTTTCGGCTACATTGAGGTTACTCACTTCAAAATTCCATTTCCCCAGTACATGATAGGGCTTGAAATTGGAAGGATCCAGGCGAATGGAGATTTCTGCATATTTTTTAATATCCCGCGCCAGTTCAATTCTTTCCCTGGTTCCTGCAATCAGGGAGAGACGCCCGAGGGCAAGCGCCATGACAAAATTGGCATCCGAAGAAGCAGAGTCCTTCCGAAGCGCTTTAACAGCATAGTTCTTAGCTGCAATAAAATATTCCTTCATTTTCTCTTTCCCCACCTGGCGGGCGCCGATCCGGCTCGAGAGCTCGCTGCATTTACAAAGGGCGATCAGATTGTCTGGTTCTGTTCTCAATACTTCGGCATATCTCAGAAAGGCCTCATTTTCATGAAAAGCGGATTCCTGCTGCCGGCCATCCTGTATTAAACCGTTCACGTTCTGTGAAAACGAAAAGAAGGGAAAGAGAATAAACAATAAAAATGAAAGCACTCGAATCATACATTAATCCTTAAACATCCGGTGCATCGTTACTCCTGCCTTTCCGATAAAACCTTCGATGGGCGCCTGAAGTTTATAAATGCTGATTCTGATTTCTGTTACAACCGGATATTGATTTTTAATCTTTAAGATAATATCCTGACAGATCTTTTCCAAAAGAAAAACGGGATTTTGAATGTTTTGTTTCACGATCGCGTACAAATTAACATAGCTGATGGTATTCTCCGTGCTTTCATATGCGGTCTTTTGCTCCGGAAATGAAACGCTGAGATTTACCTCAAAAATATTCCTGACTTTACGCTCTTCTTCGTACAGGCCGTGCTGCGCGTGAAATATAAGGTTTTGGAGTTCAATGGTGAGCAAGGTGGTTGGTGGTTGATGGTGGATAAACTAATTGCCATTTAATTGCTCTTTGGTTGCGCCGAGAGCCATCTTTCTGCATCCAGGGCTGCCATGCACCCACTGCCCGCAGCGGTTACAGCCTGCCGGTAGATCCGGTCCTGAACATCTCCAGCGGCAAAAACGCCTTCTATATTGGTGCGTGTACTGCCGGGAACGGTTTGAATATATCCCGTTTCATCCATATTCAGCCAGTCTTTAAAAATAGCGGAATTCGGTTCATGGCCAATGGCTACGAAAAATCCATGCACCGGAATGGTTTGCTCCGTTCCGTTTTGAGTGTCTTTTACGCGTATCCCGTTCACTTTGGTATCCCCGAGCACTTCGGCAATTTCTGAATTCCAGTATAATTTTATATTCGGCGTTTCCCTGACCCGCTGCTGCATCACCTGGGAAGCCCGCATCTGGTCGCGGCGGATGAACATATGCACTTTCGGCGACAGTTTGGAAAGATACAAAGCTTCCTCAGCTGCCGTATCGCCGGCACCTACGATCGCGAGGTCTTTTCCTTTAAAGAAAAAACCGTCACACACTGCACAGGCGCTTACCCCGTAGCCGTTCAGCCTTTGCTCGCTCTCCAGGCCAAGCCATTTAGCAGAAGCGCCTGTGGCAATAATCACGGCATCTGCTTCAATGAGTTTTTCTTCATCTATCCAGACTTTAAAAGGCCGTTGCGAGAAATCCACTTTAGTCGCAAGGCCGAAACGAATATCCGCTCCCATGCGGATCGCCTGTTTTTCAAAATCCACCATCATTTCAGGTCCCTGTATACCGTCCGGGTAGCCCGGGTAGTTTTCCACTTCCGTAGTAATGGTCAGCTGGCCGCCGGGCTGAATTCCCTGATACAATACGGGTTTCAGGTTGGCGCGGGCGGTATAGATCGCCGCCGAATAGCCCGCAGGCCCCGATCCGATAATTAAACAATGAACCCTTTCTGTTGATTTATTTTCCATAATGATAAAACAGCCTTCTTTATTTAAAGTTGACAAAAGTAGGAGTTATTGGGGATTTGGAAGGTCGGGAGGAGGACAGTTGACGGTTGACAGTTGACAGTTGACGGACTTGGGTGGAACAGAAACATCAAATATTATCCTGCTGTAATACAGGAAGCCGTCAACCGTCAACTGTCAACCGTCAACTATTTCGGTATCACCAACTCACTATACTCCGCCGCATACCCACCAAAATACCCCAGGGCGCCATTTGAAATATTGGAAAGAACGTGCACGGGCGATGAAAAAGGATTTCCGATGCTTTGATAATTGTATTCCATGGTGCGCCAGAAATCATAGGTGGCCTTATCAATATTGGCCAGTTTCACCTGAATGGTATCGCCTCTCATAAAAAAGGAATAATCGTCGAAGCTGATGGAGAGATTCCGGTTCACGCCCTTGTCCACATTCACCACATAATCCGTTCCATCGGTGATCTGATCATCAAAAACGGATTGCAGGCCTGGATAAAAGGAACCGTAATTCACACTGGTATAATACCGGGTATAATCTCCAAAACCGGGTGGGTCAATAATACGGGCCTTCACCACAACTTTATTGGAATCATCGTTTTTTGGCGCCGGCGTCCACCACAGGCTGTCGACCCTTTTCCTGATTAGCGGAATATGCGTCGTTGCAGTATAAGTCTGGCCACCATATTTTATTTCAAGTTGATAATCATGATTGAGTTCACCCAGGAAATGCTGATCCGGATCATTCCGGTTGAATGAATAATAATAGATCATGAGGTCGCTGCTGTCGTTCTTCAAACTGTCTTCCCCGAGCCGGGCGCTGATGTCGCCGTTCGACATGGTTACTTCCGCACCATGCACAAACGAAGACGCCAGGGTTGCCGGATCAATCTGATTAAAATAGTCAAAGCTCCTGGATAAAAAAACCACGGGATAATTTCCATTCTCTATGCTGGCATCCACCACCAGATCCGTTGTAGACGGTTTAAGTTTAATGGAAATGTCTTTTTCGCAGGAAGTAAGGACCAGCAGGAAGCAGAGGGTAAAGATTGAAATCCTGAACATCGTTCAAAGGTAAACTGAATGAAAATATAACAGATCAAAGGTATTACCCTAAAATAGTTGTGATATTATTTTTTTATTACATATAATATATTCGCCCGCAAGTGGATCGGCCTCCCGGGGTTTTCAATGGCACAACCGGTTATATATACCATTCCAAACCTTCTTACTGTGTAAGAAAGCGATGCTGAATATCATCTAAAAAAACCCTTGCCTGCTGGCCGGGCGACCCGGGTCCGGAGACAAAAGATGAATCTATGATACATACAAAATCATAGCCGTGTTCATCTCCGGCGGCAAGAACCTCCATTATCCAGTAATTATCCCGGGCGGGCCGGAATTCACTGGCATACAGATCAAACTGATAATCCCCATTTCGTCCCTGCGGTTTATATCTGACTGTATCTATATCGACAGACTTTCTATTTTCTAAAACCACGATGTAAAATGGATCAACATTCCTGTCTTTAAACCGCACGTCTTTTTTTGAAACCGGAACATAGCCTGCCACTGAATATTTCTTTCTGTTCGGGATCCAGGTTGCAAACAAAACAGGGCCCCGCTCTTTGGATATGGATTGAATGATCTGCCTGGGTATTTTCGGAATAAATGAAATTTTGGGAATCGCTCTTGCGCCGGTTCCCCAGTTCCAGGCCCCTTCTATTTTCAGCGTATCATTTTTAAAATGAAAACGCGGCTGTTCATTTTCGTACGAAAATTGATTATAGGCGGAATATTGGCTGCTTTTGACGGAGGTGCAGGAGAATAAAAATCCAGGAACACAAAGAACACTGAAATATATTACTGTTTTCAATTAATAGGCTTTAAGTCTTTAATAATGGTCCGCTTTCGTCGCCTGGATCAAAACGTTTTATTTATTGTCCGTTAACCGGGAAACAGCAATTACCTGAGAAAATCATTTGCGCATAAAGATTCATTTGCATTCTATTCACTTCTTAAAACAACTGCAGGATCAGCGATCGCGGCGCTGATGATTTGCCAGGCAACGGTAATGACAGATAAAAACCTGAACCTGCCATTCCCTGCCCTCTTAAGGAAAGCATCAGATTATCTATCATGAATTTAGCAAATTAATTATAATCAGATTTGAACTTCCGGAACTGGCGGCTGCGGGATACCCGCCATAAAAAAAGGCTCCCGGATTACCGGGAGCCTGTGTTATAATACAAAATAAGGATTAACCGAGATAGGCTTTCAGCGCACTGCTGTAGCGTGCTTTCTGAAGGCGTTTAATTGCTCTTTCCTTGATCTGGCGGATCCTCTCCTTGGTAAGATCGTATTTCTGGCCGATCTGCTCGATGGTTACGCCATTTTCGCCATCCAGTCCGAAATAGGCATTTACGATCTCTGCTTCCCGGGGACTCAGGGATTTCAGTACCCGGCGGATCTCTGCCCGCAGGGAATCCTTCATCACATCGTCATCCGTATCGTCTCCGCCTTCCAGCAGGTCGCCCATGGCTACATCTTCCGCTTCGTGAACGGGTGCGTCCAGGGAACTGTGCCGGGTATTGCTCTGGAATATGTTGTTGATTTCGGTTTCGCTCATTTCCAGGAGTTCCGCCAGTTCTTCGGTGCTGGGTTCCCGTTCGTGCTCCTGTTCAAAAGCCATATAGGCTTTATTGGCCTTATTATAGGTGCCGATTTTATTTTGGGGCAGGCGCACCAGACGACCCTGTTCGGCCAAAGCCTGCAGGATGGACTGACGGATCCACCAAACCGCATAAGAGATAAATTTAAACCCCTTGGTTTCATCGAAGCGCTGGGCAGCTTTGATCAGGCCCAGGTTACCTTCATTGATGAGGTCACTCAGGGAAAGCCCCTGGTGCTGGTACTGCTTGGCCACGGAAACCACAAAACGCAGGTTGGACTGGGCCAGTTTGTCCAATGCCTTCTGATCACCCATCTTAATCCGCTGAGCCAGAATGGTTTCTTCCTCCGGCGTGATCATGGAGATCTTTGAAATTTCCTGTAAATACTTTTCCACCGCCTGCGAGTCGCGGTTGGTAATCTGCGTAGCAATTTTAAGTTGCCTCATAATGAATAATAAATAATTGTGACAAATGTCTTTGTCGGGTACAAATCAACCATATAACAATGCTGATCGCGGAAAAGTTGAAAAGGGGTATGATTAAAAACGAATACCGCGCTACTCTTATACGAAAGTAATACCCAATTGCGGAAATTCATAACCTTTCTTTCCCCAAAAAAATAAAAATTTGGTAGAACTAATTCTTTAGTTATATATTTGATGGATAAACTAATAACTTAGTTATAGCAAATCGGATGCCGGGAAGGAACATGAAGAGTAAGTAAAAGCACTTATTAGCTTGGAAGACGGTGAGCCGGGAAAGGAAACGGGAATGAGCAGGATCGGGTTCGTATTTAAATAAAACAGAAATAAGAGAACTATGAATACAGGTAAATCTTTAACAAAAGCCGAAGAACAGGTAATGCATGTGCTCTGGAAACTGGGCAAGGGATTCTTAAAAGACATCATCGAATCCACGCCGGAGCCTAAACCGCATTCGAATACAATCGCCACCATTCTGAAGATCCTGGTGGAAAAAGGATTTGTGGAATATAGCGTGCATGGGCGGAATAACCTGTATAAACCCCTGGTCGGCCGCACGGAATACGGTAAAAAATCTGCCAATCAGCTGTTAAAGGGATATTTCGAGGGGTCCCCAGCCCGGCTGGTGTCGCACTTTATCAGCGATCATAAGCTGAGCGAGGCCGATCTGGAACAACTGCTGCAGCAGATTCAGTCAGCCAGAAATAACAAATCCTGATCGTGCAGTAACAACCTATTCAGCCAGTCAAAAACAGCAAATGATGACCATCCTGTTGTATCTCCTCAAAACCGTTCTGATTTCCGGATTACTGTCCGGATATTATTGGCTTTTTCAAAGGAATAAGGCTTTTCACCGGTACAACCGCTGGTTCCTGCTGGGAATTCCGGCCGTCAGCCTGATCCTTCCGCTACTCCGGCTGAACATACCGGACTTCTGGTCGCAAAGCCGGGACGGGAGCACGATCCACCTGCTGGGCGTTGCCAACGGCAACCTGGAAGAGGCGGTCACCATTTATGCCCGCCAGGGGTTCTGGAAGGACTTTCCGTGGGAATCTGTTTTTCTCGCCGTCGGGCTATTTGTTTCTCTCTGCTTTTTATTCCGGTTTTAAGATCCCTGTGGCAGCTCCGTTCCCTTCGCCGCCATCATTCTTCCCGTGAAATAGAAGGAACGCGAATTTATTTTGTTACACAGGATGGAACCCCGTTTTCCTTTTTTAAAAGCATTTTCTGGAATGAAGCAATGGAATTAAACAGTCCTCAGGGACAGCAAATCCTGCGGCATGAATTATATCATGTGCGGCACCGGCACTCCCTGGATATTCTGCTGCTGGAAATCGCCCGGATCCTTTGCTGGTTCAATCCGTTTATTCATCTGATCCGGAAGGAAATCCAGACCATCCACGAGTTTCAGCCGACGAATTTGCAAGTTTCGAAACAGATAAACTGGAATATGCCGAAATGTTGCTGATCAATAGCTTTCACCCGAAGAGCATTTCCATAACACACCCATTTTTTCAAAACCAGATTAAACGAAGAATTGCCATGATTACACAAAACAAAAAAAACAAATCCGGCCTGCTGGGCAGAATGATGATCCTGCCGGTGGTTGCGATGCTCCTGGGCCTGTTCGCTTTTAAATTTCAGAATCATTCATTACTCTTTCCTGCCAAAACGAAAACCGTCCGTGTGGTAATAGATGCGGGACACAGTGGTATCTATCCCGGTGTTCAGGCAAATGGATTCCTCGAAAAAGATATAAACCTGCAGATAGCCAAAAAAATTCAGCAACTGTCTAAGGATTATCAGGTTGAAGTATTCATGACACGGGAAGCCGACGAAGTTCCGGGTCAGTTTAACAGTCTGACGGAGGACTTACACTATCGGGCAGCACTTGCAGGTAAAGAAAATGCAGATCTCTTTGTATCCATTCATTTAAATGCTAATGAAAAAAACGGCAATCATCCCAATAGTGGTTTTGAAATCTATGTTCCGAAAAATACAAGTTCTGTTTATCCCGGCTCCGTGAAACTGGGATCCAGTATATCCGAATTTATCCATAAGGATTATGCCATCGCTCCGGACCTGAAACAAAGCGAAGCGGGCGTTCTTGTTTTAGATAAGGCTACCGTACCTGCGATAATTATTGAATGCGGATTCATTGACAATAAAACAGATCTGGATTTTATCACGAATGATAAAAACCAGGAAGAAATTGCGCGGGACATTCTGGAAGGCATCCGGAAATACAACCTGAATGAAAGCAGTATGCAGGATAATCCGGCTTCTTCCAATACGCTTACCATCATAGCAGATACCATTACCATCGATGCGCTGAAAGCTAAGGACCCGAATACGATTTATTCAATGAACGTCGATCAAGAAAAATAACCGGATATATGTAAAGTATAAAAACGGAAAGGAGGATGTTGTATTGATAACAAAAGAAATAAGGCTGGCGCTGGACACGGCCGGACGCGTTGAGAAAAGTAGAATTCGAAGCGGAGTATCCTGGTGGGCGTCCTGCCTGGCGACAATACCTGTCGAAAACCTTGAAATATCCATCTGAAGCCGCTTATAAAGAAATACAGGGAAACGTTGCTGGTAGAATTTATTGTTGAAACGGATGGCCGGGTTACTAATATCACATCCATAAGCGGACCGGAGGCCTTACGAGCAGAATCCGAACAGAGTAATCCGGGAGAGCGGGAAATGGACTCCGGCAAAAAATCAGGGAAAAACGGTAAGATCCTATCATATTCAACCGATCAATTTCACACTTGAGCCGCAACCCATCTCCCAAATCTTAACCGTCCTTTAATACCCGATCTGATTTTTACCCGTATCAATCAGCAATTCCTTTTTCGCAGCCGCCTCTACCCTGCCGATCACCTGCGCTTCAATGCCGAATGACCGGATCAGCTCAATGAGTGCGGTTGCGGAAGAAGGATCTGTATATATTTCCAGGCGCTGCCCCATATTGAACACCTGGTACATCTCACGGTCATCTGCACCCGAAGATTGCCGGATGACGCTGAAAGATCACCGGCGGCTCAAATAAATTGTCTTTAATGATCTTCAGGGGCTTCGGTAAATATTTCAGGCACTTGGTCTGTCCGCCCCCGCTGCTGTGGATCATCCCGTGGATCTGGTCAAAATGATTTTCCAGCAAGGCTTTAACAACCGGTGCATAAGTACGTGTAGGGCTGAGCAATAATTGTCCGATGGAAAGGGTTTCGCCCTTTTCCGTTTTTAGTTCATCAGACAGTTTATAGCTGCCGGTATAAACCACATCTTTTTCAAGGCAGGGATCAAAGGATTCCGGATAAGTGATTCCGTACATTTCAGCCAATACATCATGGCGGGCACTGGTTAACCGTTGCTTCCGATGCCGCTGTTATATTTTTTTTCATAATTCGACTGACCGCTGCTGGAAAGGCCGACAATCACATCCCCGGCGGCAATTTTTTCATTGGTGATGATTTTCGATTTCGGCCAGCGGGCCGTCATCGTGCCATTAACAGCAATGGTTCGCACCAGGTCCCCCACATCGGCCGTTTCACCGCCCAGGTATTGAATATTCACGCCATGGGTTTTCAGTTCATCAAAAAAATCCTGTGTGCCGCCGATCATGGCCTGCAGCACTTCGCCGGGAATCTTTATTTTGTTCCGGTCGATGGTGGAAGAAAAAAGCAGGTTATCATAAATACCCACGCAGAGCAGATCGTCCAGGTTCATGGCCACGGCATCCCGCGCAATATCCCGCCACACAGAAAGATCGCCGGTTTCCTTCCAGTACAGATAAGCCAGAATACTCTTGGTGCCGGCGCCGTCGGCATGCATCAGGTTCACCCAGTCCTTGTCCTTTCCCAGGAAATCGGGATAGATCTTACAGAAAGCAAAAGGATAAAGCCCCTTATCCAGGGAAGCTGTTGCCTGGTGAACTTCTTCTTTCTGAGCCGAAACACCGCGCCGGGAATAGAGGGACATACAGAAAAACAGGCATTTGTTGAGCCGCAAAGCTAATCGAAAGCGAGGAAGCCGGGAAACGAAAAATGAAAAATTTTAAACAGTACGGCAGCGTTTATATAATTTCGCAGCACATTTTACCCATGCAGGTTTACCGGAACACAGATCTTTTACCCGATTTTCGCAATGCCGTACTCACCATCGGAACATTTGACGGTGTACATACAGGCCACCAGCAGGTGATCACCCAAATGAAAAAAGAAGCCGCTGAAATTCAGGGCGAGACGGTGATCATCACTTTCGATCCGCATCCCCGAACGGTGATCAATGCCGATTCCGGGATACAGGCTCATCAATACACGGAAGAAAAAACAGAACTGCTCTCCGAAAAGGGGATTGACGATCTGGTGATCGTCCCGTTTACTGAAAAATTCGCCCAGCTTATCGGCCGACGAATATATCAGCCAGTTCCTGGTCCGGAATTTTCATCCCCACACCATCATCATCGGATACGATCATCATTTCGGAAAAGGCAGATCGGGAAATTATGAATTGCTGAAGAAATCTGTCCGAAATCTATCATTACCGCTAAAGGAGATCCCCGCCCACGTGCTGGATTCCATTTCGGTAAGTTCCACCCGCATCCGGGAAGCCATTTCCGTCGGACGATATGGAAACTGCCAATATTCTACTGGGATATACTTTCTTTTTCAGCGGCATGGTGGTGGAAGGAAATAAACTGGGGCGCACCATCGGATATCCCACCGCCAATCTGCCGGATGACCGATCCCTACAAACTTATTCCCGGCCGACGGCGTATATGCGGTAGATGCTGATCGTCGACGATGAACCGGGAAACCGTTTGAAAGGCATGATGAATATCGGTTACCGCCCAACGGTTGACGGAACAAAAAAAGTGATTGAAGTCAATATTTTTGATTTCGACCGAACAGATCTACGGAAAAAACCTGAAGGTATTTGTGAAGAAATTCCTCCGTGCAGAACAACGATTCAGCGGCCTGGAAGAGCTGAAGGAGCAGCTGGGGGAAGACAGGCGAGGCAGCGGAGTATTGAGTTGAAATTCAGTTTCATTCAATCAGCTCCTTCATCAGCGAAGCATCTTCCATCAGTTGCCAGCATCCTCAGTTCACCCCGATACCCACACTTTTCAGATTATACTGGTGCAGGAGCAGCAGGGCATTTTCGATTCCGGGCAAACCGTAGTAACGGGCAGCAGTAAAATAATCTTTTACAAAAAACGGATAACGCCAAGTGCGGAGGCGGCAATTTTCTCATCCTTCGAAGGCAATCCGAACAACATATACACTTTACTGAAAAAATTATACAGGGAGGGAAGAACCAGCTGGATCGGCGCCGCCTTCGGATTGCTCTCAAAATACTGAACGATCCGGAATGCTTTGGCCAGATCTTTTTTGACCAGGGCATTCTGCAATTCAAATACATTGTATTCTTTGCTGATGCCGACAAAAGTTTCAATATCATCTTCATTAATGGTTTTCCGCTGCGCCAGGTTGATGGCCATTTTATCGATCTCACTGTTGATCCGGATCAGGTCGTTTCCGATATGATCAATCAAAAGCTTCAGCGCTTTCTGGTAATGGTGAGTCCTTTGGTTTGCAGCAGATCGCGTAACCCATTCCGGAAGATTGTTTTCATAGATCTTTTTGGTAGACAGCAACTCCCCCTTTTCCTTTAAGCAGTTTAGCCAGTTTACTGCGGCCATCCACTTTTTTATCTTTATAAGAAACAATAAACATGGTTGAATCCAGCGGCTGCTGAATATAGGGTTCCAGTTTGGCTGATATCCCGCATTTGCTGCGCTTCCTTCAACAGCACCACCTGCCGTTCGGCAAACATCGGGTAACGCCGGCAGGCATTGATCACGGCTGCCCAGTCTGCATCCTTTCCATAAAAAACGGATTGGTTAAATGCTTTTTCAGATTCCGGCAGCAGGTTCGCTTCCGCATAATCCATCACCTGGTTGATAAAAAACGGCTCTTCCCCTTCCAGCCAGTAAATGGGTTTATAGATCTTTTTTTTCCAGTCGCGTATAATCTGTTCGGCAGACAAATGAAGGAATTTTGATGTTGAATGCGCAAGATATTCCATTCATAAATAAAATTCATTTTCCGGTATCTGATTACGGCTTAACCGACGGCGGTTACTCATAAACGGAGCGTTAAAGGACTGCTAAAAGCCTGAAAATGCGCTATAAGTAAGGAAAAAATGAATTTGGCACGGTTTTAGACAAATCCCACACTGGAAACAGACCTAAACCTCGGTTTCCCGTACAAAAAACACATTTAATAATAAAAAGAACAAACCATGAGCACAACCAATTATCCATCAGCGACTCCTCAAAGTCAGCCTCCGAAAAAAGATTTTAAGAATCTTGTGATCGGATTGCTGGCAGCCGGTTTTCTTGGCACCTGGGGTTATTTGCTTTGGAATAACAACAAGCAGGAACAGGTTCAGCAGAGCCAGCAAACCCAGATCGCCAAGGTAACCGACGAAAAAGGTACCATTGCAGAAGAATTTCGATGATGCATTGGTGCGTCTGGATTCTCTGACCGGCACCAACAACCGTTTGCAATCACAGCTTACCGGCGCAAATTCTGATATCGCTAAGAAGAAAGCTGAAATCAGAAGCATCCTGGGCAAAAGAAATGCAACAGCAGCTGAATTGAACAGGGCTAAATCCCTGATCAATGAACTGAATGGCAAGATCACCGATCTTGAAAAACAGGTTGCCGATCTGACCACGCAGAACACGCAGCTGACTGCTGACAAGACTCAGCTGACTGCCGATAAGGAAAAACTGACTTCCGACCTGCAGACTACCAACACTGCCAAAGGAAGATCTGGAAAAGAAAGTAGACATCGCTTCTACCCTGAATGCTTCCAATATTGCCATCACTCCGGTTCACGACAGGAAGAACGGTAAAGAAAAAGTAACCACTACGGCAAAACGTGTTGACAAACTCGTCATCTCTTTTGACGTAAACAACCGGATTGCCCAGAACGGCCAGACCGATGTATATGTTTGCATCACCGGTCCTGATGGCAAGCCAATCTCTGTACCTGCACTGGGTTCAGGAACTTTTGCCAGCCGTGATGAAGGCGATAAGATTTTCACTGCCAAGGTTCCTGTTGACATCGAAGCAGGTAAGACCAAATCAGTACAGTTCGCCTGGAAACAAAACACCGAATTCCAGAAAGGAAATTACAAGATTGAAATCTATCACAATGGTTTCAAGATCGGCGAAGGCGTAAGAGAATTAAAGAAAGGCGGATTATTCAGCTAAGGTTAAGGTTCTAATTCATATAGAAAAGGCCGGAAGTTCAGCAATGAATTTCCGGTTTTTTTATATCCCCTCCGGAGAGATTCCGGATAAAAAACAACCGATTTTACAGGTTTATGTAAGAAATTCCCTTTTTTTACGTTAATAAGCTCAATCCGCCACCCTGTATAAGAATTCCATACCTCTAAAACCAGCAGATGAGATCTTTAGTCATGATTCTTGCAGTGGTTGCCTGCTGTGCGCAGGCATACGGGCAAAAACCCTGTCTCCAGCATTCCCGGCTATATACTTTTTATAAGGGCAATGAGCCCAAGCTTTTTACGGATACCCTGGGCCGGCGTCCGGAATTTCCGTTTTTGCAAAGGATACATGGGGTAACCAGTCCCGAACTGTTCATAAAGTCCATCCGGAATCCCGCCAACCAAAAAAAATACGCCAGAGAGTTTAAGGCATTCGACCTGCTTTTGCGTAATTCAGGATTTACACATGGATATAAGGACCTGCATCTGAAAAGCGTGAGTAAGGTTTATATCAGTCCGGGAACAATCGGGAATCTGGGCTATTACGACAAGGATAAGGATGTGATCAATTACGAATATGTTATCCTGAGTCCGGCCGGGGAAGAACCCGAAGGCACTTCCGCCTGGAAACTAACCAATGCCTCCGGATGCTTTCTCTATATTCTGCATACCTGCGGAAATGGCTTTTATCCAAATGATCAGGCCGGAGGCGGCGCTTACTGCAAGGTAATAACGATAACCCCGAAAGTCACGGTTCCCGAACAGCAAAAGGATTCGGTTAAAAGATCCTTACTCCTGACCATGAACTCTTATCTGGCGCAGATCGTAAAATCCAATCAAAAAAGAAAAAAATACGATACCCTGTACAGGCTCATTCATCATAAGGATACGCTCGTTTACATTCAGGATAAAAACATTGTTCCCTGGAAACTCGGCACGGATACCCGCCCTGAGAAAATACAGATCTGCGGCGACAGCAGCATCGTATTAAATATCCCGGTGGTTGCAGATAATTTGCAGCAGACCGACCCCAAAACGCCGATTCGTTTCGTGCTTTCCGATACTGCGTATAAGAAACCGGAGCCTGAGCCGAAAGAAGGCTGCGATAAAAATTGGGAAGTTTCGGTGGATGCGGGTAAATCGTTCAATTCCATTCCAAGACTCGATGACCCCGTTCAGCATACACAAACCAATGGAGCGCAGCTTACCGCAGAGCTGGCGATTTCAAAAATAATGAGTCAGTCGTTCCAGCTGGGCGTTTCGGCCTCCTATATGATACTCTCCTATCAGGATGATATTATTTATCCGGGTACAGTTCCCGGAACATATAATAAGGTTTATCTTGGAAAACCCGTGATCCCTGTTCAGCTGTTCGGTAAATTCACCATTGGGAAACCCATCGGATTTCAATCGAATATTTCTTTATCGCTCGGCTACTCCATACCAACCAACGGCAAAATTGAAAACGACGGAAATACACTGACCACCAAACCCAATATGAAAGGCGATTTTACTGCGGGGTTAAAACTGGGGGTCGCTTATTTCTTTAATTGCAGCTTTGGCGTAGGCGTTTCCTTTGCCGGTCAGTATTTCAACAATAAAGGGGACCTGATGAATTATAATATTTTTGCACTGCCCATTACGGGTGGCTTCAGGGTGCGGTTCTGAAAATTGATTCCGGGAGAAAGCAGCCTTCAGAGAAAAAAATCTGCAAACCACTTTTTATTGATCAGGAACGGAATCATCAGGGCGGCAATTCCCATTACAACGATGATCCCGGTTAAGAACACCCTGAAATCATGGGTATATTTGGCATTCTCCGAACGCTGAATACCCGCAGTCATCCACAGCAGGATGATGATCAGTGCCGCCATGAAAATGAGGTAAACAATATCTCCTTTTGCAAAGGATTTGTGTACAAAAAAATAAAATAACCCGATGACCAGAAAAATCAGGTTTGTCACAAAGATGATGCTGGATACGTTGATGATATCAGACAGGGGAAAATTGGTGGCGAGCCGGAAGAAAATATTATAAAACAGGATAATGATGGTTGATACCAATCCACCGAATAAACCGGTCATTAAAGATTTGGATAAAGGAGAACGCTGATCGTAGCTGCTGGTCATTTTACTTCAATTTGTATTATAAATCAGGTCCGGAAGGAACCTTTTTGCCAATGGGATTGGCAAATTTAGTCATTCGGCAAATAAATAAAAGCAAAACAGGGTATTTTTTATCTGCACAGCCTGTTGCCGATCCTGCGGGAAAGCCTTCTAATACGGCGAAGGACTTACGGAGGTCCATCCTCCGTCGATCACCAGACTCTGACCCGTTATATGTTTGGCTTCATCTGAAACTAAAAACAATGCGGCCTGAGCTATATCCGAAACATAAGCGGGACGTCCCATGGGCGTTATGGCAGACCAGGTTTTTTCATAATCCTTATCTTCCAGGGTCCTTTCCGTGAGCGTGGCGCCGGGCGCTACCGTATTCACATTAATCCGGTGAGCGGAGAGTTCAACAACGAGATTTTTTGCCAGCATTTCCAGTGCGGCCTTACTCATGCCATAGGCTGCCAGGTTTTTATGCGCCTGATGGCCGGTTACCGAAGAGGTAAATAAAATGGATCCGCCATTTCCCTGTTTTATCATTTGCCTGGCCGCTGCCTGGGTCAGAAAAAATGTTCCTCCCAGATTAACCTGCAATACCCTGTAAAAGGATTCGGGCGGATAGCTGAGGAAATCTCCGAACAGGGTAATACCGGCGTTGGCGATCACAATATCCACCCTCCCGAATTCAGTCACTGCTTTGGAAACCATCTTTTGAATAAAATCAAGGTCTCCCGAATCACCCGGCATGGCAATGCAACGGGAACCGGTTTCCTCCTGAATCTGATCCGTTGCCGCAACAGCAAATGCGGGATCCAGATCATTCAGGATAATTTGTGCACCCGACCTCGCCAGCTGCTTTCCCATTTCAAAACCGATACCCTGCCCTGCTCCGGTAATGATGGCCACTTTGCCGGTGAATTTTTTCTCAGACATATCTTCGTCTTTTAATTTAATGAGAATCTTTAAGTACTTCGCTGCCGCTTCCGCCTTTCAGGAAGTCCAGGTCAGCACCCAGATTCGCCTGCTCCACATGTTGCTGATATAACCAGCTGTAACCCCGCGACGCTTTTCCGGTTGCCGGTTTCAGTTCTTTTTTCCGCGCAGCAATTTCTTCTTCAGAGAGATCGACCTGCAGGATTTTATTCGGCACATCAAGTGTGATCCGGTCGCCATTTCTTACAATCGCCAGCGTGCCGCCAATACTGGCTTCCGGGGATACATGCAGCACCACCGTTCCGAATCCGGTTCCGCTCATTCTTCCGTCGGAAATTCTGACCATATCGGTCACGCCTTTTTCCAGTAATTTTTTGGGAATGGACATATTGCCGACTTCCGGCATACCCGGATATCCTCTGGGTCCTACATTTTTCAGCACGAGCACAGAATTTTCATCCACATCAAGCGCGGGATCATCGATCCTTGCCTTATAATCATCAATATTCTCAAATACAACCGCTTTCCCGGTATGCTGCATTAAAGTTTTGTTTGCAGCAGAAGGTTTAATAACGGCGCCATCTTCGCAAAGATTTCCTTTTAATACCGTGATGCCGGCAACTGCATTAAACGGCTGTTTCAACGTGGCGATCACGTCCCGGTTATAACATTCACTGTTTTGATATTGATCTGCTATGGGTTTTCCGCTGACCGTTATCGCCTTCTTATTTAAGAACTGGTCAATCTCTTTCATCACGGCCGGAATGCCGCCGGCATAATACAGATCTTCCATGAAATATTTTCCGGAAGGCTGGATATTAGCGATCAGCGGAATATGAGAGACTGTCGAAATCGTCCATGGTCAGCTTTACGCCAATGCGCCCGGCGATCGCCAGCAAATGAATGATAAAATTGGTGGAACCGCCAATGGCGGCGTTGGTCAGGATGGCGTTTTCAAATGCTGGCCGGGTCAGGATATCCGATAATTTCAGATTTTCCCTCACCATATCCACGATGCGCATGCCGGATAAATGCGCCAGTACCTTCCGCCTGGAATCCGCGGCCGGTATGGCTGCGTTATCAGGTAAGGAGAGTCCGAGGGCTTCCGTCATGGATGCCATGGTGGAGGCCGTGCCCATGACAGCACAATGTCCCCTGGAGCGCGACATGCATGCTTCCGCAAATTCAAAATCTTCCTGCGACATTTTTCCGGCCCGCTGCGCTTCACTGAAACGCCATAAATCGGAAGTGCCGATATCCTTTCCCCTGAATTTCCCGGTAAGCATGGCGCCACCCGAAACCACAATGGAAGGCAGGTTTACACTGCAGGCGCCCATGATCAGTGCAGGCGTTGTTTTGTCGCATCCGCAAAGCAATACCACGCCATCCATCGGATTGGCCCGGATGGATTCTTCCACATCCATGCTGACCAGGTTACGGAAGAGCATGGCCGTGGGTTTGATTAAGGTTTCGCCCAGGGACATTACCGGAAATTCCACCGGAAATCCGCCTGCTTCGTAAATGCCATGCTTAACAGATTCTGCCAGCTCCCGGAAATGCGCATTACAAGGCGTAAGCTCAGACCAGGTATTGCAGATGCCAATCACCGGTTTCCCGTGAAATTCATGCGCCGGTATTCCCTGATTTTTCATCCAGGAACGATAAATAAAACCATCTTTTCCTGTACGGCCGAACCAGTTACTGCTTCTGAGTTTCATTCATCCTGTTTTTATTTCCGGTCCGGTTCCCCGGCAACCGTACTCGTTTCTGAAACCTGTTGAAAGCACAATTTAGTAAACCTTTCGCTTGATATTCGCAGTGTCGTTTAACTTAATACCAGTCCGTCTTTCAGAGAACGTTCATAAACGGATTTATCAAACCGGTACAAATGCGGCGATCTGTGCGCGCCGATTTTTCGTTTCTCCTCCAGCTTCTTAATTACCCCGAGCGATATCAGCTTCTTTGGGAAATTACTGATATCGAGTTTTTTACTCAGGATCGTTTCGTACAGGAAATGAATTTCATTCAGTGTAAATTTTTTCGGCAATAAGGTATAACCGATGGGATAATGATATAACTGAACCCGCAGCATATGCAGGGCTTCCGCAAACATTTCATTATGATCAAAAACCAGGGATGGAATTTTGTCCACGTCAAACCAGGAACAACTGTCCGACATGAAGTCCGCCTGCGGGATTACGCCCGAAAAATCGGTAATCGCATAATAGCCGATGGAAATGGTATGATCCAGGAACCAGCAGTCTTTTTCAATCTTTACGCCGGTAATTTCAGAAAGCTCCTTTGCATCAAATTCCTTAATCCGGTTTCTTCCCGGATCCCCAAAGGTTTTGAACTGCTGTAAGAAGAGGTTTTCTATGCCGGTTCTTTCTTTTACTATCCGCGCTGCGGCCGCAGTAAGGGTCTCGGTTCTTTTAATATATCCGCCCGGAAGGCAGAATCCGTCAATGGCTTTGTTTTTGAGCAGTAAAATTTTAAGCTGTTGCTGATGATAGCCAAAAATGGCGCAGTCAATGCAAACATGTGGAACATAATGCTTATGGCCATTCAGAATAAAATCCCTGATCTCCTTTTTTTGCATCCTCAAATATATAAACCTCTTTTCTCCTGACGAAAGAGCCTAAAAGAATTTTCGGTCTTTCTCAATTTGCTTTTGCAAAATAAAAAATATAAACCTTATCTTCATTTAGTAAATTTAACTAAATGTAAGGGATTCGCTTACCAAAACCAGCCAAAACATGCTTTGCCAACGATTTGAATTATCCGCAGCGCTCCGCTCCGGATTAACAGCCCTACTATATTTATCTCTTTTTTCCTGCAGCCAGCTGGAAACAAAAATAACAGATAATAAAAAACCGGACGACAATCGTTTTACACCGGTGGTACTGACCCAGATGGGAGACTTTGATGAACCCATGAATTTTGAAGTGCTGAAAGATGGAAAAGTTTATGTCAATGAACGCAAGGGGGCGTTGAAGATGTTCGATCCGGTCAGCAAAACGGTAACGGTTATCGGCAGCATTCCGGTAAATACCAAATATACCAGCGCCACCGGCGTGGTTACCGAAGCGGAAGAAGGTTTTATGGGCTTTACCATAGACCCTCAGTTCGAAAAGAATCACTGGGCTTATTTGTTTTATGCCCATCCAACCATCAAAAAGGATGTGCTTTCCCGGTGGGAAATAAAAGAGGATAAACTCGTACCGGGATCGGAGAAAGTGTTGCTGGAAATTCCTACCCAGCGGGAAGTCTGTTGCCATACCGGTGGCGGAATGACCTGGGATGGCGCTGGCAATCTTTACTTAACGGTTGGAAACAATACCGGAAATGTGGCGGATAAATCCCAGACAGATGAACGTCCGGACAGGACCAGCTGGGATGACCAGCGGGGTTCGGGCAATACCAATGATCTCCGGGGAAAAATCCTGCGCATTCATCCCGAAGCCAATGGCAGTTACAGTATTCCGGAAGGAAATCTTTTCCCGAAAGGAACGCCCAAAACAAGACCGGAAATATATGTCATGGGCGACCGGAATCCCTGGCGGCCTTCCATCGACAGTAAAACCGGCTGGCTATACTGGGGTGAAGTAGGTCCTGATGCCAATGAAGACACGAAAACCACGCGGGCAGGAAAGGATGAACTGAACCAGGCGAGAAAGCCAGGTAATTTTGGCTGGCCCTATTTCATCGGGGAGAATGTGGGTTACCCGTTTTATAATTACGTTACAGATTCTTTATCCGGCCCCAATGACCCGGCCAAACCCGTTAATAATTCTGTCAATAATACAGGCCTGAAAGAACTGCCTCCGGCAATGCCTGCCTTCATTTCATATCCTTATGGCATTTCGGAAAATTCCCTGAAGTAGGCAGTGGCTCGCGCTGTGCAGTGGGTGGTCCGGTATATCACCACGACAATTTTAAAAACGCGGCGCGTCCTTTCCCGGATTACTACGAAGGAAAATGGCTTGCGGCGGATCTATCGAGAGGATGGATCATGGCCATCACCATGAAAGCCAACGGCGATTATCAGTCCATGGAAAGGTTCTTACCGGCTTATCAGCCGATCGAACCGATCGATATGAAATTCGGGCCTGACGGCGACCTCTATGTGCTGGAATACGGAAGCAACTGGTTCAGAAAAAGTGAAAACGCCAAGCTGGTCAGAATCGAATACAATGCGGGCAACCGTAAGCCCGTGGTGAAGGTATCGGCCAGCGCCAGCGGTGGTTCGCTACCCTTTCAGGTCGAACTTTCTTCCGCAGGAACAAAAGATTTCGACGGGGATTCTTTAACCTACGATTGGAAAGTCGTTTCAACAGCCGGCGGAACGCCACAGGTATTTTCAACTCCCAACCCTTCGCTGACGCTTTCCCAGGCAGGGGAATATACTGCTACGCTGACCGTTACCGATCCTTCCGGAGCAAAGAACAGCGGGTCATTAAAACTGATAGCCGGCAATGAACCTCCTGAGATTGCATTGGATATTCCGGGCAATAAAAGTTTTTTCTTCCCCGGCAAATCATTTGCGTATGATGTCCGGGTTACAGATAAAGAAGACGCAAAGATCAATCCTGCGCTGGTCGCGGTCAGTATTGACTATGCTTCCGAGGGATTTGATTATGCTGAAGTCAGTCAGCAGCAACGCAGCGTAGACGCTTCCACCCGGTTCGCCGTTGCGAAGGAAATGATCGGAATCAATGATTGCCAGAACTGTCATCATGCGGATACAAAATCCATCGGCCCCATGTTTACCGAAATTGCCGATAAGTATAAGGACAAACGAGACTGGGCGCTGGATAGCTTGTCTAAGAAAATCAGGACCGGTGGTTCCGGCGTCTGGGGAAATGTGAATATGCCGGCGCATCCGGCCATCACACTGACCGATGCCCGCACGATTGTAAATTACATTCTGCAGGTACGGGATAAAAATATCAGCACGCTTCCTTTAAAAGGGACTTATTCACAAAAAATTCCTGAAGGAGATAATGGCAAGGGGACAATGATCGTCCGTGCCGCTTACACGGATAAAGGCGCCCCTGCGGCGCCTGCGCTTACCACAGAGCGGGTTGTTGTATTGCACAGTCCCCAGCTAAGTCCCGCAGCTGCAGACATCATGCAGGGAGCCGAAATCAAAAAGCAAATCATGTTCGTGGTTTCAGAAAACGTAATTCCAAAAAATAACGGTTATATCGGTTTTAAAAACCTTGATCTCAGCGGCATCAAAGAACTGGAATTAAATGCCACGGCAAATCCAACCCAGGGCTTTACCGGCGGCGATATTGAAATCAGGATTGATAGTCCAACGGGAGAATTGCTGGGGCAAACAACAGTAAAACCCTTTAATCCATTTGCCGCACTAATGAATGCAGCCAATGCAACCCAAAGCAAAGGAGGGAACGACAAAGCCGGTAAAGTTAAAACTGATTCAAAAAAAGCTGTTGCGCCCCAACCTGGAAAAGCAAAAGGCAAAAAGCAGCCTGCCTTCGACCTGAGTTCCTTATTTGCGGGTCAGGGCCTAAAGACAGCAATTAAAGAGGTGAGCGGCCGGCACGATTTGTACTTCATATTTAAAAACGAAAAGGCCAAACCGGCAGAGCCTCTGTTGTCATTCTCCAATATTAAGTTCCAGGAAGAAAGAACTAAATAAAATAACAGTTCAGCGGAAAGTCTTTCAATAAAAACAAATAAACCAAAAACGATTGATTATGCATAACAGAAGAAATTTTCTCAAAAATTCAGGGGCTTTCGCATTGGGTAGCCTCCTGCTGCCGGGTATGTCAAAAGCGGCAATATTTGAAAACCGCGCAAAGCATGCGGTCGGTTTACAGCTGTTCACTTTATTCGGAAGCTTTGACAAGGATGTACCGGGCAACCTGAAACAGATCGCGGAGATTGGTTATACGGAACTGGAATCTGCATTCAGCATGAAAGGCGCATTTTATGGTATGAAGCCGGTAGCTTTTGCCGGTCTGGTAAAAAACGCCGGAATGAAATGGGTTTCTCATCATGTACTGGGCGCGCCGTTTAAAATGCCTCCCGGCGGCATCAGGATGCCGGGCGCAGATACTACCAAAAAAATAACCATGCCGAAGATGGGTCACATGACCAACCTGAAAGAAGATCATCAGCAGATCATCGATGAAGCAGCAGAGGGCGGAATAAAATATCTTGTCTGTGCAAGCATCCCATTATCAACGGCCGATGAAATCAAACAGGCTGTTGAAATTCTGAATGCGGCCGGCGAAGCAGCTAAAAAATCAGGAATCACTTTATGCTATCATAACCATACCCATGAATTTGAAAAAGTGGGTGACCTGATACCTTACAATGAACTGCTGACCAACATCAGCCCTGATCATCTGAAATTTGAACTGGATCTGGGATGGGCAACCGTCGCCGGCGCCGATCCCGTTGAACTGTTTAAACAGCATCCGGGCCGTTTTCCGCTCTGGCATGTAAAAGATATCAGCGCCGAAACCAAACAACCCGTTGAAGTGGGGAAAGGGATGGTTGATTTTAAAAGAATTTTTGCCGCCGCAAAATCATCCGGCATGGAACATTTCTTCGTTGAACAGGATGGGGCGCCAAAGCCAATGGAGAATATCAAAACCAGCTATACCGATATCACGAAGAATATTCTGGCATAAACGGCCAGGAAGATTTTTAACTATTTCTTTGCTCCCCGGATGAAAGAGGCCGGGGAGCTATTCCTCCCCGCTAAGAACTTGAGTTCAGTCGTTTAGCGCAATCCCTTCCGCAGCAAATCACGCTACCGCCCGTCTCCCCCATCCGGAATATATCGCCAGGATAATACTGGTATGGTATTTGGAAACTGTCCCCGATAGCATACCCTCAGACCCGGCTACGATTTTTTCATCTATTCAAAAAGTACCGGCTTGCAAAAATTTACGCAGTAAGGATTTCTTTCTCTTATTATTTAACATTTAAAAAGACGACTATGAAACAAGTGAAGCAAATTTGTGCGGGCGTATTTTTGGTCGCAGTAATCTGTACTGTTTTCATTACATCCTGCAAGAAAGACAAACCGGGAAATTCCGGCACCACGCCGCCGGGCAAGCAAACGGTCTCCGTATTTCTGAATGACGATCCTGATCCCAATTACGCAAGCGTTCTCGTTAACATCAGTTCTGTGGAAGTAAAAGTGGACACCGGAGCAACACAACATGAGGATGCTTATTATGATGATGATCATGAGGGTGACGATTCAGCCCAGGCCGGCGGGACTGGCGATAAGTTCGGAAAGTGGGACACTTTGAGCGTCACGCCCGGGGTCTATGACCTGGTGAAGCTCAGAAACGGAATGGATACATTAATTGCAAAAGGAATTGCGGACATAGGAAAGATTTCCAAACTGAGGATAACCCTGGGAACCGGCAATAAAATATCGATGGACAGTACAGCTTCCGTGGATCTTCCGATCTGCAATAAAAACATGTATGTGTATGCCAGGGTGAGGTCGAATACAATTGACGATTTGTCCGGAAATGAATTTGCCATTCACCTTGATTTCGATATAAAGAAATCAATAAAGAATGAAGGCGGTCAGTTTTGTCCTGAAACCTTTTATCAAGGCTTACGCTGAATCCGCTACCGGAAAGATTACAGGAAGTGTGCAGCCGGCGGAAGCCCATGCAACCATCATGGCATTCAGTAATACGGATACGGCATTCACTCTTCCGGCAGCAGACGGTAAATTTGAATTCCGCGGCTTGTCTCCGGCAGATTATTCAGTTTCAATTAAGGCAATGGCGCCATTTGCTGATACGGTGATCAATAACGTAACCGTAGCGGAAGGAGCAGATGCGAAATTGCCGGATGTCGTATTGCATCAGTAAAATGAATCTTAGCCTTTTAAAGAAAGGCCGGAAGGGTTCCGGTCTTTCTTTTATCCTGCCGCATGATTGTCTTCCGATACGCTATTTTTTTAAGCGGATCTTCTTATACACCCATTCGCCGATCAGCTTGCCTTCATCAAATCCGGTTTCAATGGCAGCCCGGTAGTGTATACCACCATAAAAGCGGGAAATGGCGGCTTCTTCCGATGCCTGCATAAAAGAATTAAAATGGCGGACGGGCAGTCCAAACTCCGTTTCGGTATTATCATCAAATGCAACCTGATCGCCCAGGAGCCTTGTTAGCACAACCGCAGCGGCAGCGGATATAATGCTGTGACCGCTGACATATTCGGGGAACGGAGGGGTTTGCAATACCGGACGCCAGCTTTCATCAATATAGTCATTGATATAAGTTTCGGGGCGAATTACATTGCTCCGGTATTTTTCATCCCAGCAACTGATGAATGCATCAAATAATGCAATGGAGGTAATGGTATAAACCGAAGAGGCTTCGGTGATGGACATATTTTTATCCTCTGCAACAACACAAACAATCGAAATCCAATGACCACCCGGCGATATCTTTTTTTCAGCAAAATGCAGGTGTCCCTGCATATTGACGGCAAAAGGATTGCAATCCCAGAAGTTGGCAATTGCTTTCTGATCTGCAGTCAGCCGGTTGCCGGCCTGATATACATCATAAGCCTGTTTATAGAACCGGCTTGCCGTATCCTTACTGAAGTCAATGGCCAGCGGCGGCCGGTATTGCGTAACAGAGTCCAGCGCGATCAGCCGGATCCTGTTCCAGTAGGGTTCGATGGCCGCCATATAAGCGGGCGGTGTGGGAATCCATTTCCCTTCTTTTTTCAGGAAGCGGTAACGGGGAAGCTTACGCGTTTCCTGATAGTGATCTTTATTCGCCCAGCTGAGTATGGTATCGGCAACCTGCCGCCCATATTTCAACGACGCATCATAAACTGATCTGTCAATTTTCCTTGTTTTATACCAGGCAAGGATATTCTTCAAAGAGTCGTCCAGCATGGGTTCTGAAAAAACCAGTTTCTTCCCTACTTCAGTAAACGCACAAACAGCAGCCAGCGATACGGATATCTTTTGCGTTGCAGAAGGAATGAGCGGAAAAGTTTTCACCTGGCCATGAAGGGATGCATAATGTTCCGGATCCGACCTCGCCAGTATCTCGTAGGCAGCCAAATTCGCATACAGATAAATCCTGCTGGAAACCGGTGGTGAAAAAATATCGTGAATGATCACATCGGTCAATGCCTTTTCCGCACGGTGCAATGGCGTGGCCTCCTGCAGGAAATTTCCCTGCGCCTCCGCGGCAAAGCAGCTGATCAATCCCGCTAAAAAAATAAAGAATCCTTTCATTTATCCGTTGTTTTTAAAACCTGGACGGCATCATTGTTTTTTGCGATGATGATTAGCTTTTCTCCCGCAGCGTTTTTGATCTCGAGCATTCCTCTTACATCCCCGCCAATATAACATCCGCTGAGCGCGGGATCGACGGCTTCAAAGGAATGGCCCGTTCCTTTATATAATACACCCAGGCTTGCATCGCACTGACCCAATTGTGTGCGGTAGGGATAAAAATTCCCGGCCAGTAAAATATCGGTCTGCCCGTCATGGTCAAAATCATCGGCCAGCGCTCCGAATACTTTTGAAAACTGTCCCTGCAAACCAAAGGGTTCAAACGAAAACTGATTATTGCCCCGGTTATATAAAATGCCGGAAGCCAGTTCATCGCAGGTATAAATTTTTGCCTGTTTTATTTTCCCCTTCGGGAAAATGTCTTCTATCGTTGCATCGGCATAATCCCTGTATTTTATAAACTTTCTTTTCAGGGAAGGGATCTGATCCAGCAATTCATCCCTGGAAGCCATTGGATAGCTCTTGCCCTGGATATAATAACATACGATGGGATCAACGACGCCATTGTCATCAAAATCGGCGACGTACATGGTCATGGGTTGTTTGGGAGAAGCTTTAAACTGATCATTATACCCGCAGTTTCCCAGAATGAAATCCGTCTTCCCGTCACTATTCACATCGGCTGCAGTAATAGATCCCCACATACCGTTCAGGTGCGTGAGTCCGGATTTAGCCGATATATCCGCCAGCTTTCCTTTATCGTTTTGAAATAGCATCACCGGCATCCAGTCGCCCGCAATCAGCAGATCCGGATACTGGTTTCGATTGAGGTCCGTCCAAACGGCGGCCTTCACCATGCCCGGCATTAAAAGATCCTTACACATTCCAGCTGTAACATCCGTAAAATGAATCACTCCATTTTGGGTGTCATTCCGCAGCAGGTAACTCCTGGAGGCTAAGGGATAGGATCCGGGAACACCCCTTCCGCCGACAAACAAGTCGATGTCGCCGTCGTGATCGAAATCCGCGGCGGCAACGGCAAACTTACTGCTGAGCATGGCGGGAAGCGCATTGTTTGCGCAGCTGAAATTTCCTTTACCGTCGTTAATATATAAATGATCCTGGTACTCCGGTGACTGGTCGGTATATTCATTGCCTCCGCTCACCACATACAAATCCATGTCGCCATCCTGATCCGCATCGAAAAACAGGGCATTCACTTCTTCACTGGTGGAATCGGTTGTCCAGGGCTGACTGGCGGCGATTATAAATTTTCCGGAAGCTGTTTGTAAATAAAGACGGCCGGCCTGACCAATGGCGCCACCGATAAAAACATCTTCCAGTCCGTCGCCATTCACATCCGCTTTGGCCAACGCCGGTCCTTCTTTCGATAACTGGTAAGGGAGGAGTACCTCATCTTTAAAATCAACAAAATCATTTTCATGATGACGAAAGCTGATGCCCGATTCCGGGCTGATATCTTTAAATATTCGCTTGGGCGTTTTAGCTGCAACGATATTACCTGCGGCCGCAACAGCATCGGATTGTTTTAATTCGAGTGTCTGATCCGGAGCCGGATCTTTTATCAGGGTTTGTTTCCCATCCGGCCAGATCAGCAGAATTTGCCGGATGGAAAGTTCCCTGGCAAATCCGAAGAACAATTCCGGCGCTACGCTGGATTGATAACCCCTCACCGTATACAGCTCCTGGTATTGGCTAATGCCATCGGAAGTCGTGAGGATGGCTTTGGCGCCGAGCGCTTTTGTATTTCCTCCCGTTCCGGTTAAGCGGAGCTTGATGTAATGATTCTTCCTCAGTTCATTTTCGTTGTTCCGGTAAATCATGGCCGGCTCATTATTGTTACAAACAATCAGATCCAGATCGCCGTCGTTATCGAGGTCAGCATAAGCAGCCGCATTGGAAATAGAGGGCGTATTCAATCCCCATTCAGCCGACATATTGGTAAAACCGAGGTCATGATTGTTGCGAAAAATATAATTCCCTAATTTATTGGATGGCATCTGGCGAACCAGGTCATAGGTCTGAAAATTCTGATGACCCTTTTTTGCAGCCGCTATTTTCGCATCCGCCACAGTATACTTTAAAAAATCCATATCGGTAAAATCCCGCAGGTATCCGTTGCTGATGAAGAGATCCTTCCAGCCGTCATTATCAAAGTCGGCAAAAAGGCCGGACCAGCTCCAGTCCGTATTGGATACGCCTGCCAGCTGGCCGATCTCACTAAACCGGATCGTGCCGGTTTCATCCATCCCCTCATTCAGCTGCAGCATATTCCGCATTTGCTGATGATAGTATCCGCTGTCCAGCAATAAATGATACTGATCATACTGATCGGGTCCCTTCAATAATTTCTGTCGGTGATTATCTTCCGGCAGCATGTCCAGGGTAAATACATCGGGCCTGCCGTCGTTATTATAATCCGCAATGTCGGACCCCATGGAATACCTGGAGATATGCGTGAAGGACTTCTCCAGACTTTCCGTAAAGGTTCCGTCCCGGTTATTGATATAGAAGCAATCCTTCTCCGTATAATCGCTGGTCGTGTAGATATCGGGCCAGCCATCCTGGTTCACATCACTAACGGTAACGCTCAGGCCAAAATTCAATGCATTGTTGACGATGCCGGCTGATAAAGTGACATCCGTGAAATGGATGTTCCCGTTTGCATCCCGGTCCTGCCGGAACAGGCGGTTCCCGAAATCAAAATTGGGTATGGAACGAACCTTCCGGGTATTCAGGAAGGGGTTGTAGGTGTGATTGGAATGGTTGAGCAGGAACATGTCCAGGTCGCCATCGTGATCATAATCAAAAAAAACAGCCTGGGTGGATTGGGTGCCGGGCGCATCAAGACCGTATTCTTTCGCCATCTCCCTGAATTCAGGAACGCCGTTTTTTATTCCCTGGTTAATAAACAGTTCATTACTCAGCTGCGCCGGATCATCGTATTTTCCGGAATGACAGACATAGATATCCATCAGTCCATCGCCGTTTACATCGGCAAGGCAGACACCCGTACTCCAGGTTCCGTTTCCTTTTACATTGGCCTTCCGGGTAATATCCGTAAAATGAAAATTGCCGTCATTCAGGAAAAGCTTATTGCGGCCGGTATTGCCGGAAAAGAAAACATCCATTAATCCGTCGTTGTTAAAATCGGCAATCCCCACGCCTGCCCCGTTATACAGGTATTCATACCGCATCACATTGAGCGAATCGTCTTCCCGGATCTCATTCAGATAGGAAAGTCCGGTTGTTTTCTCATTCATCAGGGAAAATAAGGGTGCCGGGGAGGCTGTGCAAAAGAAGCCGTACCGCACAGGAATGCCGGGACAAAAAAGCAGCAGTATAAAAAGAAACGGTTCACGGGCAGAAAATTTATCTTACTCCAGGCTGATTTCCTCATCTCCTTTTTCGTAAGGAAGGAATCCCATCATCAGGGTCATCATTTCATCGGTGGTTCTCATATCGCCCATGGAGAAAACGGTTTTGGGCGGACTATTCGGATTAAAAGGATTATTCGTGGTATTATCATAGGTCCCTTCAATATGAATAACCGATCCCTTCGGTACTTTAACCGGATGTTTGAACCGGTAAATCTCCTGCCAGCGAAAATCCCATTGGGGAATATGAACCAGGTGAATCGTATCGGCAGACGGGGTGGTTATATAGGCTGTATATTCTTTGCCGAGATAGTGCATATGCGGCCATACATAAAGCAAAGACTGGTCTTCACTCGGGTTGGTCACTTCCAGTTTAAAAGTCTGGACGGTGTTTGCCTTAATATAAAATATCGGTTGTATCTGGCCTTCCCCGATACCGCCCGAACCAAAACTCACCACTTTCATTTTCCGGGTAACGGGCGTTTTTTTGAAGAAAATATTCACTCCGTTCATACTGGTTTCATCCGTGGCGGAGGGAGCAAAATGCACGGTGAGTAAAATGACGCCCCGTTTGGGCATTACCCATCCGAATGCTTTGGGAAAATATTCATAACTGGTTCCCGGGATCCATCCGCCGTAATAGGCAATGGTTTTCTTGTAAGGAAGGTACTGATCGTATTTTGTCCGGTCATCGTCGGTAAGATTTACATAGGAAGCCGTATTTTTTATATCGATTTTTTCATCCGGAACCGCATGAATCCCATAGTTGGCATGATGGATCAGTTTTTTATTATTGCTGATGAATTCGATGGCTTCCACATTGGCGGAATCCTTTAATTCAAACGGAATTTTGAAAACAACGAACCGTTCAATACCGTCGCCCGTTACATGAAAGCTATCACTGGCCTGCAAAACCAGGTCGGGTTTTCTGTTAAATAAAGTGCCGGAAACCAGTTTGACGGGCGGTTTCACTTCAGTCCCGCTACCCTTTGGCGTTTTTTCATCGATCCATTTTGTGATCAGGGCAATCTGGTCATCTGTCAGGCTGCGGTCATTGGCAAAATGCGAATAGCTGTTATCCGCGCGCCAGGGCGGCATATAACGGCTGTTCACTACCTTTTTAATAAAGGAAGCCCTTTTGGAAACATCTTCATAAGTAAGCAAAGAAAACGGACGCCGCTTCCCCGGGCTGATGACAGGGAGCGCATTTAGACTGAATCAGCGGATCAATATCTTTATTATAAGTAATCTCCTGCGCATTGCTTTGCAAAACCCAGGCAGACAGGATACAGATAATAAATCCTTTTTTCATACTAATAGTCATTGATATAACAGCCGATGGCTTTTGTTCTTTTCAGGGCAATCGTTTCACCGCTAAGCTGCTGATCCAGTGCATCCCGGAGAAAATTTTTTGTGGTTCGTGTTCTTTGTTTTCCAATATCCATGAACCAGTCGTCTATTGCTCCTTTGTATAATAATTCACTGCTATTATTCAGCAGGATCACTTCCGGGGTGGTCGTCGCTCTCAAATAATGAGAAAGGGTCAATGCCTTGTCAATGAATATGGGAAAGACAATTTTATATTTTTTCGCAAAGTCGTTTATTGTTTCTGCAGCATACGTTTTCCCCGGAACAATACCGTAGAACCTAACCCTTTCCCCATACTCCCGGTAAATTTTATTGAGCACCAGGGAATAATTCTGACAGAGGGGGCATTCGGGAGATAAAAAAATAAACAATTCGGGCTTGTCTGCAGCATTTTCATTTTCCAGCCTGACGATCTTACCCGTTTCCGCATCCGTAAGATTTACCGATGACAGGAAGGCTGAGCTGAAAACAGAATCATTTTTGGGCTGCGCATAAGTATAACCGCAATAAAAAAAGAGGATGACAGAAAATATTTCTTTGAAAATTTCATTGCCGCTGAAAAGGTACGAGTAATAAAAATAATGAACTCCTGACCGGTGATAGTCAGGAGTTCATACAGAGAATCATCATTAATTTTTATCCCACCAAACGCGGCCGTCGGATCACCGGGGCCCGAACCAAAGTCCGGATCTGTGGCCATTTCATCATAGGCTGCTTTCTGATTATCATAGTTGGCATCGGACGGAAACAGCGGGAACCAGGAGCGCACGTCGCGGCATTACCAGTACATTTCCATTTCCCTTTAGATCATCCCAGGGTACGGCAGAAGTGGTATTCGGAAATCCGGTTCTCTTCCACCAAGCCCAAGCCTCGCTGGGCTGACGGTAAAAATTCAAGAAAAGCCTGACTTGCGATCTGTTCATGGCTTTTGCAGGATTAAATGCAATATCCGTTTTTAACAGTAGGCATCAATTTCGCCTGCGTAACAGGAACATAATTCACTTCCCCTACAGCATCGGTAAGGATGTCTGCGTCTATTGCGCGGGCATTATAGAATTGAATGGATGCCGTTATTCCTTTATTATACCAGTCTCCTGCATCGTCCGTAGTGATATTCCTGGCAGCAAGATCTGCCCGGATAAAACAATATTCCGCATAAGTCAGGATCGGAAAAAATCCGTCTCCCGTACCCGCAACACCCGGCATCGGGTCCGCCGGTATATGCATAATTCGGTGCAAAAAGCCTGGGCTGAATCATAGAAAAAGTATCAGCCGCTTTTTTATACAACGCCGCATTAGCAGGATTCGTCGCGTCATCCGGACTTGGAAAGCTTCCCAGATAATTTCCCGCGGCGTTGGTAGTATAAAAAATCCTAAGCCGCGGATCCTGCATTGGCCGACCATAAAATCAAGCAATGGTTTGGCAGCAGCAAATCCGTTGGGTTGTAGTTACCCGTTGCATTGGCATAATTCGGTCCCACGATAAGTACCCATCCATCACTGTTCTGACTCATCTGATTCGGATCGGCCAGCACTTCATTTGCAATAGATTGCAATTTTGCCGGATCCTGTTTCATGAACCGAAGCGCCATTTTTAATCTTAGCGCATTCCCGGCCCCGATCCATTCCTTTACCTGATCTGCTGCTGTTCCGTAAAAGGGGTCTTTAGCCCCATGCAATGTTTGTGTAACGGACTGAGAAGCTTCCAGGGTTTTAACCGCATTCTTAACCTGCAGATCCAGCGTATCAAATAAATCCTGCTGCCGGTCGTATTTCGGATAAAGTGTTCCACCGTATCTGGCCTGGAAAGCTTCAGAATACGGAATACTGCCATTGATATCGCTTACATAAAAGGCATAGTAGGCTTTAAAAATGGCAGCGATGCTTTGCTGATAAAGGCGCTTCGCCTGCTCATCTTGCGACATATTGGAAATCAAATGCGGAATGTCGGACAGATAAGTCCCTACCCTTCCATAAAAAACCTTCCCATACCGTTCGTTAAAATTGGAAGACGGATTCATAAACCCAAGCGCATTGCCTGTTTGGTTGGTAGAATACTGAAGCCAGTAGTTCAACGCCCGGTAAACGTCATAATAATATTCAAAATCATCCTGACAACCGGCCGCCGCCGCCAGGAACTGGTCTGCCGGATCCACCTTATAAAGGGTATTCGGATCAGAGTTGACACTCACAAAACTGCTTTTTTTGCAGGACCCAACCGTTATTGCCAGTAGGGATATCGATAAAATACATTTAACTATTTTCATAAAAATAATTTTAAGTGGTTTACAAGGTTAGAATGATGCGTTTACTGAAAAACCCAAACTTCTTGTAAATGGAAGTCCACCGTACTCGGCAAAACCGGCTGCCCTGTTTGTATAATATCCTTCCGGATTGATATTGTCCGGAACCGTTTTATACAGATACCCCAGATTCCTGCCAATCAGGGAGACCCGCAGGCTGTTCATGCTGATCTTCTTATATAATCTGGAAGGAAGATTGTAACCGAGGGATATTTCCCGAACCGCAACCCAGGAATTCTCAAAGGTTGAATATTCCCGGATACCACTTGACCACTGAGACAAATTATTATAGTAATCGGATGCTTTCACTGGTTTCAGATAACCCTTTGTAACGGCATCTGCATAAGTCATTCCTCCGAGTTCCACACCACCGCTGGATTTAATACCGTCATTCAGCACACCGTCCGGGATAATTCCGTCGTTACGGGCTTCACCTGCATCATCGGTAAAAGCGACGCCTCCATGTTCCGCATCCCTTCCAAAAAGCGAGTTCTTGAAAGCCCCGGTGTTCGAACCATACTGGTGAGTAGCTGAAGCCATCAGGCCGCCAATCTTACCATCAATCTGAATGCCCAGGAAGAAATCTTTATAGCGAAGATTCTGGTTGGTACCAAACATATATTTCTCCATGATATTACCCAGCACCTTAGTGGTACCGTCATAATCCTGTGACCTCAAGAATGTATAACCTGCCGATCCGTAAGGAGCACTGCCGATTACCCTTTTTCCATTGGCCGGGCTGGCAGAACCGTCTTTCGTATGATAAATGGCGTATCCATAACCTGTAATGACGGTTCCATAATCCTTCCCTGGAACTGCATAGGCTTGTTCGTCTGCACCAAAAGCAAGTTCGAGACTATATTTATCCACTCCTTCGGCTAAGGAAATGATCTTGTTCCTGTTCCTTGTATAGTTGATGGTAAAATTCCAGTTGAGATTACTTTGCCTTATCGGATTTGCAGTAAGCAATATCTCAAATCCCTGGTTTTGTATATTACCTGAATTAATGAGTCTGCTGGTAACGCCACTTTCCAATGGAGCTGACAAGGAAAGAATCTGTTCGAAAGAATTCTTTTTATAATAGGCAACGTCAAAGCCTAAGCGGTTATCAAAAAAGCGAATATCCGTACCAAATTCCATTTCTCTCGACAATTCGTTTCTGAGATTCGGATTGCCAAGAGATGAACCGTTGAAAGTATAAATGTTCTGGTTGGTATTGCCTGCATTTCCAGGAACATTAAATTGTCCGCTCTGACCATAATAACCCGTACTGTTCGTGGAATACGCTGTGGCATCATATCCAGTCCATCCGATACTTGCCCTCAACTTACCATAAGAAATGATGGAATTCGAATTCTTGAAGGAAGGTAGTTCTGTAAATACCCAGGCCAGTCCGACACTTGGATAATAATAACTAAAATCCCCATGACCGTCATTATATGTGAGTGAAGAAGACCAGTCATTCCGAAAGCTGAAATTAAGCGTCAGCATTTCCCTCCAGGTCAGGTCGCCATAAAGATACAAGGCATCGAGCCGCTTTTTTGGATAGGTTGTATAATCAACAGAAGTAGCCGCAGGCTGAAGGGAATTGGAAATGGTGTAGATCCCCGGATTGGTAAACCCGCCAACGGTATTTTGTTTCGTAATAAAGCCTCCCAGTGCGCGTTGGGTTTCCCCACCTGCCGACAGATGTAGATCATAATCCTTTGCAAAAACTTTAGAGAAATTCAATAAACCCTGCACACGGGTATTTTTATAGTTACCCTGATTTAATCCATAATACTGACCGCTGAATCCTGCACCGGTACCATTATCTTTTTCTTCATAAGATGAATTGAAGGCATTGATATTCCCCCTGACGATAAAATTCAGGTAAGGAGTGATGGTTCCTGTCAGATCCAGGTTCGCAAGCAAATTATTTTCAGTTTGCACCTTATTATTTTCATAATAATTCCACATCATATGGCTCAGATAATATGGATCACTGTTCGGTCCGCTTGCCCCATGTTTCTTCCGCCAGCAACCGGATCAATATAATTATGCTGGTAATAGGAGATTGGCGCATTCCGGGCCATATAGTATGCAAATCCGAATAACGGATTATCATTACCCCCCTGAATGATCGGATTATGTATTTTATTATTGGTATAGTTTACACTTGCATCCAGCCCAGAAAACTGGTTAGCTTATAGGTTGTACGCAGATTAAAACTGTTCCGGTTTAAGCTATTATTGGGCATGATGCAGGTATTGTAGAGGTTGGAATAGGAGAACCGGAATGTACTCACTTCATTGCCCCCCTCAGCTGCCACATTGGTATTAATGTATTTCCCGGTCTGGAAAATACCCAACGGATCGTTGGGAACCCAGGGAACCATTCTTCCATCTAGGTCTTTCACCATATGCCCGTCGAACTTAGGTCCAAAAGAATAACCGCCATCGGTATTGTTGTATGGACCGGCAGAAATATCCACCAGGTCACTGCCGTCCGTATCTTTATCAAAAGTCGGTTTGACACCACCTCCATAGTTGTTTTGGAAATCCGGAGTCTTATACGCTTTTTCGTACGATTCGGAATGGGTCAGACAACGCCGATTCCTTTTCTTGCCCTGCCTTTTTTCGTAGTAATCAGCAATACTCCATTTTGCGCCTGCGACCATACAATGCAGAAGCCGCCGAGCCTTTCAGCACCGTCATACTTTCGTAATCATCCGGATTGAGGTCTTTGATAATATTACCAAAATCCTGCCCATCACCCCAGGAATCCGAACCAGTAGTGGACGGCTGAATAATGATACCATCAATAACAACCAGAGGTTGCGTTTTCGGGTCCAATCGGGAGTTTCCCCTGATACGGATCCTGGCGCTGGAAGAGGGCCCGCCGGTTCCCTGACTGACAAATACTCCGGCTACTTTACCCTGCATTGCGTCAACAAAATTGGAGTTATTCGCCTTCGTCAGATCGCTGCCTTTTACTTCCGTTACCGAATATGATAATTTTCTCGCGTATTGGTTCTGGCACCGAATCCGGTAACAATCACTTCATTTAAACTCTTGGAATTGGCCCTTAACAGCACCGCCAACTCCGTATTATTTCCAACGGCAACTTCCTGATTCAGGTAACCAACACCGGAAAAAACCAGTATTGCATCTGAACCGCGAACATTCACTTTAAAATTTCCCAGATCATCTGTTGCGCCGGCAGTCTTCGTTCCTTTTACAATAAAGGTAATTCCCGATAATCCGTTGCCCAGGCTGTCTTTAACCGTACCGGAGACGGTGGTTACGTTTTGCGCCATCGCAGTGGTGCTCCATGCACAGGAAAGCAGGAAAAGGAGCAGCCAGTTAGTTGTCTTTTTCATCGCAGCTGAATTTTGGTTTTTTAATTTTGATTAGAGGCCTGAACTAAATATTTATTTAAACAATTTTTTTTTAATGAAGGGGCTGCTGCACCCTGTCCCGTCAGTTATTCTGCAAAAGCCCCGATTCCGATCTCTGCGTTTTCTTCAATAAAGCTTTTTCAAAATTTTCCATTACCAGTGCGGCAGCCCCGATCAACTCAGAACCATAACCTAATGCTGAAATCTCTATTTGCGTATTAATGGCAAGTCTTGGAATACAGTGTTCATTCAACGCCTGCTGAATGGGCGCCTGCCATACTTTACCGGCTGCCGATCCCATGCCACTGAGAATAATAGCTTCCGGATTCAGGAGGTGAATGAGAATGGCTACGCCCCTGCCAATACTGTATCCCGCTTCTGAAAGTAGCTCCACAGCGAATTTGTCGCCTTTCGCGGCGGCGCCAATAATCGCCTGGGCGGCCTGTTCGAAATTTTCTTTCGGCAACTGCTTCAGCATGGATACCTGTCCTTCCTTCAAACCCTTTTCCGCTTTCTCAACAACCACCAGTAAGGAAGCTTCTGTTTCCAGGCAACCACTCTTGCCGCAGCTGCATAATTTATTATTCAGAAAAAGCGGGATATGACTGAACTCTCCCGCAAATCCATTGTAACCTTTGAATAATTCACCGTTGAGGATCATGCCGAGGCCGATGCCCCATCCCAGGTTGACGACCATCGCACTCTTCTTATTATGGGCAGCGCCAAACTTCAATTCGGCCAGGGCAATCAGGCTGGAATCATTGTCGATGTATACCGGCAGCCCGATACTTTCTGAAATCAAATGGGTAATGCTCTTGCCGCCGGTTTCCAGAAAAGAATAATTAAGTCCTTTGCCTGCATCAATAAATCCTGGCATGCCGATGCCTATGCCGATGATCTTATCTTTCTTAATGCCCGATTGATTAATATGCTGATCTTCTTTTTGATGAGTATGGAAAGAGCTTCTCGTATTCTTAGCGAAGGGGAGGTCGAAGTTTTTCGATGCGGTAACATGCCGGTTTTTCATGTCGGAAATCACGATCCGGGTAATAAACTGATCCATGGAAATCGCCACCACATACATATTGTCTGGCTTGATCGAATACATCAACGGCCTCCGCCCACCCGTGGATGGCGCATAACCCATTTCGGAAACGTGGCCTTCTGATATCAGTTCATTCACCATTCTCGTCGTTATTGGCAGGCTTAAATTGATCTGCGAACTCAAATCTGCACAGGATAAGGAATCATAGAAATAAAGCTGCTTCAGTATTCTTTTTTTATACATGGTGCTTTTCTCCGCCATCCTTGGACTTATTATTTCCTGATGAATATTTTGATAAATATATGTTAAGTTACAGAACTTCTTAAAATTTTATTTAAAGTATTTGTTTTTCTTGATAAGTGGTGGTAGTTCTATAACATAATATGGTCAAAAAACCCTTGCTGGGGCCTCTTAAATGGTCTTTTAACCCGGAAATCACGTAATTGGGTTGCCAAAATGCCTGCGTTATTGTTTGAAGGAGGAGCAGTTGCTGATTTAGGCACTGATGGGGTCCTATACTAATCTAAATATCTATTAGTCAATCAATTGCTGATGGAATGGATCACACATATAACTGTAATCGTACATGGCATGCTGACAGATAAAGCTTTCTCCAAAAATCAAAAGGCTAAAAAAATCCATCGGAAAAAAGAATAACCCATAAGATTTAAGACGCACGCCTGGCTGGTGCTGATGAAAGCTCACGCTTTCAGGGAATAGTGGCTCAATATTTATGCAGCTATACGCTGTTGCTATCCTGGGAAACTGCCATGGCTACTTCTTTTATTGTTTCAAAAGCATCCGGCAGTCCCGGATTTCCGCAGAACTCTCAAGTGACATTTCCCCTTTCTCAAAAAAAATAGGGTCATTGCTGCAGTCATTTGCCTGTCTTAATGTTCCGTTTCTTTCTCCCCGATGCCCTCTTTTTAGTGGACATTTTCCATGATCCGAAGATTAAGTTCTTTAAAATTAGAGAATTATTTTTCTAATCAGGAAAGCCCGGAAGCGAATATCGAAAGTAAAAGGCTTCCAAGCTGCCTGCTGCATAGCCTTTTACTTCAAAAATCGGGTCATATTTCATTCGATTTCCTGCCAATCGCCATCTGATAAAGTCTTGCACGTGATAAAGTACTTCCGGTTGCGATTAGTGTGGCATCAGGATGCGCTTTCATAAAATCGATTACCGTCGCAGCAACAGTTGCTCGCTGAGGCACCTTATCCTTGTCTGCATTATTCGTGACAGCCATAACATTTATGCGATGATTCTTTCATCTGAGTCACCGAAAGCCAAATTAAATACTTCTCCATCAAATTCCGGAATCTATAATATTCAACCACTTTCTTACTATGCGGCTCTTTTCGGGCCCACACTGTTGAATTCGTAGTAATGATTTTCCGGCCTTTTTATAAATGAATAAACTTCCGGTTGCATCTTAGCAATATTATTTTTGTTGGTGGTGAATAAATTTCCTGAGCTTGAATCACTAAATTAAGAAAAGCAAAAATTCATACTAACGGTGTTCAGACCCTGTGAGACAGGGTGAAATCACATGGCCCTCACATTTTTTCAAGCAATTCTATCGACCTCCCCCAGAAGATGGTGCAGATCTCAGACAATTCCTTTTTTTGCGAACCCGTATCTATAAAAGACTGGGCATAATCGTCTTTATTGGTATTTTATGGTGAAATGGAATTAAAGATTTTGATGGATGAAATCATTTTTTCCATTTACACCCTAAAACTATTTCACAAAAAATGCGGTCGCTGTTCAGAATCTACCAGCCAGGAGAATGAATAGATGTAAAGGAGAAATGCTGCGATTTATAAAGCGAGCATTTTTTCAACTGCCGCCTTATAGGTTTCACTCAGGGGGAGTTCCGTTGCGCCGATGCAGATCAGGTCCCGTTTAATAGCGGTTACTTTATCTGCGGCAATGATGTAGGATTTATGTATGCGGACAAAGCGGCTGGGAAAGAGTTTCTCTTCCAGTTCCTTCAGGCTCATCCGCGTGATGACCGGCTTTGGTGAAGATCCAAGAAATATTTTCACATAATCCTTCAGGCCTTCGATGTACAGGATATCCGGAATGCTTATTTTAATCTGGTTATATTCCACGTAGACAAAAAAGTAATCCGGCGCTTCTCCCTTCTGAACCGGCGCCTGCTGCAGCGTGTACAAATCCCAGGCTTTATTACAGGCTTTTAAAAAACGTTCGAAAGAAACCGGCTTCAGTAAATAATCCACCGCATTCACATCAAATCCTTCGAAGGCATATTCCTTATAGGCGGTTACAAAAATAACCATGGGCGGACGGGCTAAACTGCGAAGGAACTGTAATCCATTTAATCCCGGCATTTGTATGTCCAGGAAAATCAGGTCTATTTCTTCCTGGCGGAGAATGGCCGCAGCTTCCATGGCATTCCGGCATCTTGCCTTTAATTCAAGAAAGGGAACCTGCCGGATATTGTCCACCAAAAGATCCAGCACATATTTTTCATCATCTACCGCAATACATTTCAGCATGAAAGATCCAGGTTTAATTCCACTTCATAAATTTCGCCATTATCCCGGATGTTGAGAGAATATTTACCCGGGTATAACAACTTCAGCCGGTTCTGTACATTCATCAGCCCGATACCGGAATTCTTGTCTTTGGAAAAATTGTCCCTGCTGTAATTATTACTGACAGAAAAGAACAATCCCGCATCTTTTACCCGCAGCATAATTTTAATAAATGGTTTTTCAACCAGTCCTATCCCGTGCTTAAAAGCATTTTCCACAAAGGGAACCAGCAGCATGGGCTCGATGCTGCAAGCGCTGGCTTTTTCATCTATTTCTTTCAGCAGCAGCAGTTCCACCCCTTCGCCAAAGCGCAATTGCTGCAGTTCAATATAACTTTCAAGATATTCCAGTTCCCTGTTCAGTGTAAATTTCTCCTCGTTCGTTTCATACAGCATATAGCGCAATAAGCCCGAAAGTTTTATCAGGGAAGGTTCGAGCAGGTCCGACTTTTGCCGGGCCAGGGCGACCATATTGGTCATCATATTAAACAGGAAATGCGGGCTAACCTGGGAACGCAGGAATTTCAGTTCGGAAGCGAGGCGTCCGGCCTCCGCTTCTTTTTTCCTTCTTTCCTCCCGCAGGCGATTTACCAGCAGGCGGAAAATAAAAGAAGCAACTAAAAAGGGTATCGCCCCGAAAAAAATAATGCGGCAATTCAATTCGTTGCAGACAAAACCCGGATCGGCCAGCCGGATAAAAAACAGTTTTAAAAACCAGGATATTGCAATAACCGCCGCGATGGCCGGAAAATATAACCACCAGAATCTCCGGTTCAGCAGCCTTGGGATATAAATAATACGCATTGAAGTAGAACAAACCGATATGATAGAGATTGGTAAGCAGAAAGAAATGGGCGGGCAGACCGGTTTTGAAATTAACGCCGCTGGTCAGCACAGCAGGAACAGCCATCAGTAAACCCCAAATGAGGATATGAATGGCGGGGGTAAAATATTTCGTGCGTTGAATGCCCGTCATGTCCGTGCAAAATTAGCGTCTTAACACGAGCGGGATAATATGCGTAGACCAAAGGCCGATATGTGTAGATATTAAATACGAATGTGCCTACGGAGCTACGCATATTCCATTTACTTATTCACCACATTAACCGGTTTTCCCGCCAGAAAAGCCTTCAGGTTTTCAGTCGCGGTATTCATTAATCTGATCCTTGCTTCTTTTGTAGCCCATGCGATATGCGGCGTGATGATGCAGTTTTTAGCTTTTAAAAGCGGGTTATCCGGAGGCGGTGGTTCAACAGAAAGCACATCAATGCCCGCCCCGGCAATCATTTCTTTATTGAGGGCTTCGGCCAGGTCATTTTCCACTATGATGGGTCCCCGGGAAGTATTCAAAAGGAAAGCGCTTTTCTTCATTCGCTTTAAGCTTTCTTTATTGATGAGTCCCTTTGTTTCGGGAGAAAGCGGGCAATGAATACTGACCACGTCGGCTGATTCCAGGATTTCGTTAACGGATGCCCAACGGAAATTTTTACGGTGCGCCTGATCGGTCGGATGTCTTCTGTTGCCCATCAGGTTCATACCGAAAGCTGTAGCGAGATCACCCACTTTCTCCCCGATATCCCCGAAGCCGACGATCCCCATGGTTTTCCCTGCAAGTTCAATTAATGGGAAATCCCAAAAACAGAAATCCGGCGAAGCGGACCACTTACCGGCCCTTACGGCATCACTGTGTTTTTGCACATGGAGACAAAGCTCCAGCAGCAGGCTGAAAGTCATTTGCACGACCGAATTCGTGCCATAACCCGGCACGTTAGTTACAACAACATTATTCTTCTTCGCCGTCTCCGTGTCGATGATATTAAATCCGGTTGCTGTAACTCCGATGTACTGTAAGGAAGGAAGTTTTTCCAGTACATCTTTCCCAACCGGCGCTTTATTGGTTAGTATGACTTCAGCCCCGGCGCATCTTTCCGCCGTCAATTCGTAGGGCGTGCGGTCATAGACTTTCAGTTCGCCCAGTCTTTTAAAAGCTTCCCAGTCCAGATCCCCTGGATTTAAGGTATGGCCATCCAGCGCAACGATTTTCATTAAAAGTGTGATTTTTTTTTAAAAGAATCCGCTAAGTTAAATTCCTTAACTTAACTGACCCATTTTTTAACCTAAAACACCGGTTATGAAAAAACCACTTATTGGCGCCATCGTTGGCGGAATCATTATTTTTTTATGGCAATTCCTTTCCTGGGCCGCTTTGAACCTACACCATGCCAGTCAGGAATATACGCCCAAACAGGACAGCATCCTGAGTTACCTCAACAGCCAGTTCACGGAAGACGGTTCTTATTTATTACCCAATTACCCCCCGGGAGAGTCCAGGGAAGAGATGGAAAAGCAAATGGAATCCAACAAAGGAAAACCCTGGGCGCAAATCCAGTATCACAAGGCAATGAATATTGACATGGGAATGAATATCCTGAGGGGATTCCTGGCCGATATTATCATGGTGGCTTTATTATGCTGGATCCTTATGAAACTTTCAGCGCCAAATTTCGGCAGGATATTCACCGTTTGCCTTTTAACCGGGATCATTGTTTTTATTAATTCACCTTATACCATTCACATCTGGTATCCCAAAGCGGATATCTGGATGCATTTTGCTGATGCCATCGTTGGCTGGGGCCTGTGCGGCATCTGGCTGGGCTGGTGGCTGGGAAGAAAGGCAAAATGATTTCAGGACCGGATGATGATCTGTAAATCTTCCCCGGCCTGAATCCTGCTGAATGATGCGAGCTGAATGGTTATCTGTTCATCCTGCAGGGTAAAACGGGCCGGGATTTTTTGTTTTGCGATCAGGACATCGGCCCCCTTAACCGGCTGGTCGTCCATTTTATCCAGGCAGATGCTGCGCAGCTGCAGGGAGCCCGCTTTTACCATGATCGTATGTTCCTGACCGTTAGCTGATTTTTGCTGAGAATAAGTGCCCCACCCTTCGGCAGCCGTAAAAGGCGCTTTGAAATGATCTGCACTCCATTTGGGCGCAAACCGGATATAGCCTTCCGGACCATTGTAATCGAAACCGCAGGCGGAAATAAAAGTTCCATAGCTCGCCATCGCACGGCCATAATGATCGCTGCATTCAATTTCATTAAAGGGATTGCGCTTTGCCGGCATGATAGCGGTCGTGAATGGTCCGGGTTAATATCAGGGATTCTTCCGTCATTCCTTCCGCCATCATGTGCGAAGCCACCTGGTGTTCAAAACCACTCATGCATTCGCTGAAATAGCCGATTTGCCAGGCTTTTGCTTCTCCATAAGGTTTGTCTTCATTTTTCGGATTCGTATTCATGACCATTCCGCCCTCTCCGGCCAATGCATAGAAGCGTCCTCCCTTATGTTCTTTGATATAAGGCCCCACGTCGGGCATGAAATTATATTTCCAGAGCGATCTCAATGCGCTCATGGTTTTTTCTTTGTCCAGCACTCTTCCCAATCCGACCTGCCAGGCCCAGGATTGTCCGTACACCTGATCGATATGACAGGTATTGTAGGAACCGATCTCTTTTTTGCCTTTGGCCGGATCGGGGCGGTGTATAAAATATTCTCCATTGAAAAGAAGTTTCTCCATGTTGCTTCTTCCTTTCTCTACATAGTTTTTACAGGTTTCTGCGAAATCCCGATCTTTCATCACGACCGCCATTTTTTGTCCTGCGAAAACGGCGGCAATACATAACCCCGCAATCCAGGAAATTTCTCCGCTCCACAGCGCATCCAGCGTATTCTCCATGGGCGTGTCTTCCAGCCCATCTTTATTTTTATCCTGCAGCATGACAAACTCCACCGCTTTTTTTATTTTTTCCCAGTGATCCTTTAATATCCCGCCATCAGGCGACATTAAATATTCCCGGTAAATACGCAAAATGGTTCCTGCCTGCCCATCGATGGAAGGCCCCGTTTTTTCGCCCCGGATCCGGATCATCCCGGTCGTTTCTTCATAACCGATCCCCAGATCCACTCTTTCCCTTTCATCCCTCTCCAGTTCCGGAAAGATTCTCGACATGGCATGGGCATACTGATACACATGCGTGCAGGTTCCGTGACAGCAACCCACTCCCTCCCAGGCATAAAACCTTCCGGATTTAAAACGATGGGACGTGGTGGTGGCCAAAGTGGAGATATTCATAAACGTTCTTTCCAAAAACCAGTGCGGCAGCGTGCTGTCGTACCAGGTATTTTTCCAGAGCAATGTCTGTTCCCGGAGCGTTTTATAATGGGATGCAAGATATTCCCCTACATCAGCGGCCCCTGAAAATTGTTTCGTGTAAAAATGAAAATCGGCTCCTTCCACCGTCATTCCCTGCGCTTTTTCAGAAAAGGAAATATTCGGCGTGAACCAGGTGATCATATAATCCGCGCGGACCTCCTGGTGAGCATTCAGCCGGTGAACCGTTCGGATGGCCGCAACCGGATTTGTTTTTGAGAACCCGACGAATTTTTTAAATTCCCGAATACCCTCATCCTTACTGTTTTCCATATCCTCCACCGCAACGGCAGTCGGGTTCAGACAGATCAGCGTCATACTGCCATAATCCGGCAAACTGCTGATATCTTTGGCTGAAGTTTGAATATCCAGCATGATTCCCTTCCCTCCGGGAACATTCGTCCCTTTATTTATCCGCTGAAAATCGGGACGCTCTTTTTCTGTATACAACAACATTTTGTTTTCAAGCCAGCCAATCAATTCCACGCTAACCGGATCTGCCGAGACATTTTTTATGGTGAACGATTGTACGGTCGCCGGCAAGCCGCTCTCCTGAGCATTCCCGGGAATAAAAGGAGAAAAGGCCTGAAGGGTAATTTCCACCGGAAGGGATTGATCAATATATTTTATGGTGGCCACCGGATAAGTGGCTTCAAAAATAATATCCTCCCAGTCATCCTCATGCAGGCGCTTAATAATGGTTTTTCCCTTTTGTTTTATCTTCACCGCGAATCCCTGTTGCAACAAATGCTGATGGGTGGCAGGTTCTAAATATAAGGTGCCGAATATATTATTGATCTCTTTTACATTAAACATTTCAAGCGGCACCGGAAGCACTTTCTTCACAGCGCCCAGCTGGTTCTGATTGAAAATATCCCAGACCCACAGGCGGCCGTCTCCGCCGACATATACAGTGCCGCAGCAGATTCCGCCAACCGGCATGCCGATATACTGCAGTTCATTTTTTGATTTGCGATAGACGGTCGCAGAACCCCGTTCGTATAGGGATTTCACCCAGGCGGCGTCAAGCTTTTTATCCACCGGCACACGGCCATACATGAAATCCTCCGGAGAAAACGGGCCTGCAACCGGAATGAAATTCCACAAACCGGCTCCTGCCGCCAGAACGCCGGACTTCTTCAAAAAAGACCTTCTCTGCATGATCGTCGGATTTTAAATATTGACAGCGCGTTTTAAAACCGGGTTTTAACCAAAGCCCCCGTTTCCGGTATCAGGTATTCAGTTTGATAAATCCGCCATCGATCGGATAATCGGTGCCGGTAATAAAGGCAGATTCATCACTGCATAAATACAAAGCCAGGCCGGCAATTTCCTTTGTTTCCGCCATCCGGCCGATGGGTTGCGTCTTCGATAATTTTTCAAACATTTCCTTCTCTTTCCCGGGATAGTTTTTCGCAAGAAAACCATCCACGAAGGGCGTGTGCACCCTTGCAGGGGAAATCGAATTGCAACGGATACCGGCGGATAAGTAATCCTTGGCGACCGAAAGCGTCATGGCATATACGGCGCCCTTGCTCATAGAATACGCAAAACGATCTACCAGCCCCACATGATTGGCAACGGAAGCAATATTCAGAATCACTCCCTTTTTCGCCGCTTTCATTACAGGAACTGCAGCATACAGACAATTATAAACGCCCTTTACATTCACTTTGAATATTTTATCGAAATCTGCCTCCGATGTCGTTTCCACCGTACCTATATGCGAGATACCCGCACTATTTACCAGGATGTCGACGGTCTGAATACGGATAAAAAGATTCTTTACCTTTTCCTGATCCGTGACATCACAGACCTGGGCGAATGCCTTACCTCCCTTGGCTTTAATACCCCCGGCAACTTCTTCTGCATTTCCTTCATTCAGGTCAAGGATATGCACTTCAGCCCCCTGTGCTGCAAATAATTCCGCAATCGCTTTCCCGATTCCGCTTCCCGCGCCGGTAACAACGGCTTTTTTATGCTCAAGTGTAAACATGGATTATGCTATTTTTAGTTTCACAAGATATTACTGAAACGTCTCCGATAAAAATAATTTCATCGTTAGCATCCCTTTTGTGGTTATTTTCGATTGGTTATCAAAGTCTGTTATGGAACCAGTGAACATTAAGAAACTTGCCCGGATCCTGAATCTGTCTATTTCGACTGTCTCAAAGGCTTTGCGGGACGGTCATGATATCAGCCAGGAAACAAAAGACAAGGTGGTTTCACTGGCCACGGAATTAAATTATCAGCCGAATCCGCATGCCAGCAGTTTGCGGAAACACAGTAGCAAGACCATCGCCGTTATTATTCCCGAAATCGACAACAATTATTTTACGCTGGCCATTAAAGGCATTGAATCGATTGCCCAGGAAAAAGGGTACCACGTGCTGATTTATTTAACCCATGAAGATATCAGCAGGGAAGTTGCGCTCACCAAATATCTGCACGGCGGCCGCGTGGATGGTGTACTCATATCGGTCTCCAGCACCACGACGGATCATACGCATTTGGAACAGTTAATGAAAAACGGCCTCCCCATTGTTTTCTTTGACCGGATATGCGAATCACTGGATACCGCCAAAATAACAACGGATGATTTCGAGAGCGCTTATCTTGCCACACGGCATTTAATTGACCAGGGATGCAAAAAGCCGGCTCATCTGGCGATCTCAAGAAATATATCCATTGGCAACAAAAGAATGGACGGATACCTGAAGGCATTAACGGATCAGGGATTCCCAATCGACGAATCACTCATTGTGGAATGCATCAATGATGATGAGCAGGATCTGAAGCTGATTAAAAACCTGCTGCTGCAGCAAAAGCCGGATGGCATTTTTGCCGCAGTTGAGCGATATGCCATCAGTACTTATGAAGCCTGCCGTGAACTGAAACTCAAGATTCCGGATGACCTAAAGGTCATTTGCTTTTCCAACCTCAAAATCGCCGCGCTGTTAAATCCTTCCCTGTCAACCATTACCCAGCCGGCTTATGATATTGGCCGGGAAGCCGCCATCATTCTCTTTAAATCGCTGGAGAAAAAAATGTTCCGGCTGGTAAATGAGCAGATCGTCATTAAATCGGTACTCATTCAAAGGGAATCAACCGGCAATTAAATTCCCCGTCTGCCTGAACAAAGATTTTACAAATACCATTTCCTGTAACGGGTCAGTGCTTCAATAAAGTAATAGTCGGTATACGATAATGGAACGTCCACTTCCGAATGCTGCGGTATGGAGCCAACGCTGTGTTCCAGCAGGAACCCGCCATTTGCTCCCAGCGGCGACCGGTATTGGGGAGAAGATAAGACCCTTAATATTTTTTCCGCAACGGAAATATAGGTTTTACGTTCACTGCCTTTTGTATACTGTCCCAGTTCGAGTAAAGCAGAAGCCATGATGGCGCCGGCCGATGCATCGCGTTTTGCCGCGGGAATATCCGGCGCGTTAAAATCCCAGTAAGGAATTTTATCTGCCGGAAGATTCGGATGATTGAGCAGGAACCCCGCAATATTCCGGGCCTGGGATAAATAAGCGGTATCCTTTGTAAAACGATACATCATGGTAAATCCATACAATCCCCAGGCCTGGCCACGGGCCCAGGCGGATTCATCCGCATATCCCTGGTGGGTGAGTTTCCGGGAAACTGTGCCCGATTGCAAATCATAATCTACCACATGATAGGAACTATGATCCGGGCGATAGTGATTTTTCATGGTGGTATTGGCATGATTGACGGCTATCCGGTCAAATTTATTGTCACCGCCATGCTTCGCCACCCATTCCAGCAATTCCAGGTTCATCATATTATCAATGATCACCGGACACTTAAAGTTTTTATTGGAATCCCACGACTGAATGGAAGCGATGGACGGCCGGTATCTTGTTGACAGCGCAGCAGCGGCCGCAAAAATCACTTCTTTGTATGCCGGATCTTTTGTGATTGGATAGGCGGTTCCGAAGCTGCAGAACATTTTAAATCCCTGATCATGGCTTCCGGTATATGATTTTTCCTTTTCCAGAATGGTCAGCCGCCTTTCCGCTTCTTTTTTAATGACACTGTCTTTTGTGGCTGCGTACAGCATCCACAGGGTGCCGGGGTAAAAACCACTGCACCACCAGCGGGTATTACTGGTCACCAGTTCCTTTTTGGCGGAATCGTAGGTCCTCGGCATCCGGTCTGGCGGAAGCTGCTGCATAAGAAACTTATATTGCTGAGCAGCAAAATGCATAGTCCTCGCTGATCAGTTGCTTCATAGATTCGGGAAGTTTGCCCGGAAGGATACGAGAGCCAGCAAAAAATTTAAAATAATCAGACTAATCTGCTTCATATATTTATTGGATTATTCTGGGATGAGTCATACCGGATCAGGTGGACATGCGTCTTATTAATTCAACAGGGGTAAGGATTTGCGGAAAATCGGCCGGGACTCTGGTTACATTATTTTTCAGGATTTTTAATAGTTCGGCTACAATGACTTTTCCAATGGTTGCCGGGAACTGTTCGATGGTCGTAATAGAAGGGGAAACAATCGAGGACCGTGGATCATTAGAGTAACCGACGATTTTTAATTCGGCCGGGACCTGGATATTGATTTCCTTTGCAAAATGGAGCGCTTCCAGCGCGGTTACATCATTTACGGCAAAGACAGCGTCCGGATAAGGTTTTTTTGCAAACAGCCTGCCCATGGTTTTCCGCGCATTTTCGACATTCAGCTCGTGGTAAAAAAGAAAGTTATTTAATACCGGTATCCCGTGTTGCTGGAGGGCCCTCTTAAAACCTGCAAACCGGTCGATATAGATGCTGCAGACCAGCGGGCCGGATATATAGGCAATCCGCTTGCATCCCAGCTCAATTAAATGGGAAGCCCCAATATAGCCGCCTCGGAAATCGTCCCCCTTGATGATCGCAGCCGGATAAGGTTTTACCGGAACGCGATCGTAAAAAATAACCGGGATATTATTCTGGGTCAGTATATCAAAATGACTGAAATCCGTTGTAAACAAGGTACAGGCGACAATGACGGCGTCTACCCGGGAAGCGTAGAGGGTTTGCGCCAGGTCTTTTTCCACTTCCAGCGAATCATTGGACTGACAGATGATCAGGTTATACCCGTGCGTATGCAATCCGTTTTGGATGGTGGTGATAATTTCCGCATGCACAAACATGGAAATGCGCGGTACAATCAGACCAATGGTATTGGTTTTATTGGTACGAAGCCCGGACGCCATCGCATTGCGCTTATAGCCTACCTGTTTCACCATGGCCAGCACTTTGCTTCTCGTGGACTGATGCACGTGGGGGTGATTGTTCAATACCCTGGAAATAGTGGCCGGGGACAGCTTTAGAATTTTGGCTATGTCGTGAATGGAATTCCTTTTAGCTTGCTTTTTTTTCATATCCCATATATAAGCCGGACGCCGATTCCCGGGCATCGCAATGCGAAGATCAACTTTATTTTGACTTCAGCCACAAAGGACGGCCGCCGCTACCCGTCCACAAAATCTGAAATCGGTTTCATTTGAGTGCCTTCCGGCCGGTAACTCCTGCATCGGAAACGGGTTTTGCCCTGCTCCTGCGCTGTGGCTCCAAACTTGGGTAAAAAAGCTGGAATCGTTTTCAGAAAGAGAGGATTTATTTACTGAAACGTTTTCGTAAAAACAGGCCAATAAAGGAAGGCGGTAATCACTTTTTGTGAATCAGAATAACTAATTTTCTGTATCTAACCCTTTTTCAAACGGAAATCTTTACGCATATGAAATTATCCGGTCTGTTTGGCATTTTCCTGTTGCCTTTATTTATCAGTCATCCTATCCTCGCCCAGGCTGACCATATCGGTTCATCCCTGCAATTGCCCCCTCATCCCCGGATCCTGATGCTCAAAGGAGAGGAAGCAATCATTCAGCAAACCATTGCCAACGATAAGATATGGATGCAGTTGGAGCAGGCGATACTGGATGAATCAGATCAGTTGTTATCTGTTCCGCCCGTTGAAAGAATAAAGATCGGCCGCCGGCTGCTCGACAAGTCGAGGGAGGCCCTGCGCAGGATATTCTTTCTTTCCTACGCTTACCGGATGACGGGTGACCAGAAATATGCCAACGCGCGCAGAAAAAGAATTGCTGGCGAATCGTGCATTCAGCGACTGGAACCCTTCGCATTTTCTGGACGTGGCAGAAATGACCATGGCGGTCTCCATTGGTTATGACTGGTTATATGACCGGTTGTCTCCGCAAAGCCGATCCATTATAAAGGAAGCCATTTTGAAAAAGGGCATTGAGCCTTCCCTGGATCCAAAAAATAACAGCTGGCTGCGGGTTGAACACAACTGGAACCAGGTATGCAACGCAGGCATGTGCTACGGGGCAATGGCTATTTACGAAGACCAGCCGGAACTGGCAAAGCAAATCATTAACCGGGGTATTGATGCGGTTGCCATCCCTATGAAAGATTACAGTCCGGATGGCGGATACCCGGAAGGCTACGGTTACTGGGGATATGGAACCAGCTTTAATGTAATGCTGATCAGCGCCCTCGATAAATTATTCGGAAATGATTTCGGACTGAGCGCACAGCCCGGCTTTTTAAAGACCGCGGGATTCCTGGAGAATATGACGGGTCCTTCCGGCAAATCCTTTAATTATTCAGATGCGGGGGAAGGCGGCGGGCTTGAACCCGCCATGTTCTGGTTTGCATCAAAGCTAAAAGATCCTTCTTTACTATGGGTGGAGCGCAGCCGTTTATTAAACGATGGTTCCGGAAAACAGGTAAAAAACCGGTTGCTTCCCGCTGTCCTGTTATGGAGCCATGGGATCCATCTGAACAGCATAGCGCCGCCAAAAAAAACCATGTGGACGGGAGAAGGAAAAAATCCCGTAGCCCTCATGCGGACATCCTGGACGGATCCCAATGCGATATATGTCGCAATGAAAGGAGGCTCCGTTTCGGTTAACCACGCCCATATGGATGTTGGCTCCTTCGTAATGGATGCCGACAGTGTAAGATGGGCCATGGATTTTGGCATGCAGGAATACGAATCGCTGGAGTCCAAAGGACTGCAAATTTTTGGCAGAACACAGGATGCACAACGGTGGACGGTATTCCGCTACAGCAACCTGGTTCATAATACGATCACCGTAAACGGTCAGCAGCAGCGCGTAACAGGATATGCCCCGATAACCGGTTCCTCCTCAGCAGCATCCTTTATGGATGCCATAACGGATCTGACAGCCGTGTACAAAGGAGCGGTGGCAAAAGCAAACCGGGGAATTGCCATCGTGGATCAGCAGTGGGTTGTAGTGCGGGATGAGATTCAGGCGCTGGATACGCCAACCACGATCCGCTGGACTTTATTAACGCCGGCCAGCGTTAAAATCACCGGCGAAAACACGGCAGCGCTGACAAAAGACGGCAAAAAACTCTTTCTCCGGGTTCAGTCGCCGGCTAAAATCACGATGAAGACCTGGTCCACCGATCCGCCAAACAGTTATGACGCACCCAACCCCGGAACCATTACTGGTTGGCTTCGAGCTGAAAATTCCGGCCAATACCAGCACCGTCAGTACGGTTGAGCTGATACCGGAAAAAGCAATAAACAATGCAAATAAAAAGATCCTTCCCCTGCAAAACTGGAACGATCAATAAAAAATTTATATGAAGAAAATTGCCTTGCTTTCACTTATAATGATCGCCTGTTTACAACTTCCTGCGCAGGATCAAAACCTGCTGAGCGGAAGATATTCAGCAGACAGTTTGAAAATGCTGCTCATCCCGGCTGATCAGTGGACGCCATTTCCGAAAATCAACGACCGTAACGGATGGGCAAAAGCAGATGAATCCATGATGAAGGCATTTGTGAAAAGAGCGGAGACTTATCTCCATTACGACTGGCCGTCTATTCCCGCCACTACCTCGCTATTAATTGAGCGCACGGGCAATCGGAGTGAATATGAAAGCATCAGCTTTAAAAAAAGGGAAGTACTGGGTACCCTCGTGCTGGCGGAAGTTTATGAAAACAAAGGAAGGTTTATCGATCCGATCATCAATGGCGTCTGGAATATCTGCGAAGAATCCTGGTGGGGCGCATCGGCGCATCTTCCCCGCACGAAAGCCTATTCCGGCCTCATGGATGTTTCAGCGCCATTCGTTGAACTGTTCAGCGCTGAAACCGCCTGCTTTCTTTCCTGGGTCGATTATTTCGTCGGCGACAAACTGGATGCCGTATCGCCACAGATCAGAAAACGCATTTATTACGAAGTAAACAGGCGGATCTTCGAACCGCTCATGACGAAGCCGCACGGCTGGATGACGAAGAACGCCAATGGCCGTCCGCCCAATAACTGGAATCCCTGGATCTGTTCAAACTGGCTGAACGCCGCCCTGCTGCTGGAAAAAGACGAAGCAAAGCGGACCGCCATGGTTTCTAAAATTCTTACCGTGCTTGACCAGTTTGTAAATCCATATCCCCAGGACGGTGGTTGTGATGAAGGCCCGGGTTACTGGGGCGCAGCGGCAGCCTCTTTATATGATAATATCGCCATGCTCAACCTGGCGACGCATAATTCCTTCCGGTATGTATTTGAAGACGAGAAAATAAAAAACATGGGGCGCTTTATATACCGGGCGCAGATCGGGGAGAAATATTTCTTAGACTTCGCCGATGCGGATCCGCAACCCGGAATGGCAGCCAGCATGATCTATCGTTTCGGAAAAGATATCAACGATCCCGATATGATGAAGTTCGGCGCGTTCTACCGTAAACCAGAGAACGGAACCATCGGCAGGTTTCAGTATTTCAGAAATCTGTTCGCGCTCTTTATACAGGATGAATATCAAAAAGCGCCGCAGGGTCTTCCGCTTCCGGCGGATGTCTGGCTTCCGGGCATACAGGTTATGATTGCAAGGGATAAACAGGGAAGCACCGATGGTTTGTTCATTGCCGCCAAAGGCGGAAACAATGATGAAAGTCATAACCATAATGATGTGGGCAATTTCATTGTGTATAATAACGGGCTGCCGGTATTGATTGATGTGGGCAGGGGAACCTATACCAGAAAAACATTCAGCAGCCAGCGGTATGATATCTGGTCCAACTGTTCCGACTTTCATAATCTGCCAACCGTTAATGGCATTACCGAGCCTGCAGGTGCAAAGTATAAAGCCGGGCAGGTCGTGTATACGAAAGAAAAAAAGTCAGCAACATTTTCGCTTGACATAAAGAATGCCTATCCGGAGACGGCCGGCATCAAATCCTGGCGCCGCAGCATTCGCCTGAACAGGGGTAAAAATGTGGAGCTGCAGGATATGGTCTCCCTGAATACCGCCGGCAAAATAACCGAGCACTTCATGACCTGTTATCCCGCCGAAATACTGACGCCCGGGCGTACTGGTTATTCATTCTTTATCAAAAGACGGAACGGCCATGGACTTTGTTATTCAATACAATTCAAAGCAAATGCAGCCGTCCGTTGAAAAAGTTCCGCTGACGGCCCCGGAAGATCAGGGCATTAAAGAAAAATGGGGCGATCATATTTACCGGATAAATTTTGAAGTTGTTTCACCCAAAGTCAAGGACCAGATCCGTTTCACGATTGCTGCAAAATAATATCACCCGATACTTTGAAAAATCATTTTATGAACTGCATGATCAGAAAACCATTGCTCCTCATTTTATTTTTATCCTGTGCCCGGTTCGCTGCACACGCGGCTCCTCCACCCGATTCCATACTGGCGACGCTGAACAAAACGCATCCGAGGCTGATGGCGACAACCAGCGACTTCGAAAGAATCGCCCGGGAAAAGGAAACAGATCCTTATGTTAAGGAAGCATTTGGTAAGATCTATGAAAGCGGAGATAAAATATTAACTGAACCGGCCAGTCAGTTTGCGACACCCGACGGGTTGAGGCTGCCGGCTTCCGGCAGGGTGGCCAGCCGGATTACGACCCTTGCTTTTTTATACCGCCTGACCAAAGAAAAAAAATTTGCCGAACGGGCATGGCTTGAACTGGACGCAGCTTCCCGCTTTCCAAACTGGAATCCAAAACATTTCCTGGATGTGGCTACCATGACCTATGGCTTTGCCCTGGGATACGACTGGCTATTCGATTACTGGAATGATGATCAGAAAAGGATTATCAAATCCGCCATCATAGAAAAAGGACTTTCGCGGGCCCTGCTGGCTTATGAAAAACTGGCCATCCGGAATGAGGGCTGGTGGACGGACGTTCCGCATAACTGGAACCAGGTATGCAATGGCGGCATCGGAATTGGCGCACTGGCCATTGCAGATGAAGAACCAGCACTGGCCTCGCGCATTCTGCAAAGAAATATTACAGCGGCTGCCCATCGCCATGAAACATTTTGCACCGGACGGGGCATGGAATGAAGGACCCGGATACTGGAGTTACGCCACACGGTATAATGTGGCCATTATCGCTTCCCTGAAGAGCGCATTGGGTACGGACTTCGGATTATCATCCATGGAAGGCTTCTCAAAAACGGGGCTCTTTCCGGTCTATAACAGCAGCCCGGTCAATAAATCTTTTAATTATGCCGATGGCGGAGAAGGGAGTACGGCTGCCGCACAGATGTTCTGGTTTGCCCGCGAGTTTAATCAGCCGGCGGTGGCGACTTATCTCTATAAATTCAAACCATCTGACCCGCTTGCTTTATTATGGTACGACCCCAAACTGGTGAATGACAAAGAACAGTTTGCCCCCGATATTTATTTCCGGGAAGCCGAAGTGGTTACCATGAGAAGCAAATGGAATGATTCACTGGCCACATTTGTTGCCTGTAAAGCAGGTGATAATAAAGCCAATCACAGCCACCTGGATGTGGGCAGTTTTGTTTTAGATGCCCTGGGTGAAAGATGGATTTTGGATCTCGGCGCAGAAAACTATAATATACCGGCCTATTTTAATTCCGGCGCACATGGCCGCCGCTGGACTTATTATCGCACCCGCGCAGAAGGACATAATACGCTGGTCATAAATCCGGGCAAAGGACCCGATCAGGATCCGGTGGCCGATACGAAAGTGACTGCCTTTAAAAGCAATCCCGGCGAAGCTTATACCATCATGGATCTTACACCTGCTTATGCGGCCAGCACATCTTCGGTGAAACGCGGTATTGCGCTGACCGGAAACCGGCAGTCTGTTGTTATTGCTGATGAAATCATCAATCAAAATCCGGCAGATGTCTATTGGTTTGCCCATACCCGCGCATCCATTACGTTAAGCGGTAATAAAAAATCCGCGGTACTGAGTCAGCGCGGGAAAAAGTATATCGCCACGATTGTCGCACCTGCGAATGCCGTGTTTACCGTAATGGATGCCAAGCCGCTGCCGGCTTCTCCCCAGCCAGCGGAAAACAATCCCAATAATGGCGTTCAGAAATTAAGCATTCACCTGACCAGTTCCGGCAAAACCAATATCATTGTTGTATTTCACGCAGAAAAGGGAAAATGGAAGACGGCAAGAGCGAGGCCTGTCGGGGAATGGTGAGATTCACTCCATCCCGATCACTTTCTCCGCACTGATTTTCTCCTGCACGGCGTTATTGCCATTGCCTGCATATTGATTGCCGGTTATACTGGTATTTTTTGCGGCAAAGGATTCCAGGCCGTAACCGGCATTGTACTGGATGCGGTTATGGTTAACCGTTATATTCTCAGATCCGTTTTGGAGATATTCGATCAGGATGCCGCTGCGGTCATTGCCTTCGATGAGGTTGCCGCTGATCGAAATATTTTTGCTTTCGGTAGTGAGTATGCCATACCAGCCATTGCGCGCCACTTCACAATTACCGACTGTGGTGTTCCGGCAATGATCCAGCGCAATCCCACACCCATAGGGTGATGTGTCGAACCGGCTGTCGCTGATGTTTACTGCCGTGCAATGAAGGAGCTGGAGGTTGTGCAGCAGTCGCTGTCCGGGCGGTACGCTTACCCCGTTTTCAGTGAAGTCACAACCGGTGATCCGGATATCCCCCGCACCGCTGATGGAGACGCCGCTGTAAGTGCAGTTTCGTACAGTTATATGAATAAAATTCAGACGCTGCATCTGACCTTCTTTCAAAGAACGGAAAAGAATGCCGCCCCGGTTATAGCCTCCGCGGTAAGAACGGCGGCTGTTTGGATCGGTGCCCGGATCGGTTTTATTGGAACCTTCTATTACCAGGTCGCGGATCGTGATATCGTGCAGGTCGTTGTCTGCATTGATCATCGCCTCTCTTTCGCCGGAAGCAGGATCAAGAAACAGCACCGTGCCCTCTCCTTCGCCACAAAGGGTAACAGCACTGGGAATCTTTAAGGTATGCGGAATTGTATGAATGCCGCTCTTTAACAATACCCAACCCTTGTTTACCGCTGCTGCATCCAGCGCCTGCTGAATGGATTGGCCCGGTAAAACGATGATGGCATTATCCGGAATTTTTGGAGCGACGGCAGCGCCGGCCCCGGCAATATAACCGGTGCGGCTGATTTCCGGAGCGCCCTTTTTTATTACCGCTTTGCCAGTAGGTGCGCGAACAGCAGTCAGTATGCTGCGAGAAGCTTTCGGCCGGATGGAATCCGCCGCTTTTTTGGACCAGGGCATGTCAACGCCCTGTGCCGTATAATGGCGGTAAACATATTCATAATCGTCGCGAAGGACTTTCGATCTTTCCGATTTCTTTCCGTAGCTGTAGGGCTCTTCGCCAAGCAAAAAGCGGGCGGTATATTCATAGCCCAATGCGATCCGGTTATTTCCAACGGAAAAAAGATCCGTCCCCTGCGTAAAAGCAACCTGTGCTGCGCCCGCAAATTCTCCAAGCCCCAGCTGCACATGTCCCTGATCGCGCATGGTTTCCTGGCATTGACCACTTGGGATAGATGTATTTAAAAATGCTTCCGTTCACCGGTCCGTGCAGAAAATGATCAACGGCATTATTAAACATTTTCCGGTCATTCGTAAAAATAGCGATGGACAGAATGGAATGAATGATGGCGCCATCCCAGTTGCCATTGGCCTGCGGATAATAATACCGGATCAAAGGATAATACACGGTCAGCAGCATATTGGTGAAGCTGCCGATATCTTTTTGCTGCCATCCCGCATGGGTATAGCGTAAAATTTCTGCTGCATTGCAAAGCACATGGCCCGTCCAGGCTGCCAGGAGTTTAGCATCATTGTAATCAAGATCCCACAATACGGGCGACCAGGCGTTGAGAATTTCAATCGCTTTATCTGCATACGCTTTGTCATTGGTGATATACCATACCAGCGCATAATTATAAGCCATGTCAGCACTTTTTGAAAGGTCATCGCCGCCGATATTGGGTTTCCCGTACGGACCACGAAGTACATGGGTGTGTGGTTTCACCACAAAGTTCGTATCGGCGGCGGCTAGTAACCTGTCGAAAGCGCCCTTCCAGGGCTGCTTGCCGTCCAGCACCAATTTCTTCATGCGGGTCAGATCCTTTGCCTGCTGATCGATGCCCGGATGCACAAATGGTTGTGCTAAAGCTCTTTTGCGGTAAACAGAGGGTAAGCCATAGTCGGTAAGATATAGACAAGCGCGAATGCTTGGATCAGCTTGTTCAATAAACAGATCAATTATAAGTTCCTGTAATAAGTCGTCTTTATGTACATTTACATGACTACCGTTTCATACTAATGACGCGTTCTGATTTATTACCGAATTGATATAGATATAAGCCCTGAATTTGCCATCCGCCGTTTCCACCCATGTTCCGGCTTCCGCTTTCAGATTAATCGCATAATCCGGAGCGTTGGTAAAATCCAGTTTTTGAAAATCCACGTCATCAATATAGATACCATACTGCAGGCGCGCCAGGTTATAGTCCTGCAGATTGAATACCTTAATCAGTTTCGAATTCCTGTTAACGCCGGCAGGCAACGAACACCGGGAAGATATTCGTATCCGCAGCCGGGGAAACCAGGGCGTGATTAAACGCGCTGTTGTAAATTTGCGGTACACATATACAAGATCAATCTTATCTGCATTGGCCGCCGCATCGGCAGCATTATAAACAGCCATATCTCGCAATAGAAATATAAGCCAGATTATCTGTGCTCACTTTCAGATTTCCGCACCATATCCATTTTCGAAATGGTATAGGGCCCCATGTGAGAAAGTGGCTGTTTCCCCGTTACTGCTTTTGGCAGTAAAAGTAAAATTCACTGTTTTGCCGCGGGCTTCTTCCGGTATCACATAATAATAGCGAAGCGTGGTGGCGAAAGTGTCTGTTGTAAAGGTAACAGTTGTATTGGTCCCTTGGTAACGGATGAATCACCGATTGGAATACCTACATCTACTCCGCCCTGAATCTGTATAGTAAGATTTATTTTCCAGATAGGTGCCCGGGGCGCCGGCAATAGAAGCTTCCACTTCAGCAGAAACAAGTTTTCCCTTGAGGCAGAATGGCCATGGCATAGGCAAACTCGATATTCTGTCCGACAATATTCGGGCCCAGGGTTCGCTTGATGCAGTCATTCTGCAAAACATCTTTTGGCGTTGGCAGTGCATATTCCTGTCTTCTTGCAGGCAACCATGAAAAGCAGCAAAGCCGCCAGTAGAAGCGTGTAATGATATATTTTTCTGCGTTGCATTATAATGGTTTTGATTTTAACAATTACTGACGTGGCTGTACGGTGATATAATACTGTATAGGTTTTTTAATCTGCCGGTTGCCGGATATTACCGTATATACTTTCGGGTGCGCCAGATCGGAAAAATCAACTTGCCGGTGATCTTTGGATCCAGTTTGCATCTGTGACCAGTGAGAACTGCGGATAAAGATTTTTCAGGTCGGTACCGAACTGCACGTCACATTAATGGTTTGAGCCGTTGTATCGATCACCGCGGCGCCTACCCGAACAGTAACAAAATCGGTTCCCAGCAATTCAAAACTACTTACATAACATTCTGCCCTGGTGGTAATAAGCAGTCCATCTTCATCCACCGGATAATCTTTTTTGCAGGCCGACCATGTACAGGCCGCCATAAAAGGGTCAGAACGATATCTTTATATATTTTTTCATTATTTTAAATATTTATATGACAGTTTCACATTTATGCTATTATCTCCAGGGAATATTTTGTGTAAGGTTAGGATTTTTATCCGCTCGCTCCGGAGGAATCCTGAAAATATAATCCTGCTGATACTCCCGGTCGGAAGTATTCTGGAAATAACGCTGCTGATTGGCCCCCAGGTATCGATACGCCAAACACCCGGCGCTGCCGGGAGGTCCCCATACCTTTCGATAGCCCTCCAGCGGCGAAGATCAAAAGCACGTTGTCCTTCGCCGATCAGTTCCACAATTCTTTCCTGTTCAATGGCATCAAAAAAAGTTTGCCTAGTCGGCCGTTTTGCCGGATGCCAGTGCCGGCAGATTGCCCCGGTGCCGAACCTTATTCACCAGGTCAATGGCATCCGGTCTGCGGGCCGTTCACTTCATTGGTTGCTTCCGCATACATCAGGTAAACATCGGCCAGGCGCATAACGGGCCAGGCAAAATCGCCATCACTTCTTCCCTGCCCTGCATAGTTGCGTACAAATTTGCGGAACACATATCCTGAATTGCATCCATCTGTATTATAGGTAATATAGTTGATACCATCGATAGTTACATTGCCCAGCCCAGGTCTTATAAATAAAAGGAACAAATCCGGTGGATTGCAGGAGGCCATGCCGATGCTCATTTCATAATCCCACTCAATGGTAGATTTCATACGATAATCGCGGTTCGGCGTAACTGTCAGGGTTAACCGCGGAATTGAGAGTTGTTCTTGCCGTGGGATCGGTAGTGGGATTCATGGGAATCAGCGGCGGTGACAAAATCGCCGGTAGTGAGTAGACTGGTACCTGTCTGCAATTTCATAGCGTGGCGAAACCCAGCACTGTGAACCTTCATGTGAACGTCCTGCAAAATCACGCATCAGTTCTTCGCCCTGGCTGGTGCCGGTTCCGCCATGGGTAAACACCATGATCATTTCGGGATTACCATTTGCCTTCGGAGTAAACAGGTAATAATAGTTGGGAAGAACATCCGCTTTGCCCAGACGAATCTATCTCGCCGGGATCACCATTCATATAAAGGTCAGGCCATAATCGTCGATCACCGTTTTAAAATCTGCGGCGGCGGCGGTATAAGCAGCTAGTCGCTTCGCTGGCACTTGGCGTAAACCCTTCCAGTTCCGGCCAGCCATACTTATTCCAGGAAGCCCAGTAGAGTTGCAGTTTGCCGCGAAAGGCCAGTGCGGCCGGCTTTGAGGCTCTGCCCAATCAGCTGCGTGCTTCGGGAAGTTTGTCAAAGGCATAAGTAAAATCGGCCAGGATGGAATCTTTTACCTGGCCGATGGGTAGTGCGTGCCAGATCTGACACTTCCTGGTTTTCACTTACTACGTTGGTAAAGTAGGGAACATCACCCCACATGGAAATCAGTTTGAAATAAGCCATGCCGCGCAGCAGGCCGGCTTCTCCCATAATGGTTTCCAGCACATCTGTGGTTCCCGTTGCCGCCAGCCTGCATTTTATTGACATTGTCAATGACATAATTGGCGCGGTTGACCGCTCCATAGAGATATCTGTACATTTTATCAAAACTGCCGCATAGCCGGAGGGATTATAATTGCCGCCATTATAAGCATCTCCCAGCCTGAAGATTACCACTGGTGGTACTGGTACCCCGGGCCCTGACATATTCTGCCTGTCCATCGAAATAATAATCGCGGTCAAAACAGGGCCTTGCTGCGGCATACAGGCCCATCAGTCCGGAAACAGCATCGGCTTCCGTTTTCCAGAAAGCATTGGCGGCCAGTTCCGTGGTCGGCTGCTGATCGAGCAGGTTTTTTCTGCAGGAGATCTGCAATACCATGCATCCACCCAGTATGGTAATCAGACAGTATCGAAGAAATCAGTCTTATCTTTTTCATAATTAAGCAGTTTAAAATACCAGTTGAATGGAAAGCGAATAAGATTTATTGATGGGATAGAGATTATTGTTGTTTCCATCCTTTTCCGGGATCAAGTCCGCGGTACGAAGTAATGGTCAGCAGGTTTTCTGCGGAACCTGCAATCCGTAAACTGGTAATACCGAGTTTTTTGAAAATCTTTTGCGGAAAAGTATAACCCAGCTGAAGATTTTTCAACCGGAGATAACTCATATCATCCAGCCAGAAAGTAGTGGTGCTGGTGTTGTTACCACTGCCACCCATCCGTGGCCATGCGCCGCCGCGGTTTTCCACCGACCAGGGATTATTCCAGTGATCCCAGGTGGTTGCATAGCGGCTCGTTCCGAAATTGACATTATTAAATGCATTCAGCCAGAAATCTTTCCGGCCGGTGGAAGCCTGAAAAAGAAAACCGAGATCAATTCCTTTCCAGGAAACATAACCATTCAATCCGAAATAAGCGGTGGGCCGGTCGCGCTGGATATTGGGATAGGCTTTCTGATCGTTTCCATCAATGCGGCCATCGCCATTCAGATCCTTGCGCAGCAGATCGCCGGGTTGAAGCTCCCTGGGGCGTTGCATTGTATACATCTGCCCAGGTTTGTGCGATGCCAGCATCCTCATATGCATACAGAAAATTGTAAGGCATATCGAGAAAAATATTATTGCCGCTGTTCGTGGCGCCGCGCGCAATAAATTCATTCCATTTTTCCAGCCTTGTTCCGGTTATAAGAAGCATTCACACTAATACCATAATTAAATTGACCGGCATGGTCTTTCCAGGAAATGGTTCCTTCAATACCCCGGTTCCTCATATTGCCGATATTGGTGCGGGGTGCGGTGAATGCGCCCGTTAGCAGAATCGACAGATCGGAAGGCCGGATGATGCCTGTTGTCAGCCGGTCGTAATAGTCAATTTCGGTGGTTAAGCGGTTATTGAGAAAACCCAGCTCCAGGCCAAGGTCGAACACATTGGTTGCTTCCCAGGTCAGGTTCTGGTTGACGAGTTTGCTGTTAACAAATCCGCGGTTTACACTGTTGGCAATGATATAATTATTCGCCGCCAGGGTTGCTTGCTGTTCATACCGGCCGATGCCACTGTTATTTCCCAGACTTCCATAGGAAGCCCTGAGCTTTACCATTGCTTAAGAATTTACTGAGGAAGGGTCGCAGGAAATTTTCTTCTGTAAATCTCCATCCCAACGCCACTGAAGGGAAAAACCCATATTGCTGACCTTCTGCAAATTTGGAAGAACCATCCACACGAAAATCCCCTTCCAGCAGGTATTTATTATAAGCCGTATAATTCACACGGCCGATATAGGAACGAAGTCCTTCCGTACTGGAATTCCCGCCGGTGCTCTGGATATCCGTTAATGCCGCATCAATTTCATGCAGGGTTGGAAAGAGGCGGTCGTTCCTTGAACTTCCCTGGAAACGGTCGTACCAGTATTCTTCGCTGTACACAAACAGCGCGGATACATCATGGTTCCCGCCAAAATTGGTATGATAATTCAACCGGGCATTCATCAGTGTTTTATAGCCCGTATTGGTGTTGTTGGAAACACCCGCATTGGGTCCCACATATACGCGGCTGCCAAAGGAGTTGGTCTGAAAATTAAAGGCCTGATTGGGCATGTTGGCGTTCCACGCAAACTGGTTGTAATAATTGAGTGCATAGTCTACCCCGGCCGTCAGTCCTTTTACCGGTGTCCAGTCCCAGTACATGCTGGCATTGGCTTCCTGCCGTTCCTGATGATTCGGCATATTTACATAAACAGTATACGGATTATATGCCTGCGGATCTTCTCCGTAAGCCATTACCCCGCCATAATTTCCTGAAGCCGGATCATAAGGGGTAATTCCGGCAATGGCATATTGCATATCGAAGCCGGCCGTATTGGTTGCAGTAGGATCTGTAAATCCTTCCAGCAGCGCATAAGTCGAATTTTGACCAGTTGCCGTTGAACTTGATACCCGTGTTCATATTGCTCGCGCAGCTTGTAATCAAAATTGAAACGGGCATTGTACTGATTATAGTCGTTGTTGATCTGCAACCCCTGTTCATTCTTCATACCCACAGAAGCGAAGAAATTCGATTTATCGCCTCCGCCGACAGCAGAAACATTATAATTCTGCAAAGAGCCATCCTGCATAATGATATTCCACCAGTCGGTATTCGGATAGCGCAGGGGATCAATCATGCCCAGCGCCATCCATTGATCAATGGTGCCGTTTTTATACAGCTGGTTTGAAGGCAGGGTATTGGTGGCAGCCCTTCTTTGTTCCAGGGTCAGGGAACGTGGGATAGTCCGCCATGAAAGCAAAACTTTTGGTTGGTTTTTCGAGCGCCATATTCGCACTGGCGGTCACCACGGTCTTTTTCATTCCCTTACCGGATTTGGTCGTGATCAGGATGACGCCGTTGGCGGCCCTGGATCCGTAAACGGAAGCGGAAGTGGCATCTTTCAAAACGGATATCGATTTCAATGTCATTTACATTTACGCGGTTGATATCCACATCGGGCATTCCATCTACCACAATCAGCGGGTCGCTGTTATTGGACAGTACCGAGTCCGCGGATGAGCAGTGAAGCGCCGTTACTGCCGGCCATGCCGGTGACTGGGTAGCCGCCAGGCCCGGAACCAGTCCGCTCAGTCCTGATGTAATATTGGGCAAAGCGCGGGCGGTCATTTTCTCGTCCACGTTTACCGTTGATACCGCGCCTACCAGGTTTACTTTCCTTTGTCGTCCGTAACCAATCACCACCACGTCCGACATACCGCTGACTTTTAGTTTCAGCCCGATATCATACACATTGTTGCTTCCAATCACGAGCGTGGCCGTTTCCGCATTGGTGGAGGAAAAAACAATCGTTGCGCCTGAGGCGGCCTGAATGGAATAATGCCCGTTGGCGTCCGTCTTGGTTCCTGTTTTCGTATTCTGAACGATCACGGAAATATCCGGTATGGGGTTGCCGGATTCATCTGTCACCATTCCTGAAATCGTTTTCAATTGCGCCAGGGAAAATAAGGGGAAACAGAGTAAGAGCGGCAGGAGTTTCAATGCAAATAATGGAAATCTTATCCGCAGATGGTGGGTCTGTATCATACGCAAGCAGTTTTCGGTTTAAATTATAGCAGTCCCAAACTTGGCAAAAAAAACTGGAATCGTTTTCATATTTTAACGATTTATTTACGAAAACGTTTAAGTAGTTGACGCGTGTTGGAACATTCACTATGATGCCCTGACAGTTCTAAAACAGGATTGGGTAAAAATTTCCCGGCACGGATTCTCCGGTGAAAAATTCCTTACAAAATTGCGCGAAGAGAAGCCCGCCCTGTATGAATGGTATGCCCTTCACCGGGCTTTCTGCCCTCATACTGGATACTGAGTTCCAGGTTGTTTCCGAGTTTCTTGGTGAGGTCGAGGTTCCAGAGATAGTTCTTACCGGGCAGCAAACCGTCCAGCATGATATAACTCACGGTACTGTTGGTATTCCCCGTATAATGAATATCATTATAGGTGAATTTGGCCTGCAGGGAAGTGTTTGACACCAGGTTATATTTCGCATCGGTATTGACCGAACCTGAATAGTACGTATCGCCGCCATACTGCGCTGCATTCTTTTTTTCTGCATAACGATAACCGAGGGTGATCCGGAAATTGGCGCGCCGGGTAAAACTGATATCCGGTTCAACGGAGTACTGATTCACATTATAATTGCTATTGTCGAAATTTGAGCTGCTGGTAAACAGATAATTGGTTCCCTTTTTCGAGGTGGAAGTCAGCAGAAAAGAACGGGAGATATTCCACCGGGTGCGCAGGTTCCATTCCCTGAGCGACTGGGTCTGGTAACCGTAGGTTAAAAGCGATTTCGAGATATTCTGATTGTTGCTGACATCAAACCCCCATTTCGAATTCATCTTGTTATAGGAAAAAGAATTGACCAGCACGGACTGAACGGGTAATAAGTGAGGTATCGTTCAACGGCGCTTTAAATGGATTCAGCTGGATGAATCCCGCCGCCTGTTCCTTCTGGCTTAGCTGAAGGGAGGATTGCAGAAATACATTCGACAGGAATTTTTTAAACCCCGTGGCTTTGCTGCCCAGCAGCATGCGCGGATTGAAGATCACACTATAATTAAATGTACTGTAATTTGCTTTCACATAATCATTGGTGGGCGTAAAGATGCGGATGAAATTTGCCTGATCGGCGTATTGCGCAATCACAAATTCATTGAGCTGCTGTACCCCGTCTTTGTTCAGATCGATCCAGGTATATTGCCCGGTGCCCACCGGAACGGATATATAAGTATAGGCCCGTTTCTGTTCCTGTCCGGAACCCACTTCGTACAGCGCGTTACCCATCAGCATGCCCTTCCATTCATTCATGCTGTATTCCGCGCGGGCGAGCAGACTGTTATCCGGTTTTTGTGTAGTAACCGCCGCATTGATCACCTGCAGGCTTCTGTACGTTGCATTGATCCGCACCTGCTCATGCTTGTTCTTTGTGAGGTCGGTGTACACATTGATATTCTGGCTGCGGTCCGCGCGCGCCAGCTCCTTACCAAACGGATAAGCATCCTCCCGGTAAAAATAAGTGGCGCCCCATTTATTGGGATTTTTATCCGGCGATTTCAGGTAAGCCTGAGCGATGGAAAAAGAATAGCTGTCGAACGAAACGGAATCGCTGATCTTATTTCTTTGTTCATTCTTTTCCAGCGAATAATTGAATCCCGACCGTATAGTTTTTAAACTGTTTCAGGGTTTTCGAAATATCCACGGATGGCCGGAGGAGATACCCGTTATTGATATCTCCGCGGTCGGTTGTCCAGCTCAGCTGATCATTAAAACGCCAGCCGGAAAGGTCCGTCGTATGCCCGATCATATTGCGGATGCCGCTGAAAGAAGCGCCGCGGTTATACCCCGCCAATTCATACCGGATCTCATTTTTCTTTTTATCGCTTAGCTGGATGGCGGCATTGTAAAAAGTTTCATTGGCCTGCGCCTGCTGCTGCAGGGGCAGATCCCCAGTCGCGCAGGAATTCCACGGGACGCAGTCTTTCCAGAGGCTGAAAACGGGCGTCGACATATTCATAGGAAAGGGAACTGCCCAGTTCCAATCCTTTGGGCGACTGTTTAAAAGGATGAATATTCTTCAGCGTTGTTTTGATGGCGTTGCCGACATCATTGCCTTTGTCGATGCTGGAAAGCGTATTCACATCAAACCGGCTGCGGGCGACATCGGTCGTTACCGAAGTTTCTTTGCTCAGTTTGTAATCCGCGCCCAGGGTGATCACCTGCTGGGTTTTGGGCGTAACCAGAAATTCGGCCGCTTCAAACTGTCCTGATTTTCCATTGGCGCCCGGAGCCAGCCATTTATAAACATTTCCATTGACGCCATTCGGATCGGGCACATAATCGCCCATTCCCGCGCCCACATTAACAAAAGAAAGATTGTATAATTTATATGCCGGGTCTGCGGAAAAAACATAGACGGAATCGTGGGTATACAAACCATTGGCGGCCAGGTAAACCGTATCCACTTTCCGGTAGAGGATTTTTCCCGCGCCGGCTGTATCGAGCGGCGCCAGGGGATAGAAAGCCCGGTTCACGCTGTCGCCCAGGCCGTTTAAAAATCTTTTTCTGCCGGCATCCAGGGTTTGGGTAATGGGCGAATTGCGTGCATCGCTGTTGTTGAAAGCGCCCAGCCGGATCCGCAGGTTTTTACCGACCTGCGCCTCGTCATAGAGATACAGGTTCGCGTTGAGATAATACTGGTTGGAATATTCAAATTCGATCTGGATGCGGCTGTCTTTTGTGATCATTCGCTTAGGCGTGAACGTTAGTTCCGCGGTATTGTAGTTGATCACATAGTCCTGGTCCTCTCCTCTTTGCAGCAGCTGGCCGTCGATATATACTTTCTCCGTCCCTGCCAGCACGATAAAATAAAGTTCGTTGTTCGCCCCCTGCAGGCGGTAAGGGCCCTGGTTGCCTTCCTGCCCCTGAAAAACATTCCGGGTAAATTTTCCTTTCGCTACCGCGCCGCTGATCAGGGTTTTATTGGTTACCCGGTCCGAAAGCTTATTAACCGTTTCGAAGGATCCGCCACGCAGGCGCTTATAGAAATTCAGGAAATAATTGTCCGTCTGCCGCAGGTCGATATCCCCCATGCTCAGCGCCCAGTTCTTTTTTTTGAACTGAAGATAGATGCGGTCGAAATCATTTAATTCCGCAGTGGTTCCATCGGGCTGGATCGGAATATTATTATCGGTAATGGCTGCGGCGATCTCGATGCTGTCGGCCAGATAGCCGCTGATCTGCAGGTTCAGGTTGGAGGTCACCACGGCATCCTGGCTGTTTCCAAAAGAGATCGCCCTTCCGAAACTTCCGTTATAGTTGATATTGCCGAAGTTGAAAAAATTATCGCTGTTTTTATCCTTATTGTATACCGTGGGCTCGATGATGAACCGGTCCATCACTTTTTCGTAGCTCAGCCGTTGAACCACACCATTCAGCTGGTAGGGAAAACGCCGGTACTGCACATACACGCTATCCAGGTTGGGTCTCCGGATCCAGGTAAGGGTTGAATGAGCGTAGTCGATCCGATAGAGGCTGTCGCTGATTCCTGCAATAGAAAAAGTGCCGGGCACCAGGCTCAGGGAATCCAGCTTTTGAACAGCGGAAGAAACAGGAATAAATTTTTTGTAGAGGTTGGAACGGATCTTACTGGGCGGAGACGCGGGTCGCTGGGCAAGTGCTTTATTCAACAACCCACACAAAATCAACCCTATAAGCAGCCCTTTCGTCAAAGAAATTGGTTTTTCTTACAATGCGGAAAAAAGGCATTTATTGTGCAGCGGAAAGCTTAAGCTCGTCCAACAGCCCTTTACTGTCGAGTGCTTCGGTTACCATGCTCAAATTCCCGTCAGCATCTTTCGGCCACTGGTCCTTTGGTTTGTCCCAATACAATTCCACGCCATTTCCATCGGGATCATTCAGATAAAGGGCTTCCGACACGCCATGGTCGGCCATTCCGGTAAGCGGATATCCCGCTTTGAGGAGGCGGTCGAGGATAAAAGCCAGGTCTTTCCGGGTGGGGTAAACGATGGCCGTATGAAACAAACCGGCCGCCTGCTGGGGGGCGGGCGCCGCACCTTTACTGTACCAGGTATTCAGACCGATATGGTGATGATAACCGCCTGCTGAAAGGAATACCGCGCTGGAGCCGTACCATTCCGTAATTTCAAAACCCAGCAGATCCTGGTAGAACCTGAGTGAACGGGGAATGTCCGCCACTTTGAGGTGGACATGGCCGATATGGGTTTGAGCAGGGACGATATAATCCAAGTTGTCGGTTTATGCGTTCACTAATTTACCCGGTGCGTACATCTCCTCGCCGGAGTTGTTTTACACGTTCATCATTGAGGTATTCATCGAAGGTACAGAGGCGGTCGATTGCGCCGGAAGGGGTCAGTTCAATGACCCGGTTGGCGACGGTTTCGAGGAAGGTATGGTCATGGGAGGTGATCATCACCACGCCTTTGAAATTACTCATGCTCTCATTGAAAGCCTGGATGGATTCCAGGTCGAGGTGGTTGGTGGGTTCATCCAGCAATACCACATTAGGATCCTGCAGCATCATGCGGCTGATCATGCAGCGTACTTTTTCGCCCCCGCTCAGCACACCCACTTTCTTCATTACCTCATCTCCGCTGAATAGCATCTTTCCGAGAAAACCGCGGAGAAAGGGCTCATCCACATCGGTTACATGCGGCGGAACGAACTGCCGGAGCCAGTCCATCAGGTTGAGGTTCTTATCGGTAAAGAACTGCTGGTTATCGTTCGGCAGATAAGCATTGGTGACCGTGGTGCCCCACTCAAAACGCCCGCGGTCGGCAGGCATTTTACCGGTGACGATCTCGTAAAAACTGGTCAGCGCCAGGGGGTTCTTACTTACCAGGGCGACTTTATCCCCCTTATTGAGGCTGAAACTGATATCGGAAAAAAGCAGGGTGCCGTCATCGGCGGTCTTTCTGAGCTTTTCCACATTCAGGATCTGGTTGCCCACTTCCCTTTGCTGTTTGAAAATGATGCCGGGGTAGCGGCGGTTGGAAGGTTCAATTTCTTCGATGGTCAGTTTTTCCAGGGCCTTCTTCCTGGAAGTGGCCTGTTTGGATTTGGAGGCGTTTGCCGAGAAACGGGCGATGAAATCCAGCAGGGCCTGACGTTTATCTTCCGTTTTTTTATTCTTATCGCCCATCTGGCGCGCCATGAGCTGGGAAGATTCATACCAGAAAGTATAGTTCCCGGTAAAAGCCTTGATCTTCTGCCGGTCCACATCCGCCACGTGGGTGCAGACCGCATCCAGGAAGTGACGGTCATGCGAAACCACGATCACGATATTCTCATATCCGGCGAGGAAATTTTCCAGCCAGTTGATGGTTTCCACGTCCAGGTCATTCGTCGGTTCATCCAGTAAAAGGATATCCGGATTGCCGAAGATGGCCTGCGCGAGCAGCACCCGCACTTTCATGGCCCCGGAAAGATCTTTTACCAGCGTGCTGTGCAGGGCTTCTTTTACCCCCAGATCGCTCAGCAGCGAAGCCGCATCACTTTCCGCCGTGTACCCGCCCATTTCGCCGAATTCGCCTTCCAGTTCGCCGGCGCGGAGGCCGTCGGCTTCGGTAAAATCCGCCTTGGCGTAGATGGCATCGCGCTCCTGCATGGTATCCCACATTTTCTTGTATCCCATGAGCACGGTATTCAGCACGGTCTGGTTGTCGAACTCGAAATGGTTCTGTTTCAGCACGGCCATCCGGAGCCCGGGGGTAATTTCAATACTGCCCTTATTCGGTTCAATTTCCCCGGAAAGGATCTTCAGAAAAGTGGATTTCCCGGCCCCATTCGCCCCGATCACCCCATAGCAATTCCCCTTGGTGAAAGAAACATTCACTTCATCAAACAGCACACGTTTACCAAAAGAAAGGGTCACATTATTCGCTCTGATCATGGGGATACTTTTTGAAGGGGCAAAGGTACGTTTGTTGGGGGGAAAATTCAAGGATTGGGAGCGTCCCTTCTGCCTTTGGCATCAAAAACATCCATGAACAGCTTAGTTGTTTGAATCCTTTATTTTTTTCGCAGAGGAAATCATTGCAGAAACCTTAATTAGCTCCATGAGCAGATAAAACCGTTCTGTATAGGTGCGCCGGGCAGCCCGTCGGGCATTCGCCTTCTCTGCCTCCGCTTCGCTTGAATAGATTTTCAACCGATCATCCGTCATCGCACAAATTTACTTCATTTTTAAAGCCATTTTCCTTCCGAAGCGAATGATTTGGTCAACTTTATTCATTCGACGGCTTGCTATCCGTCACTTTTCAAATGCTCCCTTAATTGTCGTCGCGGAACTTAGCCTAAAACCATTATTTTTGCGCGAATAAGGACCGGTAGCTCAGTTGGATAGAGCAGCTGCCTTCTAAGCAGCAGGCCATTGGTTCGAATCCAATCCGGTTCACCTCTTCGGACTGGCTTCCAAAATTGGAAGCCAGTCCTTTTTTTTGCTGTTCGTAATCCGCTCGCAGCTTGCGTATCTGCGCTATGACCTCATTTAATTCGATGGTTCGATATTCGTTTTCTTCAAAAATCAATTTTCCAATGTATATCGAACCAATAACCTTTTGTTTAACTGCCAGGGAGGATTTATCATAGCACTTTGACAGGTTCTGAAGGAGGTCTGCTGTTTCCGTTACATACTCCATCAGGTTGGTATCTGCTTGCGATATGCCTTGTTTCTTGCGTTCCATTTGTTCTATCACCGGTTCATAACGATTTTTCACCTCCCGGTAGTCCGTAGCGCTCAGTTCACCGTCCAGCATAAGTTGGTGTGCATTGGCAATACGAAGTCGGTTTTTGTCGATTTCGGCTTGTATTTCGTTTGCCATATTGCTTTCTTCCTTGCAGGTTTGCCGGCGGTAATCTTCCATCACCTTTTTCAAATAAGGTGATATACTTATCCCGGACTACGATTCCCGCTAATTCTTTCTTAAAACATTCATTAGCCTCTGTCCTAGCCCCCTAAATGGCTGGTTACGCCCAAGGTTCCGTATTTCTAATCTTTATTAAATGCACCAGCTTCCGCTGCTAATTTGAGCAGTTCTTCCCTACTTAGGTTTTTAAAGAATAAATCCATAAGCTGTTCTTGTTTTTCTTTGAGTTTTTTTATTAAAAAAGAGTTAAGCATAATCCAATCCTGAATTTCTTCCCCATCAAAATTGTAAGTCCCTAAATAAATACCCTGAAGTGAATGTTCAAGAATTTTTCCATTAAGCTCCAATTTCATAAAAGCACAAATTGTCTCAAAATGGGTATCCTCTGCATGGGCTACGTATTTATTTCTAAGGGTGATGATTTTTTCATGAATTGTCAGAAGCCGGTTTCTAATGCCGATTTCATCAGGTTCTAAATCATCAGGTATCTCTTTAACAAGATGTTTTATATCCAGCTTTTTTATTTTACTTTTAGGGCTATTGAAAATTCGAGAGTAAGTTATAATTGCACTAATAAAAAAGCTTCTTTTGATATAGAAGTTGTTATCATTATAAACCTCCGCGTGAACATCACTGTCATTTTCAGCAATTCTGGATTCTGCCAATTTATAAACAAGCTCTTGGACAAATTCAAGATTGTTAGCCGTAAAAAAATGAGATAAAAACTCCTTGAAATAAGGATTACCCTCAAAATGTACTATTATCGATTTTTTAGGTAATAACTTTTTTATTATCGTTAAATTTTTTTCAGTACTCAGTTGCCCCCAATATTTCACAGACAGTTTCTCCATATTAATTTTTACAGAATGATTGTGTGATCATTATAAACTTAGTTCCTGCTCAAAAACTTATATATTTGATGATGGAAAAACCTCCCGAAATACCGTCTCGATTCGGGATAGTTCACTATCAGTAAGCTGCGTAAAATGTTTCCGCTTGCGCTCTGACAGTAATCCCTTGTTTTGATGCAATAGTTTTATCAGTAAATCAATATATCGATCAGGCATATCAATGATCTCCTGGATGGCGGTTTTCGCTTCGTCATATTTAACCAGAAACTCCATTTCCGGATAAATATCTTCTTTTATAGTCTCTTGGATGGTGGTAGCCAGATAAATACATTGAGACGTCAAATCCGGATAACGAAAATAGCTCTCTACAGCCTCTGGGTTCGTCACTCTCAAAGAATGATCCTGTTGATTCAATTCATAGCGAATTCTCCTCATCAGCGGCTTTGAATAAACTTCCAGTGCCATATCATATTCCTTTTTATGGTTGACCATATGGGCCGAAACGGGAACGATCATTCCCCGTGGTACAACTCCATCCCGTGTTAGTACATCATGAATCAGGAACCGATGCAATCGGCCATTGCCATCTTCGAAAGGATGTGCAAAAACAAAACCGAAAGCTATAATTGTTGCCCGAACCACCGGGTGAACGCCAGCAGTCTTTTCCAGGGACATAGACAGGCCCTCCATAATGGATGGAAGAAACTGAGGTGGCGGACAGATGTAATGAAAGATTTCTTTGAAGTTATAAGTAGTTTGACCGATATAGTTTTGAAAGTCGCGGTAACCAAGGGCGGCAAACCGTGAGTCTACTATTTCATTCTGAAGATGCGTAAGGAATTGCTCGCGCATCAGCGTTGCTATAGGTTCTTCACCAGCCCTTTCCAGCAAAGAAATAAACCTGGCTGTCCTGTCCGGAGAAGGCTGTTCCTGCTCGATGAGGTAAGATGAGCGTGTTTCTTTGGTATATAAATAGCTAACTGCCCGGTAGAAAATATCCGGCGGAAACGCCTGGCGGATGGCTGTAATCAATTGCCGGTAGTCTGTTTCCAACAATCTTTCTAACGCTTTAGTCCGGCGAATTACCGGGCAAAATTGAGCTAACCCTAACAGATTGTCCCGGATATTCCATCTGGCAATATTTTGTCCTTTACCCGTGATATACTTGCTGCTATCTAATAAGTCAATATAATTGCCTTTACCCTGATCAGGTACAGGTAATCGTATTCCGGTCAGAAATTCGTATAAATATCCCACACGACGTTCATAGCTTCCCTTTGGTTTTCCGGAAAGATAGGCCAGCACAGCCTCGTCAGGAATTACAGCAAAAACGGCTTTCAGAAAATCTAAGTTAAGATCATCGTATTTTATTCCAAATTCGAGGTGCAACATCGGATCTTCCTGATCAGTAGGAGCATAAAGCGGGGTATAAAAATCAATCACTGTATTATCTTCGTCTATTTCCTGCTTTAAGCGGGCGCCAATAATTGATTGATGAGTAAGGGCATAGCCTGCCAATCCATACTTTTTCTGTAACCAGGAAAGGCCTACCATTTTCTCCATAATAATTAATGAAGTTTAGTATAAAAGTAATCCTTTTGCTATAAAATACATTCTTTTTACTAAATTTGCAGTAAATTGTATACTAAGGTGCCAATAATCTCAATCTTACCGTTTCAGACGCGCTATAATACATTATTGATTATCACATGCTTTAATTCATAAAGAGATTTTAAATGCTCATAAAACCGGTTCGAGAATTGTCCGAACGGGGTCACACACTCTAAGCCGCTCTAGAGCGGCTTTTGCATTACAACCCTATTGGACATTCGAACCATTATTATATACTTCGTCAAAACAGAAACTCTCCAGTTTATAGGGACATTTCTGTATTCGTCCACTAATACAGACTCATTACCATTTTCATATCCAGATACTATTCCCAAATAATTTTAAAACTTTTCTTTATTTGTTTCGGTGGACGGGGGACAAAGATGTTTATTATAGCCCAAAAATGGCAATGCGTTTATCAAAATAAGCAAAAGTTCATAATTTATATTATTATCGCTCTTACTGCTTTGTAACTTTCATATCCCTGGTTCGATTCGTGCTGTTCGGCGTGAAGGCGTTGGGGAACCAGATTTTCGCCTCGCAATCTTTGGTGGTAACCCGGCTGGAGTCCGCATCCAATACTGCCTTGATAATCTGATCTGAATAAGCTATTTCTTTCTCAACTCGTCTCCTGAAGTCAGTTAGAGAAGGTATCCATGAGGCTACGTATCACAACTGGAGAAATAAGTATGGCGGCAAAGCCCGCAAGGAAAGATCCGGCTTTGCCAGTATCAAAATAAATCCATCCCCAGCAACCCATGCTGCTACTTTGTTTGCAGAAGTGGGAGGAATAAAAATATATCGCTACAACCATGTCTCCAAAGAATCTGTTCAAGATCCATCTTACTTTCACTCCGGACCCACACAGGCATTGTCAACAATATGGCTATAGCTATAGAAGGTTTTATCGCTGATATTTGTTGGGACTATTTAAATAATAACCATTTAAAACATTTACTAACCGGTGGTACTGATGCGAGGAGCCCTTGGCATAATAGCAATCCTGAATAAATTATTGAAAGCTACCCTTATTTTATGCGCCAAGGTGTATTTCATAAACTGTGTTAGTCATAATACTCCCGGGCCAACGGGAAATAAACATCCCCTGACTTAAGAATTTCATTTACCCCTTACAATACTTCTTTATTGCCAAAAGTGCGCCAGCAAAGTTGCACAACTGTTCCAATTGGCTTCCGGGTACAGTACAACATGCAATAACCGAAAATTATAAATTCATTTCTGCTAAAAACCTCATATCGGCTTCAAGATGGTTCGAAAAAACTCTATCTTCGGTCACGCAAAAACGACGCTACGGGCTATAAAAGCCCGTATTTGAAACGTAGCGTACATGAACGATCTATTACAAAATAATTTGCCCGAAGTCAGAAGACTCATGCAATATTACGGTGTGAGCAGGGCCTTTGCATTCGGAAGCGCCATAAAAGGATCTATGCGTGAGGATAGCGATGTTGATTTCATCATCAGCTTCCCGGAAAGCATGGATTATGAAACTTACGCCAACAATTATTTCGCCCTCGCTCAAGCATTAGAAGATCTCCTGAAAAAGAATGTAGATCTTGTCACCGAGAAAACACTGAAGAATCCTTTTTTATTGGAAAGTATTAATAGTCATAAAGTCCAGTTGTTATGAGTACAGAAGAGAATAAACTCCTCACCCATTTCAAAGAAGCCCCCATTTCAATTCATGATCATCCTGAAGGACGAAGAATATTTCTTGGATATGAAGCTAACAAGACTAAACGCAGAGCTGTAGACTGTATCGACACGCTGTAAAAAATCACTATAATAAACCCGAATATTGTAACACCATACCAGATCGATATTATTATATGACAGTTCAACGGTACTATCGGCCCGAATTAGATGTACTTCGTTTATGCGCCTTTCTTTTTGTGTTCTTTGTTCACCGGTTGGATTTGGCGCCTGTTGACAGCAATGAACATTATTGGGGATACCACATAAGTTTGGTGGGCAATTATGGAGTACCATTATTCTTTTTTTTAAGCGCTTTTTTAATTACAGAACTACTTACACGAGAGCAGGAGAGATTTGGGAAAATCAGCGTTAAATCTTTTTATATTAGAAGAATCCTACGCATTTGGCCATTATATTTAACGTTCTTTTTTCTAATAGTTTTGCTTACATCTACTACTCATTATTTTGGAAGAAGCATCCCGCAAAAAGCGCAGTTAGCATTTACTTTATTTTCCGGCAATTGGTACATAACATTTAATCAGTGGCAGTCTTATTGCATTAACCCATTGTGGAGCGTATCGGTAGAAGAGCAACTTTATATTTTGCTTCCTTTAGTCTTATTCTTTACAGGTAAAAGTGGATTAAAGATTTTTTCATTTTTTGCAATTGCAATTTCATATATAGCCATCATTTATTACGCTCAAAGACCGACGGAAGAATTTAGCGGACAGTGGACAAATAGCTTTGTGCAATTTCAGTTTTTTGCCGCAGGAATCCTGGTTTCTGTTTATTTAAAAGGCAAACAGCCTAACTGGGGTTTTGCAACACGAATATTGTTGTTTGCTATAGGCTACACCTGTTGGTTATTAGCTTCTATGCTTTGTGAGATCAATGCAGACTCTCCACACCTCGCCACCATTTCACAATCTACAGGTGGTTGGTTTTTGATACTTGTAGGTGTAATGTCTTTCTTTTTTTCGTTGTTTGGGTCATCCGCAAAACGCATGCCTTCTACGTTAGCGTATCTTGGACGCATATCTTATGGAATGTATGTTGTTCATATAACAATATATTGGATAGTATATAAAATTTTCAAGAATGAATTATCAACTTTTAGCGATAAAATAGGTTTGTACGAATGGAAAAATGAAATAGGGCTTGTTATTTCATTTCTTATAACGGTAACTATAGCTTTGCTATCGTACAATTATTTTGAGAAGCAATTTTTAAAATTGAAAACCCGATATACGTTTATTCCCTCAAGAGATTAAATCTGTGAAATAGCGTACTAATTATAACAGTTACCGTGATGATCGCAAAACGCTGCAATAGTATTTGCCACGGTTGTCAGTACGATATTTCTGTTCTGATTGTTGCTGATAATCGTCCAGCAGGTTTATTTTAGCTGTGCATATTATAATTTGGTACTTTTAAGACGTAAATCTCTTTCAAATACTATCTCAATGTGCGTTATTTTTAATGGGCTCTATTTGGTAACCATTATCAATATCAACCACCGGCACGACAATAATTTTTTAAAGATGAAACAAATTGCATTGGCTGTTTGCATGGTATTTAGTTTTGGTTCCTGGATCAGCCTGCCTGCGGAGAAATTACCCGAGCCCTTTTAAGATTCTACCCCAGCCACAAAATGTAAGTCTGCTCAAGGGAAAAGGATTACAGCCGGGCAGCCTGCAACAATTAGTCATTAAAGGAAATTTCAAACCTCCGGTTATGGGCAATATCCTGTCGCGGCTAACCATCGGAAATTCAGCTGGCAATGGCACGCTCACCCTTATCCTGGATAAAGAAATTCGTTCACTTCCTTCTGAGGAAGGTTATCTGATGACCATTTCCAAAGATGGGGTGGAGATCCGTTCAACCGGAGAGGCAGGTTTATTTTATGGTTGTCAGTCCCTCGAACAACTGCTGGAAGATGCCATGGATTTTAAAAAGCCGGTGCCCTCCTGCCGGATCACCGATTATCCCGCGCTCTCCTACAGAGCGGTACATTTTGACGTGAAGCATCACCTGGATCACATGAACTATTATTACGAGAGCATTGACCGGCTGGCAAGGTATAAGATCAATGCAATTGTATTTGAATTCGAGGACAAGCTTCGTTATCAACGACAACCGCTGGTCGGAGCGCCCCAATCTATCAGTCTGGAGGAAATGGCTTCCTTAACCCGGTATGCCCGGGAAAGACATATTGAAATTACGCCGCTGGTTCAGGGCCTGGGGCACGCCAGCTTTATTCTGAAACATGAGGAATATGCCGGACTGCGCGAATTGCCCTGGAGTCCCTGGGCATTTTGTCCTTTGAATGAAGGCACGTACCAGGTATTGTTCGATTTATACCGGGATGCGATCAAGGCCACACCCGGTTCAAAATACCTTCATATCGGCGGAGATGAGATCGGCAATATCGGATTATGTCCGCGATGTAAACCCACGGCAGACAAGGAAGGATTGATCAGCCTGAATCTTTACTGGCTGAAAAGAGTTTGTGAATTCGCAAAAGAAAACAATCGTATTCCCATATTCTGGGACGATATGCCCCTACAATATGCCGGCCTTTATACCAGTACCTGGAGTAATGCAGTGGATTCCGGTGAAGCAGCCAGGGCCTGGAAGCAGGGTGTTCCAAAACTCGACAGCCTGCTGACCGATTTTCCCAAAAACTGCGTTTATATGCGCTGGAATTATTCTATGGCCAATCAGCCCGGAAATATTCGTGCACTCGACTGGTATGAAAGCCATGGACTGAAAGCCATGATCGCCACGGCTACGAATGCTGAAGGAGGAATGCTGTTTCAATCCGAAGAACGGGATAAAGGGATGGAATCATCCGGTATCATAACCATCAAAAACTTTATACAACTTGCCGCCGAAAAAAAAATCCAGGGAATGCTTTGCACGGCCTGGGATGATAAGTCACCGCATATAGAAAATTACTGGCGTGGATTTATCGCGGCTGCTGAATATAGCTGGTCTCCCAATGGCCGCTCGTTGCAGGAATATGACGCGGCCTGGCTGCAAAGGGAGTTCGGTATATCCATGCCGGATTATCTAAGCTTCAATGCGCAATTGCGGAAAGGCTCCGTTCTGTGGTACGAAGCTCTTTTTAAAAAGGGTAATCTGCTGGATGATGACAATGCATTGCTGAGTCTGAAGCGGGTAGAGCATTGGCTGCCTCCGCTCGCAGGGCAGGAAAACATATCGTTTGATTATACGTCCAAATTAATCGGACTGCCGGATTTGAAATCGCCGGGTTCCTGGAGCCGGAAATATAAGGACCGCCTGGACAGGTCGGCTGCCGAGACAGATCATTATCCCGCTTTATCAAAAAGACTAAAGGACCTGTATGATCATTCCAGAAGAAATAAATATTACTGGAGCCTTTCCCTGGCATTATACAATTTTCAGATCTCTACTCCCCGTTTGCTCCTTGCACTTAAACAAAGTGACAGTCCCGATAAGGAGCAGCAGAAAGCCGGAATAGAGGAGGTGAAGAAAGCCTTAAGGGAATTTCAGAAGAACTGGTCGGCATTGCAATCGGCGTATAGTCAAACCCGGTTTATTTCTTACCCGGACAATTATATTCCCGACAGATATTTCCATTTAGCCAGCCAGCGGGAAGACCTGACCTGGATGATACAAGCCCAGGAATTATACCATGGAATAATAAATAAATGGCTGCAAAACCAGTGATAGAATGCTGCTTCAACAACAATGATTAAAAGACAATATAAAATGAAAAGATCAACAACTTATTTTCAGATTGTTTTAACTGTCTTTCTGTTTATTTCCGGAACGGCGACAGCAAACAATATTATATTGAACGGTGGTTTTGAAGCATCCCCGAACCTTCCGGCAAATTGGACGATCAACGGGCCGGCAGCTGCCATGGAGCCGGTTACCAGTATCGATAAACAGAACAAATATCGTGGCTCATTCGCACTCAAAATGGAAAGCACGAATCCCAATGTGCATGGCAGGGCTGTGCAAAACGTGCAAATTTCCGGTGGGCTTACCTATCTTTTCGGCGCAAGATTTCTCACAAAAAATGTACACTCCATTGATAAATCCGTAATGATTAAAATCACCTGGTATAAAGGCACAGAAAATGTCGGCTACAATTATATCTATGATATTACCGGCGATTCTGACGGCTGGCTGCTGGCGTCAAATAAAATAAAGGCCATTGCAGGGGCAACGACCGCTGAAATTTCTCTTGAATTCAGGTGGGGCACAGGAACAGTTTGGTGGGATGATATTTCTATGGAAACCTGTCCCGATGTTCCTGCGCGTAATGTAAAAGTGGGAACTGTTTATTTCAGACCTCCCGGTCCTACTGTAGAAAAGAATATTAGTTTAATGGGCAAACTGCTTGATGAAGCCGGTACTTCCGGATGCCGGATTGTTTGTCTCCCGGAAGGTTGGCCAACGCAGAATACCGGGCTCGGTATGAAGAAAGTTGAGGTGAACACCCTGGCAGGAAGTGCCTCCATCATGATGGCTCAGAAAGCAAAACAATACGGTATGTATATTGTTTCCGGCCTGTACTCCTGGGTAGGCGATACACTAAGTAATGTAGCTGTATTGTACGACCGTCAGGGCAAAATACAGGCTGTTTATAAAAAACTGCAATTGCCAGATAACGAGGCGGAAGAAGGTGCGGTTCCGGGGAATTCATTTCCGGTGTTTACTACGGATTTCGGTAAAATAGGGATGCTTATTTGCTGGGACTATGCTTTTCCGGAAGTGCCCAGGGCTTTAGCTTTAAATGGCGCAGAAATTTTATTCTGCCCCATTGCGGGTGACATCCGGGGTACAGATGGCTATAAAATTATTTCAAGAAGCCGGGCACTGGATAACGGTGTTTATTTTGTGAACTCCATTTACGATGGACATAGTATGATCATCAATCCTGCAGGAGATATTCTTAAGGAAACTGGTACACAGGGTACACTCGTCACCGCCACCATCGATTTAAATTACAATCCCCCATGGACCTGGATAGGAAATGCCGGGCACGGCGTGTGGAAAGGCGTGTGGAGAAAAGACCGTAGATCTGATATCTTTGGAATCCTTGGGAACCACGGGACTTCCGATTTTAAGCACTAATCCTTAGTATAGTCCGCGCTATGGAGAATCCCTAGCGGATAAGCAAAACCGAACCATCGTTATGATGCGCCACCCCGTCTGCCGAAGACCAGCGAACCATCCACACGTACGTGCCGGCCGGCTGTTCCAGTCCGGACAAACCACCGTTCCACCCTGCCGCGGGATCCCTGGATTCGAAGACCCGCTGCCCCCAGCGATTGAAGATCTCCAGATGATAGTTTGCTGCGCGTCCCGGAAATTTCAGCCGGAAGACATCGTTGATGCCGTCTCTGTTCGGAGTGAAGGCGTTGGGGAACCAGATTTTCGCCTCGCAATCTTTGGCGGTAACCCGGCTGGAATCCGCACCGATGCATCCTTTTTCATCCACCACTTCAACGCGGTATTGACCGGCCTCCGAAACCTTCAGCAAAGGCCCGGTTTCCCCCGTGGACCAGAGATAGCTGGCGAATGGACGATAGGTAGCGAGCATCGTCACGTCGCGCGAACATACGGTGGTATCTGCCGGAAGAAAATCCGCCGGCGATTCAGCAAAACCTTTGATGTAAAAGCCTGCGCCGCCCGTGCAGGTATGCATGTCCGTTACCGTTACATGAAAGTATCCGGTATCGGTTACGGTTAACTGCCGGTTCTGCGATCCGTCCAGCCACGAGTAGGTGGAAAAATCACCTGCGTCGAGTTGCGTAGCCTGACCGCGGCAGATCCAGTTATTCCCCGTAATCTTTGGCTGCGGACTTGTAAAGTGATTTACCTGAACGGTATCCGAAGCAATGCAACCATGACCGTCGGTCGCGCAGCACCCAATAGTTTCCTGCCTGGCTGACGGTTATATCACTATTCACCGAGCCCGTACTCCACGCGTAACTGTCAAATCCGGAAGGCGCCGACAACAGCGCCATTCCTTCCGGGCAGATCGTGGTATCTGCACCCAGGCGGATGACCGGCGTCGGCCAGACGGAAAGCATCCAGTCGGCCTTCACCGCGCATTCATATTGGTCACGTGCTGTAAGACTGTAATTGGTATTGGTATAAGCGAAAGCGCCGAACCGGCCGGATGACAACGTTGTCCACTGGTCGGCTGGTGACCAGCTGACCAAATGCAGCCCCGTCGTTTCGGGCAGCAGTACAGTATCTGCCGGACATTTTATAACCGGAGCGGGAAACGCCGCCGTCCACGGAATATGATAGCCGACCGTCACTTCATCAGTCTTCTGATTTCCGCAGGAATCCGTTACCGTGCAGCGATACTCACCGGCGATCCGGACAATAAAACTATCCGCGGCGGAATTATCCTGCCAGCGATAAACGTCGTATTTACCCGTTGGCCTTAGAATGAGTGAATCGCCGGGACAAAGCGTGGTATCGTTGCCCAGGGTATAATGCATTAACGCCGGCGAAACGGTAACGATCACCGAATCGATAATATCAATACAGGGATACGGCTTCCGCGCCTTGACGACGAACACACCGGGTTCTAAAAACTGCAGGCTGGCTTTTGATCCGTCCTCGCTGACCGTGCGGATTTTCGAATGATCATATTCCCAAACTACCGGGATCACCGCAGGCCGGATCTTTATGGGCGATATAATCATAGGTCTGGCTCATGTTACAGACGGCGTTCTTGCCGGTGACTTCCATGAAACTGCACAGCGGCACGTAGTCGGGACAAACAAAACGCATCTGCGATCGGGGCTGAACCGGAACAATGAATGTATCGCGTTTGGAAAAGTTGGCTGACACCGGAGTCATTGCTGTCATGGAAGAATCGGCAAAATCCATGTTTCCGGCGGTAGCAGCGTAATTCCATTCGTGACAGGCATTGGACAACGAACCAATTGCATCGGTTTTGTAAAGTGCATAGTTCATCGAATACCCGTTCCAGGGTTCCGTAAGTCCGGATGCCGTCATGGTGGCGATCGCCATTCCACCGTTGGGCGACGGTGCGGCATCATACGACCACCAGGTCTGCTGCCCGCCAAAATTTTTTGACCAGACAACATTTTTCTGCTGGTCGAGCCGCATGTAAAAGGTTTCCGAAAACCAGCCCTGAAGACCCAGCGGATTGGCTGCGGTGCCGGAATACATAAATGAGAGACTGTTGTCTGGTTGAACGATGGTTCGCATTCGCCGAAATGCCGACATCTCCACCCAGCCAGAGCAGTTTCGCGTTCCGGGGAGTACCGTCAGGATTTACTTCAACAAGAACCGCAGAAGCCAAATGGTTTCCGTCGTGAACGGAATCGGCGATTCCCGACATTAATAAACCACCGTTGTAAAGATTAATCCGGCTGGGATACCAGGATTTCCCGGGGCTCGGATAGGTTTTCAGCCAACCCATATTCCCGGTAGCCAGATCGATTTTTGCCAACACGCCGTAATCCTTCTCGAGATAATGTGGATATTGATTGGGGTCAGCAGTCCGCGCAGCATACCAGCCAACCACATACAGCTGGCCTCCGCTCTCCACCGCATCGGAGAAAAACCCCCAGTCGTCCGCATCGTAGGCATACCGGTGCTGCCAGATAAAATTTCCTGCCGCGTCGAGTCTTTCTACGGTCATTTGCTCATCAACTGAAATCCCGGATCGTCCCAGGATCAAAAATCCTCCGTCGGATAACCCCTTCATCCCGCTCATATTCGACCAATCCGTTCCGACGATCGATTTTGTCCAGACAATATTTCCATTTGCATCGAAACGATAAATCATGCCCGATATACCCAGGCCGCCACCGCTGGCGAGGGCTGCGAACCCACCGCCCGGCATCGGAAGTACAGACACGATCCCCGATGGATAGGAATTGATCAGCCGGCTCCAAAGAATACAACCATTCTCACTCACCCGGACGAAGTATGGGTTACCGGATATGTCGCCGAAAAGATTACCGCCCGATGTTCCGGCGAGCAGATAGCCGTCCGTTGGATCCGCCGCGACACATTGCACGATATTATCAATCCCGGGCTGACCATAGGCTGCTGTATTGTGCGCATTCGAGGCCGGCGGCGTGCCATTCACCACGATATAACGATCCGCCGTATCGGTGCAATTGCCCCTGTGGGCAATCAGCCGCACATGCGTTACGCCAACCGAAGGGTACATCAGCAGATCCTCGTTTGGTTTAGGAAACGACGAATAGGAGTCGTCGATCCATTCGTAAGCATCGGCGCCGATCGTTGTGTTTTTTAATGTAAGCGAACCGGTAACCACGGTCGTATCCTGCTCCGGCGTGCAGTCAGCATGAAGACCGCAACTGTTACCCAGTGTTGCAGGCCGGAGTTTACCGGTGGTTGAAAAGTGGGGGGAAGAATGTTTCAGGGCCAGAATCGAGTCGACTTTTGCCTGATAGAGTTTTTGCTGGGTCCGGGTGAAATCCTGAAACATGCGCGTCTGCTGCGCAGCCAGTGGACTCCCGGGGGGAACGGGGCTGAGGTTGCTGAATGGGTTCTGTTGGGCAAAGGCCGCGTGCAGAACGCCCAAATACAATGTTAGCAGACAAAAGAAACTACGCATGAGGTCGGGGGCTGGAAACAAGATAATGCGGGAAATCAATATGCGGAAGCGCAGAACCCTCATTTCCGGAAAAAAGCGCCAAATATTGTCTTGCTCAAAGTCCTTACCCCTATCAGCCACTCAAATTAAGCTTTAAATAATGCCAATGTAATGGGGTAAATCCTGATGGGGTTTCCGGAATATGTAATTTCATTTTATGTGAATTTATTTTTCGTCTTAGGCTTTTTTTTCGATGCATGAACCTGCAGGAGATTCTCCAGGTTTTTCAGTTTTGACTGCCAGAATCCATCGTAGTAATTGATCCATTTCTGCAGGTCCTCGAAACCCTGCCGCTTCAGAGTGCACCGGCGTTCGCGGCCCAGGTCCTCTATTGAGATGAAGCCGGCGTTGCATAGGATTTTGATATGTTTGGATACAGCGGGGCGGGACATATCAAAATTGCCGGCAAGGGAGTTGATCGTCAGGCTCTGTTTTGAAAGCAACTGAAGTATGGCGCGGCGGTTTGGGTCGCCAATCGCCGCGAAGGTCCGGCTTGCGTCATTTAGCTGTCGCATCGGCCCATTTTTTCTCAATCAGCTCACCAAGTTTGCCTTCAAGCATTCCTTTCCATCCTGCGTTCATGGACTCAAATCCGAACTGGTTGCCTTCCGTGTCGAATCCATCGTGGTCGAGGAATAAATCTGTGCCGTTATCTTTCCTGATCAGGGTCCAGGTGACGACTGAATCCAGTGTATAAGTGCCATCTCCAGGCCCCCCCTTCCAGGAGTAAACCAGTTTTTCGAATGGTTGGGCATCGAGAATCTCGCAGTATACGTTTCCGTCGAAACCCATCTGTGGGTAGGGTTTGGTTTTGAACATGAATGAATGGCCTTTGACGGCTTTGATATCGTTCGGCATCAGCCATTGAGCCAGGAGTTCTGCTGTCGTTAAAAACTCCCAGACGATTTCAGGAGGTGCGTTATAAAACCAGTTGTGACGGATCGCTTTTTTCATATACGTAACTTTTTAGTTACTCAAATATATGGGTAACTTTACAGTTACGCAAATTTGTTTTTTGGATATGATTAAAAACTGGTGGAAGTGAATGTTGATACAATTCATGAAATTCTAAGTAGCTTGTCAGTATAATCAACCATGAATAGAGGTATATTCAGTAGCCCATCGTCTTTTTTTAAGTTTTTCAATGAATACCGTATCCGAACGGGTGGTTGATATAAATCGTTATAAATGGTAAGGCTCTTACTTCTTATGTTTTCATCTGACTTGACTTCTATAGGAATAATATCGTTCCTCACCTGAATCAAAAAGTCTACCTCTGCCTGGCCGCCTGAGGTCCAATAACCTGGAGTGCCTTCAAAGTTGGCAATTAGATGTTGTAATATAAAGTTTTCGCTCAGGGCGCCCTTAAATTCCATAAATAGCCGGTTCCCTTCTCTTATCGCGATAGGATCCAAAAACGAAAGCCTACGCAGCAACCCCACATCAATAAGATAAAGTTTAAACGCGGAGAGGTCGTCATAAGCAGAGAGCGGTAGACCTGGTTTAGAGATACGAAAAATACGGTGCACAAGACCTGCGTGTGAAAGCCAGAGTAGGGCGTCTTCATATTCACGGGAGCGGGCGCCCTGCTTTACAGCTTGATAAAGGAACTTTTTATTATCCCTGGCCAATTGGGAGGGAATAGAAGACCACAGATAGTTAAGTTTGGGAATTTCTTTATTTTCAGCATGCTTTGAAAAATCAAGGGCATAAGCATTGACTATATTTTGTAGCACCTGCTGTGTTTTTTCCATATCCTGCTTTTCTAATAGTGCAACCACAGCTTCAGGCATTCCACCACAGATGAAGTACATTTTCAATTTTTCAATCAATTGATGAAAGAAAATATCTGGCAGCGGTTCAATTCGATCAATGCCTTCTAAAAAGTCAGATAATTTCGCGTCTGCAGCGGATAAGAACTCCGAAAAACAGACCGGATTTAAATGCAGAAAATCTACTTTCCCGACCGGAAACGAATTTCCACGAGACATAGCAACTCCCAGTAGAGATCCGGCACTTGCTACTGCATATTCGGGAGCATTTTCGCAGAAGTATTTTAAGGTATTCAGCGCATCATTGCATTCCTGAATTTCATCGAATATGATAAGTGTTTTTTGCGGGAGTATGGGTTGTCCATGTACGAGAGATAAGTTTTGTACAATTCGCGGGACATCTTTTGTGTTTTCAAAAAACTGCTTCAGGTCCGGCTGCTCTTCAAAGTTAAAATAGGCTACATTATCAAACGCTGAGTCACCAAAATGCGTTAATAACCATGTCTTGCCCACCTGTCTGGCGCCCTGCAGCATAAGAGGTTTCCGGCCCGGAGCCAGCTTCCAGGCACTTAATTTCTTTAATATGGTTCGTTTTATCTCCACTTGTCACAGTTTATGTCCAGATTATGTGTAAAAAATCACATAATAGGCACATAACTTTGTAAAGATAGTGATTTCTGCTCTGTAAGTGGGGTGAGGCTGGCTTGTAAAATGTCACAAAAATGATACAAAGGGTTGACAAAAAATACTATTGCCGCCTGAACGGGAGGAATCTGCAGGACAGTGAAGTAAGATAAAATATCTTTGATGTGATTGTATTGAGCATCTTGCCGGATGCCCTGCAAAATTTCCTGCAGAATAGTTGGAACCAGCAATACCTGATCGTTTCGTTCTATATATTCCGCCAATAGATCAGCGGCTACATTACGTTTAAAGGTTCACTCAGATACTTCGCATCTCTTTTAAACTTCCTTCCCAGGTTACCCGTCCTCTAAGATTCAGAAGCTCTTTTTTCTTCAGCCAGGCTACATAATTTTTCAATGCTTCCTGGACTACTTCTTTTTTAGTCCTCAGCTTACTAAGTTTAATTGCCTGCCGAACAAGAACGTCATCTAATTCAATATTTGTTCGCATAACATATTATTTATGTGTAAGGATATGAAAAATTATACACATTTAAATTTTGTGTAGACCCCGTACCCTCCTGGCAGCCGATCGTCTTCGGCATGGCTGATGGGAAGGGTAATAGCGTAAATATGAAGATCATAGAAGTATCATATAAAAACGGAGAAAACAGAGACTAAACACGGACAAAACACAGACCAAACGCGGGTAAAACACAGGAAGTATCCCAGATTATTCCCTATTTTGTCCATTTTCCGTTACTTTTTTGTATAATTATATATAAATTGCGATAGTAAGAGATATTAAATTCTTCAACTACCCCATGGGCAAATTAATTAATGGCATCAACGGACCCTTTCTGGGTAAGGTGGGCACCGCCACAGGTTCTTCCTGGAAAGGAATTCCCTATATCAAAGGACCCTATAAGAAACGTACCGGCAAGGCCAGTAAAGAAGAAAAAGGCAACCGCAATAAATTCGCCATGGCGCAACGATGGCTGCAACCCACACTGAGCTTTGTTCGCGAGGGGTTTAGAAATTACAGCCCCACCGTGGATGGTTTTCTCGCCGCCAAATCCTGGCTCCTCTTGCACAGCTTCGAAGGAATCCAGCCGGATATTTTCATCAACCCGGCGCTGGTAAAACTGAGTCATGGCTCCCTGCCGCTGCCGGCCAATATCCGGGTGGAAAAAATAAACGGCAGCCAGTTACAGTTCTCCTGGGATCCTGCCGGAATAAAAGACGGCCATCCCAAAGATCAGGTGATGCTGCTGGCCTATGATATTGATCATCGTCACGCGAACATCGTAATCCCCGGCCAGTTCAGGGAAACGGGGGCCGATTCCATGACATTATCCCCTACGAAAATGAGTACCTATCATATTTATCTGGCTTTTGTCGCACAGGACCGCAGCAGGCAATCCGACAGTGTATACCTGGGCGCCATTGTTACGGGATGAACCTGAATCTTCTTCAAAATGGTTCGAAATTTCTCCAATACAGTTCACAAAAACGACGCTACGGGTTATGAAAGCCGGTATTTGCAGCGTAACGTACGCGATGCTCCCTCATCTCATGTTTTCTTCATAAATCGTTTCGAAGTCCTTGTTTTTCTGCTTCTGAAATAAACCGCTAAACCGGCGGTCGATCGGTGAGAGCAGCTGAATACATAATTCCTTATCCTCATCGCTCAGATCGTGCACCATCATCCCGGCCATCTTCATCACCCGGTCTTTTGCCTGCATACAACACTTTTTTCCCTTTGGGCGTCAGTTCCAGTCTTGTCTGCCGCTTATCCTCTTTGTCATCATATTCACGAACGAGTCCTCTTTTCTTCATCCGGATCAGCATATTCGAACCACTGGAGAGCTCCATGATATTATTGTAGATCGCTTCCGACTTAATCGGGTTACCCATATTAAAAATGGTGACCAGGATTCCAAACTCCTCCATCTGATCGAGGCCCGTTCCTTCCAGCGCGATATTGGAATAAGCAATATGAAATTTCCCTATCCGCCTGAGCAGGATCACCAGCCTGCCATTCAGATCAGGAATCAGTTTTCCCGGCAATGCCGGAACAGACCTGGGTTTTACTTTTTCAGCGAGGCTATACCGAAAAAAATCTTCCAGGGAACCTTCCGGGTGTTGTTCTTCAAAAGCAGCCCACTGGGCGACCAATACCGCAGTTTTATTCATTGGATGCAACCATTTAGTACTAAAAATACAAAAATTACTTCCAAATCTTGGTTATTATAACCATTTGGTATAATTTAGTGCATTTAATTACAACCATTTGGTTATTTTAAATAAACACACTATGACCATTACTTATTTACTTCCCGCCTTGTTATCACTGCATTTGATGGCCCTCATCCTGATGGCCGGTACGACCCTGATTGATTTTATTACACTGCGCAGTTTCTGGCGATTATTTGAAAAGCAAAAAGAAAAGGCTATCGGTCTGCTCGAGGCAACAGCCTCCTATTCCCGTATGATCGGTATCGGCGCAGCCATTCTCATTATCACCGGTTTCGGAATGATGTTTGTCACCCATGGTGTTTTTGGAGAACAGCTCTGGTTCCGGATCAAGTTCGTTTTTGTCATTCTCCTCGTGGCCAACGGGGTCTTTATCGGTCGTCGGCTGGGTCTCCGGCTGAGAAAAACGGTGTCCGGCGCTGATCAGATCAACCCGGAACGAATAATGCAGGTGCGAAAAAGTATGTATCGCTTTCATATCAGTCAGCTGCTGATCTTCACCGTCATTATTTTTCTCAGCATTTTTAAATTCAACTGATCATGTCCAATCTCCTTATCATCGGAGCCAACGGAGGCATTGGCCGTCAGGCTGTCGACCAGGCTCTTTCCGCAGGCCACCGGGTTACGGCGCTTGTCCGCAATCCGGCCAAACTTCCTTTAACGCATCCCAATCTGAAGATCGTGCAGGCCGATGTAACCCAGCCGCTTAGTCTCTCAGGTCTTTTCGCCGGCCATGATGTTATCATTTCCGCAATAGGCGTGAGTGGTGGTTTCAGCGACCATCCGACAAGTCTTTATTCGCAGGGCGCTCGGAATATCCTGCGCGAAATGAAACAGGCGGGGCTAAGACGCGCTTTCTTTATTTCGGCATCCGCCGTCGAGACAAATCCCCTGCTTCCGTTTTTCGTCCGGCTGGTTTCCAAATATATCATTCAAAAACTGCTGGCAAATATGTATGCTGATCTGCGGCTGATGGAAAGACTGAGATTAAAGAAACTGAGCTGGACTGGACCATTGTCCGACCACCGCAGCTAACCGATGCAAAGCTTACGGGCAACTATAGAATGGCGGTCAACCAGTTCTTGAAAAACGGGTTAAAGATCTCGCGCGCCGATACTGCCCATTTTATGCTGTCGCATATTCAGTCTGGGGATATGTTCAGGTCCGTTGTTGAAATCGGTTATTAAATGCGGAATAAACAATGCTTAAGCGTCTGGAGAACTATTCCCGTTATTTACGATTCAGAAAACCTTCCGGAATATTCCGGTTCGGAAAAAGAGACCTGCCGCGGATCAGTGAGCCCTCCCCAAACCGGGTTTTGATATGGTCGATCGACTGATAGAGTTTGATCATTTCTCCCTGTCTTCGAACATATTGATCTGGTAAGTTCCGGCGATCAGGTGGGTAAACCGGATCCCGATCAGGCGGATCAGCTGCCGGCGTTCGAAGAGGCGTGTGAAGAGTTCATGCGCAATTTTAAAGAGTTCGTGATCTGCATTGGTATACGGAATGGTTTTCTGAATATCATGGGTCTCAAAATCCGTATAGCGGATCTTTACCGTTACGCAACCCGTCAGCCGGTTTTGATTGCGCAGTTCAAAAGCAATTTTCTCCGTCATGCGGTAGAGATCCCCCATCAGGAAATCGACATCCATCGTATCGCGCTGGTAGGTCCTTTCCGTTGAAATGGATTTTTGTTCGCGGTAGGGAATGACGGGGGATTCGTCGATACCCTGCGCACGGCGCCAGAGTTCAATGCCGCCTTCTCCCATAAAGCTCTGCATCATGCCCAGCGGAATCTCGCTTAACTTCTTCACCGTTCCGATGCCCATCTTCAGCAATTTGTAACCGGTCTTTGCGCCCACGCCCGGGATTTTCATGATGCTTAGGGGCGCCAGATAGGATTTCTCGTTTCCGAAGGGGATCTCGATCTGGCCATTGGGTTTGGCTTCATTGGTCGCCACTTTACTGATCAGCTTATTGCTGGCCAGGCCATAGGAAACCGGCAGGCCACTTTCTTTAATGACTTTCCTTTTGAGTTCGTCGGTAAATTTTTTGCAGCCATGGAATTTATCCATGCCCGTGAGGTTGACATAAAATTCATCGATGGATGCTTTTTCAAAAACGGGAACTGTATCTTTTACGATATCGGTAACGATTTGTGAATATTTGCTGTAGGCTTCAAAATCACTTTTGACGACGATCGCATGCGAGCACAATCTTTTGGCCATATACATCGGCATGGCGCTGTGGATGCCGAATTTCCGCGCTTCATAACTGCAGGCCGCCACTACGCCCCGGTCATTGCTGCCCCCGATCAGGATGGGTTTGCCAATCAATTTCGGGTTGCGCAATTTTTCCACGGATACAAAGAAAGTATCGAGGTCGAGGTGGGCGATATGCCGTTCATTGGTCATTTTATTTTTTTAGCGTTGGCTGCTTTCCGGATTTTTATTAACCGAGGTTTTCATAAATCCGCTTCTTGTGACCCACTTTCTCCATCTTGTGCACTTCAATACTGAAGACTCCGAAATCTGCGGCGACTTTTCCGGAGATCCGGTAAAAGCCACTATCATGCAATGGGAAGTTTCTGGCTGAATCCGGAAAATGCACCGTATCGATCCAGTTCAGTTCCGCATCAACGAAAGTTCCAAAGAACATTTCATCATTGTATTTCGTGACGACATGCTTGCGGTTGATAAAATAAGTCAGCGCGGACACGGTTTTCCCTTTGTTCTTTTCCAGGTCTGTCGCCTTTACATATTTGGCCGGATCATCATCCACCAGTTCAAAAGGATTGGACAAGCGGAAATCCCAGGATCTCAATCTGATCATAGAGATCATCCAGACGGGTATCCGGCAATTCAGGCAAAGTAAATTCGACCGGTGGTTCGTGAAAAAGTGACGGGCCATTGTGCAGCTGCGGCTGGTTTTTCTTTTGCAGGAAATTGGCTTCCCATAATAAATGCTTTTTTGACTTTTCCCGGTGAAACGGAAAGCGCCGATGCTGATGAGCGTATTCAGTTGTTCGATGCCGGCATTGGTGCGTTCAATGAAATCCTGCAGGTGCAGATAACTGCCGTTCGTTCTTCGTTCTTCCAGGATTTGTTCTACCAGTTTATCCTGCAGCCGTTTGATATGCACAAATCCAACATAGACTTTATTGCCCTGAATATTCGTATACTCATCGCTGTTATTGATACAGGGCGGTTCGATATCGCCGCCGGTTTTTAGCAGCTCCAGGAAATACAGTTCCGTTGAATAAAATCCACCAAAATTATTGATGACGGCCACCATAAATTCTTTCGGGTAATAAGTCTTCAGGTAAAGGCTCATATAACTCTCCGCAGCATAAGCTCGCTGAATGCGCTTTGTTGAAGGAGTAGCCTGCAAAACTTTCCATCTGCCGCCAGATCTCCGCGGTCAGGGCTTCATCACGTCCCAATTGCTTTTGCACTCGCGAAGAATTCTTCCCTGATCATCCGGAACTGGTTATTCGACCGGTACTTGCCGGACATGGCCCGCCGCAGGATATCGGCCTTCCCCAGATCCAGGCCGCCATAGTAATGCGCAATTTTGATCACGTCTTCCTGGAAGACCATGACGCCAAAGGTTTCGGAGAGATGTTCTTCGAAAAGCGGATGCAGGTATTTGATTTCTTCGCGGTGATGATAGCGGTAAATATATTCTTTCATCATGCCGGACTGCGCCACGCCGGGGCGAATGATCGAACTTGCCGCAACGAGCGTGATGTAGTCGTCGCATCTTAATTTTTTCAGCAGCTGCCGCATGGCGGGCGATTCAATATAGAAGCAGCCAATGGAATTTGCTTCGCGGATCTGGGTGGCCACTTCCGCATCCTGCTTGAATCTTTCAATATCATGGATATCGATACTGATATTTCTGTTTTCCTTTATTAGGCGCTGCGCCTCCCGGATATGGCTTAGCCCCCGCTGGCTCAGCACATCAAATTTATTCAGGCCGATATCTTCGGCCGTAGAACATATCCATCTGTACGGTGGGCATGCCCTTCGGCGGCATGAAGAGCGTCGCATAATTCGAAACCGGTTCCTGGCTGATCAGCATGCCGCAGGGATGTAGGGAAGGATAAGACGGAAAACCCTGCATCAGTCTGCCGTATTGCAGGATCAGTTTTCCATTATTATCCGTCGGCCTGCCGGTTCGCTGCAATTGCACGATTTCATTATCCGGAAGGCCCAACACTTTTCCGAGCTGGCGGATAATCGAATCCTGTTTAAAGGTCGGAAAAGAGCCGAGCAGCGCGACATGATCCCGGCCATAGCGCTTAAAAATATAATCCATCACATCATCACGGTCGGTGTGCGAGAAATCAATATCGAAATCTGGCGGGGAGGTCCGGTGCGGATTCAGGAAACGTTCAAAATATAAATTCAGTTCGATCGGATTGACGTTGGTAATGAAAAGACAATACGCCACAATCGAATTGGCGCCGCTCCCCCGCCCCACATAGTAATATTCGCCGGAGCTGCGCATAACGGATCATATCCCAGTTGATCAAGAAATAGCTGTTGAAGCCCAGGTCATTGATAATCCTCAGTTCCTTTTTTAATCTTTCTTCGGCCACTTTGTTTTTCGAGCCAAACCGCTTTTCCAGTCCTTCCTTCGCCAGCTTCTCCAGGAAGATCCGGTCGTCCTCCTTTGGTCTCACCATACGTGCTTTTCGTCTTATCCCTGCCGAACTCCATTTCGACATGGCACTGATCCATCAGATTGATAGGTATTGGTGACAATGAAAGGGTATGCTTTAAATTTATTCAAAAGTTCTCCCGGTGAAATAAAAGTCTCTGTGGGTTCGCATTGTTCATCAGTCTTCAGTTTTGCGAGAATGGTATTTTTTGAAATACAGCGCAAGCAGGCGGTGTAAAGAAAAATGCTGTTTATCCTGAACGGTAACCGGCTGGCGGATGACGAACTTATCAGCATGCACCCGCAGGTCGATCGTAAATAGTCTGGTTAGTTCAGCCGGCAACAAACCGATCCGTTCATTCGGAACCAGATCTTCCAGGACTCTTTGCACCCAACGGATAGATCACAAACCCGTCCCAGCTATCCAGAAAAAAATTCAGATCAGGCCCGGCTTCCGGAAAATCCTTTTTCTCCAGCAAATGTTCCGATAAAAAGGAATGTATCCAGGAAAGCCCTTTGTTATTCGCCGCGATTAAAATGTACAGCAGTTTATCGCCGTTGCGAAACTCAACGCCGACAAGGGGTTTGATGTGCGCATCCCGGCAAAGTTTTACAAATTCCCAAAGATCGCAAGTGGAATTGATATTGGTTAGGGCAAGCGAGGTAACGCCATTTTCCACGGCCGTTTGCACTAATTCTTTGGTGGAAAACGTGCCGTATAAAAAGCTGAACTAGGTCTTGCAATTTAGGTACATAGCACTGCAAGAATACTAATTTATTTAGCATTAAAGTACTAATTTTATTAGACACTGATTTTCAATAATTAAGGTCTTCAAAGTTTTCCGATTAGTCAAAACGCAGGATGATTACAAGGGGCAGCGCCGAAAATTTACTTGCCTGACTTACCGGCCCGCTATATATTTGGCAAATCAAACCCGGAAATGTCAGCGAATGAAAAATTAGTCAACCGGATCAGGGTCGCTTTGGAAACCGTTCCGAAAGTGAAGGAAAAAACCATGTTTAGCGGAATGACGTTCATGGTGGATGATAAGATGTGCATCAGCGTCGGTCCCGACCGCCTCATGTTGCGAATCGATCCCGACAAACAGGATGAACTGGTTGAATTGGAAGGCTGTAAACCGGTCGTGATGAAAGGCCGGGAAATGAAAGGCTATATACATGTAGATGAATCCGTTTTGCAAACCAAAAAGAAGCTCGATTACTGGATCGGTCTTGCACTTGACTATAATCCCAAAGCAAAGAGATCTAAAAAGAGATAATTGCATTTTGGCTGGGTAGAAAAGAATTTATGATGGCAGAAGCGGTGAAACAGGATAGAACAAAAAAAATCAGAAAACTTTTACCCAGGTGGAAAAAAAGACAATCCCCATAAGACATATCCGTTCGGATCATGAGGAACAAGCCTCTTCCGAACGTTTCAGTATCCGTAAGGTTCAGGATTTACTGGGCGGCCAGGATTTGTTTCAGGCGCTGCACCGGCATAATTTCTTTTTTATCCTTGCTTTGCAAAATGGAAAAGGTACTCATGAAATAGACTTTACAACCTATCCCGTTTCCGATAACTCCGTTTTCTTTATACGCCCCGGGCAGGTACACCAACTGCAATTAAATGCCGGTTCTACCGGTCACCTCCTGGAATTTAACACAGGGTTTTACCATCCAAAGGACGGCCCATCAACCCAGCGATTTCGAAAGGCAGCCAATAAAAACTTTTGTCTGCCTGATGTTGACCGGGTTGAAAAACTACATGCTATTTTAGAATATATATTCCAGGAATACACGGACAAGCAAGCGGATTACCAGGACATCATTAAAGCTAATCTGGAAATCTTCTTTATAGAATTTGTCAGACAAAGCCCGAATCCGAAAGGCCCGTCAACAAATGCCAACCCCTATACCCAGGAACGCTTTGAGGAATTTTCAGAACTACTGGAAATGCATCTTAAGAACCACAAGCAGGTATCTCATTACACTGATTTAATGAATCTTTCCCCCTATCAGCTAAGTGAAATCACCAGAGCCACCATCGGCAAAACCCCTTCGGCATTAATCAATGAATCGATTATTCTGGAAGCCAAAAGATATCTCTTAGCCACCCCCCATCAGATTCAGGCAATAGCCGATCACCTGGGTTACGAAGATGTTTCCTATTTCATCCGGTTTTTCAGGAAGCATACCGGATATTCACCCGACGTCTTTCGGCAGAATTTCGGATAAATCCTATACAACTGCATTATTGTCCTATCCTTCAGCCTGTCGCTGCAATTACTTTTGCCTATACAAGCGTCTATCAAAGCAATCCTTTTAGATAAAAGGCAAATATCAAAATATTGAACGACTATCAAAATTTATAAAGAATGAAAATCATTATTGTAGGAGCCACCGGTACCATGGGACAGCACTTAGCCAGCGTATTCAAAAAAGATCACGAAATAATACGCGTCGGCTCCAAAAGCGGAGATATTCAGGCAGATATTTCTTCGCCGGCATCCATCGAAAACCTATTCCGGCAGTCGGGTTCATTTGATGCACTGATCTGTACGGCGGGGCCCTCGCATGTCGGTCCCTGGAAAACACTGACCGATAAGGAATTCAGACGAGGTATCGACGGCAAACTCATGGGGCAAGTCAACCTGGTGCTCATTGGGCAGCACCATATTAATCCTAAGGGATCTTTTACTTTAATCACGGGGGCCCTGGCGCAGGAACCGGTTTTGAATTTCGCCAATGCATCGGCCGCCAACGGAGCAGTTGAAGCATTTGTGCGGGCAGCAGCCATTGAACTGGAAAACGGGGTTCGCATTAATGCTGTCAGTCCTACAGTTTTGGAAGCTTCTCCCCAATATTTTCCATTCTTTCCAGGAGAAATTCCGGTAACCCTGAAACAACTGGAATGGGGCTTTCGCAAAAGCGTTTTCGGTGCGAATACCGGGCAGGTGATAAAACCACATTAAAAGAAATTTATATGAAGACAAAAACCAATTTGCTTGCTTCCTTAAAGATATGGCTTGTAATTTACCCCTCTATCACGCTGCTTCTTTACCTGTTTGGGGAACGATTATCGGCAATGCCATTGTATCAAAGCACATTCCTGCTCACCATTTCATTAGTTCCCTGGATCGTGTTTGTGGGGTTGCCTGTTGTAAATTCGATCATCCGGAAGTTTTCAATAAAAAAAGATAAATGATGCGTTATTCCCAATTCGATGTTATAATAGTCGGTGGCAGTTACGCAGGACTTGCAGCCGCTATGGCGCTGGGCAGGGCGCTGCGAAAAGTATTAATCATGGATAACGGGAAACCCTGTAACCGGCAGACTCCTCATTCCCATAACTTTCTTACCCAGGACGGAAGGACACCAAAAGAAATTATAACGCTCGCAAAGCAGCAGGTGGAAAAGTATAACACCGTAACCTTCTTTAGCGGCGTGGCCGCAAAAGCTATAAAAACGGAATATGGCTTTGAAATGCAGGCGGCATCCGGTGAGATATTCATGGCAAAGAAATTAATATTTGCCACCGGCATCCGCGATATATTGCCAGACATGGACGGAATTGCTGCCTGTTGGGGTATTTCGGTTCTGCATTGTCCCTATTGCCATGGATACGAGATAAGCAACGAGAAAACCGGCATTCTCGCCAACGGAGAATTGGGTTTCGATTTCGTCCGGCTTATTTCAAACTGGACAAATAAGCTAACCCTGTTCAGCAACGGACCTTCCACACTGACGGCAGAACAAACGGAGCAAATGGAAAAACATTCCATCGAAATAATAACAAATGAAGTAGAAAGACTGGAACACCGCAATGGCTATCTTCAAAATATCATTTTCAGAGACGGCAAAAAATTCCCCGTCAGCGCGCTCTATGCGCCGAGTACCCTTTTGAACAACATTGCCCGATTCCGGAATCTTTGGGATGCGCATTAACGGACGAAGGCTATATTCGGGTTGATCCTTTTCAGGAAACGACAGTTAAAGGAGTTTTTGCCTGCGGCGATAATGCAACCCGTATGCGCACTGTCGCCAATGCGGTAGCCGCCGGAACAACGGCTGGTATGGCCCTTAGCAAGCAAATGATTCTAGAGGAATTTTAAAATTAAAACGGATGAATGCAGGTTATCAGACTGGAGAAAGTCTGATATTTTCCAGGATTTTGCGGGCATGCCAAATATTTCTTCAGGTGGATGAATAACCCTTATCTTGAATTGTTAAACATCTGCCTGTTTAGCTTGTCCCGCCTTACGGAATCCCCCGCACCTCTTATTTTTTCACGTCCTTAATTTTATTATCATGAGAAAAATGCTAGCCATCTGGCTACTGGTCCCTTTTATCGGGATCAGCCAGGTAAAAAATGTCATGAACACCACGAGGATTTTCCCTAAACAGGAAAAGATTGCCGAATTTGAAAAAGCGCTGGCGGCGCACGCCCAGAAATATCATACCGGCGACTGGAAATGGCGGGTTTGGTATATCGAATCCGGGCCCGAGGCAGGCGGCTATATGGTCACCGAAGGCCCAAACAGTTGGGAACTGTTGGATGGCCGAAAGGATTTGAGCCCGGAACATACTGCCGATTGGGCAAAAAACGTAGCTCCGCTCACCCAGGACCGTGGCGACGCCTCCTATGCTGAATTCCAGGAGGATCTGAGTACCGTGCAACTCACCGATTATGCGGATAAGATCCTGATGAATCATATGACTGCAAAACCCGGCAGGATCAGCGCCGTAGCAGATCTGATAAAGAAAATGAAAAATGCCTGGCAGGCCGGCGGCCAATCCGTTGCCGTGTATCTTTCAGTAGCTTCCGGAGACCCGGGATATGTCACGGTTACCCGCCTCAAAGCCGGGCTTAAAGAAATGGCGGCAGGTTATCGTAAACCATTGAAAGACCTCTATAACACTGCCAACGGCGATGGCTCTTTCGATGTGTTCCAGAAGGATTTCAGCGACGCCGTAGAAAAACGCTGGTCTGAACTATTGGTACTCCGGGCCGATCTCAGCTCGAAATAGTTTTTTTAACAGGCAGAATATTTTAATATTAAAGGCTGACGCATCGTGTTTGTCAGGATGCCGTTAGCCTTTTTTATCAGTTTCTTGCCGGAATCTATCGCCGCCGTTCCCGGGGAGTTTGAAACCCATCAGGAGATTTCTCTATGTGTTTTAAAAGAAATGAATCAATTACAGGAGAATGAATATCAATTGCTTATAAGCCGCCCTGAAGCAAATACGATTCGTAGATTTACGATAAAATCGAGTGTTCCCGCTCTCTGATTATATCAGGCCATCATCTACTTTTGATATATCCAATCCGAAAGAAAAACCAGACCTAAGAAAAACCAACAGATCCAAATCCTACAGTAAAGACAAAGATTCAATTTTTGAAAAACCGCTGAATAGAATTGGCGGTTTTTTCTTTTCTGCCGGTGGTTACAACAGGTTCCCCGTCGGTTTCTTTTACATCCAAAAGCGTCAGCGCTTTTCAAAAAATACAGACCAGTCCGTTTGATCGCGGACTGGTTTTTTGTTTGGGTAATGGAAGGAATTTTATCGGTAAATTGTATATCAAAAATTAAAACATACCGGCTTAAGGATTGATAGAATATTGAGAATTTTACCTTATAAAACAAAAGAATTTATGATGCCAGACGCAATGAAACAGGAAAGAACAAAAAAGATCAGAAAACTTTTAGCCAGGTGGAAAAAAAGGCAGCGGTCGCTACAGAAGGAATTGCCCTTCACAAAACCCAAAAATGTGTTTCAGCATCACTCGATCAATCATTCCTGGCAGCGAATATAATCCCCGCTTCTCCATAGTATTCCCTGTTCAACACGTTCAAAGGGTCATGCGTAAAATCGCTCTCTGCATCCTTTGTTATCATTCAGGCCTCCATTACGTTTCCGTTGCTTTCCAATTTTCCGGACACCCGGAAAAAGCCCCGGGTAGTTACAAAAGCGTCTTCTGAGGTTACTAAATACAGGCGACGTTAATATCCCTGGTCCGGAACGAAGCAAATACGATTCGTAGATCTACGATAAAATCGAGTGTTCCCGCTCTCTGATTATATCAGGCCATCCCCTACTTTTGATATATCCAATCCGAAAGAAAAACCAGGCCTAAGAAAAACCAACCGATCCAAATCCTACTGTAAAGACAAAAATTCAATCTTTGAAAAACCGCTGACCAAAATTGGCGGTTTTTTATTTTCTGCCGACGGTTACAACAGGTTCCCCGGCGGTTACTAAAAGCAGACAACGTTAGAATCCAATCCGAAAAACCGTCCAGATCCGAAAAAAACCAGTCCAATCCATCCGAAAGCCAATTTCCAGATCCAATGAAAAGACCATAAAAGAACGACTCACCCTATAAAGAAGTCCATATCCATAAACCCGTCGGTTTCTTTTACATCCAAAAGCGTAAGTGCGCTTTTCAAAAAAATACAGACCAGTCCGTTTGATCGCGGGCTGGTTTTTTGTTTGGGTAATGGAAGGAATTTTATCGGTAAAAGGATCATGCGCCCTGATGGTTACAAAAGTTTCTTCCGCGGTTACCAAATAGAGGCAGCATTAATATCCTATCCGATCCATTGCCAGTCATGCTGGCGCTGTTTTCAAATTCAGTATTATTTCCGCCCCTTTTTTATTTCCGAATCCATACCCCCTACGCTATTGAAAAAGCAGAAACGACAAATCAGAATATCTGTCTGATTTATAAATCGTTGATGTGATGGGGCCATGTCTGAACCGGCAGGTAATTGAAAGGACGAAAAACAGATAATTTTATGTACCGAATATTACTGATTGATGACGATGAAGATGAAGCCGAGATATTGCAGACAGCAATTACTGAGATCGACCGTTCCACCCTGTTTAATTATATCAGCAATTGCGCCGAAGCATTGAAGCTCCTCAAACAAAAAGAAATGCCTGTTCCGAACATCATTTTCCTGGATATCAGTATACCCCGGATGAACGGCCTGGACTGCCTGCAGGAAATAAAAAGACTTGACCATTTAAAAAATATTCCCGTTATCATCTATTCAAATTCAGGCGCAACCCGGGACGTAAATGAAGCGATGACGCGCGGCGCCCAGGTCTTTTGGAAAAAACCCAATGTGTACCTGGAACTGGTTAAACAGCTGAAAGAACTAATACATTCTGTTTTTCCATTACACTAAAAAGGAAGTATGGGGCTGTAAAGCGCCGCTTATTCTATCAGTGCGTCAGTTTTGCCTCAGAAAAGCAAGGATATCCGCCATTTGCTGCTTATCAATTTTTTTCTCCAGTCCGGAAGGCATTGCTGAGATATTGAGTGATTTGATAGACTTAATTTCCTGTCGGTTGATGATCCTGCTCAAACCCTCACTATTTTTAAGCGTAATGGCAGCCGACGTTTCACTTGCAATAATTCCCTGCGCAGATTCATTATTTTTTAATTCCACTTCCCATAGCTCATAACCTGCGGATATGGACAGACTGGGATTGAGTATGTTCGCCATAATATCTTCTTTTTTCCAGTTGTGGATAGTACCCAGGTCCGGACCAAAAGGCACTCCCAGTTCTCCCCGCACAGCGTGACATCTGGCGCAGTTTTGCAGGTAAACCTGCTTGCCTGCAGATGGATCGCCTTTTAAATCAAGTGCTGCCTGATAGGTTTTATTAATTTCTTTTGCCTCCTCTTCGTTTTTCGTAAATAAAGCCTTGCGCGATTACGCAGGCTTTCATCTTTCATCATCATCAGACTAACGCTCCTGTCAAAACTCACGCTGCTGGTAAGTATTTTACCTTTTTCAAGCGCGTCAATTAAAAGGGCGCTGCGTTCGGGGTTAGCCATCAATACGCCAATGGCCGCTTCTCTTATTTCCGTGGTCAGGACCGGCCATTGCCGGATCAGATATTCACTTACATTGTTGGAGGGTACCTGATTTAAAGTGCGCAAAACGGCCAGCTGAACAGCGGGCTGTTCCTGGGGAACCAGTAATTTTTCCAGCATGGAAACCTGGGCGGAAGGATCACCGAGCGTTAAAAAATCTATTGCTTCAGCTCTTTTTCCCTCCGGCAGGGCGCTGTCTTTAATGATCAAAACGGCTTTGGCGACAGATGCAGCCTTCAGGGATTCGCCGGATATTCCATTTATTCTCAACATCTGCAGAGACGCCCGCCGTAAAGGCTCCGAATGACTTTCAAAAAATGTTTTAACAAGCAGGCGCTGATCGGGTTCGGAAACAGGAAAGGGAGATTTTCTGTTTTCCATGCCCCGGGCGAGACCTTCTAATACCGGCGCCTGCCAGGCCGCTTCTTTCGCATGAACAGCGGTCGCTTTTTGAATGAGCAGATGAATACTTTCCGTCGCGGAACCCGCTCCGGTCATGGCCGTTAATCGCTCAACCAGGGACGCATAGGCAGGATCATTCTCCCGGAATTTCTCAAGTACCATTTTCAGCAAAGAGGCTGTTTGTGAAGAAGGGGCAGACAGTGCAGCAATCTGAACCCATTTGTCATTGATATCGCAAACAGCAATTCATTTCTCGCCCGAACCGCCTGCGGCGAATTGATATATCCCAGGGTCAGCAACAATTGAAACCTGACCTTTGCATTTGGATCCGATTGCAGGGCAAGTATTTCTTTTGCCAGATCAGGCGAAGATGACAAGTGAAGTTCAGCCAGCCGGATGGCGTTTTCCCTGATTCCCGCAACGCTGTCTTTCAATGCTGCTTTAATAGTTCCGGATGCAAGTTCTCCCATCCCTTCCAGTGTCCAAAGCGCATGTAACCTGCCCATTGGCGAAACGGGATTTCCGGCCATGCTGATCAAAGCCGGGATCGCTGATTTATCCGCACGGTCCACCAGCAAACGCTGGGCGTTCATCCTCCACCATATATTTGGACTGGCAAGATTTTTTACTAATTCTTCCGCTCCTTCACTTCCTAAGGAAAGCCCTTTTGTCCATGTCGCCTTTCCTGCGTTTACCGGGGTGATCCGGTAAATCCTTCCTCTGTCCGAACCATCGTAAAGGCCGCCCGCTGCAATTGCCTGCGCCGACATCCATTCGGGCGATTCAATAACCCGCCGGTAATAATCCAGCACATAAAGCGCGCCATCCGGTCCGATATACATATTAACCGGACGGGACCACGCATCCGTGGAGGTTAGGAATTCCCTGTCGGGAAAAATGCGGCTGGCAACGAAGCTGGCCCCGCTGTCTTTCAGTACGTCCGCATGAACAAGATTGCTTACGCATTCAGTAATAAAAGTGATTTTCTTATCAAAGGGCGGTGGAAATATGCCACCCAGATAGGCCGTCAGTCCGCCGCCTGAAGTCATTACCCCGACATTCGTAAGCAATTGACGATCGGGATTTGTTGTGGTGGGAAATACCTCCGGAGCATCCAGATGATCCGACATGGATTGATCGGCATCTGAAATCAGCAGGTCCGGATTTCGCTCGAAATAGCGGTTGGCGATTACCTCCTGGTAACCCTGGTTGGAATTATTGCAACCAAACCAATGTCCCCACTCATCAAAGGTCTGCCCGAACTGGCTATTGCTTGAAGTCATTTCAAGCAGGTGGTTTTCAGGGCGAAAACGGACAACATGGCCATTTGCATTTTTTGGCAAACGGACAGCGTTGGGTTTTTCCGGAAAATAGATTTCCGTGCCGCCGTCACCAAATTCCTTTTCATAAGTGGTGGTCTTCACCGCGCCCTGGTGGGCAACATAAATCCAGTTGTCCAGCCCATACCGCGGGTTGTTTACATTATGCTGGGGGTTGGTTAGTGAAAAACCGGTAATGATGGTATCCCTGATATCCGCCCGGCCATCTCCTGTTGTATCTGCCAGATACAAGACATTTGGAGCATCTGTTACCAGGACGCCTTTTTTCCACCGCATGATACCATCCGGCAGCACCAGTCCGTCGGCAAAGACAATACTTTTATCCATCTTTCCGTCGCCATCCGTATCCGAAAGCAGCATGATCCTGCCGCTGCCGCTTTTGTCAAGCGGATATCCGGGCATGGATACCACATACATGCGTCCGTCTTCATCTATCGTCATGTCCACAGGAGAAGTGATCAGGGGTTCGGATGCGATCATTTCAATTTTGAATCCCGGCGCCACTTCAAAGGTAGAAAGTGCTTCTTCCGCCGATTTGCCGGAGGATGAGGTTTTCTTATTATTGCATCCCACGGCTATCATAACCATGAAAAGCATCAAAGAAAAATTGAGAAATTGAAAATGGCGCTGATATTTGTTCTTCATTCCCCTGGTTTAATTCGATCTCCTGAATGATCCATCTTTTACGATGGCAATGTTACTTTGTTTTTTGTTATCTCCCAAATCATAGCGGCGCCTTGGGATCAAAGTAGGACACCGGGAATTAAAATCCGGGAATGATGTTTGCTGTTGCTAATAGCAACCATAAAAATTCATTTTATGCAAAAGATCAGTCCTTTCATCTGGTTCGACAACAATGCTGAAGAAGCGATGAACTTCTATCTTTCCATTTTCAAAGACTCAAAGCTAATCAGGGTCGCCCGCAACCCACCCGGTGCACCCGGGCCTGAAGGCGCATTACTGGTGGCGTCCATCCAGCTGGAAGGGCAGGAAATTATTTTGATGAATGGCGGTCCTGGTCATCCCCTGACGGATGCAATTTCCCTTACGGTCAACTGCGGCTCCCAGGAAGAGGTCGATCACTATTGGAACAAGCTCCTTGCGGGCGGCGGCAAGGAGATCGCCTGCGGTTGGCTAAAAGACAGATTTGGTCTTTATTGGCAGGTAACGCCAATCATGTTGCCCCAGCTGCTGAGCGACCCGGACGGGGCAAAGGCGGGTCGCGTCATGCAAGCCATGATGAAAATGATCAAGCTGGACATAGGGGAGTTGAAGGCTGCGGCAGATGCAAAGTAGCGGGCGCCGGAATAAATCCATCGTCGGTTAACTTTGAATAACTGTCCGGTTTATAGGGGTTGAGATAGCAATGGCTTTAAACCCGTTCCCAATAGCTCAATAGCCTGCATCAATTTTTCATGCGGCAACTCGGCGCTATCCATTTGAAAAGTAAGTCTGGAAATACCGCCAAGTGCATCGGAATGCCGGAGAATCTTTTCCGCTACTTCTTCAACGCTGCCAACCAGCAACGCGCCTGTTGGTCCTGCCTGCGCTTCAAACCGGGCTCTGTGTCATCGGTGGCCATCCACGTTCTTTACCAATCTTGGTCATCGACTCCGCATAACCCGGATAAAAATCATCTATTGCTTCCTGCGAGGTTTTTGCCACATGACCCAATGAGTGCATTCCTACTTTGAGTTGTTCGGGCCTAAATCCCGCTCTTTTTCCTGCCTCACGGTAAAGATCTACCAAAGGACGAAATTGGTGTGTCTCGCCACCGATCACGGCAACCATCAGCGGTAACCCAAGTGTGCCGGCACGAATGAAGGATTCAGGTGTACCACCCACGCCAATCCAAATGGGTAAGGAATCCTGCAATGGTCTCGGATAGACAGGCAGATTCTTAAGCGCGGGACGGAATTTACCCGACCAGGTAACAAATTCGTTTGCGCGAATTTTAAGCAAGAGGTCAAGTTTTTCGGCAAACAGCTCATCATAATCCTGCAGGTCATAGCCAAACAGCGGAAATGCCTCTATGGAAGAACCACGTCCCACCACCATTTCAGCCCTTCCGCGGGAAATCAGATCCAATGTTGCAAAGTTTTGAAATACCCTTACCGGGTCGGCTGCGCTAAGTACCGTAACCGCACTGGTCAGGCGAATGCGCTTTGTACGGGCGGCGGCGGCAGCCAGAATAAGCGTAGGCGCCGAATCAAGAAAACCTTTGCGGTGATGTTCGCCGATCCCAAATGAGTCAAGACCTATCCTGGTCTGCATATTCTATTCTGTCGAGCAATTGAGCCATTGCATCCGCATCATTTATGATTTTGCTGCTATTGCCACTAAACATGGCGGCAAAACTATCAACTCCGATTTCCATTTTATTTGATTTAAAGTCGTTTAGGAGGCAAAGTTATCTTTCAGGGTATATATTTGAAACGGGTTTACCGGGATATAGCGGTATCCTGCTTCGGTATCCGATCTGGTTCGCAAAGTCCAAAAGCTGGTTTCCGCAATCTTCTGTTCAAATTCTATCCATAGAATATTTGTCAGGCTGATCATGGTATCCAGAATCATTGCTCCCGGACTATAGCCGCTTCTGCCATTGGATTCCTTTATGATAAGGGTAATAGCACTACCCTCTTTTCAAGCCTTATAGAAACCGGGTGATTAAAAGTGCGCAACCAGGTGAAGCGATAGATTTCTTTGTTTCCCGTGTAATTGTACGATACGGGTTCCTTCAGTGCAGAAAGCATTTTGGAGTACCAGGTATTGAAAAGCTGTCAACTGTATTCTCATTCCCACTTTGATTAGCACGGCATGGTGGAAAATAAAAGGCTGATGTATCATCTGATGGTTTAAAACTTACAGTTTTGTTATCTGAACGGGTTAAATGCTTTGTTCCTAACGAACAACCAAAGCCAAAAGGAAGCAGCAAAATGACTAAAAATAAATTCCTGACTATCATCGAAGGAGTAATCCACTCAAATTACAAAAAGCTTGTACAAAATTGAATAATAATGTTATTGGCCTTGTCGATTCGGTACCGGAACTTCGTTTAGTTTCCGGTGTTAGGCTGAATGGAAAAATCATCAAACCTATTCCCATGATAGCTGCTACCAATGCCCGCCATTCCATGAGAAAAACGTCCGTCCGTTTTACTGGCGATCTCATGGTTGTCGATATATGCTTTAATTGAATTACCGCGCATAGCCAGGCTTAATCCTATCCATCTGCTTTGATTCATTTTATAATGACCCGTCGCAATTTTTATTTTACCTGCCCATAATTCCCATTTACCCGTATGATAGACTATAAAGCGGTAGGCATCCGGCTCTTCATGTGACCGGTAAATTTCAACAGCCCGCCCAATAATACCGGCAAAGCTATTACTATCAGCAGTGATAAATACCTTTGTACTAACCGAATAATCTTTCCATGCTGTATCACCTATCAGCGATTGAACAAAACTTCGTTCGCCTTCCCATTCAATTCCCGGCCGGAGAACCATTTGCCTTAAACAATTGCCGGATTTCTTATTCAAAAAAACAGTTTCAAATGCGCCCGCCTGATCTGAAAAGAATTTCGGCGCCCGGCCTCTGTCCGAATGATTAAAATTTTCAAAGTAAGGAAAAGGGAATCCCTTGTCTGCCGGAATATCAGCAAATTGACCCTTTCTCTGGCCAATCGTCGTAGTAAGCGAATACAATGAATTTGGCTCAACATTAAGCCTTATCTGATGATTCCGGATCTGTATACCTGCCTTCCTGGCAAATTGCTCTTTGTTCACTTTCGTTTGCCATACATGAATGCTGTCCGTTGACAAATGATCCGGTAAATTGAAAATCACTTGTTGGGTTTCTGCAGCGTCCATCGTTTCCATTATAACGCTGATATCCTGGTTTTCTTCCAATGGTGAAGCAAGTGTCACATAACTTCCTCCCTCGCTAAGATAGCCGCAGCCATTATCAATATAGCGCCAGCCTGGTTTTGAAAATTGAGTAGTATGCGCAAATGACCATAAGGCCGGCTGAACTTCATAATGACCCGACCAGGGACTATTGGCTTTCATCATTCCGGAGTTCGGCAATGCCAGGTTATCAAAATAAGAAGTGATCAGACTCCAGGTTATACTTTTAGTCATCCTTCCTTCAATATAATCCCTGTTAAACATTTTCGCCAGATACCTGAACCCTTCCCAATCCCCCTTCCAGGGACCACCTTCACTGTTCCAGATTGGCAGTCCGAGCAACTTCGCCGTGTCGCTGCTATTATAAGCTTTATCCCTTTCCGGATAATGATCTCCCAAAATGGCAACCGAATTACGTAATGCGCTGTCCCGGTAAACTTCGCCAGCCACTTTCCATTGTTCCCCGCAACACAAATCCGCCGCCACAATTTTAACTTCGGAAAGATCATTACGATCCAGTGAGCGCCGCAATTTTTTTATCCAGTCGGCATCGTACATCCGCTCATTCCAGACACCGGTATAGTTGATATCCAATTGATGAAACTTTCTGGCGCCTTTCAGGAAGGCAATAATATACCTGATATTATCGTCTGAATAGAAGTGGTGGTTACCAATCCAGCCGGGAGCGCCCCATTCAAGGCAATCCAGCAACAGGTCAGGATTTCTTTTTTTCGCTTCCTTCATCAGCCACCATTCATATCCTCTGTTAAAATAGGATGGTTTGGGTTTATTCAATTCCTCCCTGGTCCTGGCATGGCTCGGCTCCGCACCGCTGGTTGAATTAACATCTCCCCCGATCTCTACTTTCAGATGCTGGAGAGATGCGCCAAACATGGGTTTAAAAAGCATATCCAGGATCTGACTTTTATAGGGTTCCGGATAGTCTATTAATAATCTTGAAGAAGCTCCGGCGCTCAACGCACCCAGTCCCTCAAACAGTCTGCCCGTTTTTTCCACCCGGATATCAATAACCTGTTCCTGTGCGGAAAGGTTCAAAAAAAGCGTCATCAAACAGCATAAAAAAACAATCCCTCTGCAGGTCCTGCGAATAAGCGATTGAATCATTCTGTTTAATAAAAATACCTCTGTATTCATGACTAAATATTTAAGAGCCGCTGTAATTGGAAGCTGAAATATGGAATCGGGAAATAAATAGCAGCCGACAGGAATCCTGTTAGCGCCTGCGTTCAGGTTGGCTTTCGGTAAAAGCGAAAGGGATAGCGGAGTTTGCAGCTAAACTGGTGGTTGCACCGGGCGATTACCTACTCCTCACCGCTTTTTTGCCGGAAGAAGGTGATTTAAGATGCGCATCAACGATCGTTTTAAGACTTGATGCAGCATGCGCGGTCAGTATTTTCATGTTTTTTTCCGCATCGTCCTCATCCCTCAACCTTATTGCCTGAAGAATCTTTTTATGCATGGGCAACCCTTCAATGTATTTTTCCTGTAAGGCGCTGGATTTAAACAATTGCAATAGTGTAAAGGATAAAACCTGGCCAAATTTGATCCATAGCATATTGTGACTGGCTTTAAAAACAGCAATATGAAAATCAACATCCGCCTGAGAAGCCTGCAAGGTTTGCGGGTTTGCCACTTTCATCCTTTCATACGCTTCTTCAATTACGGCTACATCACTCGCCTTTGCATTTTTTGCCGCCATGCGGGCCGCCGCGGGTTCAATTAAACCCCTTGCCTCGCTCACATCCAGCAGGATCTTTCCATGAAGGGGCGTTCCAACGGACCATCCCAACACATCAGGATCATAAATATCCCAACCGGACTGCTCCGTTACCCAGGTTCCCTTACGCGGAGAAGCTTCCAGTAAGCCCTTCGCAGATAATACTTTGAACACCTCCCTAAGCGTATTTCTGCCGATCCCGTATTCATTGCATAATTCTGTATCTGAAGGAAGATTTTCCAGGGGTCTGATCTTCCCTTTTACAATAGATGACCCTAATTTACTCAGTATAATATCATGCGTTCTGATCTTCATATCTTATCTAAATAGACCTATAATTGGTCTCAAAAATAGGGTTATCTATATAAAAACCCGATTTATTTCCCAATCCCGTTCAGCCAGGCGCCGGCGACAGCCCGGGTTTGGCGATGAAGGTTTGTCACTTATGCCAACCAGAGAATTTCGTAGGGCGCCAATGAAAGATCCACGTTACGGGCTGTGCCGGAGATCCGGTCGGTCATTGATTTGACGAGCGAAATATTCGTAGATTGATTTAATGTATTGATGATAAAAAAGCTATTATCTGTACGGGGAACCGCCTGTACCCCCGCAGGCAAAATGCCTTTCAGGTATGGGTTCTCCTTTCGGGTAATGTGTTGGACCAACTGCGTGAAATCATTTTGAGCAGGCCAGAAAGCGAGCTTAATAACACTGCCCTTCCCGATCTTTTTTAGGGTTGCGGCAGGCTTTTTATTCATCACCTCTTCCCGGGTTGAAAAATGTGCAATCACAGAGGCCTCCGGCTCCAGTTCAAGAATTTCAGTGAATCCATTCATCCCGATCTCGCATGTGTTCAACGCATAGTCTCCCTCCCAAACAACCATATTCCTTTGCCCGTTTTTATCATCGGGCTGACCAATCAATCTCAGGGTCCGGGTTAACGTACCGGTCAGGCCGGAAAGGTCCGAGGCAAAGCCTGTCTTCAGAAAAACGCCATCCCAGGTTTGATAACCGGTGTAAGGGGTAATAATTAGCACTCCTCCGCCAGCCACAAACTGCCTTAGGGCCGGGTTGAGCTTGTCAGCGTCCAGGCAGGGTGCGGCAGCAATGACCAGTACCTGATAATTCTTTATATTTTCATAGCTGCCTGCCCTTGAGCTGTTAATCGCATCTACCCCAATTCCATTGCGGTGAAACGCATCAAATGCTTCCGCCAGCAATTTATTGGAGCCGGCAGTATGCGGGTAGGTCTTCAGGGCAGCCCGCTGATCGAAATCAGTCAGCACGGCAGCCTTAGCCATCACCGTATTCGAAATAAGATTTGCTCCCCATTTCTTATAAAACGCAGCGATTTCGGTGGCCCATTCAAAATCCGGTTCCGGATGACCACTCCAGTCGAGCATACCACCCCAATGAGGCCAATGTCCACCCACATAGCGATTGCCGCTCCAGTGCATTACGCAATTGGCCCCAAATGCGGCAGGCTCAACGATCCACATAAAAAACTGTCGCCTCGAGGGAGCGGGGTTTTCTATCTTCGTATTACCGGTGGGGCCTATGCGCGTTTCCATTACTAAAAACCGGCCATTATCATTGATGCAGCGGTGAATGTTATTGAACATAGCCTGTGACGCCCAATATTCCGGATTATCCTCTGTTGGCTGATACTGGTTAAGTCCGGAAATATCAATGGGGTTGGTGGATTGTGGCTGATCGGCAATCGTATCCGTAATCATCACATAGTCCGTGGTAATCCATTGTTTTACGCCGGATTCCCGAAGCAATGCCTTCTGCCAGCGGAAATAGTCCATGATATTGTCCCGCTCAAAATGCAAATTGGCGAGATACAGGGCGGGTAAACCTCCATCATTGGATTTTGAAGGTTGGGGAACATATTCAAAAGCATCGGTTTGTAAACCCCAGGCTTTCAAATCAAGGCGCCGGTTCAATTCGTCTATTGACCCGTATGTTTTCTTCAGCCAGTCCGTCCATGCCTTCTGGTGGGCAGGATTATAATCTACTCTGAGTATGTTCCATTCTATTTCGTTGTCCAGTTGCCAGCCGATAACCGCAGGATGATTTTTAAATGTTCCCCCATAGGCCAGAATAAATTTCTTCAGTTCGGCTCTGAAAAGCGGGTGATTCCTGCTGGCGGCATGACGCCCCATTGGGTTTGCATGATCCCCTTCAGGATATTTCCATAATATTTCCGGATGCTTTGCAGCAAGCCATTGCGGGGGCGTATAACTACAGGTGCCCAAAATGGCCCTTATCCCCCGCTTATGCATCTCATCAAGAAATTCGCGGAGCCATCCAAAATTGAATTTTCCGGGGGCCGTTTCCAGGTTGCCCCAGGAAGACTCACCCACACGCAATACGGTAAATCCCCCCTTTTGGAAAAGATCAAGCATCTTAATCTGTTCCGCCTTAGTCTGAAGTTCGGGGTATACGCTGGCTCCATATAAAAACACATCTGTGCTGAACTTCGCATGGAAAGTATCGTGAACCTGGCTGGTCAATGGCGCGGCATTTAATAAGCCAGGCGTATTCGCCGATATAATAATCCCTGCAGCTCCTGCACTCATCCGCTTCATGAACTTTTTACGATCCATACGATAATATTTTTGTGATTAATATTCTTTAAGGATACTCAATACCCGGGGTTTTGTACAAGATTAGTATTTTTATTTATCTCTTCCTGCGGGATCGGCAGCAGCTTATATTTAGGATCGAAACTCGCTGTATACAGAACCTGTCTGCCATAGGTGAAGGTCCCATCTCCGTTTTTGATGATCTTCTCGCCATAGACGGGTCCTGCACTTTCCTGTACGGCGATGCCCCAGCGGCGAACATCGTGAAAACGGCTTTCTTCAAGATTTAATTCAACATGGCGTTCATGACGAATCTTCTCCCGCATCTGGTCCTGTGATAGTCCTGTAGGAAGATCAGGCATATTCACCCCGGGCCTTGACCTGACCTGATCAACATAGGTGCGCGCTTCTTCAACATCTCCCGTTTCGTTTATCGCTTCAGCATACATTAACAATACATCCGCATAGCGCAACAGGGGGTCATACTGATTTATTGAAGCTCCGCCGTTGAAATAATAATCCGGGATATTCTCATCAATCCCCTTTCTGATAAAATAACCCGAAGTGGTAAAACCATTTACGTTGTAATCTTTTCCTCCGACAAAAAATTCAAAGGGTACTCCTTTAAAGGTTGAACCCTGATGGTATATGGATGCTTCAAAACGGGGATCCCGGTTGTTATAGGGATTATTGGGGTCATAAAGCGCAGATTCGGTATACATCTTCCCGTCCTTCATTTCAAACTCATCCACCAGGTTTTGAGAAGGCATCGCCCCGCCCCATGCACCCAGGCTAACCGGAGCGTTCAGCAATCCCCATCCGCCTACCTGCCAGCCACCGGGGGTCTGTCCCGTATAGTTGTAATAGAAGATAAATTCATTATTATCGCTTTTAGCAAAAAACATTTTCCCGTAATCAGGATATAATGAATACCGGTTAAGATCAATCACTGCCTTGGCCGCATCAGCAGCCTGCTGATAAAGAGCGACATCATTATGCATACTGGCATCGTAAATAAGCGCCCTTGCTTTCATACCCAACGCAGCTCCTTTTTCAGCCCTGCCACGGTCATCGCCGGACCAGGCGACCGGTAAATCATTGGCCACATCAGAGAATTCTTTTATAATGAAAGCGATGGTTTCATCAGCCGTATTCCGTTTAACAAAAAGCGAATCGCCACTCGTGATATCCTGTGCTTTGGTGATGATGGGCACTCCGCCAAAAAAGCGGTAAAGATCCAGATACAATACAGCCCTCAAGAACCGCCCTTCCGCGCTGAATGTTTTCTTGATTGAGTCATCTAACTCAGATGCATCCACGCCTTCAATGAAAGTATTGGCCTGCCGTATATAGCTGTAGGTATCGTTCCAAATATGCTGGGGCTGGTCGCCACCGGTGGTCGCATTGTAATCATTATTACGAAGGTCATTGACGATGGTCCAGGGAAACGAATGTGCGGCATCCCGGGTATTCATATCGAATGGGATTCCACCATTCCGGCCAAATACCCTGGGAATATTTCCATACACAGTCATTAAGGAAGCCCGCGCAAGCGCCGGATCTGAAAAAACGGCGCTTTCTGTAATGGCATTTAATGGCTTTGTATTTAGAAAACCGGATTTTTCACAGCTTTCAAAAAAAAGGATGACCAGGAATATCTTTATAAAGAGTCCCAGGGATCCTGTACCTATATGTTTTAACTTTCTGAATTTCATATTTTCGCTTTTTATAGAAAAGTTTAGCAATCAATTTTAACGGGTCTTTAGAAACCAAGTTGCACCCCAAAATTGTAAACGATCTGTTGAGGGTAATAGGCTCCGTTACCCGTCGTATTTTCCGGATCCACCTCTTTATAAGGTGAAATCGTCAACAAGTTGGACGCATTAAAATATACCCTGAATTTTTCGGCCTTAATGGTCTTTATCCATCTTTCCGGTAAGGAATAGGCGATCTCCAGATTCTTCAACCGGACATATCTCATATTGTATAGCCAGAAAGAAGAGGTATTGTCATAGTTCCATGCGGAACTGGTGGTAATGCGCGGATATTTAGCGCCCGTGTTATCTGCCCTCCAGTAATCTTTGTGTGCATTCAGCGCGTTACCAGCCTGGTTAAATGGCTTGGCCATCCAGTTATAAAACAGCTGTTGATTACCCGAGCCGCCCTGCCAGAACATAGAGAAGTCAAAGCCCTTGTAATTTAATGTGGTTAAAAAGCCGTAAATATTTTCCGGCAGATTGGTATTCCCGATATAGGTCATGTCACTCCCATCAATCTTACCATCGCCATTCAAATCAGCATAGTGAATATCACCCGGCTTTAAGTCGGGATAATTGTTGCCGTAGGCTGTCTGAATTTCCGCTGCGGATTGAAAAAGACCCAGGGCCTTATATCCGAATACGGAATATAAAGGTTTGCCCGCCTGGCGGATCCGATCCGCCTTGTCAGCAGGTTCTCCAATATCGATTACGGTATTCCGTGCACGGGAAACATTTAATCGCGCCCTTACGGTCAGCCCGCTGCCCAATTCTTTCTGATAGCCGAGCGCCAATTCAAATCCGCGGTTATTTACCTTTTCAAAATTCTCGTAGGGCAGAATACCTCCTGATGCGCCTACAGTCGCCGGGATGGTTGCTCCGCGCTGGCCTAAAATGTCGCTGCGTTTCTCCCAGAAATAATCCGCTTCCAAAGTAAAATCATTCAAAAATCCCACATCCAGCCCGATATCTCCTTTCTTTGATTTTTCCCAGGTAACGTCCTGGTTCGCCAACCGGGTTAAAAAGATATTCGACTGAAGCGTTGATGCATCGCCAAACGGCAAACCGGCTCCATATCCATAAAATTGGAGGTATTGATATTGACCAATCTGATCGTTCCCCAATACACCGTATGATCCGCGAAGTTTTAAATTATCAATAAACGTCACCCTTTCCATGAAGGCTTCTTTCGAAATGACCCATCCCGCAGACACTGCCGGGAAAAACCCAAAGCGTCTCCCTTGTGCAAACAGATCGGAACCGTCGTAACGGAAGTTAAACTCTACCAGGTATCGTTGATCATATGCATACCCTAACCGGCCAACCAGACTTTGTCTGTGATATTGATTTGCCGAACCACCTGTTTGCTGATTCCCGGTACCTCCGGCATCAATAATATCCAGGGTGTTCGAAAGAAAATCGGTTCTGCTGGCCGAAAGATCAGCGAAATCGCGTTTTTGCTGGGAGTACAATACCAAACCACTTACTGCGCTTTTACCAAAGGTCCGGTTATACATGGCATGAGCCTCCAGCACAAGGTTTTTTTCTAAATTATTACTGTTATTCAAGGAAGGATTGCCTGTTCCGCCCACCTGATCATACCGGACATCGTTTCCATCCTGCACGGCGTTATAGATCTTCATCGGCAACGACCAGTTCTTATAAGTAGTGGGAGAATAATCAAAAGCAAATACGCCCTTAACAGAAAGGCCTTTTACAAAAGAGATTTTCTGATTAATTTCCAACCGGGACAGCAGCCCGTTGTTTCCATAATTCTGGTAACCGCTTTCGGTTACCGCCGCCCATCCATTCCGGGTTGAATAGCCCGGACCATACAAACCATTCGGATATTTCCCGGCATATACGGGCGCATCGCGGTTGATGTTTTCAAAAACGAAACCATAACCGGCGCCAGGTTCGATGCGGTTGCTCAAAAAGCCAGATAAATCGAGTGAAATTTTAGTTGTGCTCGTGGCATTTATATCAATATTTGAACGGAAGTTGTACCGCTTATACCCGAGCTCGGAATTTAGATTGCTAAGCAGGCTCTCCTGATTCAGAAAGTTAAATGATAAAAAATATTTAGCCTTTTCCGTACCACCATTCACCGTCAGGTTATGCTGTTGCATGGGAGCAGTCCCATTTAATATACTTAGCCAATTGGTATTCGGATGAAAGATCGGGTCGGAACCATCCTTATATTTTTGGATATCTTCCGGCGTAAAGAGCACCGGACGACTTTCATTTTCCAGGGCTGCGTTGTAAAGATTGGCATAATCATAGGAGTTTACATAATCAGGAAGGCGGGTAGCCTTCTGCAGACCATAATTAAAATTATAGCTAAACTCCGTTTTGCCGGAAGACCCTCTTTTGGTTGTGACTAAAACAACTCCATTGGCAGCCCTCGCTCCATAAACTGCCGCTGCCGCCGCATCCTTCAATACAGATACACTGGCTATATCGGTGGGCGTAAGCAGATTAAAATCGGAGGTCGTACGCGGAATGCCATCAATCACATATAATGGATCGATATTACCGGTCGTCGCCAGACCCCTTACATAAATACGACTTTGATCATTTCCCGGAGCACCCTGATCCTGTATTGAAGTTATACCTGAAATGCGCCCGGTAATCATATTGCTCACGTTCGCTGCCGAAGATTGAGAAAGCTCCTGCGCGTCCACCGAAGAAATGGCGGCCGTAACACTTCCTTTCTTCTGGGTTCCATATCCGACCACAACCACCTGATTTAATCCTTCGGCGAGGGTTTCCAAAACAACATCTATAACCGACCGGCTCTCAACGCTTAGCCGCCGATCGGCGTAACCTACGTAACTAAATACCAGGCTGTCTTCCTGGCCCGCACGGATAGAATACCGGCCCTCCGCATTCGTCGTAACCCCTCTGTCGGAGCCTTTTATTTTTACCGTTACACCAACCAGCGGCGTCTGGTTATCGGCAGATGTAACCGTACCGTTTACATTGCCGGCTTGCTGAGTGAATGCCGACAAACTGAAGATGACCGCCAAAAGAGACAGATTAAGTCTCTTAAATCTCAAAACCCGCAGCGTTGAATGTTTGTTCATAATAATTAATGTTTCCAATGATGAATTGCTTAGTTCCGGTATTTTTATCAACAGGCCCGACTAAGCCTTTACAGGTAATTGCCGTCAAATAAATAAGGTATATTGTATGTCTTTATATAGACCTACTTTTAACATAAATAATCCTACTTTTTTATAAAAATAGTAATCTTTTTCATATCCGCAAGCATTTCTGTTTATTTAAATAGTTTATTATTTTTTGAGCGGGAATCAGCTAAATCTTCCTGCTCAGGCCTACCAATTGACAATGCTGCCATCCAGGGTTCTGGCGGCCTCGATAACCTCCAGCGGTTCCTGCCGGTAGGGATATCGGGCAGCAATACGTTCGTTAACTTCTATGCCCAAACCCGGTTTTTCCGGAAGATGGATATAACCATTTGAAAATGCGGGCTGCCCTTCCACCACATCCTGAAACCAGGGCACCGCTTCCATTTTCTCCTGGATAATAAAGTTTGGCGTGGCAATATCATAATGAACAGCCGCTACGCCGGCAATAGGACCCATTGGATTATGTGGCGCAATCCCGGCTCCGGCAACGGCCGCCATAGCGCCAATACGCATCGCTTCCGTAAAGCCTCCGCAATGGCATAGATCCGGTTGTGCGATATCCAGCACTCTTTCATGAAAATAAGGTTCAAATTCAGCGAGTGAAACAAGTCTTTCGCCGCCAGCCAGCGGGCAATTAATTTTCTCTTTTATCATCTTAAGCGACTTTATTTCTCCGGGCTGAATCACTTCTTCCACAAAGAGCGGATGATAAGGCTCAAGTACTTTTATAAATTGCAAAGCGGCGCTCGCGGAAGCCGGGCGTCCGTGAAAATCAATCATAATATCTATTTCATCCCCTACCGCCTCCCTCAATTTGTGCATCATGTGCTCAACCTGCTTTATTTCCTTAACAGAAGCCGTGTAGTTTACGTAAGGAATAAATACAACCTTAACGGCATGATAGCCCTTTTCGACAACCTCCAGGGCCTTTTCCACCACGTGGGCTGATTCCAGACTATTGTAAACAGCATTTGTCTCGCCCATACCCAAATGCGTATACATTTTAACTTTGTCACGCGTTTTGCCGCCTAACAACTGCCAGACCGGAACACCCAGTCTTTTACCCATGATATCCCACAAAGCCATATCAATTCCGCTAATCGCTGTTTTACCGATTACTCCCAGTTTCCAGAAACTATGCTTGTTCATAATCTCGCTCAATTGAGTAATATCCCTGGGATCTTTTCCGATCAGCAATGGCTTAAGATCCTCAATGGTTCCTGTAACCGCTCTGGTTTTCCACTCCAGTGTCGCTTCTCCCCAACCATATAACCCGGGTTCGGAAGTCTCCACCTTTACAAAAACCCAATTGCGCATTTCCGCATTCACGACCAACGTCTTAACGTCTGTTATTTTCATATATCTAATTTGCTGTGTAAGTCTCCCGGCAAGCAAGCCAGATATTCAATTCACCTTTTCGTCAATATTTTCTCCAACTCCTCCAGCGTTTTGCCCTTAGTTTCCGGAACATACCGCCAGACAAAGAAAAATCCGACCACATTAAATACGCCAAAAAAAACGAAATTGGTTACCGGGCTCAGCCTTAATAAAGAAGGGGAAACCAGCACCACCACAAAAGTGGCAAGCCACAATACGGCTGCCGATAACGACAGGGCCTTGCTGCGAATATGGTTTGGGAATATTTCCGATAAGAGCACCCAAACAACCGGCCCGAGCGTAAAAGCAAAGGTGGCTATATAACCGATTACCAGGGCCAATACCAGGCGGCCGTCAACGTCAGGACGATTAAACGACCAGGCCAGCATAAAAAGAATAAGCGCCATCAATGCGGTACCGGTAAGCATCAGTACCTTCCTGCCCATTTTGTCCACCAGCGCAATCGCGACGACCGTAAAAACAAAGAATACCAGCATCACAAACACTGCATTGACCAACCCACTTTTAAAACTGAAATTCGCTTTTTCAAAAATCACCTGCATATAGGCGGTTATGTTGTTAGCTCCACAAAACTGTTGCAATACCGCGAGTCCTAACCCAACCAGCAGAATAGGGAGAATAGCGGGCTTAAACAGTTCTCTGTAAGTTCCTTTATGATTACTCTCCTGTAATGATCTTTTGATTTCAGCCAATGTTTTATCTGCAAAATGAACATCTCCTATTTTATTCAATACCTGTTCTGCCTTATCATCGGCTTTTGTTTTCACGAGCCAGCGGGGAGTCTCCGGAATAATAAACAGGGCCAGCAGAAATAAAGAAGATGGGATCAGCGCCGAACCAAACATCCATCTCCAGCTATCCAGGATCTCAGGGTCGCCAAAATAATAGCAGGAGTAGGTGGCCAGCAAAATACCCAGAATGATGGTCAGCTGATTTACGGAAACCAGTTTACCTCTTATTTCCGCGGGCGCTATTTCAGCAATATACATGGGTGATAAAACCGAAGCAGCCCCAACGCCAATTCCCTGCAGGAAACGCCACAGGGCCAGCGTAAACGAAGAAGACGCGAGGGAAACGCCAATCGTAGTGGCTATTAAACAGATCGCGGTCAGGATCAGCGATTTTTTCCTGCCTAATTTGTCGGCAAGCCACCCGGTCATAAACGTTCCGCCCATGCAACCCAGTTCAAAAATAGCCACCACCCAGCCTAATGCGAATCCGTCCAAATGGAATTGTCGCTTAATAAAAGGAATTACTCCGGTAATGACGCCCAGATCGAACCCAAACATCAGTCCACCCATGGCCGCAATCAGGCTGATGCCCAGCACGTATCCTTTATTGTAGAAAAAATGCGGCTTGTCCGGTTCCGCAACCTGCAAGCCGGAAGAAAATTCCCGCATATTTATTTTCAAGTTTAGCCGAAATGAATATAGGTTAAAATCAACAGGCATTCATCATTAATCCTACTATTTTACAAATTTAATACTACTTTTGTATTTTCATCATGAATCGGCAAATATTTTTTACGCTGATCATTCAGTGGGGCAGCGTATCGGGGTCGGTCCTGATGGCCGCTGCTTAAGAAATCGTAAACAAAAAGATCAGCGTTTAATCAGCAAGAACATGGATCATCAAAAAGAATTAAAGCTTCGGAGTCAGGGTTGGTTCGATAAGCAGGGCAAGGACGGTTTTATTCACCGGGCCTGGATGAAGAATCAGGGGATTCCCGCGCATCAATTCAGAAACAAGCCGGTCATCGGTATTTGTAATACCTGGTCGGAGCTCACGCCTTGCAATGCTCATTTCCGGGAGTTGGCCCGGTCGGTGAGGGATGGCGTATTGGAAGCAGGCGGATTCCCGCTGGAATTCCCCGTGATGTCGCTGGGTGAATCCATGATGAAACCCACCGCCATGCTATACCGGAACCTGGCGAGCATGGATACGGAAGAATCCATAAGGGCCAATCCCCTCGATGGCGTTGTTCTACTTTGTGGATGTGATAAGACGACCCCCAGCACGGTGATGGGCGCCTGCAGCGTGGATTTACCCACGCTCGTCGTATCGGGAGGGCCCATGCTTACCGGAAGATTCAGAGGCAGCAAAATAAGTATTAGCGATCTCTGGCGGATGGATGAAAAGGTAAGAACCGGGGAAATCAGCACGAACGAAATGGAGGAGGCGGAAGCCTGTACCTGCAGAAGCATCGGGCATTGTTCGGTCATGGGCACGGCAAGCACAATGGCCTGCATGACAGAATCCCTGGGTTTAAGTCTGCCTGGCAACGCGGCAATCCCCGCCGCCGATTCCAGGAGGAAGGTGCTCGCTCATTTATCCGGAATGCGAATTGTAGATATGGTGAAGGAAAATCTCAGGCTTTCGGATATCCTTACCCGTGAGTCCTTCGAGAATGCCATTAAAATCAATACTGCCATCGGCGGTTCAACCAATTTTGTCATCCATTTACTGGCCATCGCGGGCCGTATAGGTATTAAGCTGAGCATAGATGATTTTGACCGCCTCGCTGCGGAGATTCCGCTTATTGTCAACCTTCAGCCATCGGGCAGGTATTATATGGAAGACTTCTTTTATGCGGGTGGTCTCCCTGCCGTCATCAGGGAATTGCTGCCCGTCTTACACGGAGAAAGCAAAATGGTTAACGGGAAAACCCTGCAGGAAAACTACAAAGAAGCTCCCTGCTTCGATGAAGATGTTATTTCCCCGGCAGGCAACCCATTCAAAGAGGAAGTGGGGCTTGCCATTCTAAAAGGTAATTTATGTGAAAACGGAGCAGTTATAAAACCTTCAGCGGCTACCCCCGCATTATTAAAGCATAAAGGACAGGCCGTTGTTTTTGAGGATATTGAGGATTACAAAGCGAGGATCAATGATCCCGGCCTGGCCGTCACAAAAGACAGTGTACTGGTGCTGAAGAATGTTGGCCCGATGGGATATCCGGGAATGCCGGAGGTCGGCAATATGGGCTTACCCGAAAAAATATTAAAATCAGGCGTCACAGACATGGTACGCATTTCCGATGGACGCATGAGCGGTACCGCATTCGGAACCGTGGTCCTTCACGTTTCACCCGAAGCAGCCGCAGGGGGAACACTGGCGCTCGTACAGAACGGAGACTGGATTGAGCTGGACGTTTCTAAACGGTCCCTTGATTTATTGGTATCAAACGAGGAGCTGGCAAGAAGAAAAAAAGATTGGAAGCCCCTGCCCCTTCACATGGAACGCGGATATTGGTATCTTTATCAAACCCATGTTCAGCAGGCACATCTTGGGGCAGACCTGGATTTCCTCCAGGGGAAATCCGGAAGCAGGATTACCAGAGAATCACATTAAATTTTAACATTCATCATTCAACAGCATGGCTTTTGAAATCAACTTATCCGGTAAAACAGCAATGATTACGGGTGTTTCATCCGGGATCGGCGCCGGTATCGCTAAAATGTATGCCAGGGCAAATGCCGATATCGCCGGTTGTGCAATCGAACCGGAAGACCACGAAGGAGTGCAGCAATTTATTCAATCTGTACAAAATGAATCTGGCAAAACGCCTTTATACGTTCAGGCAGACGTAACCCATCTTGTTCAGCTGGAAAATTTTGTTACCCGGACCATTAAACATTTTGGAACGATTAATATCCTCGCGTCTAATGCCGGCGCCAACGTATTCAAGGGAGCGGAGCACAGCAGCCGGGAGGACTGGCTGCACAACCTGAATCTAAACCTGGAATCCCACTGGAACATCGCCCGTTTATGCAAGCCCTATCTGGAGAGGGATGGAAGCGGAGTCATTGTGATGAACAGCTCTTGTCATGCTTTCAACGCCATGCCAGGTTGCTTCCCATACAATATTGCAAAAACAGGTTTAAGAGCGCTGGTACAAAGCCTGACCGTTGAATGGAGTCCGGCGATCAGGACAGTAGGCGTCGCGCCAGGATTTATGGATACCCGTATAACAGAAGCTTACTTCAACAGCTTTCCCGATCCCTCAGCAGAACGGGAAAAAACCATTGCCCAGTTTCCCTTAAAAAGGCTGGGAACTCCCGATGAAATAGGAGCCTGGTTTGTTTTTCTGTCCAGCGCATACGCTGCTTTTGCCGGGGGGCAAACCTATTTAATCGATGGCGGCCGGTCAGCTAAGATGATGGACTAACCTTATAAAAGAAGTATATGTATCTGATTCAGTTTCTTAATAAAAAAGCCGAAAAGCAATGCGGCGTGGTAAAAGGGAATACGGTAACAACCCTAAAACATTTTAATTCCACTTACGAGTTATTTCATTTTGCAGAAAGCACCGGCAAACAGATGGAAGAAGTGATCGCTGATCTTTTAACGGCATCCACCGAAGATTACCAAAGCCTCGTTAATGAAAAAAGGATCTTAATTCCGTTGAATCATCCGGATCCATACCGCATGTGGATTACCGGAACCGGTTTAACGCACCTGGGAAGTGCGGCTTCCCGGGATGCCATGCATTTAAAAATAAGCGGCGGGCAGGAAAGCGAATTATCTGATTCAATGAAGATGTTTAAGATGGGCGTGGAGAACGGCAAGATGATTAATAACCATCCGGCATCTCAACCGGAGTGGTTTTATAAGGGGAACGGGTTGACCGTCGTAAATCCGGGCGATTCCATCCCCTCGCCTTCTTTTGCTATGGACGGTGGTGAAGAACCCGAGATTGCGGGCCTGTATATCATCAACAAGGACGGAGTTCCCAAACGACTGGGCTTTGCGCTATCTAACGAATTCTCCGACCATAAAATGGAGAAGGTAAATTATTTGCAGCTGGCCCATTCCAAGCTCAGACCCTGCTCCTTCGGCCCCGAGCTATTGATTGGCAAGCTCCCCGCTGACATAAAAGGAAGAAGCAGCATACGAAGGAATAAAGAGGTCATTTGGGAAAAGGAGTTCTTAACCGGCGAGGAGAATATGAGCCACAATATTTCCAATCTGGAATACCATCATTTTAAGTATGATCTCTTCCGGCAACCGGGAGATGTTCACGTTCATTTTCTTGGCACTTCTTTATTAAGCTTCACAGACAATATCGAGACAAAGGACGGCGACATTTTCAGTATCGAAGCCGATGCCTTTGAAAAGCCGCTAACCAACAGGTTAAAAATACAGTAAGCGTTTTACTGTCTCCGGATAATCGGGATAACAACAAGCAAATTCAAAATCAATGTTATTAACAGGATTAAATTATATCGGCTTTTCTTTAAGCGAAAAAACAGCCAATACCTTCCAGGCATTCAATCCGGCTTCAAATATGGATTTGCCGGAAAAATTCAGCCTAGCGACTGACCTGGAACTATTAAAAGCCATTTCATTGGCAGAAAACGCTTTTAAAATCTACCGCGATACCAGTTCATCCGCTAAAGCCGACTTTTTAGATGCCATAGCAACTGAAATACTGGCTTTGGGAGATTCACTGATCGAACGATGTGCATCGGAGACCGGCCTGACCATAGCCAGATTAACGGGTGAAAGACAACGCACTTGCGGGCAATTAAAACTGTTTGCCCAATTATTAAGGGATGGATGGTGGGTAGACGCCCGGATTGATACGGCCATTTCAAACAGATCTCCGGCAAGGCCCGACATCCGCAGGATGCTAATACCCATTGGCCCTGTCGCCGTTTTCGGCGCCAGTAATTTTCCACTGGCATTTTCCACAGCAGGCGGAGACACTGCTTCTGCCCTGGCCGCCGGCTGCCCGGTTATTGTTAAGGCGCACCCCTCTCATCCGGGCACAAACGAAATGGTCGCCTCGGCAATCATAAAAGCCGCTCAAAAAAGCGAAATGCCCGAAGGCGTATTTTCATCCCTGCAACTTTCCAATGAAGATGCGCTGAAACTCGTGGCCCATCCATCCATAAAAGCAGTCGGGTTTACCGGGTCAAGAAATGCCGGCATGATCTTATACCATGCAGCGGCAAAACGCCCCGAACCCATTCCGGTCTATGCAGAAATGAGTTCCGTTAACCCGGTGATCTTATTAGAAGGCGCTTTAAAAACGAACAGAGACGCTATCGCCAGGGATCTGGCCAATTCGCTGGCGCTGGGAGCAGGACAATTTTGCACGAACCCCGGTTTGGTGCTGACCCTGGACAACGAGGACGGTCAGTCATTTTTACGATCTTTCTCTGCCGAACTAAGCAAGCTGAAACCGGCGACCATGCTGAACAAAAATATTTACGATGCCTATATTCAGCGTACGGACAAGTTAAAAGACAATAAAGAGATTGCGACCATCACAAATTTTCCGCAGGAAGCTTCGCCGGAAAGATATGAGGCGCAACCATCGGCATTCGTGGTCGGGGCAGGAGATTATATGGCTGATAAACAGCTGGGCGAAGAGGTTTTTGGTCCATCTACTTTAATTATTCTGAATAAGGATTCCGAGCAATTGACAGAGGTTCTGCATTCATTGGAAGGGCAGCTCACCGTCACGGTGCACGCGACCGATGCAGATGAGGGGAGAATGAAAGCTGTCGTTGACATTATTACACAAAAAGCCGGGCGAATCATTTATGGTGGCTATCCGACAGGTGTGGAAGTTTCTCATTCGATGCAGCATGGCGGTCCATTCCCCTCTACAACGGATCCCAGATCCACTTCAGTGGGCACAGCGGCCATTTATCGTTTTGTAAGACCGGTGACCTTCCAGGAATTCCCGGATCACTTGCTGCCGGAGGCATTACAAAATAAAAACCCGTTGCACATCATGCGTTTGGTTGACGGCAAATGGAACAATTCACCAATAGAACCCCGTTAAACGAGCAGATAATGAATAAGCTGGTAATAAGTTGTCTAACCCATGTTCAGTGCATATTGGGAGAAGGTCCCACCTGGGATGACAAAAGGAAGCAATTATTTTGGGTGGACATCCTGGGCAATCGGATATTTCGATATGTTCCGGGCACCCAAAACATTTCATCCTGGTCAACACCGGAACATATCGGGTTTGTGATTATCCGGGAGAACGGAACGGTTATCGGTGGTCTTCAATCCGGCCTGCATCATATTGATCTTCTCGACGATGGAACCGTTTCCGTTGACCGGATCGATGATATTACTGACGGGCAGTCTCAAATCCGGTTTAATGACGGCATGCAGGATAAAGAAGGAAATATATGGGCCTGTACCATGGATATGAAAAATGAAAACCGACTGGGGAAATATTTCTTTTATGACAGGAACTTCAATCGCTCAATAATTGATGAAGGATATATCGTAGCAAATGGTCCTGCGATAAGCAACGACAAAAAATCGCTTTATACTGTTGAAACGGTCGGCAATGGTGCGCAAAAAAAGGGAATATATAAGCTATCGCTGAATGCGGATAAACAAATGCTGAAAAAAAGTATACTGGTGGAATGGCCTGATCCCAATACTTTTCCGGACGGATTGATCACAGACAGCGAAGGAGACTTATGGATTGGTGAATTTGGTGGCAATACCTTACGGTGTTATTCCCCATCCGGCAAATTGAAGCAGGCAATACCCCTACCCGCATGGAATATCACAAAAGCCGCATTTTCCGATACAGATGAAAATATTTTGTATGTAACAAGCGCCAATTTGGCTTCGCCCGAAAATATACACTCAAAGTATCCCTACACCGGTGAAGTAATTAAAATAGAGGGATTAAAAGGCGGATAAAATCAATCGAACCATTATCTCACAAACCAAATGGATGGATTGGCTGACAATGATCAGAACAAAAGCATGGCTGTTTTGAATGACACTGCAAATAAGGAATCGCAACGATAGGTTCACCTTACCAGCCCTGGAAG
>CAWDEH010000010.1:0-15808 GCA_963801295.1 uncultured Chitinophagaceae bacterium
CTTCATCCAGGCCATAAAGCTTATTTTTATTGGCATCTGTCATTGGGCTAATTGCATTCAATCCATGAAGACATTTGAAAGTCTGTTTATCCTGGACCTGTGCTTGATAAGCAGGTCGACTTTTTCCCAGGCCCCGCGCACAGACCCGGAAGCGGGAAGAGGAACTTATAAGAACCGGATATTTTTAATCTTGAACGGTATTGGGACTATGCAAGGGTATGTAACAATCCGCATAAAGGATGGTACATCCATTACTACGATAATGGAATCACGAATTATGGAAACCGGATGGACCACATGATTCCCTTCCCGATTTTCCCGGGCTTAATGATATTTATCTACGGTTGGCCTGGAGTTATCTCGAGCCGGAAGAAGGGAAATACAACTGGCTGCTGATGATTCTATTATTAACCGGTGGGTAAAATGGGGCCATACCATTTCTTTCCGCATAACGTGTAAAGAAACCGAAATTGTTTATGCCACGCCTGAATGGGTTAGAAAGGCCGGGGCAAAAGGAAAGTTCATTCAACATCCCGATCTGAACATTCAGGCATGGGCGCCGGATTATGGCGATCCTGTTTTTTTACAAAAACTCGGAAATTTTCACAAAGCCTTTGCAGCCCGCTACGATGGAAAACCATGGGTGGAATATATTGATATAGGAAGTATGGGCGACTGGGGTGAAGGTCGTACGGCCTATTCAGGATGGGAAGATTACCCGCCAGCACTGTAAAAAAGCATATTGATCTCTATAAAAAGTCTTATAAAAAATCCGTGCTGATTCTCAGCGATGATACCATTGGTCAGCGGAACACAGATGATGGAGCGGATTATGAAATATTCAGTACTGCCTAGCCAGGGGCATCGGTTTCCGGGACGACAGCGGAAATGTTGAATGGTATAAGAAACTCGGCTTTGGCCCATCCTGCATAAGCACACCGGAACTCTATATTGCGAACAGGAAAATACCTGTAGTACTTGAATCGGATCACTACGGGGATGCCCTTTCCAATGGTATGTGGGGAGATGGCTCCGGTTTTGAAAAAGCCATTCATGAAACGCATGCCAGTATCATTGGCTTTCATTATTATCCCCGGGAGTGGCTGAAGGATAATTACAGCCTGGCCGTCCGGCTTGCAATCTGAGCGGTATTGGAATTTCCCAAAATTTGCCATGTTGCCCGATACGCTGCGCAGGCAGCAGGAAGTAATTATATACGGTCACCTGGGAAAATCACGGTGTTGCGCCGGCCTATCATCATTTTAAACTTTTGGCTAAACTGAAGGCTAAAAATAAAAACGGAGAATTCGATCAGAATATCCGTTCTGATAACCGGACCTGGCTCCCGGCGATATTATTGCCGAACAGTATCGCTTAATAGATGAGGATCTGAAACGAGGAGGAATCCGATCTGTTGCTTACTCCTGAGGGACAACTGCGATTTCACCATAAACCTATTGACCTCGCCATCAAAAAAGAAAGGGAAAAGGAGTCGGATGATATAAACTGGGAGAGGTGATCGTTACAATAGCGGGTCAGCCTGCTTTTTGCCGGCTTTGCTGAAGTTTTTCAATGGTCTGCGACCTCTTCCCGGGGAAGCGCAATCAATTCATTATTGAGATATCGGTGCTGCCTTTCCAGGGTAGAACGAAGGATTCCGAGCGCTTTACGGATGTGCTGATCAACGGTGTGCTCAGAAATATTAAGGCGTTGTGCAATGCTTTTATAAGTCAGGTTTTCCTGGCGACTGAGTTTGAATATTTCCCGGCATTTTGGCGGTAGTTTCTCAATCTGCCTTTGGATGATTTGCAATTGTTCTTTGTTTTCCAGTATACGATTTCCTTCATCCGCCATTGTACCGCCTTCATTTAACAATAGCTGGTTATGGTATTTCCGCTTCACCAGTTCATGCCGGTAATAATTGAATATTTTATTTTTTGCGATGGTAAAAAGCCAGGCGTTAAAATGCCCGATCACGTGCAGATCCATCTTTTGCTGGTACACGGCGAGGAAGACATCCTGCGTAAGTTCCCTGGCCGTTTCTTCAGAGCCCGTCTTTCCTGCAATCAGGGTCATCAGTTCAATGACGTATCTTTTATATAGCATTTCGAATGCCATGTCATCACCCTGTTGCCACAGCATGATGAGTGAAAGGTCGCTATTGTGATGTAAACTTTTAATGGAAAAGAGTTAATAAACAAATCTACCGAAAATTAACATATGACCTGTTTCGTTTAGTCTCCTTTCTCCGAGATCTAAAAAAGCAAAAAAAAACGCGCAGGCGTATAACGGAACAGGGGACCTCAGGTTACTTACCGATCATGGATGAGTGCACAGTGGCACAATAAACTCCGGATCATATTTATTCTATGGAGAAACAGCGGCTGCTTTATTTACTGAATCAACATGAAAGCAATTGTTTAACCGACGCGGAACGCGTGGAACTGGAGCAATGGTATGAGACACTGGATAGGGGCGCAACCGATTTTGCAGAACGTCGCCGCTTCAGCGCAACGGATGAGGAAATGTTCCTGGAATTTCGTCGAAACAGGTTAAAGGAAGCCGTGCCTCTGCGCAAAATGGGCTCGTTTTACCGGCTGATCCGGGTAGCGGCGATCCTGATCGGCATCTGTCTGGCCGGCGGCGCTTATCTCTTTTTTTCCAGAGGGCAGCGGGAAGAAATGACCTATATCAGCAGGCAGCCGGGACAGCATGAGATTGATCCGGAACCTGGTCGTAATAAGGCTGTACTTACCCTTGCGAATGGCACAAAAATTTTGCTGGACAGCGCTGCAAATGGTGAGCTGGCCATACAGGGTAATGTTAAGGTGGTGAAACTGGCAGATGGCCGATTGGCGTACAACGGCATGAGCGGATATGGTCATGAAGGATTATATAATACGATGAGTACGCCGAGGGGTGGCCAGTATGAACTGACTTTACCGGACGGCACGAAGGTGTGGTTGAATTCAGCCTCCGAGATCCGGTATCCCACGGCTTTCGGTGGAAGTCAAAGAAAAGTGGAGATCAGCGGGGAAGTTTATTTTGAAGTAGCTCCTTCCCTTTCAGCCAGCACCGGAGAAAGAATACCTTTTAAGGTTTCGATGGATGATGGAGAAGAAATAGAAGTACTCGGTACACATTTTAATGTGAATGCTTATCGGGAAGAAGGTCCTGTTAAAACAACGTTGTTGGAAGGCTCGGTGAAGCTAACTAAGCAAGGCAGATCGGTATTGGTCGCCCCGGGCCAGCAGGCTGTTCTTACCACCGAAGGCTATTCTTTTTCAAAACCGGATCTTGAAAAGGTAATGGCATGGAAGACAGGATTTTTTGATTTTGATAATCTGGATCTTGCTTCCATCATGCGCCAGATCAGCCGCTGGTATGATGTGGATGTTGTTTTTGACAGCGAACCTTCTCCGTTCACTTTTGGTGGACGCATTAGCAAAAACTTACCCTTATCGGGTGTGCTGAAGATGTTCGAGGAAAACGGCGTTGCCTTCCGCATGGAAGGCGATGAGCTGCATGTGGATCCTTAGTTGGATCATGAAGGATTCCCGGATTCGGATCCTGGTTAACTTAAACGAAAAACCGGAAGTGTTGAGACCACCTCCGGCAAAGCGTTGAGCTAACTTTTTAATACAATCGTTCGGACTGTTTATTCATTAACCCAAACATTACAAAGTTATGTATTTTAGATTGCGTGGCCCCGGTTTTACTTCCGGAGTTCTTTGCATCCCGCATTATGCGGGATTTACCAAAACCCTGCGGATCATGAAGATAACCGCTATCATCTTAATCAGTACCTGCCTTCAGGTTGCCGCCCGCTCGGATGCGCAAACCATCAGCTTTTCATTAAAGAATGTTCCGGTACAAAAGGTATTCAAGGAGGCATCCCGCCAAGCGGGCATTTCCATTGTATACAGCGAAGCGCTGTTTAAGAACTTCGACCGCGTTACGATTGCCGTAAAGAACGCTACGATTGCAGAAGTGCTGGATAAATGCCTGCGAAATCAGCCTTTTTATTACAGCATGGACGGGAAGACGATTGTTATAAAGAAGAAGCTTACTGTTGCAGAAACGCTTCGGCCCGCAGAAAGCCCCTTACCACCTGTTGATATTAAGGGAAGGGTGGTTAATGAAAATGGAGAGCCGCTGGCCGGGGCCACAATACAGATAAAAGGATCCAAAAAATTCGCGGTGACGGATGCGGATGGATATTTTTCCATAGACGTTCCTTCAGGGAAGAAGGCGATCCTGATATCTTCCTATGTTGGAATGGAAACCCGGGAACTGACTGCCCGTGAGGGGAGTGAGTTGCTGATCAGGTTAAGTCCTGCAAATGCTGCTTTGTCTGATTTTGTCGTTGTCGGATATGGTACTTCGAGAAAAAAGGATATCACAGGTTCTGTTGCGTCTGTCGCTATGAACGAACAGGAAAAAACGCCTGTTATTGGAACCGAGCAGCTGTTGGAAGGAAGGGTGAGCGGCGTACAGATTACGCAAAATCAATCCCAGCCCGGCGCCGTCTTTTCGGTGAGGATCCGGGGCACCAATTCCATCAGTTCGAGCAGCAGCCCGCTATTTGTCGTAGATGGCTATGCCGGTGGCAACGGGGGAGATCTTAATCCCAGCGATATTTTATCCATAGATGTATTGAAAGATGCTTCTGCAACGGCCATTTACGGGAGCCGCGGGGCAAACGGCGTGATCATCATTACAACAAAAAGAGGACGGCTCAATGCGCCGAAAGTGACCATTGACGGGTATATGGGGCTGCAGCAAATTGGAAAGGAATACAAGATGATGGATGCGAAACAATATGCCAGCTTTTCAAATACGGTGCAGGAGGAAAACAATAGTATAAATAATACCACCAATCCCCTTCCCTTTACGCAAGCCCAGATCAATTCGCTGGGAAAGGGTACTGACTGGCAGGATGCCATCTTCAGGAAAGCCAGCATATCGAATTACTCCGTTGCTTTTAACGGCGGTAATGCGGATTCGAAACATTATCTGAGTTTTAATTTTTTTGATCAGAAGGGCATTATCACGGGATCTGATTATAAGCGGGGAATCGTCCGGTTCAACCTGGATCAGAATGTCAGTTCCAGATTGAAGATAGGCGTCTCTTCCCAGATCGGGTATAGTTATCAGAATATGACGACGGTCAACACATCGGGAGGAGCTGATCAACCCAGTGTTTTGTGGGACGCAGTCCGGTTTAATCCCATGCTCCCCGTAAAGGACAGCACGGGCGCTTATACCTATGTGAACGGGCCTGCGGGCGTTGGCCAGCCGATTGGCAATCCGTTGGCTTATGTAAATGAAGCAAAGGATGGATTTTATAATCTGAATGTATTTGTCAATGCGTTCGGAGAATTTGAGATCCTGAAGGGATTAAAATTCAGAACCAGCTTTGGCGCTAATTATGCAAGCAGCGGAGAAGAAGCGTTTGTGCCGACCGATATTTTTGCATCATCGGGTATTGGACGGGCTTCCCAGTCTTCCGGAAGAAATTACAACTGGCTTAATGAGAATACGCTGACCTATGATAAGGTATTTAATAAGATCCATGCGGTCAATCTGACGGGTGGCTTTACGCTTCAAAACTGGTATACAAAGACGTCTTTAGCCGGTATCACCAATCTGTCCACCAATAGCCTGGGGCCCTATAATTTCGGCATTGGTATTCCCTCCACCCCCTCTTCCTATTATGGGGAAAATGCACTGGTTTCTTATTTCGGCAGGGCCAATTACCGGTTGATGGACAAATACCTGTTTACTTTTACCATGCGTGCGGATGGTTCCTCCCGTTTTGGAGTCAATGATAAGTGGGGGTACTTTCCTTCCGGCGCATTTGCCTGGCATTTGTCCCAGGAAGATTTTATTAAGAATATAAATGCTGTCAGCGACCTTAAATTAAGGATGAGTTATGGCATAACGGGTAATCAGGAAATTGGCTCTTACAATTCGCTGAGTCAGTACGTTTCCAATCAATACTCCCTGGGCGTTACGCCTTCACTGGTAGTTGGTGTTTCTTCCGCCAATATCGCCAACCCTTCGTTAAAATGGGAATCCACGGCTTCGTCCAATCTGGGACTGGACCTGGGATTGTGGAATAACCGGTTGTATATCACAACGGATTTCTATTACAAGAAAACGTCCAATCTGCTTTTGCTGGTGAATATTCCCATCACGTCCGGTTACAGCAGCATCCTCCAGAATGCCGGGGCGGTATCGAACAAAGGGTTTGAATTTTCTGCCACCTCACTGAATATTGATCAAAAGAAAGTAAAGTGGACGACCACGGTTAACTTTTCAACGAATGCCAATAAAGTATTGGATCTGGGTAGCAATAAACAGATTTATGTCGGACAGATGAGCGGATCCGTATTTAACGGCGGAGCCCCTTCTTCGGCGATTCTGGTACCCGGAAAACCGATCGGATCCTTTTACGGGTATGTGTTTGACGGCATCTGGCAATCCGAGGATCAGATTATTAAAAGCGGTACAAAACAGGCGGTTAACCCAGGTGATCCGATTTATAAAGACCTGAATCGTGACAGCGTATTGAGTGGCGATGACCGGATGATACTGGGTCAGGCGCTTCCTAAGTTTATTTACGGCATCATCAATAATATTACCGTAGGCCGCTTTAATTTAAATATTTTTTTCCAGGGCGTTTATGGGAATAAAATCCTGAATGAGAACCTATATGAAATCCAGAATGGCACACCCGACTTTAATAAACTCGCTTATGTGGCCACCGAGAGCTGGCATGGCCCGGGAACGAGCAATACTTTGCCAAGAGTAAGCAGTATTCTCCGGAATGCCACCGGCTTTACCAGCGATGTGCTTGAAAGCGGGAGTTTCCTCAGGCTGAAGACCGTTACTTTGTCTTATGATCTTCCGCTGCCAAAATTAACCGGCGTATTCAAGTCGGCTAATGTTTACGTAACAGCCCAAAACCTGCTCACATTTACGAAATACAGCGGCTATGATCCTGAGGTGAACTCGTTTACGGATGCTACGGACGCGCTCAGCCTGGGTACGGATTACAATGCCTTTCCGAATTACAGAACTTTTCTGTTGGGCGTGAAGTTTGGCTTTTAACAAATTAAAATATCCTGCATAAATTTTAATAAGATGAAAAGATATATTATTATACTCACGGTCATTCTTTCTCTGGCCTCTTTTACTTCCTGTAAAAAGATGCTTACGGAAAAAATGCACAGCAGCTTATCTCCAGATAATTTCTATAAAACGGAAGCTGATGCGGAAGCCGCGTTAAACGGCGTTTTTTCCCAGCTGCAGTACCAGAATTATTATCAAAGGACGATTTATCTGATTGCAGATCTTTCGGCTGATATTTTTCAGCCGAACAATGCGTCTTCCGACCGTGTGCAGCTTTATACCGGCACTTACACTGCCACTAACGGGCAGCTATATGCGTGGTGGTCGAACATTTATACCCTGATCAAAAATGCCAACGACGTAATCACGTATGTCCCGGCTATTGATATGGAAGACGCTAAAAAGAATAATATCCTGGGAAATGCGCATTTTCTCCGGGGGATGGCCTATTTTGATCTGGTCAGATCCTACGGTGATGTGCCGTTGGTCCTGAATAATAGCGGAGATCAGGATCTTTTTCCCTCCCGTACCTCATCCGATTCCGTCTATAACCAGGTGATCAGTGATCTGCAATTTGCCGAAGCCAACTGTTTTCCTGCTGATCAGATCCCCGGAAATGAGATCGGGCGTGTTTCTTCAGAAGCCGCTTCCGGGATGCTGGCCAGGGTGTACCTGCAAAGGGCCAGCACGGGCTTTGCCGTTTCAACGGACAATCAATCGGCGCTGGATGAATGTAATAAGATTATTCAGTACTCAGCAGGCCACTCGGACGTATTGACTTTAGTTCCGAACTACGCGGATATTTTTGATGTCTCGAAAAAAAACGGTCCGGAATGTATTTTTTCCATCGAATTCGGAGATCCCCCCAATAATAATAATATCACGAACCTCATGTTCGATCCCGAAGCCTATGGCGGTTATGCATCCTTTCTTCCGCTCGCTTCTTTTTACAACTCATTTGATGCTTTGGACAAGCGAAAAGCGGTGGACGCGGGTACGGTGGTTGATGGAATCACCTATATTTCCAAGTACCATGATCCCGGTGTAGCCCCCGGTGGATTCGGCCGGACCAACTTTATTGTCATTCGCTATGCGGATATTTTACTGATGCAATCAGAGGCCATGAATAATATTAATCCTGCGGATATCAATAAATTCGGCGGAATTAATGCTGTCAGGACGAGGGCCGGACTCGGAACCAAGCTGCTTGATTTCTCCAATACCCCAACGGCTGCCGATTTCGTAGATGCATTGGTTAATGAAAGACTTTGGGAATTGTGTCTGGAAGGACACAGGCGCTGGGATCTGATCCGGTTAAAGAAATTCCAGCAGATCAAAGCTGCCCAGGGATTTAACCTGGACGACAATCACAAGTTGTTTCCCATTCCCCAAAATGAACGTGATGTAAATAAGAACCTTGCCCAGAATCCTGGTTACTAATAAGCATGGGGATGCTGATCCGTGGAAGCACCAAGCAGTTTTAAGATTTTAAACGTAAAATTGATCACGATATGCCTGGCGATACCTTACATATTAATAATAAGGCGGCGGAAAAAAACAGCTACGATGTAATTGTTGTTGGTTCCGGGATCAGCGGCGGGTGGGCGGCAAAGGAGTTTTGCGAAAAAGGGCTTAGAACACTGGTGCTTGAGCGGGGGCGGAATGTTGAGCATATCAAAGATTATACGGATTCCACAAAGGATCCATGGGAACTGAAACATCGCGGATCCATTACCGTGGAAGACCGGAAGAACTATCCGGTTCAGTCGAAGATTTATGCTTTTAATGAAGTGTCCAAACATTTTTTCGTCAATGACCTGGAGCATCCCTATATCCCGGTAAAGCCCTGGTTGTGGATGCGCGGTTACCAGGTTGGCGGAAGATCATTGATCTGGGGAAGGCAGTGTTACCGCTGGAGCGATCTGATTTTTGAAGCCAACCAGAAAGAGGGCATTGGTATTGACTGGCCCATCCGTTATAAAGATATCCAGCCCTGGTATGAATACGTGGAACCCTTTGTGGGCATCAGTGGTTCTGCAGAAAATCTTCCGCAGCTTCCGGATAGCCAATTCCTGCCGGCCATGGAACTGAATTGCATGGAAAAAGAAATTGCCAAAAGAATAAAAGCCATCTATAAAGATGAGAGAAGGCTGATCGTTGGCAGAACAGCCAACCACACAAGGGAAGTGGACGGGAGAGGGCCCTGCCAGTTCAGGAACAGGTGTGAACAGGGTTGCGTTTTTTCGGGGTACTTCAGCAGCAATTCCGCCACTTTGCCTGCAGCAATGAAAACAGGTAACCTGACCATCCGTCCTTTCTCTATCGTGACGGAGATACTGTATGATAAGGATAGAAAAAGGGCAAAGGGTGTCCGGATACTCGATTCGGAAACCATGAAAACAGAGGAGTATTTTGCCAGGGTCATTTTTGTGAATGCCTCCACCATCAACACGGCCTTTATTTTGCTGAATTCTGTTTCTGATGTTTTCCCCGAGGGTTTTGGCAATAGCAGCGGCCAGCTGGGGCATCATTTGATGGATCATCATCTGGGCGTGGGAGCGAGGGGTGATGTGGAGGGTTATGAAGACGGCTATTATTACGGCCGGAGGCCCACGGTTGCCTATATCCCGCAGTTCAGAAATATTAATGAAAAAACCACGCATCCGGATTTTATTCGCGGCTATTCTTATGGCGGCGGTGCGGGCCGCAGCGGTCCGCACCGCCATATAGATGGCTTACCTATTGGCGCCGGCCTGAAAGAGGCGTTGTCGGAACCGGGTTCCTGGTCCTTCGATTTATCCGCTATGGGAGAAACGCTTCCTTACTTTGAAAACAAAGTGACATTGGATCCGGATAAAAAAGATAAATGGGGACTGCCCCTACTGGCTATTGATTGTGAACTGAAGGATAATGAAAAGAAAATGAGGTTGGATATGCGGAATACGGCAGCCGAAATGCTGGATAAGGTCGGCGCGAAAAATATCTCTACCTGGGATAGCACTGAACATGCGGGGCAAAGGATCTTTAGCGTGCATGATATGGGGACGGCCAGAATGGGCCGGGATCCGAAAACCTCCGTGCTGAATGAACATAATCAGATGCACGACGTGAAGAATGTTTTTATCACTGATGGCTCCTGTATGGCTTCGTCTTCCTGCCTGGAGCCATCACTCACCTATATGGCGTTAACAGCCAGAGGTTGCGATTTTGCCCTGAGGGAATTAAAGAAAGGGAATCTGTGATTTCCGGAAAATCATCCTGAATTTCCATATCATTATTTTATTAGTTAATAATTTACGGGTATTGGATTACTTTTAAATGCAGATGGAAATGGTATATCGGAAAGGGGCGGCAGGAAGACAGTAAAATTTGTAAGTCAATGATTAAGCTAAATCCGGATCTAAAACCCGCTGACCTCAATATCAAACTCCAAAGGTTCTGGGAACTTTCCGCAGAAAAGATCAGGCTGATTAAAAAGAATTATGATGTATCTGAAGGCGCCCCCGTTTTTACAGTGAAGGGCGTTTATACCTCTAAAGGGTGGACGGAATGGACGCAGGGTTTTCAATACGGCTCCGCCATTTTACAATATGATGCCACGGGAGATCAATCATTCCTGGAATCGGGACGCAGGAAAACAATTGATCTGATGGCTCCCCATGTCAGCCATACCGGAGTGCATGATCATGGATTTAATAATGTAAGCACGTTTGGCAATCTGCTTCGTTTGATGCATGAGGGGAAGATTGAATTCAATGAAAGGGAGAAGGATTTTTATGTTTTGGCATTGAAAATTTCCGGCGCCGTTCAGGCCAGTCGCTGGACAGCAATTAAAGACGGAGGATTTATTCATTCGTTCAATGGACCGCATTCACTTTTTGTTGATACCATCCGGTCTGTCCGCTCGCTGATACTAAGTCATTCCCTGGGTCATGTTCTCCAGGCCGAAGGAGATCGACGGATCAGTTTATTGGAACGGGCCATTCAACATTTGAAAGCCACGGCCGACTATTCTGTTTTTTATGGAGAGGGCCGGGATATTTATGATATTTGGGGCCGTACGGCGCACGAAAGCATCTTTAATATAAAAGACGGAAATTTTCGTTGTCCCAGTACACAGCAGGGCTATTCAGGTTTTAGTACCTGGACAAGAGGTCTGGCATGGGCAATCTGTGGTTTTGCTGAGCAGCTTGAATGGTTTGATACCGTTAATGAAACGGGGCTTGAAGCATTTCCGGACAAGACGGGTATTCTGTCATTTTTGCTCAAAGCAGCAAAAGCCACCTGTGATTTTTATATTGCCAGTTCTCCTGCTGACGGGGTACCCTACTGGGATACCGGCGCTCCGGATCTTTATAAGCTGGGCGATTATCTGAATAAGCCTGCTGATCCGTTTAACGATTTCGAACCTGTTGACAGTTCGGCGGCGGCTATTGCCGCACAGGGTCTTCTAAGACTTGGGAGATATCTTCATCAGCATAAAGAAACCGAAGCCGGAGATCGTTACTGGCAGGCGGGGCTAACGGTTTTAAACACCATTTTAGATGAGCCTTATTTAAGCATGGGCCCGGAACACCAGGGATTATTGCTGCATTCCATTTATCACCGGCCCAATGGATGGGATCATATACCGGATGGCGGCAAAATCCCATACGGAGAATCCAGCATGTGGGGCGATTATCATATCCGCGAAGCGGCGTTGTATCTTCAGCGGGTGATTAATAAAGAACCGTATTATACTTTTTTCAATATTCAATGAATTCAAAAGAACATACAGATCTTTCCCGCCTGTGTATTCACAGCATTACCACCAAGCCATGGGGAATTGAGGAGGCTGCGAAAAAATTTTCCGATGCTGGTATTAAAGGTATCACCGTTTGGCGCGATGCGCTGGAAGGAAGAAATATCAGGCAAACGGGAAAAATGTTGCGGGAGCATGACTTGTCCGTTGTTTCCCTTTGCAGGGGAGGATTCTTTCCGAATAAGCATATCGCTAAGCGGAAATCAGCGATTGATGATAACCGGAAAGCCATTGAAGAAGCTGCTGAACTCGGAACTTCCATGCTGGTGCTGGTTTGTGGCGCCGATCCGTCTCAATCCCTTGAAGAATCCAGAAAACAGATCCAGGATGGAATTGCAGCAGTCATTCCGGACGCATCGGCGGCGGGTGTGAAGCTGACGATAGAACCTTTACATCCGATGTATGCCGATTCCCGTTCTGCCATTAATACGCTGGCACAGGCCAATGATATGGCTGAAGCATTGAATTCGCCGTTTGTGGGCGTTGCGGTTGATGTATATCATCTCTGGTGGGATCCCTTTCTGGAACGGGAAATCAAACGATGCGGGGAAAACGGAAACCTGATGGCATTTCATATTTGCGACTGGAAAGTTCCTACAACGGATTTGCTGCTCGATCGCGGGCTGATGGGAGAAGGTTGTATTCCGGTAAGGCAGATCAGGGGTTGGGTGGAAGCTGCAGGATTCAATGGATTTAACGAGGTGGAGATTTTTTCGAATGCCCATTGGAAGGAAGACCAGTCTGATTTTCTGAAAAATATAATCAAAGCCTATCAGGAGCATTCCTAAAAAAACTAAAGCAATAATAACGGAAAATGAAGGAACATAAAATTGGTATTATCATGAACGGTGTTACCGGGCGCATGGGCACCAACCAGCACTTACTAAGGTCAATTGCTGAAATAATAAAGCAGGGCGGGGTGAAAATAAATCCGGGTGAAACGATCATGCCCGACCCGGTCCTGGTTGGCCGTGATGAGCATAAATTAAAGGCCTTATGCTCAATGACCGGAATAAAAAAGATGAGTACCGATCTTGATCAGGCTTTGGCTGATCCGTATAACATCATTTACTTCGATGCTCAAACGACCGGCAGGCGGGCTGATGCAGTCCGGAAAGCGGTAAAAGCGGGCAAGCATATCTATTGCGAAAAACCCATTGCCGTAGATACAAAACAGGCTTTGGAATTATATGAGCTGTGTAAAAAAGGCGGAGTGAAACACGGGGTGGTGCAGGATAAGCTCTGGCTTCCGGGCATCATAAAATTAAAACGTCTTATTCAGCAGGATTTTTTCGGCAAAATACTTTCTGTGCGGGGAGAATTTGGTTATTGGGTATTTGAGGGGGATTCCATTCCGGCGCAAAGGCCATCATGGAATTATCGGAAGGAGGATGATGGCGGTATCATTATGGATATGCTTTGCCATTGGCGTTATGTGCTGGATAATGTATTTGGAAAAGTGAAAGCAGTTTCCTGCCTTGGCGCCACCCATATTCCTGAACGGATTGATGAGCAGGGCAAACCTTACACGTGTACGGCAGACGATGCCGCGTATGCAACTTTCGAACTTGAGAATGGAATCATCGCGCATTTTAATTCGTCCTGGACGGTAAGGGTCAGGCGAGATGACCTGCTCACCCTGCAGGTGGATGGTACGAAGGGATCCGCGGTAGCCGGATTGCGGGAATGTTATATCCAGCATTATGGAAATACGCCCAAGCCGGTGTGGAATCCCGATATTGCACAACCCATCGATTTCTTTGAAGGCTGGTCTAAACTGCCTGCGCAGGAGCATTATGACAATGCATTTAAAGTGCAGTGGGAATTGTTTTTAAAACATGTAGTGAAGGACGATCCTTTTCCCTGGGATCTCCTGGAAGGCGTTAAAGGCGTTCAGCTTGCAGAAAAAGGAATGGAAAGCTGGAGTAAAAGATGCTGGATTGATATTCCTGAAATTAAATAATCGTTGCTGATGAAAAGAGTAGCATTAATAACCGGAGGAAGTCGCGGTATTGGTTTTGGGATTGCGCGAACAACTTGCTCAGCAGGGCTTTGATCTTGCCATCAATGGTACACGTTCCGCAGCTGAAGCCGGGATGCCATTAAAAAGCTAAAGGATTTCGGTAATGATGTCATATACTGCCAGGGAGATATTTCGCTGGCGGAGGGGAGGAATCAATTCTTCATCAGGTAAAGGAGCATTACGGCTGGCTTCATGTGCTGGTTAACAATGCAGGCATAGCGCCGAGGGAACGCAAAGATATTCTTGAAGCAACAGAAGAAAGTTTTGACGAAGTTCTTTCCACGAATTTGAAAGGCGCTTATTTTCTCATGCAAAAAGGAGCAAACTGGATGATTGAACAAAAAAAACAGGATGATGGATTTAAAGGATGCATCATCAATATTACTTCCATTTCGGCGACGGTGGCATCCGTAAACCGGGGCGAGTATTGTATTTCAAAAGCCGGACTGAGCATGGCTACACAATTGTTTGCCGTGAGGCTGGGGGAATTTGATATTCCGGTCTATGAGATCAGGCCGGGAGTGATCCGTACCGATATGACGGCTGGCGTGAAGGAAAAATATGACAAGCTGATTGAAGAAGGATTATGCGTTCAGAAAAGATGGGGTGAGCCGGAAGACGTGGGGAAGGTGGTGGCATCGCTTGCAAAAGGCGATTTTAGATATTCTACGGGACAGGTATTTATGGTGGACGGGGGACTTACCATTCCCCGGTTTTAATTTTACCGGCTGAGGTTGGGAGAATAATCAGAGCCATCCGCCACCCGGGCTAACGGGAAAATAATATTCACCTGAAGATGCAAGCAGAAAAATTAAGTTCCGGACAATTTAAAGTCGCTGCCACGGGTTTTCTCAGCCTGTTTTCTGTGGTTGGGATTATGTTTTACGGTATTCCTTTCTTTTTCGATTTCTGGGTTAAGGATTTCCACTGGTCCCATGCCACCGTTACTTCGGGTAATATATTTGGGAAAGTTATTATCGGGCCATTATTCGGATTTGCTGCGGGTTGGATTGTTGATCGCTTTGGCCCACGAAGACTAATGCTTTCGGGAATCATGATGAGTGGCCTCGCGGTTATCGGCCTGGGCGTCATGACCTCGCTCTGGCAATTTTATTCATTTTATTTATTGATGGCTTTGGGATATTTATGCGGTGGGCCATTGCCCAATCAGGTATTGACTTCAAGGTGGTTTAGTAAGTCAAGGGGTAAAGCCATGGGCATTGCTTACCTCGGCATTGGGATTGGCGGGATGCTGGTGCCGCAGATCGCCAAAAGACTGAATATGCACATGAACTGGCGGTCTTCCCTGATGATCCTGGGTCTTATCATGATTGCGGTTTCATTCCCCATGGCCTGGTTTGTAAAAGAAGATCCGGGAAACGGTTTGAAACCGGCCAAAAAGGATGAGCCCAAAATTTCTTTTAAAGAGTATTTTGAAAAGAAGATCATTTTATTATTTAGCCATCGGAAGCATGTGTTCTATTGGCGCCGTGTCGGGTTTAAGTCAGAACCTGAAACTGTTTTTCAGTATTGATTTGAAATATTCGCAGGGGAGAGGCGGCAAATATTATATCCCTGGTGCTTGGGGCCAGCATTATCGGGCGTTTAATGATGGGCTGGCTGGCCGACCGGTATCCCAAAAAAAACATCATGATCCTGATTTATATTCTCATATCAGGATCCATTTTGCTGCTTTACTTTGCTTCTACTCCGGGGGTTATTTATCTTTTTGCTTTTATATTTGGCGTCGGTCTCGGGGGCGATTACATGATCATCCCTTTAATGGCGGCCGAATTATTCGGTGTGAAAGTGATGGGGCGTGTCATGGGGCTGATATTATCCGTAGA